>NC_016051.1:0-1200000 GCF_000151205.2 Thermococcus sp. AM4
CCCCCGGCAACCTTTGCTTGCGCAAAGCTTGACCAAAATAGTTTAACTGTCCAGAAGGGCAGAGGGAAAGTTGCATGCGTTATTAAAAAGTCGAATGGATTCAGGTTTACTCTCATGATAGCGTGTGGAGGGAAGTTTTTAGTTTTAAACAGCGCCCGGAGGGCGCTAACGGGAGGAAAACACATTCAAAACTGGCAGGTTTGGAAGTAAACCCCCTGAGAACAAACTATTCAAAAGGCATGCCAACTTTGATGAAACTTTGCTTGGCAAAGTTTCTTAACGTGGGGCGAAGCCCCACTCCGGGGGTTTGAGAGTACAGAGAGATAAGGGGGCGGAGCCCCCCTTGTCTTTCGTATGGCGGGCCGGGCGGGATTTGAACCCGCGGCCACGGGGTTAAAAGCCCCGCGCTCTAACCAGGCTGAGCTACCGGCCCACCCGCGACTGATATTCCAGGAGCTTTTATAAGCTTTGCCCCATCATTTGAAGACCCTGACGTCCACTACGACGTGCCACACTCCCGGAGCGTAGCGTTTGATGATCAGCTCGTTCAGCTTTTCGACCTCAACCCCGTATTCTCGGGCGATCTCCCTGAATGTCTTAAACGGCTCCTCCGGCATTAGCCTCTCTGGGACCGTGTTGTGGTAGTGAATTACCGCCCCGCTCTTGGCTATGCTCAGAGCTTTGGGAATGAACTCGTGAGTTCTTACAACGTAGCCCATGATCACCCTATCCGCAACGTTCTCGCCGGGAAAATCCCTGTTGTCGATGTTGTATGCCGTCATCCGATCCCAAACGCCGTTGAGCTCTATGTTCTCCACGAGGAATTTGAACGTGTAGGGACTTTTCTCGATCGCAATAACCCTCGCACCCCCATGAACGGCCATGGGAAGACTCAAATGTCCAATCCCGGCGAACATGTCCACGACCATCTCACCAGGTCGAGCGACCTTTGCCATCCTAACGCGTTCTTTAACGTTCGCCGGCGAGAACATTATCCTCGCCACGTCGAGCTTGTATTTAACGCCGTTTTCCACGTGAACGGTTATCGTATCGCTTCCGTAGAGAATTTCGTAGTTCGTCTCCCGGAACTCCCCCGAAATCCGCCCTTTCCTGAGAACGGTTTTAACCCCAAGTACCTCGGCGTAGACTTCGGCTATTCTGTGCTTGTAGGGTTCAAGCTCCGTCCTGAGGGGAAGGATGAGAACGTCCCCTATCCTGACCCAGTGCTTTGGCAGGAGATCCATGAGCTCACCGGGAAGCTCCCTGCCCAGTATCTCGCGTATCCTTGGTTTTATTACCTGCGTCCCCCTCTTCATCGAGTTTAACTCCCCTATGCAGGTTATTATGCTTTTCTGTCGCTTCGTCAAAAAGCGATGAGAAAGCCTTAAAAAGGAAAAGGCCGGAGTTAGTGTGAGAACGTATCGACCGGAGGTCGATGAGGAATATGGATGAAGACCCCTCAGGCAGTAGTTGGTTTTCGAGACTGTTTGGTGGAAAAAAGGAGTTCCTTCTTGAGCAGGATCTCAGCAGCAGGGCGTACGAGGAATACCGCAGGCTTCTCATGAAAGCAAGACCCGAGGTTAATGGAAAAGAGCTCCGCCTTCAGCTCCCCAGCGGCGAGGTTGTTCTCTCCGAAGGAAAGCTGAGGATAAGGGCGCGCGACAAAAAAACCGCCGAGAAGATCCTGAGGAATCTCCACCACTACGAGCAGCCCCCGAGTCTCTGGCCGGCCTACGGGCTCAGCTACTCTCTGAAAAAACACGACAAACCAAGGGTTCAGACCTAAGGGGCTAAGGTTTTAAAATGCTTCCTCCATCCTATTTTGGATGACGACCCTTGCCCAGTCTGATCTGTGATGACGTCGGTATTAGCTGACAGCGGGCGGGGAGGTTGCGGGCCGATGAACCGCCCGACGGAGGGAAGGAAATGGACGGGGAGCTCATTGAGTTCTATGCAAGCGAGGCGTTGAGCTGTCCAAGGCGTATTTACTTCCGGCTGATGGGTTATCCCGAGAGGTGGCCCGAGTTTGTAAAGGTCAGGCTGAACCAGGGAGTAAACACGCACGGTGTCCTCGGGGAGATACTGAACAAGAGGTTCGGCTTTGAGCTGGAAAAGCACCTCGTCTTGAGATCGAGAAAGCTTGGGTTTGAAATCCACGGCAGAATAGACGCCTTTCGGGAGTTTCCAATCGAGATCAAGGGCAAAACGAGCCTCCCCCGGGTTCCCTACGAGTCTCACCTTGCTCAGCTCAACGTGTACCTCAGATGGGCTGAGGCCGAATACGGGTACCTCTACTACGTCAAACTCCACGAGAGGCCTTTAACGGTGATAAGCAAGCTTGACTTCTCCAATTTCCCAGTCATCAAGGGGCCCAACTTCAGGGCGTTTGAAATCCCGTACGATGAGAAGCTCTTCAAGGAGACTCTGCGCCATTTCTATAACGTCAAAAAGGCCTATGAGCGGGGTAAACCTCCCAAGGGGGAGTACTCTTACCTGTGCCGGTTCTGTCCATACAGGTATCTGTGCTATCCCGACGGAAACGGGTTTGAGAAGGATTGACTCGTCTCGGTTTTTGATCCCTGATCCGCCCGCTGGAGGGCAAAGCTTATAAAAGACATCCCTCTCTATGAGTTCGAGGGCCCGTAGCCTAGCAGGATAGGGCGCCGGCCTTCTAAGCCGGAGGTCGCGGGTTCGAATCCCGCCGGGCCCGCCATACCCTTCGAAAGTTCCTGAGGGTTCTCCCCTGGAACTTTAGAAGAATTAATCTCATTCTTTGAGGCCTTTAAGATAGGTTTTCTTGGAAGTTAGCCTTCTTTAACGCAAAGCCACTGACAGAACAGCACACGGAAGAATTCTGGTGCCCCGGCCGGGATTTGAACCCGGGGCGCGGGCTCGAAAGGCCCGCATGTTTGACCGGGCTACACCACCGGGGCTCGATATTAGGGAAGGGCGAGCGTTTAAAAATCTTTCGTCAGGTCTCGGCAAACCTTTTTAAACCTCCACCCGAGCCTCAAGCGATGGCCATGAAGACCCTCGCGGACGTTCTCAGGGATGCACTGAGGGAGAAGGGCATAGAGAGCATCGGAACCCTCTCGAAGCGTTTCCGAAAGTCTAAAAACAAGCTCCAGGACATTGCGATTGAGATAGTCCACGGCAAGGGTGCAATCTTCCGCGTTCCGGAGAAGACGGCAGTTGCGTGGGACCTGAACGGAAACCGCGTTGAGGGCTCTTACTACGCCTACGCCCCCCTCTGCATGGCAGATAAGTTCGAGATGGTTCTCTCCCCGGAGGAGCTCCGCTCGAAGCTTCCGGAGTGGCCCTACTTCATAATCGACCTCCAGCTCTGGGATAAGCACACTCAAAAGGAGAAGGGCAAGGTCTGCCTCCAGATTAACCAGAGCTACGGCCTTCTACGCGACTACTTCACCGGGAGAGAGCTGGCCGTGACGTGGGCCAACGAGGAGTTCCGAGAGATGTTCCACGGCCCCCTTGACAGGATTACCTCCTACGAGGGTCCGACTGCCGAGTTTTTAAAGGAGAAAGGAATAGATGAGGTCGTTCTCCTTGACCCCTGGGCGGACGAGGTTTTAAGCGAAAAAGACTTCGACGTTAAGGCCTTTGTAATCGGCGGAATCGTGGATACTGGTCATGATAAAAAGCTGACGCCGAAAATAGGCGAGGAGCTTGAAAGGACAGGGATAAGAGTTAGGCGGAGGAAGATAGTCCTCAGGGGCGACATCACAGGCGTTCCTGATAGAATAAACAGAATCCTCGGGATAATTCTCAAGATGATGGTGGAAGGAAAGTCAATGGACGAGGCCGTTTACGAGTTCCAGGAACCGCTTCACGCGCGCTGGAGGCTCAGAAAGGAGCTTCCTAAGAGGGCAACCCGCTACATGGTGGACGGAAAGACCTACCGCGTCGTCGAGAAGGAACTCTTCAACGAGTACTCGAAGTGGCTCAAAATCCGCTGGGAGGACTTTGTTAAAGTTCTTAGGGAGCTGGACCTGATAGCGCTTGAAAGGAAGAGGATTCACCACCTCAACAAGATTTCGAACGCGAGGATAATAAAGGGGAAGCTCTACCGCGTGATTCTGCTCAAAAAGGCCGCGATGTTATGCTACAATTGTTGAGATCACTTTATGTATCCCCTTTTGATTCCAATGATGAGCGTCAACATGATTACGATGATCTTGCTGAGAAAATGCGTTTTGTAGGAACTTCCGGCAGAAGGTTCATCACTGACGACTCCAAAGTGGAGGAGAATAACCAAAAATACAACCGCGACTGCAAAGAGCTTGGCTTTTCTAATCCACCATGGTTCGCCGACCTTTATTTTTCCCTCGAAAAGATCGTTGACGAAGTTTTCAAGGCCTTTCTCACTTGTTATTAGAACCTCCTCAACTCTTGCTTTTAACAGTTTAACAGTGGTATCCTTCAGGGTCTTTTTCTTTTCTTCGGGCGTACTCAGCTTGAGGTTGGGAATCACATAGAGGCTCTGACCTATTCTTAAAACGATGATTTCATCGTATTCTCTACACAAATTCATCAAAACCCTCTTCATTTCGTGGCGTTCGTACACTGGTAGGGGTTTTATCTTCATACCCTCAAGTTTGCCTGAGAGAGAAGGCCATTCCTCAGGCCTTTTCGCCTTTTCGATTAAATAAATGGAGCAGATTCCCATACCCACCCCCCAGGTATGGGGATCAACCCTCTTAAAAAATTAATTCTTCAGTAAAATTGGGAAATCAAAAAGAACTTCAGAAGAACACTATAACCGCGTCCCCAACGACGGCAGTCTCGACCTCTTCTCCTTCGCTGAACACCGCCTTTCTGATGACGACGTCGTCCTTGCCGAGCTCGACCTTTTCTCCATCGACCTCGAACTCGACCTTTCCGGTCTCCTTGAGGGCCTTCGCCACCTCATCGGCGTGCTCCTTGAGGTAGGCGGTAATCTTCGGCACGAGCTTGCCGTATCTCGGCCCAACGGTTCTGAAGTTGGGCTTTATCTCGGTTATGCGCTCCTCTAAAGCCGGCTCGCCCCTAATGACCTCAAGCCTCTCGATGTTCATCGTTCCGGCTATGTCCCTCTCGATGGTCTTGAGCTTCTCGTAGGAGTCTGTTGCGTAGATGGCCACGTGCTTGAGCTTGGCGTTGAGGGCGAGGCCGTGAGAGTTCTTGTAGCGCCTTATCGCGCCGACTATTTCCCTCGCCAGCTCGCCGAGCTTCTCGGCCTCTTCGTCAATTCTGTCCTCCCTGAACTTCGGCCAGTCGAGGAGGTGGACGCTTTTAGCGCCAATCTGCTCGCGGAAGAGGTTCTGGTAGAGCTCTTCGGTGATGTGCGGGACGAACGGCGCCATCAGGAGCATCAGGTTGTAGAGGAGCTCGTAGAGCGCCGTCTTAGCCTTCAGCTTGCTCTCCTCGTCGTCGCCGTAGAGACGGTACTTAATCATCTCGATGTAGTCATCCGCCACCTCGTGCCAGACGAAGGTTATCAGCTCGCGCGTGAGCAGGTTGAAGCGGTAGCGCTCCATCTCCTCGGTGGCGAACTTGATGAGCCTGTGGAGCCTGCTGAGAATCCAGCGGTCGAGCGGTTCGAGCTCCTCGGGCGCTTTGGCCGGGTCAAAGTCGGCCAAATGGCGCTCGGCGAAGCGGTAGATGTTCCAGACCTTCTGCAGGAAGCGGTAGTTGTAATCGACGGTCTCCCACTTGAAGGGATGGTCTTCTCCGGGCGGCGCTAAAGCAGTCCAGAGGCGGAGAGCGTCGGCGCCGTACTTCGGAATGACCTCGTCTGGGGCAACGACGTTGCCGTAGCTCTTGCTCATCTTCCTGCCGTCGGGCCCGGCAACCATTCCGTTGATGAGAACGTCGCGCCAGGGCTTCTGGCCGGTGAGCATGTAGGTCCTGAATATCGTGTAGAATGCCCACGTCCTTATGATGTCGGTTCCCTGGGGCCTGAGCGCGGTCGGGAAGTTGTGCTCGAACCAGCGCTTCGCTTCCTCGTTGCCCTTAATCGCGTCGTGCCACCTGCTTATTATCAGCGGGGTTATGCTTGAGTCGACCCAGCAGTCGAGGACGTCGGTGACGGGCTTCGGTTCGCTTCCGTCGGAGCACTTCCTCGGAGGCTTATCAAAGCGCGGGTCAACCGGAAGCTTATCCTCGTCAGGCAGTATTATCTCGCCGTTATCGCAGACCCAGAAGGGAATCGGCGTTCCAAAGACCCTCTGCCTGCTTATGACCCAGTCCCAGTCCATTGACTCGGCCCAGTCCTTGAGGCGGAGGAACATGTCCTCGGGATACCAGTTGATTTCCTTTGCGACCTTGACTATCTCGTCCGTGAAGTCCTTGACCTTTATGAACCACTGCTTCTTGGGCAACAGCTCAATCGGGGCCATACAGGAGCTTCTCTCGGTGTGTCTCAAAACTCTGTGCCTTATCTCCTCCTTCTTGTACAAGAGCCCCATCTTCTCAAGGTCTTCCGCAATCTTCTTCCTCGCTTCCTCGGTCTTGAGGCCCGCATAAGGCCCGGCGTTCTCGTTCATCGTTCCATCTTCGTTGATGGCTATGATGACAGGCAGGTTGTAACGCTTCTGCCAGACGACGTCCTGCTCGTCACCGTAGGTACAGTTGTAGACCGCTCCGGTTCCAAAGCTCGGGTCAACGTCCTCGTCAGCCAAGACCGGCACCTCGCGCTCGAATATTGGCAGTTTAACCTTCTTGCCGACGACGTCTTTGTAGCGCTCGTCCTCGGGATGGACGAAAACTGCCACACAGGCGGGCATGAGCTCGGGCCTCGTCGTCGCTATCGGAACGTAACCGGAACCGTCAGCGAGCGGGAGCTTGATGTAGTAGAGGAAGCCGTCCTCCTCGACGTAGCCGACCTCAGCCTTGGCAAGGCTCGTCCTACAGCGCGGGCACCAGTAAACGGGGTGCTCGGCCTGGTAGAGGAGGCCCTTCTTGTAGAACTCGATGAGGGACTTCTGGACGGCTGCCTTGTACCAGTCGTCCATCGTGTGGTATTCCAGGTCCCAGTCGGCCGAGTAGCCTATCCTGATGAACTGGTTGCGCATGGCCTCGATGGCCTGCCAGGTCCACTCAACGCACTTCTGGAGGAACTTCTCGGGCTGGTCCTTGCTTATTCCGAACTCCTTCTCGACCTTCAGCTCGGTCGGAAGCCCGTGGTTGTCGAAGCCCTGCGGGAAGAGCACGTTGTAGCCGGTCATTCTCTTATAGCGCGCGATGATGTCAATCCACGTGTGGCTGAGCACGTGACCGAGGTGGAGCGTTCCGCTCGTGAACGGGGGCGGAGTGTCAATCGCGTAGCTCGGCCTCTTCTCGTCGAGCTCGTACTTGTAGATTTTCTCATCGAGCCAGAACTTCTGCCACTTGGGCTCAATCTCGTTCGGGTCGTAGTTCTTCGGGAGCATCCTATCACCTTCCACCGGGTTTTTCCGGGATGTTACACCCTTCGCAGGGGGCGCTTAAAAAGGTTAATCCCCAGATTGGCAGGGCCGAAAGGGCCCCGGTCAGGCCGGCCACGAGGTAGGCCGTGCCGAGTCCGGACTTTCCGGCGAGCAGGCCTACCGCGACGTTTGCAATCGCCGTGAACCCGCTTCCTAAGGTGCTCAGCGTCGAGCTGACCGTCGAGCGGACTTCCGAGGGAATGAGGTCGTTCCTGAGGACTGCCATCAGCGGTCCCCTCGCCCCGAGGGTAACCTCTACCGCGAAGAGGAGAGCCACGCTCTCCCAGAGGCCGGGGGTGAGGCCGAGGAGGGCAACCTCAACGCCGAGCAGGGCAGACGTCAGGGCGACTGTTTTCGGGGACGGTTCGAGTTTCCTCGCAAGCAACGCACCGAGGGAAGTCGAGAGCAACATCGTCGCGAAGAGAGGTCCAAGGGCTTCGTCCGGCAGTCCCCGGCCCTTCAGCAGGAGCATCCAGAACGTGAAGAACGCCCTGCCCGTGAAGCTCAGCAGGAACGAAGAGAGGAGGAGCAGGTGCAGTCTCCTGTCTCCAAGGACCACATGCAGGCCCCTGCGCAGTATTCCAGAGTAGCCGAGTTCCGCCTTACCCCTGTTGTCTGGCAGAAGGATGACCGCCATAACGCCGGAAGCCATCGCGAGAAGCCCCGCGATGACCACCGGGGCGTTCGGAGCGAATCCAGCGAGTGCACCGCCGAGGAAGCCACCAACAAACCTGACCGGCCCGGAGAGGGCCTTCAGCCTGCTCAGGACGTCCTTTACCCGCTTTCTATCTCCAAGGGCATCGTAGAGCCAGGGGACCATCGTTCCGCTGACGAGGGCGCTTCCGAGGCCGGAAAGGGACGCGCCAGCGAGAACGCTCCAGAGCCCTCCTGAGAGGCCCACCACGACCAGTCCGAGGCCGAAGAGGGAGCTTCCTAGGGAGTAGACCCTGACCCTGCCGTACCTGTCCGCGAGACCGCCGGTCGGGAAGTCCGTGAGAAGCTGGGCAATCTCTGAAACGCTCTGAGCTAATCCAATCTCAGAAAAGCTCAGGCCAACCGACTTAAGCCAGAGGCTCAGGTAAGGCCCAAGAACCGCTGAGCTCAACGAGCCCACTAAAGCCGTCGCCGTGTAGCGCCATTTCAGACCACGCTCCCGTCTTTCCGTGGACGATAGGCATCACCCGTGCACTGAAATGGGGAGGGGTTTAAAAAGGTTTTTCACTTTCGGGCAAGGTAGCATCGAGCTCCTTTGCAAGCATGGTGATAAGATCCTCTTTGCCCATGAGGCTGGATAGCTCTCCATTCCCGTCCCTTAGCTTCTCTATTATCATCCCAACTGTATTTGCCGCCACACTCTCCACCTCTTCTTTCTTTACCCCAATGACGGAGCCCGTTTTAACGTTCACAAAAACAAGCTCACTACCCTTCTTGAACACAAACACCGTTCCCGGCCACTCTGCCCCAAACCAGAGCACGAGGTAGTCGGAAACCTTCTCATCGCCAACTAACGACATTGCCCTTTCAACGATGTCATTATACGGCGTCATGTCAACCTCACATCCGACTTCTATTCCCTTAGCGAGCTTCAGGAGATTTATCAGGGCTCCGGCAAAAGCTAAGGGTTCGACGAGCCCGCTGAATATTTCCCTTCCACAGCTCACAACGGTGTAGACCAGCGGGAGCCTTTCTCTCCTGCAGTTAACCTCTCCAAGCCATTCGACCTTGATTTCAAACTTTTCCTCAGCAGGAAGCAGGCCCTCCCTCCTCGCCAGCTCCTCTGCAATTTCAAGCTCCCTCATTAATTCCTCATCCGGAAACGCCTCAAGGGAAGAACGAAGGAAGCTCAGGGCAGATGAAACGAACTCTCCACGGGGGATTTCCACAGTTTCAATATCTTTTCCCTCCTCCCAGTATATCTCAAGCCTGAGGAGGTCGTCCACAATTTTAAAGCGGACGTGGGATAGAGGTTCATAAGTGCCGAACTTCAGGACAATGCTATTGTCATGACAATACTTACCGGGGAATAACAAAACGTCACACCGTCCACTTCTTAGATACAGCTCCTTAACGCCCCTGCATGAACCGGCTGCAAAGGCCGTTGCTTCAATAACATCCTTAACTGCGTCCCTGGTAAAGCATTGGCCCAGGAGTATGGTCCTGTCTCCGTATTTAATAGCGATGGTTAGTGTGTCCTCCGAAATTTCCCCACGGAGAGTCTCTTCCAAACCGAAGAAAATAAAGGAGAAAGACAACACGGCTCACCTCCCTAACCACTCTAAGTACGCAGTAATAATTTCATATTGACCTATGCATCATTTCACCGCCACCAGCCAGTACCTTCTGTCGTTGGGCCTCGGCTCGTGAAGGTTTCCGTAAATTTTAACCCGCCTGAAGTGCCTCTCAGCTAAAAGCCTCATCTCCCTCGGCGTGTAAATGTTGAGTTCATCGTCCACCATGAACGCTTTAATGCTCCCGTTGGGCTTCACTATCTGCACGAGTCTCTTAAATCGGAGCTTCTGGAAAGCCGGCTCCACCTCACGCCAGTCGGTTATGACCAGCCTTTCTTCGCCCCTTCTCTCATCCCATACTATTGGACCGTCCCTTCCGCCGTAGTACCAGCACGGGAAGTCCGCTATGAAGATTCCCCCGGGCCTTAGGGCACGAGCTATGGCTTCAAATAACCTGTGGAGGAGGGACTCGTCAAAGTACATGATGGACGAGAAGAAGGTCGTTACCGCGTCGAACTCCTCCTCGAAGTCGAGCTCAAGCGCGTTTCCCCGGATAAACTCGATGCTGAGCCCTTCCCTTTCGGCCTTTCTTCTCGCAACTGCCAAGCATCTCCTCGTGGAGGTCGAGGCCCATAACTTCGTAACCGTGCCTCGCGAGTTCGAGCGTAGGAATCCCGGTTCCGCAGGCCAGGTCGAGGATTTTCTCTACTTCCCTTTTGGCCTCTTTCCGGAACAGCTCCTCCACGAAGTCAATCTCCTTACCAACCCGCTCGGCCCTTCGCCTGTAAATCGCGTCGTAGTACTCGGCCAGAACGGTGTAGAGCTCGTGCATGGCACCACCAGAAAAGTTTCAGCGTTTCCCAATAAAAAGCCTGTCTTGAAATTGACGGAAAACAAAAAGAGGGGAAAGGCTCACTTTCTCCTCCTGAGGAGGAGCGGGATTATTGCGAGGCCGACTATGGCGGCCGGACCGCAGAAGCCCTTGCCACCACCGGTAGTGGTCGTGGTAGTGGTAGTCGTTGTGGTGGTTGTGGTCGTCTGGAGCGGGGTGAGTTTGTAGTTGAGCTTGAGCTCCTTCCCTGCCTCAACGGTTATCTCGTGGGTCTCCTCCTTGTAGCCGTCCTTCTTGATGACAATAGTGTGCTTGCCGACGGTCAGGACGTACTGCTCAAGCGGTGTGGTTCCAACTTTCTTGCCGTCAATGTAGACTTCAGCACCGCTCGGGTCGGTGGTTATGGTCACCATTCCGGTCTGCGGGGAGAGCTCAACGTTGAAGGTGAGCTCCTTGCCCTCCTGTATTGACACGTTGAAGACCTCGTCCTTGTAGCCAGGCATCTTGACTATGACCTGGTGGAGACCGATCGGGAGGACGTAGTGCTCGAGCGGGGTTGTTCCGACCTTCTGACCGTCGATGTAGACCTCGGCACCGGTGGGGGTGCTGTTGATGGTTATCATTCCCGTCTTTGGAGAGAGCTCGACGTGGAAGGTCAGCAGCTTTCCGGCCTGTATTGACACGTTGAAGACCTCGTCCTTGTAGCCAGGCATCTTGACTATGACCTGGTGCAGGCCGACGGGCAGGGTGTAGTTCTCGAGCGGGGTCTTGCCGACCTCTTTACCGTCGATGATCACCGTGGCGTTAGTGGGTTTGCTTGTTATGGTGAGCTTACCGGTGAGCACCTTGAGCGTGGCGTTCACGAGGGTAACTTCCTTGGGCTTGACAGTAACGGTCTCCTTGTACTCGTGGTAGTTGTGCATGCTCACGGTTACGTTGTGCTCTCCAGCCGGGACGAGGTAGTACTTGAGGGGTGTGGTTCCGACGCTCTTGCCGTCAACGCTGACGTCGGCCCCGCTCGGGGTTGAAATGACCGTGAGGAAGCCGTAGTTCTCTGAGACGGGTATCATGTCAACGGTGGCAAGCTTCTTGTCCTTGGCATCGTAACTGCTCAGCTGCTCCTCCTGGGTTGGGTGGAACCAGCTTGGGACGAGGAGGTCCATGACGCGCGGGGCAACGCCAGCTATAATAGCGTCAGCGTCACCACCACCAATCCTCCACTGGGAAGCGTTAACCTGAACATCACGCCACTCGTCAACGCCGTAACCGTCCTGGCTGCCAACGAGGACTGCGTAGAAGGTGTCCGGGGTTATGTTGAGGTACTCCCTCGGGACCTTGACGATAACGGTGTTGGTGGAAAGGTCGGCACTGGCCTCAATATCGACGGTGCTCATGTTCGGGAGGACGAGCTTTGACGTCCAGCCGGTTACCCTGAATGCGACGTCCCAGGGCCTGTTGAACTGCACGTTCGCTCCCGGCCCGTTGTCGGCCAGTTTGATGGCTGAGGTGTTGCCTCCGTCCTTGAAGTCGAAGTAGGCTTCGATTATCTGCAGGCTGAAGCCGTTCGGTCCGTTCCACGGGTTGCCTCCGAGGTTCTTGAAGTGGAAGTAGAAGACGTAGTCGTTTGGAGTCTCGTAAACGTCCATTCCGGTTATGTCGAAGAGTCCGGTCTTGTTGAAGACGGGGTCGGTCGGATAGGTGTAGGTTCCCGGACCGTGGTCGTCACCAACGGGATCTGAAACGCTGAGAACAGGCGCTATCGCCTTCAGCGAGTTGAACTCCGCGGTGGTGTTCACGAACTCGGCACTGGTTTCAACGACGCTTGACTCAACGGGGCTGAGGATCAGGTGGGCTTTGCTTACGCTAACGTTGGCGTCCTCAACGGTTACCTCGACCGGGGCGGCGAGTCCGCATGCGGGTATGGTGAGATCGCCCGCGGGAACGGCCATGGCGAGGGCGTTGTCGTTCATTACACCCGCGAGGAAGACCTTACCGCCAATGGTCACTCCGTTGAAAGCTCCGGTGCCGTAGGTGACGGCCTTTATGACGTTTCCGTCCTCATCGAGCTTCATAACGAGGGCCTTTCCGTCCATCTCGCCCGCGGCAATGATGTAGTCACCGTCCTTGTAGAGGGCCCTTATCTGAACGCCCTTGTAGAGCTTCTCCCACTTGAGGTTTCCGAAGTAGTCAAACTTGATGAGCATGCTCCCATCGCCGGTTACGGCGGCGGTGATGGTTCCCTTTGTTGCAGGGACTATTGCAACGGCCTTTCCGCTGGTCTCGATGACGTTCTGCCAGTAGGTCCTGCTCCCGTCTCCCTTGAACTTGACGACGAGAGGAGCACCGTTGAGCCAGCCAACGGCGTAGTAGTACTTGTAGTCCTTGAGAACGTTGGTGAAGCCGTAGCTTCCCTCTCCCTTGAGGACGGCCTCCCAGTTAACGCTTCCGTTCTCGTCGAAGGTGACTATCCACGGGAATCCGTTGTAGGTTCCAACGAACGCGTCTCCAGAAACCGCGACCGCCTTCTGGTCTCCATCGCCGCCGATGGCCTTCTGCCACACCACGTTTCCGTCCTTGTCGAACTTAACGATCCAGGCATCGTTCTGTGCGATATCGGCTCCGTTGGCCCAGCCAACGGCTATGTACCCATCTCCAGCCGCTTCAATATCACTGAAGCCGTAGTTTCCACTCGCAGCCTTCTGCCAGGCTATGCTTCCATCGTCGTTGACCTTGACTATCCAGGCGCTGGAGTGGTCAACACCGGCCCCGTTGAGCCAGCCGATGAAGGCCAGGCCCGAATCAGAGTAAGCCAGTGAAAGTGCTTCGCTCCTCTCGGCCGTGTACGTGGCGGCCCAGAAGAAGCCCGTTGATCCGGAGGCGCTGACGAATCCGGTATTCGCTCCGAACCCTATAATACCTCCAAGCAGCAGAAGCATCAGCGGAAGCGCTTGTAATTTCCTGCGCCAAATCTCTTTAAATCCCTTCTTGGATTTCACGACACTTCACCTCCCCTGAGGGGTTCAGTTCTCTTTAAGGGCGTTTGTGCTTTTAACTCTATTGCCCATGGCCAGCTGGGCCGGACTAAGGTTTGGGGACGACCTAAATAAAATTAACGTTCTTCGGAAAATTTTGACGTTCCGGAGGAAGTTATAGCCGAACCGCAATCCCTTAAAACCCTCTCGCGGTAATTCCTCAGGTGAATGAAATGGAGATAGGCGTTGTGGGAAAGCCAAACGTCGGAAAGTCAACGTTCTTCTCAGCGGCGACGCTCGTTGACGTTGATATAGCGAACTACCCCTTCACCACCATCGATGCCAACGTCGGCGTGAGCTATGCCATAGCGGAGCACCCCTGCAAAGAGCTCGGCTGTAAGCCGAACCCCCAGAACTACGAGTACCGCGATGGGAAGGCCCTGATTCCGATAAAGATGATTGACGTCGCCGGTCTCGTGCCAGGAGCTCATGAGGGGCGCGGTCTGGGCAACAAGTTCCTCGACGACCTGAGAATGGCCTCTGCCTTAATCCACGTCATAGACGCCACCGGAAAGACCGACGCCGAGGGTCAGCCGACGGATTACCACGACCCAGTTGAGGACATCGAGTTCCTTGAGAGGGAGATAGACTACTGGATTTACGGAATCCTCAAGAAGGGCTGGGAGAAGTTTGCGAAGAGGATTAAACTCCAGCACATGAAATTAGAGCAGGCAATAGCCGACCACCTCTCCGGAATTGGTGTAACCGAGGAGGACGTCTGGGAGGCTATCCACAAGGTGGGCCTTCCGGGCGACCCCACCAAGTGGAGCGACGAGGATTTGCTCGCCTTCGTCCGCGAGCTGAGAAAAATCAACAAGCCGATAATAATAGCCGCGAACAAGGCCGATGCCGCCACAGACGAGCAAATCAAGAGGCTCATCGAGGAGGGAAAGAAGAGGGGCTACATCGTCGTCCCCACTTCAGCGGCAGCGGAGCTGACCCTCAGGAAGGCGGCAAAGGCGGGCTTCATCGAGTACATTCCGGGCTCGAGCGACTTCAAAATCGTCAAGAAGATGAACCCCAAGCAGGAGAAGGCCCTTCAGCTGATCAAGGAGAAAGTCCTCGACCGCTTCGGCTCGACCGGCGTTCAGGAGGTCATAAATCGGGCCGTCTTCGAGCTGCTCAATCTCATCCCGGTTTACCCTGTTCAGGACGAGAACAAGCTCACCGACCAGTTCGGCAACGTCCTGCCCCACGTCTACCTGCTCCCGAAGGGCTCGACGCCGAGGGATTTGGCGTATAAGGTCCACACCGACCTTGGAAGGACTTTCCTCTACGCGGTGAACGCCAGAACGAAGAGGCGCGTCGGGGAGGACTACGAGCTTCAGTTCAACGACATAATCAAGATAGTCGCGACGGCCAAGTGACCTCCAAACCTTTATAAATTTCCCTTTTCTATGCCCCTCGGCGAGAGAATAGGGGTGATGCTCATGTCTCACAAGTCAGCGGAAATGTACGAGCTCAAGAAGAAGGTTGAGGAACTCAAGAGCTATCGAGGTCGAGCGACCGAACTCGTGAGCCTCTACATCCCGGCGGGCTACGACATCAACAAGGTCATGCAGCAGCTTCGCGAGGAGTACGGAACGGCCCAGAACATCAAGAGCAAGTCCACTCGAAAGAACGTTTTAGGAGCGCTTGAAAGGGCGATGCAACACCTCAAGCTCTACCGCAAAACTCCGGAGAACGGCCTTGCCCTGTTCGTTGGTAACGTCAGCGAGCAGGAGGGAGTCAGCGACATAAGGCTCTGGGCTATAGTCCCGCCGGAACCGCTCAAAGTCCGCCTCTACCGCTGTGACCAGACCTTCGTCACCGAACCGCTTGAGGAGATGCTCCGCGTTAAAGATGCGTACGGCCTCATAACCGTCGAGAAGAACGAGGCAACGATAGGCCTCCTCAGGGGCAAGAGGATTGAGGTGATAGACGAGCTCACCTCGAACGTCCCGGGAAAGACGAGGGCCGGTGGTCAGTCGGCGAGGCGTTACGAGAGGATTCGTGAGCAGGAGACGCACGAGTTCATGAAGCGCATCGGAGAGCACGCCAATCAGGCATTCCTCCCGCTCCTTGAGAAAGGTGAGCTGAGGGGAATCATCATAGGCGGTCCCGGACCGACCAAGGAGGAGTTCGTTGAAGGTGATTACCTCCACCACGAGCTGAGGAAGAAGATTATCGGTGTCGTCGACATAAGCTACCACGGCGAGTACGGCCTGAGGGAGCTCGTTGAGAAGGCCAGCGATATACTCAGAGACCATGAGGCGGTCAAGGAGAGGAAGCTTATCCAGGACTTCTTCAAGCACCTCGTCAAGGACACGGGGATGATAACCTACGGTGAGAAGGAAGTTAGAAACGCCCTCGAACTCGGCGCCGTGGACACGCTCCTCATCAGCGAGGGCTACGACAAGGTCCGCGTCAAGGCCAAGTGCAACAACTGTGGCTGGAGCGAGGAGAAAACGATGAGCGAGCAGGAGTTCCACGTCTACAAGAAGAAGCTGACCCACTGCCCGAAGTGTGGTAGTCAGAACATAACCTTCGAGAAGTGGGACGTCGCGGAGGAGCTCATAAAGATGGCGGAGGAAGCCGGCTCGAACGTGGAGATAATCTCCCTCGATACCGAGGAGGGCCAGCAGTTCTATACGGCTTTCGGCGGGCTTGGAGCGTTCCTGAGGTACAAGATTCATTGAGCTACCTGCGGGCTTCTTTTTTACACCTTCATTATATATCGCTGTTGTTTGTCTCGTTTGTCTCAGCAACATTTAAGTATCGGTACCGATACTTAGTATCGGGGGCGATACCTATGCTGTTTGACCCGAGGCCGAAGAGCAGGAGGGAGGAGATTTTCGACAGGGAGAAGGAGCTGAACTCGCTGATTAAAGGGGTTGAGGAGTATCCAATAACGGTTCTCATCGGAATCCGGAGGGTGGGGAAGAGTTCCCTCCTGAGGGTGACTCTTAATGAATTTGACGGTCTCGGCCTTTACCTCGACGCGAGGAGACTCTATGCATCCGGTGGAGGGATGATAAGCCCCGCCGTTCTTGTGGATGAGATTAGAAAGATACTCCTTGGAAAGGGCAGGTTTGGTTTTCTGAGCGGGATAAAGCTTGAGAGCGTTAATTTGGCCGGGATAAGACTCAAACCTAAGGAGACAACGATAATAGATGTCTTTGAACTCCTGAACGGCCTCGGGGAGAAGTTCGGGAGGGTCGTCTTGGCTTTCGATGAGGCCCAGTATCTTCGATTCTACGGACCGAGGGGTGGAAAAGACCTCTTAGCGGGGATAGCCTACGCCTACGACTCCCTGCCAAACCTCGGGTTCGTGTTTACCGGCTCAGAGGTCGGCCTCCTCCACGATTTCATAGGTATAGACGACTACTCAAGTCCGCTCTTCGGCAGGGTCTACGAAGAAGTTGAAGTTAAGCCATTTCCGAGGGAACTCTCAGAGGCTTTCCTGCGGGAAGGATTTGAAGAAGTCGGCTTAAGAGTTCGGGAAGAAGAAATAAAGAGAGCTGTCGATGAGCTCGACGGCATTCCGGGCTGGCTCGTGGAGTTTGGGTTTAACTACTGGAAGAGCGGAAGTTTCGAGAGGGCCATGGAGAGAACCGTTGAGAGGGCCCGGGCAATGATACGGGAAGAGCTCCTTGAACTCGAAAAGCGCTCTCCAAGGTACTCCCTAATCCTCAGGGCGATAGCAATGGGCCTCTCACGCTGGAGGGAGGTTAAGGACTACGTGGAAGCAAAAAGCGGGCCGGTAACGAACGCGAGACTATCTGCGCTCCTGAAGAACCTTGAGAAAATGGGCTGGGTGAGGAAAGAAAACGGGGAGTACAGGATAATAGACCCCCTAGTGGAAAAAATATTGAAGGGCTAATCACATCTTCTCCGGCGCCTCTATGCCGAGTAACTCCAGCCCGTTCCTGAGCACCTGCTTCACAGCTAAAACGAGGAGCAGGCGCTCCTCTTTTACGCCCTCCTCGGCCTTGAGCACCGGGTGGTCCATGTAGAACTTGTTGAAGAGTGAAGCCAGCTCGTTGAGGTAGGCCGGAACCAGGTGGGGCTTGATGTCCCTGCCCGCGCTCTCTATTACCTCCGGGAACTTCGCGAGGAGCTTGATGAGCTCCTTTTCGCGGAGGGTGAGCTTTGAAAAGTCAGCCTTCTCAAGGAGAGCCTTCCAGTCGGTCTCGACTCCGCTCTCCCCGGCCTTCCTCAGGATTGACGCACAGCGGGCGTGGGCGTACTGTATGTAAGGCGCGCTCTCCCCCTCAAAGTTAAGCACATCCTCCCAGCGGAAGGTTATGACCTTGTCAGGGCTGTACTTGACGAGGTTGAAGCGAACCGCGCCGACTCCAACGGCTTCGGCTATCCTATCCTTCTCCTCCTCGCTCAGGTTCGGGTTCTTCCCCTCAACCAGTTCCCTCGCCCTCTGAACGGCCTCGTTGAGAACCTCGTCAACGGTGAAGCCGACCCAGGTTCCCTTTCTGCCCGAGAACTTGCCCTCTGGCCTAACGACGTGCTCGTAAGCTAAGTGGTGGAAGTTCTCCGCGCTTTCCTCGAAGCCGAGGAGCTGGAGGGCGTACTTAATCGCCATCTGGGGGTGCCTCTGCTCCGCTCCGATGACGTTTATCACGATGTCCCCCCTGCCGAACCTGCCGGGCATCTTCTCTCCGTCAGGGGCGGTGGTCCAGGTCTCATGGCTCTCCGTTTTGTCCCAGAGCTTGTAGAGCATGTCAGCCTTTACCTTGCCGAACTTCCAGAGGTGATAGGCTATGTCCTTGCCGGTGTAGGTTGCCGTTCCATCGCTCCTTTTGAGAACGAGGAAGGGGTTCTTCATCTCCGGGAAGAGCTTCCTGAGGTCCATTACAAACGCTCCCTTGTACTTGCCCTCTTTCCCCCAGAAGAAGTTCTCGTTGGACTCGATTAGTTGGTAGGCCTCCTCGAAGATTCCGCTCCGCATTATGTCGCTCTCCCAGCTGAGCAGGTCGTAGGCGATGCCCATTCTGTAGGTCGTGAGCATCTGAGCTTTAACGACGCGCTCCGCCAATTTTCTTCCGATTTCGGCTATCTCGTTGTTTCCCTCTTCGAGTTTCTTCATAAGCTCACGAACCTCTTTATCCACCTCTGGGTTCTCCTCGATGCGCTTGTTGACCTCGACGTAGAGCAGACCCATGACGTGGTCTATGAAGTCCTCCTTCAGGCCCTTCTCCCTCAGCTCTGCCTCAATCCTCTCGAACTCCTCCTTCATGTTGAGGTAGCCCCAGAGAACCTGCGCGAACTGCACTCCGAGGTCGTCGATGTAGTTCTGGACTTCAACCTTGTAACCGAGCCTGCGCATAATCCTCGCCATCGTGTCGCCGAGAACCGCGTTCCTCGCGTGCCCCATGTGGAGCGGTTTGGTCGGATTGACTGAGGTGTGCTCGACGATGACCTTTTTGTCCCTTCCGATTTCGCTCTCACCGTAGGCTTCGCCTTTGCCGAGGATTTCCCCAACCAGCTCGCGCCCGAAGTAGGAGTAGTCAACGTAGAAGTTAATGTAGCCGTTAACCGCCTTAACCTCGACTATGCCCTCGGGCTTCTCGATGCGCTCGACGAGCTCCTCCGCTATGAGCTTCGGGGCCTTCCTGAAGACCCTTGCGAGCTGAAACGCTATGGCCGTTCCGAAGTCGCCGAGCTCGAGGCTTGGCGTGTCATCAAAGGTTATCTCGCCGTCCCACTCCTTTCCGGCCTCGGTGAGCATCTCGTCGAGTGCCTTCTTCAGAGAAAGCCTCGCCCTCTCCTGTATCTCCTTATAGACCATCTTCACCACCGCCGGCACTACTACCTAACCTTTAAAAAGTTCTCCCGCGAGTTTACAACGGGGATGGGTATGAAGCACCACGTCGGTGAGCACAAGGCCAAGAAGGGTCTCATTAGGATTGAGTTCGACGAGGAGAACGGGATAGCCGAGCACGTTAAGATTACGGGGGACTTCTTCGTTCACCCGGAGGAGACCGTCCACGAGCTCGAGAAGAAGCTTGAAGGGCACCGCCTTGACGAGCTCGAGCACCTGATTGACGAGTTCTTTGCTATGCGCCTTGACGTTGAGATGCCCTACGTGAACGTCGAGGACTTCAAGATTGCCCTTAAGAAGGCACTGGAGGGGTGAGGGTGAGGCTCTCGCTGGGAGAGAGGGCCAAGGAGCTGGTCATAAATCAGCTCATTCGACTGGCGATCGGGTTCGTGGTGAGCGCCTTTCTGGGCGTTCTTGTTGCTGTCGTTTTTCCCAAAACCGCTACGAACCTCTTCGTTGATATCGGGAAGTCTATAGCCGGTAAAGTTGGAGATCGGGAGGGTTTTGGCGCTTTCCTGTCGATATACGTCAACAACCTCACCGTCGCAACCTCCGCGTACGCCCTCGGTATATTCTTCGGCATCGTGCCCTGGATCATCGTTCTGATAAACGGGTTCATCCTCGGCCTCGTTTTGGCAGTCGTCGTATCAATGGGTCTCATCAGTCCGGTAACGGCGATGCTAGCCGTGCTCCCCCATGGGATACTCGAAATTCCCGCGATACTGCTGGCAGCGGCGGCTGGAATTCTGGTTTACAGGGGAACTTTGAAAAGGGAGGGCCTTGATGTTGTTTACGACTCGCTGAAGCTCTACGCCCTCTCCGCCGTCCTGCTCCTCGTGGCGGCGTTCATAGAGGCGTTCATAACGCCCAGGGTCGCCGGACTCTAAACCTCTATGGTGAGGGTGGCGTGAGGATTGGATTCCAGCAAGAAAACGGAAAGACGAGGACGGGAACTCAGGATCCCTTAGGGTGTAGGGTTTTTGCCCACCCTTCAATTTCCTTCCCGATTTTCTCTGCAAGGGCGCTCCAGCATTTCTCCTCGGAGGTACCTGCCGTTCTAACCTTCAGCTCCTTCCAGTAAACCACCTCCAGGGAGTAGGGCCCGACCTCTCCCATCTGCGCTCTTTTGAACAGCTCCTCCGCTAAGCGCTCCAGATCGTGGTCGCTTGAGGAGTAGTCACCCGCCATACTGAAATAGTAGCTGTCCAGATCGGGGTTGGAGTTCATGTATAGTAAGACGGTTGCGTGGCACTCTTCGTAGAGAACCATGCTCTTTCTGCCATAGGAAGGAATGAAGATGACGACCACGGGCCCCTCAGGCTCTGGCAATTGAACCCCCGGGATGTAAAGGTTGAGGGCCTCTCCCCGGAACTCTGCTTTGAGACCCCTTGATTCTAGCGTTCCGTTCACCTCGCTGAGGATGGTGTGGGAGAACTCATCGAGTGTCCCCTCGTCCATACCTGCCGAGAGCGTTACAACGGGTATGAACACCGAAACGTTGCCATCGACCGTTACATTTTCGTAGTGTTTAAAAACGACCTTGGAGTCCTCGGAGACGTTAACAGTCACATGTACCGCGGCAAAAACGAGGGAAACGACCAAACCGAGGAGGATCAGGGTTTTCGGCTTCATGGTATCCCCCGGATTCAGGAGCTTTTAAGGAAGTTATCGAGCTGGGCCGCTATCTCTTCCGCTATCATTTTGTAGGGATCCCCGTCTTTGAGTTTTCCTACCTTGGCCTTCAGGTTCCACCAGTAGGCTACGGAAACCGTCTGGTTGAGAATGTGCTCTTTGTTAAGCCTCCTAACGCTCGAAAACTTCAACTCAAGGGCGAGCTTTTCGAGTGTATCCGCTGTTTCCTCAGGGACATTCCGCTTCATCATGATATCGACGAAAGTTTTGGCGTCGCCGGGGTAGGAGTAGTAGAGGATTCCCGAAACGCCGCACTCACGGGAGAGGAGGTCATCTCTTGAAAAGGCGTGGGGCAGGTAAACTACAACGACCCTGCCCTTCAGGTCGTAGTCCTCTATTGAGCCGTTGACGTAAACCGGCTTTAGGTTGTGGGCGCGGATCACGTTGGTGAGGGCCTCTCTAATGGCCTTCTTAAGCCGAACGTTTGGGGCGACGATTTCAATGTAGACCGTTTGCGGATCCTCCGGAGCGCTCCTCCATCCGGATTTGTTGAGGATTAGAGAACCACCGTACTGGGATTCCCCAGAGAACTCGGAAACAACGGTCGATTCACTGGCGACTGCCACGGCGAGGATGGAGAGGACTATCAGGATTGAGATGCCTATGGCAAGGATTACGCGTTTCATACGCCCTCACCGGGAATAGTCGAAAAAATTACTTTAAAAAGTTTTTCAGACTTCCCTTCCGATGTAAATCCCGTGCCTCGTCCTCACTATCCGCACCCTTATCCTGTCGCCGACCTGAGCCTTCGTTCCAACGACCTCGATGAGCCTGTTCCTGGCTTTTGCGAGCATTTCACCTTCAATCCTTCCAGGGAGGACGACCTCCGCCTTGACGACTTCTCCGGGCCGGAAAGCGAGGGGAATGAACTCCCGCTTTTCCATGCCGAAGTGGCTCGGCTTCAGGACGAGGGGCCTCATCCCGGTTTTCTCCTCCAGTCCTCTCAGCCAGGCGTAGAACTCCTTGAAGGGGACGGTCTTGGCTATGACGGGGTTCCTGCCGAACTTGTAGGGGACGTAGTTCTGGAAGCCGAGGGCAGGCCAGCGCTTTCCGGCACCGATTTTTCTGGCGAACTCTATGAAGGCCTCCGCCTCGTCGTCGTTGATCCCGAAGATTATGACCGGGGCGATGAGGACGTCTATTCCAGCATTCACAAGAGCCTCGGCCATCTCCAGAACGTGCTCCAGATCATAGCTCTTCATTCCCATTAGCATCTTCGCCTTTTCAGGGTCGAGGGAGTGGATTGACAGGTTCACCCTGTCGAGGCCCGCCTCGGCTAGCTCTTCAACGAGCTTGTCAGTTAAAAGCGTCCCGTTGCTCTGCATGGAGATTACTGAAACGTTCGGGTGCTCCCGCAACGCCTGAACGAGCTCGACGCGGAAGGGGTAGATAAGAGGTTCCCCTTGACCGTCGAGATGGGCCTCCAATCCCTTTCCCTTTATCCTCGCGACCTCGTCGAACCACTTCATCAGGTAGTCGATATCGACGACGTAGTCGAGCTTTCTGGTTCGCGAATACGGCCCCTCATCAACGGAGCAGAAGATGCAGCTCAGGTTACAGCCGCTCACGCCCCTTATCTGGATGAGGTTCGTTCCCCGGTCTATTAGGCCAAAGGCGTTGTAGCCGAGGAGCGGGACATCAAGCCCTTCATGGATGTAGAGGACCTTTCTCTTCGTGTAGCGGTTCCTCAGCAGGGCTCCGAGGTTGTTCTGGATGTAGAGCGCTATGAAGCCTTCAACCTTCTCGTAGTCGGTGTCTATGATCAGCGCGCCTTCTCTGGCAGTTATTTGGGGCGAGACGCGGTACTTCTTCCGAATGACCCGTTCAAGCTCTCGCTTTGGGAAGTCGGCGTAGAGGGTCTCGCGCCAGATCAGCCTTACGCTATCACCGAGATCCTCAAAGCGTGAGTTCGGCAGGCGGAGCTCTATCATGGCCCTTGTTCGGGGACGGGGACTTAAAAAGCAAACGATGGATGAAAAATCCATCACTGTCACCGCTGGATGCATGTGAGCATGGAAACATTTTAATATCAGTGATGCAAAACGGTTAGTGATGAACTACTATGGGTGATGAGTATGTGGGGAAAGATCGAGCACTACTTTGACGAGTACCCCGTGAGGAAGCTCATAGCGAAGACGCTCCTTAAGTATGGCCTCAGGGTTTCGGACGACCTCAAGATAAAGGCCGGTGACATCGAGGTGCCCTACACGAAGATAGCCAAGGCCCTCGACGTCGACAGGAGAGTCGTCAAGGAGACCGTCAGCATGATACTCAAGATCCCTGACTTGAGGGAGATCTACACGAACCTTGAGCCAACGGTCCATATGAAGCACGTTAGCAGGCACGTTGGCTACGGTGTCATCGAGATCGAACCCGAGCCGAGGGCCGTGGGGATACTCGCCAAGATAGCACAGAAAATAGCGGACAGGGGGATAAACATCGTCCAGGTCGTTGCGGAGGATCCAGAGCTCTATCCCGAGGCGACGCTCACGATAATCACGGAGAAACCGATTCCGGGCGATCTCATCAACGAGCTCTCCAAACTTGAGGGAGTGAAGAGGATTTCGATATACTGAGCTCCCGTTCTTTTCTTCCAGCCCTTGGTTTAACCATGGAGCCTGAAGAACCCTCCGATGCATTAAAGGACAAATTTGCTTCCTCCAATCAAACCAAAAGTTTCAAACCTTTGTTCTCCTCAAGCAAGGTTTATAAGCAATTGTTTTCAACCCTCGGTAGCTCACGGTTAAACTTCCACCACCTCTGGAGGGTTGATAAATGGAAGAAGCGGGCAAAATAAGCAGGTACCTGTACACAGTGATCGTCCTGTTCTTGATATGGCTGTTCCTAACGGCAAGCACGGATCCACAGGAACTTGCGATGGGATTGGTGTTTTCCCTGCTGATAGGGGCCTTCACGTATCCGATCTTCACGACCAGAGGCCTGGCAAACCTCCATCCCCGAAGGGTCGCCTACGCGATAGCGTACGTACCCTACTTCCTGTGGGCCATGATCATGGCCAACCTCGACGTGGCTTACAGGGTTCTCCATCCGGCAAGGCCGATAAGGCCGGGCATAGTCCACTGTAAGACCGTCCTGAAGACGAACCCCGGCAAGCTCGCCCTGGCCAACTCGATAACCCTCACGCCGGGAACCATAACCCTCGACGTCGACGGTGAAAACTACTTCATCCACTGGATCTGGGTTCCTGATGAGGTTCTCCACGCGGAGAGCGATGAGGAGCACGTTGAGAGGGCCTCCTCCAGCATAACGGCCCCCTTTGAAAAGTTCCTGAGGGTGATCTTCGGATGATAGGGATAAACGTCTATCTCGCACTCATAGCGATTGCAACGCTCCTGAGCATGTACAGGGTCTTCAGAGGGCCAACGACCGTGGACAGGCTCGTGGCGGTTGATATAATGACCACCATAACCACGGGCCTGATGGTGCTATTCGCCCTCTACTACAAGCGCATGATCTTCCTGGACGTGGCTCTGGTTTACGCAGTTCTGGCGTTTGGAGGCGTTATAGCCTTCGCGCGCTACATGGAGGGAGGCCTATGAACGCTCTCGCAATCATCGGTGAGATCCTGGTCCTCATAGGAACGTTCTTCTACTTCCTCTCGGCGCTCGGTCTGATCAGGATGCCCGACGTTTACAACAGGATGCAGACCTCGACGAAGAGCGCGACCCTCGGAAGCCTCGGCGTCATGATAGGCGTTGGCCTCTGGGCCCTCGGAAGCAGCTTCGGAAGCGTTGCCTGGCTCACCAAGACGATAGTCATCGCGGTTTTCCTGCTCCTCACCAACCCGATAAGCGCCCACGCGCTCATAAGGGCCGCCTACAAGAGCGGAATTCCCCTCTGGCACGGCAGCGTCGTTGACAAGTACCACGAGTACATAGCGAGCAAGACCGGGGCCGAGAATGCTGAAGAGACTGCTGAGGAGGTGAGCGAATGAACTGTATCACCTGCGTTGAGTACATAATCGTCGCCCTCATGATCCTTTCGGCGGTTCTCGCGGTCGAGTGGCGCGACCTCTTAGCGGCAGCCGTTGGAATGGCCGCGGTTAGCCTCTTCGCGTCGATCCTGTTCTTCATGCTCCAGGCCCCGGACGTGGCAATGACCGAGGCTGCCATAGGCGCTGCCCTCAGCGGTGCCGTGTTCATCTTCGCAATCAAGAGAACCCAGCGCTTTGAAACCGAGGATGAGGAGAAGCCCGGCTGGTGGGTGAGGTGGTGAACATGATCAAGCGCGCACTCGCGATAATCACCCTGCTCATAATCGGTTATTGGCTTGCCCAGGGTTTGGCAGGCGTTCCCTTCGGGCAGGACAAGATGCTCGTTGGCAGGTACTACCTCGAACACGTTAAGGAGCAGACCGGTGCGGTAAACGCAGTTACAGCCGTTGTCGTCAACTACCGTGGTTTCGATACGCTCGGTGAGGTTACCGTGCTCTTCATAGCATCAACCGGTGTTGGTGCACTTCTCTGGAGGAAGAAGAAAAAGAGAACTGCCAGAACAGAGGGTTCCGTTGTCCTGACGACGGGGACTTCTCTGCTGTTCCCCTTCGTGGTTCTCTTCGGTGCATACATCTTCATTCACGGACACCTCACACCGGGTGGAGGATTCCCGGGAGGAGCGACCATCGCCACCGCCTTCCTGCTGCTCTACATGGCCTTCGTCACCTACGAGATCCCGCACAAGGTCTTCGAGAAGACCGAGGGGCTGGCGGGAATGGGCTACGTTGCGGTCGGTCTCATAGGCCTAGCCATAGGCGGCTACTTCCTCTTCGACTGGATATGGCAGACCTGGGGCTGGGGGCAGAGCAACATCGGCAGGCTCTTCAGCGGCGGCTTCATACCGATAATCTACACGCTGATAGGCATCAAGGTGGGAACTGAACTGAGCGGCATCATCGACAACATGCTCAAGGAGGGGGTGAGCGAATGAACGTTCCCCACATAAGCGTCTACTACTTTGGCGCGATAGCCCTCGTGCTCATTGGCCTCTACGCGGTCCTCGTCAAGAAGAATGTCCTTAAGATGCTCATCGGGCTCAGCATTATGGAAACCGGCGTTAACCTGCTCCTCATAAGCATAGGCTACGTCTCGGGCAGGAGTGCGCCAATCCTGAGCGAAGGAATAACGGCTTCAAAGGCCGTCGATCCGATTCCGCAGGCGCTGGTTCTCACGGCGATAGTTATCGGTGTTGCCACGACCGCCATGGCCCTGAGCGTTGCCATAATCCTGTACGAGAAGTACGGAACGCTTAACGTTGAGGAGATAAGGAGGTTGAGAGGATGAACGCGCAGTACGCTTCGCTCCTCATCGCGGTTCCGCTCATAAGTGCCTTCTTCGTTCCCCTGATCAAGGGATTCGGCAAGAGGGCGGTTAAGTACTACCTCATAGCGGTAACCCTGATCCAGACCGCAATCGCTGGAGCCGTCTTCGTAAACGTCTACCGCACCGGCAAGCCAATGATAGTCATGGCGGGCGGATGGAAGCCACCGGTTGGAATAAACCTCTACGTTGGTTCCTTCGCGGCACTCTTCGTCCTCATCGTCGCGATCATAAGCCTTTTCATGGCCGTCTTCAGCCTCGAGGCGATTGAGACCGAGCCCATCGACAAGTACGCCATGCTCTTCCTCCTGCTCATGCTCGGTTCGACGGGCATGATAGCGACCGGCGACATCTTCAACCTCTTCGTCTTCATGGAGATAACCGCAATAACTGCCTACGCGCTGACCGCCTACAACAAGACCGGTGAGGCGGCCGAGGCTTCGCTCAAGTACATGATCCTCGGTGGAATCGGCTCGAGCTTCTTCCTCATCGGCATAGCCCTGATCTACGGCGCGACCGGGACGCTCAACATGGCCCAGCTGGCCCAGCTAATCGGGGGAGTAAACGGCACGGTTGCCCAGATAGGCCTGGCCCTCCTCATCTTCGGCTTAGCGGTTGAGGCCGAGCTCTTCCCGCTCAACGCGTGGGCGCCAGACGCTTACCAGGCCGCCCCTCATCCGGTAACGGTCATGTTCTCTGCCTTCGTCGTCAAGGCCGGCCTTTACGCGGCCGCGAGGCTGCTCTACATAATGCAGAACGCCAGCGGCTGGGGTTCAGTGCTCAAGATGGTCGTCATAATGGCGGCGCTTACGGTGTTCGTTGCCGAGTTCTCGGCTCTGAGGCAGAAGGACGTCAAGAGGATGATAGCTTACTCCTCGATAAGCCAGGTTGGAATGATAGCCTTTGCCCTAGCCTTGGGCACGCAGGCGGGCGTCGAGGCTGGAGTCTTTCACATGATCAACCACGCCATAGTTAAGGCCCTCCTCTTCCTGACGGTCGGCTACGTTGGAATAACCCTCGGCGGAACCGGGATCGAGAAGTTCTCCGGCCTCGGCAGGAGGATGCCCCTGACGGCCTTCGCAATAACGGTCGGCTCCCTTGCCGCCGTTGGAATACCGCTGTTCAACATCTTCTGGAGCAAGATCAGGATCCTCATAGCGGGCGTAGAGGCGGGCTACACCTGGGGAGTCGCTTTGATCCTCGGTGCGAGCGTCGTCGAGGCCGTCTATTACATCAGGCTGATACACACGATATGGTTCGGAGAGGGCGAGGGAAGGATCAGGGAGAACCTCGCGATAGGCACCATCGCGCTCTTCCTGGTGCTGCTGATACTCTTCATAGGAATCTACCCCAACTACTTCTGGACGGTGTCCCAGAAGGCTGGAGAGGACATCTTCAACGTGGTTAACTACGTCAAGAACGTTCCGTTGATGGGGGTGGGACCATGATGTTCGTTGACTGGATAGTTGGACATGCCATCCCTCTCCTCCTCTTCATCCCAGCGGTCAGCGGAGTCATCGCCTGGCTCCTTGACAGGGATTCATTCGGAGAGCTTAAGGACGTCTTTGGGCTCATCGGTGGCCTTTCGCCGCTCGTGATCATAGCCATCACCTACGGAAGGCTCGGGGACGGAATAAAGTGGACCGTTGACACCGGCGTCTTCAAGCTGTTCTTCCACCTCGGCTACATGTCGTGGTACCTTTCAGCGGTTGCCGCCGTTGTCGCCGCCGCCATGGCCTTCGGCATGGTCTCGACCTCGAGGAGCGGCTACGAGTGGATGTTCGCCCTCTTCAGCGTCTCCGGACTGCTAGGTGTGTTCCTCAGCGGGGACTTCGCGGGCTTCTTCCTGTTCTGGGAGCTCATGACCTTCGCGAGCTTTATGATGGTGCTCCGCTACAACAAGGGGGCCTCGCTCAAGTACTTCGTGCTCAGCATAATCGGCGCCTACGCAATGCTCCTGGCCATAGCGATCCTCTACGCCAAGACCGGAACGCTGGAGTTCCAGTCACTCAGGGGGATGATCTACAACTCCATCTACGGCATGGTTCCACTCACCAAGACCGACACGATACTGGTTTACGCGCTATTCCTCCTTGCCTTCGGCGTTAAGGCCGGGACCTGGCCGCTCCACGTCTGGGCGCCCGATGCCTACAGCGAGACCAACCAGAGCTACACGAGCTTCTTCAGCGGCGCTTTAAGCAAGGCCGGTGTCTACGGTTTCGTCCTCATGTTCATACTCCTCGGCATCAAGCTCTACGTCGACATGGGAACCTTCCATGGGCATATGGTGTTCACGTACATCCTCGCGTGGCTCGGAGCGATAACGGTTGTAGTCGCGGGTTTCTTGGCGGTTCTCCAGGAGGACCTCAGGAAGCTCCTCGCTTACTCCTCTGTCAGCCAGGTCGGTTACATAGTCCTCGCCCTTGGAATCGGAAGCGGGATCGGTTTCGCCGGGGCGTTCTTCCACATCCTCAGCCACGCGGTCTTCAAGGGCCTCTTCTGGCTGATCACCGCCGCCTTAATCCTCCGGACGGGCAAGACCAAGTTCGAGGACTTCGGCGGCTTAGCTGAGAAGATGCCGGTGACCTTCGCCATGGCCCTGATAGCGGTTCTCAGCCTGGCGGGAATTCCGCCGATGGCGGGCTTCGCCAGCAAGTGGCTGATCTACGAGGCAGCGATCAGTGCACACATGCCGCTCGTCGCCGGCGCCATATTCCTGGGCAGCGGTTTAGCTTTTGCCTACGTCGTCAGGTTCCTCTACTCCATCTGGTTCGGCCAGAGGCCCAGCGATCTTGAAGACGTTGAGGAGGCCCCGCTCCCGCTCCTCATAGGCATGGCGATACTCGCGATCCCCAACATCGTCTTCGGCATAGCCCCAGGACTTGCGGTGAAGCTCATCAACAAGTTCATCCCCAACAGCGGCGTTGCTGCCAACGGCTACTACTCGATAAGCACGGGAGTTGGAACCTACAACGCGCTCAGCGTCACCCTGATCCTCGTTGTCGGCCTCGCCATAGCGGGACTGATCTACATCTACGGCGCTAAAGCGAGGAAGATCCCGGTTACCGACACATACCAGTCTGGTAACCCCGTAACGGAGGACTACAACCTCAGCATAAGGAGGAACTTCTACAGGCCTCTAGCCGAAGCCCTTGAGTTCTGGCTCAGATACAGCTTCGACAGGTTCTACGCCAGGCTGGCCAGGATGGCGGAGGACTTCGCAGACTCACTGAGGGAGGGCTTCTACAACGGAAACGTCCAGAGCTACTCATGGTACCTCGCGATCGTGCTGCTGATCTTAGCGCTGTGGGGGGTGTTGTGAATGTTCGACTGGAAGCTGATCCTCGAGGCTATAGGCATGATAATCTACGCGACCTTCGTGGGCTTCATCTTCATGGGTATCGAGAGGAAGGCCATGGCGAGGATACAGAGGAGGATCGGGCCACCGATCTACCAGCCCATAATAGACACGCTTAAGCTTCTCGGCAAGAAGGAAAGCGTCAGCCACGGCTTCATCTACGACTTTGGGCCGATATTCGCCCTTGGGGCTAGCATAACGGCTTTACTCTTCCTTCCGATAGCCAACTTCCAGCTCTTCAGCAGCAACGCCGATTTAATCGTCGTTGCCTACCTCCTCGAGGTGCCGATGCTGGGAATAATGCTCGGTGCCATGAGCTCTGGAAACCCCTACTCTGCCGTCGGTGTCCAGCGTGGCCTGCTCACGATGGTGGCCATGCAGTTACCGTACGGCCTCGCGCTGATAGCGCTGATCCAGTACTACGGCAGCTTCAAGCTCAGCGACATCGTCGCCCTCCAGAGCCTTCACGGCTGGAGCATTCTCGTCCCGGCTCTCCTGATAGCGATGGTGGTCTTCGACATAGTCTTCCAGGCGATGCTCGGCCTCGAGCCCTTCGACATAATCACAGCTCCCGCGGAAATCTCGATGGGTCCGATGGTCGAGTACGGTGGAAAACACGCCGCTTTGCTCTTCACACAGCACGCGGTTCAGCTGTTTGCGGAGACTGCCTTCTTCGCGATACTGTTCCTCGGCGGGGCCAGTAACCTGCTCGAGCTCCTCGTGAAGCAGATAGCGGTGCTCTTCATCGCGATATTCATAGCCAGCATCTACCCGCGCTTCACCATCGACCAGGCCGCGAAGTTCTTCTGGAAGTGGCCGACGATACTGGGAATAATAGCCGTGTTGCTGACGATGTGAGGTGGTGTGGATGAGCGAGAACGATGGTTTCATAAGCTATGAACTTCAGGAGTTCAAGCTATTCGAGCCCCTGTTCAGGTGGGCGAGAAAGAAGAGCCTCTGGATAGTGGCGTTCTGTACGGGCTGCGGCGGTATAGAGATGCCGCCCCTCTTTACAGCTCGCTACGACCTCGAGAGGTTCGGTATGATGCCCAACCCCGCCCCGAGGATGGCCGACCTGTTCCTGATTACGGGCTACGTCACTCCAAAAACGCTGAAGAGGATCATCATAACCTACGAGATGATGCAGGATCCCAAGTACGTCTTAGCTCATGGCTCCTGCCCGATCAACGGCGGCGTCTACTGGGACTCCTACAACGTCGTCAAACAGCTCGACAAGTACATCCCGATCGATGTGGCGATAGCCGGCTGCATGCCGAGGCCCGAGGCGGTGATGGACGGTATCAGGGAGATAATGAGGAAGATAGAGACCGGGGAAGCCGACGGCTGGAAGAGGTATAGAGAGAACTACGAGTGGTACAGGAAGAACCAGGACGAGCTCTTTGGAGAGGGATGGCGTGAGAAGGACGCCAAGAGGTGGTTGGCATGGCTGTGAACGATAAGGAAGTTAAGAACAAGGTTGAGACCGTTGAGGAGGCTCCTCAGGAGACACAGGAGGCCAAGCCCGAGTTCCCGGACACCAAGGAGGGCAGGCTCGTGAGGGAGCTCCTCGGAAAGGCCCCTTACGCTGAGGGAAGCGTCAGGCGCGAGAGAAGGGTGGAGTTCAGGGTCCCTGCCGAGAAGATACACGAGTTCCTCGAGCTGGCGAGCGAGAGGTTCGAGATGCTCATTCAGATAAGCGTTGTCGACTGGCTCAAGGAGGGTGAGTTTGAGCTTGTCTACCAGCTTTGGAGCGTCAGCGAGAGCGTTCACGCCTTCGTCAAGACGAGGATTCCAAGGGAGAACGCGGAGATGCCCACTGTAATGGACATCTGGCCGGTGGCGGAGACCTACGAGAGGGAAGCGCACGAGTTCTTCGGCATAAACTTCAAGGGCAACCCGAGACTTGGGCCGTTCATCCTCGAGCCGCGCGAATACGAGAAGCACCCGTTCAGGAAGGACTTCAACACGCTGAGCTACGTCAAGGCCATCTACGGTGACGATTTCGACAGGTACGACGAGAGTAAGACGAACTACGTGATATGAGGTGATGCTCATGGCGAATTTGGAGGTTCCAAAGGAGCTTAGGGAGGAAGCGAGAAAGCACGACATGTATCTAACACCCATAGCGAAGGACACCTACGAGTTGTTCTTCGGTCCGCAGCACATGGCCACCGAGAACTTCAGCATAATCCTCAAGATGGACGGCAACAGGGTTGAAAAGGCCATAGTCAACCCCGGATTCCTTCACAGAGGTTTCGAGAAGCTCGCCGAGCAGAGGCCCTACTTCACCAACATCGCCCTACTGCTTAGAATCTGTGTTCCCGAGAGCGACGTGCCCGAGAACATCTACTCTATGGCTGTCGATGAAATCATCGGCTGGGAGGTTCCCGAGAGGGCGATATGGATTAGAACGACCGTTCTCGAGATGGCGAGGGTTTCAGCCTGGATGTTCTGGATAATGGGCTTTGGAAACGAGATAGGCCTCTACACAGCGGGTCAGTGGGCGGCCGCCTACCGTGAGAGGTTCATGCGCCTCTTCGAGGAGCTCACCGGCGGGAGGGTTTACCACATCTACACCGTTCCCGGAGGAGTCAGGAGGGACATACCGGGTGACAAGTGGCTGAGGCAGTTGAGGGACACCGTTGAATACGTTAAATCCAAGCTCAAGGACTTCGATGAGATACTCTTTGACAACTACATAACCTTCGAGAGGACTGAGGGCGTTGGCGTTATGGACAAGAAGTTCGCCCTCAAGCACGCCGTCACGGGTCCGAATCTTAGAGCTGTCGGCGTTCCCTACGACGTCAGGAAGGACGACCCCTATTACCTCTACCCCGAGCTCGACTTCGAGGTGCCCGTTCTCAAGGAAGGCGACAGCCTCGCGAGGGTTCTCGTCAGGAGGTACGAGCTGGAGCAGGACCTCTACATACTGGAGCAGCTCCTCGACATGGGGCCGCCGAGCGGGCCCTACATGGTAAAGGACCCCAAGCTCAAGAACCTGCCGAGGTTCAAGGTTCCGGCAGGAGACGCCTACGCCCACGTCGAGAGCACAAAGGGCGACTTCGGAGCCTACGTCGTCAGCGACGGAAGCCACAAGCCCTACCGCGTCCACATACGCGGACCGAGCCAGAGCCATGGGGTTACTGTGCTTGAGGAGCTCCTCAAGGGAGCCCGCCTCGCCGACGTGCCGGTCATATTGAAGACCCTTGACAACTGTCCGCCCGACATAGACAGGTGATGAGTATGGCGAGAGTCGTTGGTGAGGAAAAGGTCAAGCTCAAGAAGTCCTTCGTCAAGCCCTGGATGGGCATCAAGTACCTCTTCAAGAAGCCGGTAACGATAAAGATACCCTTTGAGAAGATAGAGCCGGCTCCAAAGTACAGGGGATTCCACACGCTCGACTGGAAGAAATGTGTAGGCTGTAACTTCTGCGGCCAGATATGCCCGGCAAGGGCAATAGAGATGACCTGGCTCGAAGTGGACGGCAAGATGGAGAAGAGGCCCCACCCGAAGGTCGACTACGGGCGCTGTACCTTCTGCCAGTTCTGTGTAGACGTCTGCCCGACGGGGGCGCTCGGCTTCAGCGAGGCCTACATCCTGACGACCGACGGAACTGAGGATGCCCTTGAGCTCTTCAACTGGGTGCCGATTCACCCGGACAAGGTCAGGGAGCTCAACGAGAAGTACGGCGACTACCGCTTCCCGGTCGTCAAGATCGAGAGGAAGGCGGACGGAACCTACGTCTACCACCTCCGTGACGGCGAGACAATAGAGTTCAAGATAATCGGCTACGGCATAAGGCCGCCCAAGAAGCCCACCCCCGCCAAACCCGCCATCAAGTCCACTGCAAAGAAGGAGACCAGCAAACCCGCCGAAAAGAAGGAATCAAAGCCGGCCGAGAAGGAAGAGAAATCCTCCCAGTGAGGCTTTTTCTTTTGCCGGCAAATTTTTAAATCGTTCTTTTTTCGTTTTCCGGGGATGGCGAATGGTAAACGTGAGAACCGAGAAGATGCTCGGTGTCTCTGGTTTCAGCCTGATGCTCCTCACCAGAATCGCCCCTCCTGGAATGGATCTTCTCCTCTACATAGCTGGCGTTATCGTTCTGCTGATGGCCCTCAGGGATATAGGGAACAAACTCGACGACGGGCGACCCTTCCGCTACGGGCTCATTGGTTTTGTCGGCCTGTTTGTGCTCGCGATTGTCTTTGCGGTGGCCCTTCTCTTCACTGGCTACCTGGACGAGTTCCTCGCCGATGTGCCGCCTGACGTTAGCTGGGGGGCAATAGTCGCGATGTTCCTTGGGATGTTTTCGCTGATTGCCCTTCATTCCTACTTCCTGATGAAGAGTTTCTCGGCGATGCACGAGATCACGGGAGTGGGGGAGTTCGGATGGGCCGCGAGGCTCTTCAAGTGGGGTGCCGTGTTGATATTCGTGATCGTTGGGGCGTTCCTGATCCTGCTCGGCTACGTCTTTGCCCTGGTTGGCTTCGCAAAGATGCCGGATGAAATAGAAAAGGTAGAAAAGGGCTCACCCGAGAACCACCTGGAGGATGGCCTCTCCCCCGGGTTCCAGCTCGTCTATGCTCCAGACGACCTTTGATCCCTCGATCTTTGCGTTTCCTTTCGTCGCCCTGACCTCGACCGCGTTCATCCCCTTCTCCCACCGGAAGTTCCGTAGGGGGACGAGCCTCGGTGCCCTGAGCTTCACGAAGTAGTACTTCCCAAGCTCCTCCTCTATGATATGGGGCCTCAGGAAGGCCAGGTAAAAGCTTCCACCGAACACTGCCAGTCCAAGGAGAAGTGAACCTACGAGACCCCAGCTGATGCCGGCCTGCTTTTCAGAAGTACGCCCGGAGGGAAGTCCCGTTTCAGTTGTTGAACTGCTCTCTGATGTGCTCGTGGTGCTTGATGATGTCGTCGTGGTGGTTCTGATGGAGGTCGTCGTCGACGAGGGGGGCGGCACAGCGATGGTCAGGCTGGATCCAACGTAGTTCTCGGCGCTGGCGGTTATCGATATCGTGCCGTATCCGAGCGCGCTGAGAGGGAGCGACGCCCTGCCTTCTCCGTCCGTTACGGCCTGGTACTCCCCCTTGGGGCCGGCTATGCTAAGGGTTACGTTGGGGACTGGGTTTCCGTTGGAGTCGAGAACCCTCAGTTCAAGGGTGCTGCCTTTCACCTCGTAGTTTATGAAGAGCCTCCCCACGTAGAGGGCTGTTTTCTCGACGACGCCGTCGAGGTTGAGCTCTATCTCGTAGAGGCCGGGCGAAGTGGTTGGATACCGAACGAGACCGTTCTCATCGGTCTTCAGCTTTAACCCGTTCACGGTGACCTCGATGCCCTTCACGGGCGAGCCGTTGATGAGCTTGACCTGAACCTTCAGCTCGCCGTCGGAGTACCAGGCCCGGTAAGTGAACCTCCGCCGGTAGACCACGAAGGTTTTCTCGACCTTCCTGTAAACGCCGGACATGTTCGCAGACAGAGTGACGCTGTAGATGCCGATCTTGGGCTTGGTGAGCACGAGGGTGTAGTTCCACTTCTCTCCAGGGTCCAGGTACGTTATCTCCGTCTTCTCGGCGACGATAGTTCCGTTCCTGTAGACCTTCATCCATATCGGCCCGATTATCCTATCGTTGGAGTGGGAAACCAGTGAGAACCCTATCTTCACGTTGTTCCCGTAGATGTAGCGCTCTCCGACGTCGATTGACAGGGTGTAGAGGATCTCCTTCTCAACGCGGAGGACGAGCTTTCTCTCGACGCTGACGTTTCCGAGGGTTCCGCGGACGGTCACGTTGTAGTCCCCTGAGGGCAGCTCGGGAACCTTCAGCGTCAGGTCGAAGACCCTGCTCTCGTTCACCCCCACGTAAACGGTCTTGTTCACCACGTAGAGGCCGTTCTCCATGTTCCAGACGAGGGACAGCGTCAGGTTGCTCAGCGGCTCGCTCCCCGTGTTGGTAACCCTTACCGGGACGGAGACTATTGACCCAGGCGGCGCGCTGATGACCTCCTTAACGGGTGAAACGTCGAAGGACACCGAGGCGGCAACGCCGCTCAGGGGAACCATCGAGGCGAGGAGGACGATCAGGAGGATCGAGGCTTTAACCTTCATTCCCACCACCCTTTATTACATCGAGAAGGCTCTTCTGCTTTCCCACAACCTCCTCCAGGCTCATGCCGGCATCACCGTAGTCTATGCGGTAGTTCTTGCCCGTTCTCTTTCCGGAGATGTCCTCCGCCCGGAAGAACCTCCACTCCCGTCCGATGAACTTTACCGCTATGTAGGGCTTTCCCCCGAACCTTTGCGAGAACGAGAGGAGCTTTTCGAGGTCTTCCCCGCTTAGGTAGATTCTCCTGCCCTTGGTGCTCTTGACCTCTATGCAGAGGTACAGCTTTCCGTTTCCGGCTATAACGTCAACCTTCTTGCTCCCCGCGGATCTGACGACCGCGAAGCCGAGCTCTTCAAGTTTGTGTATGAGTTCCCTCTCCGCGCTGGCCCCTCTCCTGTACCTCATGGCTCAACACACCCCTATTCGATCACCCGGCCTTATATACCTGTTCCCGGTTAGGTTTATAAGCCGTCCATCCAACTCACGCGGGGGTGGGTGAAATGGCCGTTTACGAGCTGGAAGGAAAGAAACCCAAGATTCATCCGACGGCTTTTATCGATGAGAGCGCTTCCATCATAGGCGACGTTGTTCTTGAGGAGAAAACGAGCGTCTGGCCTTCCGCGGTTCTGAGGGGGGACATAGAGCAGATATACATCGGCTGCTGCTCGAACGTTCAGGACAACGTGAGCATACACACCTCCCACGGCCAGCCGACGATAATAGGCAAATACGTCACCATAGGCCACAACGCCGTCGTTCACGGGGCCGAGATAGGTGACTACGTCATCATCGGCATGGGCGCGGTCATACTCGACGGGGTCAAGATAGGCAAGCACGTGGTCATCGGCGCGGGAGCGCTGGTTCCACCGGGCAAGGAGATCCCCGACTACAGCCTCGTCATAGGTGTCCCAGGGAAAGTTGTGAGGCAGCTCAGCGAGGAGGAAATCGAGTGGACCAAGAAGAACGCTGAGATCTACATGGAGCTGGCGGAGAAGCACCTCAAATCAAGGAAGAGGATCGAGTGAGGGAAATGCTCTACAGACTGCTCTCCCACGTTCCCCACGTTGTTTTCAAACCCTTTTACGACTTTTACGAGAGGTACCTGTTTGAGAGGGTCAAATCGGGGAACATTCCGAGGCACGTGGCAATAATCATGGATGGAAACAGGAGATGGGCGAGAAAGCTCGAAAAGCCGCCCTGGTACGGCCATTTCTTCGGATCGAGGAAGCTTGAGGAGATCCTCGACTGGTGCAGGGAGCTCGGGATAAGGACGCTGACCGTCTACGCCTTCTCAACCGAGAACTTCAAGCGCTCCCGGGAGGAAGTTACCGCGCTTATGAACCTCTTCGAGGAGAAGTTCAAGGAGCTGATAGAGGACGAGAGGGTTCACAGGTACGGAATAAGGGTGAACGTCCTCGGAAGGAAGGAACTCCTGCCCGAGAACGTTAGAAAAGCTGCCGAGGAAGCGGAGAGGGCAACCAGGAAGTACAACAATTACACCCTCAACATTGCCCTGGCCTACGGCGGGAGGAGCGAGATCGCCGATGCGGTGAAGGACATAGTTAACGACGTCTTAGCCGGAAGGCTGAAGCCCGAGGAGATTGACGAGGATCTGATAAAGCGCTACCTCTACTACCCGAACATGCCCGACCCGGACATCGTGATAAGAACCGGCGGGGAGGTCAGGATAAGCAACTTCCTCCTCTACCAGATAGCCTACAGCGAACTCTTCTTCGTGGACGTCTACTTCCCGGAGTTCAGGAAGATAGACTTCCTCAGGATAATCAGGGAGTACCAGAAGAGGCAGAGACGCTTTGGGCGCTAAAGCTCGACGGATATGTTGAGCTTCTTTTCCTCTTCGAGCCTTACGAGTATCTCGTGGGCCTTTCTCTGTTCCAGGGGAATTCTCTTGAGCTGCTCGTAGGCGGCCATTATCTCCCTCTTCTCGTCCCCAAAGGCCTTCTGTCCCATGTAGAGCAGAACCGCGAGCAGGACGCCCTTCATTGTCCTCTCCGGGAGGGGGAGCAGCTTCCAGCCGTTGTCGTAGACGTAGGCGACCTTCGGGTTCTCGTGCCCCTCCAGCAGGTGTATCGGAACTATTCTCTTCCCCCGATCGACCTTGAGGTACTCGAAGAGGGCCTCCCTCGGGTAGCCTTCCTTGACGAGCCCCATGAAGCTCAGCTCAAGGGCCTTTAGAAGGGAGGAAATGCGCTCCATTTCGAGGATCCTCGACTTGGAGAAGAGGGAGAGCTTGAGCGCGGCCTTCATCGGGGGTTCGTTGAGCAGGTTCACCTTGACGAGGATTCTCTCCCTCAAACTCGAGCCGACTTCAAAGGCCTTAACCCCTATCCACACCGCTCCATTGGTGAGTATGCCGTACCTCACGCCGGTGTTGAAGCAGTACTTGGCGAGCTGTCTCAAAGGCTCCTCGCGCTTCTCTATGTTCACGCCGAGGTTCTTGGCCTCGACGTACGCCACTATCTCCCCGCCTAGGATGAGCGCGTAGTCGGCCCTTCCCTCCTCAGTCCTCGATTCGGGCCTTACCTCCTCCGGGTTGTCCCACTCCCAGCCGAGGGTTCGCATTATCTCCCCTATGAGGTGCTGCTTAACCGCCTCTTCGTTCGACTCGTAGAGCTTCCTGTGGGCGTTTATCTTCTTCAGAACCTTCATTATGCCCTCGGCTATCGGCCCGATGTCGGAGGATCCAGTTTCAATCCGCGCCAGTTCGTGGGTTGAACTCAACGCGTCAAGGTTGCTCTCGGCCATGGTTTCCGTCCCATAAACTGTACCCCTCCCGCTAAAAAACGTTTTTGGTGGGAAACCTTTTATCCACTCCCGAGTACTGGCGAAGGTGATCGTGGTGTGCAGAGTTCTCTTCGCGGTTGGAGACGGGGACAAACTGGTCCCCCTCGTTGAGGCCATCGTCCGTGCATCCGAGAACGATCCCTACAAGGAGGCCAGGGGGAGGGGAAGCCAGCACCGCGACGGCTGGGGCTACGTTCTCCTTGGAGATGGTTCCGTTCGCCACTACCGCTCGGTCAGGCCCGTTTTTGAGGATGAACCCGGAGTGGAGGGGCTCGTTGGATCGCTCGACGGGTTCTCGGTTCTCCTCGTGCACACGAGGGCCGCGTCCCAGGGAAGCAAAGGACTGCTTAACACCCAGCCCTTCGCGCTCTCTTCAGCCGGATTCTCGTGCTGGCTCTACCACAACGGCGACCTCAACAAGTCCGGTCTACTCGAGAGGATGGGCCTTGATAGAGGCTCCCTGGAGAAGGCCTCGGACAGCTACGTCATGGCCCTTCACGTTTGCGGGGCAATCCGCTCGGTTGAGAGGGACGAGCTCCTCCGAGTCTACTCCTCGCTGATGCCCCTGGTCAACACCAGCCTTAACACGGGTTCGCTCTTCCTCGGCCCCGACTGGGTGAGGGGCTTTATAACCGCCTACTCCCGGCCCGAGTACCTGCTGAGAAGGGAGAACTGGGACTACGTGAGGCAGATGCTCCTCAGGGGTGAAGACCTCTTCGCGGTCGCTTCTTCGACCCTCGAACTGTATCACCGGGCCGAGTGGAGCCCCCTGAGGAACGGAACTGCCCTTTACCTTGAGATCTCGCCCGGGGAGGAACGCTTTACCGTCGAGGAGCTGGTGATGGGATGAGCTACCGTTTTATACTTTCGTGCCCTATTCCCTCGGGTGATCACGGTGGACATGAAGGCCCCCATCAGGGTTTACATGAGCAGGAAGCTCATAGGCATAAGGCCCGACGACACGGTTAAGAGGGCCGGCGAGGTCATGACCGAGTTCGAGATAGGCTCCCTCGTCGTGGTGGACGAGAACGACAACGTCGTTGGATTCCTCACCAAGGGAGACATCATAAGGCGCCTCGTGGTTCCCGGCCTTCCGAACACGACACCGGTTAAGGAGATCATGACGAAGGACCTCGTTACGGTGCCCGCTGAGACACCCCTCCAGGACGTCCTCGACATAATGGCAAAGAAGGGGATAAAGCACATCCTCATAGAGGAAAACGGAAAGATAGTCGGGATATTCTCGATAACCGACCTCCTTGAGGCGAGCAGGAGAAAGCTTGAAACGGCGATAGCAACGGAGTGATGGCGATGATAAAGATAGCGCACATAAGCGACACCCATATAACCAACGAAGGGGCCTTCAAGGGCTACGCCTTCGACCTCATCGTCGAGGAGATCAACAGGGGAGACTTCGATTTCGTCGTCCACACCGGGGACATAACCAACCAGGGGCTGAGGGAGGAGTACGAGCAGGCCGCCTACCAGCTCGGCAAGATTAAGAAGCCGCTCGTCGTCATCCCCGGCAACCACGACGTCCGGAACGTCGGCTACAAGCTCTTCGAGAAGTTCATAGGGCCCCTAAACGGCGTCTACGAGTTCGACAACGGGGTTCTGATCTGGGTTGACTCAACGATCCCCGATCTGAGCGACGGCAGGATAGGCGGCCATAAATTCCGCTGGCTCAAGGCGAAGCTTGAGGAATATTCCAGCAAAAAGTTCAAGATAGTCGCCGCCCACCACCACCTCGTGCCCCTCCCCGATACGGGAAGGGAGAGAAACGTCCTGTTCAACGCGGGCGACGTCCTCGACCTTCTCCTACGCCACGAGGTGACCCTCTACACCTGCGGCCACAAGCACGTCCCCAACGTCTACCGCGTCGAGGATCTAGTCATCGACAACGCGGGCTGCACCTCCTGCCGGAAGACGAGGAGGGGCGACGTGAACAGCTACAACATCATCCGGCTCCACGACGACGGAAGGGTTAGCGTCACGATAAGGCGCGTTACCGGCGACGAGGAGAGGAAGGAGCACAGGCCCATAAGGCCGAAGATCTTCGTTCCCTCCGGAAAGAGGGTTCTCCGCATCGTCCAGATAAGTGAGAGCAACGTTTCCGACAGGGTTTACTTCAGGAGGAAGGTCTTCGAGAACGTCATCCGGATGATCAACGAGAGGCTTAAGCCAGATCTGGTCATACACAACGGCGATGTCGTGGATGCCGGCATAGAGAGGTACTACGAGCGGGCCTACGAGTACTACCGCGCGATCTCCACGGAGAAACTCGTCGTGCCGGGCCACAACGACATAACCTACCTCGGTCACGAGCTCTTCGAGGAGTACTTTGGGGAACCCCAGCTCATTGAGTTCGACGGGTACGTTATAATCCCCGTTCTGAGCGCCCAGTACGAGACTCCCATCGGGGTCGTCGGCAGGATGGGCCAGAGAAAGCTGGAGAGAACGCTCGAGGAGTACAACGACAGGTTCCGCATCGTCGTCATGCACCACAACGTCATCCCCATCCCGAGGAGCAGGGAGATCGGCTTCCTCGAAGACGGAGGGGATGTACTCAAGCTCCTCACCAGGGAGCGGACCGAGCTGGTTCTCACGGGTCACGGGGGCAACGCCTACGGGGTTAAGGTTGAGGGAACGCCCATAGTCAACGCAGGCTCCGTGAGCTGGGAGCTCCACAGAAACCCCTTTGGAAACAGCTTCAACCTGATAGACATCTACGAGGACATGGTTGTCGTCTGGCAGGTTCAGGCCACGTGGGGCAGCAGGAAGCTCCTGGGAATATGGAAGAGGAAGGGCAACTAGGCTTTTCCTTTCAGCCTTTTCATCAGATCCTCCATTATCGTTGCCACAGCCCTCTCCAGCTCGACGTTCTCAACAACGGGGATTCCCATTTCCCGGGCCCGATCGACGACGTAATCCTGGATGCGCATGATCCGCTCAAGGTTCTCGACGTACCTCTCGGCCCCCCTCGTGGAGTACCTGGCCCTCTCGTAGAAATGCGCGAGTAAGCTCTCCCTCCCCGGGACGGTGATAACGTACATGAACTCGTTCTCCTCGAGCTCTATGAAGCCCGGAACCACGTGGATACCTTCTATGATGGCGTTCAGGCCTTCCCTCCTCGACCGCTCAAGAACCGCTTTAATGCCAACCGATACGTGCTTCACCTGCGTTTCAAAGCCGTAGATGAGCGGATCGACGCCCCTCGGCGCGTTCACCACGTTGCCCGCCATGAACGAGGACACGTGTATGTCGGGCAGGAGCTCCCTCGCTATAACCTTTCTGAGGACCTCCCGTATCGTGTCGGTTCCGATTATGCTCCTTATACCCAGCCTGAAGGCCAGCTCCGTTGCTATCGTGGACTTCCCAACACCGGTCGCTCCCCCTAGGAGAATCGTGAGCCTCACCTTCCTCCGCCTCAGGTTGCGCCAGAAGAGGTACCTCTCGGCCTCTTCCTTCAGTCCCCGCTCGAGGAGGGTGGAATAGGTCAGTTCTCTTATCTCATCGGTCGTCACGAACCGCTTTCCCCGCCTTATCAGCTCCTTCTGAACCTCGGAGGCTATCGCGTAGGCGACTCCAACGTCCACTCCCGAGAGCGTTATCGACCTGGTCAGTATTCCCCTCGAAAATGGCAGCTTCGCCCCGGTTTCCCTGTCAACGACGATTATCATCGCCCCGCCTCCCTAAGACGTTCCTGCCCAGCCTCAAAACGGCCTCACGGAGGTTCTTCCCATCGACGTTAACCGGCTCGTTGTCGAGATAGATGACCTCAACTCCACGCTCAAGGGCCCATCTGGTGACTACATCGACCGCGGCCGCCTTGAGCTCCACCGCCACCGCATCTATCCCCCTGAATTCCTTGAGATCCTCGAGCAGGGCCTTTCTCCTCGACAGGTTTCCAGATAGGTGAAGCACCTCCGCCCCCAGCGATTCCAAGTGCCTCGCGGAGCTCTCGAGGGCCTCTTTGGACGTCATGACGAGCCCTATTCTCTTTCCCGAAACATCCCCCAAGGGCCTCGGCCTGAAGGCCGTTACGTGCACCTCTGCCCTAGGGTTCACCCCTTCAACGACCCCCAGTATCTTCTCGATCTTCTCCTCAGTCACGAGATCCGCCATCGTGACGACGACGAGATCGGCGAGGGAAATCCTGAAGGGGCCGAAGTAGTTCGCTATCGAGCTGAGCTCCTGCTTCGCCCCGACGACCACGATCGACGCATCGGCCCTGTACGGGGGGAACGTTGCCCCGCTTCCCTCAAGGACTATCAGCTCGTGGGGGAGCGATTCCGCGAGGGAAACACCCTTCTCAACGGCATCGAAGAAGGGAAAACCGGCCATTCCCCCGCCGCATCTCCTGCACCCTATCGTCGTAACTCTCGCCGTAAGGGCGTCCTCGAAGTGATCCGATGCCGCGTGCCTTCCGCTCTCCGCTATCCTGAGGAGGAACTCCGGCGTTATCTCGAGCTTTTCTCCATCTATAACTTCCGGCTCCTCAGGTCCTCCCCTGCCCATCGTGACAACTACCGGTCTGGTTATCTCCTTGAGGGTTCTCGCGACGAAGCCGCTGACGGCCGTTTTTCCCACCCTCTTCCCGGTTCCTATGACGGCTATGCTCGGTTTTGAAGTTCTCCGCAGGGGCCGGGGTTTGAACACGAAATCGGCCCCCCTGTAGGCAACGCCGTGGAGTAGGCAGAGAGAGGCTATCCTGAACCGATCCTCGTAGCTAACCACCGGCTCGTCGCTTAGATCCACAACCTCCTCAACTCCAGGGTTCTCCGCGAGGGCCTTAGCAAGGGCCGTTAGGTAGTCATCATGACGGTAGAGGGGTACGCCGAGGCGCCTTTCAACTTCCTCCAGACTGCCTATTTTCTCCGAACCTCCGAGGAAAACCGCGCAGCAAACGTTTCCAAGCTTCTCAAGGGCCCATTCGACAACATCCGGGTAGTGCTCGCCGTCTATGAGTGCCATCCTCATGGGGCCCACCAATGGGGTTACCGGGGGAGAAGATTTAACCTTTTGTGTTGCGAGACCTTAAGGCCCTGCCTCCTCCAATGGGAAGAGTTATAAACTCTCCGTGCCAGATATAGACGGCGCTGTCCACTGGACAGCCCGCAAAGGAGGTGTTGAGAAATGGCCGAGATTATAGTTAAGTCAAAGGTTAAGGAGTTCGTTAAGAGCCTCGACGCCGAGATGAGGGTCAGCCCGGAGTTCTACGACGCCCTCGAGGCCGAGGTCAAGGCTCTCATCGAGAAGGCCGTCAAGAGGGCCAAGGAAGAGGGCAGAAAGACCCTCTACGCCAGGCACGTCTGATTTTGGATACCCTTTTATTCTCCCTTTCCAATATTCTCCGGTGGTTTCATGGCCCTGAGAAAGTTGTCCGATTTTGCCTACCTTTACCCCGGCAGTCCCTCAACGCTCCTCCGCGTCCATGAAGGGAAGCTCGTGATCGTTGATCCCGGGCACGGAAAGGGAAGGCACAAGGATCTGAGAAGGGAAGCTAAAAAGCTAGGCCTTGAGCTCAAAGCCCAGCTCGTCACCCACGGGCACGCGGATCACGTTGCGGTTGCGCCGAGACTCGATGTTCCTCTCTACGCCCACAGGTTCGAGTTTTCGGTTGCCGAGAGCCCCCTCTCCCGTGAGATCCTCACCTTCGGTTCGAAGGCACCTAAGGGGTTCCTCGCCTTCCAGTTCCCCGGGGAGGTGAAGGTCCACGCGGTTTTCGAGTGGGGCGATGATCTCTTCGGTCTCAAGGCCCTGAACCTTAGCGGCCATTCACCGGGAATGACCGGTTTCTTGGACCGGGAGAGCGGGCTGGTCTACGCGGGCGATGCCTTCTTCGGGGAGAGGGTTCTCGAAACCGTTGGCCTTCCCTACTTCGTCGATCTGGCCGGGTTTAAGGACTCCCTCGGGAGACTACTCCGCTACGCCGATGAAGGCTGCCTCCTGATACCCTCCCACGGCAGACCCGTCGATGGGGAGGAAGCGCGATCCCTGATCCGGAAGAACCTCGAACGGGTGGAGGAGATCGAGGAACTCATTCCAGAGCTTCTTGAAAGTCCGATGGGAATCGACGAGATAGCGTTCAAGCTGATGCGCCGTTATTCTATCGAGGTAACGCCCCAGAAACTCGCCCTGAACCTCGTCCCGGTTAGGGCCGTTATAGCGGAACTCTACAACGGTGGAATAATCGAGGCGGTTGTGGAAAAGGGGTTGAAATGGAAAACCGTGAGGAACTGACCTCACGGATACAGCCTGCTCGGCGTCCTCGGGAAGAGCGTGGCCCAGCGGATGTGGTCGAGCTTGAGGACCCACGCGACGAGCCTCTCAAGGCCGAGACCGAAACCGCTGTGCGGAACGGAGCCGTACTTCCTGAGGTCGAGGTACCACTGGTAATCTTCGGGGTTCATTCCCTCCTCCAAAATGCGCTGCACGAGCTTGTCGTAGTCGTCCTCACGCTGGGAGCCACCGATTATCTCGCCGTAGCCTTCGGGCGCGAGCATATCCGCCGCGAGAACCTTCCTCGGGTCCTCCGGGTCCTCCTTCATGTAGAAGGCCTTGATACCCTTCGGATAGCCGTAGACGAAGAACGGGGCCTCGAACTCCTCGGTAAGAACCCTCTCCTCGTCGGCACCCATGTCCTCGCCCCACTCTATCTCGACGCCCTTGCTCTGGAGTACCTCTATGGCCTCGTCGTAGCTTATCCTCGGGAACGGCGGAACGGCGTTCTTGAGCGTGGTCAAATCCTTTCTAAAGGTCTCAATCTCGCTCTTCCTGAGCTCAAGCGCGCGCTGAACCATGTAGCTTACCAGCTCCTCCTCGACCTTCATGATGTCCCAGAGGTCCATCCACGCGGCCTCAAGCTCGAGGTGCCAGAACTCGGTGAGGTGCCTCCTCGTCCTGCTCTTCTCGGCCCTGAAGCTCGGCGTGAGCGACCAGACCTTTTCGAGGCCAAATATTGCCGCCTCAAGGTAGAGCTGGGCCGACTGGCTCAGGTAGGCGTAGCGGTCAAAGTACTTGAGCTTGAAGAGCGTTGAGCCGCCCTCCACCGCCCCGGTGACGAGTATCGGCGGGAAAACCTCGTACCAGCCGTCTTGGAGGAGCCACTCACGAGCGGCCTGAACGAGCGTGGCCTTCACCTTCATTATGCTCGCGACCTTGGGCGAGCGGAGGTGCAGGTGCCTGACGTCGAGCAGGAACTCCGGGCTCGCGTCCTTCGTTATCGGGAAGAAGTCAACGTTCTGGAGTACCTCGAGCTTGTCGGCCCGAACCTCGGCGCCGGTTGGGGCGCGCGGGTCAGCTTTGACGGTTCCCTCGATGATGACGCTCGACTCGATGCCAAGCTTCTTGGCCTCCCTGTAGGCCTCTTCGTTGAGTTCCTTGGAGAAAACCACTTGGACGATTCCACTTGAGTCCCTGAGCACTATGAAGACCTTCTTTCCGACTTCCCTCTTCCTGTAAACCCATCCGGCGAGCTTAACCCTCTTCCCTTCCATTTCGGGCTTAACGTCGGCACAGTAAACCTTATCAATCACCTTTACCACCTCCAAAAGCTTTTCAGCGGGGTTTATAACGCTAACCCAATCAGAAGAGGCTATTCAGCCAGAGCGACAGGACCCTTAGCCTTGACTCAATCCGAACGAGCCGGGGCATGGTAGGGATTTTTCGTTTTGGGATTTAAATCCTTTGGGCGTTTGAATGTCACAACGTCAAAAGGTTTAAGTTCTTCCCTGCCGTATGTTCAACGGTGGAGGATGTTCGCGCTGGTCGGAAAGCTCGTCGATTACCGCTCCGTTCGAGATGGGGCCGTCATCGTTGAGGATAACGTCATTCGGGCCGTCGTTCCGGTGGGAGAACTGGGGGAGTGGGGCGTTGACGAAGTTTACGGCGGAGAGAACTACCTCGTGATTCCCGGCCTAATCAACGCCCACACCCACGTGGCGATGGCGCGCTTTAGGGGTCTCGGTGAGGACCTGCCGACGGAGGAGTGGCTTGGGAAAATCATCTGGCCGATGGAGATGGAATGGACGCGGAAGGAAATCCGCGAGTGGGCTGAAATCGGCCTTAGAGAGGCTTTGATGAACGGCTCGACGACGGTAAACGACCACTACTTCTTCGCGGACGAGATAGCAAAGGTCGCCGAAAGGCTTGGCGTAAGGGCCTTCCTCGGGCAGACGGTTATGGACGAGGTCGATTTCCCTCTCGCGAGTCCTGAGGAGGGCTTCAGATTCTTCAAGCGCTGGAGCCGGAGCGAGCTCGTAACGCCCACCCTGGCACCTCACGCAACGAACACCGTCTCGCCTGAGCTGATGAAAGAACTTGCCGAACTCTCCCGGGAAAGCGGCGCGAGGGTTCACATCCATCTCGCCCAGAGCAGGGCGGAGGTTTCCGAGGTTAAAAGGCGCTACGGCCTTTCGCCCGTTGGCCTCCTCGAAAGGGCCGGGCTTTTGAACGAAAGTTTAATCGGCGTTCACGGCGTTTACCTGAACGATTCTGACTTCGAGAGGCTGGTCGGGGCCGGCTCGACCCTCGTTCACTGCCCGACGAGCAACGTCAAGCTTGAGGCCCGGACGGTAAACCTGAGGAAACTCCTTGACCTCGGTCTCAACGTGGCTCTGGGCAACGACTCGCCGAATCCAACCGGAATCCTCGACCCCTTCCTTGAGATGAGAACCGCCGGAATCATCGCGAACCTGACAGCCGGAAAGGCGCATGCGGTTCCAGCTCGGGAGCTCTTCGGAATGGCGACCGTTGGAGGCGCGAGGGCCCTTGGATTAAAGGCCGGACTCATTGAGCCCGGCTATCTCGCGGATTTGCTCCTGATAAACGCCAATAAGCCTTGGTTCAGGCCGCTGGAGAACGTTTACTCGCTCATCGTTTATTCCACGAGGGGAAGCGACGTTGAGATGACTGTGGTTAACGGCCGGGTTGTCCACCGCAAAATTTATTAACCTTAATTAACTAAAATCCCCGCGGTTGCAAAGGTTTAAATCCCCAGAGAACCAATATATAAATTGCAGGAGGTGGCAGAAATGGTCGGAATTCAGGTGCAGGAGGTAATGACGGACAGGTTCCAGAAGATAGACATCGACGCCCCCCTTTCTGAGGCGATAGGAATCTTCGAGAAGGAAGACCCCGACCTCATTCTCGTGTTCGATGGGAACCTGTACAAAGGTGTCCTAACGCAGGATTTGATCATACGCTCCCACCTCAAGTGGGACCCGACCAAGGCCAAGGTTAGGGACGTTTACAAGCCCGCCCCGGTCATAAAGCCGGATGAGGACCTGAGCAAGGCGGCAAAGCTCATGATGGAGGTTGACCTCCGCTCCCTCCCCGTCGGGGAGAGCAAGGCTGAAATCATCGGTGTTATAAACGATATAGCCCTCCTCGAGAGGGTTGCCGAGGGCGATTTCGGAAAGAGAAAGGTTGAGGAGTTCATGACCAAGGAGGTCATAACCCTCGGACCTAACGACACGGTCGCCAAGGCCCTCGCGACGATGCGCGACCATGCTATATCGAGGATTCCGATCGTTGACGAGGAGGGCAAACTTGAGGGCCTCGTAACGCTCCACGACCTAATCGTCAGGTTCATAAAGCCCCGCTTCAGGGCCAAGGCAGGTGAGCTGGCCGGCGAGAAGATCCCGCCCTTCAGCATGCCCCTCCGCGATGTTATGATCCGGGGCGTCATAACGATCCTCCCGGACGCGAAGGTCAGGGAAGCCGTTGCCACGATGAGGGACAACGATATAGACGGCCTCGTCGTCGTCAACGAGAACAACAAGGTCGTCGGAATACTCACCGTCAAGGACCTGCTCCTGCCGATTTCGAAGATGACCGAGAAGGAGGCTCGCTTCTACCTCCAGCTCGGCGGTGACGCGGCGATACTCAGCGACTTCACGAGGGAGAGAATAATAAGCGACATCAGGCGCTTCGTCGACGGCTACGAGGACCTGCTCGGTCAGGAGGGCATAATCTACCTCCACATCAGGCGCTTCAGGGAGAAGTTCAGGGGAGTGCACCTCTATCAGGCCAGGATGAGGGTCGTTACAGACAGGGGCGTCTTCGTGGCGACTGGCGAGACATGGGGTGCGATTCAGGCGGTTCACGACGCCCTCCGTGCCATCGAGAGACAGCTCCTTCAGAAGGCCGAGCTCGAAAAGGACATCAGGTACGCCAAGAGGTTCCTTGAGAAGCTCGAATTCTGATCCCCTTTTCTTTTGGGCTTAACTTTAATAACCCCTTCTTCCCTATCACCCCCGGTGATAGGTATGAAGAAGAGGAAGGGACTTCTCATAATCCTCGACGGTCTCGGCGACAGACCGATTAAAGAGTTTGGAGGAAAGACCCCGCTGGAGTACGCAAAGACCCCAAACATGGACAAGCTTGCGAAACTCGGAATCCTCGGCCAGCAGGACCCGATAAAGCCCGGCCAGCCGGCAGGGAGCGACACGGCACATTTGAGCATCTTCGGCTACGACCCCTACAAGGTCTACCGCGGAAGGGGCTTCCTTGAGGCCCTCGGCGTCGGGTTGGATTTGGATGAGGACGATTTGGCCTTTAGGGTTAACTTCGCAACAATCGAGAACGGGATAATCGTTGACAGGAGAGCGGGAAGGATAAGCACCGAGGAAGCCCACGAGCTCGCGAAGGCGATACAGGAGAAGGTAAAGCTCCCGGTTGACTTCATCTTCGTTGGGGCCACCGGTCACAGGGCCGTTCTGGTCCTCAAGGGCATGGCCAAGGGCTACCGCGTCGGCGAGAACGACCCCCACGAGGCCGGAAAGCCACCCCACAGGTTCACCTGGGAGGACGAGGAGAGCAAGAAGGTCGCGGAAATCCTCGAGGAGTTCGTCAGGCAGGCCCACGAGGTTCTTGAGAAGCACCCAATCAACGAGAAGCGCAGGAAGGAAGGAAAGCCACCGGCGAACTACCTGCTCATCCGCGGTGCCGGAACATACCCGAACATCCCGATGAAGTTCACCGAGCAGTGGAAGGTCAGGGCCGGAGCCGTCATAGCGGTCTCGCTCGTCAAGGGCGTCGCGAGGGCGATAGGCTTCGACGTTTACACCCCAGAGGGAGCAACTGGAGAATACAACACCGACGAGATGGCTAAAGCAAAGAAGACCGTCGAACTGCTCAAGGAGTATGATTTCGTGTTCCTCCACTTCAAGCCGACAGATGCTGCCGGCCACGACAACAACCCGAAGCTCAAGGCTGAGATGATTGAGAAGGCCGACAGGATGATAGGCTACATCATCGAGCACGTTGACCTTGAAGATGTCGTGATAGCGATAACCGGCGACCACTCAACTCCCTGTGAGGTCATGAACCACAGCGGGGACCCCGTTCCGGTTCTCATAGCCGGCGGTGGCGTCAGGCCGGACCACACCGAGAGCTTCGGCGAGCGCGAGTGCATGCGTGGCGGACTCGGCAGGATAAGGGGCCACGACATAGTGCCGGTAATGATGGACCTCATGAACCGCTCCGAGAAGTTCGGGGCTTAAGTTGGTTCGCCCTTCACTCCTTTTTTCATCAAATACAGGGACATCGGGATAAGGGTCAGGGTGAAGGCCCATATTATCAGGGCATAGATGCCCACGCCGATTCTGTTCTCCCTCAGAAGAAAAGTTAGTGCTCCCAGGGTTATCAGATACGCTCCCAGTTCCAGAGTGAAAAGCCATGAAAGCCGGGATGCCCTTTGTGGAGTAGAGAACTTGTGTTTGAGCTCAACCAGGAGATAAACGGCCCCCATGAGCACGGCAAGCAGTGCGGCGAGCAGACCCGTGTCCATTATCTTTCCCCTCAGGCTCTTTCTCGCGATCCGTTAAAAGGTTTCCCGACCGAAAACTTTATAAACTCTGCATGCATATGTAATATTGAAGTTACACATGCAGAGGTGAAGAGACATGCGGAAAATATGGATGGGTGTGGGGCTCATTGCCCTCCTTATAGGTACGGTGTTTGGACTCGCGGCGGCGTGGAGGGGCCAGCCGGGACCCAGTCCCTACGCGGCAGTGGATTCCCAGCAACTCAACGGAACGGTTAGCACCTACTACTCCGATCTCAGCCAGGATGAGATCGACGGCCTGCTCTACATGGTTGAGGAAGAGAAGCTCGCCAGGGACGTTTACATTACCCTCTACAACCTAACGGGTCTTCAGGTGTTCGACAACATCGCCAAGAGCGAGCAGAGGCACATGGATGCCGTGCTAAGCCTGATAGAGAAGTACAACCTGACCGCGCCGGACACGCTCGACCAGGTCGGGGTCTTCCAGAACGAGGAGCTCCAGAACCTCTACGACCAGCTCGTCCAGATGGGAAGCCAGAGCACCGAGGACGCCCTTAAGGTCGGTGCCCTCATCGAGGAGACCGACATAAAGGACCTCGAGGACTGGATCGCCAAGACCGACAACGAGGACATCAAGACCGTCTACAGCAACCTCATGGCCGGCAGTGAGAACCACCTCAGGGCCTTCGTTGGCCAGCTCGAGAGGCTCGGTGTGGACTACACGGCCCAGGTGCTTCCTCAGGAGCAGGTCGATGAGATCCTTTCAAGCGAGTGGAGCCACGGAAAGGGCATGGGAATGGGAGCCGCTCAGGAGATGAGGAAGAATGGAATGAGGGGAGGTGATGCCCCAGGACATGGAAACGGAATGTGCGATGGCCAGATGGAGATGAAAAAGGGTGGACATGGAGGACACGGAAAGGAACACACCTGCGGATGCGAGGATCGTGCCTTCAGGGGGCACCGCTGAACCCCTTTTCTTTTCTTTGGGGTGATGGAGATGATATGCCGATTTAAATGCCCACCGGAGGTGGTCCCATGAGGGCATCTGCGCTGGTGAGGAGCATCGTCGATCTCCTGCTCACCGTAACGTTCATCGTTATAGCCATCACGGGTATAGGTCTGTACCTTGCCCCAAGCGGAAGGATAGCCCACACCGTTAACTGGACCTTCCTCGGAATGGATAAGGATACCCTTACCCTGATCCACACGTACTTCGGGTTCGTGATGATCGCCCTGGTGGCGGTTCACCTGATAATAGGTTTCCGCAGCATGCTGATCATGCTCAAGTCCGCCCTGCGGAGTTCAAAGCTGAAGGTCGTTGCCGCCCTGCTGGTACCCCTCCTGCTGATAGCGGGCGGTTATTCGGTCTTCGCGGCCTACAGCGGGGAGGAAGAGGAGCAGTCCACAGGTCTGGAGGAGTACAACACTACCGAGGGCGTCGAGGGAGTGTATATTACCGGCACCATGATGAAGTACTACACCGTTCAGGAGCTCGCCGACGAGTTCCACGTTCCCGTCGATGGCCTCATCGAGAAGCTGAAGGAGAGGGGAATCGAGGCAACGCCCGACGAGAGCCTCGCCGAGATCGAGTACAAGTACGATCTGGACAGGGAGGAGTTCAAGGCCATGCTTGAGGAGATAATAGCGGAGCTTGGAGGGGGTGGTTCATGAGGAAGGTACTCGGCATCCTGCTGGTCGGTTTGATGGTGTTGGCCGTCTTTGGAGCGGGATGCATCACGGGGGAAACAACAACGACCGGTGAGGGAACGGGTTCCTCGATGGGGCACGGTCCCCCGGAGGGTAAGGGATACGGGGGTAGGGGACCAGGATCATCCACCCAGGAGGTCACCAACGTATCCTCGTATCCGGCTCAAAACCTGAGCCAAGATGAGATTGAGGCAATCCTCTACATGAGGGAGGAAGAGAAGCTCGCCAGGGACGTTTACCTCACCCTCTACAACCTGACGGGCCTCCAGATATTTGACAACATAGCGAGAAGCGAGCAGACTCACATGGACATGGTGCTCGGCCTCATCGAGAAGTACAACCTCACGGACCCCGTTGCCGGTATGGGAGTCGGGGAGTTCAACAGTACTGAGATGCGGGACCTCTACGAAAAGCTCGTTGCGCAGGGAAGCAAAAGCGAGGTCGATGCCCTCAAGGTAGGGGCCCTCATAGAGGAGATCGACATCAAGGATCTCGACGAATGGCTTGAGAGGACTGACAACGAGGACGTAAAGGTCGTCTTTGAAAGCCTCAGGGAGGGCAGCGAGAACCACCTGCGGGCGTTTACGCGGATACTCTCCAACCGGTACGGAGTGACCTACGAGCCCCAGGTGCTCAGCAAGGATGAATACGAGTCCATAGTCGGTTAGTCGGAAAGCTTTTATCTCCCTTTTCTTATTCCCTCCAAGGGAACCAGCGGTGTTGAAAATGGTGCAGAGTGTCGAGGAACTTGCAACGGTTTGCGAGGCATTGGCCAATCCCGTTCGAATACGGTTACTCAAGCTTCTCTCCCAGAAGGAATGGTACGTCTACGAGCTGGCCAAAACCCTCGGGATATCGCGGCAGCTTCTCTACCTTCACCTGAAAAAGCTTGAGAAGGCGGGACTCGTTGAAAGCGAACTCAGACTTGAGCCGGACGATCCCAGAGCCAAGAAGTACTACCGAGCAAAGCCCTTCAGGCTGGTTATAGACAACCAGACGATAATGAATTTGGAGGGATGAAAATGCCTTGGGGAGGTGAGCACATGTCCACGCCAAGCGGATGGATAAGCATAATCCTCGGTTTGATCATTCTCGTAGTTCTCGTGTTCGCGTTCTACCAGGTGAACAAGACGCTGAACGAGTTCAAGGTTGAGATTGAGCGGCTTAAGAGCGCCCTCGAGGAAACAAAGAGGAACACCGAAGAAGTGAAGAAAAAGCTCGAAGAGGTTTAACTCCTCAAAAGCTCCAGCTCCTTTTTCATTATGCCTCTGTTCATGATCAGATGGATAATTATCAGAGCCATCATGATCAGGCCGTACTTCGACCTGAGCTTGAGGAAGTCCATTTGGGTCATCCCCATAAAGCTTCCATGCTTCGCCGAAATGAACGTCCCGATCGTTATGAAGATAACGCCGAGGAACGCCACGAGCAGTATCAAGGAGAATGTGGCCTTGATCTTCAGCTTCTTTTTCATTTTCGGGTTTTTCTTCGCCTCTTCAAACACCTTCGCCATTGGATCTACTTGTATCACCGGAAGGTTTACGGGGCCGGCTTTAAAAAGGTGCTGCTACACGTTTCTGTCCATCTTAGCGTTCAGACCCAAACTTTAAAAGGATTAAATGCCTCTATCTTACCAAGGTGATAGCGTGGGCGTTTTTAGGGACTTAAAGGTTATAGGCTCGGACAGGGTAACTGCGATAGGCCTCGGCACCTGGGGAATAGGTGGCTACGAGAGCCCTGACTACTCGCGGGACGAGGAGAGCGTCGAGGTTCTCCGCTACGGCCTCGAACTCGGCATAAACCTCATAGACACCGCCGAGTTCTACGGCGCCGGCCACTCGGAGGAGCTCGTCGGAAGGGCCATCGAGGGCTTTGACAGGGACGAACTCTTCATCATCAGCAAGGTCTGGCCCACGAACTTCGGCTACGAAAGGGCGAAGAGAGCGGTAAGGGCGAGCACTAAGAGGCTCGGCACCTACATTGACCTTCACCTTCTCCACTGGCCCGGCGAGAGCTGGAGGAAGATAGAAGAAACTTTACACGCGTTGGAGGAACTCGTTGATGAAGGCCTCATCCGCTACATCGGCGTCAGCAACTTCGATTTGGAGCTTCTGAAACGCTCTCAGGAGGCAATGAAGAAGTACGAAATCGTCGCCAACGAGGTAAAATACTCCCTCCGCGACCGCTGGCCCGAAACGAGTGGACTTCTCGACTACATGAAGAAGGAAAAGATTGCGCTGATAGCTTACACCCCGCTGGAGAAGGGTTCCCTCGCGAGGAACCCATGCCTGGCCGAGATTGGGAGAAAATACGGAAAAACATCGGCCCAAGTCGCGCTAAACTACCTGATATGGGAGGAGAACGTTATAGCGATTCCCAAAGCCAGCAGGAAGGAGCACGTGGAAGAGAACGCCGGAGCTATGGGCTGGAGATTGAGCAGGGAAGATAGGGAGAAAGCCCGGAGGTGCCTTTGATGTATGGATACAAGAACAGGATAGCGAGAGTAAACCTGACCGAGGGAAAGGTCACCTACGAGGAACTGCCCGACGAGGTGATAAGGAAGTTCGTCGGCGGAAAGGGCCTCGGCTACTACCTGATTTATCGGGAGGTCCCGCCGGGAACCGACCCGCTCAGCCCGGCCAACAAGTTCGTTTTCGCCACCGGTGGATTGACAGGCCTGATTCCGGGTTCGAGCAAGGTCATAGCCGTTAGCAAGAGCCCTGAGACGAGACTTATAAGCGATTCAAGCGGTGGAGACGCCTTCGGACCCAAGCTCAAGGGGCACTTCGACGCGATAATCATCGAAGGTAAGGCGGAAGAGCCGGTTTACCTCTACATCCATGATGGGGAGGTCGAAATCCGGAATGCGAAGCACCTCTGGGGCAGGGGCAACTACGAGGTTGCCAAGGAACTCTGGAAGGAGCACCCGAAGGCAAGCCTAGCTTTAATTGGCCCGGCCGGCGAGAGGCTCAGCAGAATTGCCAACGTGATTTACGACACCGAGCGCGCGAGCGGAAGGGGCGGTCTTGGAGCCGTCCTCGGGAGCAAGAAGGTTAAGGCCGTTGTGGTTGAGCCGGGGGAGAAGCCAACGGTTGCCAGCCCGGAGGAGTTCCAGAAACTGTGGCAGGAGTTCTACGAGCACTTCGCGACAGACCCGAAGTACGAGCACCTGAGGAACTACGGGACGAGCGACGGAGTTAGGAGCTCCGCCTCGCTCGGAATGAGCCCGGCCTATAACTTCTCAAGGCCATACATCCCGGAGGAGCTGGCGGAGAAGCTGAGCGGGGACGAGGTCAAGAAGTACGAGGTAGAGCCGGAGTGGTTCGTCCACGGCAAGAGCTGTCCGATTAAGTGCGCCAGGTATGTAGAGGTCGAATACAAGGGCAGGAGAATCCGCGTCAAGCCCGAGTACGAGAGCATCGCGATGCTTGGAGCGTCAACGGGCGTCTTCAACTTTCCAGCGGTAGCCTACTTCAACTGGCTCGTCAACAACCTCGGCCTCGACAGCATAGCGACCGGCAACACAATAGCCTGGTTCTTTGAGCTGGTCGAGAGGGGCCTCATAAGCGAGGAGGAGATAGGGTTCCCTGTCAGGGGCTTCGGCGACGAGGAGGCCGAGGAGAGGCTCATCAAGCTGATGGCCGAGAGGAGGGGCATTGGAGCGATTCTCGCCGATGGCGTGAAGAGGGCCTGCGAGAGGCTCGGCAGAGGTTGCGAGTTCGCCGTGCACGTGAAGGGCATGGAAGCGCCCGCATGGGACCCGCGCGGAAGGAGGACCTACGCCCTCAGCTACGCCACCGCCGACGTTGGAGCGTCTCACCTGAGGGGCTGGCCGAGGCCCCATCAGCTACCGAACCAGGGGCCGGCGAAGGAGCTCGTGCCGTCGATGATAGAGGGCAGGGACGAGAGCTACATCACCGACATGCTCGGAACGTGCAAGTTCGTGTCCTACAAGATGGAAGACCTGGCTAAGTTCTACTCGCTCGCGACCGGCGAGGAATGGACGGTCGAGAGGCTAAGGAAAATTGCTCAGGCCGTTGAGAGCATCGCGCGCATACACGACGCCCTCGACTGGGTGACGCCTCCGCTCGACGACACGATTCCACCGCGCTGGTGGGAGCCGGAGCCGGACGGGCCGGCCAAGGGCAACAAGGCCTTCATCGACTACAACGACTTCCTTGAGGCGAGGAGAGAGTTCTACAGGCTCAGGGGATGGCACGAGGAGCTCGGCGTCCCGTTGCCGGAGACGATGGAAGAGCTCGGCTATCCGGAGTTCAGGGAAGATGCCGAGAAGGCTTTGGAAGTCGTAAAGAAGAGGGCTGGCATCCAGATCTCCTGAGGTTTTGTTTTTGTTATTTTTATGCGTGGAGAACCTGGTTCGGCTGGATAAAAAGGGAAAAACTCAATCTTCTTCCTCTACCTCTTCACCGGCGAGCTTTCTGAGCTTGTCGAGGTCGGGGCTGACGGCGATGAGGACGTCGCCTTCCTCTATAATGTCGTCCTTTCCGGGGTTGTAGATGTACCTGCTGCCCCTCTTTATCGCCAGGATTCTCGTTCCGATCTTGCTGGGGAGTTTGAGCTGCTTGAGGGTTTTGCCTATGAGTATCGAGCCGGGCCTTACCGTAACGCGGCCGAGTTCCTCCTCGGTGTCCTCCATTATGACGCGGATTATCGGGTGGGGCTCTATATCCCTCAGGATTATGTCCGCTATCGCGTAGGCCGCGTCGCTGATGCGCTCGTTGATGTCCGCGAGGTCGATTATGCTGAGCAGGCTCTCGGGGTCTTCCTCGTGTTTGGCCGCCCTGAGCGCCAGCCTCTTGACCTTCAGCGTTAGATCGTCCATCTTCTCCTCCAGCAGGTAGACCTCCTCCGCTATGTCCTCGCTGTTGTACAGCACCGAGGAGAAGGCGAGATCGACCATCAGAGCGGATAGATCCTTCATCTCTATCAGGCAGTTCCTGATCTCGTCGAGCTCATTCATGTTTCATCACCTTCAGGATCCCCCTCGCTATCTCCTTCAGGTAATCGAGGGCCGTTCTCGTGCCCCTGCCTATGATTATGTCCCCGGGCATTATCTTGGTGTCCTCGTCGGGGTCGAATATCCAGCGCTTGCCTCTCCTTATCGCCGAGACCCAGACGCCGGTGTTCGTCGCCAGGTCAAGCTCCTCCAGGGTTTTGCCGACCAGTATCGAGTCAGGTGACACCTGCACCTTTCCGATGGTCTCCTCGCTTTCGAGGATAACGTCCCTGACCACGGGATGGAGCTTCTCTTCGAGCACCATCTTGGCGAGGTCCGCGGCCGCGTTGGAGATGTCGTCTATGGCCCTGCCCATCTGCAGGATCGCCGTTATCTGCTCCGCTTCCTTCGGGCTTCTCGCCGCGAGCACGGCCTTTACCATGAGGTGGTAGTTGAGCAGGTCGAGGTACTCCTCAAGCTCGAGAACCTCCTCCGCTATCTCCTTCTCCTGGAACAGAACGGAGGAGTACGCCAGATCAACCATGAGCTCGGCGGTGTTCTTCATCTCTATGAATATCTCCTTGACGTTGTTGGGAACCTCAATCTCGTCCCATTCTTCCATTCCCGTTTTCACCAGACTGTGAAAGGGGTGAAATCTTATTTATTTTTCGCTTCGAAAGGTTTAATACCTGCCTTGGCCGTTAACCTTTGGGTTTCAACGGTGTCTTCGATGGATGGTGAACTGAAGGAACTGAAGTCAAAGGTCAGAACCGCCTACAGGGTAACCCTGCCGTCGCTCGTTACGTCCCAGGTGTTCGGGTTATTCGGGGGTACCTTCCTCGGCAAGTACTTCGGCACAATTCGCAGCAGGTTCCCCGGCCTTCTCGTCGTCCTGCCCGGTATAATGGGCCTCCGCGGGAACGTTTTTGGATCGATGGCTTCCCGCTTCTCCACGATGCTATACCTGGGTGAGCTCAGCCCCTCGATCAGGGACAGGAAGGTTCTCAAGGAGATAGTCCTCAGGATGCTGCTCTCCCTCATACCAGTGATCCTGCTGTGGGGAATTGGCGTTCTAACGGGCATAAAGAAGAACGCCTTCGACGTCCTGCTAATAGTCATAACCTCGACGATACTCGTCTCTTTCATCCTCGGCTACTTCACTTCCTTCGTGACCATATTCTCCTTCCGGAGGGGCACCGACCCGGACAGCGTCGCCGCTCCCCTCGTTGCCTCGATGGGCGACTTCCTGACGGTTCCGTCCCTCGTCCTCTTCATTCTCCTCATCGAGGACTCGCCAGCCCTGTTCAGGACCTTCAACTACGTCATGATAGCGTTCTTCCTGTTCGTCACAGCTCTGAGCAGGGTCCGCTTCCACGAGTTCATGGAGCTGAAGCAGGTTTTCGTGACGATAACGGCACTCGCACTCCTCTCAACGATCTCCGGCTCCCTGCTGGCCAAGTTCGGCGGAATAATTCAGGCCTCGGGGATACTGAGCTTCATATACCCCTCCCTCCTGAGCTCCTTCGGGAACTACGGTTCTGTTATAGCGGCGAAAACGTCCACCAAGCTCCACCTCGGTGAGATAGAGGAGTTCCTTTCGATCAGCGCGCTCACCGACGTTTTAGCTCTTCTCTCGACGACCCCGGTCATAGGCCTCCTGATGGTTCTCCTCGGTGGCGGGCTCATGCACCTCACCACCGGTGCTCCGATACCTTCCAGCGTCATCTGGCTGCTCCTGACTTACCCCCTCATGGCGCTCTTCATAATGGCCTACGCCTACACGCTCTCCTACTTCATGTTCAAATACAACATAGACCCCGACCACGTGGCGATCCCCCTCATCTCCAACAACAGCGACATATTCGGAACCCTCTACGTGGTTTTAATGGCCAAGCTGATGGTGGGAGCATGATCGGGCTCTCCATGACCGCATTCAGGGGAAAATGGCCCGGGGACTTTGAGGAGTGGCTGAGCGGGGTTGAGGGGCTCGGCTTCGAGTTCGTCGAGCTGGTCAGCGAGTGGCCGCACTACCTGACTCCTGAGACGAAGGCCCTCTTCGAGGATGCCCTCGGCTCCCACAACCTCAAACTCACCGTCCACGCCCCCTTCAGCGACCTCAACATAGCCTCCTTCAACGAGAGTATCAGAAGCGCTTCCCTGGGAATTCTCAGGGAAACCCTCTCACTGGCGTCGGAACTCGGAGCTATGGTGGTTACCATTCACCCCGGGCACTGCTCGCCCCTCAGCAGGAGGTACAGCGAGGAGTACCTCACCATCCACCGGCGGTCGCTCGAAATGATAGCGGAGTGGAGCGAGGAGTTCGGCGTTAAGGTCGGCGTTGAGAACATGCCGAGCTTTCCGATACTCGATGCACAGACGTGCCTCCGCCTCGCTGAGCTCCTCGATGGGGTCGATCTGGGGGTTACTTTCGACGTGGGGCACCTGAACACGACCACCCGCGACTTCCGGGGGTTCCTCAGGACTTTCGGGGACAGGATAGTGCACCTTCACCTCCACGACAACCACGGCGATAGGGACGAGCACCTGCCGCCGGGCGACGGAACGGTTCCCTGGGGAGAGCTTCTCCCCCTTTTACCGGAAGCTCCCATTGCTCTGGAGGTTACGGATCTCCCCTCCGCGGAGAGGGGGCTCGCGTTCCTTAGGCGTTCAATGAAGCTCTAATAAGTTCATTGAAGCTCGTTTTTACAAAACGCAACCCTTTTATACATTCCGGGCGAATTTTTCACGAGAACGGGTTTTTGGAGGGATAGGAATGGTGGAACGAATAGTCGAGGAGCTCAGGCCCTTCTTCGACCCGAAGGCGGTCGCTATCATCGGTGCAACCAACAAGAAGGGGAAGGTCGGCAACGTCATCTTCGAGAACTTCAAGATGAACAAGGAGAGAGGCATCTTCAAGGGGAAGGTCTACCCCGTGAACCCCAAGCTCGATGAGATTGACGGATACAGGGTTTACCACAGCGTTAAGGAGCTTCCCGATGACACTGATTTGGCCGTCATATCGATTCCAGCTCCCTACGTCCCGGCCACGATGAGGGACATAGCGGAGAAGGGCATAAAGGCCGTCATCATCATCACCGGCGGTTTCGGAGAGCTTGGCGAGGAAGGAAAGAAGCTCGAAAGGGAAATCTACGAGATAGCCAAGGCCAACGGCATACGCGTCATCGGTCCGAACTGTGTTGGCGTTTACGTTCCAGACACCGGCGTTGACACCGTCTTCCTACCGGAGAGCAAGATGGACAGGCCCGAGAGCGGGCCGATAGCGTTCGTCAGCCAGAGCGGTGCCTTCGCCGCTGCGATGCTCGACTGGGCGGCAGGAGCGGGCATAGGTATCGGCAAGATGGTCAGCTACGGAAACAAGCTCGACGTTGATGACGCCGATTTGATGGACTACTTCATCCACGACGACGAGATAAACGTCGTTACGTTTTACATCGAGGGCGTCAAGGACGGAAGGAAGTTCATGGAGAGCGCCAAGAGAATAACGAGGGTCAAGCCCGTCATCGCTCTCAAGAGCGGAAGGACCGAGTACGGAGCCAAAGCGGCATCGAGCCACACCGGTTCTCTGGCTGGAGCTGACACGATTTACGATGCAGTCTTCAAGCAGACGGGCATTATAAGGGCTGAGGACTTCGAGCACATGTTCGACCTGGCTAAAGCCTTTGCCCAGCTCGTTCACAAGCTCCCGAAGGGCGACAGGATAGGCATCATCACCGACGGCGGTGGCGCCGGAGTCATGGCCAGCGACGCGGTGGCGAAGTTCGGCCTCAAGATGGCCGAGCTGAGCGAGGAAACCGTCAAGTTCCTCAAGGAGAAGTTCCCACCGCACGCGGTCGTTGGCAACCCCACTGACGTCGTTGGAGACACCGACGCGGAGCGCTACAGACTCGCTTTGGAGGCCTTCACCAAGGACCCGAACGTTGACGCGATACTCGTCATAGTACTCTTCCAGGTTCCGCTCCTCGAGGAGGAGAAGGTCATCGACATCATAGCGGACTACCAGAAGAAGAGCGACAAGCCGATTGTGGCCGTTGCGATGGGCGGTAAGAAGACCGACCGCTACGCGAGAATGCTGGAGGAGAAGGGCGTTCCCGTTTACCCGACCCCCGAGAGGGGCGTCCGCGCCTTAGCGGGCCTCGTTAGGTACGCCCAGTACCGGGAGAAGGTGAAGGAGTAAACCCGGTGGTGGTAGCATGAAGGAGGAAGCCCTTAAAGTTATTGAGTCCGTCCTGTCCCAGGGCAGGACGGCCATGGTTGAGTACGAGGCCAAGCAGGTTTTAAAGGCTTACGGCCTCCCCGTTCCGAACGAGAAGCTCGCCAAGACCCTCGATGAGGCTCTCAAGTACGCGGAGGAGATAGGCTACCCCGTTGCCCTGAAGTTGATGTCGCCCCAGATACTCCACAAGAGCGACGCGAAGGTCGTCATGCTGAACATAAAGAGCCCCGAGGAGCTCAAGCAGAAGTGGGAGGAGATACACGAGAACGCAAGGAGATACCGCCCAGATGCAGAAATCCTCGGCGTCCTCGTCGCCCCGATGCTCAGGCCGGGCAGGGAGATAATCATAGGCGTCACCGAGGACCCGCAGTTCGGCCACGCGATAATGTTCGGTCTCGGCGGAATCTTCGTCGAGGTTCTCAAGGACGTGACCTTCCGCATTATCCCAATTACGGAGCGCGACGCGAGGAAGATGATTAGGGAAATCAAGAGCTACCCGATTCTGGCAGGAGCGCGTGGAGAGGAGCCAGCTGATATAGACGCCATCGTTGACCTGCTCCTCAAGGTCAGCCAGCTCGTCGACGAGCTCAGGGACTACATCAAGGAGATGGACCTCAACCCCGTCTTCGTCTACGAGAAGGGCAAGGGCGCGGTCATAGTCGATGCGAGGATTATCCTCAAGGAGCCGAAGGAGAAGAAGCCCGAGATAAGCTCGGAGTACAGGGAGAGGTGCGCCTGAGCCTTTGTTTTACCATTTGCGATTATTTTTCCTTCAATATTCTCGTCTCTATCTGGCCTTGACTTCTTCTTCAGACCCTGGGATCGATCTGAGGTAGTGGAATCTGTTTTTATAATTTTTAGTAATCGAGACATTATGCACAACAAGCCGAAAAGTTTTTGAAATATGCCGGGTTACAGATTAATGTGCCCCTGGAGGTGAGGGCCATGGGAAGAAAAAGGACTTACCTCAAAGCGGGACTCATCATGCTGGCTCTTGCATTTCTGATAATCATTTATCCCGTAGCTTCATACTACTTTGGCATCTACCTCGGATCAAATCACACAATTCATAAACCGGGGTCCTCTTTCACCTATGCCGGGGGATTGATGACAAAGAATTATGTCTATCACTTCGAGGTTCTCAAGAACGGGAGCTATAACTTCACGGCTATTCTCTATGGAGGGAAGCCCCTCCCCGGCTACGGATTTGGCCACCATGGGAGACCTCCCAGGGACTGGAGGTGGCCTTTCTTCGGGAAAATGAACTCCTCCGTTGTCAAGATCTGTGAGGTAAACCGCATACTCCCGCCCAACGATCCGCTTGTTCAGTTCCTGTTCCCCAAGGATCGGGTTTACATATTCAACAAGACAAGGGACATAGTTAGGTTGCCCGGTCCCGATGAGGGCGTTTTAGTTGTGAACTGGTACTTCCTTCCCCACTACCTCGGATTTCCCCGGCTTTATGCTCCACAGGGATTGGAGCGCTTTGACCGCAACCTGGCGATTAAGTTTGGAACTTCCCTTTACTTCCCGGTCGTTAAGTACGTGAAGGGAAGTGATGGCTATTATGCACTTGAGGTATACCCTAGGTTCTACGGAACAGTTGAGTTGCTTCAGCTGGAGCGCTTTTTCAACTCCTCCTGTCTTGGAAACGAAATTGAAATGTACGGAACGGAGCCCGGCGGTTTTCCGCCGTTAATGCTCGTCAAAACTAACGTACAGCCAGTCTCACAGGATTGGTTTAGGGCCATTAAATGGAGTGCAACACAGTATACAGCCCCGGTGGATTACGTCTTTGCTCTCGTTGGGCTCGTCTTACTGATACTTGCTGGGAGGGTGAAGAATTAATGAGATTAACCGGGGGTGCCGCAATGAGAAAGAAAAAACTGTATCTCAAAGCCGGCCTGTTTTTCTTGGCGTTCTCCTTTCTCATCGTGATGTATCCCATAGCGTCATACTACTTCAGTATCTACCTCGGGTCAGATCATGCCGTTCACAAACCCGGATCATCCTTCACCTACGCCGGCAATTTAATAACACGGAACTACGTCTATCACTTTGAAGTGCTCGAAAATGGGAGTTACAACTTTACGGCGATAATGTACAGGGGACTTCCCCTTCCCGGGTATGGCTACAGTCAGAGAAAAAGTCCCCCAAAGGACTGGAGATGGCCGTTCTTCGGCCCGAAGAATCAAAGTGTCATCAAGGTGTGTGAAATAAACCGCATACTCCCACCCAATGATTCACTTGTGCAGCTCCTCTTTCCAGCCGATGATAGTGTGTACATCTTCAACAAGACTCGCAGGATAGTTAAGCTTCGAGGCTTCAGCGAGGGGGGCTACATAAACTGGTACTTCCTTCCCCACTACCTTGGTTTTCCCCAGCTTTATGCCCCAGAGGGTTTGGAGCGCTTCAACAGGACGCTGGCTCTCAAATTTAATACCACCGAGTACTTCCCTGTAATCAGGTACCTCAAAGGAAGTGATGGCTACTATTCCATAGGTGTTGTTCCATCAACTCCGGAGAACCTCAAGCTTCTCCAGCTCCAGAGGTTCTTCAACCAGAGCTGTATTGGGGTTAACCTCTCAATGTACCTCCGCGGAGGCTTTCCGGAGATGATGCTCGTTAAGACCAACGTACAGCCAGTCTCGCAGGACTGGCTCAGGGCAATTAAGTGGAGCGCTACCCACTACACGGCCCCGGTGGATTATGTCTTCGCACTCGCGGGGATCGTGCTCCTAATCCTCGCCGGGAGGGTGAAGGGTTGAGGCTCAGCGTTCAGAACCTCGGGGTAAACTACGGAAGGGTCTGGGGAGTTAGGGGGTTGAACTTTGAAGCCAAAGCCGACAGGATAGCGATAGTCGGCCACAACGGAAGCGGGAAAACTACCCTCCTTTCGGTTCTTTCTGGCCTCAGGAAGCCGACGGAAGGGAAAGCGTTCATAAACGAATGGGAACCGTACCGCAGGGACGACAGGTGGACGGTGATAAGGTACTCCTTTGAGAAGCCTCAGTTCTCAATTCCTGTCAAGGTCTCGGACCTCGTTGAGGTTTTGGAGGCCAATGAAAGCTGCGACCGTGTCGATGATCTCGTGGATATGCTGGGCATACGCGAATTCCTTGACCACCGTCTCGACGGACTTTCCAGCGGTCAGGCCCAGCTCTGCAACCTCCTAACTGCCCTCGCATGCGATTCGGAGGTGTTGATACTTGACGAACCCACAAGTCACCTCGACGCCTACCGCGCCGGACTTATCGACGAGATGCTGTCAAAGAGAAAGGGCCTCATCATAGCCACCCACGATCCAGAGGAAGGTGAGGCGGTCGCGGACTACTTCGTGATCCTCAAGGAGGGCCGGATCGTCTGGGAAGGGAGCAGGAGAAAGCTGTTTGCCGAGGGCATCTACGAGGTCACCCTGAGTGGAATCGACGAGCCCATGCCGGGCAACGTGGAGGTTCTCCATCGCTTTGGGGCAATTGTCGTCGTCAGGACGGGAGAAGACGAGCTGACCGAACTTATGAGGAGTGGAAAAATAGCGGGGTTTAAGAGGGCGGGGTTGCGCTATGCCTACGTGGAAAGCCGTTAAATGGTACTTCCGGGGCCTGTTTCCCCCGGTTACCACGGCGGTCCTCTTCCTGTTCATGTTAGCGGCCGCTTACTCTTCCCTCGGCTCAATCAAAAATCAGGGCCCGGGTCAGTTCGTCACTCTCATGGAGTACATATTCCTCCCGGTTTACGGCGTCCTCATCGCGTCCCACATAATGAGGGACTCAAAGACGACGGTTTTTGAACTGTCGATATTCAACGGACCGAGAACTGTTTACTGGGTTAGGGTTTTCATCGTTGCTCTTGGCCTTGCACCGGGCATCGTTGGAATTGCAGCGATGACATGGCTCAGGGGATACCACAGCTTCGCTGTTTCACTTCTCCTCAAGCTTCCGGCTTACACGGCCTTTGCAGCGATCATAGCCGCTGTCCTCGACTCCCTCGCCGGCTCGATAACCTTCTTCATCCTGACCTCGGCCATCCCCATGTCCTTCAGGGTTCTTCTCCAGAGCAACGGGAGCACTGGAGGGATAATGGCCGCGCTCTCGTACGTCTTCGCCCCCATGACCACCGTGGAATTCAGGAAAGCAATTTTAATGCCCAGAACAACCGGTTACGTCATCTTGATCAGCCTTTCGGCACTTCTGCTCCTTTTAGGATACGCGATGTTCGAGAGAAGGGAGTACTCGCCCTGATCTCCTATCTTTCTGCATTTGAACGTGCCCTCCGTGGCCGATTTACTCGCCAAGATCACCACGATCTCCCTTGATACCGATCTTATCCCCTCGAACTTCCCGTGCTTCCTACCGATCCGGGCGTAGATGTATCGAACCCTCAAAAACCATTCCTCTCAAACTTTGGCATCTGGAGAAATAAGCCTTTCGAAGTCCAGCAGATTGGGGAAATTCAAAAGCTATACAAGCTTCAGAGCCTCGTTCAGCGTGAGGATTTTTATTCTTCCCTCGAGGCGATCAATCAGCTTCTTATCTCCGGTTAAAAGCGGTGTGGCCGTCGCCATGGCGAGGGCAACGTAGGGGACGTCCTTTGGGTCGGGGCATATCCTTTGAGCCTCCGGCAGAAAGTCCCTGTAAACTCCAATCTCAACGGTTGTTATCTGCCCCCCAATCTTCTCCAGGACGAACTCCATTTCCTCCGGGCTGAGTCGTGTTATCCGAACTAATTTGTCCTTTAATCTCTCCAGCTCCTCCCAGAAGTAAGCTGGTACGAGGAACTCGAACGTCCTCGACACGTGGTTCTTTACAAAGAGCTCTTGGGCGGTTCCCCTATTGTAGAGGGCGGAGAAAACGATGTTGTAGTCGAGGACTGCCTTCATCACAACACCCCGTGTCTCCTCGCTACAGCCTCTGCTAGCTCCTCGGCCAGCTTTCTGCCTTCTTCCTCGGACATCCTGGACTTTTGGAGAATCTCCATGAGCCTCTCGGCTTCCTTTACCTTCTCCTCTATTCTTTCGGCTATCTCAGTGGCTATCATGCGTCTCACGATTCCCTCGAAGTCCTTTCCAAGTCCTTCGGGAATCCTAACCTTGATAACAACCTCAACCTCCCCCATGCCGTAACCTCCAGTGAGAAATCACAAGGCATACTCAAATACCTTTCCCCGTTTTCTCCAATAGAAGATAAGCCTTTTCGAAGTTCACCAAATCCCAGACCAGCCAAAACCCTCATTCCTTAAACTTCTCTTTCCTCTTGCGCCCTTCTCCACAATTCCATCTCCCTTCTCTCATCCTTCCAGCCCCACGAGCTCGGCTTTCCTCTCCAAAACTTCAAGCCCTTAAGTGTTGAAGGATTAAGAAAAAGAAAAGCCTCACTCGATCTTCGCGCCGCAGACTGGACAGAACTTCGCACCCTCCGGAACGATGTGGCCGTTGGGGCAGCGCTTGATTTCGTGCCCGCAGTAGGGGCAGAAGCGTGCCCCCGGCGGAATGGGCTTGCCACAGTAGGGGCAGATCTCCTGCTGCCCGGTCTGCGCAGGTGCCGCCTGCTGCGGGGCTGGCGGTGCGGCGTAGGGCTGTGCCGGGGCCTGCTGGACGGGTTGTGCTGGCTGTGCCGGTTGCTGGAAGAGCTGGGGGACGAGAACCATCCCGGTTCCCATTCCGGCTCCTGGGCTTTTGCCGAGCTCCGCCGCGACCTGCTTCACCGTGTCCATCTGCATTACAGCTTGAGCGTTGCCCGTCTGCATGAGCCAGAAGAGCCTCTGGCGCCACTCATCGGTGGTGTTGACACCTTCAATCTTGACATCGACCAGTTCTAGGCCCAATCTGCGGAAGTCCTCCATGAGCTTTACCTTAACCTGGGTGCTCACCATGTCGAGGTTCTGGAAGAGGTCGACGATGGAATAAGTCGAGAGGTGCTTCATCATGCCCTCGTTGAAGTAGGCCCTGATGAACTTCGTAACGTCCTGGGCGTCGTAGAGGCTCTGGCCCCCGACAACCTCGGTGATGAAGAGAACCGGATCGGCGACCTTGAACCAGTAGACGCCGTAGTACTTTATCGGTGCCAGCTCTCTCGTCTGAGTTTCTCCTCCGTAGCGACCCTGGAACTGCTTCATGCTGACGAAGATTACCGTCGCCTTGAATGGACTGTTGCTCCCGCCGACCAGCTTGTAGAGGAGCGGCAAATTCTGCGTCGTCAGCGTGTGCCTTCCGGGGCCGAGAACGTCGTAGATTTTGCCGTCGCGCATGAAGACGGCCACTTCGTACTCGTGGACTATTAACTGGGCGCCCCACTTTATGACCTCGTTCGGGTAGCGCCAGATTATCTCGTCCTCTCCGGGATTCACCCATTCTATGACCTGCACCATCTCACTCACCCACCGCGAAGCTCATCCTCTGGCCCAGAACCTCCTCGAAGTTCACGAGCTTGTCGTCAAGGCTTAAAACAGCCATGCCCAGAGCTTGAGGATTGGCGATCTGGGAGTTTAAGGCCTTTGCCTCGTTGAGTATCTCCTCGGCGAGCTCGATCATCTTTGCGTCGTACTCTATCAGCCTCTTCAGTTCTTTCTCCTTGAACTTGATCCTGTCGAAGTAGCCGCGGTAGCCGGCCTCGGCGTGCCTGACCCTGCTCTCCAGCATCATGAGCTTCTTTCTCATGCCCTCTATCGCCATCAGCTGCTGGCAGTTCACCATGGCGCATCTCTGAAGGGCCCTTTCCAGCTCTCTCTTCGCCTGGCCCAGGAGGTCGGCCACCTTTCCCCTGATCAGCCTGTCGTCTTCCCTCAGGAGCTCCTTCTTCTTGTAGCCGTGGAAGCCCGGAACCAAAAGCTCGAGCTTTTCAACTATCGACGTTTCCTTTCCCATGCTATCACCTCAAACGGGCTGGAAATAAACGTTACCCCTACCAGCTTTCATAACCTCGCTGACGGTTCTCTTCTTGACAGAGCCCTTCATGAAGATTCCAATCCCTCCGGCGATTCCTCCTGCAAGGCCTCCGATGATGCCCCAGGGGGTGCTTCCCATCGCCGATGCGACGATTCCCAGCACGAGGCCCGCCCCTATCACTCCGGAGCCGAGCATGGTTGCCTTTTTCCGGGCCTCGCTCATGAGTGGATACTCTCCCCTGATTACCCTTCCATCGGTTCCGTCCACGAAGTTAACGAACCTCTCGCCCCCGTACTCGTAGTGGATCTCCCAGAGGGGGTAGTGAACCAAACCCTGGAACTTCACGTTGAGCTCCAGCTCCCCGGCGTAGGCGCCCTCCTCGCTGGCCTCTTTCTTCAGCGCGCTTTCAAGCCTCGAACGCGCTATCCGCTCCGCTTCCTCCCGGCTCATGTCGGGCTCGTAGTACTTCCCCTTCTTCACGACGGCCTCATCGAAGAAGCGTTTCCCCCTGATCGGGAAGGGGTAATCCATGAGCAGGGTCTTGAAGGGTGAACCCGCCGGGATGCCGAGGAACTCGACCTCCTCGACCGTTTCCCTGCTCTTGCTCCTCCCGTGAAGGTAGAAGAAGTACACGGGAACCCAGTGGAGTTCCTTTTTCGTAACCTTCGCATCGACGATGTCAGCTGGGGCTCCGTACTGCCTTGAGAGGAACTTCAAAAGCTTTCCGGCCGGGTCTTCCCTCATCGGCGGGAAGAAGAAGTGGTCGACCTCGCTCTCCTCGCCGGTGTGGACGTGGAACGTGGTGCCGCAGTAGGGACAGGTTGCTATGCTGACGGTGTCGGGAACCTTGAATTTGGCCGAGCACGTGGGACAGGTAACCTCCATGCTATCACCCCAGCAGACCCCTCTTTTCCCTCTCGATCCTCTGCCCTTCGAGCACCTTGCTTCCGGCCAGCCAGCTCACGGCCGAACCGCCGACGATGGCCAGAATGGCGAAGACCGGTGAACCCGAGAAGAACGCCGCGCCGAATGAGGCTATGGCCATGCCAACGCCGGCCCCTGCCAGGTACTGGGCCTGTCTCAGCACGTTCATCGGCTCTGTTGCGGCCACCCTCTTCCCGTCCCAGCCCGCAAAAACCGTCTGGAATATCGAGTTGCCGTAGCGGTAGTAAACCGTCCACATTGGCAGAAGGATCAGCCTGACGTTTTCGGGCTCGTCGGCGTGGATGTCAAAGAGCTCTATCCTGTCCGACTTGGCCAGGAAGCGGTTTCTGATAACGTCTATCGCGTCCTCGCGCATTATCAGCTTTGCCTGCCTCTCGTCCATCTCTGTGTTCAGGATCTCAAGTTTTATCCGCTCCCACTCACCCTCTTCCAGATCGAGCAGTCTCTTACCTTTGGGCCACGTCTTCGAGTAGTGGGTTATCAGGTCGTCGACGCCGAAGCTCTTCACCTGCCTTCTGGCCGATCCGAGCAGTCTCATGTTCTCATCGACCCTCTCGGTGTAGTGCCTCTCCACCGTGCGACAGCGGGTGTTTCCCTTTGAGTCCGTGTGGCACTCTTCTTCCCTTCTCATGTAGCGAACGGTTCCGTAAACGTGAACCAGACCGCTCCAGTAGGGGGCGTAGTGGCCCTCTATTCCGACTATCTCGATCTCGTCCTTTATTCTCTTGAGGTCGAAGTCGCTCTCAACGTTCTTCCAGAAGGCCTGGGCTATGGCGTTCTTGTCGAGGGAGGGGATGATGTGGATTTCATCGGTTTTGATGTTGCCGCTAACGTGGTTCGGAAAGCCGCAGTAGGGGCAGACCGCAACTATCGTCTCGGGCGACACCTCAAGGGGCGCGCCGCATCTTTCACACTTAAAGGCCAGGGCCTCCATCGGCATCACTCACAATTATTACGTTGTTTGAGTATTTAAGAGCTCTCCTCGTGTTTATTTATGAGGATCGTTCGACAATCGATCTATACTTTATTTAAGGGACCATGATTACAAGGCACAACGGAATCTGAATAGCAAAATCAGAAGGTTTAAAAAGCGAACTTCCTGATTTTGCATAACATTCCACAGGTTTGGTATGGTGATGGATAATGATGGCGACTGAAATGAAATCGGCTGGGAAAGAGGCTTTCATCTGGAGCATCAACCCCTTTGAGAGTATTGCCGCAGTATGGAAAGACGTGGTTGCTGGCTCTAAACTTGCAATTCCTCATGTAGTGGGGGTTATGAAAATGCACCACAATACAATCGTTGAGCTGGAACTCGATGCGGTTCCTCACTCTTTCGAGAGTAGAGTCATAGTGAAAGATGTTGATTCGATTTACTTCCTGTTTCCTGTAGATCCCGCTGAGGGGCCAGAGGGTATCTATGTGAAATTGATAGAGAGCCTGGGGATGGGAATATGAAAAGAAGGGAAACAACCATTGAAATTGGGACTGCGAGGAGGGCAGTTGAAACGATTCTCCAGGATCCCGCTCAGTTCATAACAAACTGGCCGTACGTGGTTAAGGTTAGGGGGAAGAGCCCCGTTGTGGCCGAGATAATGCTGCCCCGCTTTGTGTTCAAGTTCCGCGATACCTACGAGTTTGAATTTCACGAGGACTACAACAGCCATATCTACGAGGGAACGGGCAGGAGAGGAACACTTACCGTGGCCATAACCCTCAAAGAGTGGCAGAAGAAGACTGCGGTAAGCGTGGAGCTTTCGTATTCCGGCAAACGGGAGTTTCTGCTGGGAAAACCCCTGGAACTGCTGACCGAAGGGATAGCAAAGTCCCTTAAAGAACTTGCCGAGAGCTTCGGTGTTCACCGGCTCTCGGAGAAGACAGAAGAAGCTATCGTTGAGGTCGACTTCTCGGACCCCATGAGCGTTGCAAACTTTCTCGCCAAGGCGAAGATGTTCCACAGCGGGCTTCACGTGATAGCCGAGGGCAGAATCTTTGAGTTGCTCCACGATCTCATGGAAAAAGCCGGCAGTGAAGTTCTGTACGTCTCGGGGGTTACCTCCGATGGAACTAAGGGGTTTAAGGTGCTCATGAGGGGCACCCAGATAATGGCCGTTGAGGTCCGCGGGGGCGAGGTCAGGACGATAAAGGTGGTTGATGAGAAGAGTGCCAGAGAAGCGGTGAGTCTTCTATCGGGCATCTCTGGTGCATACATGCTCAACGCTTGGATTCCTGCGGGAGGTGTTTGAGTTGATCCGGAACATGAACAGCTATCCCCTCTACGATGACGGGGATCACAAGGTGTACTGGCTTGGGATAGAGGAGAGCGAAGACGAACGCGGAATACTGACGAACCAGTACCTTATCATCGATGGAGACGAGGGGGCTTTGGTGGAACCCGGGGGATTCTTCGTCTTTTCGAGGGTTCTGAAGAACGTGTCCTCCCTGATCCCTCCAACCCAGCTCAGATACCTACTCTACTCCCACCAGGATCCTGATGTTGTGGCCGGCTTGAACCTGTGGTTTGAGTACGCCCCTCTGGCAAAGGTCGTCATTTCCGACCTGTGGGTGCGGTTCATTCCCCACCTGGCCGTTATGAGCGCCGGCAGGACCTTGGGAATACCAGATGAGGGCATGGAGCTCAAGCTGGGCGATTCAACCATACGGGCCGTTCCGTCCCACTACCTTCACAGCCCCGGAAACTTCTCGTTCTACGACGAGAAAAGCGGGATTCTATTCAGCTCGGACATAGGCGCCGCCGCGTTTTCAAAGGATGAGTGGTACCTTTTCGTAGAGGACTTCAACGAGCACACTGCTCACATGGAGGCGTTTCACAGGCGCTACATGAGTTCGACGAAAGCCCTTCAGGCGTGGGTCCGCTCCGTTAGGCGGCTTAAGCCCAAGATTATAGCGCCCCAGCACGGCGCGATTTTCAGGGACGAACACGTTGGCAGATTCCTCGACTGGCTTGAGAACCTCGAGGTGGGGATAGACGTTTTTGAAAAGAAATTCTACGGGGATTAGCCCCGCATTTTCTCCCTGTATTCTTTGAGCTTTTCCCTCAGTCCTTCATCCTTCAGCGCGAGGATCTCTATGGCCAGGAGGGCCGCGTTCTTTCCGTTGTCTATTCCCACCGTCGCCACGGGAACCCCCGGTGGAAGCTGTGCTATACTGAGGAGCGCGTCGAGGCCGCCCAACTTGGCCGAGACCGGAACGCCGATGACGGGCTTAACCGTGTGGGCGGCGATGACCCCCGGTAACGCGGCACTCAGGCCGGCTATCGCTATGAACACGTCGTAGTCCTTCTTTGCCAGCTCCTCAACTTTTTTCGGGTTTCTGTGGGCAGATGCGACCTCAACGTCGTACTCCACGCCGAACTCATCGAGAACAGAGGTTACCTTCTCTGCGATGTGGCTATCGCTCCTGCTTCCCATAACCACCAGAACCTTCACCGAAACCACCGTTTGCAAAAACATGCTCAAAACTTAAAAAATTTGCGAGTAAGTTGACGTAAAAGTGTTAAAATCATCCGAAGCGAATCCGCCCGTTCTTGAACCTGTACTCCAGCGTTTTAACGTTTCCAAGCTCTGGGGCCTTGATGAGGTGGAGGTACCTCTTCGTCTCTCCGTCCTCAACTCTGCTCTCCGTCTTGAGAACGTAATCGGCCTTGCGGTAGAGGAGGGGCAGTACTATCGTATCCTCGCCGGTGTAGGTCCAAACGTTCGTTCCGGCGGGGTACTTCCTGTACACCTCGGACCTGCTCCTCTGGAGATCAGAGATCTCAAGGTACCGCTGGGTTGCCTTGGGGGTGAATATCGAGAGGTAGTCGGACATGGAAACCGTAATCCCCCACAGTTCCCTTCCCTCGAACATTCCCATCTCCGCCCACTTCTGCTTGTGGGCGCCGATTACCTTGATGTACTTCTCGTTCAGGGTGTCGATGTCAATTGGCTTCCTTAGATACCACACGTTCTCAAGATCGCTCTTTATGTCGTAGATGCTCCCGAAGGTGTCGATGATCATGAGCCTGCCCTCGTGGAGGTGCCTCCTCCAGTCGATCCCGGCCTTTTCCATAACGCTCAGGACAAGCGAGAGGGGCGTGCCTATGTTGAAGTATCCCACGAGGTTGTCGGAGTCGAGCTTCTCCCTCATGATCTCGAAGGCCAGAAACTTTCCCAGGGAGCGGGGATCGGCCTCGTGAATGAGAATAAGGCTCTTCTCGACCACACCCCCGAGGATCTCATCGAGTTCCTTAATTCCAAGCGCTAAGGTCATTCCCCATCACCCTTTGTCATTATAACCCTTCTGAGGCCGTTCTCGATGACGCCCTCAAAGACGTAGTCGGAGTAGAGGTAGATGAACTCCTCGAGGGCTGGGCACTCGGACTTGATGTAGGTTATTATCCCCGCGGTCCTCACACCAGACTCCTCCCGGAGGCTCCAGAGGAGTTTCTGAGTCCTCACTGGGTTGTCAAAGAGTCTGCACATCCCGGATTCGAGGTAGCCGACAACGATTACCTCCTCTGGACTCAGCTCCGCCAGCAGGTCCCTTATCAGCGTCCTGTACTTAAGGATGAACACCCTGTCATCAAGATACCCCGATAGAACGAACACTCCATCGACACCAGAATCTATGTGCCTCATCGATCCAAAAACGTCCAGAACGTAGAGGTTTTTGCCGAGATGGCCTTCGTAATCCAGTCCCGCCCTCCTGAAATCCCTGAAAAGGCTCTGAAGGGGTTCATAAGACACTATCCATACGTACTTGCCCTCCTCCAGCGGTTTTTCGAGGCTTCTAAGGGCCGGTACGTAGGTGAATGATGAAAAATCCTGGTCCACGATGCCCACGATCTTACCTTTGAGAAATGATTCTGATATTATCGCCATTAGTTTCTCCTCGCCGTCCATAGTTTGTCCCTCCTGTAATGATCAGTCTAAATACCTAAATACTTTATGGTGGATGAAAAGATCTTTTGGTGTTGCTCCGGCCCCGTTAATTGACTATTTACTGTAAAAACAAACCTTAAAAATCCAAATTTTTGACAAATAAATGGTGAAGTTCATGAGGGTTCTGCTCGTTGGTGGAGGAGGGAGGGAGCACGCGATTGGGGAGGCCCTCGTAAGGGGAGGCGCCGAACTCTACGTGGTTTCGAAGCACAGAAATCCGGGCCTCGCGAGGCTCGCGAAGGGCTATGGTCTGGCAAAGGAGACCGACGTCGAGAAGGTTCTGGACTACGCCGAAAAATTTGGCGTCGAGCTGGCGTTCATCGGCCCCGAGGCGCCCCTGGAGAAGGGCATCGTTGACACCCTCGAGGAAAACGGGGTTCCAACCGTCGGCCCGAGCAAAGAGGCCTCTAAACTTGAAACCGACAAGGCCTTCGCGAGGGCCTTCATGGAGCGCAACGAAATCCCCGGAAGAAAGGCCTTCAGGGTCTTCACGGACGTTGAGGAGATGAAGCGCTGGATTGACGACTTCGGAAGGCCCGTCGTTGTTAAGCCCATCGGCCTGACCGGGGGAAAGGGCGTTAAGGTCGTCGGCCACCAGCTGAGGGACAACGAGGAGGCCAAGGCCTACGCCGCGGAGCTAATCAGGCGTGACGGCAGGGTTCTCATCGAGGAAAGGACAGACGGCGTCGAGTTCACGTTACAGGTCTTCAGCGACGGAAAAAGGGTTCTCCCCATGCCCCTCGTCCAGGACTACCCCCACGCCTATGAAGGTGACGAAGGTCCGATAACCGGCGGAATGGGGAGCTACTCCTGTTCCAACGGCCTGCTTCCCTTCGTGACGCGGGAAGACTACGAGAAGGCCCTTGAGACGCTCAAGGCAACTGTCGAGGCCATGAGGAAGGAGGGAACGCCCTACAAGGGACTCCTCTACGGCCAGTTCATGCTCAGCAAGGACGGGCCCGTTCTCATAGAGTACAACGCCCGCTTCGGCGACCCTGAGGCGATAAACGTCCTCCCGCTCATCAGGACGAGCCTCGTTGAAATAGCCGAGGGAATAGTTGACGGCAACCTTCGGAGGGCAGAGTTCAAGGGCAAAGCGACGGTCGTCAAGTACCTCGCGCCGAAAGGTTATCCAACGAACCCCGTCAAGGGTGTGAAGGTAGAGGTCAACGAGAAGGCCGTTGAAGAGGCCGGTGCGAGGCTTTACTACGCTTCAATTGATGAGAACTACACGCTACTCGGCTCAAGGGCCATAGCGGTCGTTGGAATCGCCGATAGCCTTGAAGAAGCAGAGAGAATAGCGGAGAGCGCGGTTCCCCACATAAAGGGTGAGCTGTTCTACAGGCGCGACGTCGGAACCCGGGAGAGCGTTGAGAGGAGGATTGAGCTGATGCGGAAGCTTGGAAGGGACTTTGAGCCGAACCCGTGCTGAGGTGGTGGGAATGATAAGCCGGAACGAGATTCTGGAAATCCTCGAGAGGTACGACCCCGAGAAGATAACCGTCGGCGTTCTCGGGAGCCACTCCGCCCTGGACATAGCCGACGGTGCCAAGGAGGAAGGTTTGCCCGTTCTCGTCGTTGCGCAGAGGGGCAGACACAGAACTTACGCCGAGTACTTCAGGCTGAGGAAGACGAAGGACGGCCTGACCAAGGGCTTCATCGACGAGGTCATCATCCTTGAAAAGTTCGCCCAGATAATAGACGTTCAGGATGAGCTCGTTAGGAGGAACGTCATCTTCGTCCCCAACCGCTCCTTCGTGGTCTACACCGGCATAGAGGGGGTTGAGAACGACTTTAAGGTTCCGCTCTTCGGGAGCAGGAACCTGCTCAGGAGCGAGGAGAGGAGCGAGGAGAAGAGCTACTACTGGCTCCTTGAGAAGGCTGGACTCCCCTATCCGGAGCCCGTCAAGCCGGAGGAGATTGACGAGGTCGGCCTCGTCATAGTCAAGCTTCCGCACGCCAAGAAGAGGCTCGAGCGTGGATTCTTCACGGCCGCGAGCTACAAGGAGTTCCGCGAGAAGGCCGAGAGGCTCATTAAACTCGGCGTAATCACGGAGGAGGACCTCGCGAGGGCCAGAATCGAGCGCTACATCATCGGGCCTGTGTTCAACTTCGACTTCTTCTACTCGCCGATTGACGGTGAGATTGAGCTTCTGGGAATAGACTGGCGCTTCGAAACGAGCCTTGACGGCCACGTAAGGCTTCCCGCTTCCCAGCAGTTGACCCTCCCCGAGTGGCAGTTCGAGCCGGAATACACCGTAACGGGCCACGCATCATCGACCCTCCGCGAGTCGCTTTTGGAGAAGGTCTTCGACATGGCTGAGAAGTACGTTAAGGCGACGCAGGAGTATTACGAGCCCGGAATAATCGGGCCGTTCACGCTTCAGACGGCGGTTGACAAAGACCTCAACTTCTACATCTACGACGTCGCCCCGAGAACCGGCGGTGGAACGAACATTCACATGGCGATGGGACACCCCTACGGCAACGCCCTCTGGAGGAAGCCCATGAGCACCGGACGGAGGGTCGCCCTCGAGATAAAGCGCGCTATCGAGCTGGACGAGCTTGAGAAGGTGGTAACCTGATGGTTCAGATAGCCGTTGCCGGTTCCGGCGACTCGGAGCTCATCCCAGAGGCCGAGAGGAAGGCGAGGGCCTTCGCCAGGGCCCTTCCCCTCGACGTCATACTCCTAACGGGTGGAAAAGGAGGAATAATGGCGGTCGTCTCGGAGGAGTTCAGGAAGCGCGGTGGGACGGTCGTGGGAATTCTCCCGGGGGACGAAGAGGGGAACCCGTACAGCTCGGTGAGGATAAAGACGGGCTTCAATCCGGTGGGCAGGAGCGTCGTCCTCGTTACCTCGGCCGACGTCCTCGTCGTTCTCGGCGGCGGCTCGGGAACGATGGTCGAGGCTCTTATGGCCTACAACCTCGGAATTCCGGTTGTTGTCCTTATCGGAACCGGCTACAGGAGCGATGAGCTTAGGGCCCTCGCGAAGGACGGCTTCTTCGACCACAGGAAACGGGCGAAGGTTGCCTTCACAGGGAGCCCTGAGGAGGCAGTTAGGCTGGCGATGGATTTGGCTGGAAACCGTTAGGTGTATCGGGACGAATTTCGAACCCATTTCTGTTTTGTTATTTTAAACCGTACTGCCTTCGGGAAACGTTTTTAAGAGAGAAGAGGCCGCTTTTCCTGTCGATCAACGATCTGGGGGTTGAAACCATGGATAACCGCTGGAGAACGGTCATTCTCAACACCCTCGTTGTTGCCTCCGGTTTTGGAACGATGCACATGCTCGAGAAGTTCAAGGACGTTGTTTTAACGCACTACGGTATTACAGAGGCAATGATGGGCTATCAGCAGACAGCCTACGTCGTCGGCCTCTTCGTCGCATTCCTCCTTGGCGGGACGAGCCTGTTCAAGGGCTCCTTCAAGAGGAGCGTTGCTTTGATCGTCAGCTTTGCCGCAATACCCCAGCTCCTGATTCCCTTCATGCCGAACTGGTGGGGAGTCGTTGCCTTGCGCTTCTTCCAGGGCTTCATCGTTGCTCTCATAGCGGTCTTCAGCAACCAGATTGGAAGGCTGTTCGTAGCTGAGAGGCCCTTTGCAAAGGGCATAATCCTGTCGGGAATCTTCTGGGGCGGAATCTACGGCATAAGCCTTGCCAAATGGGCCGGCGGAAACGAGGCGAACTGGTCATCGGTCAGGGAAGCTTTCGTGATCTCGGCGGTTCTTATGTACGTTATGCTCGCGATCTGGTGGCTCTTTACTGAAGACTTTGAGATCCCCAAGGAGAAGCGCTCGTCCAGGGCCAACGTCTGGAAGATGCCCTTCACCTGGGTCTTCGGCTTCACGTTCTTCCCGGCCCTGTGGATCATCTTCACCCTGGGTTCCTTCACGCTCCACAACGTGGACTTCAGTGATGCTCAGGTTTCCAACCTCGTCATGGCCCTCGAGGTCTCGATGGGCCTCTGGTCGATAATAATGGGCTACCTCGGCTACCGCCTCTCGGTTAAGAACACCAGCAACCGCGGTCTCTTCAGGGCCATCGTCAGCGTCATGACGCTCTCCTACGCGGTAACATTCCTCGGAATCTTCATCGTCTGGAAGGCGATACTCGCGAACGACTACACCCTCGCACTAATCGGCATAGCTGTAACGGGAATCGTCCAGGGAACCGGCCCGGCCTTCTGGACGACGGCCCCAGCCGCCTATCCGAAGGAGATCTACCCGGAGGCCAGCTTTGCCCTCGGCCTAATCTCGAACTCCGCCAACGCCGTCGCTCCGAACGTCATGTTCGTCCTCGTTCACAGTGTGAACACGGGAATGATAATCTACCTGGTCATGGCGGCGCTCGGCATTGTAACACTCCTCGTCTCGAGCAGGATGAAGCTCCCGGTTGAAGAGCTCTCGGCATGAGCGGTCTTTTGTTTTTCATTTTCTTGTCAAAATAAGCCTTAAAAACTCTCAATTTTTACACTTTTCTGGCAAGGGTGGTCGCTATGAAGTGGAAGGTTACCGTCACCGTTCGCCTCAAGGAGGGACTCAACGACCCTGAAGGGAGGGTCATAGGGAAGGCCCTTAGAAACCTCGGCTACGCGGTTGAAGGCCTGCGTGTCCCGAAGTGCTTCGAGTTCGAGCTTGAGAGCGAAAAACCTGAGGAAGAGGTCGAGGAGATGTGCCGGAAGCTCCTCGCCAACCCGCTCATCCACAGCTGGGAGTACAGGATAGAGCCGGTGAGCTGAGATGGTGCGCTTTGCCGTGGTGGTGTTCCCGGGAACCAACTGCGACTTCGAGACAGAGAGGGCCATAAGGAAGGCCGGAGCCGAGGCAGAGCGCGTCTGGTATAAAACGAGCCTCAAGGACTTCGACGGTGTCGTCCTTCCAGGGGGCTTCAGCTACGCCGATTACCTTCGCGCCGGTGCGATAGCCGCCCGTCAGGAGATAATGGAGGAAGTGAAGGAGTTCGCCGAGGAGGGACGGCCTGTCCTTGGAATCTGCAACGGCTTTCAAATCCTCACCGAGGCGGGCCTTCTGCCCGGGGCTTTGAGACCCAACAGGGTTCCGCGCTTCCTCTGCAGGTGGGTTCACCTCCGCGTAAACGACGCGGAAACACCGTTTACTTCCCTCTACGAGCCGGGAGAGGTCATAAGGATGCCGATTGCCCACGCCGAAGGAAATTACTACACAGACGACCCCTCGAAGGTCAGAATAGTCTTCCAGTACAGCGACGAAAAGGGAAACGTGAGCGAAGAAGCCAACCCCAACGGCTCGGTTCTGAACATAGCGGCGATAGCCAACGAGCGTGGCAACGTTCTCGGGACGATGCCCCATCCTGAGCGCGCGAGCGACCGCTTTCTGGGGAGTGAGGACGGCCTGAGGCTGTTCAGGAGCATGGTTGAGTGGGCGAGGAGGTGAGGAAATGTTCCCGCACGAGGAGAAGCTCATCCGTGAGCGCCTGAGGAGGGAACCGAACGAGCTCGAGTGGGCGATGCTCGAAGTTATGTGGAGCGAGCACGCCTCCTACAAGTCGAGCAGGCCCTGGCTCAGGCTCCTCCCGACGGAGAACGAGCACGTGATTTTAGGCCCCGGCGAAGACGCAGGAATAGTGAAGTTCGACGACGAGACGTGGATAGCCGTTGGAATCGAGAGCCACAATCATCCGAGCGCGGTCGAGCCCTATGGCGGTTCTGCAACCGGAGTCGGCGGGATAGTGAGGGACATACTCTGCATGGGCGCGAGGCCAATAGCGCTTCTCGACCCCATACGCTTCGGCCCGCTGGAGAAGGAGCGCAACCGCTACCTCTTCGAGGGGGTCGTTAAGGGTATAGCCGACTACGGCAACAGGATAGGCGTTCCGACCGTTGGGGGCGAGACCGAGTTCGACGAGAGCCTCGATAACTACACGCTCGTCAACGTCGCCTGCGTTGGCATCATGAGGCCGGAGCACCTCGTCCACAGCTACGTAACCGAACCTGGCCTCAAGCTAATCCTCGTCGGCAACAGAACCGGGAGGGACGGGATTCACGGGGTTACATTCGCGAGCGAGGAGCTGGGCGAGAACGCGGAGGAAGAAGACCGCTCGGCCGTTCAGATTCCCGACCCCTTCACGGAGAAGCTCCTCATCGAGGCCACCCTCGAGGCCGTTTACACCGGCAAAGTTAAGGCGCTCAAGGATTTGGGAGGCGGGGGACTGACCTGCGCCTCCTCTGAAATGGCGGGCAAGAAGGGCTTCGGGGCAGTAATATACGCCGACAGGGTCCCTCTCCGCGAGCCGGGAATGAGCCCGACCGAGGTCATGATTTCCGAGAGCCAGGAGAGGATGCTCTTCGCGGTTAGGCCAGAGGACATCGAGGAAATAGGCAGAATTTTCGAGGAGTACGAGCTCGAGTGGACCGTCGTCGGCGAGACGATTGAGGAGCCACGCTTCGTCGTCTACTGGAGGAGTGAGAAAGTTGCGGATTTGCCTATAGAGCTTTTGACTGAAGTTCCAACGATAGAGTGGGAGCTGAAACCTTACAGCGCCGAGAGACCGGTCGAGACGCCGGACGTTTCCTTTGGAGAAGCCTTCGACCTCGTCTGGGGCAGTCCGAACATCCTGAGCAAGCGCTGGGTCTGGGAGCAGTACGACCACGAGGTTCAGGGGAGAACCGTTCTTAAACCGGGTAGGGACGCGGCGGTTCTCAAGATAAACGACGAATATGGTTTGGCTTTCGTTGCCGACGGGAATCCGAACCACAGCTACCTGAACCCCTACCACGGCGCGATGGGGGCCGTTGCAGAGGTGGTGAGAAACCTGGTCAGCGTTGGGGCCGAGCCTCTGGCTCTGGTTGACAACCTCAACTTCGCCTCGCCCGAGAGGCCCGAAGTTTATTGGAGCTTTGCCGAAACTGTTAAAGGCCTGGCGGACGCGGCGAGGGCCTTCGGCCTGGCGTACGTCAGCGGGAACGTGAGCTTCTACAACGAGGTCGTTGACAGGCCGATAAAGCCGACTCCCGTCGTAGCTGGCCTCGGGAAGGTGAAGCTTGAGGAGATTCCATCCGGGGCTTTCGAGGAGGGCCTTCTCATTGGAGTAGTTGGCCTCACGAAGCCCGAACTCGGCGGCTCCGAGCTCTTCGCGAGGCTCGGCGTTGAAGGTGGCCTCGCACCGCGCGCGGACCTTGAGGAGGAAAAAGCCAACGCGAGCGGAGTCCTCGAGGCGATAAGGAGGGGCCTCGTCAAAGCGGTTCACGACGTGAGCGGGGGTGGACTCGCGGTCGCTTTGACGGAGATGGCCGTTGCCGGGAATACTGGCTTCACCATAGACCTCTCGAAGGTTCCCTCTGAAACCTCCAGCCCAATCGAGGTCGCCTTCAGCGAGAGCCACTCAAGATACATCGTAGCGTTCCCCGAAGAGAACCTTGAGGAGCTTGAGGGCCTCTTCAAGCACTTTGCCATCATTGGAAGGACCGGCGGGGGCGACGCGGTCTTCCTCTGGAACGGGCGGGAACTCCTCAGAAAACCCGTTTCGGAGCTCAGAGCCGTTCACGAGTCCCTACCAAGGCTTTTGGGTGAGGAGGAATGAAGGTAGCAACGTATGCCTCCCACTCGGCCCTTCAGATTTTGAAGGGGGCGAAGCAGGAGGGCTTTGAGACTATAGCTTTCGGAAAGGCCCGGGTTAGACCGCTCTACACAAAGTACTTTCCGGTTGCCGATTACTTCATCGAGGGGAGCTATCCCGAGGAAGAACTCCTCGAGCTTGACGCTGTGGTTATTCCCACCGGTTCCTTCGTGGCGCACCTCGGCGTTGAGCTCGTCAAGAAGATGCGCGTTCCCTACTACGGCAACAAAGAGGTGCTGAGGTGGGAGAGCGACCGCTCGCTTGAGAGGAAGTGGCTCGAGGAGGCGAAGCTACGCCTTCCGAGGGTCTACGACGACCCCGACGACATAGAAGGACCGGTAATCGTCAAACCCTTTGGAGCCAAGGGCGGGAGGGGCTACTTTTTGGCCAAGAATCCAGAGGACTTCTGGAGGAAGGCCGAGAGGCTCGGCATCAGGGACAAGGAAGACCTGGGCGGAATCCAGATTCAGGAGTACGTAATCGGAGTTCCGGTTTATCCGCACTACTTCTACTCAAAGCTGAATCGCGAGCTTGAACTGATGAGCATTGACAGGCGCTACGAGTCGAACGCCGACGCAATAGGCAGGATTCCAGCGAGAGAGCAACTGGACATCGAGGTAAACACCAACTACACGGTCATCGGCAACATTCCACTCGTCCTGCGCGAGAGCCTGCTCATGGACGTCATCGAGGCGGGTGAAAGGGTAGTGAAGACTGCTGAAAGGCTCATGGGCGGTCTCTGGGGTCCTTTCTGCCTTGAAGGCGTATTCACCGAGGAGCTGGAGTTCGTAGTCTTCGAGATTTCGGCGAGGATAGTTGCCGGAACGAACCCCTTCGTCCACGGCTCCCCCTACAGCTGGCTCCGCTATGATTTCCCGGTGAGCACCGGCAGGAGGATGGCGATGGAGCTGAGACAAGCCGTTGAAGAGGACAGGCTCGGCGAGATCGTTACGTGAGGATTCTCGTTAAAAGACTGAACTCCTTCTTTTCCCATGCCTTTTCGTCCAGCACAACGATTAGGGTCCCCTCGTTAACGCTCACGTAGTCCTTTAGAGTCGCGAGGAACTTGGCTATGCTGCTGAAATCGTTGTAGAGCCTCAAGTACTCGAGACCCTCTATCAGTATAACGGGTCTGAAGGAATCCCCGTTTTCCCTTGCCCTCTTCATGTACTCAACGGCGGTCTCTAGGATTCTGGGCAGGTTCGTGGGCTCTATGGTGAGCTTTCCCGGGACGTTGCTCAGCTTAAACGTCGTCCATTTCTCGGGAGTGCTTATGGTTCTGACGAACGCGAGGACAGGATAATCGTTGAGGAGATCAACGTATCCCCCAATTGAGTCCGGCCTGAGTATCAGAACTCCTCTCTGGATTTTCTCCCGAACTCTGGGCGATTTTGAGCCAAGGGGGATTACCAGAACGAACTGGATCATTAGGAGCGCCGAGACCACAGTTAAGACCAGTCCGAGGGCAAACCCTATCGTGACGAACCACTGCTCGTTCCTCAGCGCAAGGTAGTCGACCTGATGAATGCCGTAGATTATCAAAGTGATGCCGAGGTTCTTGGCCTTCTTTCCGTATATCTCCCTGAGCTCAAGGAGGAGAAAGCCTGAGAGTATCATGAAAAGGCCGGAAACGGCATGGGAGACGCCCATTATCAGAAGGTTGAGGTTCCTTGGGAACATTAACGCACCCGACACTAGGAGAATGACGAAGAACACGGGGAGTAACGCAATGATTCGCGAGACCTTTCCAATGTAGAACTCTGCCCCTATGAGCCTGGTTGTTCCATAGAATATGAGCGAGGCAAAAATCGCGACGGAGAGGGCACCCAGGATGTAGTTTCCCGATATATCCCCTGCAATTGCGTAGGCGTACGCTATCCAGGCCAGTCCCCAGGGAATAGCGGTCTTTCTGTGTTTTATCTCCGCGAAGAAGAGGATCATTCCCCCGGCGACGAGCTTGATGGCTATGCTGAAGGCCGCCGCTACGAACCCATAGTCCATCTTTGCCCCCGGGGATGTTGGAAGAACTGCCTTTAAAACCTTCCGCAAACCTTAAAAGATATGTACTTCTTCAAGTCAAAAAGGACGCGGAGGTCCGGCGAAAATGGGAAAGTTTGAACACAAACTTGTTAATGCCCTTAAGGGCTACACCTTCGACGACGTTCTTCTTCTGCCACAGCCGACAGAGGTCGAGCCGAAGGACGTTGACGTCTCGACGAGGATTACGCCGAAGATAAGGCTCAACATTCCGATTCTCAGCGCCGCGATGGACACGGTGACGGAGTGGGAGATGGCCGTCGCGATGGCCCGGGAAGGCGGCCTCGGGGTAATCCACAGGAACATGAGCATAAGCGAACAGGTCGAGCAGGTCAGAAAGGTCAAGAGGGCTGAGCGCTTCATCGTCGAGGACGTAATCTCCATTTCACCCGACGAGACAATTGACTACGCCCTCTTCCTCATGGAGAAGAACGACATCGACGGCCTGCCGGTTGTCGAGGATGGAAAAGTAGTTGGCGTCATCAGCAAGAAGGACATAGCCGTCAAGCCCGGGAAGCTCGTGAGGGAAGTGATGACCGGCGAGCCGATAACGGTTCCCGAGAGTGTAACGGCCGAGGAAGCTCTCAATCTAATGTTCGAACACAGGATTGACAGGCTTCCGGTTGTGAACTCGGAAGGGAAGCTCGTTGGCATAATCACGATGAGCGATTTGGCGAAGAGGAAGAAATGGAAAAACGCCGTCAGGGATGAAAACGGTGATTTGGTGGTTGCTGCCGCCGTTGGTCCATTTGACCTTGAAAGGGCGAAGGCCCTCGATAATGCCGGAGTAGACGTCATCGTCATCGATACAGCTCACGCCCACAACCTCAAGGCCATTAAAGCCATGAAGGAGATAAGGAACGCGGTCGACGCCGATTTAATCGTTGGAAACATCGCCAACCCGAAGGCCGTTGACGATTTAACCTTCGCCGACGCTGTTAAAGTCGGAATAGGGCCGGGAAGCATATGCACCACCCGCGTCGTCGCTGGCGTCGGCGTCCCGCAGGTTACTGCAATAGCGCTCGTCGCCGACAAAGCGAGCGAGTACGGGCTTCACGTTATCGCTGACGGCGGAATCCGCTACTCCGGCGACATCGTCAAGGCGATAGCTGCAGGAGCCGACGCGGTCATGCTCGGCTCTCTCCTCGCTGGGACGAAAGAGGCGCCGGGCAAAGAGGTCGTCATCAACGGACGGCGCTACAAGCAGTACCGCGGAATGGGCTCGCTTGGAGCCATGATGAAGGGCGGGGCCGAGAGGTACTACCAGAAGGGTCATATGAAGACGAGGAAGTTTGTGCCCGAGGGGGTTGAGGGTGTTGTGCCCTATAAGGGATCGGTTAGCGATGTTCTCTACCAGCTCGTGGGTGGTCTGCGCTCGGGAATGGGTTACGTTGGCGCCAAAACCATCGAAGAGCTGAAGGAGAAGGGCGAGTTCGTGGTCATAACGCAGGCCGGCGTTAGGGAGAGCCACCCGCACGACATACTCATAACCAACGAGGCCCCAAACTATCCGATTAACAAGTAAATGCTAAAATCGCCAAATTTTTAAGCCATTTTTGCCATTTAAATGCGAAAGGTGATGATCATGTGGGAGGACTTCATCAGGGAGAAGGTTGAGGAGATAAGAGAAACCGTCGGCGATGGGAAGGCAATTATAGCGCTCAGCGGTGGTGTTGACAGTTCAACTGCCGCGATACTCGCTCACAAGGCAATAGGGGACAGGCTTCACGCGGTGTTCGTGAACACGGGCTTCATGAGGAAAGGCGAGCCGGAGTTCGTGGTGAAGACCTTCCGCGACGAGTTTGGCCTCAACCTGCACTACGTTGACGCGAGCGAGCGTTTTTTCAAGGCTTTGAAGGGTGTTACCGACCCGGAGGAGAAGAGGAAGATAATAGGGCGCGTTTTCATCGAGGTCTTTGAGGAAATAGCCAAGGAAATCAACGCCGACTTCCTGATTCAGGGAACCATCGCACCAGACTGGATTGAGAGCAGGGGGAAAATCAAGAGCCATCACAACGTCGGAGGCCTGCCGGAGAGGCTCAACCTCAAGCTCATCGAACCGCTCCGCGACCTCTACAAGGACGAGGTTCGGGAGCTGGCGAAGGAGCTCGGATTGCCTGAGAAGATTTACAACAGAATGCCCTTCCCCGGACCGGGGCTGGCCGTTCGCGTCCTTGGGGAGGTCACGCCGGAGAAGATAGCGATAGTCAGGGAAGCCAACGCGATAGTCGAGGAAGAAATCGAGAAAGCCGGCTTGAAACCCTGGCAGGCCTTTGCCGTGCTTTTAGGCGTCAAGACAGTTGGCGTTCAGGGCGACATAAGGGCCTACAAGGAAACGATAGCGGTTAGGGTCGTCGAGAGCCTCGACGGAATGACCGCTAATGCCATGAACGTCCCCTTCGACGTCCTCCAGAGGATAGCGTTCCGCATAACCAGCGAGATTCCTGAGGTCGGAAGGGTTCTCTACGACATCACCAACAAGCCTCCGGCAACGATTGAGTTCGAGTGAAGGCTTATTTACCTTCGTTTCCAACTTTATGCGGTGGGAGCATGGGCGAGATTATTGAGGTGGTTTACGAGAACGGCGTGCTGAAGCCTCTCAAGCCCCTCAAGCTGAAGGAGGGGCAGAAGCTCAGGGTGAGGATTTACCACGAGGACTTCCTTGAGCTGGCAAGGGAGATGAGGAAGAAGGTGACGCCCGAAAAGTTCAGGGAAGACCCGACGGACTATCTCCTTCGCTTAAGGGAGGAGGAAACATGAGGGTCGTAGTTGATACCTCCGTTGTTTTCCACCTGTTTTCCAGCTTCTATCCTGAGAGAGCAGAAGTCGCTGAAAGAATCATAGAGCATGCACAGTTGGGCTCGCTCGAGCTTTACGCTCCCCGCTTGGGGGAAGTTGAGTTCGTTGCTGTTCTCTCAAGGTATTTCGAGCGAGAGCAGGTTGAAAAGGCGCTAACCTACTACAGCGAAATAGTTGCGTGGGTTCCTGAGGAACTGCTCATCGAAGAGCTCCGAGAAGTGGCCTTTCAGACGCATCACAAGGCTTCTGATATCTATTTCATCGCGACCGCCCGTTACCTTGACGCGGGTCTTGTTACGAACGACAGGAAGATGGCCGAGCTGGCCAAGTCCCTCGGTTTGAGGGCTTTTTATCTCGTTGAGGAATCAGATGCCTTCTTCAAACTCCTGGAGGTGGGCTCATGATAATTATAATGGACAACGGGGGCCAATACGTCCACAGGATTTGGAGAACGCTCCGCTATTTGGGAGTTGAAGCGAAGATAATCCCCAACACCACCCCGCTCAAGGAAATCAAGGCAATGGAGCCAAAGGGGATAATCTTCTCCGGCGGGCCAGATATAACCAAAACGGGCAACTGTGAAGCCGTTTTGGAGCACTACGACGAGTTCAACGTCCCAATCCTCGGGATCTGCCTCGGCCACCAGCTCATAGCGAGGCACTTCGGCGGGAAGGTCGGCAGGGGCGAGAAGGCCGAGTACAGTCTTGTTGAGATTGAAATAATCGAGGAAAACGACCTCTTCTCCGGCTTTCCAAGGAAACTGAAGGTGTGGGAGAGCCACATGGACGAGGTGAAGGAGCTCCCGCCGGGCTTCAAACTGCTCGCGAGGAGCGAGACCTGCCCGGTTGAGGCCATGAAGCACGAGAGCCTTCCAATCTACGGCGTCCAGTTCCACCCGGAGGTTTCCCACACCGAGCGCGGGGCCGAGGTTTACAGGAACTTTGCGAGGCTCTGCGGAGAGCTCTAGCTCAGCTAGTCGGTCCTCTCTTCACCTTTCCGCAACGGATTCACTCATCATCGCATCCCATGCTCCTGCGAAAACTTTTTAAGGTTTGCTAATTACTATTTTTGGTGATAGTTTGGGACACACTATCTACTATAAAACCTCGATCCATCGGTGGGAGGATTTCCTGGGTTTCATGCGCAGGATCTGCTGGGGACTTGGGTACGAGCTGGTATCCCTGGGTGAGGCCGTTAGAGTACTTCCCTCCTGTCCCCTGGTCGAGCCCCTCTTCATCCCGCGACGTGGAGAAGGCTTCACAAAGACGAATCTCGTTGAGCCCTGCCACTCGATCTATCTCCTTATCCTTCACTCGGCCTCGTCCTTTGGCTCGGTCTCGGTGTGGGAGGACTGATCCAGGTAAACTTCGAGAACCCTAACCGGGACGGAGCCCTTCAATGTTCTCTCCTCAACCAGTAACTTCACGACCCTTCCGGGCAGGGCGTCGGGAACCGCGGGAACCCAGTACCTGCCGGGCTTTACGTTCGCCGCGAGATCGTCGTTCACGAAGACCCTTATGAGATCCCCTCTGATTTCCTCGACGATCCCATATGTGTACTCCCTTCCGTACCGCTCCTTAAAGTACCATCTGAAGAGCAGGACCACTATCAGAACGCCTATGAGGTAGCCATAGTAGTAGTAAACGCTCGTTGCAAGCTTTCTCAGGAGGAGGTATCCCAGAAACGAAAGAAACGATATCACTGAAATCACGCTGTAAAAGAAGTAGTACGGCTCGGCCTCAACGAAGAAGTTCCAGTTCCTCTTTATCAGGTACCTTACGTAGGCTATCTCTCCGATGAACAGAAGGACAAGGAGGTACGGACTCCGTGAGGTCAGGACTATCAGGAGGGAGAGCAGGAGATACCCAACGAGCACGAGCTGGAGCTTGAGGCTGAGGAGCTCATGAACCGTTACCTCCCTCCTCACGAGCCGCCGTAGGATTCTGAATTCCGGTGGTTTGGACTGGGGGGTCGGGCTTACAAGCTCTCTGATACTGTGAACGGCTTTTCTGGAAAGCCCCTCTACAGCCTCGCCGATTGAGTAAAAAAGATCCAGGGGGGACATTTGATCACCTCACGGACAGGTGTATCCTTCTAATAAATCACATGTTCCTTCCGTGCCGAGGATTTCTTGAGCAGTTTGGGGATCTATGTAAAAGTTCATATCGTTGGATATTCCGATAACTTTATATCCCTCTTTCTTTGGGGCGTTTTTGAAGTAATGGAGCATAAAGTAGTAGTCTGTGCTCGTTTGATTATCTTCAAGCCCTATCCCAAGTGATACCATCAGCGAGACAAGTTTTGGATCATACGTGGTTTGTGGTATCATGAAACTTACCAATCCGATTGGCCTTCTTGAGTAACCCATTTGGTTTTGAATTGTATAGGAGACGTTGACGTATTCATCATGGTTTGTATTTGTCCCTTCCAATCTCTCAAAAAATGACCAGCCGTCTTCTATAGCAAAGTATCTCATTCCCTCAAGGCAATCTTTGAGTGGTTGTATATCATAGACGTGGGCAGTGGAACTTGAGCTTGGAGTGGGCGAGGAGCTTGATGATTGTGGTTTATTTTCGACTGTACTAGAGTATTCCAAAGTGGGGGTATTGGGGGAGTACTTTCTGATTCTCAAGGAGTCTACATAGTAGACGTACCCTCCGTGGATTACCACCCTATCAAATGTGTTGTATGTTGTATCTGAAACACTTACACTGGCATCGGGTACAGCTCCTAGTTCATATCTGTTCCATGTATTTTTATTATAGACTTCAAGTATGAGGTCACTTTGTTTGATTATCATTCTGAAGAAGTACCAATCGTCCTCGGGGGGATTCCAATATTTCCTTGATGAAATTATGGTTGGGATTCCCTTGATTCTCTTATCTATCCAAATGTCATCCTTGCTGTGCCTAATAGATATGGAGTATCCATTAAAGTTGTCATCCTCTAAACCAATTCTGTCAACTGGTCCTCCCTCCCACTTTTTCGGCCGGTATACGTAGCCCTCTAAAATTATGTCACGTCCCATATTTTTGCCTATGAGTTTATACCCTCCATTGGGGTCATTATATTCATCTTTTCTGAGTGAGTATCTACCAGTGTAAGCTACATCACTGGATTGTTGCACACTTCCATGGTTATACTGGTTCCATCCTTTCCAATTTTCAAAATCCTCATAAAAATCAAACACAGTGTAGGGATCGCCTTTAGTCTCCGTACCCTGTGAATCAAAGTATATTTCCAATGTAATCTGAGAGTACTGCGGAATCGTGACTTTTACCCACAGCAAAGCCTGCATTGATTGAGTGTTCCAAGTTTCTACCCAGAAGCTCACGGGATTGCAATTCTGGTCATAGACTGCCAGTATTGGGATGTTATCCCCATCCGCATCTGCTGTGTTGAATAATTTGTTCAAAACGTCTGACGTCAGGTGGGAACTATCCAAATAAATTGGAATCTGAAAATCAGTTAATTGCGGGCCGTTGTTCTTTATTGTTATGTTAAACCTGTACCTTAACGAGGAGCACCAGCCAGAGATTCCTCCAGAACTACCCCCATTATTGGAAGTGGTGTTGAACATAACTACCCCTAAGTCCCCGTCCTTGAGTACGATTGCATCAGTTGTCACGGGGGTTCCACCGATCGTGAAGTTGGTCACACTGAACTCACTGCTCCATATGTGAGTTAAATTATAGTTGAACTCCTGTCCAAACCTGCCGATGTAATATCCACTACCCGTACCTGAAGCGTTTGCAAATGTTATGGGGCGTATTCCAAGCGTTGGAAACGCGAACTTACACGATCTTATTGAGCGATGATACCTTCCTCCTGTTATGGCCGAGAAGAATGGATCTTCAAGATCACGTATGTCCACTGTCGCATATATGTATCCACCGTTTGAGGGTAATGGCCCATCATAAACAACAGTCCTTGATGAGTCCATTATCCTGATCTTTGGAATACGAGCTTTGATAACTACAGTGAATGCATCAAGAAGGGCCACTTCTATGTCCATTGACTTTACGATATCATCAACAGAGGGTGAAATCGTAAATCCCTGTTCATTCAAGAGTTTGCTGACGTTGGATAACCAAGTTTTCATAGTTTGTTTGCCCATTACCCGTAGGGTATCATATCCCTCTGTTGATGGGGAAGTTCCTGTTTTCATGAAATCGCGGATGGTGTTGTTCGCCTTGTACGTTGGGCTTATGAAGTTGCCAGTAACGGCCACGTAATCGACCGCGGCAACAACGGCCCTCTTTCCTGACAGCTCTAACGCCTTCTGGAATTCGAGGTTCAGGAAGTTGATGACGTCATAGGTTCTTTCAAACTGGGTTCTCTCACTCTGAGCTTTGATTATCGAGGAAGATACGTCCTCGTAAGTAGCTAGGAGAAGGAGGAGGGGAATAAGGAGCACAATGACAGCCGAATTAAGAAGGAATCCTCTCCTTTTCATTAACCCTCCCTCCACACGCGCAGGGTTATCTGAATCGGTTTAAAGAGACCCGGTATATTCCCCATTGATGCAAAGTCTATGTTGACCGTTGAGGGAAGCTCCACAAGGATGGGATTGTCTTCGGTTCCATCCCCGCCAAGGTTGTTGAAAAGCCTTACTATAGCGTCATCAACAGCGTAGGTAGTTCTATTCTTCAGGAGATCCTCTGCAGTAACGTCGCAGTATGGGGGATCCCCTGCAGTGATGTAGTGTGGGTTCGAATCCCCAACCCAGTAGTAGGTTATGTTGTACCCCTTGCACCCGTCGCGGATGTATTTGGGAAAGACGTCGCCGTAGCCGGCGTATGCCTGTATCAAGTAAGTGTACGATCCTTGGGAAAATTCCTTTGAAATGTCATAGCTCCCCGTTAGAGATACATCAATGTAATTATCGCCAGATGCGAATGTTGGAATTACAAGTCTCCCAGTGGTATCTCTTGTGGGGTTAGGTATTCCCATGTACCAAATTCTATAGTTTTCATTGAAAATTTCCGTCCATGGAATTTCGCTATTTTTAATCTTAACTTTCATGGTTCCTCCAGAATAACCGGTGTATACATCGAAATACATCAGGGTCCAAACTGGGATCACATTTTTAGGAATATCATATCTCCAAGTTAAACCTGTACAAAGTGTTAATCCCCCAGATGGAGCCGAACATCCAGTGCTTGAAACGATATTATTTTGATTGATTTCTTTGGTTATGTCTATGGTGTAAGGTGTTAAAGTAGCCAACTTGTAAGTGTAATCTATCTTGATAAATGACAAAGTTTTGTCGTAAACTATCTGAACCGGAGGATTAATGGCTTTATCAGTGTAATCATGGGTGTTGCTATTAATGTAGATTTCTACAAAAGCATAGTGTCCAGAGAGTGTGGAGTAATTCAAAACGTTCGCTATGGTACTGTTTGACCATGAGAACACACCATTTGAGTTAGGGGACACCACAGATATCTTTTTATTGTTGATGTAAAGAGTGGCCTTGGCGTCAGAGGGTAAATTCTTTACATGAATACTAACCTCAAAATTTGTGAGGTTTCCCGGAATGAAAACGTGCTTTCCAACGACTATTGGCAGATAGTAGGAGGAGAAGCTATCAAAATACGTTACTTTGGGGTACCTAAATGTGGAAAGCTTGGACGTGGTATAAGTTAAAGTTATAAACTGAAAAACAGGACCTATATTTATATCGTCATAATAGGGTAAATATTCTTTAACTTCAAAGACATGATATCTCTGGCTGCTGTGTCTTTTTATTATGTCGAGCATGTTGCACGAGTTCGAAAGAGAATCATCGACAAGAATTTCTTGTTTCGTAACCTTAACCCATGTGTTTGCTTTATACTGCCCACATGTTACCCCCTCTCCGTCTATGTATAGTTGAACCTTACCTCCAAACATGGGATCAACGTAGGGCCACCATTTTACCTCGATTATGTTAGCATCGTCCGGTAGAAGTTTCTCGTTAGGAACAATCATTTTAACGTCAATTGGAGTGTTGGAGTTGGTATAGTATCCGTATCCCATATATTCCATGCCTGTGTAAATATAGCTTGTTTCCTTGCTACCTAATTTTGTCAGATACGCCCTCGCCATATAGCCCCTAGGCGTTTGGTTGTAGGCGTAACCGCTCATCACCAGCGTCGCCGGGGAAACCTCCGGAACTTTCGAGGGATCCGCACCGACTTTTCTCAGGTAGGGACTTGTGTAATTGTTTATCAGCAGCTCGTAATCGTAGCCCTTAAGCGTGCTGTTCAGGATGTATCCAAGGATTATCTCCGCCTTATGCCTCAGGTCTCTCTTTGGATAAAGGGGCCCCGTTGCCCAGTAGGTTGCCACTATCTCAAGGGGGCTCATATCTGGGCTTACGAGATCGGAATAAAGAACGGCGCTTTTCTCATCTCCCGAAGACCAGTTCTCTATAATATCGGGGGGAACCAAATTGCGTAATGGGACCGTTCTAAGAATCTTGAGGGTATTCTCGGCGGTGTACTTGCTCTCCCCCCTAAGATACGTCCCGTAGACGTTCTGACTCTGATACAGAGACGCAACGATCCCCACTAAAAAGAAAGATATCAGCACAAGTGATAGCAACGCATCCAATGTGAAGACGAATCCCCTCCTCATAGTTTCATCACCTCTCCCACATTTTGAGATCAATCTCCATGACCGAATACCTACGGTCGAGAACCGCGTTGAGGTTGCTCTCGTCCTCTACCCTTACCCAGGAGAATCCATCAACGCTGTAAACCCACAGCGCGAACTGGATGGGGGGATTCACATCTGCGATCAAACAATCAATCGGGATTTCAATAACGCCGCCTCCTCTGAAGGCTACCCTGCATACGCTTGGATATTCCGCGTATATTTCGCCGCTTTCGTTAACTAGGAACTGTTTGCTGACAACCTTTATCCTCTCTCCGTCTCTGACTATATAGACCGCAGTGATCCCGCTTTTCACTGATGAAAACGCAGATACTAGCAGAAGGTTTCCATCCCCTGTGGGGGGTAAGATTATTCTTAAATTGCCCTGAATGCGATCGGTTATAGTACCGTCGTACAGTCTCAAAGGAAGTTCCTGATCGGGTGTCACTGTGTACGAACGGTTATAAATCCGTATCGAAGCTGTGACGATTCTCTTTGTGGTTTCAACCCATGATGCGTTTTTCATGGAGTTCTCCGCGATGGTCTCCGTTGCAATCTTTTCATTCACTATTATTATATCTCCTATGGAGGCAAAATCCGCTGGGTAGAAAATCTGAGAGAGGGAACTAGGGGAGGAGTTTATCTCGATTGTAGGTTCTCCCGATGCCGCTATGCACGGGGGCAACTTTATAGGTGGCATCTGAGCGTCAAAACTTGGTTTTGTTGCCCCTGATGGAATCGAATGAGATAGGTTTCCTCCAATTGAATAAAACCTATCGGGATTGCTGTTATCGGGTATAATTATTGAGCCTGTTACGTACAAGTTGCCATCAACCTGAAGTTGTCCACTCCAAGTTATAGTTATGCTTCCTTCAACATAGAGATCGCCGTGGACTATCATTTTCCCGTTGTTTATGTTCAAGTTTCCAACAATGTACGCGTCTCCATTGACTTCGAGAGTTTTCCCTTCATCTATAGTGAGCCCGTTCCCTACGTAGAGTTCACCAACTGTTGTGTCTCCTATCACCCTCATGCTATCCCCTACGTACATTAGTCTGTTTACGTTGACAGTTCCTCCGGGGAACATGTCATAGCTACCTTTCACGTAAAAGTCTCCGTTCAAAGTAAGTCCCTGTGTCCCAATTTTAGCATCACTGAACACGTATATTGAATCCTCAACCGAAACTGAGGATCCACCTTCCAGAGTGAGTTTTCCCCGTGAGTACAGGTTCCCCGATACGTAAAGGTGTCCACTATCATGGACATATGTTTGCCCACCAACGTAGAGGCTTCCATCAACGGTGTAGTAGCCGCTACGCTGAATCTCTAGGTCGCCTCCTATGTATGCGTTGCCGTGAGATGTGGCATAACCGCTATTGCCAATATTAGTGTCGCCTGTTACATACCATTCTCCTGCGGTAACGTGACCGTCGCTTCCAACCGTTAGACTCCCGTTTACTCCAAAGTAATCTCCGATGTTTAGATAAAACTTGCTACCTACGAAGGTATCTGATAGAACACAAACGAAGTACTGGTTCGAGTAATTATTCAACCACCATGGGGGTGGATTTAGGGGCTGATATCCCGAGAATTCGAATTCTCCATTTTCACATTTTACCGTTACAGGGCTGTCCGTTGGAAGACCTGCAGGGGAACAAGCGGGAACGTAACTGGGAGTCCCTGGATTTGTAACTACCTCAACATTGGGAGGTTTCGATAACGTTCCCTTGACTCTGAACGAAAGCCACGAATTCTTTCCTCCAGTGAGGTTTATAAGGGACGAAAACACACTTTCTGAGTTCCTTTCGTGGAGAAGGGCCATGACCTTGTTGTACGACAGGAAGTTCCCAGTTTTTTCAGCCAGTCCAACAACTACTACTCTGCCTGGATTTTTATCCCAGTCCACCGGATCACCCGGACTTCTCGTGAGGACGTTGAGCATGTTGTCAGCTACGTTCGACCTCTCGTACCAGCCGATCATCGATGTTATCTCGCCCTTTAACATGGTGGACGTGTTTATAACCGCGGCGAACACGAACATCATGATTATCAGCGACAGCATCGCGTCGAGGGATAACAGCTGGGCCCTCCTCATGCTCTCACCGCCTTCACGGTTATGCTCATGGTTTTACCCCCGTAGGTAAGGGCCCCTCCCACCAGAGAGAATCCCTCCGATTCAAGCCGGTTTTTAATGAACTCCGAGACCGCGCTCTCAACATCTGCCGCGCTCAGCGGTCCGGAGTAGATCACGGTAACGTTGAGGCTTATAGAGTCGCCCGTCGAGGAGACAATGAAAGTTCTCTCAACCCGGCACTGAATCGACGAGTAGTTGACCTCTTCTATCAGCGTGTTGAGGGGGGAATAAGCCGGATCCTCGACCTCGACGCCGGTTCCGAGGTATGAGCAGGCGTTGTCGGCCGCGTTCTTGACGTGCATCAGGACAACCGTGTCGGTGTTGGTGTTCATGTACCCCGGAAGAATTATGGCCGCGCCGATGAGGATGATCCCCGCTATGAACAGGACCTCAAGGGCCGTCTGGCCTTTAGCCCTGAAGGGTGACATAGATCTCACCCCCCACGCTCCGGGCGGTCACGTTGAAGGCCCTCTGGCCTGGCCCTAAGGTTATTGAGCTCGTTGTGTATAGCGGAACCTGCAACCTCTGCGCGACTTTGAAGGTCTTGCTCCCGAGCGTTGCCGTTATCTCAACCCTGTTGGTCGTCGAGTTCAGGGTTATGGTTATGCTGTCTCCGGTTTTGAGCTCAAATGGGAGCTCCTTCCTCACCGTGAAGCCGTCGCCGGCCGCGTAGACCTGGGCGACTGTATCCCTCAGATCAACCGCGAGGATCTTCAGCTTGGCCGCGCTGTCGAAGGTTCTGGCGTTTGCAGTTTCTCCCGATGCAACGGAGACAATACCGGCTACCGTGACGGTTATGAGCATTATTGCAATGAGGAAATCAAAGGTTATCTGGGCCGGCCTCATCTCACCCACCGGGGTTTATGTTTATCCTGAGCTCTCCGGACGTCGAGTTGAACGCCCACGAGTTCGGAAGGTCAGGATTCCACTCCACCACAACCTTGATGACAGGGGGAATTGTTGAGGGGTTCAGCCTGAGGCCGTAGACGGTCGTTGCCCCGGTGCCAAAATCAACGCTGGCACTCGATCCGCCCCAGACCGTTGAGTTCCACATGAGATCCCTCTGGTAGAGCGCCCTCGTCCAGAAGGCGTTCTTGTCCCCACCGGTCAGGACTACGTTCGTTGTTCCCGTGCCGTTGATGACGATCACGTACGTTCCGTTTCCGTCGGTGAGGTGCTGGCCGTACGTTACGAAGACAACTGGATCGGTGACGCCCCACACCTTTTCCAGGTAATACGGCTTCCTGAGGTAGACGAGCTTCACGTAAACGGTCGTCTTGGAGCCCGGGCCCTGGGAGTACGCCTGGCTTATGGCCCCCGAGATGGTGTTGGCGAGTTCCTTTTCCTCGAGGGCGATCTGTACACTCAGGGTTTCGATCGACTGGGAACCCTGCTGGAACGTCGTGTTTCTGACGGAGTAGGCTAACAGGATGAGCAGGATTGCGAAGACGAACAGGAATTCGAGGGAAACCTGACCCTTCTTGCCCATAGTCCTCACTCTTAGTATGTTATGGATTTTGCCTATTTAACGCTTGCCCAACAAAAATGAGGGATCATTCCACATCATTGAGGGGTTCGGCCACGGCAAAGGACTCCCTGCCGATTTTAATCCGCCTAACGCCGAAATAATCATCGTTGAACAGCTTGAACCTGTACCTCTCTGGCTCGAGGTTGTACCTGCTCAGAAGGGCCCTCATCTCGTCGATGAAGAACTGGGTCAGCTGGTGGTATATCAGGTCGCTCTTCTCCCCCGCACGGTCAAGGACCCAGACAACTAAGGGCAGTATCGCCAGTCCGGGAATGGCAAAGTACCACGAGAGGAACGCCCCGGCCGCTATTGAGAGGACGACTCCAATTCCTATGAGTGACAGGAGGAAGTACTTGGCCTTTCTGACGTCCTTCAGCTCCTCGACCTTGGCCTCCCATATGTCCAAGAGGGCCGGGTTGTAGAAATCGAAGGCGGTGTGCCTCTTTCCCTTCCTGATGCGCTCCCTTATCAGGTTGTCCCAATCGTCGTGGTAGTAGACGAAGAAGCCCCTCTTCTGGGCCCGTTCGGCGTCTATCGACGAGATTATCCGCCTTATGTCCTCGGCGCTCTCGTGGGCTATGTGGGAGTACACCTCCCTTTCGTCGAGCTCCAGCGCAACCTCCACTGAGTCCCTTATCTCCTCAGTCGGCATCCTCACCACCGGGGTAGAGGTCATCGAAGTCCGGAAGACCGGAGAGGAGCTCCTTCTTCTTCTCCTCGGCTTCCTTCTTTGCCCTCATGAAGGAGCTCGCGTACTCCTTGGCGGTTCTGATGATGCGCTCAATGCTCTCGCTGTCGTAGATACCGCTGAGCAGGGTTACGACCTCAACCTCTCTCGTCCTCGGGTCCGGGTAAAAGCCCCTGAATATCTGCTTCCCCTTGATCCTGTCGGTGAGCTCGTCAAGGGCCTCGAAGATCTCCTTCGCCTTGAGAACCTCCGGCGGGCCGTGAACGGCAACGAGGCCGTAGAGGGCCGACTCGACGTTGGCCTCTAAGTAAAGCCCCTCGCTCTCGAACGACCGGACTATGAGCTTTGAGAGGCTCTTGAGCTGATCGGCTCTCGCTTTGGCGTAGCCAACCGTCGCGAAGCTCCCAAAGGCTTTGAGGACGAACTTCAGGTCGCTCGCGTCGAGCGTCTGCTCCCCGGGAACGTCGATCAGGGCGAGAAGGGACGCTATCCTCTCCACGATCGTGTAGTTTATCCTCTCGTAGGCCTGGGAGATGTCCAGATCGCCTTCTTTGAGCTTGTTGTTGTCTATCGCTATTATCGAATCGGCCACCTTGGAGAGCTTGTCTATGGTTATCGCCGCGTTGATCGTCGGTCTTATCCCCTCCTCCCTGAGGGGGAGCGCACCGATGGCAACGACGAGAGAATCCGGGTACTCTTCCGTGAGGGCCTCGGCAAGGACCGGCGTTCCGCCGGCACCGGTTCCGCCGCCGAAGCCGAAGGTCAGGAAAAAGATGTCAACGTCCTCGTAGCCGACCATCGAGGAGATCTTCCTCATGACCATTGGGAGGTCCCTCTTCATGGCCTCCCTGCCGAGAACCGGGTTCGCGTTGACGCCCTTTCCTCCCGTCAGGCTCTCCCCGATGAGGATCCTCCTGTCCGGGGGAATGTGCTTGAGGTAGTCGAGATCTCCCCGGGACGTGTTTATAGCTAAAGCCTCAAAATCGACGAGGGAAAAGAGGTCGGCTATCTTGGTTCCGCACTGGCCGACCCCTATGATTATAGCCCTCACGCTCTCACCTCATCCCACCGTCTCGGCGGTTACCTCGTTGAGCTCTATCTTTCCATCCCCGTTCCTGTCCTCGTAGTGGATCACTACAGCTGGCCCCTGCATGTACTTGACGTAGCCTATCTTGAACACGAGCTTCGCGATCTCCGAGGAGTCCTCGTCGTACAGGACGAAGAGTATAACGCCCTTAGCGGTTCTTCCCGGGATCAGGAGGACCGTGTTCTGGCGCGGGTAGGTGGAGTTGTTGAGCTCCACGGTGTTTCCTGCCACGTCCAGGGCTATGTAGCGGTTGTAGCGGGAGACGTTCACGTCGCTAAATCCGGCGAGCACTATGGCGTTGCCCTCTTCGATCAGCGAGAGGGGTCCGAGATCGAAGCGGTAGCCGAAGGTTTCGCGGAGGTAGTTCAGTATCTCCTTGGCGTCCCCAATCCTGTCCTCTGAACAGAGCACGTTGAAGGTCGACGTCTCAAGGGCGTTCCTGACGTCCGAGAGATCAACCATCGGCATCTTGTTGAAGCTTGAGAGGTATATCACCGCGAAGGCCGTCTCCAGGGTATCGTTGGCGATCAATCCTGAATCCCTGGCCTTCTTCACGAAGTCGAGCGTCTGCTGGCTGTAGTCAAAGCCGTAGTGCAGGAGGAGAAGGGTTGCCTCGACGGTCAAATCCACGCGGGGCCTGCCCATGAGTTCCGTCCCGTTGATGTCGGTGTACTCCTTCGCGTAGGGCCAGCCGCCATCGACCCTCTGGGATATGAGCCAGTTTAGATGGCTCTCAACCTCGGGTTTGGTCGCTATTGGCTCCAGCGCCTTCAGAACGGTAAGCGTGTCGAGGACGTTCACGTCGAGCATGAAGGGATATATCCCGCTCTGGTAGTAGAGGCCCCATCCCGTTGAGCTTATCGAGAGGAGCCAGTTCTTGGCGGCAACTACGTCGGGATCGGATTTATTGACGCCAAGGGCCAGTAGAGCGCTCAGGGCCATTGCCGTCTCGGCCGGCTGGGGACCGAGGTCCTTGATCCCCCACTTCCCGGTGTCCATCCTGATGGACTTTATCACCTCTATCGCGTGCTCCCTCTCGCTCTCGTTGAGCCTGTTGAAGTGCAGGAGCGTCATCAGGGCGTAGTAATACCCAACCGTGAGCCTGCTCTCGTTCAGAACAACGCGTTCGTCTTCTTTAAACCTCTTCTCGGTCCAGTTCAGGGCTTTTTCAACCACATCCGGAGCAGGATAGCAGGCCTCGACGGCGAGGAGGGCGTAATAGGTTGCCTTTTCGTTGGACGGTGAGCCGCGGTAGATTCCCCATCCACCGTCCGGGTTCTGGTAGGAGATAAGCTGGTCGCAGGGCATCTCGTTGGGGTTGACCCTAACCTCCCTTATTGGGGGCACGAGCTTGGAAACGGCAAGGAGCGCGTAGGCGGTCGGCGTTACGGTGTCGGTTACCGAGATCGGGTACTTTGGCGTGTCCGCCCAGAAAACCATGTTTGCCCCGGTGTGCTTTATCTGATCGAGCCTCGCTATCGTCGCCACGACCTCGAAGGTCGGCTCGGAGTAAAGGGTCAGGGCGTAGGTCAGGAGCGCCCTCTGGGTCGGCGAAAGCTCTTCCCCGTTGAGGATCCCTATGAGCTCGCTTACCTCGGACCTGTCAACGGGCTCTCCCACTGCCTTGAAGGCTATGAGCCTGAGACCGAGGGCGGTGTAGTCGTCGATGTACCTCGGCAGGTCACCGAGGGATGAAATCGCGGACGAAACCACGGGGCTGGACGAGTTGTAGCCGTTCTCCCCCAGGGCCCAGAGTGCAAGAACCGTCGGGTAGAACATGGGTGTGCTGTCCGGGATGTAGCCCCAGGCGTTGCCCGTCTTGGAGTTCAGCAGGAAGTTAATTCCCCTCTTACGGGCGTCGTCTACCGTGAAGAGGTCGTCGGTTCCCTCAAAAAACTTCTCCGCCTTTGAGAGGGCTATCAGGGCGTAGGAGGTATCGAGGACGTTGCTCACGCTCTCCGGGAAGTAGCCCCATCCACCGTCCGGGTTCTGATAGGAGAGCAGTTCCCTCGTGAACTCCCTGATCTTCGGCGTCAGATCCTCGTTTACCTTGCCGCTCGCCTCGGCGAGGGCCACTATTGTCAAGCTTAGAGTTCTTACCTGCCCGCTGCTGTCTCCAAACTTCTTGAGAAAGTTCACGGACCCTTCCGTCATGGAAAGGGCCGCGGTGAGGGGGGCGAAGACGATCACACCGATGAGAATCAGGGGAATAATTTTCAGGGCCCACCGTTTCATCATAGTCCACACCTCTAAAATCGCTAAACGGCGGCGGAATAAATAAAGTTTTCCTCGGGGCAAAAAATGGAGGTTCAATCGGCGATGAACCTTCCGGTCAATCCCCTTCCCCTTGGATCTACGTCGTCGCGCATGATTAACACGACCCTGCTCGGCTCGTACTCGTCCTCGATGTGGTAGCCGGGCAAATGCTTCACGAGCTCCTCGGCGAAAGCTTTGATTTCCTCGTGCCTCGGCATGTTGTTGATTGTGAGCCTGTTCCGCGAGAAGCCGACGAACATGTAGGCTTTGGCCTCGACGAACATCGGGTTGGCTATCTTAATCAGCTTGGCGTACTTTTCAGGACTGTGCATGTTCTCGCCCTTCACGAGGGTGAGCCTTATTACCGTCCTTGTTTCCGCGTCGCGCATGAGCTTGAGAGTCTCCTTTATCTTCTCCCAGCCGTCGGGAATCATCGGGACGTTGACGCGGTTGTAGGTCTCGATGTCAGGAGCGGTCAGCGAGACGTAAAACTGCGTTGGAAGTTTGTCCTCCCTAATCATCTCCTCCAGCCTCTCCGGAACGGTTCCGTTGGTGACTATGAAGGTCGTGAAGCCCCTCTTGTGGAACTCCTCAACAAGGTCGCCCATGTACGGATAGAGCATCGGCTCACCCGATAAGCTAATCGCCGCGTGCTTCGGGTTCCACGCTTCCTCGAACTTCTCCTTCGGAACTTTCGGGTTGCCCTTGTAGCCAACGAGAAGCTTCCTCTGGGCCTTTATGCTCTCCTCGACGATGAAAGCCGGGTCGTCCCAGGGCTGGGGCAGTTCAGTTCCGAGGAAGCCCTCCATCGGGCGCCAGCAGAAGATGCAGTTGTGGGTGCACCAGGCCAAGACCGGCGTCATCTGAAGGCATCTGTGGCTCGCTATGCCGTAGAACTTCTGCTTGTAGCAGAAGCGGCCCTTGGTAAGGCTCTCCTTGAGCCAGTGGCAGAGCTTAACGCCGCTGTGCCTGCCGACGAGCTCGTAGTGCTGTTTCCTAAAGAGGAGCGCGATTTCCTCGGGCATGTTCGGGTTTGCCTTAACCACTATCGCCATTAGTCTCACCTAATTCTCTTCTCTGGCCTAAGTGCGCGGAGCGTTTTAAAAATCTGATTGGTCAGTATTGTTCAGGGTGTTACCAATGGTCGTGAGCGAGCTCATCAGCGCCGCCCTTAAGGCTGCCGATCCCTATTTGGCCGTGATTGAGGCCCTCAGGTTTCGGAAAGGGACTCTCTCCATTGGCGGCGAGAGTTTTCCGGTGTGCGGAAGGGTCCACGTTCTCGCGGTTGGTAAGGCCTCCTGCAGGATGGCGAAAGCGGTCTTCGAGACCCTTCCCCGTGAGCTGATCGGAGAAACGCTTGTGGTTACAAAGCACGGCTACGCTATAGACTGCGAGGGAATTGAAGCGAGGATAATCGAAGCAGGTCACCCTATTCCGGATGAGAACTCCCTGTTGGCCGGAAAGCTGGGCCTTGAGCTCGCGGAGAAGGTTGGTAGAGACGATATCCTTCTCACCCTCATCTCGGGAGGTGGAAGCGCTCTCTTCGTTTACCCTGCTGAAGGGGTAAGCCTCGAAGACCTCATCAGGACGAACGAGCTCCTTTTGCGGAGCGGGGCGACGATAAGGGAAATCAACACCGTCAGAAAGCACCTGTCTAAGGTCAAGGGAGGAAGGCTTGCGAAGGCCGTGAAGGGAACCGTGGTAAGCCTAATCGTCTCGGACGTCGTTGGCGATGAAATCAGCTCGATAGCGTCCGGAATAACTTCCCCGGACCCGACAACTTACCGCGACGCCTACGAAGTCCTCGTGAGGCGCGGAATCTGGGACAGAGTCCCGGAGAGCGTGAGAAGAGTCATCGAGCGGGGCATGCGCGGGGAAATCGAGGAGACACCGAAGGAACTCGGCAACGTCCACAACTTCCTAATCGCGGGCAACTCAAAGGCGTGTGAGGCCGTCGCAAGGAAAGCTGAAGAGCTCGGCTTCAACTCGACGGTGATAACAACCACACTGGAAGGCGAAGCTAAGGAAGTCGCTTTGGCGGTCGGCTCGATAATAGAGGAGATAGTGAAGCGGGACAGGCCTCTCAAAAAGCCCGCCGTCCTTGTCTTCGGGGGCGAGTGGACGGTGACCGTTGGGGATGCGAAGGGCCTCGGCGGGCCCAATCAGGAGTTCGCGCTGAGCATCGCCCGGAAAATAGCGGGACTCAACGTTACCGTTGTGGCCTTTGACACCGATGGAACGGACGGGCCGACCGACGCGGCCGGGGGAATAGTGGATGGAGGTACTTTGAAAAGGCTTGAGGAAGCGGGCGTTGACGTTGAGGAGGCCCTCAGAGACCACGACAGCTATCGCGCTCTCGAAAGGGCCGGCGCGCTTCTCAAGACCGGCCCGACCGGGACGAACGTGAACTCGATGGTCATAGCGATTATACCAGATCCTTCCATTCCCTCTGGAGGTACAGGATTGCGAGGGCCAGAATTATCACAGGGCCGTTGAGGATCAGAAGGACTACCAAAAAGTCCCGGGGGTTCCCTGTATCGCGGTAGATTTTTTGGAATTCTGGGATCAGTGATGTAAGGTACAGGCCCGCCCAGATAAGCGATCCAATTTGAACGGCCCGCTTGTTTCTTTTGAATACCGTGATCTTCTCGCCTTTCCTTAATACGAATTTTGTATCTCCCGGAATTGCCCCAAGAACTGTTAGTAGAACGGTAATGCCGAAAAGGTAAGGGTTGATCCACAGAAGGGCTCCGGATAGAACCGCTACAATGGAAAGCCTGATGAGATCAACCCGGATGTTCTTCTGAATGCCAATCCTTCTGTTCAGGGGGTCAATAAAATGGAGCTTTGTCCTCTTTGCAACGGATTCTCGGTTTCCCTTCAGGATCAAGAGTTTCCTGTTTAGTAGTGGAATTTTAAGCGGAACGGTCGAGGCCAGCAGAAAGCTCTCCCCATCGAAATCCACCAGATAAAAGTGTCCCTCGTAGCGCTCCCGGATAAAGTTTGGTGCAAGGTTCCATATCTCCCAGTTGGGTCCTTTAACCCAGTAGACGAAGCTGTTCTCTCCGAGGAACTTTTCGAGCTTTTCTGGACCTCCTTCGAGGACAATCATGCGCTCAAATGTTACTCGCATATGTGTCGATTTGATTATTCCTTTTTATAGTTAACGCCCAGCGAGAAAACCGATAAATACTCCAGCCCCGATTATGGTGGGGTGCAATCAATGGGATTGAGCAAGAGGGAGCTAATAAGAAAGCTCTGGCACGTTTCGCCCGGAATCCTCGGGGCGCCGATAATACTCTTCACGCCGAGATGGGTCACTTTACTCGTCGTCTGGTCGCTGGCTTTCCTCTACACGCTCCAGCACCTCAAGCTCCTCCGGGGATGGAAGTTCACCGTTCCGGTAGCTGACCTCAGCTATCGAACGATGGCGCGGGAAGACGAGCGTGACAACTTCCTCGGAAGCTTCCTCTTTTGGGTGACGATGGGAATCATCTGCACGGTCTTTCCAAAGGTTTCTGCCCTGGGAGCGCTCTGGGTCTCGACCTTCGGCGACTGCTTTAACGCCATAACCGGGCAGGCCCTCGGCGGACCGAGGATTCCTTGGAACCCTCGGAAGACCCTAATCGGAAGCGCAACGATGTTCATTGTTTCAGTTCTGGCCCTCTGGGGTGCACACAGGGTCCTCTCGCTCGACCCGAGCTGGGGCATTATCGCAGGCGTCGCCCTCGTCGCCACTGCCCTTGAGAGCCTTCCCCTCCGCTCGGCCTACGACGAGTTCACGGTTCCCTTCGCGACAGCTCTCCTCCTGTGGCTCGCTTACGGCGGACCCCTGCTGTCGCCGGTGTGGTGATGTTTGTCCTCACGCAGGGACGGAATGCAAGCGTATCGTTCTTGTCAGAGGACAAACTTGCCATCAGACGCTCAAAATAGGAACAAAATTAGTCAATAATAACCAAAGTTTGGTAACGCTGTCTAAGAAAGAAGGAACTCAACGATGGAATGACCTCCTAACTATGTGCATTCAAATTCTCACAAACCCCCAGCCCCTGAAGTGCGTCTCTATGCCCTCTGTTTTTATCCCCAGCGAACGAACCTCGTCGCGGAGCTCCGAGATGAAGGCCCTGAAGAGCTCCTCTCTGGTTAGGACGCTGTAGCTCTCGGGAAACTCGGAGCGGAGCGTTTCCCGAAATTCGTTTCCGGCATTTCGGAGGTTTAGCACCTCGAAGAAGTAGTAATCGACAAAACCTTTCGTTTCTTCAACAATCCGTGAAACGTCTGTGACTCCGGGAATTATCGGGCTGACGAAGGCGTACGTTCTTATTCCATCATCGTGAAGCCTCTGGAGGGCGTTAATGCGGGCCTTCATGGTTGGTGTCAGCGGTTCGAGTACGGTCTTTTCATGGTCCTCAAAGGAGTTGAGCGTCAAACCGACCTCAATCGAACGGAAGAGCTTGAAAAGGTCTATGTCCCTCGTCACGAGGGGCGATTTGGTGAGTATTGAGATCTCGTTCCTCTTGTCCATGAAGCGGAGCGTCGAGCGGGTGAGCTTCAGCCCGGCTTCAACCGGCTGGTAGGGGTCGCTGACGGTTGACATCACAACTTTCCCCTTCACGTGCTTCCTCGCAAGTTCGGGCGCGTTAATTTTGGCTATCACCCAGCTCCCCCATTCCCTCTCTCTGAACTCCCGAACGACGCTCTTGGCGTAGCAGTAGGGGCAGGCGAAGGAACAGCCAACGTACTGGTTGACGCTCCATGAAACGCCGGGAATCCGCGAGCGCGTGTAGAGGTATTTGGCCCTTCGCCTTACGACCTCAACCTTCATAAGCACGGGTAGGGACTACACCTTAAAAGGTGGTCCCATGGAAGTCGAGGTTCGCCACAGGCCCGTCCGCTATGCGAGGCTCGAAATCAAGCCCGACGGGAGAATCGTCGTGACGGCGCCGAAGGGCTTTGACGTTAGCGCTTTCCTCAAAAAGCACGAGAGGTGGCTGAGCAACCGGCTGAGGGAGCTCGAGGAAGTCAGGAGGGAATCGGCGAGGGGCTTTCCATTCTTCGGCGAGTTCTATCGGCTCGAGCTGGGGAACGTTCGGAAAGTCACGCGCAGGGACGATAAGCTAATCCTCCCGGCCGAGCGTGAGCGGGCGCGGAAGGTCCTGAAGGAGCTCCTGCGGGGCAGGGTAACGGCGCTCGTCGCTCTATACTCTCCCCAGATGGGCCTTTCCCCCGGCAAAATCTACATCAGGAACCAGAAGACGAAGTGGGCGAGTTGCTCAAGCAGGGGAAACCTGAGCTTCAACCTCCGCCTCGCGGCCCTTCCTGAGAATCTGGTCGAGTACGTCGTAATCCACGAGCTCGCCCACCTGCGCTACCTCGACCACTCCAGGGCTTTCTGGAGGCTCGTGGGGAGATTTTATCCGGACTACAAAATGGCCAGACGAGAGTTGAGGCGCTGGTGGGGGATAATCGAGGTCAACGAGGGGTGGAGATGGCTGGAGGGAAGGGAGTAAGACTGCTTAAGCTCATCGCACTGATGGCGGACGAGATAATCGTTGCCATAGTTCTGCTCGCGGTTCTGCCCGCCCTTGGGATAGAGGTACCCATCTTTATAACTGGCTTCATTCTGGGAGTTCTCATCGTCAAGGACGTTTTGGTTGCCCCCTACGTTCTCGGGGGAGGCCTCGAAAGGAAGCCATCGACGGGAGCCGAGGCGCTCGTTGGGCGGACAGCAGTCGTTGTCGAAGACCTATTACCGGAGGGCCTTGTGAAGCTCGACGGCGAACTCTGGCGCGCGAAATGCCTTCACGGGACGGCGAGGAGGGGCGAGAAAGTGAGGGTTGCGGGTGTTGAGGGGACTAAACTTATTGTCGAGCCCTGAACTGTTGCTGTACTTCGGCATAACCCTGTTCGTCCTCTACGGAAAGCTCAGGTTGCTAACAGAATGACAAATTATGAATCCAAACTTTAACAAAAGGTTAACAGCGACAACGGCAAGGTATATTTATTCCGCAGAAAACGGCGTTTGTACTGCGAGGGAAGGCTCATGGTTCACCTTTACATCATCCTCGACGAAGCGGGCGACATGGGCTTCGCAAAAGGCAGTAGCAGGTACTTCGTTATGGGTGCCATCGTAGCTAAAGTGGAAGACGTTAAGAAAATCCGCAGGATTCCCAAAAAGGCCAGAAAGAAACTCGGCAAGAAGAAAAAGGACATACCTGAACTCAAGGCCTCAAAGAGCAATGACAAAATAAGGAAATTCGTTCTTGATGAGCTTTACAAGTGCCAGAGCGCTCACGTCTCGGCGGTTTACATAAACAAGGCGAACACTTACGGCTACATCAGGGAAAACAGTTTCCAGAAGGCAGTTCACTACAACTATCTTGCGAGGGTTCTGATAGTCGAGTCGCTAAAGAGCTACCTCGAGAGCATCGGTTACACCTCTGACAAGGCCCTAACCGTTGAGATATTCCTTGACAGGTACCACACAACAAAATTCCGGAAGAAGAATCTGGAGGAGTATATCAGAAAGATGATAAGGGACGCATTCCCCTACGAAGTTAACGTGCTCGTGCATCAGAAGGACTCCCAGGGAGAACCGCTGATTCAGGTTGCGGACTTCGTTGTCAACGCGTTTTACAGAAAGCTCAACGGAAAGGGAAACCTCCTCACAAAGTTCGAGAGTTCAGGAAGAGTCCTAAAGTTCAAGCAAATCTACTGAAACCAAACGAGAAGCAGGAATCGGACCCCGGGCCGCCGTTTGCGCGTACCTCAGGGTACGCGGCGGACACCGGGACTTACCCTCATCTCCATACGTACTTTACGTGCACTTTCTTTTAAAATTTTGGGTGCAGGTTTGTGTAGCTACGCTCCTCGTTGAACGCCCAGCGAGCGGAGAATCTCGGTGATTTCCTCAGGCCGATTGGTCGAGAAAGAGACGTCCCAGCCCTTCCGCCTCTTGAGGTAGACGCAGGCTCTCGCAGGCAGGGTGAAATGAATCTTCGCCGGACAGCCCGTCCAGCCTTCCCTGACCGCGAACCACTCGATTTCGTCAATCCTGATGGTTTTTCTGATGAAGAGGCCGAGGAAACCGCTGAGAAAGATTACCTCCTCGTAAACCCTCACACGGAAGGCCATCGCCTCAAGGATTACCGCTATCGTGAGGGTCGTTGCAACGGTCATTATGAGGACGCCCTGGCCGGTGGCGAAGCTCTCGTAGAGGCCAATGGGCATGATGACCAACGGCGGGAGGAGCAGGAGGATTATCCACTTGGAATAGAGCGTTTCCTCGTAGAGCATGGCTCATCGGTAGAAGTTCCCGCCAACGCTTTAAACCCCTTCTCAAACCTATGGTGGTGATACGATGGTTAGGGTAATGCCCGTTGACAGGCTGACCGACGATGACGTGAGGGAGATTCTGGCGAAGTACCGGAAGATAGCCCTCGTTGGAGCTTCTCCGAAGCCCGAGCGCGACGCGAACGAGGTCATGCGCTACCTCATCGAGAAGGGCTACGAGGTCTATCCCGTCAACCCCCGCTACTCCGAGGTTCTCGGGCGGAAGTGCTACCCGAGCGTCCTCGACATTTCCGACGAGGTCGAGATAGTTGACCTCTTTGTAAGGCCGGAGTTCGCGAAGGACTACGTCGAGCAGGCGATAAAGAAGGGCGCGAAAGTTGTCTGGTTCCAGTTCGGGACCTACGATAGAGAGGCCTTCAGAAGGGCAAAGGAGGCGGGCCTTATCGCTGTCGCCCACCGCTGTATCAAGCAGGAGCACGCGAGGCTCATCGGTTAGCTCCTCTTCCTTATCACGTAAATGTCCCTGACGAGCCTGTGCCTCTCCTCGTAGTCGAGGTATCTCCCCAGAACCTCGAAGCCCAGCTTCCCGAGCCACCTCCTCTCCTTCCGGTAGATGCTCCCGTCCCTCAGCCTGTAGGCGGGGAAGACGAAGACTATCCTTCCGTTCCTCTTGAGCACATCGCTAAAGCTCTCGAAGACCGAAAAGTACAGCCTGTCCAGCTCGTTGGCCAGCTTTATTGCCTCACCCCTGCCAGGGTTCCTCTTCAGGGGCTTCCCGAGGTAGGGCTCGGTAACTATCGCGTCAAAGCGCTCGCGGAAACAGCGCTTCAGCTTCCTCGCGTCGCAGACCTCTATCCTCGCCGAGTTCCTGAGCCTGAACTCTTTTCTGAGCCACTCGATGTTCCGCCTCGCTTCCCTGACCCTCTCGGGGTCGCGGTCGCTCCCGTAAGCGGGCAACCCCTGCAGGACGAACTCCTGAAGGACCGTTCCGATACCGCAGAAGGGGTCGAGGAAGAGGCCCTTCCTTATCTCCGTGAGGTTCACCATTATTCGAGCGAGCCTCGGCGGAATCGAGAGGATTGGCCTCTGAACTGGCCTTTCCACGTCGAGCTTCTTCAGCTCGAAGGGGTTGGTAACCTTGACCGTCTCGCCCACGAGGAAGCTCCCGTCGTCCCTGAACAGGAAGACGATGTCCTTGACCTCGGGAAAACCCTTCAGAATCAGCTCTGCCGGCATGGAGTAGACCTTTGCCGGCTTGAAGAACTTGGCCGGGCCTGCCCTCTTGAACTCCCTCTTTACGGCGCTCCCCAGCTTCCGCCAGAGCCTCCAGTCGTCCCTTCCGTAGAGGCTGACCGTGAAGAGCTTAGCGTATTCGAGGTTCTTTATCGCTTCCTCTCCCTCGCCGACGATTCTCACGAGCTTGAGCGACCCGCCGAGCCAGCGGAAGTGCCTCTCTATCGAGGGCTTCGCCTCGACGAGCAACCAGTTAGGGTGTTCCTCAAATGGTTTAACCTTTAGACCGAATCTCCTGCCGAAACTGTAAAATTCCGCCCTGCTCAGCTCTGGATTCTTGCCAAGAATTACCCCGTACATGAAAAAGCCTTTACTCGGGCTTTTAAAAGCCTTTGGGCCGATAACGTTAAGAACCTTAACTCCGTAGGGATTTTACGGGGGTGTTTTGGTTGCTCATCCGTGAAATAATCGAGACCGTTGAAGTCATCCGCGATCCCTATCTCCGGGCAACCACCTACGCTAAAATCGGAGAGCGCCTCGCCCGGGTTAGGGACGCGAAATTCAAGCTCGTATTTCTCAAGGCAATCGAGACTACGAGAGAAATAGACGATCCCGTCAAGACCTTCAGGGCGCTTCTCTCGATAGGCTACTCCATGAAGAAGGCCGGCCTCCGTTCGGCGAAGAAAATCTACCAGCGGGTTCTTGAGGACTCCCGCGAGCTTCCCGATCCGGTTAGGGACGAGCTCATGGTTCTGGCTGCGAGGTACATGCTCGGCCTTGGCGAGATAAACGAGGCGATAATCTACGCGATGGAGGTCAAGAACCCCTCGCTCAGGGACACGGTTCTCCTCCAGATAATAAGGAGAAACACCTCCCTCATAGGCACCGAGAAGGTCAGGGTTGCCTACAGGATACGGAAGAGCAAGATGGCCCTCGAGAACATCTCCACTGAGCCACACCGCTCAAAGGCCCTCATCGAGATAATGAAGTCCTACTTCCTCATGGGCAGCTACGAGAACGGTATAGCCACCATCAGGGAGATCGAGCAGAGGGAGTGGGCCAAGTACGCCTTTAAGGAGGCCCTCTTCTTCCTCAAGGAGAGGGGTGTGATAGAGAAGTACGTTCCGAACCTCAAGGAGCTCGCCAAGTACCTCGTCGAGAAGTTCGGGGACGAGTTCAAGATAGAGCTGGGCGTTGCCTTCGCGCTGGCGGAGGAGCCGGTCGAGGCCGCCGACCTGCTGAGGAAGCTTGATGGGGACAAGGCCCTCGTTGAGGTTGCGATAAGGCTCCTTGAGGTCGCTCCGAGGTATCTTCCAGCGTTCATCCGCGTTCTGAACGAGCGCGAGGCAACCGAGGTTGGAAGGGCAGTTATGAACCGCTTCCTTGAGAACCCCGATGAAGGTGACTGGGAAACGATCAGGGCGATATGGGAGCGCTCCCGGAGCGAGGAGGTCAGGGTTAAGATAGCGCGCTACTCACTTGTTAAGGGGGACATAGACGGGGCAATGAAGGTCGTTGAGCACATAGAGAACGAGAGGCTTCGCTCCATAGTCTTGGCGGATATAGCCCACAGGCTCCTCAAGATGGGGGACGTTTCAAGGGCCATCGACGTTGCCCTCGAGGTCAGGGATCCGAAGTTCTCCTCCATCCTGATAGCCGAGATTCTGATCGGTGCCCTCGACAGGGAGATAGAGGCCAAGGTGGTAGTCAATGGAAAGGCTAAGAATCACTCTTAGGCGGAAAAAGAGCGATCCCGTTGATTACGTCAGGGACCTCGCGGCAGCTCTGCTCGAGGGGAGGGTCATCGGCGAGGACGTTCTCTTCAGGGACGCCGTAAACGAGATCTACACGACCCTTAGGGAGGTTCTCTTCAAGGGGAAGGGCGGAAGCGAGAACCTCATCAGGGCCTACGAGCTCGCCGTCATACTCCGCTACCTCGTGCAGGACGGTGTTAAGACTTCGAGGGAGATACTCGAGGAACTGGTTCAAACCCTCGAATGAGTTTTAAGCTCTTTTTCCAAACTTCCCCCGGTGGTTCCATGCTGCTGAGTTTCGAGGTGCCGACGAGCGAGAGGTTTCAGATCGTAGACATCACCGACGAGGTTCAGCGGCTCGTGTGGAGGGGAAAGCTGAGGCACGGCATAGCGGTCGTGTTCACCAAGCACACGACGACGGGCCTGATGATAAACGAATCCGAGGAGGGTCTTCTCGAGGACATAAAGGCCAAGATGAAGGAGCTCGTCCCCAAGGGGGCAGGTTACAGGCACGACAGAATAGACAGCAACGCCCATTCCCACCTCAGGGCGAGTCTGTTCCTCAACACCGAGCTTGTCGTCCCGGTTGATGAGGGCGAGCTGGTTCTCGGCACCTGGCAGAGGATACTCTTCGTTGAACTCGACGGACCGAGGCACAGGAAGGTTATGGTGATGCTCTGCCCCTGTCCAGAGTATCCGGAGGAGGAGTGAAAATGAGGGCGTTTATTTCGGTCGATCTTGAGGGTCTCCCGCATATCGTCAGCAGGGAGCACCTCTTCGTCAAGGGGGCACTCTACGGTGAGGCCCGCAGAATAGCGACGGAAATCGTCAGAACCGCCGCCGAAGCCCTCTACGAAAACGGTTTTGACGAGGTCGTTGTGGCCGACAGTCACGGCCCGATGGTGAACGTCATCCCGGAGGAGATGCCCGATTACGTGGAGCTCGTGAGGGGCTTTCCAAGGCCCCTGAGCATGGTGGCCTTCGCGAAGGGAAGTGACGCGGCGGTTTTTCTTGGCTATCACGCTAAGGCGGGAACCGGCTACGCGACCTTCGACCACACCTACAGCAGCTCGACCATAGATCGGCTCGAGATAAACGGAGTTGAGGTCAGCGAGTTCCTCCTCAACGCCTACCTCCTGGGAAGCTGGGACGTCCCGGTGATCCTCGTCGGAGGGGACGCGAGGCTCATGGGGGACGTCGGGAGGTTCACCCCCTGGGCGGTCGGGATAACCTTCAAGGAGAGCCTCTCCCGCTACGCCGCCAAGAGCCCGAGCCTTGGAAGGGTGAAGGCCCTCCTCAGGGCCGGCGTCACCGAGGCGGTAATCAAACTTGAGGAAGGTGAGGCGAAGCCCCTAAAGGCCAAAGAACCCGTTGAGGTTAAGCTTCGCTTCCTGAGCAGTGCCCTCGCCGATGCTGCCGAACTGTTGCCCCTCGTTGAGCGCCTCGATGGAAAGACCGTCAGGTTCGAGGCGGGGACGATCGAAGAGGCCTACAAGCTGGTCGAACTGCTCATCCTTGCCGGGGCGGGCGTCAACGCCATAGTGCGTTAGCGAAAAGCTTATGCGGTGAAGTGGGTAATTCGAACCGATGAGGATAGTTAAGGTTCCGCGCGACGATCGGGTTGGTGTCATTCCCTACGGCTCCGTTCCGGAGGTCGAGCTGATCATCGACGTTCTTCCGAGGAAGGGTGAGCTGCTGATCCGAACAACGAACCCAAACACCGTGAAGGTCGAGATAACCAACGAGGTCGAGCTGTATTACTTCGGGGGCTTCTGGCAGAGGCTCGATCCCGGGATAGTTTTCATCGAGCGCAGAATAGTCCTCCTTCCCGGCGAGACCTACGAGCAGAGGCTTCCCGTCGATTTAAGCCCCGGCCGCTACAAGGTCGTCAAGTTCGCCTACGTGAACGGGGCCAAGGTCAGGGTCGAGAAGGAGTTCACCGTGAGGTGAAGGAGAGGGAGTAGAGGTTCCTGAGCGTTTCCTCCATCTCATTAACCCCTCCCTCGGCCACCAGTTTCCCGCCGGCTATCACGTAGACCCTGTCCACTAGGGGCAGGAGGGGCTCCCAGATGTGGCTTATCAGCAGGAAGTTGGTTTTCTTCCTCAGGGTTCTGATTATCTCGACGACCCTGCCCATCGCCTCGAAGTCGAGGTTAGCGAGTGGTTCGTCGATCATAACGAGCTCTGGAGAGCCGATCAGAGCCTGAGCGAGGCTCAGCTTCTTCCTCATTCCCGAGGAGTACTCCCTGATTCTTCTGTCGAGGAAGTCGATCCCGAGCAGTTCTGCCACCCCGTCGGGATCGCCGCCCCGATACTCCGCGAAGAGCTCCAGCCACTCCCTGCCGGTAACGAGCGGTGGAAAGCCTGCTGGATCGAAGGAAATGCCGACCTTTCTCTTGAATTCCGCGTCCTTCCAGGGATCCTTCCCGAGAACCAGTATTCTGCCGGAGGTCGGTCGGTAGATCCCGGCCGCTATCTTGAAGAAAGTGCTCTTTCCGCCGCCGTTCGGGCCGACGATGAGGTTAACTCCCTCCGGGATCTCAACGGTGATTCCATCGAGGGCCCGTATGCTCCCGAAGTACTTCTTCAGCTCAACCGCCTCGATCAACGGGACCACCTCCTTATTGCGACCGCGAGCAGGACCGAGGCAGTTATTCCGATAAGGGAGTAGCGCTCTTGGGTTCTTTCAGGCGCGTGGAAGTCGGTCACCACGAGACTGCACGTGGCAGAGCCGTTGCCCTCAATGCCGAGGGTGTAGGTGCCCTCATAGGGGACCGGGAAGCTGGCCTTCAGACTGCCGTGAACCGGGGCCTCGAAAACGACCCTTCCAGTGAAGGCGTTTTTGATGTAGATCCTGCCTTCCCCGTTTCCGCAGGTGAGGTTCACCCTCGACCACGCGGGGATGTGGAGGGAGAGCGTGCTCTTCATGGTGTAGTTCCCGCCCTCGGCTCTGCTGATCCGAACAGGAGGGACCGTTATCACATCGCCCGACTTGAGGGGGTAAACGAGGGCAACCGCGAGGGCCGAGAGGATGAGCGTGAGGAGCAACCCTGCCAGAAACCGTTTCAAGTTACATCCCTCCTTTCGACCAGTGCCAGTGAGAGCGTTACAAAAACAGCGGGGATGACGATCCCCTGGAGGAGGTAACCGGGGCTGAAGACCTCGTGGAGGTGCATGGGAATGGCGCTGACGAAACTGAAGGGTGGAACGTTGAGACCGAGGAAGCTGGGGAGGATGAGGAGTACGAACGAGGCCATTATTGCCTGGGAGGAGTTGGGGAGCACGAGCGAAACGAGGACCGAAAGGGAAGCCGAGTAGAGGACGAAGTAGAGGGCAAAGATCAGAAGGTACCTGAAGCTCCCCCAGCCAAAGAGCGCGGGGAAGAGATGAGGTACGCTGGCGAAGGCTGTCGCGAGGAACAGGAACATGGGAAGGTATAGGAGAAGGAGCGAGTGCACGAGGAGAGCTAAGAACTTGGTTCCAAAGATCTTTTTCTTCGAGAGGGGAAGGGTGAAGACCGCCCCCGCGTAGCCGCCCTCTCTGTCGGCCCGGAAGATCATGGCGCTCATGACGATCACGAAGATCGAGAGGAGGACCCAGAAGTGGTCCAGCCCGAAGGTGGAGAGTATGACGCTCCCGGTGGGGCTCTTGGGGAGTGATATGGCCTCGCTTCTCCCACCGAGATACCCGGTGGTTGAGTAGGAAAACGCCCCGCCGTGACTCAGCAGATCTGAGATTAAAACCATGAGGAGGACCGGAACCCCGGCGACGAGCATTGAAACCCTCAGGTGCTCGGAGAGCTCCCACTTGAACAGTCCCTTCAAGCTCTCACCTCCTCGTATAGGCCACGAGCGGAAGGATCATGGAGGCGAGGAAGATGTAAACCAGGGGCGTCCTCGGAGGTTTGCCGGGGATATAGAGGCTGCCGATGTTGATGTTTGCGTCGTAGAGGCTCAGGCCCTGCGGTCTAATCGTCTTCAAAGTCCCCCTAGCGAGCTCGTTCCTGTGGAGATGGGCGTAGCGCTCCGCCTCGGCGTCGTTCGGGGATATTGAGACTATCCCGATGGCCCTGAGATCCGGGGAGGAGCCCATTATGACCTCCGTGATGTCGAGGGCCGGGTTGTAGTAGTAGATGTCCGCGAAGCTTGTCTTGTAAAAGGGCAGGGTGATGTGGGACCAGTTGGTTATGAGGTCGCCGTTGGGGCGCTGGAACGTCTTCCAGTAGGTTATAACGTCGTAGTCGGTGTTGTCGTTTCTAACGACAGTCACGGCGCTTCCGTTGAGGATAGCGAAAACGTCCCCGGGTTTGAGCTCCCGCAGGCCCCAGAGGACGGTGTGGCCGAGGTATGTTCCCGAATGGCTGTAAACCTTCCCGTCGGGCGTCACGGTGTAGGTTCCCCTCAGAGTTAGTGCATGGTCCACTATCACCGTCGTCATGTTTGTCGAGACGTTTTTCCCGTCTTTTTCAAGTGGAACCTGCCCGATTAGGGTCTCCCCGGATCCCCAGAAGTTGCAGTGCGCTTTTCCCGTTAGAAACGTAATGTGAAGACCCGGACTCCTGGTCGTTGAGTTTCTGGAGGGTCTGAGAAGAACGGTAATCCCTACTTCAACTCCCTTCTTGGAGACGTTCAAAACCGAGAAGTTCACGGTGATGCCCGAGATCCCAACTATCAGGAATTCCGTCCCGTTGCAGGAGTAGAGGAGCAAAGTCCCGCCGGCTGGATCCTCGGCGTGATAAACCAGGTAAGTTCCCGGTCTCAGCCATGAGGGATAGGCGAGAACCCCGGGAAGGAAGAGGAGGGGGAGGAGCAGGAGAAGGCGTTTCATAGGCTTCCCCGGACAACTTTGGAGAAAGTCCTTAAGTACTTTTCCCCGGTTGAAGTATTTAACCCTTCGCGGGGGTTCCCCAAAATCTTCTCAGGTAAAGCCGCATCCTCGCCAGATCGACGGGTTTCATCGTTTCTACCATCCAGTCGGGGAAGTCCTTTCTAACGTTCCTCCACAGAACCCTGTAGTCGAGGATTATTATCGAGCCCTTCTCCTCCGCCGAGCGGTGAACCCTTCCGGCGGCCTGGACGAGCTTCCTGTGGGCCGGCAAGTAGTAGCCGTAGTATCGGCCCTTTCCCGGGAACTTCCGCTCGAAGTACCTTATCTGGGCCTGGACGCGCGGAGTTGGCCTCGCGTAGGGAATCCCGACCAGTATGACCCCGTTCATCTCGTCGCCTGAGTAATCCTGTCCCTCGCTGTTCCTCCCGCCCATGACGCCGAGCAAAACCGCTCCTCCGCTCCTCGCGTGGGCCTTGAACTGGGCAACGAGGAGGTCGTTCTCCCTTGAGCTCGCCCCCTGCTTCTCGATAAAGACCGCCTTTCCCGTCTCCTCAAGTCTGACCTGAAGGTTCGCCGAGAGCAGGCCCTGGAGAACCTCATAGGAGGCGGTGAAGACGCCGACGTTCTTGGGGATCAGCCGAACGGCCTCGACGATATAATCGCCCATCTTTCTGTAGAGCTCCATCGAGCGCTCCTCGCCGCGCGTCGAGACGTCCTTGGCCACCAGAACCTGCGCGTTTTCGCGCTTCACCATTCTTGGAAACTTCTTCAGCCTGGCTTTTTCGATGCCCATGACGTCGCGGAATGCTTCCAGAGGTGTCAGCGTGCCGGACATGAATATCGCGCTCTGAACGTCCCGGATGAAGCTCAATGCCCTTGAGGGATCCAGAGCAACGAGCTCAAGGCTTAAGCCCTTCTCCCTGCTGAGAAGGAAGAGGTAATCGTCCCTGCCGATGAGGGAGAGCCACAGCAGGAGGAACTCCCCGACCCTTCCTATGTAGCTCCTCGGCGGCTTGTTCTTGTTTATCCTGTCTTCCCTTATCGCATCCCCAACGGCCACCATCTCGTTCAGGGTTTTGACGAGCCACCTCGTATCGAGGCCGAGGACGTTCATGAGGTGGCCGAATATTAGCTCGGGCGCTATCGGTGTTTCCTCAACATCCCTGTTGCCGAGCTTCTCCGAGTAGAGGATCTCAAGGCCCTTCCCGAATATGCTGAGGAAGTTGGCTATCTCGTGCTCCCTGTACTCGTCGGCCTCTTTGATCGCCCTGTTCACCGTGTGGATGCTCATCCTGTCGCTTAAGGCCGAGATCGCCTGGTCGGGCAGGTTGTGGGCCTCGTCAAAGATCACTATCAGGTCGGAGTAATCGAGGTCGAGGTATGTCAGGAAGTTCTCCCTTATTGTGGGGTTGAGGGCGTAGAGGTAGCTCGCGACGATTACATCGGCTTTGTAGGCTACCAGCCTGGTAACGTCGTAGGGGCATATCTCAAGCGTTTCCGAGTAGTTGAGCACCTCGACCGGACTGGCCGGGGTTTCGAGGAAGAAGTTAACCAGTTCATCGAGCTCGGCCTTTTTCTTCTTCTCGTTCTCGTAGAAGGGGCACTTCCCGCTCTTACGCAGGTTCTTGCAGACCACCATGGCGGTGTAGGCGTCGGTGGTGTACTCCCTCAGGTAGCTGTGAAGGCACAGCTCCTTCCTGCTCCTCATCTCGACGCCCGAAACCTTCGCCTTCCCGTTTATCGCCTTGAGCTCCTCTATAACCCTGTCCATCTGCCTGTGCGTCCTTGCCAGGTAGAGGACCTTTAAACCGAGCTCTTTGGCGACCGGGAGGACGCCCGCCAGAACGCTGACGGTCTTTCCAAAGCCCGTCGGCGCCTCGATGATGGCGTTCTCGCCCCTCTCAACTGCGTCCCTAACCAGTTCGATGAACTCCAGCTGATGCGGCCGGGGCCTGTAGGGCAGGTACTCGAGTTCGGTCATGGTTCTCCCGGGGAGTACGTCCGGCGGCTTTTAACCTTTCCCGCTCAGCCCTTCCATATGTAGAACCTTATCTCGCAGGGGAAATAGCTCTCGGGGACGGGAGTCCAGTAGTTGGCCCAGTAGTTGACGGGTTCGAGCGGCCCCTCGTGGGTGATGACCTGATAACCCGCCACGTCGGGGGGCTTGTTCATGCAGATCAGAGCGAGCTGGGCCTTTCTGATCGGTGCCTTGAGCGCCCAGATCTTGTACTCGACCTTGTAGGTTCCGTCGCCGTTGTCAACGAGGTACGCGTCTATCCTCACGTCGCCGTAGTTCGCGGTGGCGTTCTTGAAGATCAGCGGATCGAGGACGAGCTGGTTGTAGTAGGGAACGTCCTTCGCGGTGCCCCTGAGGTAGTGAACGCCGATTCCTATGATTATCAGAACCGCAACCGCAACCAGGAGGTACTCGAGGGCCGACTGTCCCCTCCTCAAGCCGCTCACCAATCGGAGTACGGTGAGGTGCCCTTAAATTTACCGGGGCCAAGTTTTTTAAGTGCCTGCCCCACTCAATACGGCGATCAAAAATGGACGAGGAAAAGGCACTGGAGCTCGTTGAGTACGGGGTTGAGGCACTTCTCCTCGGGGCGTTCACATACCTCTTCGCCTACCAGAACTACCTCCTCTACCGCTGGCACAGGGGCCTTCCCCTTCCGGCTAAATGGCCCTTCATCCTCCTAGGACTGGCGGTGGGCCTCGGGTTCTTCCTGTATAAATCGTGGCGCATCCTGGAGGAGAACGGAGAAAAGCCAGGAAAAGTGGAGCCAGAACCTGAAACCACGGACAGCGGGCAATCCCCTCAGGGGCCGGCGTAGTAGAGGTTCCTCAGCACTTCTTCCATCTCATCGGCCTCGCCGTGGGTTACGAGCCTTCCATCGGCTATCACGTAGACCCTGTCCACCAGGGGCAGGAGGGGCTCCCAGATGTGGCTTATCAGCAGGAAGCTCCGCTCGTCCCTCAGTTCTTTGAGGATCCTGACGACGTCCCTTATCCCGTTGAAGTCAAGGTTTGCGAGTGGTTCATCGATCATAACGAGCTCGGGATCGCCGACCAGAGCTTGGGCGAGGCTCAGCCTCTTGAGCATTCCGGATGAGTAGGAGAGAATCCTCCTGTCGAGGAAGTCGATGCCGAGAAGCTTGGCAACCTCGTCGACGTTCTCCTTTCCCCTTGCCCGGGCGAAAAGGGAAAGCCACTCCCTGCCCGTCACGAGGGGAGGGAACTTGGGAGGATCAAAGGAAACCCCGACGCGTTCTTTAACCGAGCCGTCTCTCCAGGGGTCTTTTCCGAGAACCCTCACGGTTCCGGCGGTGGGGCGGTAGACACCGGCAACTATCTTCAGGAAGGTGCTCTTTCCGCCGCCGTTCGGGCCGACGATGAGGTTAACTCCCTCAGGAATCTCAACGGTGATTCCGTCGAGGGCCCGTATGCTCCCGAAGGTCTTGGTGAGGTTTCTAGCCTCTATCACCACCTCCACCCCCTCAGGAGAAGGGCGGAGAGTAGCAGGCTCGATGCCACGCCAAGGGAGTAGTAAAACCTCTGGGTTCCGAGCGGCGCGTGGACGTTCCGCATAACGAGGGCGCAGGTCGGCGTTCCCGAGCCGTTGAAGGTGATTTCGTAGATGCCCGCGTGGGGGAAGGCGAACTCTGCTGTTAGCTGGCCGTCTATCGGCACTTCTAGGAGGGTTTTGTTCAACGCCTGGTCGGCGATTCTCATCGTTCCCGTCCCGCCGGAGCAGGTCATGTTTGCCGCCATCCACCCGGGGACGTAGAGTTCCAGGGCCTCATAGTGGCCGGACCTCAGGCTTCCTATCGGCGTCGGGAACGTGTTTATCTCCACCCCGGACTTCAGGGGATAGGCCAGCATCGGGGCAATGGACGAGAGCAGGAGGGCGAGGACGGCGGTGAGGATGAACCTCCTCATAGAACATCCCTCCTATCCATGAGGACGAACGCCGCCAGGAGAAGGAGCACCGGAAGGATCATGCCCTCAAAAAAGTTGGCCTTCAGGGGCTCGTAGGGCCTGAAGTAGGTAACCGGCAGTTTCCTTATTGCGTCGGAGAAGCTGAAGGGCGGCGCGTTTATCCCGATGAACTTCGGGACGGCCAAAAGGAAGAAGGAAGCCATGAAATCGAGGAAGGCGTTCCGGAAGAGGAGCGAGACGAGTATCGAGACGGAAGCCGCGTACAGAACGAAGTAGAGCGTCAGCACCATGGCCGAGATAAAGATCCCCCCGCTCATCGCCTCCCTGAGCGCCGGCCAGATGTCGGCGTGGGTTCCGGCGATGGCAATGAGTATTGGGACATATGCAGTCAGGAGGCTCAGCAGGAGGACGACGGCGGTCTTGACGAGGAAGATCCGCCCCTTTGAGAGGGGAAGCGTGTAGAGGGACTGCGCGTAGCCCATATCCCTCTCGTACCTGAAGGTCAGGATTGCAAAGATCGGGATGAGAAGAGCCAGCATCGTCCAGGGGGAGGGATCGCCCAGGGGCGAGAGGATCGCGTGGGTTAGCAGGTTAGGGCCGAGGAACCTGCCCGTCCCGCTTGGCACGGCTGAGACCCTCGTTTCAAGAACTTTAGCCGTGAGGACGAGGGTCAGTCCAGAAACCGAGAGGGCAAAAACGATCAGGCGGACGTGGTCGCCGAGCTCCCACGCGAGCACGTCACGCAGCCTTCCCATTGAGAACACCTCCCTTGAGCAAAGCTACACCGAGAACTATCAGTGAGACGAGGAAGGCAACTCTAAGGCCGCTCCTTGGCGGCCTGGCTGGAAAGACGGCCCTGTTCTCGCGGACGTTCGTGTCGTAGAGGGAAAGCCCCTGCATCCTCATGAGGGGTATCTTCGTGAGCTCGTTCTTGTGCTCCAGGTTGAACCTCCTTGCGGCCCCGTCCGATGGATCGACAAAGATAACCCCAACCGCTATCAGGTCCGGAACAGGCCCCAGAAAGGTCAGCGTGAGGTCGAGCTGGGGGTTGTAGAGGGCGAAGAACACCGCCTTCCATGCCGTCCAGAGTTCGTCGTGGCTGCAAAACTCACTAAAGAACATGCCGTTCGGTCTTTCAAAGCTCCCGTAGTAGGTCAGGACGGTCTTGTTGATTATCCGGTTTGAGGCGACCCTCACCGGCGTGCCGTTGAAGACGAAGAGCGTGTCGTTAACCTTCAGATCCCTGAGTCCCCAGAGGATGGTGTGGCCGATGTACCTTCCGTCAAGCGTGTAGACGCTCCCGTTGCCGAGCTTGATGAAGTATTCACCCTCTATCACGAGGGGCTTTTTCGTTCTCGCCACGGCGCTCAGCAGGGAGACGTTTCCCTCGTGGATCCAACCCTTCCTCAGGCCGGAGTAGTTGAGCCACGAGAAGAGCGGCTCCGGGTCCTCCCCCCTGGTTGCAGTGTACACCATTACGGAATCGTTGACTCCCTTCCCGGGCAGGAAAACGAGCTTGACCCCAACCCGCGCCGTGTTTCCGGTAACCTCTAAAACAGTGAAGTTCACCAAGAGCCCGTCCGCCCCTATGGAGTAGTAGGTTCCGTTTCTGATGTAGTCCGCTATGGGCCCCTGGCTTTCATCATCGAAGGCGTAGTAGGAGAGATAAACCCCCTCCCTGAGCCAGAAGGGTTTTGAGGCGGTAACGGGGGACGATAGCAGAACGGCGAGCAGAGCTACGAATAGAAATCGCTTCGTCGGGCTCACCCCCATATCACGTTTGCTTTGCCAGTACTTAAAATTTTCGACAGGAGATAGTTATGAAGAAGAAAAGCCTGCATAGTTGGGGACAACAACGGCAATGAGGAAAAAGAGGGATCAGAGCTTCAGCCCCGGAATCTCCTCAAGAATCTTGACCGTGAGCTTAACGGCCGCATCGACGTCGCGCTCGTCAACGACCTCGGTGTTGGAGTGTATGTAGCGCGCTGGAATGCTTATGCCGCCCGTTGGGACGCCGGCCTTGTTGAGGTGTATGGCTCCTGCGTCGGTTCCTCCGCCGGTGAGGATGTCCCACTGGTAGGGTATCTCGTGCTTTTTCGCGAGCTCTTCCATCCACCTGACAATCGTCGGGTGGCAGATGACGGAGCGGTCCATTATCTTAATCGCGACGCCCTTTCCGAGCTGGCTTATCTGCTTGTGCTCCGGGGTTCCCGGGACGTCGGCCGCTATGGTGACGTCGAGGGCGAAGCCGTAGTCCGGGTCTATGCCGAACGCCGAAACCTTCGCTCCCCTGAGTCCTACCTCCTCCTGAACGGTTGCGACGAAGTAGACGTCCGCGTCGGTCTCGCTCAGCTGCCTGGCCGCCTCAACGAGGGTGTAAACGGCTATCCTGTCGTCGTGGGCGATGCTGACGAGCCTGTGCTTTCCAAGGCGCTCCAAGCGACCGTCCCAGGTGATGACAGTGCCTATCCTAACGCCCATCTCCTCGGCTTCCTCTTTGCTCTCTGCACCGATGTCGATGAAGACCTGCTCCCAGGTCGGGGCTTTTTTCCTGTCCTCGGGCTTCTGGATGTGAGGGGGAACGCTTCCACCGACGCCGTAGATGAACTTGTTCTTGCCTATCCAGACCTTGAAGCGCTGGGCTATCAGCGTCCTCGGGTCAACGCCGCCAACCGGTGCCACCCTTAAGAACCCGTTCTTCTCGATGTGGGTCACCATAAGGCCGATCTGGTCCATATGTCCGGCGAGCATGACCTTCGGGCCCTTCCCTTCCTTGTGCGCTATGACGTTTCCGAGCTTGTCGACCCTGATCTCGTCGACGTAGGGCTTGAAGGCCTCGATTACAACGTCCCTAACTCCCAAAAACTCGTAGCCAGAAACTCCCGGGGCTTCAACAATCTTCTTCAGCAGTTCGAAGTCAACCATCGGCACCACCGTTTAGATAGTCATCGTAATGGGCTTTTAAGGGTTTAGGTGGGTGAGCAGTTCCTCAACCGTTACGCAGTCCTCGCACCTGCGCCGGAAGCCCCTCGCGATCAGCAGGTAATTCCTCTCACCTTTCCACGGGGCCAAGCTGGCCTTGGCGATTAACCTGCCAAGCTCCCTCGGACCATCGACAGACGTTCCCCACTTGGTCTCTATGAAGGTCGCCCTCTTCTCCGCTCTATTGATTGCCACGAGGTCAATCTCGTAGTTCCTTCCCCACTGGGGACCGAGCTCGTCGAAGGTCAGGAACTTTCCGTTCAAATCCCACAGGACGTCGGCAACCGCCCTCTCAAAGACCCTTCCAAGGAAAGAGGCCAGGTTTTCATCGAGAAAGCGTTCGAAGGAACCGATGTCGCCGGCTTCAATGTTCTTGAGCTGGGGTTCAATCATGCTGAACCAGAAGTTAAGGAAGTTGTCCCGTATTACGTATCTCGAGCGCCTGCCCCCCAGCACCGGAACCTCGCGGGCAACGATGCCGTAGTAGCCGATGAGGGAGTCGAGGTACTTCGAGAGGCTACCCGGTTTTGTCCCGAGAACGTTTGCAATCTCCACGAGCCGGTTCTTTCCGCTCGCTATCGCCCGGAGTATCGAGTAGTAGGTCCTGTACGCCCGTCCGAACTCGTCCATCAGAAGGCCTTCACCCTCCGAAACAAGAAACGTGGAGTATCGAACCGCCTCAAGGAGGAGCCCCCGAAGGGTCTTCTTTCCGAGGAGCTCAACGAGCTCGTAATATTTGGGAACCCCTCCGAAGACCGAGTAGAACGCCAGCTTCTCCCCCGAATCCTCAACGCCGAGGTCGTCGAGCATCTGGAAAACGTGGCGCGGTCGAAGGGGCTTCAATTCCATGAAAACGGTGCTTCTCCCGTAGAGGGGCGCCTTCTTAGATGCAAAGAGGCGCTTCATCATGCCGATGTACGAACCGGAAATCACCATGAGTAACGGCTTGGACTCGTTGCGGTCTACGAACCTCTGGAGGTCAAAGGCCATCGCCGGGTTCACTCTGAGAACGTTCTGGAATTCGTCGAAGAAGACCGCCCTCACATCGAGGCGCTCTAAATATTTCAGGAACTCTCCAAAGTTCTCAAACCTCGGCGAATAGCCAGTTAGTCGCTCGACTTCACTGGCAAAGTCTTCCATAAGGAGCTTTTCGCTTTTAACGCTGACGAACAGGTCCAGGAAGTCTATCCCCTCCCGCCTGAAGAACTCCCTCACGAGCCTCGTCTTTCCAACCCTTCTCCTGCCCGTGAGGACGACGAGGACGAGCCTTGAATCCGAAAGTGCGAGGGCTTTCCTCAACGTTTCCATCTCGCTGGCCCTGTCGTAGAACCTCATTATTATCCACCAACTGGATTATCCTGTTTCTGGATAAAAATGTAGCGGTCAAAGTTTATATCCCACCCCTCAAAGGTTGAAGCATGAAAGGGGTCCTGCTGAAGCTCAATGTGGTTCCTTGTAAGTTTGTGGAGAGGCTCAACCGCTTCGTTGCTCTGGTCGAGGTGAACGGCGAAATCAGGAGGGCCCTCCTCACCAACACCGGTCGTCTGGAGGAGTTTATGATTCCGGGACGAAAGGCCTTCTGCACGCCTAAGAGCGGGGGAAAGACCGACTTCGTTCTGATAGCCTTCGAGGATTTAGACGGAAAGGGAGCGATAGTGGACACGCGGACTCAAGCTAAAGCCTTTGAAAGGGCGGTTGAGCTCGGCCTCGTTCCCTGGCTGAAGGACTGCTGGATAAAGCGGAAGGAAGTCCGCGTCGGCAACTCCCGCCTCGACTACCTCTTCGAGTGTCCCGGTGGAGAACTCTACGGCGAGATGAAGAGCGCCGTCTTGAGGGGAGGAGATAGGGGCGAATACGCGATGTATCCCGACTGCCCGACTTTACGCGGACAGAGGCACGTTAGGGAGCTAATCGAGCTCGTCAAAGCCGGAAGGGACGCGATAATCTTCTTCATCGGGGCGATGCCCGGCGTTGAGAAGTTCCGGCCCTACGAGAAAGGTGATCCCGAACTCGCGAAGCTTTTGAGGGAGGCGAAAAAGGTTGGAGTTAGAATCGAGGGCCTCTCGATTTCGCTCCTGGCCGACGGGAGGGTGATTTTAGAAAAGCCAGAGCTCGAGGTTGAGGTTTAGATCGCCTTAACCCTTCTCGCCACCCTCGGACGGGGCTTGTAGAGTATTTTGCTCCCGCAGTAGGGGCAGCGGACTTCCCTGGTCGTCTCGAGGTCGAGCTCGACCTCCCTACCGCACTTGGCGCAGCGGTATGTGGCCTTGACCATTCTATCACCCCAAAATGGGAGAATCAGGCCTTGGAAGCGACGACGCGCTTCGCGACCTTTCCGGCCGGGGTGGTCGGGAGATAGGCACCTCCGGCGAAGGTGGCACCGCACTTCTGGCACTGCCATATGCCCGTGCTTATCCTCCTGACGGCCTTCCTTCCGCAGACCGGGCAAACGTGCTTCTGCTTCATCTTGGCCTCAACGGCCGCGACCCTTCTTCTGATCTTGAGACCGTACCTCGGACCGAACCTTCCGGCTGAACCGACCTTAACAGTCCTTCCCATGAGCATCACCCCTGATTAACTCCACTCCTGAGACTGTTGGGTTTTTTAGGGGACGTTTTATAAACCTTTGCATGATCCGAAACCGCCACTGGGTTTATAAATGCTCCAGAGCAGGGAGGGGAGGTGAGCGGGATGATAAGGGTTAAAGTCCTCGGAAGGGGAATCGAGAGGGAGCTTGAGTGGAGGAAGGGGATCCTCGTTAAGGACGTTCTCAGGGAGGTTGGCTTCAACACGGAGAGCGCGATAGCGAGGGTAAACGGAAAGGTAGCCCTTGAGGACGATCCCGTTGAAGACGGGGACTACGTTGAGGTCATTCCCGTCGTTTCGGGCGGCTGATCGACGAGTTCCGAGAACAGCTTCGGGGTGTAGACGTTTGCCAGGATCGTGTAGTGGCTGACGACGTCGCTTCCTATCATGAACTCCTCTATTTTCTCCTTGAGGACCTTGTAGTTCCTTTCGAAGAACCTGAAGAGCAGATCGTACTCCCCGATGTACTCACTGACCTCGTATATCCTCGGCTCCTTCAAAGCCCGCTCAATGAAACCCTTTACCGCCTCCGAGGAGCAGCCTGGCTTGAGCTTCACGAGGACGTCTGCCGATGCGAGCTTGAGTTTGTCGAAGACGAGAAAACCCCTGACCCTGATGAAGCCCTTCTCCTCGAGGGCCATTCTCCTTCTCCTCGCTGTTGGTACCGAGACCTTCGCGATTCGCGCCAGATCCGTGTCCGAAATTCGCCCGTTCTCGCGGAGGGCGAGCCATATGAGAACGTCCACCTCGTCCATGTAGTCCTTCAGTATCTCCCTGAAGAACTCGAACTCCCCGTTTGCTTCCACCAAATTTTTCACCTCCGCCTTGGTTGAAGGTCATGCCCTCGATTGAGCTGACCAATTTTAACGCATATAGGCCCGGGATTTAAAAAGCTATTGGGGCAAGGCTTTTATTCCCGGGTGGAGATCCGGAATCATGCAGGTGTTCATCCCCCTTCTCGCGGGCGTTTTGCTTGGCTACATCCTTCGGCGACTCGGGAAACGGCCAAACCTCTCGAACCTGACGAGCGCGGTTCTCCTGCTCATGATATTCTTCCTCGGCGTTAAGACGGGGGAAGTAAGGGTAAACGGCCTCTGGCTCCTCTCCGTTTCCTTGGCCTTTGCGGTTCTGACGATAGCGGGGAGCCTCTTGATGGTGGTGAGAGCGTGAGGTTTCTCTACCTCCTCCTAACGGCTCTCGTTGCGGGGATCGTCCTCGGGCACTACCTTGCCCCGGATTTCGGCAACGCGTACGAGGTCATGCTCTACGTCCTCATCTTTCTGATAGGTCTGGATCTGGGCGTGAACTTCAGGGTTGAAGATCTCAAACGGGTCGGGCGAAGGGCCCTCGTCCTGCCGTTTCTAACCCTCGTTGGCTCCCTCCTCGGGGCGCTGGCTGCATCGCTTCTCCTTAACGTGCCGCTCCGCTGGGGTATGGCCATCGGGGCCGGTTGTGGATGGTACTCACTTACAGGCCCACTTATAGCACAGTATTCGGCGATTTACGGTGCAATTGGCTTTCTGGCCAACCTGGCCCGGGAGATCCTTACGATTTTGCTTTACCCTGTTCTATCGAGGAGGATCGATCCGGAAAAGGCCGTTGTCATAGGGGGAGCGACTACAATGGACACTACCCTTCCGATCATAGCGAGGTTCGGGGGCAGGGATGTAGCGCTCGTTGCCTTCGTTCACGGCTTCATCCTGACCGCGATCGTTCCGTTCGTGGTTCCCATTTTCCTCTCGCTCTTCGACTATTGACGAGTTCGATATTGGCATTAAGCGAAAACCTTTTAAGGTTCGAGGCGGGTATAGTTCTTCAGGTGAAGGCGTATGGAGTCGGGAATAAAGTTGCTGAAGCGCAGGCTTGATGTGGTCAAAAAGCAGAAGGAGTACCTGATTCTCGAGGAGGCCAAGCTCGTCAGGATGGCCCGCCAGAAGAAGAAGGTTGCCCACAAGCTTGAGAGGGTCAAGAGGGAGAAGTTCCGCATTCTCGCCGAGGAGGCAAAGCTTCTCAGGGTTATAAAGCAGAGCGCCAAGCCGGCTTGAAGTCTTTCCTTTTAGAGCTCGCTTTTCTCCACTTCCACCAAGCTTAAAAAGGTCTTTTCCATAGACCTTCCGGGATAAAAAGGAGAGGTGATTCTCATGCCAAGGAAGGCCAGAGAGTATCCTGAGGAGGGTGAGTTCGTCGTCGCCACCGTCAAGAACATTCACCCGTACGGAGCGTTCCTGATACTTGACGAGTATCCCGGAAAGGAGGGCTTCATGCACATAAGCGAGGTTGCACCGACCTGGGTCAAGAACATCAGGGACTACGTGAAGGAGGGCCAGAAGGTAGTCGTCAAGGTCATCCGCGTTGACCCCGAGAAGGGGCACATAGACCTGAGCCTCAAGAGGGTGAACCAGCAGCAGAGGAAGGCCAAGCTCCAGGAGTACAAGAGGGCCCAGAAGGCGGAGAACCTCCTAAAAATGGCCGCCGAAAAGATAGGGAAGGACTTCGAGACGGCCTGGCGCGAGGTCTGGGTTCCGCTCGAGGAGGAGTACGGCGAAGTTTACGCCGCCTTCGAAGATGCAGCCCAGAACGGCATCGAGGTTCTGAAGGGCCTCATTCCAGATGAGTGGCTCGACGCGCTCAAGCCAATCATCGAGGCCTACGTCGAGATTCCGACAGTTACCATCGATGCGGAGTTCGAGATAACCGTTCCAAAGCCCAACGGAATCGAGATAATCAAGGAGGCTCTGATTAGAGCGCGCGACAGGGCCAACGAGGAGAAGGACATAGACGTTAAGTTCACCTACCAGGGCGCTCCCCGTTACAGGATTGACATAACCGCCCCGGACTACTACAAGGCAGAAGAGGTTCTCGAGAGCATAGCCGAAGAAATCCTCCGCGTCATAAAGGAAGCGGGCGGAGAGGCGACCCTCATTAGGAAGGAGAAGCGCATAAGGAAGATTAAGAGGAGGTAACCATGAAGTTCCGCATAAGGAAGTGCCCCGAATGTGGCAGGTACACCCTGAAGGAGACCTGCCCGGTCTGCGGGGCCAAGACCAAGGTAGCCCACCCACCGCGCTTCTCGCCGGAGGACCCTTACGGTGAGTACAGGCGCAGGTGGAAGAGGGAAGTCCTTGGGATAGAGGTGAGAAAATGAAGGAGACGATGATCTACCTCCTTGAGAGGCCCCAGCTCAGGGACCCGGTGTTCATAGAGGGGCTCCCGGGCATAGGCCTCGTTGGAAAGCTCGCCGCGGAGCACCTCATCCAGGAGCTCAACGCGGTGAAGTTCGCCGAGCTCTACTCACCGCACTTCATGCACCAGGTCATCATAAAGAAGGGCTCAATCGTCGAGCTCATGAAGAACGAGTTCTACTACTGGGTCAATCCCGACGAGAACGGAAGGGACCTAATCATCATCACCGGCGACCAGCAGGTTCCGCCGACGGACAGCCCCGGCCACTACGAGGTGGTCGGCAAGATGCTCGACCTCGTTCAGGAACTCGGCGTCAGGGAGATAATAACGATGGGCGGCTACCAGGTGCCGGAGCTCCAGGGCGAGCCGAGGGTTTTGGCGGCTGTAACCCACGAGGAGCTCGTTGATTACTACAAGGAGAAGCTCAAGGACTGCTCCGTCGAGGTGGTCTGGAGGGAGGACGAGGGCGGGGCCATAGTGGGAGCGGCCGGCCTTCTCCTCGGCATGGGCAAGCTCCGTTCGATGTACGGCATAAGCCTGCTCGGTGAGAGCCTCGGCTACATCGTTGATCCAAAGGCCGCAAAGGCCGTTCTGACTGCAGTTACTAAGATACTCGGCATTGAGGTCGATATGACGGCCCTGGAAGAGCGCGCCAAAGAAACTGAGGAGATACTCAGGAAAGTCCAGGAGATGCAGAGGGCGATGCTCGAACAGACGATGCCCCCGGCCCCCGAGGAAGAGGACAGGGGCTACCTCTGATACCTTTTATTTCCCGACTTCTCCGGGCATCTTCTGAACGCCGCCCTTCTCTTCCCGTTGTAAACCTGAGGTTGGTAACACTCTTTTCAAAAAGTTTTTTATAGAATAACACCATTTTAGCTTTTGATAACACCAACCGGGAATGAGGGGTGGTGAAATTGCACATACCGGACGGATACCTTGGGCCGTACACATGTGCGTTTTTCTATCTGATTATGATACCCGTTTGGTACAGGGCCTTCAAGTGGCTCAAGAACCTCAAGCCAAGCCAGGTGCCCCTGCTGGGAGTGCTGACGGCCTTTTCGTTCCTCGTGATGATGTACAACATGCCGGTCCCCGGAGGAACAACTGCCCACATCGTCGGCGGAACGATAATAGCGATACTCGTTGGCCCCTGGGCCGCAACGGTGTCGCTGACAATAGTCCTGCTCATTCAGGCTCTGTTCTTCGGCGACGGCGGAATAACAACCTACGCAGCCAACGTCTTCAACATGGGCGTCGTCCTGCCCTTCGTCGGCTACTACACCTACAAGTTCCTCACCGAGAAGTTCAAGCTCAACGAGGTCCTCTCCGCTGGAATCGGTGCCTACGTTGGACTCGTCGCGGCGGCGATAGTGGCGGGCATCGAACTCGGAATACAGCCCTACATTCAGCCCGGCTACTGCCCGTATCCCCTCAGCGTCTCCGTTCCTGCGATGGCGATAGCACACCTCGTCACAGCGGGCCCCGCCGCGGCGGTCGTTACCGCGGCGGTCGTGTGGTACGTCAGGAAGAGCAGGCCAGACCTCTTTGAGATGAGGACGATCCTCCATTCACGGGGGTGATTGAATGGACAGGGTAACAAAGACCCTCCTCGCAATCGTCGGCGTCATGATAATCCTCTCCCCGATTGGAATACTGCTCGTGTGGAACTACGACGATGCCTGGGGCGAGTGGGACGTCCAGACAGTGGAGCACATGGTCGGCCACAAGTTGCCCGGCATGGAGAAGCTCGCGGACGCCTGGAACCATGCGATTTTGCCCGACTACAACATCCCGGGCTGGGAAGACAAGCTCCACGCCTCGATAGGCTACATAATCTCCGCGATAGTTGGAACGGCACTCGTCGTTGCCTTCTACTACGCCCTCGTCAAGTTCGTGGTCGGCAAGGGCGCCTCCTCCTGAATTTATTTTTTGGTGGTGGGAATGGGGTTCCTCGAAGAGACCGCCAGGGAAGTCCTCGAGTTCACGGTAAAGGCAGTCTTCTCCGAGAGGTACGCGAGAATGGACGGCCTGCTTCAGAGAATCGACCCAAGGGTTAAGGTGTTCTCGCTCGTTGCGATAGTCGCGACGGTGGTTTCCCTCGGGAGGATTGACGTCATTCTGGCCTTCTACTTCCTCGCGCTGGCCCTCGCGGTTCTCTCCAGACTGCCGGTAGTCGAGTTCACGAAGAGGGTCTGGGTCTTCATTCCGATTTTCACGGGGGTTATAGCGCTCCCCTCGATATTCATGATTCCGGGCGAGCCGGTTTTTCATCTGTTCGGCCTCACCGCGAGCAGGGAGGGAATACACTGGGCGGTTCTCTTTACGCTACGCGTCGCGACTGCGGTTTCCTACGCGATACTCTTCACGATGACGAGCCGGTGGAACGATATCGTCTCGGCCCTCGCGTTCTTCAGGGTTCCCGGAATGGTGATAACCATAACGACCTTAACCTACCGCTACATATTCCTCCTCGCCAAGCTCCTGCTCGACGCGATGCACGCGAGGAGGGCGAGGTTAGCTGGAGAACTCGGCATGGTCGAGAGCTGGAAGGAGGCCGGAAAGCACATCGGGGCAACCTTCATAAAGGCCAACTCCCTCGGCGAGGGCCTCTACTACGCCATGCTCTCCAGGGGCTACGCCAACGAAATCGAACCGCTGAGGGAGTTCAAGGCTGGAAAGGTTGACTACGCCTTCTCGGCTTTCACCGTTCTCCTCGTCGTACTAACGTTTGCCTTCACGAGGGGATTGCTATGAAGGTTTACGAGCTCAGAAACGTTTCCTACCGCTATCCAACAGGAGAGTGGGCGCTCAGAGGAATAAACATGGAGGTTGAGAGGGGAGAAACCCTGGCCATAGTCGGGCCGAACGGCGCCGGAAAGACCACACTGCTCAAGCTGATGGACGCGCTGGTCATGCCAACGGAGGGCGAGATACTGTTCGAGGGAAAGCCGATAACGGAGGACACGATGACAGACAGGGAGTTCCGGCGGAAGGTCGGCTTCCTGTTCCAGAACCCGGACGTGATGCTCTTCAGCGCAACCGTTCTGGAAGATGTAGCTTTTGGACCCGTTCACCTGTGGGGCAAAGAGAGGGGCCTTGAGAGGGCGCGGGAGGAACTCAAGAAGCTCGGAATCGAGAAGTTGGCCGATAGACACCCGTACAGCCTGAGCGGTGGCGAGAAGAAGAAGGCTTCGATAGCCTGCGTGACGGCAATGGAGCCGGAAGTTCTCCTCCTCGACGAGCCGACGAGGGATTTGGATTTGAGGAACAGGAACTTCGTGCTCGATATGATTCGGAGCTGGAAGGGGGAAGGAAAGACCGTCGTGGTGGTTACCCACGACCTGAGGCTGATTCGCCTCGCCGACAGGGTTTACGTGGTGAACAAAGAAATCCTCTTCGAGGGAACGCCGAGGGAGCTGTTCTCAAGGCCGGAACTCATAGAGAGGGCGAACCTTGACGTGCCCGAAATAGTGAGGCTCTTCCACGAGCTTGGAATCAACGAAATCCCGTTGAGTGTAGAGGAGGCGGTGGAGATTCTAAGGGGCCTCCTCCGGAGGTGAGAAGTCCACTCACCGCCTTCCCGGCTCCGGCGCCCCGGGAACGTCCCTCAGCTCCCTCCCCAAAATCCTCTCCATGAGCAGGCCCATTGCCAGCACGAAGACTATCGTGAGGGCCAGCCTCGTTACCATGAACCTCAGCCCAAGGAACTGCAACTCAACCAGCTCCTGCGGAATCTTTATGCAGGCCCAGGCCGAGAGGAAAACAACGACGCTCGCGACGCGGGCGCCTTTCCTGAGCAAAGACGCCGCTATAGGGAAGGCCACGTAGAGCGGTCCGGTCGGGAAGGTACCGATGAGTATCGCTATCAGCATGCCTTTAAGCCCGGAGCTTTTCCCGAGATACTTCACGATTAGTTCATCGGGGACGAAAACCGAGAACAGGCCCATCAGGACCATTACCGCCGGCATTACGAGGAGCATCTCCACGAGGTAGTCCTTCGACGCCGAGAAAACCGGGGCCCTCTTCTCCGGGAACACGAGGAGGAGCACCGCGGTTATCGCCACGACGGCACCGAGGAAAGCCAAATCGCGCAGAAGGGCCTTCTTCTGGTTTTTCATTGCCCCCTTCCCCGGACCCTTTGGAACTTTGCCGTCGGCCCTCAAAGCAACACCCCCATTAAAAGACCTATCAGAATCGCGATTGCGAAGCTGAGGGCGTTTCTCAGCAGGGTGAAGCGCTTCCCGAGGATTCTAATCTCGAGCGGCAGCATCACGAAGCCAATCATCGTCAGCGTCGTTATGAAGACCGCCACCGAGGTTAGCGAGGCCCCCATCTTGAGCAGGGAAGCGGCGAGGGGGAACGCTATCAAGGACGGTATCTGGAGTATCGCCCCAAGAACCGCTACCGTTAAAACGCCGATGAACCCCGCTTCCTGGCCGACGACACGGGAAATGGTCTTCGGAGGCACGAAGCCGGACATAAGGCCGATTATCAGGATTATCGCGAGCATCGTCGGAAGAATCCGCACGAAAAACTTCACGGAGACCTTCAGAGCCTGCCTTGTCTTTGCCCGGTCCTTCATGAAGCCGAGGGCGAGGCAAGCAAGGGCGAGGGCGTTTATGAAGAGCGTCGTTCCGTTCATGGCTTTCCCCGGAAAAGTTGAAAAAGAGTTTATAAAAACCAACCGGTGGCTCAGCTCAGAGCTTCTTCAAGCAACTTCAGCCCGAGCTCGAGGTACTCCTTGGCCTTCTCCTCGCTCTTGGCCTCGCTGAAGACCCTTATTATCGGCTCGGTCCCGCTTGCCCTGACGAGGACCCAGCCGTCGGGGAAGAGTATCTTCGTTCCATCGGTCGTGTCTATCTCGTAGCCCCTTGCCCTTGCAAGCTCCGCTACTTTTTCAACTATCGCCTTCCTGTCGCCCTCCACGTGCCTCTTCGTCTTGAACTGGTAGTACTTCGGCAGTTCATCAATCAGCTCGCTGAACTTCTTTCCGCTCTTCGCGAAAATCTCGACCATCTTTGCCACGGTCATTGCCCCGTCCCTTCCAAGGACGAAGTCCGGGAAGATAACGCCACCGTTCTCCTCGCCACCGATGGTTCCGTTGTGCTCGAGCAAAGCCCTCGCGACGATGAGGTCGCCGACTTTGGTTCTCATGACCTTCGCGTTGTTCCTCTTCGCGATGTCATCAAGCAGATTCGAGGTCGCAATGGTAGTAACGAGCAGTCCACCGCCGTTTTCCCTGAGAACCGCGTCGGCAACGAGGGCGAAGGTCTTGTCGCCCTGGATGAAGCGCCCGTTCTCGTCTATGAAGACGGCCCTGTCAGCGTCGCCGTCCTGGGCAACTCCGAAGTCGGCACCGAGGGCCTTCACAATCTTCATGAAGTCCTTAAGGTTCTCCTCGTTAGGCTCCGGGTTTCTGGCCGGGAAGTGACCGTCCGGGTGGGCGTTAACGCTCACAACTTTACAGCCGAGCTCGCGCAGGAGATACGGGAGTGTTAAGCTTCCGGCGCCGTTGGAAGTGTCAACGACGACAAACGGTTTTCTCTTCCTGATTGCCTCAACGTCCACCCTGCTCTTTATCGCCTCGATGTAGGGCTTGATGATGTTCTCCTCGCGAACCTCGCCGATTTCGTCCCACTTCGCCCTGTCGAAGTCCTCCTTAAAGAAGACCTCCTCAACGACCGCTTCGCGCTCCTTCTTGAGGCCCATTCCGTTCGGTTCGAGGAGCTTTATGCCGTTGTACTCCGGTGGATTGTGGGAAGCGGTTATAACCGCCCCGCCGTCGGCCTTGAAGTGGTTGGTGGCCCACTGTATTGCAGGGGTGGGTGCTATTCCCACGTCGATGACGTCACAGCCAACGCTGAGGAGTCCGCTGATGAGGGCGTTCTTCAGCATCTCACCGCTCACCCTCGTGTCCCTGCCGACGACGACCAGCGGTTTCTCCCTTCCCTCGCGCTTGAGCATCGTCCCGAAGGCCATACCCATCTTGAGCGCGAACTCGGGCGTTATCTTCTCGTTAGCTATCCCGCGGACGCCGAAGGTTCCGAACAGCTTTCCCATGTCCATCACCTCACGTTAGGGAGCTTGCGAACTTGATTATCACGGAAACGAAGATGTAGAGCCCGTAAACGAAGGCACCTGCCTGAACGAGGCTGACCAATATCTTCAGGGGCTTGAGCTTTCCGGAGAGCAACGGGACCGGAAGTCCGATAAGGATTGCCCCGAACAGGTAGAGCACCGCGCTCTTTATCGCGCCGTAGTCAATCGGTATGCTCACGTTGGGGTAGCTGAAGGTCACCTGCTGACCATTGACCATGAAGGTGAAGTTGGCGTTCTTGAGGCCGACGACGATGACGTAGGACATTATGAGGACGAAGAGCAGTGTCGGGAGCAGGCTGAGGGAAAGGGAGGAAACGGAGGAGCTGAAACGCTCCCAGGAGTCCGAACAGTTCTTGTCACCCATTTCAAACCCTCCCAAACTCGTCGTCAAACCTTACAATATCGTCCTCACCAAGGTATTCGCCAATCTGAGTCTCTATGACCTCCAGAACGACCTTTCCGGGGTTCTCAAGGCGGTGCTTAACGCCAGCGGGAATGAACGTGCTCTCCCCGGGCCGGAGGAGTATCTCCCGGTCTCCGACGATGACCTTGGCGGTTCCTCTAACAACTACCCAGTGCTCGCTCCTGTGGTAGTGCATCTGGAGGGAGAGCTTCTTGCCCGGCAGAACGGTCAGGCGCTTTATCTTGTAGCGGTCGCCCTCTTCAAGCACTGTGTAGCTTCCCCAGGGCCTGTAAGCGGTTCTGTGGACGATGACGCGCTCGTCGCCGAGCTCCTTAAGTGCCTTGTAGACCTCCTTAACGCGCTGGCTCTCGCCCTTCTTCGCCACGAGCAGGGCGTCGCCGGTGTCTATGATTATCAGGTCTTCAACGCCGACCGTCGCGGTAAGCCTTTCTGTCATTATGAGGTTGTTCCGTGAGTTCACACCTATGTGGTAGCCCCTCTTTCCGCGAATCCGAACCGCGTTCCCGTCGGAGTCCTTCTCAAGGACCTCGTAGATGGCGTCGAAGCTTCCGAGGTCGCTCCACTTCGTGTTGAGGGGAACGACGGCCGCTTTGTCGGTCTTCTCCATGACGCCGTAGTCTATGCTTATCTCCGGGACGCGGTTGTAGGCTTCTTCAACGTCGCCGCTCTCCTCAAAGGCCTCCCAGACGTCGGGGGCGTGCTTCTGAACCTCCTCGATGAAGAGCGAGCTTGAGAAGGCAAACATTCCGCTGTTCCAGTAGTAGCCACTCTCGACGTAGCGCTTTGCCGTCTCGAGGTCGGGCTTCTCCTTGAACTCCGCAACGGTGTAGCCGATTATCCTTCCGTCCTCTTCAATCTTCTCGCCCGGCTTTATGTAGCCGTAGCCCGTGTGCGGTCTGGTCGGCTTGATTCCGAAGGTGACGAGGTGGTCACTAGCTAACTTCTCAGCGTTCTCGAAGGCCCTCTCGTAGGCCTCGTTGACCTCTATGAGGTGGTCGCTGGGCAGGACTGCAACGACCGAGTTCCCGAACTCCTCCTCTATCCTGAGCGTCGCCCAGAGGATAGCAGGTAGGGTGTTCTTGGCGCTCGGTTCAAGGAGTATGTTGTCCTCGGGGATTTCAACGCCCAGCTCCCTTAAGTCGTCCAGAACGCGGAAGCGGTAGTTTCTGTTTGTTACAATGAATATCTCGCTCGGCTTTGAGAAGAGAAGTGCCCTTTCAACGGTCTTCTGGAAGAGGCTCCTATCGTCGAGGAAGCGAACGAACTGCTTCGGCATCAGCTCCCTGCTCAGGGGCCACAGCCTCGTTCCCTTTCCTCCCGCAAGGATTACGGTTTTCACGGTATCACCCCCAGGAGTTCTTCAATCGAGCTTATATGCTTAGCCTTTGGGTGGGAGAGGTTCCCAACTATGAAAGCGTTATCAACGACCTCAAACAGGGGAAAGTCGTTCTCGCCGTCCCCGAGCGCGTAGCTCTCAACCTCGTCGAGGAGGGAGTAGAGTTCGAGGAGGGCCCTGGCCCCTTTGCCCTTGTCGGTGTTGCCGGTGACGTTCAGGAACCTCGTCCCCCTGCTTACTCTAAATCCAATCTTTTCAAGCTCCTCCTCGAACCCATCTTTCGTCCACCTGAATATCGTCTCGCTGTATTCGCGCTTCATCGCGAGCTCTGCAAGCTCCTCGGGCAGGCCCGTGAAGGCCCTAACCTCGTCGAGGGTTGAGTTGCCGTAGTACTTGAGCCCGTACTCAGGGGGCAGTTCGTCGAGCGCGCGCTTTATCTCCGAATAGGGCCTCCCGAGCTCAATCACGCGGTACTTTCCGCGTCTCACCCCGAACTCGCCGACGACCGGGGAGGGGAAGTAACCGGCGGGAACGTATACCGCGCTCCCGTTTTCAACCACGAAGGGCTTCTCAAGGTTCCAGGCCTTCAAGTAGTACTCGACCTCGTAGCGGGTCTTTGAGGTGTTCACGACGACCTCGTAGCCCCGCCCCAGGAGTTCCTCAATGAACGGGCGGGTTCTCTCGGGCGAGTAATCGCTTCCCAGGAGGGTTCCATCAAGGTCGAGGAAAATGACCCTAATCAACGCTCACACCTCGAACTCGAGGAGCGTCTCGGCCTCGTCCTCAAGCGTTCTCATCCACTCGTTCACGTCTATTCCCTCAACCGGTGGCATCACCCTGGGCTTCGGAGGCTCCTCGTTCTCACCGAGTAAACCGTGAATCCTGAGCTCGTGGAGCACCTTTTCCCTGAGCTCCTCCGTGGCGAGCTCGGAGTGGTATATCGTGCCGAGGGAACTCAGCAACATCGACCTCACGTGCTCCTTGCCCTTGTCCTCGTGGAGGTGCGGGTTCAGCGTTTCAATCTGGAAGACCTCGACGCCCTGGTCGTAGACCTCTTCCCTGCCCCTGCCCCACCTTCCGAAGGTCTCGAAGAGGTAGACCAGCTCGTAGGGCTCTATGGCGTAGCCCGTTGCAAAGGGCATTATCTCGGCGAGCTTTATGCTCATCGCGTGCTCGCCGGCGTTGGCGGTCGCTATGATGTTGGTCTCGAAGTTGGTGGCAACCCCAAAGAGGGCGTTCATGTAGCGGTTGGTTATCTCGCTTACGCGCCCCCACTTCTTGAAGTAGAGCCCCTTCGTCGTCACCTTGGGCTTGTGGCGCCAGCTCAGCCTGACCATCGTGTAGTCGCTCTCGCTCATGAGAAAACCAGCGGCGTAGTCCTTGACGTACTCGTTCACGGAGCCGGGGATGTAGTTGTCGGCATCAACGAAGCCGACGTATTTTGCCCCAATCGCCTTCGCGAGGAGCAGGCCGATTAGCATGCCCTCCCCCTTACCGCTCCTCACCGAGTCGCCGTCGAGTATCTCGGTGTAGCCCGTCCTTTTGAAGGCCTCGGCCAGGCCCGGGTCCTTCTGGTGAACCATGATTATCCGCGAGCGCGTGAGGTTGTAGAAGTGCTTTACCAAATCCACCTCCTGCTTGAAGAGGTTCGGCCCCTCCCTCTTGCTGTTCGAGACGATTATTATCGGGCACTGGTGCGGAATCGCTTTGAGCACGCCGTCGACGAGCTGGAGCTTCTCGTCCTTCATCGGGACGACTATCGCTATGTCCTCGAGGATTCGGTAGATGTCCTCCCTCGGAACGTTTCTGACGGTGAAGGTTCCAACGTCCCTCGTCTCGCTGTCCAGCTTTATGACCTTCTGAACCTCGTAGATTTCAACAGCCCCGAAGAGCTCCTTATAAACCGGCGCCTCAAGTAGCAAAGCATCACCTCCAAAATCCTTTCAAATGAAAAATACGGCGGGGAAAATTAAAAGCTTGCCCTCAGCGGAGGGCGAACTCCCCGACGAAGGCCGAGCTCGATATTGTGTCGCCTATACCGACCGTTGACTTCGGCTTGACCACTATCTTTGTCGGAACGAAGGCGAGCTGGTAACCGTTGACCTCAGCTATGCCGTTTCTCATACCGTACTCACTGGCGAGGGCTTCCTCGACAGGTTTTGCCCTCCCGTTCACGGGCACGTCCATGGCCCTGACTATCTCGTCTATCGAGGGAACGTCACCGAGCTTGGCCTTCGCGGCCGCCGCTAAAGCCGCGAAGAGCAGAGCATCGCGGACGAACTCGCCCCTGTAAGCGGTCAGCGCGAGGTAGTAACCGTAGGTGTGGAAGTGAATCCTCCTAACGCCAAGCTCAGCTAACTTGAGCATCGCCTCGGTAACAGCTATCGGGTCAACGGGGTCGTTCGCGAGGAGCTTTTCCGCCAAATTCCTCTCGCCCATCACTTCCATTATCGAGGCCAGCTCGACCTCGTTGAGGCCGACGCTCCAGAAAGCGGGAAGCAGGTCGAGGATGGCCTTCCTAACCGTCTCGTCCGGTGTAAAGGCGAACTCAAGGTGAGCGGGAATGCCTTTCTCGTTGAGGACCTTCAGGTGCTCCCGTATCACCTCGAAGGGCTCGCGATAGTTGTCCTTGGTCAGAGCCTGAAGCCCGCTGATTATCGCGAGGCTGACGCCGGATGCAATCTCGTCAAAGCGCTCCCTGAACTCGTCGCGGATGAAGAGGTTCGTGTTGTAGTCGTCGGCCGCTCCAATAAAGCGGTTCTCCCTCGGAGCCTCGAAGTCGAGAACCTTAAAGCCCCTGGGAAACTCGTAGATGTAGTGGAGACAGCTCTCCTCGTCGCCACCGAAGTCCCTCGGATGGACGAGCCTGAGCCCATCGTTTTCGACCTTCGGCACGTAAATCGGCCCGTCCTTGAAGAGGCCCGCCTGGAGCTTCGAGAGCTGGGGAACGTGCGCCACAACAGGAATCCCGTAAACTCCGCCGAGGAGGTTGGCCATTATGCCGACCTGACCGCCCATCCTGAGCTCGTCCCATCCCCAGCGCCTCATGTAGAAGCGGACGGGACAGCTCTCAACGAACAGCTCAGCCGCCTTGCCCCTCCTGACGCTCCAGAGGATTGAGCCGAGCAGCTGAGGAACGCTCGTTATCTTCTCGGGCAACTCCTCGGAGTAGCGAAGGACCTCCTCTTTTCCGGCCCTTTCAATCCTCGCCTCGAGGTCGCCCCTCTCAAGGTATTTGATGGCGTCGATGTTGGTGTTGTAGGCCAGGAGAACGCCCTTAACGTTGCCTACCTTAGCCCTAACCCTCTCGAAGGCAGAAGCGTAAAGCCCGTCCCACATTATGTATCACCGAGAGTGAAAAGTGCTGAAAACTAATAAGGGTTTCGTTTCAGCCTACAGAGGAACCACAACCGGAACTCCCCTTACCTCCCCTATCTCCACCTTAACGCCGTAGACTTCCTCAAAGAGCTCCTCGCTCAGGACTTCAAAGTTACCGTCCGCTATTTTTCTCCCGTCCTTCATGAAGACGAACCTCTTCGCGAAGCGCAGGGCAAGGTTCACGTCGTGCATGACCGTTACGACCGCCTTCCCTTCCTTCGCCAATTCCCTTGCGAGCCTCATCACCTCAAGCTGGCTCTTGAGGTCGAGGTTGTTGGTCGGCTCGTCCATCAGCAAGACTTCCGGTTCCTGAGCCAGGGCCCTCGCTATGCTGACCTTTTGAAGCTCTCCACCGCTTATCTCGTTCGTCCTCTTGAGGGCTAACTTCTCAATGCCGAGCCTCTTTAGGGCTTCTTCAACGACCTTCAAATCCCTCTCCGACGGCGTCAGCCCCATGTAAGGTCTCCTGCCGAGGAGGACGGTGTCGAAGACCGTCAAAAACCCTGGCTCGACCCTCTGCGGGACGTAGGCGAGAACCCTCGAGAGCTCCCTCGGAGGGTAGTCGTTAATCGGTCTGCCCCTGACGAAGACACCGTCGCACTTCAGGATTCCTGCGAGACATCTGAGAAAGGTACTCTTTCCAGCTCCGTTCGGGCCGAGGATTGCCACGAACTCACCCTCGCCGACTTCCAGGCTTATCCCCCTCAGGACCTCCCGCTCGCCGTAGGAGAAGCTTATGCCTTTCGCCTCAATCATCGCCGGCCCTCCATCTTCACAAGGAGGTATATGAACGTCGGCGCGCCGAGGAACGATGTTATGACGCCAACGGGAAGGTTCATGGGCGAAACTATAAGCCTCGCGACTGTGTCAGCCGAAACGAGGAGCAGTGCCCCTGCTAACGCCGAGAGGGGAATGAGCGAGCGGTAGTCGCCTCCAGCAATTAGGCGCATCGAGTGGGGGGCGATTAGACCGATGAAACCTATGACACCAACGAAGGCCACCGTTACGGAGGTTATGAAGGCCGAAAGCAGTGTCCCGATTAGTCTCTCCCTCTCGATGTTGACTCCAACGCTCTTGGCTATCTCATCGCCCAGCGTTGAAGCGTTCAAATCCCACCGCTTGACGAGGAAGTAGGCGAAAACGAAGGCGAACGCGACGGCCATTATGGCGTTCTCCCGCCACGTTGCCCTCGCGAGGTTTCCGAAGCTCCAGTAGACCATCGCCGAGAGCTGGAGTTCGTTGGCGAAGTACTGGACGAGGGTAGTTAGAGCAACGTAGAGGGAGCTCATAGCGACTCCGGCCAAAACTATCGCCTCCGGACTCAGACCGCGGAGCCTCGCCAGAGCGAGAATGACGAGGGTAGCGCTTATCGCCCCGAGGAACGCGAAGAGAACGACGGCGTAGGGGTTGTTGAGGAAAACCTGCCCCGAGTTGAGGGAGTAGCCGGCACCGAGGATTATGGCCAAAGAGGCGCCGAACATGGCGCCGTTCGAGACCCCCATAGTGAATGGCGTGGCGAGGGGATTTCTCAGGTAGCCCTGAAGAACCGCTCCGGCAACTCCCATCGAAGCCCCTACGAGGATTCCGGCGACGATTCTCGGGAGCCTTATGCCGAGGATTACGAGGCGGTCGTCCTTGGTTCCACCGCCGAGGAGAACCGCGAGGACTTCCCTAACCGGAACGTGGTAGGGTCCGCTCGAGAGGGAGAACAAAGAGACCGCTAACAGGGAAAGGAAAAGGGCGAGGCCTATGAGGAGCTTTCGCCTCAGGTACGCCCTGTAGTCCATGACCATAGGCATCACGGGTTGGTCGGCAGGCCGTAGGTGACGTTCCCGCTGGCGAGGTCTATCTTTCCGAACCCGCCGAATTCCTCCGCGAGCTCGCCGTAAACCGGCTTCCCGACGAGGAACGTGAATATTTCGTTGGCCTTCTTAACGGGGTCTATATTCTTGAAGCGCTCCGGGTAGATAACCTTTCCGATGTAGTAGGCGTCAGCTATGGCAATTCCGATGTTGGTGTTGTAGAAGTTGTAGGGCAGGACTCCGTAGACGTGACCCTCCTCCACGGCCTTGAGCGAGTTGTAGAAGTCGGGATTGCTCCTGTAGTCCTCGAGGATTATCTTCAAACCACCCTCGTCGATGAAGATGTAGTCCGGGTTCTCCTTCAGCAGAAACTCCTTGTCCACCTGCACCCAGCCGTTTTTACCCCTCAGGTTCGAGGCGACGTTGTCGAGATGGAGAACAGTGAAGGGCGCGTAGTCGGTGAAGGTGCTCGTTATCCCGTGGGCGCCCTTGAAGCCTATTCCACCGACGTAAACCCTCGGACTCTTCAGGCCCTTCGTGAGGTTCTCAAGGTAGCTCTGCTGCTCCTCGATGAACTTTATGACTTCCTCGGCCCTCTTCTCCTTTCCGAGGATTTTTCCGGCCAGGAGGAGCGACTTGAAGAAGACCGGGTCTGTGAAGTTCTTCAGCGTTCCGTAACTGAGGACCACGACGGGGATTCCCGTCTTTTCCTGAACCTCATCGGCGGTCTGCCTGCTCACGAATACCATGAAGATGACCTGTGGGTGGACCTTAATCAGGGCCTCCATGTCCGGAAGCTTTCCGGGACCACCGGGGCCGATGACCGGCAGTTTGAGAAGCTCGGGGTGGGCCAGTATGTATGGCCTCCCGTAGGGGAAGCGCTTCTCGAACTCCTCGATTCCGACGACGTCTTTGGTAGCGTTGAGGTAAACGAGGATTCTCAAAGCTCCCGGCCCAACGGCAACGACCTTGCTAACGTTTGTCGGAACCTTCACGGTTCTTCCGAGCATGTCGGTGACGGTGATGTAGCCCTGGCCCGTGCTTGAGCTCGTCATCGTTGAAGAGGAGCTGATTGAGGAAGTTGTGTAATTCGATGTTGATGTCCCTATGCATCCGGCAACCGAAACGACCAGCAGGATCACGAGGAATGCCAGAGCTTTCCTCATCTGTATCACCAATATTGAATTTAGTGTTACCCTTTAAACCATTTTTGGCCAGTGGGGTAGCAAACAAAGAGAAAAGTTCAGTCGGCGTACCTCAGGAGGATCTCCTTCAGCTCGAGGGCCTTTCTGTAAGTCGGGGAGTCCGGGTTTCCAAGTATGGCCTCGATTTCGGGGTCGTATTCCTCGACAAGCTCATCGTACGGGATTATCGTTTTCGTCGTGAAATCGTTGAATCCAAGCTCGTCGAGTATCCTCTCGACCTTCTCGATCTGGCTCTCCTTCTTCACCTTGTTTATCACGAGGTGGACGTGCTTAATGCCGAGCTGCCTCGCCAGCTTAGCCGCATCAACCGCCACCTGGACGGAGTTGTAAGTCGGCTCTGTGAGGACAACCGCCTGCTTGAAGCCCTTGGCGAGGGCCCTTCCAAAGTGCTCCAGTCCGGCCTGTGTATCCATCAGGATGATCTCGCCCTTCCTGAGGTTTATGTACTTGACGACCGCGTCGAGGAGGGCATTTTCAGGGCAGAGACAGCCGGCGGCCGCCTGAACAACGCTTCCCATGACGAGGAGCATGACGCCATCCGGTCCGACGACGCCGAACCTGTCAACCACGTCCCTCACATCGGGGGTCAGCGAGAAGTACAGTCCCCAGTTGGTCCCGGGCCTCGCTCCAGTTTTCTCCTCGATGTAATCGAGGTTCTTGTTGAGGGGGACTATCTTGTCCCTGATCTCCTTGGGGACACCGAGGGCATGCGCGAGGTTCATCTGGGGGTCCTCATCAACAGCCAAAACGCGGTAGCCGTCGCGTGCGAGCAATCTTGCGAGGAGGGCGGTCATGGTGGTCTTCCCGACTCCACCTTTCCCCGTTATCACGACCCTGAACCCCTCCTCCGGGGCCTGTTTTTTGGTTCGTTCTCGCAACTCTTCGGCTATCTGGAATAGCTTTTTTCGTCTTTCGTCTTCAACCGATTTGAGGGGTTTCCCCATGAGCAACACCGGAGGATTTTGGAAAGCCCGCGTATAAATGCTTTTAGGTTTGGATATAAAACCTGAGGATTACCCATTTTCGTGGAGTGGAAGGAACGTATCTGACCTTCAATGTTCATTTATGTACCGATGATTTTTTTCATGCATTGGTGTGTAACCTTGGGTTTCACACTTTTGGATAATTTGACCTCTGACTGCTTGGTCAGTCAAGGAGAGGGGACAGTACTAAATAAAATGTGCAGATTATGTTACATTCTGTTCTTTATTATCCCGGTTTTTACCTGAAACGGAAACCCATTTATATATAAACCTGTTACATATGTTCCGGTGATCCCTATGCCACCCGATTCAAAGCCTACTATCTTCATAAACCCAGCGAAGTGCATTGGCTGCCGGCACTGTGAAATAGCCTGTGCAGTGGAGCACTCACAGAGCAAGAACCTCTTCTCAGCGATCTTCGAGGACCCGCTGCCAAAGCCGAGAATACACATCCTCCCGATGGGGGCCTACAACGTCCCAATGAACTGCCGCCACTGCGAAAAGGCACCCTGTATGGAGGTCTGTCCCACCGGGGCGATTTTCAAGGACGAAGATGGTGCCGTTCTCGTCGATGTGGACAAGTGCATCGGTTGCAAGATGTGTGCGATAGTCTGTCCCTTCGGTATCCCGGAGTTCGACGCCCTCAACGGCGTGATGTTCAAGTGCGACATGTGCCCCGACAGAAGAGCCGAAGGAAGGCCCCCAGCCTGTGTTGAGGCCTGTAAGACCGGCGCACTTATGTTCGGAACCATAGACGAGGTGGTCTCAAAGGTCAGGAAGGAGACCGCCGAGAAGATAATCAAGCTGAAAGAGGGCGAATACGGGGAGGAATACAACGGTTGGGACCTGTTTAGGTCTTTTCAGGCCGAGGTTATTCGGATTAATGAGGGGGAGTCGAAATGAAGAAGTATAAGGAAGTATCGATAGACCCCACCACCCAGAAGATGTATGAACGCGCCCAGGAGCTGGGCATCGAGACCGTCTGGGAGAGGCTCGAAAAACAGCAGCCCCAGTGCGGTTACGGCCTGCTTGGAATCTGCTGTAGGAACTGTCTAATGGGTCCGTGCAGGATCAATCCCTTCGGCGGTGAGCCCAAGAGGGGTGTCTGTGGTGCCGATGCAGACACGATCGTTGCCAGGAACCTCCTCAGGATGATTGCCGCCGGTGCGGCCGCCCACAGTGACCACGGGAGGCACGTGGCTTTAACCCTTCTCGTCGCGGCCGAGATGGCCGAGAAGTTCAAGAAGGAAGGAAAGCCCGTCCTTGAGCTCGACAACATGGCCTCGAACACCCTGCCTTATCAGGTCAGAGACCCTGAGAAGCTCAAGGCGGTTGCGAAGAGGCTCGGAATCGAGACCGAGGGCAAGAGCATAAGGGAGCTCGCCAAGGAAGTCGCGGAGGTGGCCCTCAACGACTTCGGAAAGCAGGATGAGGAGCCCTTGGCCTTCCTCAAGGCTTACCTCAACCCGAAGACCTACGAGATATTCGAGAAGGCCGCTGAAAAGGCCGGGATGCCGTGGTTTGAAAGCGGTATTCTCCCGAGGAGCATAGACAGGGAGATAGTCGAGAGCCTCCACAGGACACACATCGGAACCGACCACGACCCGGTTAGCATACTCCTCCACGGACTCAAGACGGCCCTCGGCGACGCCTGGGGTGGCTCGCTCATAGCAACTGAACTCCAGGACGTCCTCTTCGGCACACCGAAGGTTATAAAGGCCGAGGCCAACCTCGGCGTCCTGAAAGAGGACTACGTCAACATAGTCGTCCACGGCCACGAGCCGGTCCTCTCGGAGAAGATAGTCGAGGCGGCCCAGGACCCCGAGCTGATAGAGCTCGCCCAGAAGCTTGGAGCCAAGGGCATAAACGTCGTCGGAATGTGCTGTACCGGCCTTGAGGTCCTCATGAGGCACGGAATTCCGATAGCGGGCAACTTCCTCCAGCAGGAGATGGCCATCGTTACAGGTGCCGTCGAGGCCATGGTCGTTGACGTGCAGTGTATAATGCCCGCAACGGTCGACGTCGCGAGGTGCTTCCACACCAAGATAATAGACACGAGCCCGATAGCGACTTTCCCAGGGGCAATTCACATCAAGTTCGACGAGAGGAGGGCCGACGAGATAGCGAAGGAAATCGTCAAGACTGCAGTCGAGAACTTCCCGAACAGGTCGAAGCAGAGGGTCGAGATACCGAAGGAAAAGATGTCGGGCTACGTCGGCTTCAGCGTCGAGGCCATACTCGAGCACTTTGGAGGCTCCCTCAAGCCCATCGAGGAAGCCATCGTCGAGGGCAAGATAAAGGGCGTCGCCGGCCTCGTCGGCTGTAACAACCCGAAGGTGAAGCAGGACCACAACCACATAAAGATAGCCAACGAGCTCATGAAGAGGGACGTCCTCCTCATTGGAACGGGCTGCTGGGCCACCGCGGCGATGAAGTACGGCATCTTCCTGCCCGAGTACGCAGACACAGAGAACGTCGGTCCGGGCCTGAGGGAGTTCGCCAAGGAGTGGGGCATTCCACCGGCGCTCAACATGGGATCGTGCGTTGACTGTACGAGAATGCTTGTCTTGGCCGACCTCATAGCGAGGGACCTCAATGTGCCCATCTCGGCACTGCCGGTCGTTGGTTCGGCCCCCGAGGCAATGACCGAGAAGGCGGTCTCAATAGGAACCTACTTCGTCGCCAGCGGAATAACAACTCACCTTGGCGTCGTTCCGCCGGTTCTCGGCGGGCCCAAGGTCGTGAAGATTCTCACACAGGACCTCTACGACATCGTTGGAGCGGCCTTCATAGTGGAGCCAGACCCGTACAAGGCGGCAAAGCTGATGTACGAGCACATCATGAAGAAGAGGAAAGAGCTTGGAATTTGATTTCTCCTTTCTTCACTCTTTTTGAGGTGATACCATGGGGGAGGAATTCGAGGGGGTTAAAGCCGACGCCTGCATCGGCTGTGGACTCTGCGCTCAGGTGTGTCCACACAACGCGATATTCGTTATGGATAATGATAAACGGGTCGTTTCCTTCCACCCAGAACTCTGCAAAGAGTGCAACTACGAGTGCAACAGCATCTGCCCCACTCAGGCAATCAAAGGAAAGCCCATGAGAATTGACCTTGAATTTGAATACGCCCATTGTCAGGTCTGCGGTAAAAAGCTCGACTACACGGTCAAGACCGCGGAGTTCCTTTACCGCAAGCTGGAGAGGTTCTACGAGCATCCGGAGATAGTTTTCATGTGCGACAGGTGCAAGCATGAGCGCGTTAAGGAGTTCCCGAGTGAGTACCTGAAGTTCTTCGGAGGGATGCTCAAATGAGGGGCATGAAGTTTTCGTTTCTCTGCAGGAGCAAACCGGAGAAAACCGGCAAACGGGTGGCGATAATCGGGGCCGGCCCCGCGGGATTGACGGCCGCCGGTTACCTTGTCTGTAAGGGCCATGACGTTGATATCTACGATAAAATGCCGGAACCCGGCGGGCTCATGCTCTTCGTTATCCCGGAGTTCAGGATTCCGGTTGAGAGGGTTCGCCTCGGAGCTAAAGAACTTGAGGAGGAGTTTGAGGTAACATACTATCCAAAAACGAAGGTCATGGAGGGTGAGAGACAGGACGAGGGCGACGAGTTCTACGAGAGGATTGTCAAGCTGAGCGAGCTGAAGGAAAAGTACGACGCGGTACTCATAGCGACGGGAATATGGAACGTTAGAAGGATAGGAATTCCCGGAGACGACCTCGAGGGCATACTCTCACCGCTCGAGCTGCTCTTCTGGATAAAGGGGCACGAGCTGGGTTACGTACCAAAGGAAAAGGTTCCTGATTTAAAAGGCAAGAAGGTTGGCATCATAGGAGCCGGACTGACCGCGGTCGATGTTGCCTTTGAGTGCAACCGCCTCGGAGCCGAGGTTGAGATATTCTACCGCAGGACGATAAGGGAAGCTCCGGCGGGAGCCTACGAGATAAACATTTTGAGAAACAGGGGAGTTAAATGGTTCGAGCTCGTAACACCGAAGCGCGTTATAGGTGAGAACGGCAGGGTTAAAGCCATCGAGCTCCTGAGGACGAGGCTCGGTGAACCGGACGAAACCGGAAGGAGGAGACCCATTCCCATTCCCGGCTCCGAGTTTCAGGTCGAGCTCGACTACCTCGTCTTTGCCATAGGAATGGTTTCAACTCCACCGGTGAACGGGGGTTACATAGCAACAGACAGGAGGGGAAGGATAGTTGTGGATTCGAGGCACATGACGAGCGCCGAGGGAATCTTCGCGGCCGGTGACGTCGTCAACGGCCCGACGAAGGTCGGCAGGGCCATAAAGGACGGCCTGTACGCGGCGGTTTCAATAGACAAATGGCTCAGGGGGGAGCTCTGATGGAGCGAAAGTACCTCTACCTCGACTACCTCACCTGCATCGGATGTGAGACCTGCGAAACCGTCTGTGCATTCATTCACGATGGCAATCCCAACATCAGGATTTACGTGACCGAGAACAAGCAGTACGTCCCGATAAACTGCAAGCACTGCGACGATGCCCCCTGTCTCAGGGTCTGCCCAACCCACGCGATATACCGCGACGAGGACGGTGCAGTTAGAATCCACGAGGAGAAGTGCATCGGTTGTCTAGCCTGCCTGCAGGTCTGCCCCTACGGCGTCCCCTTCTACAGCCTCAAGGTGAAGGCGATAACCAAGTGCGACATGTGCGCCGACAGACGCGAGGAGGGACTCGAGCCGGCCTGCGCCCTTATGTGCCCGGCAGAGGCGATTCAGTACGGCCCGCTTGAGATGGTTCTCGAACTCGTTAAGGAGAGGCGCGCCAAGAACATTCCGGAGCACCAGCGCGAGCTAAGCGACGAGGAGCTGAAGAGGAGCGTTACCTCCGGCTACTCCGTTCTCTGACACCTTTTTGTTTCGGTGGGGTGAAAATGAAAAGGATAGGGCTGAGTGACGTTATCGGAAATGCAAGGAGAGTAGTCCTGTGGGGGATAGGAAACGAAAAGCGGGGCGACTACGGCTTTGGGGCCTACCTTGCCGAGGCCCTTATGATAGCCATTAGAAACCCGAACTTCCTCGTCCTCAACTGCAGGGAGGTCCCGGAGAGCCAGGCCGGGGTCACGGTTAGATTCGCCCCTGAGCTTCTTATCATCGCAGTCCCCCTCGAGCTCGGTGAGGAACCAGGAAAGCTCGTCGTTGCCGGGCCCTGGGAGGCCATTGAAGACGTTCCTGAGGAGTTCAGACCGCAGCTTGAGGTCACCCTGAGGCATGTGAGCGAGCTCTTACCTGAGACGAGAATACTGATCCTCGGCTGCCAGCCCGGCAGTGAAAAAGAGGTAACGGAGCCCGTGAAAACCTGCGTGCGGGCCCTTTCGATCTCCCTCCACGAGCTCTTTGACTAAGCGATATTTTTATAGGTGAACAGTGTTTCATTAATTCTGGTGGTGACCTTGAGGATCGCGGTCCCCCTTGAAGAACCGGGCTTTGAATCAAAGGTTTCGGAGCACTTTGGACGGGCGAGGTACGTTGCGATATTCATGGTGAGCGGGAGCAAGTTGAGCGGCGCTGAGCTCGTTGAACTGCCCGAGACCCACGAACCCGGCGATCTCCCGGCACTCCTCAGGGAGAAAGGTGCCGACGTTGTCCTCGCCTACGGGATAGGGAGGAAGGCGATTGCCCACTTCGAGGCCCTCGGCATTCGTGTGGTTGCGGGGGTGCGTGGAAGGGCGGTGGACGTGGTCAAGGAGTTCCTTCAAGGAACGATTGCGACCGATCCCAACTGGGGAGAGCGCATAGTCCGGGAGCACAAAACATGATAAAATTTTTAAATGAACTTTTCTTCACTTCTTTGGTGGTCGCATGGGAGTTAAGGACTTCGCCCCGAGCTGGTTTGCGAGCGTGATGGGAACCGGAGCGCTGGCTTTAGTCAGCAAAGTCTACTCATCGAGGCTTTCGGCGTTAAACGGTTTCGCGGAGTTCCTCGTCTACCTCAACACGCTCCTGTTCTTCGTCCTCCTGATTCCATGGACGCTGAGGTGGGTAAAGTACCGCGAGGAAGCTATGAAAGACCTCTACCACCCTGTCCTCGGCAACTTCTACGGCACGATAGGCGTCGCCTCGCTCGTCCTCTCGGCCGACTGGCTGTTCATCTTCGGGAATGAAAGGCTCGCCTGGGCCTTCTGGCTCTTTGGAGTGCCCTTCGTCCTGCTCTTCGCCTTTCTGATTCCCTACATCGTATTCACAGGAGACGGAATTGACACCAAGAACATAACGCCCGCCTGGTTCATTCCCCCGGTCGGGCTCATAGTAATCCCCATCAGCGGGGCGAAGCTCATGGCACTCTCCCCGGGAACGGTAAAGGAGCTGATGGCCTTCATCAACTACTTCGCCTGGGGCGCGGGCTTCTTCCTCTACCTGGCCCTCTTCGCGATAGTCCTCTACCGCTTCATAAAGCACGAGCCGATGCCCTGCGGGATAGCTCCGTCAATCTGGATTAACCTCGGACCGATAGGGGCCGGGACGAGCACGCTATATTCTCTCGTGAAGGCCAGCGACTTCCTAAAGATAAAGGAGCCGTTCCTGGCGTTCGGGTTAATCTTCTGGGGCTTCGGCGTCTGGTGGTTCGTCATGGCGGTAATACTAACGCTCCACTACATCAGGAAGCTCAACCTGCCCTACAGTCTCGCGTGGTGGGCCTTTATCTTCCCACTTGGAGCCTATGTGAGTGCGACCTTCAAGGTCGGGGCGACCTTCGGGATAGGGGCCATAGGAGACTTCGGCTTCGCCCTCTACTGGCTCCTGCTGGCGATGTGGCTGGCTACCGGAGCCTTAACGCTCAGGAACTTCGTCTTCAGAGGCCCAGCGCGACGAGGAGCGTCTTGAGGGCTATGACGTACATTATAACTCCTATTACCTTTTTTACCTGCGCCGAGCTCATCTTGAAGTGCATCAGGTGGGTTCCCAGCCAGCCACCAGCTATAGCAGGAAGCGAAACCCAGAGTAGCAACTCCCAGTCAAGGGTCCCGAGCTTCCAGTAGGTCAGAAAACCGCTCAGCGAGGAGAAGAACACTATTAAAGCGGTAGTGCTGGCGACTTTCTTCGGCTCGTAGCCGAGGAGGATTAGGGCCGGGCTGATTATCCCGCCTCCGCCGACGCCGAGGAGACCGCCGAGGAAGCCCGCGATTCCACCGATGAGCGAGCCCTCAACGATGTGGTTGCCCTTTCCTTCTCGCTCCTTTGGCCTGAAGAATATCATCATCGTCCCGGAGTAGATGAGAAACGCCACAAAAACCCACAGAACATATACTTTGGGGATGAACTTACCGGAATACGCTCCGACAGGGGCCATCAGGGTTGCAACTACCAAAATCGGGAGCCCAAAGCGGTGATCGAGCTTTCCGTGGCGTATGTTCTTCAGCGTGGCGGAGAACATCGAGAGGGTGTTGATGAAGAGACCCGTTGGCTTGGCCGTCATTAACGGCACACCCAGCCAGCCCATAACTGGGACTATGGCTATGGCAGAACCCACGCCGCCTATCGAAAAGACGACGCTCAGGATGAAGGCTATGAGCGCTAACTCCGGGTAGTTCGTTTTAGGTCACCCGAAGAAAATGAGAAGAGCCTCATTTAAAAGGTTTTTCATCTTTGAGTTCGTCGCGGAGGTAGGTCTTCCTGAGCTCCTCGGCCTCAATCTCTATGAGCCTCAGGAGGGCGTATTCGAGGAGTCTTAACTCCACGAGGAGCTCAACGAGCTTTTTACGCCTTCCCTCCGAGGATTCTCCCTCGAGAAGTTTCCTGACGGTTTCTTCAAGGGGCATTACTTCCTTCTCAAGGATTATCTTTGGCTGTTCAAGGAACTTCTCGAAGAGGGCAGGAATCGCCGTGAAGTACTTCGTCCGCCCCTTCTTTTGAACCTCAACGAGGTAGTCCCTCTGAAGCCTGCTCAGGGCCGTTGACACCGCCGACCTGCTGAAACCTGTTTCCTCGACGAGCTCAGATATCGTCATGGGTTCTCCGCTCAGGAGGAGCAACGCGTATATCCTCCCCTCAACGTGAGAGTACTCCCAGCGTATCATGAGCTTCTCAACGAGATGAACGAACGCCTCTTTATCCCCCACAGAGCCCACCAAGGGGTGGATAGGGCGCGGAATCTTAATAAGTTTGCTATTGTTATGTCAGAAATTTCTGACATTTCCGAAAACTTTAAACGCATTTTGCCGAACCCATAATCGGGGGTGGTGGAGATGAAGACTCCGAAAGCGATAAAGGAGCCGTTTCCAAACGCTATGAACCCTTCAACCGATGTCGGGGAGGTTGAATCCGAAGAAAACGAAGGGAACCAGCTCACCACCGCGCTGAAGGCCTTCAAGCTCATACTCGGAAACCCGATAGCGAGGGCGCTGATAAGGCCGACCCTGAGGAAGTACGAAATCAACGGACGAGAACTCCCGGCTCTCTACTGGGCCCTCAGCATCTACGCGGGCGAGAGCATAAACGCGCCGATGATGGTCCGCTTCCAGGCGGACACGATAAAGCTCCTGCTCAAGCTCGGCATAAAGCTCGCCCACGGCGATGAGGAGGCCGTCAAGGAGGCCCTGCTGAGGGACCCCCACATAAGGCGCGGAATCTGGGTCGTCCTCGAGGGCATAGCGAAGTACGGCGTCACCGTTCCCCAGCGCCTTGCCGGGCCGTTCCTGATAGTCTGGAACTTCACCAACATGTGCAACTTCCGCTGTCAGCACTGCTACCAGAGGGCCGACAAACCGCTCGCGAGCGAGCTATCCCTCGAGGAGAAGCTGATGCTCGTTGACCAGCTCGACAAGGCCGGCGTCGCGGCGGTTGCAATAAGCGGGGGCGAGCCGACGATACACCCGCATTTCCTCAGAATCGTCAAAGAACTGTCGAGCAGGGGAATTCACACGTCGGTGGCAACCAACGGCTGGACGTTCGCGAAGAAGGAAGAGCTTGAAAAGGCCGTCAAAGCTGGAATAAAGTACGTCGAGGTCAGCGTTGACTCGGCGAAGCCGGAGAAGCACGACAAGTTCCGCGGGATTCCCGGGGCGTGGGAACACGCGGTAAAGGCCCTGGAGAACGCGGTCGAACTCGGGATAAGCCATGGAATGGCCACGATAATGGACAAGGAGACCTACCAGGAGATAGACGACATACTCGACTTGGCTGAGAGCATAGGCGTGAGGCGCGTCATCTTCTTTAACCTCGTGCCGACGGGAAGGGCCGAGGACATGGTTAAGGTGGACCTCTCACCTGAGGAGCGCGAGGAGTTTATGAAGGAAGTTTACCGCCAGATGAAGAAGCGGAAGCTCGAGATACTGACGACCGCGCCACAGTACGCGCGCGTCACCCTGCTCATGAGCCAGGGCAAGAGCGTCACGCCGGCGCACTTCTACATCGGTGAAAACAACTCCGTGAAGACTCTCGCCGAGTTCATAGGCGGTTGCGGTGCCGGCAGGATTTACGCCGGAATCGAGCCCGACGGAACGGTAGTTCCCTGCGTCTTCCTCCCGCTCCCCGTCGGAAACGTCAGGCACAGACCGTTCAAGGAGATATGGGAGAACAGCAGGATATTCAACCTCCTCCGCGACAGGGATAGCTGGGAGGGCCAGTGCGGGAGGTGTCCCTACAAGTACATCTGCGGGGGCTGTCGCGCAAGAGCGTATCACTACACGCTGGACATTGCGGGCGATGACCCCGGGTGCGTTATCAACAGACGCCTCTGGGAGGAGATCGTTAAGCACGGAAAGCCGAAGGCCCTCACCGAGGTCAACTGGGTGGACGAAACGGTTGTTCTCCGCGGGCCGAGCCTCTACGTGCCGAGTTACTATCTTGCCGTTGAACGCGTTGCTGAAAAACTGATTGGAACCCGGGGAAAGCAGGAAGTTCACGCCTGATTCCGTTTCCTGAAGTATTTTCTTCCCTTCACCTCGACCATCCTGTAAACCTCTCCCTCGCCAACCTCAAAGGGCGGTCTGTTGAGTTCATACGTCTCGTAGCTCTCCATGTCCATCAGCTGAACCTCACCGGGAGTAACGCTCGTAACCATCGCCTCGCTCTCCTCGTGCTCGACGGTGTCAACTTTCTCCCTCTTCGCGGTCTTCCAGTCAAGGTGCTCGCTCTCCCAGTTCTCGAGGTTTTTGAGCGTTAAGCCCTTGCCGTCAACGCGCTCGACCTCGTAGACGTTGCCCCTCCTGTCGGTCACTATATCGCCCTTCCTGAACTTCGGAATCCTCACGCTCACGCTCGTCCTGTAAACTTCCCTGCTCGTCTGTCTGTCGAGGCCCACCAGTTCATAGGCCTCGCTTATCGTTCCCCCGAACCTCTCGCGGATTGCCTGCGCTATCTTCCTCGCCGAACTGGTGGAGCCCATGTAGAAGTCGAGGCCTTCCTCCTTCTCTATGGTGTCCTGGATGAAGCCCATCCTGTCCTTCCGCATTATCTCGTCCACCTTCTCCTCGACGAGCTTTCCAATGGCCTTCCGTTCCTCCTCGCTCAGGGGCCTCCCCTCGGCGCGGACCTGAAGGATGGCCTCGAAGTAACCACCGAGGAACTTCTGACAGCGGGGACAGACTGTCTGGCGGACGTAGACGGTAACGCGCTTCCGCTCATCGTGGAGCTCCCTCTGTAGCTCGTGGGTCCGGGCCTTAACGCGAACCTCGTAGACGATTATCGCCGGAAAGTGCTCGATGTGGAAGTCCAGGGGCTCGAAGGAAACCACCGCCCTGCCGACGGGCAAATCCTCTATCTCCTCCAGCTCCTCGGGCAAAACGACCTCGTACTCCCTGATTTTCTCGCTGAAGGAATCCTCAAGCTCCTCGAGAAGGGCATTTTCGGCGACCTCGAAGATGAGCTCCTCAAGCTCGTAGCTCTTTGGGTCAACCCACACTCCCCTCTTCTTGTAGCTCCCGCAGTTCTGGCAGAGCTCGGTGTTCACCTCTTCCCCTGTGAGCAGGACCGGGTTCTCCTTGCGGTAGCAGACCTGACAGAGGCCCTCGATGAGCGGACCGCCTTCCTCCTCGCTTATCCCACAGCGGTAGCAGAACCTCATCTCTCTCACCCGTTTCGAGTTGGGCTGAGGGTTTAAAAAGTCTCAGAAGAGGAGCTTCGCCATCTGCGCGTGGGGAACGCCTTCAATCCTGAGAACCCTCTCCGGGTCGACGTAGCCGAGCTCGATTGCCTTGGCGACACAGCGCTCCCCGGTTAAGTTAGCTATGGTTGCCTCTTCAAGGAGTTCCTCAAGTTTCTCCTCCTCAACGAGTTCGCCCTTGTAAAAGCGCTCCTTGACCTCGAGCTTGAGCTCACCCTCGCGGAAGGTCTTCCCGATTAGCTCCTCGTCGCAGGCCGCGAGGAGAACCTCCCCCTGGACGCGGTAGATTTTAACGTATATCATCCCCATCCCCCGCTGTAGTGTGCGGTGCGTCTTATAAACCTGAGCCAACCAAAAAACTTAAAGGCACTTTTTCTAACATTAAGTTAGTAAGTGGGTTGGGGGTGAGATGATGGAATCAGAGATGGGAAAGCTCCTCGATATCCTCGGAAACGAGACGAGAAGGAGGATACTCATCCTTCTCACCAAGAGGCCCTATTTCGTCAGCGAGCTGAGTCAGGAACTTGGTGTCGGCCAGAAGGCGGTGCTGGAGCATCTGCGGATACTTAAGAGCGCCGGCCTCATAGAGGAGAGAACCGAGAAAATCCCCCGGGGGAGGCCCAGGAAGTACTACACCATAAGGCGCGGCTTCCGGCTTGAGGTGATGCTCACCCCGTACATCTTCGGAACCGAGCTGTACGAGCCCAAGGAAGTCAGGAAGACAAGCGTTTATTCAGAGGCCCAGAGGCTGATAAAGTCAACGGAACCAACGGAAGAGAAGGTGAAAGAGCTGGTTGAGTTCCTCGACAGCCTTGAGGCGAGGCTCAACGAGATGCTTGAAGTCAAGAGGGAGCTCGAAGAGGTCAGGCTCATGGTCGAGACCTACATCGAGAACCTCCTCAGAAGGGTTGCTCAGGAAGACGAGCGGCTCTTCGAGGAGATAATGCACGAGCTTGGTCCAAAGCTTCCGAAGAGAATCGCGGCGAACCTCAACGATTTTTAGGAAGCGGAAAAAGCTGAAAAGCAAAGAAACCACATGATCCAGATCAGAGGATCTTGCCCTCTTCCTTCATCCTGACGAGCCTGGTTATGTAGCCCGCTATTCTGTTCCTTATGGTCTTGCTGGTGACGTTGGTGAGCTCCTGGACCATCCTCTTGTTGTGCTCGAAGTCCCTGGTGAACTTGTCCGGATACCTGTCAAAGAGCTCGCGAGCGGTTCTCTTGATGAAAGCCTGCTTTATGTTCCCCATTCTCATCACCTCGATTAGCCTAAGCCGTAACCCAATCCGGAGAATCTTTTTAAAAGTTTTCCCCGCGGAAAGAAAAGGCGCCGTTTTCTCAGCCTCTCTCAAATCCATCAATTCCTTTTGGGTTCTCGTTTCAGCCTCTAAACTCACCATGTTCCGGGCCTAAAAATTTATAAACTCCCTCCCTTTTCTCGTCATTGGTGAGCGCCGGGGTAGCCTAGCCTGGGAAGGCGCGGGACTCGAGATCCCGTGGGCGTCCGCCCACCAGGGTTCAAATCCCTGCCCCGGCGCCAAACAAACTGCCGAGCCCGTGGGGGTTCCTTCCCACACTTCTCTTACATCCCCAATAGAAGCACGGGACTCGAGATACCGTGACTATTTTCAAGCAAACAAAAGAGAAGGGAGTTCACGTCGTTATGTAAGCCCCGTCCTTTTCGACTATGACCGTGTGCTCGAACTGGGCCACCGTGCCTCCCCTGACCTCGCGCAGTATCGGGTAGCTGTATATCGCGCCGACCTTGTCAAGCTGTGCCAGTGCCATCTTGAGCTGTCCCTCTGGCAGAAATCCCTGAAGCCAGCGGTACGCGAAGGGGAGCGTTTTGTACTCGCGCTTGATGTGCATGAGCAGTCTTCTCGCCTGGAGCATCCTGACCGGCCTGTCGCGGACGTACATGAAAATCAGCGCCGGCGGGACCTCTATCACCTGCCCCGCGCCGGTCGTCGCGAAGGGCTCTATCGCGAAGACGTCTCCTTCCTGGAGGACGTACGTGTCCGCCTGCCTGTAAACGTTCGGAATGCTGACTCCAGCGTGGAGCTTGTAGCGCTCGACCTTGTGACCGCTGAGATTGACTATCGGGTTGAAGCCCTTGCCGCGTATCGTTTCCTCGATGGCCTTCGCGACGTCCCTGACCATGACTCCTGCTCTGACGGTTGCTATGGCGTTCTCAAGGGCTTCCCTCGCCGCTTCCATTAGCTCGTCTTCCTCCATTCCGACGCGGAACGTCACTGCCGTGTCCGCTATGTAGCCGTCAACGTGAACGCCGAGGTCGAGCTTGAGGTAGTCTCCCTCCTTGAGGGCGGTATCGTCGCCCCTGTACGGGGTGTAGTGCGCCGCCACCTCGTTGAGCGAGAGGTTGCAGGGAAATGCGGGCTTCCCGCCGAGTTCGACTATGCGCCTCTCGACGAACTCCGCTATGTCGTAAAGCTTAGCTCCGGGTTTGATCAGATCAACGACCTCTTCCTTGACCTTTCTCGCTATTTCGCCAGCCTTCAGCAAAGCCTCCATGGCGTCCATCTTTCAGCACCGCCACTCTTAGGAGGACCTAACCCTTAAACCTTTTGATCTCGAAAACCTTTTATTCCGGCCCTTCCTCTATATCCCGGTGGGCGGATGTTTGAATTCAAGAGGTACGTTAATCTCGGCGAGGATCTCTTCGTCGTCAGGAATCTAATCGGGGCCATCCTTGAGGGCGTTGGAATAGCATATTTGATCCCCGTCCTGCTGATCTGGTTCTATCCGTCCGAGGTCAGGTACGTTTACTACTTCGCCATACCCGGCTTCATGAGCATTCTCCTCGGGGCATGGCTTTCGAGGCATCAGGAGAGCATCGAGGACGTTAACCTGAGGCAGGCCATGATATCGGCAGCCTTCATCTGGCTCTTTGCTTCCCTCGTCAGCGTCGTGCCCTTCATGAAGATAGCCGGAATGAGCTTCATAGACTCGTACTTCGAGAGCATGAGCGCATGGACCGGAACGGGTTTGACCATGATGAGCCACCTTGAGAGCTATCCCAGGGTTCTCCTCTTCTGGCGCGCGTGGATGCAGTGGCTTGGTGGCATAGGCATTGTCCTCGTCGCCCTGACGGTTCTGATCCGCCCGGGGGTTGCGGCGGCAAGGCTCTACAAGGCGGAAGCGAGGAGCGAGAGAATCCTCCCGAACCTCGCGAACACGGCGAAGGTTATCTTCCAGATATACTTCGTCCTGACCCTCGTCGGTGCTTACCTCTACTACATCAACGGCATGAACCTCTTCGACGCGATAACGCACTCGATGACCGGCCTCGGCACCGGTGGAATGAGCAGCCACGACGCCAGCATCGGCTACTTCCACAGCATGAGCATAGAGGCCATCACGATCTTCCTCATGATCCTCGGTGCCGTTAACTTCACCGTCCACTACAAGGTCTTCAAGGAGAAGAGGCTCGGGCCCTTCTTCGACGATATCCAGGTTCGCTACATGTTCATTTTCCTGATCCCGGCGGTGTCGCTCATAGCCTACGGCCTGATACAGTACGGCGACAGCATTGCAGAATCCCTCAGGCAGGCGATCTTCCATGCAGTTTCGGCGATAACATGCACCGGTTTTGGCATAGCGGATCTCTCTAAGTACCCCGAGCTGTCCAAGTTCATCATCGCCCTCCTTATGGTCATCGGCGGTGGGGCCGGAAGTACGGCGGGTGGAATCAAGCTCATCCGCTTCACCCTAATGTACGAGAGTCTGAAGTGGACTGTTCAGCAGTCCCTCCTTCCCAAGGGTGCAGTTATCAAGAGAAAGGTCGGAAACTACGTCTTTACCGTGGAGGACCTCCAGGAGGTTACCAGCTTCACGATGACCTACCTCGCCTTCCTGCTCATGGGCACGCTTTACGTCATGATTCGGGTGAAGGCCTCGCTCGTGGACGCGTTCTTTGAGGTTGCCTCCGCCCAGGGAAACGTTGGCCTGAGCGTTGGCATAACCTCGCCCCTCCTTCCTCCGGACGTTAAAACCGTCCTCATATTCCTAATGTGGGTCGGAAGGCTTGAGATATTCTCAATCCTCGTGTTCCTCGTCAGCGTTGCTGCCATCTTCAGGAGGAGGTGACGATCTTAGGATATCCACGAGGCTTATCCCTTTTCCCGTTAGCTCGGCCTTGAGATCGTTCAGCTTTATCAGAAGCTCCAACCTCGCGTGTCTGTTCTCTATCCTCTCCGCGTTCTCTATCGCCCCCTCAAGGAACGCGAGGGCTTTGAGCCTGTTCTTCGGAGCCTCGTGGAGGGCCAGCCGGTACAGGGCAACCGCCTTGTGGAACGGGTCTTCGATCGCGTTGAGGGCTTTTCTGGCCTTCTCGTAGTCGCCGGAGAGGTAGAAGAACTCAACGAGCTGGCTGAGGAGGAAGTCTATCCTCTTCCTGTCCCTGACGAGGGAGAAGGCGTAGGCCCCTTTCTCCAGGAGGCCGTTTCTTATTAGCTCTCTGAGTATCTCAACGAGCACGTCTTCCCCCGATGCGTAGGCGAGGTTTATCGCGGTTTTCAGTGCCAGATCCCCGTTGAAGTCGTCTCCTGCCCGGTAGAAGGCCATTGCTATGTCCGCCATGAGGATCGCTCTGTACCTCCAGCTTGAGAGCCCGTTGACTATCGGTATCAGTGCCTTCAGGTATCCAACGACTTCTCCTTGCTCGAGTTCGAGCTTTGGAAGGCTCCTTATGATCATCTCGGCACCAACGTAGACGTTCTCGTCCTTACGGACCTTTTCGAGCTCCTTTATGGCCTGCTCCACCTCACCGGCATCCAGCATGTCCTCTATCCTTTCGAGTCTGTCCAGATCGGAGCCTTCGTTCGAGAGGCCGAGGAGCTTTTCAAGGGGCTTCATCCCCAGCTCTCCCGAGGAGTAGCTCAAGGTAGGAGCGCCTCTCGAACCTCTTCACCCCGAGACTCCGGAGGAGCGAGGTGAGCTTTTCCACCAGCTCGGGAACCCGCTCTGCCTCGTCGGTCAGAGCCTCCGCCTCTATGAACTTTCCGAGGCCCTCAACCTCGTCGAGGGTTATCGTGATGCCCTTCTCGACGTAGTACTTCTCCCGAACCTTCTCAACCGTTAGGACCTCGGTAAAGCCCAACGCCTCCAAGATGCGGGCGTGGCCGTCGGGATCGCTTATCTGAACCTCTATCTCCTCCCTCGTCTTCGAGACCGAGTCGAGCTTCGGCCCCTTGTAGGTCAGAAACGCCTCGAAGTGGCCGTTGAAACGCCTTATCCTGATCCTCAGCGCCTCGTCGGTTTTTGAGAAGTCCCTGCACGGATGCTGATAGTATGTGTCCTCGTGGTACTCCTTCCTTATCAGTCTGAACTCCTCGCGAACCCTCTCAAAGACCCTATCGTCAGCGTAGCCCTTGACCTCAACTTCGATCATGGGAGCACCCCCATTTTCTTCAGGTTTTCCTCCAGTTTTCCCTCGCACCTCGGGCAGTAGAGGGGACCCTTGATGTCAGTGTCGTGGATTGAGTTTGAGAAGTGCATAACGCACCTCCGGTCAGGACAGTGGTCCAGGCCGAAGACGTGGCCCAGCTCGTGCATCGCCTCCTTCACCGCCCTCTCGAGGAGGAGATCCCTGTCTGGAGGCAGGCCGTAGAACTCGTTTCTCAACCGCCGGGTGGAGATTACGGCGCTTCCGAGGGAGCGGTTGGCGAGCCCGAAGATGAAGTTCAGACCTTCCTCGTAGAGGTCGAGGTCCGTAACTCCGAGTATGGCCTTGGCCCCCAGCTTCCGCCGCAGGGTGGCAAGGGTTGGTAGAAAGACCCTGCCGAGGTACTGTCCCCTGGAGGGATCCAGTGCAACCGAGAAGGGCTCCCCGGGAAGCTTGCCCGAGAACTCAGCCCTGAGGTTAAAGCGTGAGTAGTAATCGCCAACGAAGTCGATTATCCCCTCTATGAGCCATTCCTCAACCGGACCGATAGAAACGACCGCTATCATTCGCCTCCCCAATAGGAAGAAGAAGGAAAGGCCAATAAACCTTTCCCTCAGGGTATGAGCTCCATCGGCCTGAGCTCCTCAAGGAAGTGCTTGGCGAACTCTATCGTCTTGTCGATGTCCCTTATGTCCGCGGTCTCGACCTGGCTGTGCATGTACCTTATCGGTATGCTGAGAACGGCAGTGGCAACGCCCTCCCTGTTGATCTGCATTATGTTGGCGTCCGTGCCCGTCGGTCTCGGTGACGCCTCGACCTGGAGCTCTATGCCGTACTTCTTGGCGACCTCGTCGGCAAAGGCCCTAACCTTGGGGTTGATGTTCGGACCGACGTCCATAACCGGTCCGCCGCCGAGTTTCGGAACGATCTTGCCCTTGTCGCCGACCTGCTTGGCGAAGGTGACGTCCATCGCTATGCCGATCTCTGGATCAATCGCGTAGCTCGCGACCCTCGCACCCCTGAGTCCAACCTCCTCCTGAACGCTCGCGACGAAGTAGATGTCCGCCTCGTGGCTCTCGAGGGCCTTGGCGGTCTCTATCATTGCGTAGAGGCAGACGCGGTCGTCGAGGTAGGGAGTAGCTATGCGGTTCTTGGTGAGCTGAACGAACGCTGGAGCGAACTCGCCGACGGTCCCAACGCGGAATCCCATCTCCTCGGCTTCTTCCTTGCTGTCCGCACCGACGTCAACAACAACAGTGTCCCAGTCAGCGGCCTTCTTTCTGTCCTCCGGCTTCTGGATGTGGGGCGGTATGTGGCCGACGACTCCGTAGCGCTCACCCTTCTCCGTGAAGAACCTTATTCTCTGGGCAACGAGCGTTCTCGGATCGACGCCTCCGATTGGAACCAGGTGAAGGTAGCCGTTCTTGTCGATGTGGTTCACCATGACGCCGATCTTGTCCATGTGGGCCGCGATCATGATCCTCGGCCCGTTCCCCTTCTTGTGGGCTATTACGTTGCCCAGCTTGTCCACCCTGATCTCGTCCACGTAGGGCTTGAGCTCCTCTATAACGACGTCCCTTATCCCGAGGAACTCGTAGCCAGAAACGCCCGGGGCTTCGACGACCTTTTTGAGCAGTTCGAGGTTCACCATGGCTTTCGCCTCCTTTAGATAGTCATCTGAATGTGTTCGGCTGGCTTAATAAGGTTTACCTTTGAAAATTCAGTGAAAATGCGGAAGCGAATCAGAAAAGGGAGAGATCAGGCTTCCGGCTCGGCCAGAACCTTGATCTTCCTGATCTCCGCTCTCTTGATCGGGTAGATCTTCCTCGCTTCCTTGGCTATCTCGCTCGCTATCTGGCCGTTGACCGACTGGAGGACGAAGTCGGCGAAGTTGAGCTCTTCAGCTTTCTTGTATATGATGTCCTGGATGATCCTCCTGATTGCCCTCTCCTGGCTGGTCTGAATGCGCCTGTAGGCGATGACCATGCCCATAACCCTCAGCTTGTAGCCGTCCTTGGTGGTGATGTTGAATATTCCGTCAACGCGGGTCGTCCTCCTCCTGACGAGCGAGCGGATGTAAGAGCGGGCGAGGGTGTGGCCCTTGAACTTGGTGTAGGCGTTCTGGCCCTTGACGTCGTAGACCTGGAAGTAGAGCTTGACGTGGCCCTTGGTGAAGTCCCCGGTGAGGTCCTTCAAAGTTGTCTCGACAACCCTTCCTATAACCTTCTCCGGTTCGTCTGCTGGGGTTAGGCCGATCTCCTTGCTCCCGAAGAAGTCGGGAGCGTAGACGACGAACCACTCTTTCATCTTCCACTTATCCTTGGCCGCGGTGGCCCTTCTTCTCGGGTTAGCTCTTGCCATCTTAACACCTCCACTTCACACCTTTTCGGCGATTTCCTCGGCGATCTTGACCGAAAACACAAGGTCATCGAGGGCTTTGATGAGGGTCTCAATCTCCCCCGAGTATTTAATCTTTGTCCTTACGATCCCATCAACCCATCGGGTTTCCACATTTAAACTTTTCTTTAGTTGAGCTGGCATGGACTCGTTATCGACCTGAACGGCCTCGGCAACGGCCCTCGCGGTTTTCCCGTTCCCGTATCTCCAGGTGATCTCGACCCTCGCTTCAACCTTCACCGTCCTTTCCTCCAGCCACTTGCTTCGCCAGAACTTCGTTGAACAGCCTTATGAACTCGTCTATCCTGCCCTTGGGGAACCGTATCCCAGCCGCGATGGCGTGGCCGCCGCCCTCACCGCCGAGCCTCTCAGCAACTTCCCTCAAGGCCTCTCCGAGGTGATAGCCCTTGGCCAGGGCCTTCTCCGTAGTCCTCGCCGACGCTTTAACGAGGCTCTCGTCCTCCTCGCTGTCCGCTATCACAACAACGGGCTTCTCAGGATCAGCCAGGCCCGCGTTTATCGCTATGTTGGCCGCTATGCCCACCAGTGTATCGCGTATGTTTTTGCCGGCGTAGAAGACGTAGGCGTGCTCCCCCTCCTCGACCATGCTCCAGTTCTGGATTATGAACTTCCTCGCCTCTATCTGCTCCCTCTTGTAGTCATCGAGCATCTTCTTGGCCTTTCTGTATGCATCCTCGTCGCCGAGGCATATGGCAACTCCGAGCGTTCCGGCGTTTAAGCGGCCGGTCGCGTTCAGGAGCGTTGCGAATTCCCTCGCCTCGTGCCTGACGTCGCCTTCCGGGTAGAGCGGGCTTATCACAACGTCGCCTATCAGCCGGTCTATCGTCTCCTTGGGGGCCCCGTGCTTTATCAGGTGGAGGACGAGGGCGTCGTGGAGTCTTTTCTTCTCCTCCTCGCGGAGCTGCCAGTAGTGCCTGTCGGGATCAAAGCCCTTGGCCCGGAGCCATTCGATCGCCTTTCTCTCGTCACCGGTTATGCCGGGCAACTCGGGGTTGGTGGCGTAGGCGAGCATCTGTCTGAGCGGCCTGCTCTCCCGTCCGAAAAGGCGGAGCTCCTTCCTGACCTCGAGTATTCCGAGCTCTTTGCCGTCCTCTATTATATCGAGGTTCATCCCGTGAAAGGTTCCGTCTATCTCCTGCATGTCCCCGACGGCGCCGACGATCGCCACGTAGGCGAGCTCCCTGTTGGCCCTGTTCATCTCTCTGGCCACGAAGTAAGCTGCCCCGGAACCGCTTAGATCGCGGACGCTGTTGGCTCCAAAGGGCACGGGGTTGACGAGAAGGTGAGAATCAACCGAGAACTTCTCCCTCTCCGGGGGATGGTGGTCGATAACGACGACCGTTGCAAAATCGAGGTACTTGTCTATCAGCTCGATTGAGCCGCTTCCGAGGTCGCTGAATACGTAGATCTCCCTCCTCTCCTCGGCGAGCTCTTTGAGGAGCTCCTCGCTGACCTGTTTGACGATGCTGAGCTGAAAACTGCCACCTTCCCTCGCGATTGCCTTGGCGAGAATCGCCCCGGCGGTTATGCCGTCGGCGTCGCGGTGGGAGATGAGCCTTATCGTGTGCCCTAACTCGATGTGCATTTTGATTAGCTCGGCCCCTTCCCTCGCCCGCTCCAAGAAGGCGTTCTTATCCACTGGGCATCACCGAGAAGAAGGAAAGGGATCAGCGGACGAGCAGCTTGGCCTGCTCCGGATCGTAGCGCCACTTCGCCGGGAGCTTTCCGGTTCTCCTGTAGTACTTGACGAGTCTCCTGATCTTGCTCTCCGTGAGCTGGAGGCCCCTCCTGGAGTGCTTGTCCTTCGGGTGCTGCTCCAGGTGCTTCCTGAGGTTGACGGCCTTCCTGATGAGGGCCATCAGGTCCTCCGGGATCTCGGGCGCGAGGCCGTTCTCCTCAAGGATCTTGGTGATCTTCTTTCCGGTTATCAGCTTGACGCTCGGTATCCCGTACTGGTCGCGGAGAATCGTCCCTATCATTGCCGCGCTGTAACCTTCCTTCCTGAGCTTCACAACCAGAGCCTCGACCTCCTCCACCGTGTACTCAACCCACGCCGGCGGAGCGCTCCTTGGAGGCTTCTTTGAGCCTGACTTACCCCTCTTTCTCGCGTGCATTCTTGCCATACAACCACCTCCCGGTGACGGCCAGCTCCCGCCAGCCGCCCCTTCGGCTCAGAAAGTGGCCGGAAATTTAAAAACCTTTCTCCTCACTCAATCGGCACGCCGTCCTTGGTCCTGGGGGCGAGCCACTTCATGAGCTTCCTCGGGTTCTTCGTGCGGATTATTATCGTTATGGGGCCCAACGGGGATTCCTCGTTGAAGTTCACAACTCCAGCGTAAGCGGCCTGCTTGTTCACCTTGACGATTATCTCCTCACCGAAGTAGCCCTCCTCGAGGAAGGAGCGCGCGGTGTCGAGTATCGCCTGCCCGCGGAACAGCTCGTAGAGCCTGCTCAGCGCCTTCCTGCTCCTCGTCCTCCCGGTGAGGATTACGTAATCGCCCCGGTCGAAGGCCTCGAACTCCAGATCCGGCACGAGGTTCAGCATGGCCCTCTTTACCTTCTCGATGTCCTCGGTCGGGTAAACGTACGCCTCAAGCTCGACTTCCTCAAACAGCTCCTCCATGCTCCCACCGGGCTAAGGTCGAAAGAAGGCTTATAAACCCAACCGCCCAGATAATTAGGGTGGCCTAAATATGTTAGAAGGTTTCATCGAGGGGCTCGCGAAGTACCTCCTCGAACTCAGCGGGGGAAGCCTAATCTGGGTGTCCTTCTACGCGGGCCTCTTCGTGGCTTTGATGACATCACTCGGTGCTATGGTGGCCCTCTTCGCCAAAAAGCTTCCGGCTGAAGGCGTTGACTTCTCGCTCAGCTTCGCGGCCGGGGTTATGATTGTCGCCTCGTTCACCTCGCTCATTCTGCCGGGAATAGAGAGCACCGGGTTTCCGCCCGTGGCCCTGGGAATAGCCCTCGGCGTCCTACTGATTTACGCCGTTGACAGGCTTCTGCCCCACGAACACCTCGTCAAGGGTTATGAGGGGCCGAAGGGGATGAAGGAACGCCTCAGAAAGGTCTGGCTCCTCGTTTTCGCACTAATAATCCACAACCTACCCGAGGGGTTGGCGGTTGGAACGTCCCTCGTCTACAACCTTGAGGTCGGCCTCATCACGGCCATAGCGATAGGTATACAGGACTTTCCGGAAGGAACCGTTGTCTCGCTCCCGCTCGCGGTCATACAGAAGAAGAGCCTCGGCCCCGTTCTCATCGGCGTCCTGAGCGGTTTGGCCGAGATGGTCATGGTAATCCTCGGCGCGGTCTTCTTCACTTCCTTCGCGTGGACGCTACCGTATGGCCTCGGCCTCGCAGGAGGGGCAATGCTCTACGTCACCGTCAAGGAAATGATTCCGGAGATATACAGGGGAGAGAAGAGCGAGACCCTCGTCACGCTGGGCTTCTTCGCTGGTTTTTACGTCATGCTCCTCCTCGATTCAGCCCTCGGATGATTTCCCCGACGAGGGCCTCTACCTTTTCCTCGTACTCCTCCCTGCTCCCGTCGTTTATCAGCATATAATCGGCCATCGCTATAACGCCACCGATTCCAAAGCGGAGCTCCTTCCAGTCCCTCTCCTCGAAGTCCTCCCAGCTCTGAGGGTCGTCGTGCCTTCCCCTGGCCTTCAGCCTCTCGAAGCGGAGCTTCGGCGGTGTGTGGACCGCGACGAGGATGATTTCTTCCTCAGGAAAGGCCCCCCTGAAGGTTCCCACCTCGTCGAGGGAGCGAACGCCGTCTATGACCACGAGCGGGCTTTTCTCCAGAAGGGCCCTCACCTTCTCGACCGCGAGCTTGGCAACGGCGTTCTGACCGAGCTCCTGCCTCAACCTTATACTCACCTTGGCGACGTTCTCCTTGGTGAGCTCGAGGCCCCGCTTTAGGGTCTCCTCGCGGACGATGTCTCCGAGAGAAACGCTTGGAAATCCCCTCTTCTCGAACTCCTTCACGATCCTGCTCTTTCCAGAACCTGGCATTCCGGTGACTATTACTATCATTGAGCCCACCCCGAGTAGCTCGAATGGGATTTAAAAACCTTGAGTTTTGTTAGGGTAGCAAAACTTTTTAAGGTTCAACCTGAAAACCGTTATGGTGAGAAAGATGAACGTGAACTGGTTCATCATCGGTCTCGTAGTGACGTTCCTTGTAAACATACCGTTCGGCTTCTGGAGGGCCCACGCTAGGAGAACCGGGGACAAGCTTGAGTGGGCCCTGGCGGTTCATCTCCCTGTCCCGCTGGTCGTGCTGATGCGCTATCTGGCAGGCCTCAGCTGGAATCTAAGCGGGGCACCGCTGATACTCGTCTTCGTCCTGGCCTACTTCCTCGGCCAGAGGACGGGTGGAAAGCTCTACTGGAGGGCCCACGAGAGCGGTTTGAACCCGGGCAGAAACGTTTTCGTCCTCTGGAGTGGAAGGGGAGAGGGGGAGGCTATCTGAGGAAGTCCTCCAGCGTCCCCTTTCTCTTCGGCTTTTCTTCAGCAACTCTTTTCTCGATTCCGAGGTAGCGGTAGATTCCGTCGAGGATTTTGGCACCTATGCCCTCGACTTCGAGGAGTTCAGCGGGCTTCGCGTTCGCTATCGCCTCAACGTTCTTAAAGCCGGCGTTGTAGAGAGCTCTCGCCCTCTTCCTTCCGATGTTCGGGAGTTTAACAAGCTCCAAAAGCTCTTCCCTAACGCCGTGCCTCAGGCGAAGGTGAAGGTCGCGGAGGTAGTTAAGGATTTCCTCCTTCGGCTCGAAGAGCTTGTAGAGCTCGATGAGCGAGTACATGAGCCAGTCGGCAAGCTCAAGGAGCCGGTAGAGGTCGCCGGGGTCTATGAGGTATGTCTCGTAAATCCTCGCCTCGGGAACCTCGTTAATCCAGTCGAGTAGAACCTTCGCCGTCTTCACCTGCCCGAGGAAGCCCTGGAAGCGCGAATCCTCGTAGTAGGGTATGCTCGCGTAGAGCTTGTCCTCGAGCTCGTAGGCCAGGTCAAGGTAGTCCTCCATCTCGCGCCTCCTCGCGTTCAGGGTTGCCATGTCGGGGGTTGAGGCTATGAGCTGGAAGATTCCGAAGGGGTTCGGATTCCGCTCGATTGCCGGAAAGGCGTCTTTAAATTTTTTCGCAGTGAGCGGGTCTATGTAGAGCTGAGAAGTTCTCTTGCCGAAGGGCAAAGGCATGAAGCTGTCGTCGAGGTCAAGGTCGATAAACTCGTTCTCTATGAGGAAGTAAACCACCTCTTTCGCCTTGTACTCGAGCGAGCTCAAATCCTTCCTCTGGTGGGCGTAGAAGGTTTTCTCAAGGAAGCGGACGAGCTCGGGGAAGCTTTTGATTCCGAAGTTGGTGATTAAAGCCAAGACCTGACTCCTGAAGGCCTGCTCGTTGGCGAGCATCGAAAAGAGCTTCTCGGGCTTCCCGCGGATGTAGCGCTCCATAAGCTTGCCCGGCTCGTCGGTTCTCGCAATGATTATCGCCTCGCCGTACTTGTCGTACCTCGGTCTTCCTGCCCTTCCCATCATCTGCTGGATTTCCAGAACGGGAATGTCCGTCCAGCCGAAGCCGGCGTAGCGCTTGGTGTCGCGGATTATTACTCTGAATGAAGGGAGATTGACACCCGCTGAGAGGGTCGGCGTCGCCGTGATTACCTTGATTAAACCTTCCCGGAAGGCGTCCTCGATGAGGGTTCTCTCAACCCTGCTCAGACCGGCGTGGTGGAAGGCGACGCCACCGCGTAAAGCCTTCTTCAGCTTCTCGCTCGTGGGGTTGTCCTCAAGCTGGCTGGCGAGACTTTCTAAGGCTCGCTTCTCGGGCTTGGTAAGGTGAGAGGATACGAGCTTCGAAATTGCTAAAGCTTCCTTTTCAGCGGAGCGCCTCGTGTTGACGAAGACGAGCGCGCCCTTGCCCCTCTTTACGGCATCGGTGACGAGGGAGTACCAGTTCTCGGGATAGCTTTGAACCTTCCCGTCCTCCCAGATGAGCGTTCCAAGGTGGAAAACACCTCTTCTCAGCTGAACCGGTCTCCAATCGCTGACGACGAGGGAAGCGTCGAGCCACTCAGCCAGCTCCTCCGCGTTGCCGACGGTGGCGCTCAAGGCCAATATCTGCGCCCTGCCGAGCATGTGCGTTAGAATCATCTCGAGCGTCGCTCCTCTATCGTAGGAGCCGATTAGGTGAACCTCGTCGGCAACCACGAGCTTAACGTCGTCAATCCACCTCGCGCCGTGCCTTAAGAGGGAGTCGAACTTCTCAGCAGTGGCGACTATTATGTCGTACCTCCCGAGCCAGTCGTCGGTCGAGTCATAGTCTCCTGTGGTTGCCGCGACCTTCAGGCCCAGCTTCTCCCACTCCTTGAACTCGCGGTACTTCTCCTCGGCGAGGGCCTTGAGGGGGACGAGGTAGACTGCCTTGCCTCCCTCACGGAGGAGCTTGTTCACCATGACTATCTCGCTCACGAGGGTTTTTCCGCTCGCCGTTGGAATTGCTAAAACGAGGTTTTTACCTTCTAATACACCACTCTTCAAGGCTTCAGCCTGCGGTGGGTAAAGCTCCTCTATGCCCCTCTCCTTGATGACGGCCTTGAGTCTCTCGTCAACGGGAAGTTCGTCGACCCTCATTTGCCCTCAGCTCCACATCCCTTTGACCGGCGGTTTTATATGTCTATTGTCCTAAACGCGATGGGATGAGGGATGGAGGTTGAGGTGCCCTACGTGCTCTTCAGAACGAGATCCGGGGTCTATGGAATCGACGGCTACTTCTACCCCGCCCTCGAGAGAGTCGAGCACAGGGCGGCCCTTCTGAGGAAGATGGAGCCGAAACCTCTTCCTCGGGAGTTGAAGGGAGCATACGTAACTCCTGACAACGTGCGGGAAATCCTCAGGGGGCTGGCCCTTGAGCTGTACGAACTCACCGGCAGGAGTTTTGAGGAGAGGAGCAAGCACATGAGGCGTTGGAACATACTTCGCTTCCTTGGAATCCCATCTGGATACGTTAAGAACCTGAAACGGGATGAGGAGCTTGCCGGGAGGGTAAGGCGGGCCCTGCTGGCCCTTTCGATAGTGGAGCACGTTCTCGGAATAAAGGGGCCCTCCGATCTGGGTGACCTTTTCGTTGAGCCCCTTGGATGGGCGGTTTTCAGGCTTGAGGTTGTGAACGGAAAACCCGTGGATCCCCTCTATTCACAGCTTTACGAGGATGACGCGGGCTTTAGAAGGGCTTTATCTGAGCTGTTGAAAAAAGAAAGGGGATCATGACCTGGCGTAGAGCCAGCAGGCGACGTAGTGGTCCTTTTCGACCTCCACAAGCGGAGGCTCTTCCCTTCTGCACCTGTCCATGACCCTGGGGCACCTCGGGTGGAAGCGGCAGCCCTTCGGCGGGTTTATCGGGCTCGGCGGTTCGCCTTCGATCTTCATGCGCTTCTTCTTGAGCTCCCGGGCCAGTTCAGGATCGGGAACGGGAATAGCGGACAGGAGCATCTGGGTGTAAGGATGGAGCGGGTTCTCAAAGATCTTCTCAGCTGGACCGACCTCAACGAGCTTTCCGAGGTACATCACGCCCATTCTGTGACTCATGTACTTAACGACGCCGAGGTCGTGGCTTATGAAGAGGTACGTGAACCCGTACTTCTTCTGGAGATCCTTGAGCATGTTGAGTATGTTCGCCTGAACCGAAACGTCCAGAGCTGAGGTCGGCTCGTCGAGCACAATGAACTCCGGCTTGAGGGCCAGGAGCCTTGCGAGGGCAATCCTCTGCCTCTGTCCGCCGCTGAACTCGTGGGGGTAGCGGTAGAGGTGCATCTCGTTGAGGCCGACGCTCTCGAGCAGGTCTATGACGAACTCCTCCGGGTCGTCAACGGGTATGCCGTGAAAGCGAACGGGCTCCATTATTATCTCAAAAACCGTCTGCCTGGGGTTCAGCGAGGAGTACGGATCCTGGAACATTATCTGGGCCCTTCTCCTGAAGACCTTCATCTCCTCGCCGCTCATCTTGGTGACGTCCTTTCCGTCGAAGATTATCTTTCCCGAGGTTGGTTCGATGAGCCTCAGTATCGTCCTTCCCGTTGTGGTCTTTCCACAGCCGCTCTCGCCGACGAGTCCGAAGGTTTCACCGCGGTTTATCTCGAAGCTCACTCCATCGACGGCCTTAACGTACCCTATGGTCTTGAAGAGCCCCCTGACGGGGAAGTACTTCTTGAGGTTTTCAACCTTGAGCAGGGGTTCCATCGTCATCACCTCAGTACAGGTGGCAGGCCACGAAGTGACCCGGTTCGATCTCCTTCAGTTTCGGAACTTCCTTTCTGCAGATCTCGGTCGCGTAGGGACACCTCGGGTGGAAGCGGCAGCCCTTCGGCGGCGTTATCAGGTTGGGCACGGTTCCGGGTATCGCTTCGAGCCTCTCAATCTTTGCCAGCGGGTTCGGAACGGCCCTCAGCAGTCCCTTTGTGTAGGGGTGAAGCGGGTTCTTGAATATCTGATCCACCGAGCCTATCTCCACGATCTTGCCCGCGTACATGACCGCGACGCGATCGGCCATCTCCGCGACGACTCCCATGTTGTGGGTGATCAGGATCACCGTCGTGTTGTACTCCTTCTTGAGCTTGTTCATGAGGTCTAGGATCTGGGCCTGAACGGTAACGTCGAGGGCCGTCGTCGGCTCGTCCGCTATGAGGATCTTTGGATCGTTTGAGACGCCAATTCCAATGACGACACGCTGCTTCATACCACCGCTGAGCTCGTGAGGATAGTTCTTGACCCTGTTCTCCGGATCTGGAATGAGAACGCGCTTGAGTATATCGACGGCCCTCCTGAATCCCTCCTTCCAGTCCTTCACTGTCTTGTGAACCACCATCGCCTCCGCTATCTGGTAGCCGACGGTGTAGAGGGGATCCAGCGAAGCGTGGGGATCCTGGAAGATGTACGCTATCTCCTTGCCCCTGATCTCCCTGATCTCCTCCTCGCTGAGCCTGAGGAGGTCCACCTCTGAGCCGTCCTCCCTGTGGTAGATGACCTTTCCCCTGACTATTCTTCCGGGGCTCTCGATGAGCTGGGTCAGCGCCCTCGAAGTCACGCTCTTTCCGCAGCCGGTTTCGCCGACCAGGGCGAAGGTTTCTCCCCTGTAGACGTCGAACGAAACGCCCTCTATCGCCTTGACTATGCCGGCGTAGGTGTAGAAGTGAACCGTGAGATCGCGAACTTCGAGAACCGGTTCAGGCATTCTCCTCACCCTCCTTCTCCTCCATCTGCCTCTGTTTCTTCACCTTGAACTCTATGCTCCTCCTCATCTTGGGATCGAGGATGTCCCTGAGCGTGTCACCGAGGAGGTTCCATCCGAGGGCAACCAGCATGATCATCAAGCCCGGATACGTCACGAGCCACCAGTGCTCCGGGAAGTACTGGGAGCCGTCGTAGACTATCCTTCCCCAGTCCGCTATGGGCGGCGTTGCACCGAGGCCAAGGAAGCTCAGGCCTGCCTCCATGAGGATGACTCCACCGAAGTCGAGGGTTATGTAGACCAGGATCGGCCCGATGATGTTGGGCAGTATGTGTTTGAACATTATCGTCCGGGAGCCGAGGCCGACCGCCCTCGCGGCCTCCACGTAGAGTTTCTCCCTCTCCGTTAGCGTCGATCCCCTCGTTATCCTCGCGTACGCGGGCCACCAGACTATGACCATTGCCAGTATAACCGCCAGCAGTTTTCCGAGGTTCCCCGCTTCCTGGGGCTTCAGCGCGAATATCGTGAGGAACAGGTGCTCGAAGAACTTGTGGGTGCTGATGAAGGATTGAAGCCTCTCAGGCAGAACGGCCGAGAACGCTATGGCAAGGATCAGGGCGGGGAAAGCTAAGAACATGTCGGTTATACGCATTATCAGCTCGTCGATCTTTCCTCCGTAATAGCCGGCTATGAGGCCGAGGATTATGCCGAGGGGCACTCCGAGGACTATGACTATGATTGAGATCACGAAGGAAGTCCTCGCTCCGTAGAGGATGAGGCTCAGCAGGTCCCTGCCGTAGTCATCGGCGCCGAGCGGATAGGTGATCGTCTTGTTGGAGAGGGGGAGGTAGGCGTGGGAGCCGGGGGGTGCTAGGTAGGTGGACATGTTCTCGAGGGCCGGGAAGTAGCGGTAGCTCCAGGGCGCGAGGGTTGGGCCGAAGATGCCGAGGAAGATGAACATGCCGATCAGGGCCAGGCCTATCAGTCCCGGGGGTGAGCGGTTGAGGGCGTAGAGCATCAGCTTCCATTCTTCCATCTTCGAGCGGTTTTTCTTCTTCCAGTCCTTCTTGAAGAGACTGATGAACGAGCCTATCCCCTCGACGAGCTTATCCGCAAACCTGTCGAGGATTCCCCTCTTGTACTCTTCCTGTGCCATTTTATCACCACCTCAGTACCTCACCCTCGGGTCTATGACCGCGTACAGTATGTCCACTATCAGGTTGGTCGTCACGAAGATCAGGGCGAAGATGAAGGTTATCGCCACCACCGCAGGGAAGTCGAGGTTGCTGATGGCGTCGAGGACGTAGGAACCCATTCCGGGCAGGCCGAAGACGGTCTCGGTTATCGGCGTTCCTCCGAGCAGTCCACCGAACTGGAGACCGAGAACCGTCACGATCGGCACGAGGGCGTTTTTCAGGGCGTGTCTGTATATCCTGAGCTTTGGAACACCCTTCGCCTTGAGGAAGCCCACGTAGTCGCTGCTCAATGCCTCGAGGAACGAGTTCCTGACGAACCTCGCGAGAACGCCCGAACCGGTGAACCCGAGCGTGAGGCCCGGAAGCCAGAGTCTGTGGATGTGCTGGCTGAAGGTCTTGAAGTCGCCGGTGAGCAGGGCGTCTATCATCGGGATGTGTGTTATTTCATGGGCAGGGGGTGCGGGAAATCCTGCGAGGGTTATAACACGCCATTTAACGAAGAAGATGTACATGAGCATGTAACCGAGCCAGAATATCGGCATGGAAACTCCGGTCAGGGCGAAAATCCTGACGAGGGTATCAACCCACGTGTTCCTCTTGAGGGCGGCCAGTATACCGAGGGGGAGGCCTATTATCAGAATGAAGAAAAACGCCACCAGCGTCAGCTCAAACGTCACCGGGAACCTTTTTCCTATATCATCAAAAACGTAGTTCGAAGTTCTCGGATCAACGATTTTGTTTCTTGCGAGCCCGCTGATGAGGAACCAGTACTGCTTGTACCAGGGGTCGTTCATGTGGTACTGTTCCCTTATCTTCTGGATTGCCTCGGGGGTGGCCTTCTCTCCACCCGCCCACGCCCTTGCCGGATCGGCTGGGATGACGTAGGCGATTATAAACACGATGAGAGTAACTCCGATGATCGTCGGAATGAAGGTCAGAAGTCTCCTCACAAGGAACTTCTTAAGGTTCGCCAACTTTGCTCACCTCTCTGGTTTATTGTCCCGATAAGAAGGGGAAAGAAAAGAAACGCATCATCCGGAGACGTTGATCTCGAGGCTCTTGAACTTGGTGTCTCCGTAGAGGAACGGCCCAACCCAGTTGTCCGAGTCGAGGTAGTCCGGGACCCAACCGACGATGTAGACGTCGTAGTCGCCGTGCTCGGTCTTGCTGAGGTAGGTGGGCCAGTTGTAGCTGTTCACTGTGACCTGGAAGCCGAGCTGGCTCCAGATGTTCTGGAGCAGGGTCATGATCCTCTCACGGGCCTTGTTGCCCTCGTTGTAGATGAGCTCGATCTTGTACTTGGTCGGGTCAATACCCGCCTCCTTGAGGAGCTCCTTGGCCTTGGCGACGTTGTAGTTGTACTTGATTATTCCCTCGTCCATGTAGCCCGGCCACGGCTTGGGTATCGGACCGTAGTTCCTCTCGAGGAGTCCCCTGTAAACGAGCTTAGCGATCTGGTCGTACGGAACCGCGTAGGCGAGGGCCTCCCTGACCTTCGGGTTGTTGAATGGCTCCTTCTGGGTGTTGAAGACGAGGAACGTTAGCACGGGCTCGAGGATGTCGGTCTTGACGACCGAGTGGAAGCCGTTGAGCTCAAGTCCCTTCACGCTGTCCATCTTCTCGGGCGGTATGGCGACGGCATCGGCAGTTCCAGTCTGGAAGAGGTTGATCCTCGCCTGCGGGTCCTTGTTGATGATGTAGATAACGTACTTGTGGCCTGGGTTGCTGGTGGCGTTCCAGTAGTGCGGGTTGTACTCGAGGACTATGTAGCTGTTCTCCTGGTAGTCCTTGACGTAGAACGGTCCGGTTCCAACGGGCTTCTGGTGCATGAGCTGGTGGGTCGGGTCGTCCTTACCCTGCTTGAGGAACTTCCACCACGCGCTCGGGTCGTGGCCGTTGTTGCTGGCCTGGAGGGCCTCCTGGTACTTGTCGCCGAGGACGTACTGCATCGAAACGACGCTAAGGAACGGGTCGGCGAGTATGCTCAGGACTGGGGCGTACGGGTTCGGAAGGACGAGCTTGAAGACACCGGCGGTCTCGCCGTTGTAGCCGAAGAACTGCTTGAGCTCGTCGAGCGAGTGGATCTCCTTAACCTTGCCCTTGTACTCGGCGACGAGCGGGTGGTCCTTGAGGTAGTTGTTGAACTCCTCCTCGGTCATGGCCTGGGAGTGGTTCACGTCCATGAAGCTGCTGACCATCCAGCTGACGCTGTGTCCAAGCCTCTGGACGCGGAGGAACGTGAAGGCAACGTCAACCGCGCTTATCGGGTAGGTCTTGTCGTCCCACGGGTCGTAGGCCTTAACGCCGCCGCGGATGAGGAAGTACCACTCGGTGCCGTCCTTGTTGTGGGCCCACGCGACGGCCAGATCGGGGCTGACTTCCTCGGTGTTCTCCTTCCAGTAGGTGACGAGGGTGTCTCCGATCTCGTGCCAGATCTCCCATCCGAAGGTCTCGTAGGTCATGGCCGGGTCAAAGCTCTCCGGCCAGCCAAAGGTGGCTATGACGTAGGTCTTCGGGTCGTTCTTGTAGTTCTTGATTCCTATGTTCACAACCGGGGCGTTCGGGTCCTCGCTGAGGAGGTCGTAGCGCTCCGCGAGGGTCGGGTGGTAGTAGCGGCCCTTCACCCAGTCCCAGTAGACGCGGAGCTGCTTGTTCTGACCGAGGATTACCTCCGGCACGAGCTTGTTTCCGAGCATGTAGAGGGCCTTGAAGATCTCAGTTCTGATCTCGGGGTTGGTCTCGCGCCTCGCGGCTATAACGAGGGCATCAACGTGCTCGTCACGGAAGAAGGCGGGATCAATGGCACCGAATCCCTGACCCTGATCCATGAGGGTCTTAATATCGGGGGTGTTCTCGGTGTCGACCTCGTACTGGATCTTTATGGTCTTCACGCCGCTGGGGATCTGGACGGTTGGGCTCTCGCCCTTCGGACCGACGATTACAACGCTCTTGTCAGTCTCTATGACGTAGACCTTATCCATTTCAAGGATCTTGGGGGTTATCTTTGCCTGGGTCGTTGTGCTGGAGGTTTGAGTCTGGCTTGGGGTTGAGCTCTGCGTTGGGCTTGAGGTTGTACCTCCGCCGCCCCCACCGATACAGCCGCTGGCCACGACTGAAAAAGCCACCAAAAACACTACCAAAACAGCCAGTACCTGGCTTTTGGTTTTCATTGGGCATCACCTCAGGGGTATCTGCACTATAAATGTGCCTCATGACTATAATAAATCTTTCGATGCGCACATATGGATATAAGAGCCGGTAATTTGACACGGAGATGTAACCTCCCCTCGGTGAAAGCTGTGTTCCAGTAAGTTCTCGCTTCTCTGCACTCCGGGAAGAGATTGCGAAAAGCTTAAATTGCTCCCGAGACAAAAGAATACCGTAAAAACTCTGCGGGTGGTTTGATATGGTCAAGGCCTATGTTTTGTTGACGATTGAGATAGGAAAAGTTGAAAGCGTTATAGAGGCCCTGAAGCAGATACCCGGCGTTCTCAAGGCGGACGCGGTTACGGGCCCGTACGACGCGATCGTCTACATCGAGGCGAACGACCCCGGAGAACTGACCAGAAAGATACTCCACGACATCCACAACATCGACGGCGTCATAGACACGACGACCGCGATAGTAGTCGAAATGGAAGAGGAGTGATTCAGCGCTTCTTCCGCTTGCGTTTCCTTACCTCTGTCCGTTTCCTTAGTTCGCGTATCTTTTCGGCGATCATTTTGAGGCTCTTCCCCTTTCCGTGCGGCGCCTCTATAACGAGAACGCCCCTTGAGCGGTACTCCTCGTCGAGGCCAGAAAGCCTGGGGTTGAGCTTTGAGGGATCCTTCTCGACAACCCTGAAACCCAGGGCAACTGCGGCGTCCTCAACTTCCCTGAGGGTCGGGGACTTGAGGGCGATGTTCCTGGGAACGCTCCTCCCGTACTTCCTGGAGAGCCTTTCGTCAAACTCGCTGGGCCACACTACGAACCGCGGCATTTCACCACCCAAACTTTTAAAATTTCGAAGCTTTAAAAACCATTGTGGTGAGGGCGATGCTAAAATATGAAAAGATCTCCAAGGTGATCCCCCTCTTCCAGCCGGGCGATAGGGTTCTGGTTGAGTACACCTCAAACGTTCCCATCTCCAGGATACTGTGGCAGAGCATAACCCGCCACATTCTGGACGATGAAACCGTCATAATCTTCGACTTCTACGGGATAGGGGACATCACCTTCCGGAACTACCTCAGATCGGCCGTTGGTGAGGAGTACAAAAAGCTGATAGAATCAAAGAAAAGCGTCTACATCTTCAAGATTGGACCCGGAGGGGCGAGCTACGGCGAGACAGTTGGCCAGGAGAAGGTTTACACTGACGCCGAGAGTTTCCTCAAGGCTTACTACTCCATGATCCACAGGGCGTTGAGCCTGCCCAGAAAGCCGAGGTACGCCGTTGTCTTCGGCCTGTCGGAGTACCTCTACTTCACTGGCGCTTCCGGCCTCTTCAACCTCCTGAACGTCGTCAGCACGATTCCAATCGAGGACTGGGTAACCGTGGTGCCCCTCAACATCGACGCGATAGACGAGCGCCAGAGGGCGATACTCGAAGAGATATCCTCCTGGGTCATCAGGATAACAGAGGAAGGCTGCCGGATCATAAAGGGAGGTAACGAGTGTGACGATACGGAGCGGTGACAGGGTTCTGCTCGTCGATAAGAGGGGAAAGCGCTACCTCGTTAAAGTTGATGATAGGGAGTTCCACACCGACCTCGGAATCCTCAAGCTAGGAGAGCTCATAGGAAAGCCCTACGGGAGCAGGATAGAGAGCCACAAGGGTGAGACCTTCGTGGCCCTCAAGCCGGACATCAACGACATCATAGCGAAGATGAAGCGCGGACCGCAGATAGTCCACCCCAAGGACGCGGGCATAATCATAGCCTACACCGGCATTTCACCCGGCGACACCGTCATAGAGGCCGGCGCCGGGAGCGGGGCATTGACGATATTCCTCGCCAACGCCGTCGGGCCGGAGGGAAAAGTAATAAGCTACGAGGTCAGGAAGGACTTCTACGAGATAGCAAAGAGGAACATCGAGTTAGCGGGTTTCTCGGACAGGGTTATCCTCAAGAACAAGAATATCTACGACGGCATAGAGGAGGAAACCGCCGACCACATCGTTCTCGACTTACCGCAACCGGAGAACGTCCTTCCTCATGCGATCGATGTCCTAAAGCCCGGGGGCTACTTCGTTGCTTACACGCCCTGTATGAATCAAGTCCACCGCTTCTTCCAGGCTTTGGAGGACTACAGGGAGCACTTCATGAGGCCGAGGGTCGTCGAGGTTCTCGTCAGAGAACACGAGGTAAAGAGGGAATGCATGAGGCCGAAAACGACGATGCTGGCCCATACCGGCTACATAACGTTCCTCAGGAAGCTGTGACCTCTTCTCTTTCGCCGTTTTCGTCGTAGGTTGCGTACGCGAGCAGTCCGAAGACGAGGGTTCCTATCACGGCCTGGAGGGTCGGGTTCCCTGGGATTCTCCTGAGTGCCTCCAAGCTTCCGTAGAGCACGGGCCAGAAGATGAATATCGCGGTGAGGATTACGAATATCCTGTAAAGCTCACGCATCCTTCTCCCCCAGCACTCCTCTCAATCAGGCTTTTAACGTTTACCGTCCCGGCGGTCTTTCCTTATCTGGTCCGAACTTCTTCTCGTACAACTCCTCAACTTCTCGGTAAAGTTCCCAGAGGTAGTCGTACCTCTCGGGAGTTTCCCCATGCTCAATCTGAATTTTTGCAATAAGCGGAGCGTACTTCTCCAAATACTCCCTGCTGATTTTCAAAACGTCCTCAACGAACTCTTTGAGGGGAACTTCAACAACACCCTTATGCTTACCCCTGTATTCCGGACAATCAGTGAATTCGAGGAGTTCATTGTGGTAGTAGATTCTTGCAAGGTCTTCAGTGGCACAGAAGTAATACAGTCCTCCCTCCGAATTAAGGGTTGTCCCAAACACTACTGGCTCGTTCCCCAGCTGGAACTTATCCCACTCGGCGAGTTTTCTCTCAGACTGAGAGTACTTTTGAACTTCTGGATCTTCTGGCCTTAACATGTGACTGCTTGCCATCAATAACTCCTGGAAAAACCCATGAACGGCCACGTTTGCCCCGTCGAGTCCATTTTTCCAGCAGGCTCCTAAGAGTAAGTGCTCATCAACAGTAAAAATCAAAAAGAAGGGAGAGGGAGTGCTAACATACCTATCAAGGTCTATTTTTACGGTCAAGTGTTTTCCCTTCATTGTGACCCACATTTTCCCCACCTCACTGCCAGCCTCCCCTGCCCGGAATGAACGTCTCAACAGCCCAGCCCTCCTTAGGATACGCAGTCCTTAAGACAAACACCCCATCCTCAAAGCTCAAGACTCTGGCTTAAACCTCTTCTCATACAACTCTTTCACTTCACTGTAGAGCCCCCAAAGGCTATCGTAATTATCAGGCTCTTCTCCATGCGCAAGCCTGATTTCCTCAATAACAGGAACGTACTTCTCCAAGTACTCCCTGCTGACTTTCAAAACATCCCCAACGAACTCTTTGAGGGGAACTTCAACAACACCCTTATGCTTACCCTTGAATTCTGGGCAATCGGTGTAAGATAGAAGCTCGTTATTGTAATATATCAGCAAACTGCTCTCATCCTCACATTTAAATAGATAATCACTGAAGTATATGAACAATGTTGTTCTATATTCGGCTTGTTTTTGTAGCACTGACTTCAATACGTTTAGGAGTTCTTGGAGTAACCCGTAGGGGTCCCCGGGCTGTCCGGCTAGTTTCCCACCTTCCCTGCTCCAGCATGTCCCGGCCAAAATTTGTCTGTTTACGATCAAAATAATTGGAAAGGGAAAGGCAGGCTCTGCTGTGTTAAAGGTTGAGATGTCTATGATTATCTCGATATGGGTTCCCTTGAGAGTTATGGAATTGGCTAGATTTTTCATGTTTAGCTCACCCACCTACCAATTGTTGAGACGTACTTTGCAACCGCTTAACCTCACCGTTCACCATGATTTTTTCCAGACTTCTCCCTCAGTGCCCTCAGTTCTTTCAAATACTGCTGGTACTCCATTAGAAACTCCTCATAAACGTCCATTCTGTTGTATCCGTAGGCTTCTTGTCTGACTTCTTCAACGTGCTTGTAATGCTTCTCCAGGTACTCGCCAAAAACCCTCAAAACATCCTCCCCAAACTCGATTAATGGAACCTCAACAGTACCCTTGTACTTACCCTTATACTCCGGACAATCAGTCCCCTCAAGAAGACCATTATAATAATGGATTTTCACAGTATCCCCAATCCTCTCAAAGAAAACCTCCGATTGTATAGCTAAAGAAGCACAGTATAATGGGCTGTCATCGGCAACGTTGAAACCCATATCCCTGGCCATTTCTCGAGGGCTACTACAGTCTCCTCGCTCGTCTGGTTCAGTTAATAAAGCTTCATCAAAGCCAAAGATTAAACCGTCAAGGACTTTCAATGGGTCTGTGTATGTTCCTTGGAGTTTTCCGCCCGTTGGAGTCCAGCATTCCCCAACGAGAACATGATCGTCAAAAAGCAAAATAACGGGGAAGGGCCAGTAAACTTCAGCCCCCTCAAACCAGCCCAAACCAACCTCAAAGTAAATATGCTTACCCTTAACTGTGATCCTCTCCACAAGCATCACCCGTCTCCACTCAAGACAAACACCTCATTAAATCACATTTGCCTTCAAAATTTCAATTCTTTTTTGTGTGACTCTTTGATTTCTTGGTACCATTTCCAGAGGACATCGTGATCATATGGTTCCTCCCCTCGCTCCATCATGATCTGTTCTATTATACTTGCATAGTTTTTGAGATATTCCTCTGAAATTCTGAGTACATCTTCGATAAATTCCGCAAATGGTAGTTCGATGGTGCCTTTTTGCTTTCCCTTGAATTCCGGACAGTCAGTTTCGTCAAGCAGTCTGTTGTAATAATGCACATTCACGATATCCTTCGTTCTTTCGAGGAAAATGTAGACAGAGTCCGCTATGGATGTTGCGGAGTAAATTAGAGAGTCTTCTTCCACATGAAAGCCGTATTCCCTAACTGTGTCCCTCTTTACACCCACAAGCTCTCCTGGTTTTGCCCTCATAAAGAACCTGATGCTGTCAAGCAAGTCCTGCACAATCCCGTAAGGATCCCCGGGTGCTCCAGTCAGCTTTCCAGAACTCCATTTTTCCCAGCACATACCTACAACAACGTGACCGTCCAGTAACATAACAACAGGAAACGGATACGCTCCTCCGTAAAACTTCCTTAAATCCACTTCTATATGGATGTGTTTGCTTGATAGTTTAAGTGTGCTCGTATTATCACCCCCATATCGATGAAATAATGAAATGAGGGTCTATCCAGTTACTACCCATTCACTGCTCCATTTCCGATATTCGAGAACTTTGTTGCCTCTTGTGGGATATGCTGTCTTAAGGTAGTAGTTGGAGGAGCCTTTTGCTTTTAGGAACACTAATTCGACTTCTTCGATTCCTTCTACATTTATTCCAAGCTTTTTAAGATCAACTGTCAGTACAACCTTCCCTCCACCATTGAACTTACTTGCATAATCTGGATCCTTGAGCGCCTTGTTCACCACTTCCTTCAAAAACTCCACCAGCTCCTCCTCACTGTTAAAGACCTTCGGCAACTGCTTAACCTCACCGTTCACCATGATCCTCTGACCCAATGGCCAGAAAGCTGTAACGGGCTTCTTTGGACTTGTCATCTCATATCCCCAAACGTGCCTCAGGAGTATGTGAATGAGGCCCTTTTTCTGATCCCCCTTTATCGTGCCGACGACGTATTTTGTGGAGTCATCAAGTCCGACTTCTCCCAACTTGTACAGGGTCGTTTTCTTGCCGTCCACCGTGATCTTCAATTCACCGAGGCTGATGTCCTCGAGGGTTTCGAGCGACATCCCAAGCCCCTGAACCAGGCTGCTCGCCGGGGTTCCGTGCTTCGCAGTCTCCTCGATGACGTGCCCGACCTGGTCCCTGGAGACGCCCATCTCGACGAGGTCGTCCGCGTAGCGCCTCAGGGCCTTTATCGTGATCCCGTGCTCGGCCTCGTACTTCACGACGGTTCCAACGCTTTCCTCCTTCATTCCCGTGCTAAGAAGGTACTTCACGTTCTCGACGGTTTCCTCGATGGTCGCCCCGTGCCTGACCTCGTTGTTTATGACCTCCGGAGGAATGCCGAGGTCGAGGAGGTAGTCTATCTTCTCTTTGAGTTCACTTACCGGCACACCCCTCTTGGTCTCCCTGGTTATGGTCTCCTTGGAGATGCCCTTTTCGAGGAGCTCGTGGACCTCGTCGTCGACGGCCTTCGATGTCAGACCTTTCTCAACGTCCTTTTCGATCGTGTCCAGCGAAATACCGATGCTCTTCAGGTCCTCCAGTGCATCCACTGCCTCCCTGCCGTTCTTTGCAACGTCGTCAAAGACTGGACAGTAGCCGCCGGGAACTACGTTCACGCTCTTCGTGAGTTCCGGAAGGTTAGTCACGACGGACGCTTAGCACAATGGAACAACGATAAGATTGAAATCCCCACATTTCTCGCAGCCCGAGCTTTCGGTGAATCATCTTTACGTTTCCGGCCGATTGGCTGAAGAGATATCACAATTTTGAACCTTTGGTTGAGCACATCTTTATAAACACTAAAGGTTCTGAACCTTTAGATGTCCAACTTTGGGCTCATGCACGGAGGTGTTCATCGTGTACCGGATACTCGAAAAGAAAGAGCTCGCAATGAGGAATATCTGGTATAAAATCGAAGCCCCCCACGTGGCCAGGAAAGTCCAGCCCGGCCAGTTCGTAATCGTCAGGGCCTTCCCGAACGGCGAAAGGATCCCCCTCACGCCGGTCATCTGGAACCGTGAGGAGGGCTGGATCGTTCTGATAACCTTCATCCGCGGGAAGACAACCATGAGAATGGCCAACGAGCTCAAGCCCGGCGATTCAATCCTCAACGTGGCCGGCCCCCTCGGAAACCCGGCCGAGATGGAGAAGTTCGGCAAGATTCTCGCCATTGGAGCCTACACCGGAATAGTCGAGACCTTCCCGATTGCGAGGGCCTGGCACGAGCTCGGAAACGACGTCACGACGCTCCACGTCACCTTCGAGCCGATGGTAATCCTCAACGATATGATTCCCGACTACGTTGACAGGCACATCGTCAAGCCCGTCCCGCTCGACCCGAAGGAGGACTTCCCGACCAACATGAAGAACGTCACCAAGGTCCTTACCGAGACAGTCCGCGAGATGCTTGAGAAAGAGAACTACGACCTCGTCTTCATGGTCGGCCCAGCCGGCGATCAGAGGGCCGTTTTCAACGTTGTCAAGGAGTTTGGAATCCCGATGAAGGCTGACCTGCACCCGATTATGGTGGACGGAACCGGTATGTGCGGTGCCTGCCGCGTAACAGTCGGCGGCGAGGTGAAGTTCGCCTGCATAGACGGTCCCGAGTTCGACGCCTACCAGGTCGACTGGGACGTCCTCATAGCGAGGACCGGTTACTACACGGACATGGAGAGGAAAGCCATGGAGGAGTACATGAAACTCTTCGAGCAGGCCCTCCAGGGAGGTGAGCAGTGATGCCGAGGAGGAAGCTCATCAAGGAGCGCGTTCCGACGCCGGAGAGGCCGGCAGAGGAGAGGATTAGGGACTTCAAGGAGGTCAACCTCGGCTACACCTTCGAGCTTGCCGTCAAGGAGGCTGAGCGTTGCCTCCAGTGTCCGGCAAACTACGCGCCCTGTATAAAAGGCTGTCCCGTCCACATAGACATTCCGGGCTTCATCGGAAAGCTCGTCCAGTACCGCGACGACCCGGATAAGGCTGTAAAAGAGGCCCTCCAGGTCATCTGGGCCTGCAACTCCCTCCCTGCCACGACCGGTCGCGTCTGCCCGCAGGAGGACCAGTGTGAGATGAACTGTGTTATGGGCAAGGTGGGAGACAAGGTCAACATCGGCAAGCTTGAGCGCTTCGTTGCCGACTACGCCCGCGAGAACGGCATAGACGAGGAGCTCCTCTTTGAGATGGTGCCGAAGATAGAGAAGAAAGGACAGCGCGTAGCAATCATCGGAGCTGGTCCGGCCGGACTTACGGCAGCGGGAGAGCTGGCGAAGCTCGGCTACGACGTTACAATCTACGAGGCCCTCCACGAGCCCGGAGGAGTCCTGATGTACGGAATTCCCGAGTTCAGGCTGCCAAAGAGCATCGTTGAGAGCGAGATTGACAAGCTCAAAAAACTTGGCGTCAAAATATTCACCGACCACATCGTCGGAAAGACCGTAACCATCGAGGAACTCCTTGAAGAGTACGACGCCGTCTTCATAGGCTCGGGCGCAGGAACCCCGAGACTTATCAACGCCCCCGGCATAAACCTCAACGGAATCTACACGGCCAACGAGTTCCTGACGAGAGTTAACCTCATGAAGGCCTACCTGTTCCCCGAGTACGATACTCCGGTCAAGGTCGGGAAGAGGGTAATCGTCATCGGAGCCGGAAACACCGCTATGGACGCGGCTCGTTCAGCGAGGCGCTTCGGCGCCGAGGTCATCATCGCGTACAGGCGCGGTGAGGAGGACGTTTCCGCCAGGGAGGAAGAGGTCGAGCACGCCAAGGAGGAGGGCATAAAGTTCGAGTACTTCATCAACCCGGTTGAGTTCATCGGCGACGAGAAGGGCAACGTTAGGGCGGTCAAGTTTGAGAAGATGAAACCGCTCGACGAGCGCGACAGCAGGGGCAAGAGGAAGATAGTCGGAACCGGCGAGTACGTGACGATTGAGGCAGATACAGTCATAATAGCAATCGGCAAGCATCCCAACAGGCTTATCATCAACACGCCCGGCCTGAAAGTCGAGCGCGGAAGAATCGTCGTTGACGAGAACCTCATGACGAGCATTCCTGGAGTCTTCGCGGGTGGCGACGCAATAAGGGGAGAGGCGACGGTTATCCTCGCGATGGGCGACGGAAGAAGGGCCGCGAAGGCAATCCACGAGTACCTCACGAAGAAGAGAAACGAAAACGCGTGAGGGTTTCGCCACACCCTTCCTCTCTTTTCCCGGTTTTCATAATCTTTCCCGAAAGTGTTTTTAGGGGCTGTGCTTCAGTATCGAACATGGGAAAGCAAGAGGCCGTTGAGTACTTCGTGGAGCTCCTGAAAGAGAGGTTTGGAGAAAGAATAAAGGAAGTTATCCTCTTCGGCTCCGTAGCGAGGGGAGACGCCGAGGAGGACAGCGACATAGACGTTCTCGTCATAGGAGAGGGGATAACCCAGAGAGAAATCTCGGAACTGACGTGGGAGGTTCTAATGGAAACTGGGGAGGTCGTGTCCGCCATAGTGGAAAGCCCAGATGAGTTCGAGCGGACGAAGAACAGTTCGTTTCACAGGACGGTTCTCAGGGAGGGCGTTCCAGTTGGATGAGGTTTCCAGGAACCTGGCTCTCTCGGAGGAGAACCTCAGCGAAGCGAGACTCCTCTTGGAGCACAGCTACTACAGGGGAGCGGTTTCACGGGCCTATTACGCCATGTTTCACGCCGCAAAGGCGCTCCTCCTGATGAAGGACTACAACCCCAGAAAGCACGCGGGAGTTCTGAAGATACTTGGACTGGAATTCGTGAAGGAAGGCTACATTGAGGAAACCTACGCAAAGGCCTTCAAGTACGCCTTTGATATGAGAAGCAAGGCGGACTACAACGTGATGGTCGAGATTGACGAAGAGACAGCGGAAGAGATAATCGAAGAAGCCGAGAGATTCATTGAGGCAGTTAAAAAAGCCCTGAAAAAGCTCACTTGAACACGGCTCGGAATGCTACTACTGCCCCAGTAGTTAACTTCTGCCCCAGAAGTTGGCGCTATGTTTTTCAGTCAAAGTTCCCAGTCTTGGTGGCGATGACGAGCCTCACGGTAGCTGAAGAATGATGAGGGGTATACTGACCGAGCCGTTAGGCTTTTATCCTTCCCTTCTTGAAAGAAACCGAGCGATGACGACCTCTAGGGTATCTGACAAAATGATGAGAGCCAAGGGCCGAGCTCACTCCTCCTCAAGCTCTTCAATTTCCTCAAGGATTTCCTCAAACTTCTTGAAGTCCTCGGTTTGGGCGAGGAGCGTTATGAAGTCGTCTATCTCCCTCTTCTCGAGGAACGCTCCGGCAAGGAGCTTTCCGGTGTAGCGGTTGTTCTTAATCTCCCAGAACATGTAGAACTCGGGGAAGTTCTCCTTTATCTTCCTGTAGGCGACGCCGTACTTTGAATCTTTGAGCGGGTTCTGTTCGAGGTAGAAGTGCCCCGGCTCCAGTTCAATCATGTGGAGAATCGCTCCCCTCTTTGTCCTGACAAGCTTCACCTTAACGTCCCATTCCTTCAGAACCTTCATGGCAATCACCGGAAAGAATAAGCAAGAAAATACTTAACAGTTGCGTTCAGAGGCTCAAAGGCTCTCCAGGTACTTCGCGTAGGCCTCGGCGTCCATGAGCTCCTTGAGCTCTTCCTCGAGGTTGCTGGGCTTTATCTTGGCGATCCAGTGCTCGTAGGGGTCCTCGTTGAGGAGCTCGGGGCTGTCTTCGAGTTCTTCGTTGACCTCGATTACCTCGCCACTGACCGGGGCGTAAACCTCGCTGACGGCCTTGACGCTCTCTATCTCACAGAGAACGTCGCCCTTGCTGACCTCGGTTCCGACCTCGGGAAGCTCGACGTAGGCCAGATCGCCCAGCTCCTTCTGGGCGTAGTCGCTTATGCCGACGAGAACGGTTCCGTCGTCGAGGACCTTCGCCCACTCGTGGTCCTTCGTGTAGTAGAGGCCTTCCTTAACCTTGTAGTCTCCGACTTCGATCATGAACATCACCGCTTGAGGTAGCAGGTTTGGGCATTTAAACCTTTCTCGAAACGGAAGGCTTATAAAACCGTCTCCGAAAAATTTTCACCGGCTTTTGGAGGTAGAGTGATGAAAAACGTTCGAATTGGCCTTGTGGTGTTACTGCTCCTTGCTGTTTTGGTTCAAACGCCCATGACTGCTGGAGAAGGCTTCGTTGATGTGAATCTGAAGCTCAGTGATTTCAGCTCGGTGGAGCCTATAACCGCGGTTCAGGACGGAAGCTCGATTGTAATCGTGGGAGAGGGACAAAGAGTCGATGAGCTCAAAAGGTATTTCCTGATAAAGCTCGATAAAGACTGGAACCTCGAATGGGTGTTTTCGCTTCATCATGAGGGGGCCGATGTTGTAATAAACGACGTTGCCGTTGTGAATGGCGACATCATCGTGGTTGGAACATTCGAAACCGGTCCCTCCCGCGACCCAACGATGTTCGTCGCCAGGTTCTCGGGAGACGGAAGGCTGAAGTGGGCAAAGCTCTATGGAATTTACGACGGAGAGAAAGACATGAGCGTTCTCTCAAGGGGACTTGCCGTTGATGTACAGGGAAACGATATCCTTGTGGGCGGGACCTACGGTTACCCCGGCATCGGCGATGCTTACGGGTGGATCCTTCACCTGGACGGGAGTGGAAACGTTCTCAGGTCAAAAACGTTCCGGAGCATGGTCTATAGAATTCACCCAGCTTTCGTAAGGCATCTTGACGACGGGAGAATTCTCGTGGGAGGGGCCTCCCGAGGGGGCTTCCTGATGGTGCTCGATAATGACAGCGTCCAATGGGCCAGGTTATACGGGGGTGTTCTATCGGTTAATGCGGGCATTAAAACCGAATCCGGCTTTCTTGTGGTTTTCACGGCTCCCGGAAAGAACTGGCAGGGAAACGGCGAGAAAAAGATCGTTCTGGCTGGTCTTGGCAGTGATGGCAGCGTCCTCTGGGCCAAAGGCTACGGCGTTGAGGTGATGGTCAACAGGAAGTCCCACCTGCTCCCGTTTTCAGGGGAAGTACTTGTGCAGACGCCCAGATGGATTGCAGGGGTAGATGAAACCGGAAACCCCTTGTGGTTCTGGAAGACCTACGCCTGCGCCGTCTTAATCCAGGAGGATAAAATCGTCTCAGTTAACAATCCCTCCAGGATTACGTTGCTTGACATTGTCCGCAACATGACCCACTTTCCAGAGATCAGCGAGATTGAAATACCCTCCGAGCCGCTCGGGCTCAAAGAGGTTGTTCCGAACTTTACTGTCAAGGAAACCGGGCTCGAACTCGTGGATGAGAACATAGACGTCGAGAAGAAGGGCTCCATCCAAAAGGTCGTGCCAAAGGTTCTCGGCCGCGAATACAAGTTCACGGGTAAAAGCGCCAGCAAGTTCGGTGGAACGGACATAGAGGGCATCGGGCGCGTTGATGTCGGCACGGAGATAAGTGCTATCTCCATAAAGCTCGACGACGGCTGGAGGGACGCGACGCTCGTGAACTTCAGCGTGAAGACGGGTTACACAGGAAGGCTCAAAATTGACGTGGTGTTCTACGATGCATCTCCAGATGATCTCCTCGTTCCCGATGACGCAAAGGTGACCAGCGACGGAACTTTTACGCACGTTGAGCTCACGAGGCAAGGGGACTCGAACTTTGCGGTGGTTTACCTGAAGGACACCGACCCGATGGAGTTCGGCACGGAGTTCGAGGTCAGGGTGGAGAAGTTAGTGGAATCCAGCGAATCTCAAATCGAAACGTACCCGTCGCACACAACGGAGAACCATACTCCTGACGTCGAATCTCAGGACAAAGGGAACGACTCCCAGAAGAGCGAAGGGTCTGGGGGCATATGCGGCCCTGGCATGATACTGTTTGGATCATTTGTTCCCGTGCTTTTGCTATCGCGCCGGCGGTGATGGCTTTTCTCTCTTTCTTCCTTCATGGAAGAAGCCGTTCCCTCGAAGGTAAACCTCGATGTCGAGGACTTCCTCCGGAGAGAGCTGAAAGACGCGCTTTTCAGCGTGGGGAAGTGAGGGGAGATAGCTTTTGATCGATCTTTTGTCGGTCCCGAGCATGTGGGCCGACTTCCTGAGGGCGGAGGAAACGGTGCTCCTCCTGTGCTGAAAGAGCGCTTTAACGAGGTTTTCGTTCAGTTCTATTCGCTCTTCCTTTGGCTTGGGTTGGATCAGAACGACGGCGGAATCGACCTTCGGCCTGGGCCAGAATGCTCCCCTGCCGATCCTCTCCACGAGCTCGACGCTGGCCTTGGCCTGAACCATCAGCGAGAGGCGCGAGTAGTTCTTGTCCCCGGGCCTCGCGATCATCCGCTCCGCGAACTCCAGCTGGTAGATGAGGACGGCCCGCTCGAAATCCCTTCTCAGAAGCTTGAAGGTAACGGGCGAGGATATCTGGTACGGAAGGTTGGAGACCATCTTGTTGAACTCGGGCCAATCGACTTTGACGGCGTCGCCCTCGATAAGCTCCACGTTGGGCCAGGAGTACTCCTTCCGGAGGATCTCGATCATCCTGTTATCGGCTTCGATCGCGTACACCTTCCCAGCCCTTCTGGAGAGTTCGTCGGTTAGAACGCCTAACCCGGGTCCTATCTCCAGGACGGTATCTCTTTCGCTCAGTTCCGCCCTCTCAACGTTTCTCTCGATGATATCGGGCACTATCAGAAAGTTCTGGCCGAGGTTCCGGTTCGGGCGGAGGTTGTATTTGTAAATAAAGGAGAAGAGACGATCCCTCATTCCCTAAAGAGCCTCCTTGAGCCCACGAAGAGCCTGTACCTGTCCTTCCCCTGGAGCTCGTCGATCACGCGCTTGGCGATCATGTCACAGGGGTCGTGAAGGCCCTTGACCCTTGATTTGAGATCCTCGAAGCTTTTGAACGGCTCTTTCCTCCTCTCCTCGAGGATCTCCCACATCAGTTTTTTCCCGATGCCGGGCAGCAGTTCAAGGCTGTGGAGTCTGTTGGTTATTGGGGGAGCGATGTTGAAGAACTTCACGAACCTCTCTTCATTGTTCTTGACGATCTCCTTGACGACGTAGGGGAGCTCGGCCTTCGCCGTCGCGGTCAGATCGTCGTAGCTTATCTTCCTGTTTATCATGAGGACCTTGTCGCGGTTCCCTTTGCCTATGAAGACTCTCTCGTAGAGCATTAGATCAACCTTTGGCGTGACCTCGAGGAGCGTGAAGGCTTTCTCCCCAATGACCTGGGCAACGGGCTTGCCTGTTCGCCTGCCGGTCTTCAGGTCAGTGTAACCCTCGGGAAGGTAATCGAGCACGTAGGCGTACTCCTCATACTCCTTGTTGTGCCTCTTCTTCTGGAGGCTTTCCCTATAGGGATGACGTCTCGTGTAGTCCATCTTCTCTCCCCCAGAAATCTACTCCCCGGAAGTTTTTATACTTTGTGAGGAAAAAGAGAAGAGTTACTCGAGGGGTCTGTACTCGTCTATCAGGCCGATTATCTCCTCGGCCTCTTCCCTTGTGGGCATGTGCTCCTCCTTGGCGAAGATGACCCTGATGTCGAAGTAGTCCTCAGGGAGCAGGTCAACGAGCTTGGCCGCGATCCTCTCGTCGATCCAGTCGAAGAGGTTAACCAGCTTCTCCTTGAGCTCCCTCGCCTGCTCGGGCTTCAGTTTGGCGAAGCGCTCCGCGTGCTCCAGGCTAACCCTGGCCTCATAGAACATCGGCTCCTCTGGGTTCTCCTCCATGCCCTCCTCTTTCCTGCGCTCGAGGAGCTCCTTGGCCTCCGCCAGCGTGACGTAGTGCTCCTCAAGCTTCTTTCTCCCGATCATGCTCATCCCTTCTGGGGCCTGAGGTGGACCGGGTGTATGAAGAAGGTCTTAACCTTGCCGCCGTCCCTTATCTCGACGATGTAGGCGTCGCCGCGCTTTCCGACGACGGTTCCGGTCCTTCCGTGGAACCTCGGGTCGGGCATGCCCTTGTGGTAGCTCGGCTCGATGACGATGTGAACTCTCTGCCCGACTTCAAACTCCTGGAGGAACCTGGTGAGCGGGGGAAGGCCCCTTCTCCTCGGGTGCTTGCTGAGCTTTCCCCTCGTCTTTCTCCTGAAGCTGTGCGCCTTCTTAACCATTCCAACCACCTCTCAACGTCCGGTATTATCCAGCGGGATCAACCAGGGATCTAATTTTTCAAAGGGGGAACCTTTTCGCTCCGTTTAGACCTACGACTAACCCCCTTGAGTCACTAAAAGCCTCTTCGACCAATTTATAAAACTTTGCCCTCAGTCGAGGATGTTCAGCACGTCGAGCCTTTCGCACCAGGCTTTCTTTCCGAGCAGATCGCTGACACTCGGCTTTGTTCTTCCCCTATCCCCCGAAACCAGCTCCTTGATGTAGAGCCCTCCGTCTGTGATAAGGCGAAGCTCGAAGTGCTTCTCGTCGATCCACCTCGCCTCGGCCTCGTGAACCTTCCTCACCCGAACTTTGTCTGCCCTCGCCTTTCTGACGCGCCAGGGCGTTCTCTGATGTATCTCAAGGCCCATTAGCTTTCTCGCCACTTCCTCTGCTTCTTCTGGCGTTACGCCCTCCTCAACGAGAACGAGCGCGAGGTATTCCTTCATGTGGTTCTTCGTGAGGACTTCCTCGGCCTCCTTCGCCGAGACGAAGCGAAGATTAAGAACCTCCACCTTTCCGCTCGCGTTTATCTCCTCCGCTATTTTCCCCAGATCGACTTTCCTTCTCTTTGGGCTCTTAACCTCGACGATGAAGGGTCTTCCATTGCCGAGCATCCTAACATCAACGTCCTCCCTTCCAGCGCCTTTGAAGACGCATTTGCCTTCAAAGGCCTTAGAAAACGCCCGGCAGATTATCGAGGCTACGCTGTCCTCGAAGTCGGGTAGAGGTGTCTGAGGAATCCCGCGCACGAGCTTCCTGTAACGCCCGTAAACATAAACCGGGTTGATTTGAAGCTCTATCTCGCCAGAGAACGGCTCGACTATGAAAACAAGGTCGGGGTTCTTCGAGGTCTCCTTTCCCGTTGCCTTCCCGAAGGCCTTGCCGAGCTCGCGGTTGAACTCACGGTTTATCGGCTCCGCGGTTTCGACCTCGAACTCCTCCCAGATGGCCTTTTCCTTCTCCCTGATTTCCTCCGGGAAGCGGGAACCGACGAGAAACGTCTCGAACTCGATTCCTTCGCTGGCTTTCTTCATGGCCTCTACGAGCTCGGGAATTCTCTCAAAGACGTTGTGGCAGAGCTCGCACTCCTCTGGCTCAGCTATTGGATCCAGTCCCCTCGCGGAGCGCTCCATGTTGAGGACGAACCTTATCGCCTTTCCACGCTCCTCGTTTGTCCCCTTACCGAGCTTGGCGAAGAGCCTGCCGAGGCAGTGATCGCAGAGTTTGTGCTCCTCAAGAACCCTTTCGGCCTTCTCGACTATCATCGTCCCACCCTAAAGCTTTTTATTCCTCCGCCCAAGTTCCTTCGATGGCCACTCGACGGGAACGGATAATAAGCCTTTTGGAGGAGCGGGACTATTCCGTGAGCGAGTTAGCCCAGGTTCTTGGTATCAGGGGCAAGGGTAGCAAAAAGCTCATCTTAGAGGACCTCAAGGCGATTCAGAAAATCCTGAAGCGTGAGGGAAAGGTTCTGCTCGTCAAGCCAGCCGAGTGCAGGAACTGTGGCTTCGTTTTTAAGCCGGAGATAAAGATCCCTTCCCGCTGTCCGCGCTGTAAGAGCGAGTGGATCGAGGAGCCGAGGTTCAAGATCGAGCCGAAAGGCTTATAACCACGACGTGTTTTCTACCTAAGGAGTAAAAAGAACATCCTGCCGAGGGGTACTAATGTCCGCGGTGAAGTATCTCCTCGTGTTTACCATCGTGCTTGTTTTCGTCGCCCCTACGGTCAACGCGGCGAAGGTCGTGTGTCCAAGGGAGATAGACCTTGAGAAAACCTCCGAGCTTATCTGCCACGTCTACGGTAAGGGTAACGCCTCCGTAAGGGTAATTTACATAAACGGGGTAAACCTTTCACGTTCAGGATCTTCGTATCTTTACGCGTACGATTTCAGAGGTGAGTACCTGGACAGAGGGGAAGCGGGGAAAATGCCCTTAAAGCTCAGGGTTTTTATGAGCTGGCTGATTGAGTTATCCCCTCCTAGAACGGCTGAGGGGCTGTATTGGGTCTACTACAACAAGGTTAACCACGTTGGGTTTTTAATCTCGGAGGAAAACGGAAGCGAGATAGTTGACGTTCCGGTGTACGTGAAGGGAAGCGTATGGGATGAACTCAGGTATTTTCTGTACATAGGATTGCTTGGGGTTCTCGTCCTTCTCGTTCTTTACCTAATCTCCCTGCTCAGGGGCAGGAATAAGAAGGCCGAAAAGGCCGCCGAGTCCATAACGAAGATTGGCTATTTCTTCCTCGTTATGGGTTCAACTAAAATCCTCAAGGTCTTTGCCGCAGGTCTCGTTTACTACCTCGGCAGGTCCGGGCTTGATGTCCCCTCCGATCTTGTCCTGAGCTGGTCCTCGGTAATCCTTGGCATGCTACTTTTAACAGTCCTTGATCTGGCGAAGACACCTCCGGAACGTAGAAAACAAACGTGGCTGACTGGTCTTGAGTGGATTCCGGTTTCGCTGTATATGCTAAGCATTAAAATGGCCCTTCTCAGCTTCCTGTTTCTGGTGGTCTACCTCGTGCTGGTCAGGATAAAACCCCTTGTCGAGGGTATGAGGAGGGTTTCTCTCCTGGCTTCACCGCTGTGGGCAATTCTCCTCTACGGGTACGTTGGAGGAGAAGCGGTGTTCTTCGGTCTGTTACTGTTTTTGTCCCTTCTGATACCCTACTTGATTCACGTTCTCATCCCCGGGGAAGATGAGGGGTTCGTGGAGGAGGACGGCATCATAAGGGTTTACGGCACTTCTCCAACAGTGATCGCCGAGAGCCTTCCGGTTAGGGATGAAATCCCGTTGATAGACGAGCCCAAGAAAAAGAAAGTGCTGAACACTGAACCCCCGACTGCTAAAGAACTCGTGGCCCGATTTGAGTGGGTTATCCGGGACAGGGAGTTCGAAAACAAGTATCTGAAGAATAACCGAACTTCTGAGGATCTCCCGGACGTTCCTGAGAGTTCTCCCGATTCAAACAGGGTCTTTAGCCTCGAGCACTATACGGGATACCTCGGAATTGGTGGGGAAAGGGGGGAGTAGTCAGTCCTCTTTGGCCTTAACGAGGATTATATCGCCGATTGCAATGACCCTCTCGTAGGGGATGCCCACCTTCTCCCCCGGAAGCGCTAGGGCCAGAACCCTTCCGTAGCCGGTGTCTATCTCTATCAGAACCTCATCAACGTAACCGACGTAGTTCCCCTTGGTGTTGTAGATCTGCTTTCCGTATATCCTCGACAGCCTCATGACCATTTAAACCACCCCCTGGATTCTGCTTTTCAATCGTATTTAAGGTTTCGGTTTCGCGAAGAGCAGCCTCGCGGCGGCACCGGTAACGACGCCTATCATCCCGAGGAAGCCTATGAAGACGGTTGCCATCGCAGTCCCCAGCATGCTCCCAAAGAGGTTTAGCGCCCCTCCAACGGCCAGAACGGTCATCGCTCCTGAGAAGTACAGGGGCCCCGCGAGCAGGACGTCAGCAACACCACTCGGAGTGGGGTAGAGCACAACCAGCAGGGACAGTGCAATAACGAGTAGGATAACCCCCATCCCAACGTCCACGTGCCGTGAGAGAACCAGCACTAGGCTCACTCCCACGAGTCCAGCGAGGTAGCTCAGCGCGGACGTCCTGAACCGCCATTCCCTCGTTGAAAAGACGAGAGCGAAAACCGCCATCAGGGCAAGGTACATTCCAAGAACCGCGTGAACGTCCGTCTTGTCGGGCAGGACTGTGACGGCAAGAAGGAACGCCACCAGCGCTCCGGTTCCAGCTCCGGTTATTGCTTTAAAGAGTTTCTCCAACTTCACCTACCTCCCAGGGCCTTTATCCTGATTTTACTGCCATCCTTAAGGTTGAGGGCCTCCCTGAGGTTCACGGGAGCTATTATCTCGGCTATCTTCGGCGGATGAACACTCCGGGAGGGAACAACGATTGCGCCTTCAACGTCCTCTATCTTCACGGGATAGGCCTTGACGTCCCCGAAGGTTCTGCCGTCCCGAACGAAACCGGGAATGAGGATCGGCCTCACGTCCACGAGGGCGTCGAATATAGTCTTGGGAAAGAGCACCCTCACGTTGAGCGTTCCGGGGAATGGATCGAAGCCGAGGTACTCCCTGATCCTATCCCGGTAAAGCCTGACGTAGTACGAGCCCTCCCCGAGGCCGGACACCACCTCCCCGAGGATGAGGCCGCAGTAGAGGGCCCTTTCGAGCCTTTCGTAGAGATCCTCAAGAACTCTCAGCCCCTTCTCCGTCAGGCCAACCCGGGTCTTCCTACCGGAGGTCTCCCGGGAGATCAGCCCTTCCATCTCCATTTCTCGGATGAGCCTGAGAACACTCTGGGGTGAGGTGTTGAGTAGAGATGCAAGTTCCCTGAGCGTTACCTCCTTCTTCCGTCCGATCGCGCCGAGTTCGGCCAGCTTAACCAGAAGTTCAATTCTCTCGCCCATTTCGCTTCCCCTTGGAGAGTTCGTCCGCCAGCTTCAGCGGTAGTGGATAGCCTCCCCGGCTTAAAGCCTTAACTATGGCAACGGCTGAGGGGAGATCTATGAGGTGCCCCACGCTCACGTAGGCCTTGCCGACCTTTGCCAAGGATCCCTCCGGGGCGCCCCTGAGGGGCCTCTTTGCAACTCCTACCGTGGGTATTCCCGTGATCAGACCGATGTGGGAAGCGAGTCCGTATCCCCGGGGATGCGCCCGCCCGTGCCCCTCGACGATCAGAACGTCTGGTCTCTCCTTCCCAAGGGCCATGAGAACCGGTTTGGTTTCGCGAAGGAAGAAGAAAGTGGGAACGTACGGAAATTTAACGGTCGTTTCGATGGTCCGGACTTTTAAAAGCCTGCACTCCGGAAAACTGCAGAGGACGAAGGCGCCCCTGGCCTTCTCTCCCCGGTATGAAACGTCAACGGCTCCAACTGTCGAGATCACGTTCGGATCCACAGGCTCTTCCACTATCCTCTTGGCCAGTCTGAGCTGAACCTCCGCAATTCGTTTCAGGATCTCATCCATTCCCCATCGCCGCTTTCAGTTTTTCCTCCAGGCTCTTGTTCAGTTTTGCCCTCGTGAGGTCTTCAAGGGTTCTTTCAAGGGCGTATCTGGCCTGATCCTGCTTCACCCTGACGTTCACGACGCCCTTCGGGTATTCAAGCGTCATCAGCTCACCGTACAGCTTTTCCATAAACTCGTACACACCCTCTGCCCTCTCTATCTCGCCCCTCAGGAGCAGGTGGAGGAAGTGCCTCCTCAGCTCGCCTATGAAGTCTCCGAGACCCAGTAGGTAGTCGGCCTCCGGAACTCCTAAGTCCCACGGGGAAGGCAGTTCTTCCTCCGTCAGGTACGCCAGCAAAAGGCTTGCCTCCACAAACTCCTGATGGGCGCTCTGCACGTAGCCGGAGTAATAGAGCATCGGATAGGGGGATAACAGATCCCTCAGCTCGCCAACGAGGTTTCCGGCCAGTTTAAGCCTTTCCCGGGCTTTGTCAACATCTCCCCGGTGGAGGGCCTTGACCGCATCGCCGCTCAACCGGACTATCTCGCGCGTTATCCTCAGGGCCTCCTCCCTTGCTCCATCAACCTCATCGAGCCTCTTCCTTATGCCCTCGATTATCTCCTCGATCCTCATGTTCCCACCGGTTCACATTCGAAAAAGAACTTATAAGGGCCCCGGCGTTGTTTATACTGTGTTGAGGGCAAGTGCGGGGGAAGGAAGATGAGGAAGGTTGAGGAGTTCATGAAGAGACATGGACTTGAGGTAGGCGACCTCGTGAGGGTCGTCAAGAAGGAAGGGGACGAGAGAATTACCTTTGAGGGCCTCGTGATGCCACCCTACGAGCTTTCGCCCGGCGAAACGCTGACTATAAAGCTCGACAACGGCTACAACGTCGGCGTTCTCATCGATGCGATTGAAAGCGTTGAAATCCTTGAGAAGGCCGCTGAGAAGCCGAAGATGGAGTTCAAGGAAGTTCTCCCGAGGAAGGAGGGCCTCCCGAACGTCAGGATTCTCGGAACCGGAGGAACAATAGCGAGCAGGATTGACTACAAAACCGGCGCCGTTCACCCTGCTTTCACCGCTGAAGAGCTCGCCAAGGCCGTTCCCGAGATATTCGAGATGGCCAACGTTACGCCCGAGCTCATAATGAACATTTTAAGCGAGGACATGAAGCCGGCCTACTGGGCGAAGATAGCCGAGGAGGTAGCCAAAGCCCTCAATGGCGGTGAGGACGGCGTTGTAATAGCGCACGGAACTGATACAATGGCCTACACCGCCTCGGCCCTGAGCTTCATGCTGAGGAACCTTACGAAGCCGGTCGTCCTCGTTGGCGCGCAGAGGAGCTCCGACAGGCCGAGCAGTGATTCGGCCATGAACCTCACCTGCGCGGTCAAGATGGCGACGAGCGACGTTGCCGAGGTCATGGTTGTGATGCACGGCGAGACGAGCGATACCTACTGTTTAGCCCACCGCGGAACGAAGGTCAGGAAGATGCACACCAGCAGGAGAGACGCCTTCAGGAGCATCAACGACGTCCCGATAGCGAGGGTATGGCCCAAGGGCGAGATAGAGTTCCTCAGGAACGATTACAGAAAGAGAAGCGAGGGAGAAGTCATAGCCGACACCAGGATGGAGGAGAAGGTTGCAATCCTGAAAATCTACCCAGGAATCAGCGGAGAGCTCCTTGACTTCCTCGTTGATAAGGGCTACAGGGGTGTTGTGATAGAGGGAACGGGTCTCGGTCACGTTCCGCAGGAGTTTATCCCCCACGTCCAGCGCGCGGTCGAGGAGGGCGTGGCAGTTTGCGTCACGAGCCAGTGCCTCTACGGCAGGGTGAACCTCAACGTCTACTCCAACGGCAGGAAGCTCCTTAAAGCTGGAGCGATACCCTGTGAGGACATGCTCCCGGAGACGGCCTACGTCAAGCTCATGTGGGTCCTCGGCCACACCGATGACCTGATCGAGGTAAGAAAGATGCTCCTCACGAACTACGCCGGTGAGATTACGCCCTACACGAGGTACGACACGTTCCTGAGGTGATTGGGATGGGAATCCGGGCCGTTTACAAGAACGGCGTTTTCAAGCCCCTCGATAACGTCAACCTGCCCGAGGGGACCGAGGTTGAGGTGGTTATAGCAAACCCCCTGGAGATTGTGAGAAAGTACGCGGGGGCACTCAGGGAGCTTAAGGACACTCAGGACGTTGATTGGGAGGAGGCGTACCATGAGTATGTTCTCAAGAGAGCCAGTAATGGTTGATTCAAACGTCTGGATAGACTATCTGCTTGGCGAAGAGCGTGGAGTTGAGCTAATGGAACGTTTGGTTAGCGAGTATAGCCTTGCAATAACCCCCACAATATACGGTGAGGTCGTCTTTCAGCTACTCGCGAGGAACTACACGAAGCTCAAGGGAAGCTACAAGTTCTACTCGCTCAGAAAAGAGCTTTCCAAAAACCCCGACCTCTACAAGCCAGTGGATACCTTTGATGAACTCCTAACCTCGCTCTTGGCCTCGAATGCTTTGGTTTTCCTCGATGAAACCTGGGAAGTAGTGCGCCTCTCCCGCGAAATACGGAAAAAGTTTGGTCTGCTCCCGAACGATTCCCTGATCGCGTCCGCCTGTGAATACTACGGGATAGGTAAGATTGCAACCTTTGATGATGACTTTTTGAGAACCAATCTGGAGGTGTTGAGATGACCGAGAAGTTCGATTACAGGGAGCTCGGCCTTAAGGTCGGCCTTGAGATTCACAGGCAACTCGATACCAAAAAGCTGTTCTCGCCCGTTCCGAGTGAGCTGACCGAGAAGGTTGACTTCACCTTTGAAAGACACCTCAGGCCCACGATGAGCGAGCTCGGCGAAATTGACCCCGCGGCACTTGAGGAGTTCAAGAAGGGAAGGAAGTACATCTACGAGGGCAACTACGAGCTGAGCGACCTCGTTTACATGGACGAGGAACCGCCGAGGGGACCTGACAAGGAGGCTTTGGAGGTTACCCTCCAGATTGCCTACCTGCTGAACGCTAAGCCCGTTGACGAGGTTCACTTCATGCGTAAAATCGTCATTGACGGCTCGAACGTCTCCGGCTTCCAGAGGACGGCGATAATAGCGCTCGACGGAAAGGTTGATACTCCGTGGGGAAGCGTTGGAATCCCGACCATATGCCTTGAGGAAGACGCCTGCAGAATCGTCGAGAGGAAGGAGAAGGAGGTAATCTACCGCCTCGACCGCCTCGGCATTCCGCTCGTCGAGATAAGCACGACCCCCGACATACACCACCCGGAGCAGGCCAAGGTGGTCGCGAAGTACATCGGAGATGCCCTCAGGGCGACGAGAAAGGTCAAGCGCGGCTTAGGGACGATAAGGCAGGACCTGAACGTCTCGATTAAAGGCGGCGCCCGCGTCGAGATTAAGGGAGTGCAGGAGCTCGACATGATTCCGCTTATCATCGAGAGGGAAGTTGAGAGGCAGCTCAACCTGCTCAAGATAAGGGACGAGCTCCGCGCGAGGGGCGTTAAGCCCGAGGACATCAGGGAGGAGTTCTACGACGTTACCGACGTCTTTGAGAACACCGAGTCCAAGATAATCGCCCGGACGATAAAGAAGGGCGGTAAGGTTTTGGCAGTCAAACTGCCGAAGTTCAGGGGTTTAATCGGCAGGGAAATCCAGCCCGGCAGGAGGCTCGGCACTGAGATGGCCGACAGGGCTAAGAAGTACGTGAAGGGCATCTTCCATATCGATGAATTGCCGAATTATGGAATTACAGAAAAAGAGGTTAATGCAGTTATTGAAAAACTCGGCCTCGGAGAGCTCGACGCATTCGTTCTGGTCGCGGCGGACGAGGAGACTGCAAAGAAGGCCCTCCGCGAGGTGATTAAGCGCGCGAGGGAAGCCATTGAGGGCGTTCCAGAGGAGACGAGGAGGGCTCTACCGGACGGAAACACCCAGTACATGCGCCCGCTCCCCGGAAAGGCCAGAATGTACCCTGAAACGGACATACCCTCGATTTTCATTCCGCCGGAGGAGAAGAAGAGGATTAAGGCGAACCTGCCCGAGCTCCCGCAGGAGAGGATTGAGCGCTACGTGAAGGAGTACAAGATTGACAAAAGTCTTGCCGAGACCCTCGTAAACGACGAGCGCGACGAGCTCTTCGAGGAGCTCGTGAAGAAGGGAGTTAAGCCGTCTTTAGCGGCTTCAATCCTCGTGGTCGTCCTCAAGGGCCTCAAGAAGGAGGTTCCGATTGAGAACATCACGGACGAGCACATCAGAGAAGCATTTGAGCTCTACCTCGACGGTAAGATTGCCAAGGAGGCCTTTGAGGAGATATTCAAGGAGCTCGCGAGGAACCCGGAGAAGACCGCCGAGCAGGTGGCAGAGGAGAAGGGCCTGACGCTCCTCAGCGAGGAAGAGGTTGAGAAAATCATCGACGAGGTAATTCAGGCAAACATAGACGTCATCAAGGCCAAGGGAATGGGCGCGATGGGCATGATAATGGGAAGGGCAATGGCGAAGCTCCGCGGAAGGGCCGACGGCAAGCTCGTGAGCTCGCTCGTTAGGAAGAAGATTCAAGAGCTGAGCTAATCTTTTTATTCTTCTCTTCGAACTTCTTCCATGAAGTACCGGTACCGAGTGCTCTATTACACCTATCCCTCGGAGCCTGAAGTTCTCTCGCGGCTGAAGGAAAAGCTCAAAAACTACACACTCCTCATTAACCCCGACAAGACTTCCCTCTATGATGCCCTTCTAATGACGGCCGCGACGAGCGGAGAAGTAATCATCGTGAAGTCTGGGGAGACGTTTCTCGTAGCACCGTTTCAGGAGGTTCCGCCCGGCTGGAGCTCGGGTGAGGAGTTTCTGGTTGGGAAGGAGAGGGGCCTTGAGAAGGTGGCGGAAGATATTGTCGGGAGAGACCAGAGAAGCACCGCCGTGAAAGGCTTTGTGATAGCTGGCCTCGTTCTCATCGCCCTCTACGCTAGCTACCTCTATCACGTTCTGGATCTCGTCAACAACGTTTTCTTCCTCGTCGGTCTCATTCTAAGCCTCTTTGGTGGTCTGTTGCGGGGCTATCGGAAGAGAAGGGTCAGAGCATCGGCTCCTCATCACACCTCAGAGTGAGGGAAACTGCTCATCATCCCCCACAACGTTGGAGTAGCCTTTTAAATGCCTTTGCCCGAGGTTGAGTGATGCTGGTCGAGATCCTCCTCTCCCTCATCCTGCTCTGGGACGGCTACTTCTTCCTCCGATACCTGTTCAGTCTCAGAAAGGCCTACCCCACGCGGGAGTGGAGGCCGAGGGTCAGCGTTCTCATCCCAGCCTACAACGAGGAGGAGAACATCGAGGATGCGGTTAAAGCTGCCCTCTCCCAGGAGTATCCAAGCTTCGAGGTAATCGTGGTGGACGACGGCAGCACAGATGGAACTTACGAGAGGGCCCTCTCGATCAATGATGAGCGGCTCAGGGTCATCAGGATTGACCACGGGGGAAAGACCAGGGCTCTGAACAGGGGGCTCCAGATTTCCGGGGGAGAGATTGTAGTCACGACCGACGCTGATGGCATCCTCGAGAAAAACGCCCTTTCCCGGCTTGTTGAGAGGTTCTACTCCGATGACGTCGTCGCGGTTGGCGGCCAGGTGAGGGTTCGGGGAAAGACTTTCCTGGAGCTCGCCCAGGACATCGAGCACCTGAGAATAGCGACCTTCAGGAGGGCAAAGGAGCTTGATGACCTCAGCCTTGCCCCAGGACCCATCTCGGCCTTTCGGAGAGAGGCCCTGCTTAGAATTGGGGGCTTCGTCGATGATCTCGTGGAGGACTACGCGACCACGCTGGCCCTGAAGAGAATTGGCCGGGTGGTCTACGCTCCAAAGGCGAGGGTGTGGGTTAAGATGCCCTCCAGTCTCGGGGCCCTGTGGAGGCAGCGGAAGAGGTGGTTCCTCGGCGATCTGCCGAAGCTCTCGTCAAAGCCCCTCAAAGAGAAACTCGTCTTCGTCATGAGCGATCTGGTGGCCCTCTCGGACGTTCTGTTTCCCCTGGCCGCGATCCTAACGGGAAAGTTCCCCCTGCTGCTGTTCTTTCTGGTTCTTGAATGGGCCATGATGTACCTTATAGTCCGGGAGGAAGGGGGCACCATCTTGGAGGTTCTCCTCTTCCCAATTATCCTCTGGTTCTGGGCGGCCTTTTACCTCAGCCTGCACATCTACGGCCTGATCCGTTATACCTTCGGAAAGGAAACCAAGATTCGGTGGAATTGATCCGGGAAACGGTTAAAAACCCTTAGTTTGGGAAACTCTTTTTATGGGTTTACCGAAGTGTCCATGGTGAGTACGATGAAAACAAAGACGTGCGAAGTCGAACTTCCCTACGGCTGGGACGTGGTCGTTGGTGTAATCAGCAAACCCGAGAAAACGCTTCCCTTCTTCCCCTACTTCGAGAGCCTTGAGGGGGACACCGTCAGGTTCAAGGTCTCCCGCTTCATGGCGAAAATAGGTTATGAATTCAAGCTCAGCGTGGCCGTTCAGGAGAACCGCGCGGTCTACACCTTCACCGGAGACAGGGGTATACTGACGGTAGTCTTCGAGATGAAGGGGAAGCGCTTGAGGGTCACCGCCAGCTGGTCCGGGTTTGCAGAGCTCATTATGGGGAAACCCCTCCAGAGGTTTGTGGAGGGAATTGCAAACGCCGTGAAGGAGTTCTGCTCCGCGGAGACGTGTCCGCTTGCCCCCACGGGAGGCGAGGGTTATCTGGATTTTAGAACCGTGTGCTCCCTCTTCAAGAAGACAGCCATGGAAATGGGCGGCGACTTTGAGGTGGAGTGCACCTCGGAAGACGGCACGGTTCTCAGGGGCAAGGTTCGCGATGGAAACCTCGTTGAGGTCGAGGTAATTGAACCCTCCGGCAGGAAGACGACGATCCAGGCGGAGATACCGGTTCTTGAAGTCGATGCCGATATGTTCAGGGATCTTCCCCTCGATAAGAGGTTCAAGATAAGGGTGAAAAAGGACTAAGCTTCCTCCCTCAGGACCTCTTCTATTGCTTTTTTCAGCTCATCGTACGCCTCCTGCAGCGACTCTGGAATTACCTTGGTGTCCGCTATTACCGGCATGAAGTTCGTGTCACCGTTCCAGCGCGGCACTATGTGCAGGTGGACGTGGTCGTCGATCCCGGCCCCGGCAACCCTGCCGAGGTTAACCCCCATGTTGAAGCCATCGGGATTCATGGCCTTTCTTATCGCCTTGATCATGAGCTGTGAAAGCTTCATTATCTCAAGCAGCTCCTCGTCACTCAGCTCCTCCCATCTGCCGACGTGCCGGTAGGGGGCGATCATGACGTGGCCGGGGTTGTAGGGGTAGTTGTTCATAATGACGAAGCTGTGCTCTCCCCGGTAGAGAATGAGCCGCTCTCTGTCGCGGTTTTCCCGGGGGAAGTCGCAGAAGATGCAGCCATCGTGCTTGGGAGACCGGATGTACTCGATCCTCCAGGGAGCCCACAGTACCTTCAACCTCTCACCTCCGGTGGGAAATAAATGGAGGGGTTAAAAAGTTTCCTGGGATCCGCGAACCCTGCGGAGGATAGGTGCTATTGCGAGGAAAAGGAACGCCGCCGGCCCGCAGATCCCGTGGGTGCTTTTCCTCCGGGTCTTGGCCTGATAGAGCAGCGTTCCGTTTTTGAAAGAGACTGGGGTAAACCTTACCATAACCTTCGTGCCGTTTGCGGGAACGATCTTGAGCTGCGGTTTGAATTCACGCTCTATCACTCCCGCGATCTTTGTTGTGGTGACGTTGCCAAGTTTGCGGTAGTAGGCATCCCGGTAGAACTCCTCCGGTGGGATTTCGCTTAGGCTCGTCTTGGACCCCCGTAGGTTGCCGCTTTCGATGTCAACATGAATCGTGTCTTCGGACACTTCTACCCACTTGCATTCCGGCAGGGCTGGCAGTTTCTTCCCGGGTTTAACCTCCACGATCCCATCCCTGCCGTAGGCAACAACCGTTGAGTCCGTGACATTTAGGATTCCCAGGAGGGGCAGCTCAACCATTGCTTCGTTTATACTCCCTTTCTCGTGGATCAGGATAATCTTCGTCTGATTTATGCCCAGAACCGGGTTGTAACCCCTCGCCAGAATTGCCAGCGATCTCCGAGCCATCGCGATGGAGACGTTCCCGCCCCATCCCAGTGTTGTGGTCCTGTACGTGCCGTCCTTTTCAACCGTCACGAGACAGAGCATTCCCCCGCTTTCCACGAGGACATCTAGAGTCCCGTTGAACCTGAAGGCCCCCAAGACAGCACCCCCGGAGATGGAGTACCTCCTGGCAGTGCCTGGTTTCTTCTCTCCCACTGCTATAACGTACCCGCTGCCCCAGAGCACCGTCTGGTTGCCCCCTATGATTCCTCCCGCTATGGGACCCTTGAGAAGAGCCTCAAGGGGCATCACGAGTTCCTTGAAATTGCTGGGGGATTCTATGTAATACGGCCAGTAAAAGGAGTGGAATTTCACGAGGAGTCCATCTCTCGTGCCGCTTAGAAAGCTCCCCCCTACGGGGTACGGGCCGGAGGTTTCCCCTCCCTGAGGCGAGTAGGATTTTCCTTCCGTCAAAACCTCAAGGGTTTCGCTCCCGTTGCGCGACAGCAGAACGTAGACGTCACCCCCGTAGTGAGCGATCCCCTCAACGACGCGCCCTTCGGGTATTTTGAAGACGTTCTCAACGGTGCCGTTGGAGGAATAATGAACCACATAACCCCAGGGCCAGGAGTTGGTCTTCAGGTACGCCCAGTAGCCATTGTTGTGGACAACCCCTTCCAGGATAAGCTCCTTCATGAACGTTCTGGCCCATTTCAGCTTCATATCCCTGGAGAGCAGGTAGACGTTTATCCCGTCCCGGGAGGCCGAGGCGATTGCGAGGTAGTCTCCGTATCTGCCCAGCTTCCCGGGGTTTTTCACATCGAGGGAGATTCCCCTCAGGAAGTCCCCTCTCTTCGAGAACTCCATGAGGTATGTCTTGTTATCGTTCCCCCGCAGGAGTATCGCGAGGTTTTCGCCGAGGAGCGTGAGGGACTCGGGGATTGGGTTTATGGAGCCTTTGCTCCCTGATCTGATGAGGTAATCCATGCTAAACTTTACCTGGGGTTTTCCTGTTGGAGTTCCTGTCATTATCGGTCCGAAATCGTTGGGCTGGAAGGCAACGATTCCAAGGGCGGTGCCCTCATCTGAAAAGGCAGTGCCGATTAGATAAACGAAACCTTCCATTTCCACCCCGTAGAAACCTGCTATCCCGTCCATTTGAACGCTCCAGTTGACTTCTCCGCTGGGTGTAACGAAGACGAGTCTTGTGAAAATCCCCGGAACGCTCTCCAGAACGTATGCTCCAAAGGGCGTTGGGATCACGTCAAAGGTTGAGCCCACCCAGTGTGTTGCTAGAATGCCGTTCCCCTTTTCTAGCTCAACGGTCCATTTCGTTCTCAGATCCGGTAGCAACTGGCTGAGGTACAGGCCGTCTCCAGCCCAGAGAACGTACAGAAAGTTACCAGATTTGGCCACGGTTATGCCATTAACGATTGCATCACTAACGGGTTTGACGGCACCAACAATTCCGCCGGTCTCGTTTATTTCGATTATCTTCCCATCAACCGTGAGCACGTAGAGGTTTCCTCCCAGAACGACCGCGTCCTCTGCAATGAAGTTGTCATAAGCAAGGGCCTTTCGGAGTATTCCATCTTCGGAGATCAGCAAAAGGAGCGTTCCCTGGCCGGATGTGAGAACCGCGAGATCGTCCCCTAGTTCGCCTACCCACACCACCTGGCCCTCGTATTTGCCCGGGTTTTGAAGTGGGGGCAGGTGTCCGGCATTAACACTGGGAATGAGTGTTCCAAATACGATCAGGATCCACGCAATGGCAGTCACTCCACGTCTCCCCATTATTTCCACCACAATTAGTACTCCCATGTTCTTAAAAAGCTTTTCACGACCAAACGTTCGGTTGCATTCTCGGGGATTGCGGAGAAGAGAAGACGTAACTACAACATGCTGCTCAACGAACTGGTGGGCCCGCGGGGCTTCGAACCCCGGACCTCCGCCTCGTGAGGGCGGCGTCATAACCAGACTAGACCACGGGCCCGCCCGGTTATGGGAGGAAAGGCCGGGTTATAAATTTTTCGTCAGCTGGCCTCAACTTTTTAAAGGCCCCGGGCGATTTTCCTCCGATGCTCGCCGTCAGAGTCCCAAAGAGAGAGGCCGAGAAAGTGCGGAGAAAGCTCCTCGAGCTCGGCGTTTTAGCTAAGGAATACGCCGTCAGACGAGAAGGTGAGTTCGTTCTGTTTCCCGTGACGGAGGAAGTTGAGGGCTTTGAGCTGGTCGAGGCCGAGTTCGAGAGGCTTGAAAAGCGGCCCCACAGCTACCGCGAGGTCGTTGAGGTTCCCGACGGAGTTAGACCGCTCCTCCCGAGCTCTTTCGACATAATCGGCGATATTGCAATAATCGAGCTCCCCGAGGAGTTGATGCCCTACGGAAGGGCCATCGGCGAAGCAATCCTCAGGGTTCACAGGCACATAAAGGCAGTCTTCGCCAAGGGGAGCAAGGTTGAGGGCGAATACCGCGTTAGGGAGTTAATTCACCTCGCTGGGGAGAAGAGAACCGAAACCCTCCACCGCGAGAACGGGATACGGCTCAGGCTCGACGTCGCCAAGGTCTACTTCTCGCCCCGCCTCGCCACCGAGAGAATGAGGATTTTCAGGAAGGCAAAGCCCGGAGAAGTCGTTTTTGACATGTTCGCCGGTGTTGGGCCGTACTCAATACTCCTCGCGAGGAAGGCCAAGCTCGTCTTCGCCGTTGATTTGAACCCTTGGGCGATTCGCTACCTCGAGGAGAACATCAGGCTGAACAAGGTTTACAACGTCGTTCCAATCCTTGGAGACGTGAGAAAAGTTGCCGGAAAGCTCATGGCCGACCGCGTTATAATGAACCTGCCCAAGTTCGCGGACCGATTTTTGAGGGAGGCTATGCTGAGCGTTAGGAACGGGGGTGTTGTTCACTACTACGGCTTCGGCCCGGAGGAGGACCTCTACTCGGAGCACGAGGCGAAGATTAAAGCGGTTGCCCGGGAGCTGGGCTTTTCGGTCGAGTTCATTGAGCGGAGGAAAGTCCGCCCCTACGCTCCGAGGCAGTTCAACATCGCGATTGACTTCAGGGTTCTGAAGTGATGTTTTGCGTGGAGAACAAAGTTTTTAAAAAGAATGTTTTATATATAAAACATGATTGAACGCGAGACGTGGGAGGAGGTCATAGCGGACTACCTTGAGCTCAGGGTTGATTACGTTCCCCGGCAGGTTGAGGTCAAACTCCCCCTGTCGAGAGCTCTAACAATCGTTGGACCGAGGAGAGCGGGAAAGACCTACTTCCTCTTTCAGCTGTGGGACGAACTCGACGATGAGAGGCGGAAAAGCCTGTACGTGAACTTCGAGGACCCCCGGCTGATTGGAGCGACTTCAAACGACCTCATGGAAATGCTCAGGGTCTATTACTCCCTCGTCGAACTCCCGAGAAACGAAAAGCTGACCTTCCTGCTTGACGAGGTTCAGGCGGTTGAGGGCTGGGAGCGCTTCGTCCGCTACCTCCTGGACAGGGGGCACAGGGTTATCCTGACCGGCTCATCTTCAAGGCTTCTCTCGAAGGAGATAGCGACAGTCCTGAGGGGAAGGTCTGTAACGCTGAATCTCTATCCCTTTTCCCTCCACGAGGTGCTGAAACTCAAAATCGGAAACGAACTGCCGAGCCTTGAGGTAAGGGGAAAGGTCCTCGGCGTTTTAAGGGAGTGCCTTGAGTGGGGCTTGTATCCGGAAGTCGTTCTTCAGCCAGAGCTCAGGAGAGAGCTCCTCAGGGAGATTCTCGACGTGACGATTTACCGGGATATTGTGGAGCGGTGGCGCGTGGACAACATCAAGGCCCTCCGCTTCCTCTTCAGGCTTCTCGCAAGGTCGAGCCACACCTCGGTAACGAAGCTCCACTCCACGATGAAAAGCCTCGGGATAGCGGTTGGAAAGCCGACGCTCGCCAACTACATTGAGTACCTCAACGATGCCCTCGTCCTTTTCCCGCTCAGGGCTCACGTCAAGTCCGAGAAGAAAAGGGAACTCCTCGGTTTCAAGCCGTACTTCGTGGACAACGGCCTTCTTGGCGTTTTGGGAGTTACTGACCGGGGCAGGCTCTTTGAGAACCTCGTCTTCACGGAACTTCTCAAGGCCGGCCTTGAACCCAACGAGGAGCTGTTCTTCTACGTCACCGAATCCAAACGAGAGGTTGATTTCATAATTCCCGGGGAGGAGCTAATCCAGGTGACGTGGAAGCTCTCACCAGGGAACGAGGGCAGGGAGCTCTCGCCTCTAATCGAGGCCTCAGCTGAGACAGGGATTGAAAGACTAACCGTTGTCACGTGGGAGGGCAGAAAAACGCTCGAAATCGGGGGAAAGATAGTTCAGGTAGTCCCACTCGATAAATGGGTGAAAGAGAAAAGGGTTACTTCCCCGCTATCTTCACGTTCTCAAACCTTATGAACGGCGTCGTTATGGTGTTCATGAAGGGCATCACGGTCTGCTCCCTGCTTACCTCGCTCGCCTGCCTGAGGAGCTCGTAGACGTTGCCGGCGATGAGGAAGACGCTTGAGCCGACGACCTCACCGTCCTCGATGAGGAAGGCGGGGTTGGCAGTTACGGCAAAGTTTCCGTTATCTGGGTTGCTGGAGTGTGCGCCCTGGAAGCCGTCCACAAAGTAGCCGCGCTCGATTTCGGCTATCATGTCCTCAAGGGAGCGCTTGCCCTTCTCTATGACGACGTTGTGGAAGCCGATGTTGATTCCACCGCTCCTTAAGTCCCTCTTCCCGTTTCCGGTGCTCTCGGTTCCGTAAACCTTCGCCCAGTAGTTGTCCCAGACGAAGCCCTTGAAAGTTCCGTTTTCGATTAGGACGTTCTTCCTCGTCGGAACGCCCTCGCCGTCCGCTATGACGGGCTCAAGCGACAGCTCGTGGAAGGGGTCGTCGTAGAGCGTTATCACGTCGCTCGCAATCTTCTCGCCTACCTTTCCAGCTAAGGGCGTTGTTTCCTTGACCAAGCGCTCGCCGCTGAAGGCCGGAAGGAGAGCGTAGCTGAAGAGGCCTGCAATCGCCCATGGACCGAGGATTACCGGTACTTCCTCGTTCCTGCTCGGCTTGACGCTGTAGGCCCACTTGACCTTCTGGACGGCCCTCTCGACAACCCCTTCAACGTCGAGGTTCAAATTCCTCTTCGCGTCGAAGTCGAAGATGCCCGGCGTTACAACGTCGCCCTTCCTGCCTACCAGCTCAACGAAGAAGAACGCCGCGCCGCCCTCCTGAAAGACGTCTATCCCGTGGGAGTTCACTACATGCCTCTCCTCCCAGCTTACGCCGCCTTCCCCGCCGGCCACGACCGCGTGGGGATCCTTCTCGCGGGCGAGCTTTATGGCCCTGACGAGCATCTCAACGAGAACGTCGGGAGAGGTTTCCTTCAGCTCGTAGTTGGACTTGGGCTTCTCCCTGTATTTCCCCGGCTCCGGCAGGGAGACCCACTTCTCGTCCCTGCTGTTGAGCCTCGCCATCTTCGCGGCCTGCTCTATCGCCTCCTTAACGCGCTTCTCCTCGTCGCTGTCCACTATAGCCAGACCGAGGCGCTTGTCCTTTATACCGCGGATTATCGTTACGGCACCGCTCCTCGTCGAGGCCATTGAAATCTCGTTGAGCTCGACGCTTGCGCTCACATCCCTTGAGCGGTAAACTGCAATCTCAACCTCGTCGAAAAACTTCTCGGCGTAGCGTATGAGGTTCTCCATCGTCACCACCTCACCCGATGAGAATTCCCCCGTCAAACCTCATGTGCGGGCCGCCGGAGCTGACGAATGCCGTCTGTCCCTTGCCGCAGAAGCCGACCTCGAGGCCGAAGTCCTTGCCGACGGCGCTTATCTTCTTGAGGGCCTCTATCGCGACGCCGGTAATCGAGGTGTCCCTTATCGGCTCGGCTATCTCTCCGTTCCTGATGACGTAGCCCTCCTGGATTCCGACCTGGAAGGCGCTGTTGAGCTGGGCCTGCCCGCCGCGGAAGTCGACGACGTAGTAGCCGAACTTGATGTCCTCAATGAGCTCCTCAAAGGAGTGGTCGCCCGGCTCAAAGACTGTGTTGCGCATCCTGATTATCGGCGGGTAGCGGTAGCTCTCGGCCCTCGCGTGGCCATTCGGCTCCATGCCCCACTTGTGGGCGTACTCGCGGTTGAGCATTATCTCCTTCAGGATTCCGTTCTCGATGATGTGAATGTCCTTAACCGGAACGCCCTCGTCGTCGTACTTGTCGTTTCCGAAGCCGCCCTCAACGTAGCGCTCGCTCATCATGACGTACTCCGGTGCAATCTGCTTGCCTATGAGGTCCTTGAAGGGCGAGTTTATCGTAAGGTCTGCCTCTGCGAGGTGCCCCAAAGCCTCGTGGGCGATGATTCCGACGACTATCGGGCCGGCCACGATCGGCCACTCACCGCGCTTTGGAGCTACACCTTTCAGCTGGCTGTGCATCTTCCTGAGGAGTCTCTCCTTCACCTTCTCGTTCGGCTCTATCTCGGTCATGAGCTCCCAGCCGTAGTCAACGGCTCCAATGCTGTCCCTCGCCATCGCGAGCTTTCCGTCGGCCTTACCGGTGACGTATGTTCCCTGGTAGAGGTAGTTGTAGTCCCACTCTATCCTCGTTCCCTCGTTGGTGAGGAGGATTTTCCTTCCACCGCCGTCCTCGTAGCGAATCTGGACGCTTTTTACGGCTTTATCCTCCTTGAGGAGTCTCTCAAGCTCCCTGAGGTGGGAAACCTTCTCCTCGATGTCCACTTCCCTTGGCTTGATGCGCATCTTGCTCTCCACGAAGTCCTCGACCGGCTTTATCTCGGCCAGCTGGATTTTCTCCTTCTTCGTCTGCGCGGCCGCTCTGGCGAGCTTGTAGGCCTCTTCAATCTTCTTCTCGAGGTTCTCAAGCTCGCTCGTCGAGGCGAAGCCCCAGGCACCGTCCGCCAGAACCCTTATGGCAACGCCCCTGTGAAGTTTCCCCGTGAAGCTCGTGAAGACGCCGTCCTTGAGGCCGAGCGTGGTCTTCCTGAGGTCCTCGTAGCGTAGCTCGATGTACTCAGCCTTCAGGTTTTCCTCAGCCCACTTAAGGGCCCTTTCAAGTGCCTCCATGTTCACCACCGTTGACGTTTGTCCAATCCCTTGTGGGGTGGACAACTATAAAAGCCTTTTGAGCATTTCGATGAGCATCTAAACTTAGTCAGGACGTTGGGGAATAAAGTTTTTAATGGGGTAAGAACTAGAACGCTGGGGATGCCATGATGAAAAAAGTTGTACCATTGGTTATCCTAGTCGTTGCCCTTTCCCTCGTTGCTGCCGGTTGTGTGTCCGTTGAGGAGCACGTGAAGGTAAGTTCCGACGGGAAAATAGCTCTCCTCAAGATGACCATCAACATGAGCAAGGATGTGTACTCTCTCGCGCTCTCCAACACCAGCGAGGGCTCCTTCTGCGCGGACTTCAGGAAGAACCTGACGGATTACGAGAGGGAGCACTTCACCTGCGAGGAAAAGGTTTCCGGGGAGACAGCGACGATCGTTATAACGGGGAAGGACATAGACCCCTCCAAGCTCACGGGAGACACTAAAATGAAAGTGGAGAGGCAGGGCGATTACATTGAGTTCTGGGACTACACCTGGTACGATGAGGGCAAAAAAGAGGAGAAAAATGAAACCGACTGGGATAAAGAGATCGCAAGCCTTTTCACGATAGACTACTACCTTGAAATGCCTGGAGAGATCGTCGATTCCAACGCTCAGGTGGTTAACGGGAACAAGGCCGAGTGGCACTGGAACCTGTACGTGGCCTCAAAGCATCCGATCTACGCCAAGGCAAAGGTTGAGGAGAAGAAGGGTCTCTGCGGGCCGGCTTTCCTCGTGGGTCTGGCAATAGTGCCGCTTCTCTTCAGGAGGCACTGATGGCTTCCTTTTCTCTTTACCTGGAACGGCACTCAGCTGGAACAGTTCAGGGAAAGGGCCTTCCTCAGCTTCTCAATCTCGCTCTGGCTTAATTCGTGCTCAAGGTATTTGAAAGCCTCGCAGGAAACCCGTTCCTTGTGGGAGTACGTGTACTCGAGTGATTCATCATAGAGTTTCTCATACAACTCATAGTAGCGAACTCTGAGGCATTCATGGTTATGGGTGCTCGTCCATCCGTCATTTTCTCCCAAAACGGCCTTTGCCACTTGGACAACTCCCCAGCCCGCGGCCGTGGAAATTAGGACGAAGAGGGCAAACGCGACAATCTGTTTGAGCACCCTGGGTCTGATCCTCATTTTGGCCACGATGATGAGCCAGAGGAAGAACGCTGCGAATATCGCAAAGGTGAGGAACGTTGCCAGGAACACGACTTTCAGCCCCATGAGGGAAGCGAGCTCCCTGAGGCCCTCTTTTCCCATCAAAACCCATCCGAGTGGGGGAGATGGCTTTAAAATGACCTCGGTGAGGTTCCTTCTTCCGTATTCGCGGGCGAGCTTTAGGACGACGTAGTTCCTCTGGAAAAATTCAAAGCTAAGCCTTATGTGGTCGGGATCCCCCTTCGCGATGTTCTGCCTGAGGGATTCAATTGAAGCGTTCAGGTAAAGCGATGCCGCGTACAGCAGGTCATCGTACCCGGGGCTTTTTCTACCCAGTTTTTTCGCGATCACGAACTCAAGCTCACCAGAATAATCGTAGCGATGGCCGATGCCCTTCTTCAGGAGTTCCTCCGGCGGCAGGAAGGATGTAACCTCGGCCCGGTAGGGGGTCACGTTCGGATCGCAGGGCAGCGATAGGATCTCTTTTTTCGCGTTCTCGTAGGCCCACCACTGGACGGCTGAGATGATAAAGATAAGCACGAGGGCCATCAGCAGAAGTGCGGGGACAAACCTCGAGGTGGACCTCATGGACTATGGATCGGGTTTGTATTTATTACTTTTTTGGTGAGGATTTATGTTAGATTTCGGTCGAAACGCTAAGCTTTTATACGAAAAGAGCCGATTTACCTCGGTGGTTTTCATAGCCAGGGGATTGAGTGTTAAAGACCTCGGAAAGTTCAAGCTCGTCGGCAACCTCGACGCCTTCAGGCGAAAAGTGGTTTTTCAAGTTACCGAGATAAGCGTCGAGAAGGACGACTACTTCTCAAAGCTTTACCTCTACGACGGCAGAAGGGTTAGGCCCTTCACATCGGGGAAGAAGGACTCAAACCCGAGATTTTCGCCAGACGGGAGGCTGATAGCCTTCACCTCCAAGCGCGATAAGGAGGGCAAGGAAGCCGAGCTCTACGTTATCCCAACCGACGGCGGCGAGGCGAGACTCTTAGCGAAGTTCAAGTACGGTATTAAGAACCTCCGCTTCACCGAGGACGGCAAGAGCATAGCTGTTATAACGCCGATAGACATTGAGAAGAAGCCAAAAGATGACGTTCACCTTATCAAGGAGATTCCCTTCTGGTTCAACGGCGTTGGCTGGGTCTACGGGAAGAGGAGCGTCGTCTATCTGGTGGACGTTGAGACTGGCAAAAAGAGGCGCGTAACGCCCAAGAACCTCGACGTCTCGCAGGTCCGCTTCCACAAAGGGAAGCTTTACTTTATCGCCCAGGAGGACCGCGAGAGGAAGCCGATGGTGAGCGACCTTTACCTGCTCGAAGGCAGGAAGGCGAAGCGCCTGACTCCAGGAAAATGGAGCGTGAGCGACTTCATTCCGCTCGACGACGGCACTTTCATCCTCAAGGCCAACACGCGCGAGCGCGGGATTCCGACGAACACGCACATCTACCACTACAACCCCGAGACGGGAGAGATGAGAAAACTCACCGCTGAACTCGACCGCTCGGCATACAACTCCCTCAACAGCGATGTAAGGGGAAGCCAGAGGGCCGAGCTGGTCTTCAGGGACGGCTGGGTTTACTACGTCGCAACCGACGGCCCGAGGGCGAACCTCTTCAGGGTAAACCTTGGGGGGGAGATAGAGCGCGTCATAGGTGGAGACAGGAGCATCGAGAGCTTCGCAATCGGCGACTACATAGCCTTCACCGCCCAAGACGCGGTCACCCCTCTGGAACTCTACGTCCTCCGCGACGGCAGGGAGAAGAAAATCACGGACTTTAACGGCTGGATTAGGGAATACAGGCTCTCCAGACCGGAGCATTTCACGGTTAAGGCCAGCGATGGAGTAGAGATAGATGCCTGGATTATGAAGCCCGTTGACTTCGAGCCTGGAAAGAAATATCCGGCCGTTCTCGAAATCCACGGCGGGCCGAAGACGGCCTACGGCTACGCCTTCATGCACGAGTTCCACGTTTTGACGGCCAAGGGCTTCGTGGTAATATTCTCCAACCCGCGCGGTAGCGACGGCTACGGTGAGGAGTTCGCCGATATAAGGGGCCACTACGGGGAGAGGGACTACCAGGACCTCATGGAGGTCGTTGACGAGGCCTTAAGGAGATTCGACTTCATCGACGGGGAGAGGCTCGGCGTTACGGGCGGTTCCTACGGAGGTTTCATGACCAACTGGATAGTCGGCCACACCAAGCGCTTCAAGTCTGCTGTAACCCAGCGCTCAATCTCCAACTGGGTGAGCTTCTTTGGCACAACGGACATCGGCTACTTCTTCGCCCCAGACCAGATAGGGGGCGACCCCTGGAGCAACGCCGACGGCTACTGGGAGAAGAGCCCGCTGAAGTACGCGCCGAACGTCGAGACTCCTCTGCTCGTCATCCATTCGATGGAGGACTACCGCTGCTGGCTTCCGGAGGCGTTGCAGTTCTACACCGCTTTGAAGTACCTCGGCAAGACCGTTGAGCTCGCCCTCTTCCCGGGCGAGAACCACGACCTGAGCAGGAGTGGAAAGCCGAAGCACAGGGTCAAGAGGCTCGAACTCATCGTAGAGTGGATGGAGAGGTGGCTGAAGGATTAACGATTAACTTTTCTCCATTTCCCTCTCCTTTAGTACTCTCTCGAAGGTGTTTAGGATTCTCTCGACTTCAGGACTTCTGAAGACGGGCTGAACCTCTTCTAAACTGGGAGCAGTTTCTGCTTTCGACTTAATCAGGTATGGATAGAGGTATGAGAGCAGGAGAATTCCGGCGATGAAGGTGAAATCTCCTGTAAAGCAGACGATAAGGAGCAGAGCAGTGATGGGAGATATTATCACGGCTACCTTAATGAGTTGCCTGCTGAGCTTTCTGTTCATGCTGAGTGCAAAGGTGGCGAGATACCCAAAAAATCCAGCGAGGACAACCCAGCCCCTGAATGAAAGGAGCGCAAGAGGTATCCATTCGATTCCCGTAACAGGTGGAGTCCTGAGCAGATAAGCCCTGCCACTCTTCTCGGCTACGCTTGTAAATGCCCTCCATTCAATGATAAGGCCGAGCATAGCCGTGATTGGGATGTAGAGAACGACATCGCTCACCATCTTTGGTGGGGTTGCAAACAGGTACAGTGCCCACGGGAGCAGGAAAAGTCCGAAACCAACCCCTATAAGACCAGAAAATGCAAAGGACGTTCTCAACTTCCCAAGCTTCGGTATTTCATCGTCTTCCTTTTCCTCACTCTCCTCGCTTTCAAGGGAATTCCATCGAATAAACCTGTAGACCTGATACGCAAGAACTATGAGCAACAACAGAATGTATGGAAGAGCCAAATGAAGTAAAAAATCTCTCGTTTCCCTGTCTCTGAGTGGAGAGGGCACCTTCCCGGAAATGTAAACTCCAACCTGTGTTTCTTTGGCCGTCCCGTTTGGATAGCTGAGCTCAAAGGTCAGCGTACTAACCTTGTTGTAGAGAATCCACTTATTGCTTGAATTAAGGTAGAGACGGTCCATGAACTGCTCTATGGGGGAGTTTAAACCCAGCGAGATACTAAAGGGCACTTCTACGAATTCTTTTTCGGGGTTAATTTGAACTTCCTGGCCATTTACAAGTTTTGTTCCTGCGAGTTTGAAGTGAACTGGAACACCGTTGAAGGACTTTAATTTAACCTTAACTTTCTCCACTGGACTTCCCGAGATTGTGCATTCTAAGACGGGGTGGGTTGCGTTTATCATTTGAGAACACACAATATCCGCTCCAAACACGGGTTTAGCAGATGGGACGGCTACCATTATGACAATTAGCGTTACGACAAGCTTCCACCAGTTTCCTTTCTTCATATCTCCCACCTCTTATCACTTCCCAAGAAGAATGGAATGTCCTTGCCAGCAACCATTGCACACAGGATCAAAAACGCCGGCCCGAGCCAGAGAATGGCCATTGGTGGGAAGGCTCCCATTACGAAACCGAGACCCAACCACAGGGCTGATACAATCGGTGAAACTTTTCTCAGGGCAGTTCTCGCTCGGTCGAATCGTCCTAAGAGCACAAGTAAGGGAAATCCCATCGGCGCTCTCCAGGTACAGCTTTCCCGTTCCGTTGCCCTCCAGCCTGCAGACTACCTTCTCGGCCGGGGCTTTGGCGGGACAGTTCAGAGTTGCACCCTCAACGAGCGGGAGGAACATGAGGAGCAGGATTACCACTACGAAGGGGCTTCGTCTCACCCAATCACCGCTCGGGGTATGCTGTGGTGCTTATAAATGTTTCTCCCCAAGCGCGTAAAGAATGGTAACTCGAAAACAGAAGAAAGCCTCAGAGCGGGTAGTTCAACTTGGGGCTTGTGAAACCAAAACTTAAATACGTGAACTCACATAATTCCGTGCGGTGATGACATGCCGAACATAACCCTCTCAGTCCCGCCCGACCTCTACCGGAGAATGAAGAAGCACCCGGAAATAAAGTGGAGCGAGGTGGCGAGAAAGGCCATAGCGGAGTATCTGGCCAAAATCGAGGCCGAAGAACTCAGTTCGGACGAACTGCTCTCGCTCCTTGGTGAGGACTTCAGGAAAGAGCTCGAGAACACGCCAGTTGATGAGTACGAGAAGGCGCTCAAGAAAACGAGGGATGTCGAATGGAAAAGGCTCTCTACGACACCAACGTCCTGATTGATGCCCTAAAATCTCGCAGGAAGCTCGAAGGGTACACAACGATTCTCAATGTCGTGGAGTTTCCAAGGGCGCTTGAGCTCGGTCTGACCGTGATAACGCCGAGCCTCGAAGACTACCTGCTGGCAATCAAGATATCGCAGGCGATGGTCAAAAGAGGAACGCCCGTTCCGGCAGTGGATGCTATAGTTGCTTCGGTTGCGATAAACAGGGGGCTAACTCTTGTTGCACGAGACAAACACTTTAAGTGGATAAAGGAAGAGTTTGGAGAGCTAAAACTTCAAAGCGTGTAGTCCAGAACCTTCTTGGCCTCCTCGATGTGCTCGGGGTAGACGTTCTTAATCTCCGGGTGGAGGGCCTTGATGACCCTTCCGATGAGCACGAAGAGGGTTCCCGCGATAATCGGGAGCTCGTTGACTACATCTTCCTCGAGCGGGATGTCGCCGGGTATCTTCTTCAGCAGGAACTTCCTGATGGGGTCTATCTGGACCTTCTCGTCCTCGATGACCGCTCTAAAGAGGTTCAGGCTGTTCTTGAAGCCCTTGGTAATCGGTATGTGGCGCATCTTTATCGTGCTCGAGCGCTCGGCCTTGGCGTTCTCGTAGGCAACCTCAAAGAGGTCGCTGAGCTTCTTTTCGACTATCTCCATCATCTCCTCTGCCCTCGGCTTGATGACCGCGAGCTCGCAGGTCCTCTCCAGGATCTTCTGGAGCTGTGGGTAGGGTATTATCATCTCTGCCATTTCCCATCACCTCCGCGTTCTTGCCGGTGAATTTTAGTAACCCGGGGTATATAAAACTTTCGGGCCGGGAGATTTTTAAAGAAAACCCTTTAGTTCGCACCATGCTCGGCGTTATACTGGCGTTTCCGGAGAAGCGGTGGGAGAACTACACCCTGCCCGTGAATGGAGAACCAGTCGTCAGGCTCACCGAGAGGAGGCTTTTGATGAGCAAGAGAATCAACGAAACGCTCACAATTGTTAGAAAGGACAAGCTGAAGACTTACTCCCTCCACGTTTCCAAACCCATTCCCGTGACCGCGAGAAGCAAGATGGAAGCGCTCCTCAAAGCCCTTCCTGACGAGCCCTTCTTCCTGGTCGAGGGCAACATGCCCCTGATAATGCCCTTCCTCGTAAACTACCTCATAGGTCTCTTCTACGAAAGCGAGCCGGAAGCTCTGATCCCCGTCTGGAACGATGGGAGCACCGAGGTATTTCACGCGGTCTACGAGCCGGACGCGCTGAGGGATGCAATAGAATCGGCCCTCGCCGAGGGCTATCGGAGTTTTTCGAGGGTTACCGAGTTCCTCGACTACGAGCCGGTTTCGATAGAGGAGCTGGCGAGGAGGAACCCCAAGGTTACGCTGAGCTTCTTCAGGGTGAGGAGCGGGCTCGACATCAGGTTTGCAGAGGAGACCCTGATGTCTGGAGTTTAGCGACCATAACGTTTAAGGCCTCCCCGCTTGAGTTTCCCCGGTGGTTGGGTTGAAGGGTGCGTACCTCACGGCGATAACGTTCATGCTGCTCTTCTCTACCTTGGCAGGGGCCTCCGACTACTGGGTGGGCTTCTACGGCACGACCGGCTACGACGAACTCAGGGCAGTTTCGGTCATGCCGAACGGGGACATCGTGGCCGTTGGAAAGGTTTCCCTCAACGGCACAACCGCTCCCTGGGCGATACGGCTCGACCGTTACGGAAGGGTTCTTTGGTCGAGGTATTATCGGATCCAGGGCGTGGAGGCCGATCTTAGGGCGCTCGCGGTGGATAACGACGGCAACATCGTAGCGGTTGGGTCGGTTAGAAGGAAAGTCGGCGAAACGCTGACCTCTGACATGCTCGTCATGAAGCTTGACGGAGACGGAAACGTCCTGTGGGCGAGGGATTACGATGCGGGATCGCTTGAAGTCGGGAATTCCGTCGTGATCGAGAACAACGCAATCTTTGTCGGCGGCTACGCGACGCCCGAAAGTCCCGAGCTCTGGGTTCTCCGCCTGAATCCCTACGGCGACGTTGTCTGGGGGAAGCTCTATCTGGGGGTATACCCTACCTTCAAGCCCTTCCTCGCCCTCGACGGGAGCGAGGTTTTAGCCCTCGGCATTCTCGGATCGGGAAGTCCCGTTTTGATGAAGCTCAACCCCCTCAGCGGGGGAGTAACAACTGCCATGGAGTACCTGAACCTATCCCTCTCATCGCCCGTCCTCGCAGTTGGAGGAAACCCCTCGATACTGAACGGCAACGGAACCTGTTTGACAGTTCTCCTCCCCTCCGGAGAATGGAAGTGCTACAATCCGGGCTTTGGGGGCGTTGACGTTGTCGGCGCCGCCTATTCCAGCGGGGGAACCCTCTACACCCTTAGCGTTGCGAAGCCCTGGCCGGGCATCAACTTCTACATTCTGGGCCTCAGCGGCGGCTCGGTTGCGGTCAGCAGGGCCTATCGGCTGAGCGATCTCGACGTTCCGAGGGGGATAGATGTTTCAGCAGATTCCATTCTCGTCGCCGGTTCAAGCGAACGCTTCTCTTCTGCCGTCAAAACAGAGGGTTTCGTAGCGAAGCTGCCCTTCAACGGGGCCATCGGAAACTACGAGTCAAAGGACGTAAGCCCGGCTGTTTTCACAGGGAGTTCTGAAGTCCGGGCGATAAGGGTCTCGTCCAGAACGCTCCTGCCAAAGGTCTCTTCCCTCGAGGTCAGGGCCCGGAACGTCAAACCCGTTGGGTTCCTGAGGGTCGAGGTTGGAATAAACGAACCCGTCAGGCTTTACATCGACGGAAACTTCAGGGCGCTCCTGAGCGGGGAAGGGGTTCTCGCCCTTAGCCCTGGGGAACACGTGGTGAAGCTTACGGCCAATGGATACAGGGACTACGAGGCGACGGTTTCGATACGGGACGGGATGGAAACCCTTCTCAAGGCCGAACTCGAAAAGAAGATCGAGCACGGCACGCTCATCGTCAATTCAAGCCCGTCTCACGCGGCCGTTTACCTCAACGGCACTTTAATCGGGTGGACACCCATGGAGATGAACCTCACTCCCGGTGCGTACGTTGTTGAGATCAGCAAGGGAGGATACCGTCCGTACAGGGAGACCGTGAGGATTTCGCCGGGTGAGAAAAAAGTACTCTCTGTGGAGCTTGAAAAGATCCCGGTTTCGAGCACTTCAACCACCAGCGTCCCCACTACGACCTCAGCAACGAGCACGAGCAGGACGACTTCATCTTCGACAATTCCAACGGGCACCCGGGAGGGGACGAGTTCATCGACGACCAAAGGGAAGGGGGGCTTCTGCGGGCCCGCGGCAATCGTTGCCCTCTCGGTTTCCCCACTCGTGCTGAGGAGGATGTTTCGGAGGGAGGACCGGTAGAAACTCTTTTAACGAGGGGCAGTTTATGTAACCCAAGCGTAAGGGACAAAAGGTGAGATCATGTGCGGGATCATCGGTTACATAGGCGATAGAAAGGCCTGTGAGGTCATAGTTAAGGGTCTGAAGAGGCTTGAGTACCGGGGCTACGATTCTGCAGGCGTCGTTACGGCCAGCGGCGACAGGATTGAGGTCAGGAAAGGTGCCGGCAGGATAGACGAGCTGACCCAAAGGCTCGGCTTCCTTGAGATGGAGGGCAACAGGGGAATCGGCCACACCCGCTGGGCGACCCACGGCGTCCCCAACGATGTAAACGCCCATCCCCACACCGACTGCACTGGCAAAATAGTCGTCGTCCACAACGGCATCATCGAGAACTTCGCCGAGTTACGAGAGGAACTCCTGGCAAAGGGTCATACCTTCAAGAGTGACACCGACACGGAGGTCATAGCGCATCTCATAGAGGAGGAGCTAAAATCGAGCGGGAACTTTGAGGAAGCCCTCAGGAGGGCCCTCAAGCGGCTGAAGGGTTCCTTCGCCCTGGGCATAATCTACGCGGACGAGCCCGACAGGATATACGTCGTCAGGAACGAGAGCCCGCTCGTGATCGGGGTCGGAAACGGGGAAAACTTCGCGGCAAGCGACGTTCCCGCCTTTCTCGAGTACACCAACAGGGTGGTTTTCCTCGACGACGGTGAGTACGCGATCCTCAAGAAGGACTCCTATGTGGTCAAGAGACTCGACACGGGCGAGATCGTTGAAAAGCCGGTTCACGAGATAGAGTGGACGCTCGAAATGGCCGAGAAGGCCGGCTATCCTCACTTCATGCTCAAGGAGATATACGAGCAGCCGAGGGCAATCAGAGACGCGATACACGGCAACAGGGAGGTAATAGGCAGGGTAGCGGAGGAAATAGCGAACTACGAGAGGATCATCTTCGTTGCAATGGGGACGTCTTATCACGCGGCCCTCGCGGGCAAGTACCTTTTCCAGAGGCTCGTCAAGAGGGTCCCCCTCGTGGAGGAGGCCAGCGAGTTCCGCTACGAGTTCGAGGATCTGATAGACGAGAAGACTCTCCTGATAGCGATAACACAGAGCGGGGAAACGGCCGACACGCTCGCGGCGATGAGGCTGGCGAAGAGAAAGGGGGCAAGGGTGCTGGCGATAGTGAACGTCGTTGGAAGCATGGCCACGAGGATAGCCGATCTGACCCTCTACACCCATGCCGGACCGGAGATAGGCGTGGCCGCGACAAAAACCTACACGACCCAGCTCACGGTTTTGACCATGCTCGCAATGGAGCTCGCCAAAAGGCTCGGCACCGCGGACGAGGACTATCTCAAGAAACTTGAGGAGGATCTTTTAAGGGTCCCCGAGCTCGTTGAGAGGGCTCTGGCCCATGACGAAGCCCTAAGGGAGCTTGCCGAGTCCCTCGCTGACAGGAGGGATTTCTTCTACATAGGCAGGAGCATAGGCTTCCCAACGGCCTTAGAAGGGGCGCTGAAGCTCAAGGAGATCAGCTACATCCACGCGGAGGGCCTGAGCGCCGGAGAGCTGAAGCACGGCCCGCTGGCGCTCCTTGAGGAGGGCGTTCCCGTCGTTGCGATAGCACCGAGCGGTAGGACCTTCTCCAAGATGGTGAGCAACATAGAGGAGGCCAAGGCAAGGGGTGCCCTCATAATAACGCTCTCCGACAGGGACGATGCCAAGAACTTCTCGGACGTTTTGATCGAGATGCCCCGGCTTGATGAACTCCTAACTCCGATTACCTACGTCGTCCCCCTCCAGCTCCTCGCGTATCATCTGGCCGTACTGAGGGGCAACGACCCCGATAAACCGAGAAATCTTGCCAAATCCGTTACCGTTGAATGAGGTGATCGAGATGGTTAAGAGCAAGGTAAAGAAGAAGGAAAAGGTCAAAAAGTCAAAGGGGGCGCGTAAAGAGCCCGAGAGCCTCAAGAAGATAGCCTCCGTTTATCCCAAGCTGAAAACCTACGGCCTGGCAATAGTCACGCTGATAATCGCCTACTACGGCTACATCATAAGAATGAAGACCGCGAAGCTCAAGTACTTCATCGACCCCGATACCTTCTACCACTTCGAGATCTTCAGGGAGGCCGTTAAGCACGGCATACCGAGCTACTTCTCCCGCGCGAATCCCCCAACGGGCATAAAGCTGGGTGGATCTCTCGGTCTTTACGTCATCCCGGCCAAGGTTTACAGCTTGATCTTCAGCCACCTCGGCTACACTGAGCTGGAGTTCTTCAAGATGTGGACGCCGCTCGTTGGGGCCATAACGATAGTCGGAATATACCTCCTCGGGCGCAAGCTCCACTCCGACTGGGCGGGGTTCTGGGCTGCGGCGTTCCTGGCTTTCTCCTACGCCAACTACTCCAAGACCTACTCCGGAAACGCCAGGGGTGAGGCACCGTTCCTCATGTTCTTCGTCTTCGCCCTGGTTGCGATGACCTACTACCTCGACGAGAAGGCAGACTGGAAGAATCTCTCCAGGTCCTGGAAGAAGATCCTCTGGGGAGCCCTATTCGTGATCCTCAGCTGGCTCTTCATGATGAGCTGGCAGGGAAGCGAGTTCGGTCTCGGTGTGCTGCTCGTCTTCATGGGCCTCTATCCGATACTCCTCTTCGTCTTCGGGAAGATGGAGGAGCTCAAACGCTTCGCCTACGAGTTCTACCCGCTGATGCTGATCGTTCTCTTGGGCGCGCTTCCGCTGACGGGAATTCCCCTCATAGGGTACAGGTCCTTCCTGATCTTTGCGCTCGAGGTCTACCTAGCGATAGCGGCACTCACCGCGATAATGCTCTTCGGCGAGAGGATAGGCCTCAACTACTCGGACAAAAAGCACAGGTTCGGAACCGTTCTGGCGATCGGCGTTCTGGGCTTCGCCGGGGCTTACCTCTACTTCGGCCCGGACCTCTGGAAGTTCCTTGCCGGAGCCTATCAGTCGAACCCGCTCTACCAGACCGTTGCAGAGCTGGCCAAACCCAACTGGGCGTACATTAAGAACGTCTTCAGCATACACTACGTCAGGGGCGCGGGTCAGGACGGAATGCTCTACGTGTTCTCGATCGTTGGCTTCCTCATCCTCCTCAGCAGGATTTCCTGGAAGCTCTACCGCGGGGACGTTACCGGCTACAAGGAGGTCTTCTTAGCTGTCTACTACGGCGCGGCCACTTACTTCCTCTGGACTGCCGTCAGGTTCAGCTTCCAGGCTTCCGGAGCGGTCATACTCCTCGCGGGCGTTTTCCTCGGGGAGATAATAGTGGCCATCGAGAGGATGGAGGAAACCCTCGGAACCAAGGCGATGTTCGCGGTTGTGCTCATCCTGCTCTTCATCCCCCTGCCGGTGATAGCGGCGAGGGACATGGGCACGCTCGCAAAGGCTCAGGCTTCCGCCGAGGCCGTTCCCAAGTCCTGGCAGGACACGCTACTCTGGCTGAAGAACAACAGCAACCCCCTCGACAGCGCGACCAGCTGGTGGGACTACGGCTACTGGATTGAGTCGAGCCTCCTCAGCGACAGGAGGGCCTCAACCGATGGAGGACACGCCTACGACAGGAGGTACATCCTAGCGAAGTTCTTCTCCCACAGCGGGGATAAGGGCGAGGTGGACTTTGAGGCGTGGGGTCTCAACTACCTCATAGCCTGGCAGAGCGACATCTTCAAGTTCAACGCCATAAGCTATCTCGGCGGTGCGATTACCTACGGTGAATACCGCGGAAACCCAATGTTCATGCCAGTAGGCCCGCAGTACGGCTCGACGATAGTCTACGACAACAAGACCAAGACCTACTACGTGCAGGTCTCCTACGGCGGCAGGGTCTACCAGTACATCCCCGACACGATAATAGACATGGGGACCGGTTCCGTTTACCAGAACAAGCAGCCGAACGTTCCCTACGTCCTCTACAAGTACCCGGGCAACTGGGGCGTTCTCGCCTACGACAAGATAGCCTTCAGCAACTTCGTCCAGCTTGCCTTCAACTACCTCAACCCCAAGAACATAACCGAGTCCATGAAGCTCCGCTCCAACTTCGTCCCCGTGAAGATGGAGAACGGCGTCAACACCTACCGCTTCAGGCCCTTCGCGGTTTACAAGATAGACCTCCTCGTGAACGGTACCCCCTCAAACGGAACGTGGAGGCAGGTCTATTCCCCGTTCTTAGCCATGAAGCTGCCCGTCGGCAACCACACCTTCAGGATCTACATTTCGGCCTTCGGAAGGGACGTGAAGAACGCGACCCTGATCTTTGAGGCCTACAGGAACGGAACCCTCGTGAAGAGGGAAACCCTCGCCGAGAACCTCTACATAAACCACCTCCACGAGACCCCGATCACAGTGAGCATGGACATCCCCAACGCCACGAACTACCGCATGGTTCTCATCCAGAAGGGACCAGTCGGAGTGCTCGACGGCCCGGTTAAGGTCGATGGAAAGGAGGTCAACCCGAGCTTCCCGATAGCCCCGGGCAGGAGCGGCGACATCGATCTGAGGGCGGCCTTCAGAAAGGACTACAACGTCACCTTTGCCCTCAGGGCGATGGTCACCTACTACGTCACTCCCAACGGAAGGGACATCTACAAGAAGGACTTCTACCTCGAGCCACACCAGGACATCATCGCCTACATCCCGATCAAGGAGCTGAGCGTCAGAGCCGGCGACAACAGGATAAGCGCCCACGTCAGCGTTCCGAGTGACGTCTTCAGCAATTACATCGAGAAGCTGAAGCAGAAGTACGGCGACAACTTCGTGGTTTACAGGAAGAGGCTCGAACCTGTCTTCATAACGGAAAAGGCCTACGTGATATGGAACGGGAGCTAAGGCCTGACTCCCCGGACGGCTATGAAGGCCCCGAGCCCCTTACATTTTTTGTAACATTTTTTATCCACCCTTTCCGCGAGATCTAGAAACGGCCAGAACGATGGGAAGAATATCACCCCGGCGCTCTCGATGTTCTTAAAACCGGCGTTTGTTAAGAGGGCCTCCAGTTCTCCGGGCGTGTAAAAGCGGGCGTAGCGATAGGCCGTTTCAACGAAGAGGCTTTTGAGGCGTTTGAAGAGGAACCACGCGCTCCTGCCGTTCATCGTGCCGATGAGCGCCTCGCCGCCGGGTCTCAGAACCCGGTAGATCTCTTCCAGAACTTTCTCCGGCTCGTGGATGAACTCAAACATTGTAACGCTCAGCACGAGGTCAAAGCTCTCGTCCGGAAAGGGAAGAGAGTAGGCGTCTCCTCTGATGCAGTTCAGCCCCTTCGAGCGCGCTATCCTGAGCATCCCCTCGCTCGCGTCGAGGCCGATCACGTCGAAGCCCCTTCTCCTGAGTTCGAGCGTGTAGTTGCCCGTTCCGCAGCCGAGGTCGAGCGCTTTTCCCGATCTCGTTCTGAGCATGGAGAAGACCAGCCACTTCTCAATCCTGTCCACGTACCGTCCGGTTCTCGTCCTGTACCAGGCATCGTATCTATCCGCGATCCTGTCGAAGTACTCCATCTACCTCCCCAGCTTGCCCTCTATGCTGAGGGGTTTATCAACCCTGTCGTCTATCTTCAGGCTGATGACGACGCGCTTCGCTCCGGCCTTCAGTATTGCCTCGTGGCATTTTTTGACGAGCTCAAGTATCTCCTCAATGGACCCCTCGACCACCGTCCCCATGGGGCACACCATGTACTTCAGGCCGCTCTTTTCTATGACCTCGATGACAGGCTCCAAGTACTTTCCGACGCTCGGACTTTCGGTTCCCAGGGGGAAGAGGCATATCTCCGCAACGGCCATAGGTATCACTCGTGCTCCTTTCTCTTCTTCTCCCTCTCGTGGATGTAGTCGAGGAGGGGTTGTATTCTCTTCCACACGTCGGGGATGAGGCCGTGACCGTCGACTCTAACGTAGATGCCCTTGGCCCGGTAGAACTTGATTATCGGCTCCATGTTCCTGATGTAGATGCGGTAGCGCTTTCTTACAACCTCCTCCCTGTCGTCAGCCCTCTGCACGAGCTTTGAGCCACAGAGGTCGCAGACCCCCGGAACCTTCGGGGGATTGTACTTGACGTGATAAACAGCCCCGCAGTTCGGGCATATCCTCCTGCCGGAGATCCTCTCCACGCTCGCCTCCTCGTCGATGAATATCTCCAGGGCCAGGTCGAGCCTTATCCCGTGGTCGTAGAGGTAGTTTTCGAGGGCTATGACCTGCTCGGGCGTTCTCGGATAGCCGTCCAGGATGAAGTTCTCCCTCTGGCGCCTCAGGCGGGAGATGATGAGAGTGTTCACTATCGTGTCGGGGATCAGGTCGCCCCTGCTCAGGTAGGCGGCCATCTCGACTCCGAGCGAGCTTTTTCTCTCGATTTCCCTCCTGATCAGGTCTCCGGACGATATGTACGTGAGGCCGTACTCCTCCACGATCCTCCTCGAATGGGTGCTCTTTCCCGAGCCAGGGGGTCCGAAGATCAGAATGTTCATGGGTAGCCACCAATAAGCATTTATGCACTGAAGTTGAATAATCTTTTGGTGATCGCTATGAAGCTGAGCACCGGTTACGTCCGGGCATCTGGCTACGCCCACAAGGTCAGGAGGGTTCTCTTCGCCCTTACCCGGGGAAAAGTTGACCCCAAGGAAGTTGTGAGGGCGGCCGGGGAGCTGAACCAGTACATCTTTGAGAAGTTCCAGGAGCTGAAGGTTGATAAGGCCGACGTCGTGAGGATAACGGTTCCCTTCGAGATCAGGGACGGGAAGATCGTCTGGGATTACGAAAGGCTCAACATAGAGGTTTACAGAAAGAGCGAGGAGGAGAGACTGGCGAAGGCCCTTGAGGAGGTGGAGGAGAGGGAGAAGGAACTGGAAGAACGCATCAGCGAGATCGAGAAAACCGCGGTAAAGCTCAGGGACCTCGCTGAGGAGCTCCTCGAAAGGATAGAGCGGCTGAAGGAGGAGCACACATCGCTCAGACTGAAGGCGGAGGAGTGACCTTTTATCCAATTTTGGCTTTCTTACTCTGGGAGAGTTCAATTTTCAAACTAAAGTCCCTCATAGGAAAGGCCTATCGCCAAAATACACCGTGAGGTTCTTTAAAATCCAACTCTAAGTTTAAAGCCGAGGTATTTTCAGTTTTTCGCCGAAAAGCATTTATATTTCAAAAATGTACATTGGAGTGCAAAACTTTAATGGAGGTGCAGAGATGAACTCCGCTGTTATAATCTTGATAGCGGCGGCCATATACGTCGGTATGTACTTTACCTACGGCAAGGCCCTTCAGAACAAGGTCGTTAGGGCCGATCCCAACAGGCCAACTCCCGCCCACAGGCTCTACGACGGTGTCGACTACGTTCCAGCGAACCCGATAGTGCTTTACGGCCACCACTTCGCTTCTATAGCCGGTGCCGGACCGATTGTCGGTCCAGCGGTTGCGATGGCCTGGGGATGGCTTCCGGGACTCCTGTGGGTCTGGTTCGGAAACGTCTTCATCGGTGCGGTTCACGACTATCTGGCCCTGATGTCATCGGTTCGCTACGATGGAAAATCAATACAGTGGATTGCAGGAAAGCTCATGAGCAGGAGAACCAGCCTTGCATTCGAGCTCTACGTCTGGTTTGCTCTTGTCCTCGTTGTGGCTGCCTTTGGCTGGGTTATCAGCAGTATATTTGTTGGCAAGCCGGGTGCTGCGACTGCCTCATGGCTCTTCATGCTGGTGGCAGTGATCCTGGGACTTCTCCTCTACAAGTGGCAGGTTGACTTCAAACTTGGAACTGCTATCGGAATAGCCTTGCTCATACTGGCAATATACATTGGCTTTAAGTTCCCGATAAATGCCAGCTACCACGCCTGGCTCATTGCCCTCGGAATCTACGTCATCATAGCCTCTTCCCTCCCGGTGTGGATCCTTCTTCAGCCCAGGGACTACCTTAACGCCTACATCCTGTGGTTCGGCCTTATACTCGGTGGCCTTGCATTCATTGTAGTTGGGCTGAAGGGCACCGGGACGTTTACTGCCCCCGCATTTACGACCTGGAGTGCCAGCGTCGTCGGCGGAAAGCCCTCACCGTTCTGGCCAACAATCCCGCTCGTCATTGCGTGCGGTGCTCTCAGCGGCTTCCACTCAATCGTCGGTTCTGGTACAACCAGCAAGCAGCTCGACAACGAGCTCCACGGCCTTATGGTCGGCTACGGTGGAATGTTCACCGAGGGCTTCCTCTCAACGCTTGTCATATCCTCAATAGCGGTCTACGGTCTCCAGATCTTCCAGCAGAAGGGAATCCCCGTTAACTACAACAACTGGGGAAGCCAGTATGCCATTCAGGTCATTGCCCACAAGCTGAAGGTTGGAATATTCTCACAGAGCTACGCTATGGGTGTCCACGATGCCTTCGGAATCTCAACCTCCGGAGCGGCGCTCTTTGCCAGCCTCTGGGTTGCAGCTTTTGCACTGACGACCCTTGATACCGCCACCAGGCTTGGAAGGTTCACCTGGCAGGAAGTCATGGACATGGTCAACGCCCCGGAGATCCTTAAGAACAAGTGGGTTGCCTCCTTTATACTTGTGGCATTCGGCATCTACATGGCATGGGGTAAGGACTTCCTGGTTCTCTGGCCGGCCTTCAGCGGAATGAACCAGATGCTCGCGAGCATTGCTCTAATGACTGCTTCCCTCTGGGTTGCAAAAGTTCAGAATCCGAAGGGGGCATGGAAGTGGGCAGTGCTTATTCCAGCGCTCTTCCTCTGGATTACGGTGACAGCAGCACTTATATGGTTCCTCGTCTACGTGGCCCTTCCGAAACACCTGATCTGGGTCAGCATAATAACCTTAATTGGCCTGCTCCTGAACATAATGCTGGTCATCGACTGGTACGCGGCATGGAAAAAGCCGGCTGAGGAGTACGCCGCGATGGCCAGCTGAAGCTTTCGTTTTTTCATTTTCCTTCTGGGGGTGAGAACTTGCAGAAGATTCGGGACTTCTTGAAGGGATTCGGTGAGGCCTTCAAGCATCAGTCGACTGAGTATATTGAATTCGAATTGCGGGAGCTTGAGAACGTCTTCGCGCTCATCCTGATGGGCTCGTTCATAGGAATACCCAGCCCGCCGACCACGCTTGTTATGAGACTCATGCCTCATATGGTCAAGGAAATCCGGGTCATGGAAAGTCGAGCGATAAATCTCGACGACGTCTTTGCTGAGGTTGCCGGAATGTTCGATATAGACTGAGGTGGTATCATGAGAGAGTACCTTATCCCCAAGGAGGGTTTCAGGGTTCTGTTCGTGATAGGAAAGGGTGGAGTTGGCAAAACCACGACGAGCGCTTCAATAGCCGTTGGGCTGGCCGAGAGGGGATACAAAACACTGATAGTTTCCCTTGACCCCGCCCACAACCTCGGCGATGTCCTCATGGAGAAGCTGAGTGATAAGCCAAAGAAAATCATCGACAACCTCTACGCGAGCGAGCTCGATATGGAGAAGCTGATTAAGGCCTACCTCAAGCACCTTGAGAAGAACCTCAAGAACATGTACCGCTACCTTACCGTTATAAACCTTGAGAAGTACTTCGAGGTCCTCAGCTACTCGCCGGGGATAGAGGAGTACGCAACGCTCGAAGCCATAAGGGAGATCCTAACAGAAGGTGATCAGTGGGACGTTATAGTCTTCGACACGCCCCCCACGGGTTTAACGCTCCGCGTTCTGGCCTTGCCGAGGATTTCTCTTATCTGGGCCGACAAGCTGATTGACATAAGACGCAAGATACTCCAGAGAAGAAAAGCGATAGCGAATATCAAGGGTGAGGAAGAGTACGAGATTGAGGGTGAGAAGTTCAAGCTTCCGAAGGAGGAGGCTGAAGATCCGGTTATGAAGGAGCTCCTCCAGTACAGGAGCGAGGTTCAGTTCGTCGAGGACGTTATAACGAATCCGAACAAGACGAGTGTCGTTGCCGTTATGAACCCAGAGATGCTCCCGCTCTACGAGACCGAGAGGGCCTACGAGAGCCTGAAGAAGTTCAAGGTTCCTCTGCGGCTAATCGTTGTGAACAAGGTAATTCAGCTAAGGGAAGAAATTCCTGAGTTAAAGGTTAAAATGGAAGCCCAGAGGAAGGTTCTCGAAGAAGTCGAGAGAAAGTTTAGAGGGGTAGACGTGATAAAGCTCCCGATGTTTGCAGAGGAACCCAGGGGAATTGAGTGGCTGAGAAAGCTTGGAGGTATGGTTCTTGAGGACTGATGCCATACTAGAACTCCTCAGATCCGTGAAAAATCCATTTACGGAGGTTGATATAGTCAGTGAGGGACTGGTTTCAAAGATCCAGGTTGATGAGGAGGGTGTGAAGATTTACCTAGCGTTCGCTAGAAACACCCCCCCAGGTCCAGTTTCAAGTGCACTAGCTTGGCCCGTTCAGGCTAGGATAATTCGAGATATTGTGAAAGTACTTGAAGGAGCAGGAATCGGAAATCTTGAAATACTTGACGATACAACCCTTCAGAGGTACTATCCGGAGGGCGATTGAAATGGAGATAACCTCAACCCTCTTCCTTGCCATCATGGTTGTGGCAGCTTTAACCTCCATTCAGTTCTACAAGGGGCGGAAGCTCAACCTCCAGCTGATGCAACACTATCTCCGCACTATTGAGGACGTTGTGAAGCCCAAGGACAAGGACTACGTTTGGCTCGGTGGTTATATCGGGTTCAGGGCTAGCTATAAAGTCAACCGGGATAACATTAGAAAGTTTGAGTACACTCTGACACTCCTTCCGAGACAGAGCCTCCTCTACTTTCCTATAGCCCTGCTGACGAGCAGGCACGATAAGATTTACTTCGTTATAAGGCCTGAAAGTCAGATAAAGCGCGAGGCCCATTTGATTCAAAAAGGTTACTACCGAATGAAACCCAGCATTGAAAACGAGGATTTTCTCCAGAGGGAGACGATTGAGATAGCCGGCAAGGAGTACGAGGCCCTCTACGAGAAAAAGAGGGATATTGTCAAGCTCAAAGAGCTCGTTCAAAATCTTTCAAAGCCCCACAACGTCAAGCACGTCTCACTAACTCCAAAAACCAACGTCTTCTACGTTCTCATGAAGCCCGAGCCCGAGACGATTGGAAAAGACGTCGAAAAGCTCGTCCGCTTCACCAACGAGAAGCTCAGGGAGAGCCCGTTCTCCTGAACTCTTCCTTTCTCCGCTTTCTTCGAAAGCTTTATTTTGTTGAACCGTGAGTTATACAAGGTGATACCTTTGGTTAGCATACGCCTGAAGGTCGGCCCCAAAGGACAGATCGTCATCCCCAAGGTCTTCCGCGAGGCCTACGGCATAAAAGAGGGAGGAGAAGTTATAGTCGAGCCGACGGAGGAAGGCCTCGTCATCAAAAAGCCGCCGAGCAAAGAGGAACTCCTCAGAAAGCTCAAAGAGTATCACGAGAAGCGGAAAGGCACCAAACCGGCGAAACTGGGGGAGCTGAAAGGGATAAGCCTCGAAGACGAGTTCGACGAGGTCTGGGGGATTGAAGAATGAAGCTCTTCATCGATACAAACCTTTTCGTTTATCTCAACTCGCGGATTCCAGAAGACATTGCCAACGAGCTCGATGAATTCTATGCCGATCTTACCCAGAAGCATGAACTCTACACGGACATGCTGGTTCTCGATGAGTTAATCCATGTCTCAAAGCGCAAGTATGGAATAGCTTACAAGGATACAATCGAGTTTATAGACGACATCGTTCTGCCCGCGGTTAGAGTTCTTCCACTAACGTTTCAGGACTACTTAACAGCCAAGGGGGTTATCTTCCAGTACAACCTCCGTCCCTCTGACGCCCTTCACGTTGCGGTTATAGAGAACAACGGCCTGCAAGCGATAGTTAGCGAAGATGAAGACTTTGACGTTCTCCCTCTCAAACGGGTCTGGCTGGGTGATTGAAATGGAGGTTTACAAGGCCAAGTTCGGCGAACCGGAGCTCGGTTGGGTCGTTCTCGTTCATGGCCTTGGGGAGCACAGCGGGAGGTACGGACGGCTGATTAGGGAGCTCAACGAGGCCGGCTTTGCCGTTTACACCTTCGACTGGCCTGGACACGGCAAGAGCCCCGGGAAGAGGGGGCACACGAGCGTCGAAGAGGCTATGGAAATAATTGATTCCATAATTGAAGAATTAGGTGAGAAGCCCTTCCTCTTCGGCCACAGCCTCGGCGGTTTAACGGTTATCAGATACGCTGAGACGAGGCCCGATAAGATTAGGGGAGTAATCGCTTCGTCGCCCGCCCTTGCCAAGAGCCCGGAAACGCCTGGCTTTATGGTGGCCCTCGCGAAGTTCCTCGGAAAGGTAGCTCCTGGCCTTGTCCTCTCCAACGGCATAAAGCCTGAGCTTCTCTCAAGGAACAAAGATGCCGTGAGACGGTACGTTGAGGACCCGCTCGTCCACGACAGGATTTCGGCGAAGCTCGGCAGGAGCATCTTCGTTAACATGGAGCTCGCTCACCGAGAGGCTGAAAGAATAAAAGTTCCTATTCTCCTACTCGTTGGAACAGGGGACGTGATAACGCCTCCAGAAGGCGCGAGGAAGCTCTTTGAAAAGCTGAAGGTGGGGGACAAAACGCTCAGGGAGTTCAATGGAGCCTACCACGAGATATTCGAGGATCCCGAGTGGGCGGACGAGTTCCATCGTGCAATCGTTGAGTGGCTCGTGGAGCGTTCGAAGTGAAAAAACGTCCTCACTTTTGTTTTTCCGGTGTTTCAATTTGGAGTGCTCCCCCTAACGGAACGCGCCGACACAGTTTTATCCTTCCGGGCACTATTAAATGCTGTGATGCCCATGAAGTGGGACGAGCAGGTAATCCTCATGGCTCCAAAGGACGTCATTCTCGAGGGCCTCGTTGAGCTCCTCTCCAGGGCGGGCTTCACCGAGCAGTCTAGGGAGTACAAACGGAAGGGCGGTCTTGAACTGGTCGTTCTCAGGGGGGTTCGTGAAAACCCCTTCACGGGCAGGGACGTTATGAGCGTTGCCTTACTCAGCGGAAGGGCAGATGAAAAGGCCCTGGAGGAGCTTTTGCCGGTAATAAAAGACTCCGGAGTTGTGGTAAATCTGATCCCGGGCCTGGTTCTTTCAGAGGGAAGGGCGATAGGCCCAAAGGAACTTGCGGAGGTCTTCAACCGCTACTCGATCAAACCCCCTGTGAGCCTCGTTGAAAAGCTCCTGCCTGACGTCGTGGAGGGTGAGGAGGAAGGCTTAAAGGAGTTCGTGCTCGACGGCCCCCTGCTGGAAGAGGTTAAGCATGGAGAACTGCTTGAGAGGGTCAAGAGGGTGCTGGGATACAGATACAAGATACCGGGGGAGCGCGTGCACCTTGAGAAACTCACGATAAAGCTCCGGCCCCTGTACGTGACATCCTGGACGCTGGGGGACGGTAAGGTAAGGAGATCCCTTGTGAACGGCGAGAAGGTCAGGCTAAACGCCGAGATCGGAAGGCTCAAGGGGCTCACAATGAGGATCCTGCTCGAGGAGGACGGTAAGGTTCTTGCCTCCGGGCTGGAAGTTGAGGGGCCCGGGGCAAAGGGGGCCGAGGCACTTCTGAGGGAAGAACTCGGTAAAAAGTACGATGACGTGAGGATCCTCGAGACCAAAAGGGCCTACGTGCCGGTTGAGGCTTTCATCGAGTTCTCGGCCGGAAGGAACCGGGGGTCAGCGAGGATAAGGCTTCCGAAGGGAGCTCCATCCGTTTCCCTCAAGAAACTGGAAGAGCCGATCCTCAGGGAGATCGTCTTGGAGCACGTTAAAGGGGTTACCGGTGAAAAACCGCTCAGCCTCACGGTCAAAAACGACAAGAGGCGGCTCCTTAGGGAGTTCATTGGAAAGACCGAGCGCTATCTTTTCGACGTTGCGGTGAACTCGTATTCCGGAGAGGTGGTTGCATCGACGATTTCCCTAACCGAGGAAGCGGTGCTGGCGATAGTTCACTCCAGATACCCCGGCGCAAAGGTCATCGGCGTTGAGAGAAGAAGGGGCGTAACCCTCGTCGATCTGCTGGCGGATGGAAGCCTGTACGTTGTCAGGGTGAACTCCCTCACCGGTGAAGTTGAGGACGTCAAGGCCCTCTACCATCCGAAGGAGATCCTGGAGGAGGGACTCAGGGAGCACGATGGCGTTGTAACTCCCGGTTCCCTCGATCTGGCCGAGTGTCAGGTTAAGAACCACGAGATCGTGAGGGCGGTTTTCAGGGGCGGCGACGGGATCGTTGAGTTCACGTACAACGGGCATAGCGGCGAGATAATTGAGTGGAAGCTGGAGATAAGCCAGGATAAGGCCCTTGAACTGGTCTCGTCCGCGTACCCGGAATTCAAGCCGGTTTTCACCGGCGAGTTTGGGGACCATTACATGATGACCCTCGAGAGCGAAGACCGCATCCTGAAGCTGAGGGTTTTCAAGGACGGAAGGATGGAGAAGCTCGACGAGTTTCTCCGCGAGGCCGCCGTTGAGAGGCGTGCCCTCGAGTACCTCCGAGAAATCGAGCCAAAACCCGTCATAGAGAGCCTCAAGCTTGAGGAGAACTGGGTGGTTGAGTTCACGGGAACGAAGTGGACGGGAACGCTCGTTCTTCACAGATCGAGCGGTGAGCTCTTGAACAGGGAACTTAACCTCACCGAGAAGTTCATGGTGAAGAGCTTCCTCGGCATGATCGCGGAGGAGTACGGGGACAGCGCAAAGGTCGAGGTCGTTTCCCATCACGTTGAGGAGGGCATAGCCGGTCTGAAGGCGGTTGGGGAGAAGGGCTACTACTTCGCGAAGATCGACGTAAGGAGCGGCGAGATAATTGCCCGGGACTTCGTTCCCAAGGGATTGAAGTCGAAGCTGAAGCTCTCGCAGGTGGAGGGGAGATACGTGCGGTGATAGCATGAGGGTGCTCGTTTACAGGAGGTACTCAAAGAGGTACGTGCTTTTCCTGTTCTCACTTCTTCTGCTCGTCGCGGTGATCATCCTCAAGCTCGCCCTTTCCGCGCCTCCTCAGGCTTCAGCTGCCTTCCGTGCCCTTGCAACGGCCCTTGTGGTGGTCTCCCTCTCGGTTTCTCTGTTCGCGGTCAGAAACTACCTCGCCGAGGATCGTGCGCTCAAGGCCTTTCCAGATCAGATGATTGATGGAAAAATACCGTTCCCCACACAGGTTGAGTACGAGCTCGGTGTCTACCGGAGCAGGGGAGAGTGGAAGAGGGGCGGAAGGGGAAGCTACGTAAGTTCACACTCTTTCGACGTCCGGTCGAGGGGCAGTGGATCGGTGATAGAGCTCCCGGAGGGGCCCTTCATCGTCACTATCAAGAGAAACGGCGACGGTTTTATGGAGTTCCCGGCTCTGAGAATTGTTTCCGGCCCGGCTAAGGATCTGCTCTTGCTCGTGGCAACAAAGGATGGGGAAGTTACCGGCTCGGGCAGGATAACACTCACCTGGGAAAGCGACGGGGCGGAGCTCGTGTTCGAGGGTAGGGGCAAGCTGATAGAGGGCAGGGTCTACGCGAGCCTCGTGAGGGCCCGGAAGGCCAAGGCTGAGATCTTCCATTCGGCACTTGAGTCGAACGTTTTCGGGCTCGGTGGGGGGATAAACTTCTCCTTTTCGAGGGAGCTTCTCCCTGAGGAGGACGTGCTGATAGTTGCACACCGCGCCATCTCTCCCAGGGAGCTCCTTCGCCTGCTCGTGAGGGAAAACCCCTTCGGAGGGGAGGGCTTCGAGTGCATCGCCGGTCACGGGAGGTACGGAATACGGCTCGCACTCGACGCCCCCATGAGGCCGGACGTTGGCGAAGAGGGCCACTTTGAGGTGGTGTTAAAGAAAAGGAGCTAAATAACCTCTCTCCTGTCGATGATGTGCCCCAGCTCGGGCCCGGTCTTTATGAGGGCCACTGGAACTCCAACGCGCTCCTCTACCTCCTCCACGAACTCCTTTGCCTTTTTCGGCAGTTTGTCGTAGTCTGTCACGCCAAAAGCATCTTTGTCGTACTTGTCAAGCATCGTTAAAGCGAGCATCGTTGCCCCGTTGATCCTGGCGGAGTAGCGGGCGAACTCGAAGTCGAACCAGCCGACGCGCCTCCTCCTGCCTGTTACAGTCCCGTACTCGACGAGACCGAGCTTCTCCGCTTCCTCCTGGCTCATCTCCGTCGGAAACGGCCCGGCACCGACCCTCGTCGGGAAGCTCTTGAAGACGACTATGACATCATCAACCCTCGTCGGTCCCACTCCGACGTCGCTCGCTATCGCTGAGGCGGTTGTGTCCTTGGAGGTAACGTAGGGATAGGTGCCGTAGTAGAGGCTCAGCCCGAAGCCCTGCGTCCCCTCGATGAGGACGAGCTTCCCCTCGTCGAGCGCGTCGTTCACTTCCGCGGCAACATCCGTCAGGTAGGGCTCAAGCTCGGGAATATCCCTCGCGAGCCTTGCCTTCCTCATGACCCTGTCCGCGTTAGCCGGCCCGCAGCCGCTTCCCGTCGTCCCTATCTTCTCATGTAGGTGGCTGTTGGAGCGGTCGAGTTGCCTGTGCCTCTCCTCGATTATCGCGCAGCGGTGGTCTATTCCAACCCTCTCGGCGACTTTGAAGTCCCCGAGGTGTTCGAGTTCGTGGAAGAAAACCTCCGGGTCAACGAGAACGCCGGCCCCGACGAGGAGCCTCGCCTTGGTCTGCATGAAACCCGTTGGAAGCTGTCTCACCGCGTACTTCTTTCCGTTGATAAAAACGCTGTGGCCCGCGTTCGTCCCAACGCCGCCGCGCGCTATGACCTCGGGCTCGTCCTTCAGGGCGAGGTACGCTATGATAGAACCCTTGCCCTCGTCACCCCATTGACCGCCAACGACTATGTAGCTCGGCATGGCTCCTTACCAACGTTTAAGTCAAGAGGGCCCTTATAATGCTTTCGAATTAGGCATTTTTGCGTCAATGCCTGAGGCGGAACACCTGAAAAAGGTTAAAACTCTTGAGTAACACCAACGGTTGGGGATCGGAATGAGGAACAAGCTGATCGTCGTCACCGGCGGGGCTGGATTCATAGGTTCTCACATCGCCTGGGAGCTCGTCAAGGACAACGATGTGATCGTTATCGATAACCTTTACACCGGCAAGCCTGAGAACGTTCCGCCCGGGGCGAAGCTGGTTAAGGCCGATATAAGGGACTACAGCGCAATAGCCGAGCTGATAAGCCAAGCTGACTACGTCTTCCACGAGGCGGCGCAGGTTAGCGTCGTTGAGAGCATTCGCGACCCTGTTTTCACGGAGGAGGTAAACGTTCTCGGAACCCTCAACATCATCAGAGCTCTCCTCGAAGGGCACGGAAAGCTCATATTCGCCTCCTCGGCCGCCGTCTACGGCGACAACCCCAACCTTCCGCTGAAGGAAACCGAACGACCGAGACCGCTCTCGCCCTACGGCGTGACGAAAGCTACCGCTGAAGAGTACCTTCGCGTTTACCACGAACTCTACGGTTTGCCCGTCGTCGCGCTCCGCTACTTCAACGTCTTCGGGCCGAGGCAGAGCTTTAATCAGTACGCGGGAGTGATAAGCATATTCATCAACAGGGCCTTGGCAGGAGAACCGCTCGTAATCTTCGGCGACGGCAAGCAGACGAGGGATTTTATCTACGTGAAGGACGTCGTCAGGGCCAACCTCCTCGTGGCCGAGAGCAGGAAAGCGAACGGGAGGGTCTTCAACGTCGCCACAGGAAGGCAAACGAGCATCCTCGAGCTCGCGATGAAAATAATCGAGATAACCGGGACGACGAGCTCGATAATCTTCGACAAACCGAGGCCTGGCGACATAAGGCACAGCCTCGCGGACATAAGCGAAATCAGAAAGCTAGGCTTTGAGCCGGAGTTTTCACTGGAGGAGGGGCTTAAGAAGACTGTCGAATTCTTCCGGGAAACTGGGAAACGTGCTGAGTGAGGTTTATCCGGGTGGTGAGGGGTAGAATACCAGTGCCCCATACCAGTGGCCAACTGTGACAGTCGGTTCGGGGGAGGCATGCTTCCTTATGGCTATCCAATCGTACTCGCTTGGGGTTCTTCCCGTTATTTGACCGAAGCCGAAGGGCCCGCTCATTACGTACGAGGAATTTAGGGTGTACCCGACTACAAGAGTTCCATCTTGATACGTATATACTGTACCGTTTGAGTTTACGTAGATTTCAAATATGCTCCATGTGTTGAGGGAGTAGGGATTGTTTATATAATCCAAAACTGTCCCGCTTCCATTTATTATGCTCCTCCTGGTCAGGGCATCGTATTCGTTCAGGTTATTGTCGTACTCTATGGTTTCACCATATCCTATCCCGGAGGTTGTATTTATATAAATCGCGTAAAAAGGGCCCGGGGTAAAGCTAGTACTGCCAAAGGCAATCCACCCGTCAGGATAAGAAAGACTCGCATTCATTATAACTTCATATGAGGTGGGTAGGTTTATCTTGGTCCAAATCCACGTAGGGCTCCCATACGCCCACCACAATATTTTATAAACACCGCTCATGTAAAGGATCCCGCCACTCACTGAGGGGGTTCCATGGACGTTCCATATAGTTGTGTTTACGCTGGTTCCATCGAAGTCGTCGAAGAGCAGGAACGTCCTGTACGGGTCATTGTAGGATGAGTATGGATTGGTGCCACCGTAGTGCATGCACACCACAACGCTTCCACCCGCTGGTATGTAGGGAACCTTCACCCAGATGATTGCCTGCTCGTTTGTGGAGTCCAGCTGTTGCACCCAATAATAGAGGGGACTTCCCGCGGATGTCGTGAAATATACGTTTGTCGAGTTGATATAACTCCAGAGAACGTCGGAGGTTGAGTTGAGGACAACCTTTAGGGTGTAGTTGTAGAGAGGGGTTATACCCGGGTTGTTTACGGCTATTGGATTGCAGATATCCCCTGTAAACAATCCAGCTCCTATCTTCTTAACCACAAGCTGGAAACTGCCGGAACCGGAAACGTAGTCTGGAGAATTGAGAACGACGTGAATGTCCGAAACGTCGTAGATGCTGACTTGACTGGATGGGGAGACGTTGATCTCTTCCAGAGCTGGGAGAACCTGCGTCAAAGTTCTGCTCCAGACCGCTATTAAGTCCCCGCTCGAGTTGTAAAGCTTGACGTATATCGTCGTTCCAGCACTCAGGTTGTCGGCAAACATCAGTGTAACGTTCAGGATGTTATACGTTGCCGTTGAGATCCAGAAGTAGAAGCCCCCTGAACCCGTGGGGCTGTACACTGGTGTTGTTGAGCTTCCAATCCCCTGAACCTGAACGCTGATGTTGGGCACGGCTAACCCGAGAACGGCAATGGCTGTGAGAATGAGCATCAGCACTGTTGCGGATTTTAGGGCCCTCATTAATTACGGATATGGATCGAGGGTCTTAAAACGATTCCTCAAGGTTTATTAACCCAAACCCCGGAATATAACCGGTGGTCATTACGGTGATCATACCCCGGCCCATCGATCCCTCAGTGATCAGGAAGATCAGAAAGGAACTCGGGATAACCCAGGAAGAGCTCGCCAGAAAAGCTGGGGTTACGCAGGCGTATATAGCGAAGCTCGAGAGCGGCAGAGTCGATCCCCGGCTGTCCACGTTTAACCGAATTCTCCAGGCCCTCCTTGAGTGCAAGAAGGCCCTCCCAAAGGCCCGCGATGTAATGTCATCCCCGGTTATATCGGTCAAGCCCTACGAAAAGGTCGAGACCGTGATAAAGCTCATGAACTCCCACAACATCTCCCAGATCCCCGTCATAAGCGGGAACAAGGTCGTCGGTTCGGTTACGGAGCGTTCCCTCGTCCGTCGAAGCCTCGAGTACGAGGACATCTACGACAGGAAGGTTCTTGAGGTAATGGACGAACCGTTCCCCATCGTGAACGAGGAGGAGGATCTGGAGGTCGTTAAGTACCTCCTCGAGGAGCACCCGGCCGTTCTCGTCCAGGACAGGACCGGCAGGATCGTGGGGATAATAACGAGGGTTGACATCTTCAAGGGCAGAACCGCTGCGGAAAGCCTTTAAACCACCCCTCCCAATTTCTGGAGGTGATTCGGATGGAAGAGAACGTGAAGAAAAGGGAAGAGCTTGAGAAGCTCGCGTACGAGTATCAGCTCCTTCAGGCTCAGGCTCAGCTGCTGGCCCAGAACCTCGAGCTCCTGACCCTCGCGAAGAACGAGCTGACAGCCCTCAAGGAGACCCTGGAAGGGTTGAAGAGCATAGACTCCGAGAACCCGGAGATCCTCGTGCCTATCGGGGGCGGTTCCTTCCTCAAGGGAACCATAGCGGACAAGGAGCGGGCTATCGTCAGTATCGGAGCTGGCTACTCCGCGGAAATGCCCGTTGAGAACGCCATAGAGTTGATTGACAGGCGGATCAACGAGTACGATACAGCTATCCAGAGAACCCAGGAAGCACTCAGAAGACTTGAGGGACAGCTTCAGGACCTGGCAAAGCGCGCCCAGTCACTCGAGAAGTGATTTTTCCGTTCCATTTTCAAACCTTTGTAGAAATTCTAATTGTTCTTGATGGCTGGACTGGAAATGTTGGATTTATCCTAACGGGCTGGCCGAATATGTAGGCATTTATGTAGGTACATGGTGAATTTCCAAAGAAAATCCTTTTGCCCTGGATATCTCGAACAAAAAAGCTTATATAGAGCTTTTTCTACCGTTTTGCGACTGAGTAATCCTTAAAATCAGAATCTCGATAAAATTGGCGGCGATCCCACCCTTACCGGGGTGGCATGATCTTGGTGGATCAAATAAGGGGCTAAAACTCACGATCCGTTAGAATAATGAAAGCTCAACTGCGTCCTTTTGTTTGCTTTTGTCTATCATTTCATTCGTATTTTTCCGAGATATATCCCTTCAGGTAGGAAAACGTCAACGTATTCAACGTCCTTTAGAAACGGCACCATTCTCAGGCCCTCTTCGATGGGGAACCCCTCTATGTACGGGTTCACCGTCGGCAGCACGAGGTAACTTCCAACCCTCGCGAAAACTTTCACCTTTCTCCTAACTCCCCGATCCTTGAACACGTACGCGGGATGGATGTGCCCGAGGTAAACCTCCCTGAACTCGCCCTCCGGAAGCTGAGTGTGGCCGTGGAGGAACAGCATCCCGTCGAGGGTGAAGTACTGAACAACCCTGACGTCCCTGAAGGCCCCAACGGCATCCTCTATCCTGCCGTCGTGGTTTCCCTTCGTGATGATCGTTGGAATTCCTTTAAGCTCCGAGAAGAATTCCATGAGGATCTTTTTGAGCCCGAAACTGAGGCCCAATGGTTCCTTAACGTCCCCGAGGAGTATCAGAAGGTCAGGATCTTTCTCCACGATAAAGCCGGCGAGGAGTTCCTCAAACCTCGTTCTGATCCGCAGTCCCCGGGAGAACTCGAACCCGATGTGAAGATCCGCGAGGAGAAGGGTTTTTCCGCGCGAAGTCCGGAGCTCAAGTGAGAGGTCATTGAAAGAAAAGGGAGAAATCCCCATACCACCACCGGGAAGCGGGATCAGATGAGACCGCGCTCCTTCTTCCTCTGCCTCTTGAGCCTGCGTATCCTCTTCTTGATCCACTTCCACCTCATCCTGCCCTTCTTCTTCCACTTCCTTGGACGCCTCTTCATGATCGTCACCAGCTCCGGGTTCCCGGGAGGGTTTTTAAGCTTTTTCCCTTTGGCTTTTCCCCGCGTATCCTCACGGCCCTCTAAACCGGAAAAAGCCGCCCATCCATCCTTTTACAGTCGGCCGAACAAAACTGAATTCAAAGGCTCAATCCTTGATTTTTTCCGGTAAAACGCTCTATATTAACCAATGCGTTGAGATATAAAACGCACTCATGGTTTAATGCCGTTATCTTGGCTGAAAATCTAATTTGCCCTGTTAAAACCTTTTCAGCAATCCCTTTCCTTCCACGACAACTTTATTTACTCCAACCGCGTAGGTGCTCAAGGTGGGAGAAATGGTAAAGGTCGCTTTCGGCCAGATGAGACCCGTCCTTCTCGATCCCGAGGCAAACTACTCCAAGGCGGAGAGACTGGTTGCCGAGGCCGCTGAGAACGACGTCAGGCTCATAGTTCTTCCCGAGCTCTTCGATACTGGCTACAACTTCAGCAGCAGGGCCGAGGTGGAGGAAGTCGCCTCCCCCATACCCGACGGCAGGACGACGCGCCTTCTCTTGCGCCTCGCCAGGAGGTACAGGATCTTCATAATCGCCGGAACGGCCGAGAAAGATCGCTTCGGCAGGCTCTACAACTCGGCGGTTGTGGTTGGCCCGGCCGGATACCTCGGGAGGTACAGGAAGGTTCACCTCTTCGCCAGGGAGAAGGAGTTCTTTGAACCCGGGAACCTCGGTTTTGAGGTTTTTAACCTGGGCTTTGCCCGGGTAGGGGTGATGATATGCTTCGACTGGTTCTTCCCGGAATCGGCGAGAACACTCGCCCTTAAGGGGGCCGAAATAATAGCCCATCCCGCAAACCTCGTCATGCCCTACGCTCCCAGGGCCATGCCGATAAGGGCCCTCGAAAACCGGGTTTACACGATAACCGCGGACAGGGTTGGTGAGGAGAGGGGTCTCAGGTTCATCGGCAGGAGCCAGATCAACTCCCCCCTCGCCGAAACCCTCGTGGAGGGAAGCGAAGACGGGGAGGAACTCGGCATAGCTGAGATAGACCTGTCCCTAGCCAGGAACAAGAGACTGAACGACTACAACGACGTGTTCCGCGACAGGAGGCCCGAATACTACGCCCGGTGAGGGAATGTTCCGTAGATCACATCGTCCACTCCAACGATCCCGTGTTCGCTCTTCGAGACGATGCCAACCCGCTCAAAGACCATCGAGAGCATTCCCGCGATTCCCGCCAGATCCCAGAACCTGATCTCGATTTTCTCAACGGGCTCCCAGCCGGGGAGTTTGTAGAACCCAACGAGGGCGGTTCCCTTTTTTCTGGAATAGCCCTCGTCGAGGGAAACTAAGGTCCAGTCGTCTCCCCTGGCCTCGACGTGGGGACTGCGGTACCTCCCCCGGTAGAAGAGCCTCTCGAAGTTGTCGGTTTCCTCTATCAGGAACACCCCCTCGGGACCGAGAGCTTTAGCGACCTTCTGGAAGAGCTCCGCCGCCTGGAAGGGGTTGAAATGGGCCATGCTGTGTCCCCACAGCAGGGCAACGTCGTAGTCCCTCAGCTTCGGAAGCTCGGTGAGACAGTCCCCGATGATTCCAATGACTTCCCTCTCGCCGGGCAGCCATTCCTCCACGAGGAGCAGGTCCTCTTTCCTCCTCTCGATCAGGGTCAGCGAGGCCTCAACGCCCCATTCCCAGAGGGTCTCCAGAAGGGCTGCTCCCGCTATACCGGTTCCCGCACACAGATCGAGGATTCTGAGCTCCCTCTTCCTCGGTACGAGCTCCTCCTTGAGGGCCCAGTTGAAGAAGCTCCTTATGGCCACGTACCTCCTCTGGGCGAGCTCGCTGGACGGATCCATCGGCCGCCTCATGTAATCGTACAGGGAAGTCATGGAACCACCGGATAAATTTGGAGAAAAGGGTTAAAAACTCAACCCATCTGGAGCGCCTGCCCGCGCAGTTCTCCGCGCTCGAAGCGGTACGGGTCGTACCACTCGACTGGCAGGTCTGTTCTGCCCCTCGTAATAAGGTCCGCCACCATCTCTGCCACAGCCGGGGCCATCATGAAGCCGTGCCCGCTGAAACCCGCGGCAATGTAGTAGTCGCTCAGCTCCTCGATTTTCCCTATGGCTGGATTGCTGTCGGGTGTCTTTGCGTAGTAGCCGGCCCAGGTTCTCAGGATTAGGAGCTCCCTTAAAGCCGGAATAATCTTGGTGAAGTAGTAGCTCACCTCGCGCAGGAACTCGTAGGTCGGGCTGAGGTCGTAGGTTGGCCCGAGCTCGTAGCCGACTCCGCCGACGACGCCGCCGTGGGCGGTCTGGGTGAGGTAGGCGTGCCCGTACTTGAAGGATATGACCATCGGCTTAATCGCTCCCTTCTTTATGGGCTGCGTGATAACAGCTTGATGCTTGTAGGGCTCTATCGGAATCCTCGTGCTTATTCCTGCCATCGCGTTGATGAGCTTGGCCCAGGCGTTGGTGGCGTTGACGACTATGCCCGTCTTTATGACTCCCCTGCTCGTCTTCAGCCCCTTAATCTCGCCGTTCTCGATGATGAAGTCCTTGACCTCGGTATACTCGACGAGCTTGGCCCCGAACTCCTCGGCCTTTATCGCGAACTTCGCGGTGGAGTGGAAGGGGTCCGCCTTTCCGTCGGTTGGGTTCCAGGAAGCGGCAATGACCTCGCTGATGTCGAGGAGCGGCACTATCTCCTTGGCCTCTTCCGGCGTTATGAGCCTCGTCGGGACGCCGAAGCGGTTCTGTATCGCGATGTTGCGCCTGAACTCCTCGACCTCCTCGTCGTCGTAGAGCAGGAAGAGGTAGCCGGTCTGCTCGAAGGAGAAGCCGTACTCCTCGCTGTACTTCTTCCACAGCTCGACGGAGCGCTTCATAACCTGGACGTTGGCCTCGTCGTTGAACTGCTGTCTTATTCCTGTTCCGCAACGGAAGGTGGAGCCCGAGCCGATGAAGCGCTTCTCTATTACAGTGACCTCCTCACCGCGCTTAGCTAACTCGTGCGCTATTGTAACGCCGACTATTCCGCCACCGATAATCGTTATCTCGCTCCTCTCGGGAAGTTCCCTCGTCGGCATCTTCAATCCCTCCTCGCGGGAACCTTCATCTTGATGTTCTTGAGCGGGGGCCTCGCGACGGGAATGTCGAGTTTATCCATCGGCGTTCCGGTTCTCTGGGATACAACGATGGCACCGTTGAAGAGGCAGAAGCGTCCCTGGCAGAAGCCCATGGCGAGGTGGGTCAGCCTTTTGATTATCTGGAGGTCGGTGATGCCGGACTTCACGACGTCGTCGACCTTTCTCAGCGTCACGTCGCAGCCGCAAATCTGGACGTCCTCGCCGTTGAACTCGTCGAGCGGAAGCCTGTGGACTGGGACAGCTATCGGCTCGTAGTTCTTCAGCCTCTCCTCGTATATGCAGGGCTCGGCCTCGAAGCCGAACTCCCTGAGAATGTAAGCACCTACGAGCCTTCCCTCGAGGTAGTTCGCGTAGTGGGGCTTTATCGAAACCGCACTGCCTGCAACGTAGATTCCCTCGCGGATTCTGTGGTTTGAGTCGAGAACCGGACGGTAGTAACCGCGCTTGAAGTACAGCTTTCCGCCGGCCTGGGTTACGGGGTTTATGTCGGGTCTTCTGCCGTCGGAGACTATGACGGCGTCGACCTCGTAAACGTTGCCGTTTGCGTCTATGAGCCTCTCGACCTTCTCTTTACCCTCAACGCGCTTCGGGTTGGGCACGACGACGTACTCAATCCCCCAGCGGTCGAGCTCGGCCGTCAGCTCCTCCGGAAAGGCCCCGACGACGGCCACCTTCTTTCCTGGCGCAACTCCCCAGACGTTCATGACTTCGAGCGCGTCGCTCCTCCTGAAGACGCCGGGATAATCGTTGTTCTCGAAGAGCATGATGTTGTCAACGGCTCCGGTAGCCAAAACCACGCGCTTGGCGAGGAGCTCAATCAGCTGGTCGCCCCTAACGATAGGCACGAGGAAGTACTCGCCCTTGTCGAAGACACCTATCGCGACGCTCTTCAGGAAGATGCGGGTGTTCTCTGGCAAATCGGTGAGCTCCTTCAGGGCCTCCATGGGGTCTCCAAAGCCCTCCTGCTCGACGCCCTTGAGCTTTAAGTCTCCGCCGAGCCAGCCCTTCTCCTCGATTATCGCCGTCGTGAGCCTTCCGCCGATTTCCTTGACGACGCCAAGGCCAGCCGGACCGGCGCCGATAACGGCCACGTCAACAACATAGCGGAGAACGGGCTTGCTCTCGTCGATTTCTACAGTCTCCTGGAAGTCGCCGTAGCCCTGCTTCTCAAGCCTCATGCCGTCTCTAACCGTTGTCTTCCTCGCGTTGACGTTCTTGACGCCGTTGACGACCATCGGAACCGGGCCGAAGGTGAAGGCACCCCTCTTTCTGCCCTCGGTGCTCGTCGTGAGCCAGTAGACCCCGTTCGCGAGAAGCGCGACGGTAATCTTCTCGCCCTCGTAGGCCTCCAGGGGTTGTCCCTCAAAGTAAATCGTGACTCTCTTAGAAGGGTCCTTCTCGGTAAGGTCGAGCTTTCGCATGCTCCCACCCCGAAAATTTTACGGTAAGCGTTCGACCTTATACACCAATGCTTATAAACGTTAGGTTGTACACTTAAGGTGGAACAAGATAGAACGCAGGAAGAAATGGCATGTTTGAACATCCGAGGGAGATAGAATACAGTAAAATAAAAACTCACCCAACAATGGCCTCGTGTACCAGTATCTCCGCCTTCTCGATAAGCTCAACCGGGAGTTCAAGGCCCTTCTCCATGCGGAGCTTTATCTGCTCCCTCACCTCTTCGAACTGGACTTTTGAGCTAAAGTTCTGGGAATGGAAAAGATTGAAGAGGGATGATGAGACGCTTTGATAGTCGCTTTATGATTCTAGTATCTCTCTTATCGCGCTGATGATTCTATTCTTAGTGCTCAGGTACTCGTCTCGGAGTCTTGTCACTTCGTGAAGCTTTCTTTCGATGCTTTCGAGGAGTTGCACGGCCTCTTCCTTTTCCTTCTTCCTGCGTACCTTCTCGTCTGCGATCTCTATCATCGACTTAAGCTCTTCGTAGACGGACAAAGCCTCCTCGGGAAGTTCCAACGGCGAGATTCTTGAGTATTCTTTCCTGAGAACTTTCAGCCGTTTTTTGGGCGGCAACTTACTCAATTCCGTCTCACTTTCTTTGGAATCTTCCACTTGAAACGTTGTGAACATGTTGGGAGACAACACAAGGAGAAGAACTGAAGGCAAGAGTACCATGAGAACTCCGAAAATAATTCCCTCGATATTATACTCGCCATAATGGAAAACACTACTGGAGAAAATGATGGGGAGAATGAGGGTTGTGTACTTTATTCTGGAGTTGCGCACCGGGATGATGGAAAAAGCAGGCATCGTCATAGGCAAAATGATCCCGAGTATACCTTTTACATCTCCCATTAAAACGGTGAACAAAACGGAGGCTAGGAAGGAAACAGTAAATAGGGTTAATAGGATCTTGGTGGATGATTTTAAAGCTCTCCAGTGGAGAATTTCTTCAATCATCGGCAATTCCCAAGCCAAAAACATCAAAGAAAACAGCATTAGCTCAACTATCGAATTCCTCGTGAGGTGGTATTTCCGGAATGTAATAACAATGAGCATTTGGAAAGCCAATGCAATGACGGCCAAAAGGAGCGCGGCGATTCTTCTGGCTTTTGACCCTATTTCTAACATGTAACACGCCACAAAACCAAACACACTCATAAAGAATGCAATGTAACCACTCCAAATTGGCAATTCCCACTCTACTGTATGTATAATTGAGAACCAAATAATCCACATAATCCGCCAGTGATAGACCGTCCACCAGTAAACGATCAGCACGTTGGTTATAGCCAGTGCAATTACTGGTAGATACTTCGAAATATTTTTTGCTCGATTGGTAAGTTTAAGAACCGGATAGACAAACATAAGAATAGTCACAAGATAGAATGTAAAATCTACCAACTTTTCGAGTTCTCCCCAATAGCTAAGTTCTATGAAAATTTTAAACACCGTAAGGAAAGTTAGAATGGAAAAATATCCAAGCACGATGTTTTTTCTGTTTGGTGTGTCCTTAGACAGCACAAAGAGGAAAACTGGGGGCAGTAGTGTCATAAAACTCCCGAAAAGGATTGTCATTGCAGTGTACCAGTTCCATTCTTTGGGCATGAAGAAAACATTAATAATGAAAAAAAGTGGAAAAATAAGGGTAGTGTACTTTATTCTGGAGTTGCGCACTAGAGTAACGGAGAAGACAGGCATCATCATTAGAGCGAGTGTAATTCCTAGTGCAATCTTACTCACAGAGTAACAGTATAAATAAGATGGGGTTACTAACGTAATATCGGCTTTATTCGGTCCTTGAGCTACGAAGAAAACAAGAACCAAGAAAGAAACCCCAAAGAGTACCAACAGAATCTCAGTGGTGAATTTTAAAGCTTTCCAGTGGAGAATTTCTTCAATCATCGGCAATTCCCAAGCCAAAAACATCAAAGAAAATAACAAGAGTCTCCCCCAATCCAGCCACACATGCTCTTTCCATGTGATAATAATAGCGAGCACTTGAAAAACCAAAGCGAAGACAGCCAAAAGGAGCGCGGCGATTCTTCTGGCTTTTGACCCTATTTCTAACATGTAACACGCCACAAAACCAAATGCACCAATGAAAAACGCAATAGAGAGAAATGCAACAGAAAAATAATCTACAAAGTACAATGGGTGCCAATATTGTAACGATGGTGAATGCAGATCGCCAAAAAGTACTGCACTAAGTACTTTAAGCCTGATTAAGTTTATATGATGGGGATTGTAATAACCCTTGGCTACCTGATAGGCTTGGTACCATCTGTAAACGACCAGCACGTTGATTATGGCCAGTGAGGTTACTGGTAGATACTTCGAAACGTTTTTTGCTCTATTGGTGAGCTTGAGGATTGGAAAGAGGAACATTAGGATAATTGTCAGGTAGAACGCAAATATCATCCAAGTTATGCCCTGACTTTTGAATTCCTCGAAAATTTCAAGCACCGTAAGGAAAATTAGGACGAAAAAGTATCCAAGGGTGACGTTTTTCCGGTCCATCTTTATTCCTCCATTTGGACGCTTTGTCTCTTGAACTTCTCTACCCATCTTTCTCCCTCCTTATCATCTTGGAACTACAATCGATGATAGGATGAGCGTTATGAACAGTGCCGCCTTATTCACAACCACCACCCAAACTTACCATGACGTTTAAAAACATAAGAGATTTTCGATCGACTCAGCGTCATCCCCAGCACTTTTAACATACCTCCCAATTTTTAGGTTTCTTTTCGTTCATACACTCCAACGTGCCATCTCAAAAAGTTCAAGAAATTATTCTCCAAACTCCTCCGCCCACTTCTCGTATTTCTCGATGTTTTTCCGCGTCAGCGGGCTCTTAATTCTCCTAAAAGATGTCTCAAAATCCTCCATTTCAAGGGGCCTGACCTTCAGCCTGAGATCCTTGACTTCCATGCTCGAGAGCCTTTCCAGGTCGGCGAGCTCTGGATTGACGTCTTCGAGCATGTGATGAATGGCCATGCTACACAGGTTGGCTATCTCCCTGCCCGAGTACAGCCGTCTAACGCTCTCCTCAGCTATGACATTGAGGTCAAGCTTTGAGATGTCCAGCCCCCGGGTGTGTATCTTCACGATTTCCCTGGCGGCTTCTTTGTCCGGTAGGGGCACGTATATCCTCAGCGGAAACCTGCTGAGTAAAGCCTCATCTAAGTCCCACGGCGTGTTCGTCGATGCCAGTGTGAGAACGAACTTTTCTTCCCCTCCCTTGAAGCCGTCTATCTCTGCCAGAAGAGTGGCCAGAGTCCTCCGGGTCGCCTCATGGACGTTCTCCCTTTTTAGGCTCAATGCATCAACCTCATCGATGAAAATTATGCTCGGTGCTTTTTCTTTTGCAATCCCATAGAGGGCGCTTATCAGTTTCGATGACTCACCGTAGTATTTACTCAGAACGTCGCTGGCCTTGACGTTGAAGAACGTCGCCTTCAGGCTTCCCGCGGCTGCACTCGCTAGGAGGGTCTTCCCCGTCCCCGGCGGGCCGAAGAGCAGGATGCCCCTCCAGGGCTTTATTGCTTCAGGCTTCTTCGCGAAGGCGAGCGCGACGTTTTGGGCCAGAAGCTTTTTCACCTCGTAGAGTCCACCGATGTCCTTCCACGTGACGGCCGATTTTGATATGAGCCCCTCAACGTAGGAACGGTACTCATCTTCGAGGCCCGTCCGCTGAACGTTGCCAGGGGATGCCGTGCTTGGAGGCTTTGATTTAATCTCTTTAGCAGCCCTCTCCCAGCTCTCCGCCTTTTCCAGGTAGAACTCCCTCTTCCCCGGGACTTTCTCGGCGAGAACCCTGAGGATCCGGGCGCACTTGAGGGCGTATTCCCTCGCGGCCTCAAAATGGCCCCGCCCGAGGGCCCTTTCGTACTCCCTTTTGCACTCCTCAAAAAGGGATAGGTAGAGGGACTGCATGTCAACCCCTCATCGCATCTTCGATCTGCTTCAGCCTGCTCTTTGGCTCGAGATCAGAAGACGCCGAGGCTTCAAACAGTGCCGTTGCCTCCTCCACAGTCTCGGCGTCAAAGTCTCCCGTCAGGATGCTCTCGCTCGTCAGGTCGAGCATCGTGCTCAAAGCCTCATCCAAACCTTCAACCTTCGTCATGGCCTTCTCGAACTCCACCTGCATCTTTGCTATGTCCTCCGCCCCGGGCCCCTCCGCTATGCTCTCCACGATGTCCCTGCTGAACTGGATGAAGTTGGCAGAGACCTTTACGAGCTCCCTCTGGATTTCCGCCTCCTCCATGAGGAGGAGCAGCCTCTTCGCCTGTTTTATCCTCTCCTCAAGCGCGAGGTACTTCATTGCGCTCCGCTTTAGGAGAGCCTCGTCACCGAGTTTCGCCGCCTCCTTTCCCTGGAGGAAGACCTTCCTTTTCAGGGCTTCGAGGTTGTTGATGTACTGTTTGAGGGCCATTTTGGCCTTCCTCATCCTGACCTTGCGCTCGATCTCCTTTTCCTCTTTGGACTTCCAGAACCGAACCACGCTATCACGCCCCGTTCTCCCTCTTTATGTTGTGAACCAAAACCTTAAGCCTTTCTATGAGGTCGTCGCTCAAGGGGAGGTTCTCTTTGATGAGAAGCTCCACCGTGCTTATCGCGTTGGTAAGATCGGCAAGGTTCTGAACCGTGTAGAACTTGAGGTCGTTGAGGGTGTTCAAAAGCTCGGCCTTTCTGTTGAGCTCTGCGTAAGCCAAAGCCAGCCTGCCGAGGGTTTCGACCACGAGCCTTCTGTTCCTGAGGGCCTCTTCCGGAGTGGTGCTCCGTTTGAGGGCCTGAATGCTCTTTGAGAGGGTCTTCTTCAGCTCCTCAACCTCCTTCTCCAGCTCGGCCCTCTTCCTCTCGATCTCCTCAAGTCTTTCGAGGTCCCTCAGGAACTCGTCAACGGACTGGTAGCGATCCTCCTTCCTCTTTGCCAAAAGCTTCTCGAAGATACCGTCGTACTTGGCAAGAGCGGGGTTGATCTTCGAGGGCGGCGTGAAGCGGTAGCTTTCATCGGTTATCTTGCCGAAGACCTCCTCGTAGGTGTAGCCCTCGAAGGGCAGTTTGCCGGTTAAGAGTTCGTAGAATGTAACGCCCAATTGCCAGATGTCCGTTCTATGGTCTGTGTGCCCGTACTTGCCCGGCATCAGGTGTTCGGGAGAAGCATAGAGCGGCGTGTAGCCGAGGACGCTCCTGCTTGAGCTCATTGTCCCGAGCTTCGCCAGCCCCCAGTCGGTTATCTTGGGTGTTAGGTCGGCTTTGAGAAGGACGTTGAGCGGTTTGAGATCACGGTGATAGATGCCCTTTGAGTGCGCGTGCCTGAGTCCCTCGGCGATGCCCCTGATGAGCTTTAGGGCAATCTTTTCGTCTACAGGCTTGGGGTAACCTCCGAGATCCCTGACGGTTTTTCCATTAACCTTCACGCCCTCGACGTACTCCATCTCAAGGTACGGGATGGGGAGTATGTCCACGTCGTAGAGTTTGACAATGTTCGGGTGATCAAGGTGGAGCCAGGTTGAGACCTCTTTGATGAAGGTTTTGCTGGTTCTCTCGTCTATGCGCGGGATTTTCAGGGCGACGATTTTACCGTCTTTCTTCTTCTTGGCTTTGAATACTTTGGCGAAGCCTCCTTCGCCTATGAATTCGAGGGGTTCATATTTATCCAAGAGCGCAGACGGGAAGCCGGGGATGGGTGATTCCTTCCGTGGGACTGGCTTTGAACTTCCTTCTGTTCCATCTCTTTCTTGTTTTTCTGCTGTTTCTTTTGTCTCTTTTGGAGGTTTCTCAGGTTTCTTCCTCACGGCTTTTGCTGCTATGCCGCCGATGAGGATGAGGCCGATAAAGGCTCCTGCAAGGTAGAGGGGGTTAAGTTTTGATCCTCCTGAGGTTTGGGCTGGTAAAGTTTCTGAACTGGAGGCAGGAGGAATCGTTGTAGTGGTAGTTGTTGGTGTCGAGCTTGTGGTGGTAGTGGTTGTTGTTGAACCGGTAGTGGTCGTAGTTGTAGTGCTTGACGTGGTTGTAGTTCCTGAGGTTGTGGTGCTTGAAGTTGGTGGAGAGATGAGTACGAGGGAAGCACTCAACGTTTTCTTTTCTCCTGCCGTGATGGTTACGATTTTCGTATACTCCTTGTAACCGTCCTTTTTGATCTTCACTTCATGCTCGCCTGGAGAAAGCTTGTAATCGGTTATGGGGGTCTCGCCGATGGAGTTACCGTCAACGTAAACTTCTGCACCAGAGGGGGAGGAGTCAACACTCAGATAACCATATGCTGGCTTTAAGGTCGCCGAGATAGCTTTTGTTTTCCCGGGGGAGATGGTTGTTGTCGTTGTGTAGTCCTGATAACCGTTCAGGGTGAGCCTTATTGTATAACTCCCGGGTTCGAGTTCTAAAGTCAATGGAGTCACGCCCTTGTAAGTGCCGTTGATGTAAACTTCAGCCCCACTGGGCTGGCTGGTGATTTTTAGCGTTCCAGGAAGGAGTGTTAGGGTTGCCTTCACACTGGCGGTTTCACCGGGTTTGATGGTCACGCTCTTTACGAACGGCTGATAACCACTCTTCTCCACTTTCACCTCGTGCTCGCCAGTGGGGAGTTTGTAATCCTCCAAGGGTGTTTCTCCGATGTAATTCCCATCAACGTAGACTTTAGCGCCTGAGGGTTCTGACGTGACGCTCAAAAATCCGAATTTCGGAGTTAGCGTTATTGATAGGCTCTTAACATCTCCCGGCGAGAGGGTTACAGTTTCAGTGTAATCCTTGTAATCTTGCCTGGAGAGTTTTATCGAATAAGAGCCGGCCATTAAATCAAGAGTCAAGGGTGTTTCACCCTTGTAAGTACCGTTAACGTAAACACTCGCTCCAGATGGGTCAGATTCAATAGTTAAGTGTGCATAATTTGGATTTAGGGTAATGTTTAGTGTTTTAGTCTCGTTTGGCTGGAGGGTGATGGTTGTTGAGTAATCGTAGTATCCATATTTGGTGAGTTTTATCGAGTAAGTCCCCGGCTGGAGTTCGTAGTTTGAGAGGGGGGTCGTGCCGGCGTAAGTTCCGTTGATGTAAACTTTGGCTCCTGGCGGGTTTGAGTTAATCGTTAAATGCGCTGGAAGGAGTGTTAGATTGACGTTGAGGGTCGTCTCCTCTCCGGGTTTTATCGTCACGGTTGTGGTGTAGTCTGTATAGTTTTCTTTTTTGAGCGTGACCTCGTAGGTTCCTACTGATAGGTTCGTGGTGAGTGGGGTTGTTCCGGCGTAGGTTCCGTTAATGTAAACTTCAGCTCCAAGGGGATTTGTGGTGACGCTGAGGGTTCCGATGGAGATGTATTGAGTCTTCACTGTAGGATTCCACGGGTTGAAATAGGCATAGGTGGTTTGCACGTTTGCGTTGGTATCTTGAACTGTCGCGCTGGAATCACTCACCTGAACACTCGGAGTGGTAATCCGTGCATTGTAATTCCCGCAGAGGTTGCAGTAGAGCAGGTTTCCATCCGGCGGGAGACGGAGAACCCAAACGTCATAACCACCAGCGCCGAAGCTCCAAGTTTCACCTGCGGCAATAATATCCCCGTTTTCTGCAATGGCAACCGCGTTGGCCCGATCATAATCGCTTCCGCCGTAGGTTTTTTGCCATTTGATGTTTCCGTTCTCGTCAAGCCTAAGAACCCAAAAGTCATAATCGCCAGCGCCAAAGCTGTTAGTGTAGCCAGCCACTATAATGTCCCCGTTTGGCGCGATAGCAACCGCGCGAGCCTCATCCCCCCAGCTCCCGCCGTAAGTCTTCTGCCATTTTACGTTCCCATTCTCGTCCAGGCGAAGAACCCAAACGTCGCCACCATAACCGCCAGTAACGATTATATCCCCGTTTTCAGCTATTGCAACCGCGTTGCCATTAATATTTTTTGTCCAGATTACGTTTCCGTTCGCATCAAGTCGCATCGTAAAAGAACCCGTGACAACAATATCTCCGTTCTCAGCGAGAGCAACCGCAGAAGCCCCACTTCCTCCGTATGTTTTTTGCCATTTCACGTTTCCCTCGCTGTCAAGCCTGAGAACCCAAATGCCTCCAGCACCGAAGCTGTAAGTTCTTCCAGCCACGACGATGTTCCCGTTGGGAGCTATAGCAACGGCGTGGGCGCCATCAATATGACTTCCTCCGTATGTTTTTTGCCATTTCACGTTACCATTCTCGTCCAAACGAAGAACCCAAACATCACTACTAGCGCCGAAGCTGTCAGTGTAACCAGCTACTATAATGTCCCCGTTCTCTGCAATGGCAACCGCGAAAGCCACGTCTCCCCTACTTCCGCCGTAAGTCTTTGCCCATTCCACGTTACCCTCAGACGAAAGCTTCATTACAAGGACATCGTCGCTACCAGCTCCATTTGAATCAGTGGAACCCACAGCGATAATGCTCCCATCCGGTAGAACCTTAACGTCATTGATAACGTCATCACCGCTACCGCCATAGCTCTTGACCCAGTAAACCTGACTCCCATCGGCTTTAATCCCGGGGGCACTGACTCCCAACAGGGCAACCGCGATCAGCAGGACCAGCGCAACTGGGAGTTTCCTCATACCACCACCCCCTGACTACTGTCATGGAGGATAATAAAGCAAAAGCGAAAATGCTCATTCCTCCGAATTTTCAGGATTTGCGGTTTCGGTGGCTGCCTGTCCGGGGTTCAGGATGGAGTCTATCTCCCTGAGGATGGCCTCCTTGAGCTTCTGGTATTCCCTCCTCTTCTCCTCAATGGCGTTGATCTGGGTCAGAACCTCCTTCCTAATGCGCTGGAGCTCACTTCTGTTCTTTTTCCTGTACTCACGGTTTGCCGATTCCAGGAGGGATTCAAGCGCTTTCCTGTTCTCCTCGGCTTCCTCAGGGATGAGGCCGGCGAGGGCCGCGTTCACCGTTGCCACAATGCTCCTGTGGAGTCCTCTAAGGCGCTGTCTTCTCACGAGGAGTGCCCCAAGGATTATCAGCAACAGCAGAACAACCCCAGCCGCACCGTAGACGACGTAGTTGTTGATCGACGGGAACGGGTCCTCATCATTGGGAATACCATCTCCGTCAACGTCGCGGGCCTTCTCCGCCGCTTTTAGTGCGAGCGACTTCGCCCCGTTGAAGTCTCCGCTCCGCAGTTTTCCAAGCGCCTCGTTCAGGATTTTCTCTGCTTCGGAGGGATCAAGCCCTAAGGACTTTGCGGAGTCTATTGCCTTCCTCGCCTGATCGATATCGGTCAGTACCTCGTTGCACCTCTTTTCTCTCTCGCTGAGCATACCCTCGGCGTTCTGGAGTTCCTCCTTTGATGCGTTGAAGTTCCCCACTTTGAGGGACTCAAGGGCCCTGGTCAGGCTCTCCTCAACGTCCGAAACGGGGCAGCCCTTCCCCTTCATGTCCTCTGCCTTGGAGAGAACGCTTTCTATGTCCCCCTTTATTGAGGTGCCATCATCTCTGCATCTTTCAATCTCATCAAGGGCCTTCATCGCAAGGTTGAGGGCCTCCCTGTAATTCCCTTCATTGAAGCGTTCCACCGCCAGTTTTAACGTGGAGTTTCCGAGGGGACATCCGATACCGTCTTTCTGAAGGGATGTGAGGTTTGCGGTAGCTCTCTCAATAACGTTCTTTGAGTAGGTTTTCTCAACTTCCCCGAGCTCTTCCAGTATTGAGAGTGCCGCGTTCCTGGCCTTTACCGCGTTGGTTACTGCGTCAGGGTAGTTTCCTTCGTTGTACAGGGTTCTGGCGGAATCGAGCTCTGATACGGCTAGCTGGAGTTTGTTCCTTTCTTTATCCACGGGGAAGCCGAGCTTCTCGAGCGTTGATAGTGTTTTTGACACGTTTTCTATAGTCTCGTTGGCGAGATCGATCGCGTTTTTGGCCTCGGTCTTGTGGCTCTCTATCGTATCCCGTGCCATGTTCAGCGCCTGTTTGGCCAGGTTGGAGGCCTCAAGGTACAGACCCCTCTTAAGTTTCTCAACGGCCTCACTTAGGAGGTTCTTCGCGTTCCCAACGTCGAGTCCGTGCTTCACAGCCCATGTTATGGTCTCGTTGGCCTCGGCTATGCTGTTAAGGGCTTCTTCCCTGTACGACTTGAGCTTATCGTTGAGTGATGATACCACGGCCTCAGCCTTCGTCCTCGCGTTCTCGGCCTTTGTTATGGCGTCGGTGTACCTGCCAGCGTTGTAGAGATCTACGGCCGTTCTGAGGATTTCCTTGGCCTCATTGAGCGTATCCTCGTACGTTTTGGTATCAATGCCTGCGTCCTTGGCCGAGGAGATCAGGCCTTCAGCCTTGGCGATTGACTGGTTCGCCGCGTTTATCGATTCTGTGGCATGAGTCCTAACCTGAGCGACCGTGTTCAAACAGCTTTCCTTGGCCTTTTGGGCATACTCCTTTGCCTGCTCGTATTCACCGTTGTTGAAGGCTGCCTTTGCCTGACTCAGTAATGAATACGCCTCAGAGACATCTATCCCCTTTTCAACGGTTTCGTTTATTGTAACTTCAGCGTCCCGAATCGCGGCCGCTGCCTCCGCCCTTAGGGCTGCGAGTTCAGCCTCTTGCTTGGCTCTATTTGCCTCTTGGGCCGCCCGTTCCGCCAGTTCTCTGGCCTTTGTGTAGTTTCCGCTGTTGAAGGCTTCCCTTGCCTGGTTTAGGAGATCCTCGGCGGGGGTTGTGTTCGCTCCCGCTGCCTTGGCCGCTTTTATCATCTCCGTTGCGTTTTCTATGGCAACAGACGCGTTGTATCTCTCGATGAGATTCATCGCTATGTTCTTTGCCTCTTTGGCATTCTGCTCTGCCGCGGGGTAGTACTCCTTCGTGTAGTTCTCAAGGGCCTTCGAGAGAAGCGACTCCGCCCTTGAGGTGTTGAGACCGAGGTTTCTGGCCTGGCTTATGGTTTCGTTGGCGTCCTCAATCGCGCTCCATGCGTCCGTCCTCGCCTTGGAAATTGCCTCCTGAGCCAGGCTGTATGCCTGGTCCGCATGGTCCTTCGCAGCGGAGTACAGACCGGAAGAGTACTCACTTTTTGCAACGTTGAGCATGTTCTCTGCGTCGGTCACGTTTATCCCGTGATCCGCGGCGTATGTTATGAGGTTCTCCGCCCGCTGAATGGCGTTTTCGGCGTCCACCTTCATCTGGATCTCTTCGATCGGGTTCATGTAATACACTTTGTCCGCACCTATGACGACGTTTCCGGTTTCCCTGGCGAGGGCCATGTCCCACACTCTTGAACCGAGGGTGTTTGCCCAGATTCTGTTTCCGTCTGAGTCAAAGAGGGCAACGAGTCCACGCTGCGTTCCTGCAATGGCGTATTTCCCATCAGGAGTCAGCAGCACTTTGGTAACGCCGCCGCTGTTGAGGTTCTTCTCCCACAGTAGCTTCCCGGCCTTGTTCAGCTTGTAAACGTGGCCGTTCCAGTTCCCCGCGAAAACTTCACTTCCGTCTGAGGTTATCGCCACAGTCCCAACGTCGTTCCCGGTGTAGTATGTCCACAGGAGACCTCCGGATCTCGTGAACAGGTATACGTAATCGGAGTATGAACCAACGGCGATGTACTCCGCATTGCTCGAGAGGGCGATGTCCTTAACCTCTCCCGGGAGCACGCGCGACCACAATAAGGTTCCGTCCGTCTTCAGGAGGTAGAGCTTACCGTCCTGCGTTCCGGCGGCCACGTAATCGCCCGATATCTCCACGTCGAGAACACCCGCGTTCGATGGTATGCCCCCTCCTGATGGGTACCTCCACAGCAGCTCCCCTGTTCTACCGTCGAACATGTACACCGAAGCGTCGCGGGAACCCGCGGCCACGTACCTTCCATCGTCAGACACCGCGACGCTCCACACCTCCCACTTGGTTGTGCCTTTCCAGAGGAGCTCTCCGTTCCTGTTGAAGGCGTAGACGTTGTGATCCACCGAACCAGCGACGACCATCGACCCGTCGGGTGTGATGGCGACGTCACTTATTGCGTCCCCGGCTCTGAAGCTCCACAGGGCCGACCCGTTGCCGTCGAGAAGATAAACATCGTTTCCAGAACCCACCACGACGTACTTTCCATCCGGGGTAGTGGCGACGGCCGAGACGGATGAGGGACTCGGCCACTGCCATGATTCATTTTCAGGACTGTCTCCATTAGTGATATACTCGCCACTTACATTGTACATGCTCACCCTGTAGTCTCCAGAATTTTGAGCCTTAACTGGATGTGGGGAGAGGAGACTCAGCAGTAGAAAAACGAGAAGAAGAGTGGAGTACCTCATATCACCATCCCCCAAACTCCTCCGCCCACTTCTCATAGCGCTCGATGTCCTTCCGCGTCAGCGGGCTTTTGATCTTCTTGAAAGCGGCCTCGAAGTCCCTCATCTCAAGCGGTCTTGTCCTCAGCGAGCGCCTCCTGAGCTTCTCGTAGGGCAGTTCCGCCAGCTTGTGGAGGTCCGGGTTCTCCTCGCGGATCATGTTCCATACCGCCTCCTGGCAGAGGTTCTTGATGTCCCTTCCGGAGTAGAGCCTTCTGACGCTCTCCTCCGCTATGGCATCGAGGTCGAGCCGGCTTATGTCGAGCCCGCGTGTATTGATCTTGATGATCTCCTTCGTGGCTTTCTTGTCGGGCAGGGGAACATAGATCCTCCTCGGAAACCTCGACAGTACGGCCTCGTCGAGATCCCAGGGCGTGTTGGTTGCCGCCAGCGTCAGGACGAGTACATCACTTCCCTTGTCCTGGAAGCCGTCGAGTTCAGTCAGCAGGGTGGAGAGCATCCTCCTGCTCGCTTCACTCTGATCGCCGGAGCGCTTCGTCGTCAGCGCGTCTATCTCGTCCATGAAGACTATGCTCGGCGCCCTCTCCCGCGCCACCTCGTAGAGGGCCGAGATTATCTTGGTGGACTCGCCGAAGTACTTGCTCAGAACGTTGCTGGCCTTAACTGAGAAGAAGGTCGCGTTCAGGCTTCCGGCGGCGGCGCTCGCGAGGAGAGTCTTACCGGTTCCAGGCGGACCGAAGAGCAGAATACCCTTCCAGGGCTGGATGGACTGGGGCCTCTGAAGGGCCGAGATGACGACGGTCTCCATTATCAGCCTTTTCACCTCATCAAGCCCACCGATGTCGCTCCACTTGACCTTCGACCTTGCGATGAGGTTCTCCACGTAGCGCTTGAACTGGTCTTCCTCGTCCACGCTCGCCTCACTTCCTCCTTTGCCGCCTTTCCCGCCTTCCTTCACCGGCTTGTGTTTCCTCTTCGCCCCGTAGCGGCCCTCCTCGACCTCCTTCGCTATCACCTCCCACTTCTTCGCCTTCTTCAGGTAGCTCTCGCAGTTGAACTCGTCGTACTTCGAGAGCTGCTTCAGTATCCTCGCGCACTCAAGGGCCTTCTTCCGGGCGGTTTCCTTATCCCCTTTCTTTATGGCATCCTCAAACTCCCTCTTGGCCTTCCTAAACGCTGACAGCAGGGGTCCGGACAGATCGACGGGCATCTCAAACACCTCCTTCGTCAGGGCTTTTAGCTTATTTGAGCGGCTTATTCCACTAAATCTGCTCAAAGCCCAGGCCCACCTTGTGCGCTATTACCTCGGCCTTCGCGAGGAGTTCCTCGCCTGCGAAGTTCAGCCCCTCCTCAAGGCGGACCTTTATCTGCTCCGCTAAAGCTTCCACGTCCCCGCTGAGCTCTCCTCGCGCGTAGAACTTCAGATCGCTCGCGTACTTGTAGGCTTCCCTGAGGTTGCCCATCTTGAGGAACATCAACATCAGCTTGCCCGCGTAGAAAGCCGCCCTTGGGGCGTCGTTTAGGGTTATTGAGCGCTTCAACGCCTCTTTATAGCGCACGCCGAGGTAGGTCGCCAGCTCGAACTGGAGCTCGGCAACTGACTGGTAGCGCTCCTCCATGTCCTTTCGGAGGCAGGTGAGGATGATGTGCTCGACGTCTTTGGCCTCCGGATTGAGCTCGCCCGGCGGGATTGGCTCGTCGGTGGCTATCCTCGAGACGACCTCAATCAGGTCGTCGCCCTCGAACGGCAGCCTTCCGGTGACGAGCTGGTAGAATATTACTCCTAACTGCCAGATGTCGCTCCTGTGGTCGGGCTTTCCAAAACGGCGCGAGGTCTGTTCAGGAGAGGCGTAGAATGGAGTGAAGCTGGCCAGGGTTGTTGAATGGGTCTCGGCCATGGCCTTGCTCAGTCCCCAGTCGGAGATTTTTGGTGTGCCGTTCTTGAGGAGAATGTTTGAGGGCTTTAAATCGCGGTGGATTATGCCCCTGCTGTGGGCGTACTTCAGGCCTTCCGTTATGTTGAAGACGATGTATGAGGCGACATCAACGGGTAAAGGCTTGGGGAGCTTTTCAAGTGAAGATTCGCAGTACTCCATCTCGAGGAATGGAATCGGGAGAATGTTGGCATCGTAGAGGCGAACTATGTTCGGATGCTTCAGGTGGAGCCAGTTGGTTATCTCTCTGAGGAACGCCCTTCCGGTGTTCTCGTCGAGGCTGAGCGGGATTTTGACGGCGACTATCTTTCCGTCCTTTCTCTTTGCCTTGTAAACCCTTGCGAAGCCGCCCTTTCCTATCAGCTCGACGTCGGTGTATCTGTAGGCCAGCTGGGGCGGGAAGTCGGCAGGAAGCTGAACTCCAGCGGGGGAAGGTGTTGGAGTTGGGGTGATTGGCTGGGGTGTCGGCGTGGCCGGGGTGACGGGTGTTGGTGGTGTGGCATAGGCTTGAGCCGTCCTCTCTGCGACCTCAACTGGAATGACCTTTTCAGTTTCAAGCTCGATGCCGTCCGCGATGGCTTTGATTTTAATACGGAAGTCGAAGTTGCCGGCGTACTTCGGCGTTACGGCGAGGCTCTTAGAGACCTTTTGGCCTTTCTTCAGCTCGGGGAATTCCAAAGTTGTGGTTTCGAGGTCGAGGAAGTCGTTGGCTGAGAGGTCAAGGGTGAGTTTTAGGGATTTGGCAAAGTCGTTTTTTGCAGTGAGCTTGAGGATTGAATCAACGCCTTCGACGAGCCCCGGAACCGAGAGGGTGAGGGAGTTTTGAACGTTTTGTTTGAGGGGTTCCAAATCGAGGTAGTACTGGACATTGGGGGTTACGTTGAGGGATTTAACGACGGCTTTTGAGTCCATGACGATAAGAGAGACCTTCTTGGTGCGCCACTCTTTTCGTTTTTTCATCTCTTTCTTTGTTCGTTTGAAGATTGTTCCAACTTTAACTTCAACTTCGTATTCCACTTCAACCTGATACTTACTGACACCGCTCAGGACTTCACAGTGGGTGTTGTGAATTTGGACATTAGTGTCCATTACTTGAGCGTCAGAATTACCACAAAAGTCACACTCAGGCAGGTTTCCGTCCGGCGGAAGCCGAAGAATCCAAACGTCACCATAACCAGCGCCGAAGCTTTTAGTCCAGCCTGCTACGATAATGTCACCGTTCGGTGCAATGGCAACCGCGTGAGCCTCATCCCCGTTACTCCCGCCGTAGGTTTTCTGCCATTTCACGTTACCATTCTCATCCAAACGAAGAACCCAAACGTCACTCCTACCAGCGCCGAAGCTGGTAGTGCCTCCAACCACGATGATGTCGCCGTTAGGAGCTATTGCAATCGCTTTAGCCTTATCGTACCATTCTCCTCCGTAGGTTTTCTGCCATTTCACATTACCATTAGCATCAAGCCTGAGAACCCAAGCATCATCTTTGCCAGCGCCGAAGCTGTCAGTCCAGCCGGCCACGATGATGTCGCCGTTAGGAGCCAAAGCGAGAGCATACGCCTCATCCCACTTAGAGCCACCGTAGGTTTTCTGCCACTTAACGTTACCATTATTATCCAACCGAAGCACCCAAACATCATACTCACCAGCGCCGAAGCTTTTAGTCCAGCCTGCTACAATAATGTCCCCGTTTGGGGCAATGGCAACCGCGTAAGCCTCATCATAATCGCTTCCGCCGTAGGTCTTCTGCCACTTCACGTTACCGTTGGAATCCAACCTAAGAATCCAGGCATCCCAACCACCGGCGCCAAAGTGATCAGTATAACCGGCAACTATAATGTCTCCGTTCGGAGCAATGGCAACCGCCTCAGCATGATCGGTGTAGCCTCTCCCGTAGGTTTTCTGCCACTTAACGTTACCATTATTATCCAACCGAAGAACCCAAACGCTGCCGGCAGCGCCGAAGCTTTCAGTGTAGCCTGTTACTATTATGTCCCCGTTTGGGGCAATCTTCACATCATTGAACCAATCATTTTTGTCCCCACCGTACGTCTTGAACCATTTCACGTTCCCGTCCTTGTCAAGCCGAGCCACGAAGCCGTCTCCTTCCCTTTCCCCAACAACAATAATGTCCCCGTCCATATCAACAGCCACAGCCTTAGCTTCGCCCGGCCCGTACGTCTTGGCCCAGTACGACATCAAACCACCTCCAGCCCAAGGGCCTCTTTAATCTCGTCAATCCTCATGAGAAGGCCTTCCCTATCAAAGGGAAGACCGACGTGGTTCATGATGACGGTTGCAACGTCCATAAGCTCCCTGCTTTCCCCTGAAAAGAACCTCTCAACGTGCTCGAATGAGAACGGCTTAACCCTGTAAAGCTCCTTAAATACATCGAATTTCAGCTCTGGAGCGCCCATTAATAGCGAGTACAGGTCAACCATGTCCTTCCAGTGTTTCTCCCTCTTCTCGTCTGGATATGCGGGGTTGGAGTATATGTCGAGCTTTAGAACTATGAGCGCTTCAGGGAGAACCATGTTAAGGTCTCCGGAGAGAGCCTCAAACTTGAAGGTTTCGAGGGAATAGTACTGCTTTTCAAATATCGGCCCAACGTAGGGACTCTCGAAGCTCAGCTCGCTCGGCTTCCTGTCAAAGAGCAAATCAACGTTAAGTCTCTCTTCAAGGAAAGGAAGCTCTTCATCTCTAATTGCCTTGAAGTACCTAAAGCCCGAACTTTGATAGCCAAGCTCCCTTAGCCTTGAATCAACTCTCTTGAAGTCCTCCAGCCTAACGAGGAAGTCCACGTCAATCGAGGGAACTCCTGTTAAGCCCCACTTGGTGACCCAGTGATAAACCCCCCATCCCCCAGCAAGCAGAATGTTCAATCCCTTGGCTATACTGAGCATGTCCTCTATCGAAGCCCTGATTAGGGGACTGCTGGGGTTTCTCAAGGTTTTAATCTCCTCCATCCCTTACAACCTCCTCAAACACCTCATCGAACAGCCGCGTGTACATGCCCTGGGCGAGCAAATCTGCCAAAACCATCCCCCAGGGCGGCACCCTAAACCTCCCCACGGCCTTTGCAAAGCGGAAGGCAAAGTCGTCGTAGGCGTAAACCGAGAGGACGTAGCCCCTCCCCAACCTCATTTCCAGAGCCTCTTCCGGCGTTTTTACGTACGCTATCCCTCCCGCCGGGCTGAGAACCTTCCCAATTGCCCAGAGGGCGGCGGAACCAGAGAGCAGGACGTCGGGAGAGGGCATAATCTTCACCCTAACCGGCTTAACCCTCTCGAATATCCTCCTCTTGTCCTCGGCCCAGAGCATCACGAAGGCTTTCCTGTCGAGGATTTCAACGGTTCCGGCGTTGTTCACCACCACTCCCTGCTCCTCAAGCCTCCTGACCTCGCGGTGAACGTAGGGATACTTCAGCTCCGTAACCCGCGAAAGCTCCGCTACCCTAACCTTCCCGAGTTCCCAGAGCGCTATGTATATCCTCTCCCTCCTCGTCGGCGGACGCATCTCAACCACCACAACAAATATAACAAAACTTTTTAAGAGATTTGTTAGTTTTGCTATGGCTAGTTTTTGAGTCCCTCTGCCCTACCCGTGGAGACCCTCCCCACGTCAGCGTTCCGATGGCGTTCAGATCCCGCATCCAGCCCCTTGCCATACGAACCACCCAAACGTTTCACGATGAAACGTTTATGAAATGTTTATGATATGTTTGAAATGTTTAGCTCGTACCTGACGCTCCTCCCGGTTCCGCCCATTCTCTTGAGTATCCCTTTTTCAACGAGGTCTTTCAAATCTCTGGCCGCTGTAACCGGCGAAACTTCAAACATCTCCCTGTACTCCCTGTTCGTTATGCTTCCCTTCTCCTTCACGTAGAGAACGGCCTTAACCTGCCTCTCGTTGAGCCCAAGCTCCCTCAGCCTCTCCTCGGTCAGCCAGTCCCTGTAAAAGACCACCTGAAAGCCCCCGAAGGCCTCCTTAAACTCTGGCCTCGGCAGTTTGGCCTTCTCAAATGCCCTCAGAATCCTCAGCGTTCCGCTGCCCCACTTCTCAACGTAGCCGGCAAGATGGAAAACCTCGGCGATGAGCCTGTTCCTCGGCTTCGATGGGTGCTCGCGGTAGAGGTCTTCCTCGGTCAGACCGATGGGAAGACCGCCGGGGTTCCAGAAGATTATCCTTTCGTCGAGAATCTTTATCTGCACCTCCTCGGGCATCCTGTAGTCCCTGTGCATCACGGCGTTTACCACTGCCTCTCTCATGGCCTCAAGGGGATAGTCCCAGATCTCTTCCCTCACCAGCCCCCTTATCACGTACCTTCTGCTCATGTGCTTCTTTATCGCGCTCACCGCTCCCTCGACCTGCTCGAAGAGGTTTCCTTCAACGTCAACCGAGTCGAGGATTTCGCTGCCCTTAAACCTTCCAACCCTCACCTTCGCCTGCGGGAAGAACCACTGGGGGTCTCTGCCGAAGAGCAGAATCAACGCCCTCGTAACCTTCCCGTCCCTAATCGGCCTGAGCTTTTTGAGAACCTCAATCTCGTCGTCGCTCGGCAGGTTCGCCCTTCTGATGAACTCTCTCACCTTATCCAAATCAACGTCGTCGAGCGTGGCATCAACCGGATAGGCATCCCAGCTCAGCCCGACGCTCTCCTCGAACAGCTCCGAGATTTCCTTTGGGGTGAGCTTTCTGTTCGAGTTGCCAACCCTCCTGTAGGCTCTGCCCTTCACCATCACGGGCTTCACGGGATGCTCATCAACCTCTATCACTATCACGTCCTTACCGCCGCACCTCTCGACCCTGAGCCTCGGTATAACCTCCGGTTCGGTGTTCTGGGCTATCTCGTTGGCGAGCTTCGATAGCGTTTCCTTTCCAAGCTGAACGCCCATCACTTTCTTATCTTTATCGCGGACGCCGATGATTATCACGCCGCCGTGAGTGTTGGCGAACGCCGAGACCGTCTCCAGTATGCGCTTTACGTCGATGTTTTCCTTGAACTCGACCCGCTCATTTTCTCCCGGTTTTATAAGCTTGCACACGTTCATTTCGACAGCGCCTCCCCCTCAATCCTCAGCACAAGCGCCCTTACCTTCTCTTCAACCTCCGGGCCTATTGGAATGCCCTCTTTGAGAAGAAGCTCCACCTGGGCTATCGCACTCAGCAAATCGTCGAGGTTCTCGCGGGTGTAGAACTTTAGATCGTCCAGCGCCGCCAGAAGCTCCGCCTTGTCGTTCAGCTTGGCACTTAGAATGGCAATCTTCACGGTTTTGCGAATGCTCTCAATCCTCAACCTTTCAAACTCTTCACGTGAGCGGCTTTTCTTCATGGCTAAGCTCGTCTTCCTAAGCTCCTCTTTCTCCCTCTCCAGCTCTGTTAGGGATTCCAGAGCGGACAGAAACTCCTCAACGCTCTGATAGCGCTCTTCCTTCCTCTTCGCTAGGAGCTTTTCAAAGACTCCGTCAAACCTCTTGAGCCCCGGCTTGAGCTCGGAAATGGGCTTTGGCTTTGCGTAGAGGATTTTACCGACGAGGGCACCGGGAGAAGTTGCCCTATACGGGAGTTCGCCTGTCAAGAACTCATAGAGAATTAGACCAAGCTGGTAGATGTCAGTCCTGTGGTCCGGCTCCCCGAAGGTCTCCTCGTCAAGCTGTTCGGGAGCGGCGTAGAGCGGGGAGTAGCCGTAGTGCCTGCTCAGCGAGCTCCTCGCGCTTATCTTCGCCAGTCCCCAGTCCGTTATCTTGGGCGTCAGGTCGGCTTTGAGAAGGACGTTGAGCGGTTTGAGATCGAGGTGGTAGATGCCCTTTGAGTGAGCGTGGGCTAATCCCCTGGCAATGTCCGTGATGAGCTTTAAAGCGGTCTTCTCATCAACGGGCTTTGGATACTTCTCAAGGTCTCTGACGAGCTTCCCATCAACCTCAACGCCCTCGATGAACTCCATCTCAAGGTACGGAACCGGCAGAATGTCTGCCCTGTAAAGTCTTACTATGTTCTCGTGGTTAAGGTTGTACCATGCAGCAACCTCCTTGATGAACAGCCCGCTGGTCTTCTCGTCTATTCTGGGTATCTTGAGGGCAACGATTTTGCCGTCCTCTTTTCTGCGAGCTTTGAAAACTTTTGCAAAGCCGCCTTCACCGAGGAACTCAAGGGGCTCATAGCGTGAGAGAAGGGCAGAGGGGAAGCCTTCCACCGTCTTGGTCTCTTTTGCTGGCTTTGATTTTATGGCTTCATCAAGTTTAGCCTTGACCTCCGGCTTCTCAGCTCTAGCTTCGGGAAGAGATTGAGCAAATGCCTCTGCAACCCTCTCCGGCACCTCAATCTCCGGGATTACGGCCTTCTTTATCCAGTCGAGAATTTCTATGAGCCACTCTGATGGGATAATGCCGCTCTCTCCCGGCCCACGGGAGACTATGTTCCGCGTCACGAAGAGGTTTTCGCCCTCGATGATGTCCTTGAAGGGATGAACTGTGATTTCGTCGGGAAGGGGTTGGATGAAGTCAATACTGCTCAGCTCTTTGTCCAGCTCTTCCAGCGCCGACTTCAGACCGGCTTCGTCCATAACCATGGCCTTCACGATGTAGCAGCGATTGTTGATGAGGTAGCCGGGGCAGGGTTTTTTGATCGATTTTTGTTTCTGTGGGTGTATTACTTCTGTTTCTTTAATACCTTCTACCTCGATTCTTTTTGGGACATTCTCTAGATCCTTTAACAGCTCGTTCACGTTTTTGTATCCAAGTCTTATTTTGTGGGTTATTATTTCGGCTTTTTCTATTATTTCAGGCGGTATTGTCAAACCATCTTTGAGCCTGAATTTGATTTGCTCGACAAGTTTTTCCACTTCTTGCTTTAACTCGCCCCTTGTATAAAAAACTAAATCACTCGCGTACTTGTAAGCCTCACGAGCATTGTTCGTCTTCAAGTTAATCAGCAAGAGCTCAGTAAGGTAGAAAGTAATCCTCCCGACATCACCCTTGCTCTTTCTCAAGCTTTCAGAGTAAGTCAAGTTCAAAATCCTCGCAAGGTCACGCTGAAGCTCTTCAACACTCTGATACCTCTTACTCTTATCCTTCTCAAGCATCTTCATTATGATTGGCTCAACTTTCTTTGCCTTGGGATTAATTTGGCTTGGTGATGTTGGCTTTTTGCTCAGAATCCCGTGCAGAACTTCACTCAATGAACCCTCAAAGGGTAACCTGCCAGTAACCAGTTCATAGAAGATTACTCCAAGCTGCCAAATGTCCGTTCTCTCATCGATCGAGCCAAATCTTCTGTTTATCTGCTCTGGTGCGGCATAGAGTGGCGTGAAGGAAGTGATTGTGGAGTCGCTTTCTGTGACGACCTTGCTGAGTCCCCAGTCACTTATCTTTGGAGTTCCATCCTTGAGAAGAATGTTGCTGGGCTTTAAATTACCATGAATTATACCTTTCGAGTGAGCGTACTTTAAGCCCTCGGCAATGTTAAAGACGATGTAGGAAGCTACCTCAACGGGTAAAGGCTTGGGGAGCTTTTCGAGAGAGCTTTCGCAGTACTCCATCTCAAAGAACGGGATTGGAAGGATGTTGTAGTCATAAACCCTGACGATGTTCGGATGCTTGAGCTTAGTCCAGTTCCCTATCTCACGAAGGAAGGACTTTCCGGTTGTCGGGTCAAGGCTTATTGGGATTTTTACAGCCACTACTTTGCCGTCCTTTCTCTTTGCCTTATACACGCGAGCAAAACCACCCTCGCCAAGGAATTCTAGCGACTCATAGCGGAAGAGAAGGGCCGATGAAATGTTGTCCTCGACTTCAACCTTTCTGGCTGAAGGGGAGAGGGAGAGCCTCCCTTCAGGCTCCCACTCGCAGAGGATTTTGACCTTTGGAATCGCCGTTCTGATGGTGGCGGTTGTGTTGGTGATTTTGACGTATTCCTTGCGGAAGAATCCGGGCTTGAGCGGCGGAACGGTTACCTTGCATTTTGTGTTCTTGACGACAGCGTTGGTGTCCATGACTATTGCGTTCGAGTCTTGGCAGAGCTTACAGCTGGGCAGGTTTCCATCTGGTGGAAGGCGGAGAATCCAAACATCGTCACCGAAGCTCCGAGTGTAGCCAGCCACTATAATATCTCCGTTCTCAGCTATTGTAACCGCATTGGCCTCATCGTAATCGCTTCCCCCATAGGTTTTCTGCCAGATTACATTACCATTCTCATCAAGCCTAAGAACCCAAACATTACCCTTTCCAGCTCCAAAGCTTCCGGTGTGACCTGCTATGATTATATCATTATTTGGAGCTAAAGCAATAGCATTAGCTACATCATAATTGTTTCCTCCGTATGTTTTTTGCCATTTCACATTACCATTCTCATCTAGGCAAAGAACCCAACTATCCCATTTTCCAGCTCCAAAGCTTCCGGTGTGACCTGCCACAATAATGTCTCCGCTAGGAGTAACAACAGCCATAGAAGCCTCGTCTTGATTACCCCCGCCATATGTTTTTTGCCATTTTATGTTCCCATTACTATTCAGCCTGAGAATCCATGCATCCAATGTTTTAGCCCCAAAGCTGTAAGTGTATCCTATCACAATGAGGTCTCCATTTGGAGCTAACACAATGGAATTAGCAAAGTCATCTTTATTCCCACCAAAAGTCTTCTGCCACTTAATGTTTCCTTCGCTATCAAGCCTGAGAACCCATATATCACAATTCCATCCAGTACTAAAGCTCCAAGTATAACCAGCTACAATAATGTCCTCGTTCTCAGCTATTGTAACCGCATTGGCCTCATCGTAATCGCTTCCTCCATAGGTCTTCTGCCATTTTACGTTGCCATTCTCATCAAACCTAAGAACCCAAACGTCACTTTTTCCAGCGCCGAAGCTCTCAGTGGAGCCAACAATAATAATGTCTCCATTTAGAGCTATCTTCACATCGTTAAACTTATCATCCTTGCTTCCCCCTAGAATCCTCACCCACTTTACGTTCCCCTCTTTATCAAGCCTTGCCACAAGCCCGTTGCTCTTAGTGTTTTCCTTTTTCGGCTTAATGCTCCCGGCAACCACTATATCCCCATTCGGCATCAGCGCAACGGCCTTAGCTTCAGCTTCCATCCCCTCAAACTCATACGCCTTAATCCAGTACTTCCTATCGGCGGTCTCCGAGATTGTGACGGGCTTCATCCCTCCGACCCCCTAACGAGCCTTTCCAAATCCGCCAAATCCATCATCTCCCCGGTTTTGTCCCCGATCTTCTTGGCGATGAGCGTGAAATTTCCAAATGATGTAGACAAAGTATAATACTTTTCCTACAGCGTCTCATCTTCAACCAGCACCACCCCCAACCTTTCGGCGGCCTTCCTGGCTTTTTCCGTGAAACTGTAGAAAGAACTGAGAGCCTGCGGGTGTGCATTACAGTTTTATGCGTTACTGTTTTATGTGCTGAGGTCATGCACGAGCACCTCCACGCGCTCAATCAGCTCTTCGGGAATCGGAAGCCCCTCTTGGAGCCGGATTTCAAGCTCTTCAATGAGCCTTTCAAGTTCCTTCCTCGCTTCTCCTCTCGCGTACCTTCTCATTTCGAGGGCGCATTTGAGGGCCTCTTTCGTATCGTTGAGCTTCATGTGGAGGAGGAGCAGCTGACCCGCGTAGTAGGCCGAGCGTGAGAAATCAACGCTTTTCCTGAGCTTCTCGCGGTATCTGCCGCCTAAAAGATCTGCCAGGTCCTTTTGGAGCTCCTTGACCGATTGATAGCGCTCCTCCTTCCTCTTTCTGAGGCACCGTAGTATTACCGGCTCGAGGGGCTTTGCGTCGGGGTTCAGCTCGCTCGGCGGCACTGGGTCTTCCATCGTGATTTTCCCGGCTATCTCGACGAAGTCCTCGCCGTCGAAGGGAAGCCTTCCGGTGACGAGTTCGTACATGAGAACACCGAGCTGCCATATATCGGTCCTCTCGTCGGTTTTTCCGAAGCGTTTGCTTATCTGCTCCGGAGCCGCGTAGAGGGGTGTAAACGACGTTGTCGTTGAGCTGCTCTCCGTTACGACCTTGCTCAGTCCCCAGTCGCTTATTTTGGGAACGCCCTTCTTGAGCAGAACGTTGCTCGGCTTCAGATCACGGTGGACTATGCCCCTTGAGTGTGCGTACTTCAACCCCTCGCAGATTCCGAAGGCAATTTCCGCAACCTTCTCCCAGTGAAGGGGTTTCTCCAGTCTCGCGAGCGAGCCCTCGCAGTACTCCATCTCTAAATACGGGATTGGAACGATGTTTGCGTCGTAGAGCTCCACGATGTTCCTGTGTTTCAGTCCGCTCCAGATTGATACCTCGCGCAGGAACGTTTTTCCAGCCTGCTCGGTTAGATGGTGGGGGATCTTGAGGGCGACGATCTTACCGTCCTCTTTTCTGGCCTTGAAAACCCTCGCGAAGCCACCCTCTCCTATCGGCTCGACCTCTGAGTAGCGGGAGAAGAGTGCCCGCAGATCCGGGACGACGTAGCCCTCTCCCCCTTCTATCGGGACTTCACGGGCCTTTCTCCTCACCTTCACGCTCTTTTCCGTCTCGACCCCGATCACGACGGGAACCCTGACCCTTGTACTCCCGGATCTCACCTCAAGGTCCACCGTGAGCGTTCCCCCGCTCCTTGGAGTGAACCTGACGAAGGAGTACTCCATCTCTCCCGGCCCCAGCGAGAACCTCAGCCGGGCCGGGAAAACCTCGCCGTACCCTTTGAGGCGTTCGAGGTTGATCTCAACGTCTATTCTCCTGGAGGAGCTGTTTCTAAAGCCCACCTTGAGCTTCCCCTCGTTTCCGGCCCTGAGCCCGCGAGCCTCGAATATCAGGCCCCTTCTCAGCAGGGCCGGAAGGGTGACGGCGGATAGAACGTCCTCGACCGGGGAAAAGCCGGATCTCTCAAGCTCCCGGATGATCTCGCGGATGAGCGGCATAAAGATGAAGATCGAGATGAGTAAGCCTAACTCCTTCAGGAGGTACACGAGGAAAATGGAAATGAGGAGGCGACGGAGGAAGTCTTCTCCAAGGTTTTGTTTTTGTGGCATGTGGTTCCCCCACTGAACTGTAAGGATAAACAAAAAAAGAAATCAGTGGATTGCACTTCATCTTTTGAGTCTTGGATGTTTATAAAGCACGACAGTGATGTTGTCCGTGCTACCGAAGCTGTAAGCCTTTTCTATTAGCGTCTGCACGGCTTCTTCTAGCGATGGAGAAGTAACAACGGTTTTTGCTATCTCCTCGTCTGTCAAAACGTCACTGAGACCGTCCGAGCATAGTAGAAGGTAGTCTCCCTCCTTCAGTTGAATTGTGTTGATATCCCCTGGATCGATTCTTATTTCTGGGGAGATCCCTATGGCTTTTGTTAAAACGTTCTTCTGGGGGTGTACCCTCGCCTCGGCTTCGGTAATTTCTCCTCTGTCCACGAGCTCTTGAACAAATGAATGATCCTTGGTCAGCCGTTTGATCGTTCCATCTTTTTTGATCAGGTAGGTTCTGCTGTCTCCAATATTTCCAATAGTTGCGTTATTTCCCCTGATGATTGCGGCCGTTAGCGTTGTCCCCATGTTGTATCTCTCCGGGTGATCCGGATCGTGGCCCATAATGTATATCTCATCGTTGGCCTTTTTGATGGCCTCTTTCAGAATCTTTTCTGGATTCTCAGCCTTATTGCGCTCTAAGGTTTTCTCCAAAATTTCAATGGCCTTTCTGCTGGCGACCTCTCCTGCGAGGTGTCCACCCATTCCATCGGCAACTGCAAGGAGGATATTACCGCCAATTTTCTTGGCGATGTAGTAGTCCTCGTTATTGTCTCTCCTTCCAATGTAGCTTTTGGCTGCAACGTGCTTCTTAAACTCTTCGTCTGTGAGGCTAAATGTTGTCTCGTAGGCCGCGATTATTGAGTTTAGCTTGGCAGCCTTGACGCTGAATGTGTCCCGTATCCTCGTTGGCGTCACGTAGTCCCCCCTCCTAAAGCTGGAGACCGCCCGGGAATAGAGTTGTTGCATTTCGTTTAGCAATCCGTATACTGTGGGGGAATCTGTTATCCCCAACTGTTTTGCTTTTTTCTGTAAATCCCTTAGGATTTCACCCATTATCTTCACGGCCTCTTCCGCAGCCTTTATCCTGGCTTTCTGCTGTCTCTGTTGTTTGTAATTGTAGTATACTTCCGGCCCGAACCATGCTGCGGCCAAAAGTACCAGTATTCCCAGTAGAACTAAGATTACAATTTTCAGAATTGACGTCCAGTTAATCCCCCCAGAATGCTTGGCGGAAGTAGTAGAACCGGTCATGTTTCCGGCTGTTGAGTTCGTTGTCGTGGCGTTCATGGACGGTTTTGTAGTTATCGGAGTTGTTGTAGTTGTGGTGTTTATGCTGGTAGTCGTGGTTGTGGTAGTCGTTGTCCCTCCCGGGAAGGGAGTGGGTGAACCTGAGAAGGTCATACTCAGCACATCATCAAGTTTCTCGGTAACAGAAGGGTAGTTTTTCTCCATTATGCGCCAGGTCAGCTGCTTTAGCTCTTCTCTGATTGTCCGGTTCTCTGTTTCCGCGGCAAGTTTATTTAAAGAATCCGCCGTGGTATTCCAGAACCGTTCCAGCATCAGCTGGCTTAATGTCAAGTTGCCCCCTTTTATCCCGTTGAGGGCCTCGTTGAAATAGCCCTCCAGAATTGTCATGTTGAGTTTGAGGTTGTTCTGGTATTTTTCGAGTATTGAGAGGGTTCTGTTCGCCAGTTTGATATTTTCTTGTAGGGAGATGCATTGCTCAAGCTCATCTTTGGTCCTGTTAATCTCCCGTATCCTGCTGATCACTAAACTCCGGTTATTACTATTCATGACTTCTCGGATGTCTATGGTCAGGAGGGGTTTGATGTACGGACAGGAAGATTTAATTTTGCCGTTGAGGTTCTCTATTTTTTCGTTGATCAAGCTAAGTAGTTGTTTCTGCTCTGCGATTACATCGTTGAAAGCCCTAGTTATATCTCCGGACTTAATGAGTCCGTCTATCTCTTTCAGCTGGTTTATGAACTTCTCACTTTCGTTCTTTGATAGAAGCCCAGAACTTGCTTTTAATACCATGTCTATGAATGTCTCCTTGGTTTTTATCCTCCTAATTTTGTCAACTCTTTGAATGCACGAATTTAGTTCATTTCTAATGTCCTGGATCTTCGAGTTGAGTGAAGCGAGTTGTTTTAATGTTTCGTTAACTTCCGTAACGTTATAGAACGTTTTAGGTAAATCTGCAAGCTTTTCTGTTTCGTTTTGGATCTCTTTCATGACACTAGAACATTCCATGGAGTAATTCAATGCCTTCTCTTTCAGTGTTGAGAGGCTTTCATTCAATGCTCTCACTTTCGAGTTTATGATACTGGTTATGCTGTTCCATACCGAGGAAATCGTTTCATTGGCGAGGGTGACGTTTCCTTGTGTCAGGAGTATCCTGGCCCTGAGGGTTTCGTTGCGAAGCTTTTCGATTTCAGTTATATTGAATTCAAGTGTGGGTGAATAGTTCTCAAGCAGTATCAGGCTTAAGTTTGCTTCCGAGATGCTTTGGTTTACCTTCAAGGCGAGATCTCCAGAGGAGGCAGGGGCAGCAACCGCTGGTGTGGACGGTACCAGACTGGAGATGACCAAGAAGATAAAAAACCATGTCCAGTTCTGCTTAAGATTTTCCGCATCTTTTTTCAGTATCCTCATCTTTTGGCACCCCCTTTATACCCACCTCTTGAGTATCAGCTTGGCTTCCTTAAGAGTCTCCTCTGAAGGCTTGGCCTCCATCTCTGCCATCGTTTTCAACTGTTCCATCAGGTTTTTGATCGATGGATCCCCTGTCTCAAGGTGCAGCTCTTCAAGCTCTTTCACTATGTCAGCGAATTCCTCGGTGATGTTCTTTGCTGATCCTTCAATAACTGTGGTCAGTCTGAGCATAACGTTTTCAGCGATAATCCTAACACGCTCCCTCGTCCCCAAGCTCGCCTTTATTCTCACCCCCATTTTGATGAGGACGTCCTTTATGTCATTCTGGAGTTCCTTAACTGTCTGGTAGCGTTTTTCTGGATCCTTTTCAAGCATTTTCATGACGATATCGTCGAAGGGCAGTGACTTGGGGTTGTGGTGGGATGGGGGAACGGGATTCTCGTTGAGTATCTTGTGCATAATGGTACCCTCGTAATCAGCGCTGAACGGGTGAATGCCCGTTAGGAGCTCGTAGAATACTATGCCCAGCTGGAAAATATCGCTCCTCGCGTCCAGATTCTCTGGGTTGACTATCTGTTCTGGGGATGAGTAGAGTATGGTCTTGTGCCTGACCAGCGAAGACTTTCTCGTGGCCCGGGATGCCAGTCTCGCCAGTCCCCAGTCTCCCAGCTTTACCCTTTCAATGGAGCCAAAGAACAGCATGTTGCTTGGCTTTATGTCTCTGTGAATTACGCCGTTGGAGTGAGCGTGGTGGAGTGCCCTGCTGACCTCAAATATTATTCTGCCCGCAATCACGGGTTCCAATGGCTTCCGCACGTCATCTATGTTGCCGCTTGCGAGTTCCATTTCAAGATATCCCAGTCTCGGGTCGGCTCTGTAAACTTTGACGATGTTTTCATGGTTCAGTTTCTGTGCTGCTGCAAACTCACGCATAAACGATGATGTTGATTCCTTGTCGAGATACTTCAACACCTTTAGGGCTATCCGCTGACCTCTCGGATTTTTAGCTTCATAGACGTAGGAGAATGCACCCTCACCGATGAGCCGCGTTATTACGTACTTCTCTTTGATCTGCTCCAAGCGGGTCTCGAAGTTTATGGAGTGGTCGAAGAACTCCTCTTCAATGCTTTCCTCGGTTACCTTAAAGCTCTCCTTGCTCGGGATGCGCAGTTTCCAGCCGTTGGGGGCTTCACCGCTGTACAGAAGTTCTTCAATTCCACGGAGGTCTTCATTACATGCTTTCAGGAGTTCGCCGATCATGCCAACTTCTTCCTCGAGCTGGTACTTCTTGGCGGTGGTGAGAAGGTTCTCGAGTATTTGTTTGGCCTTTTCGAAGGCTTTCTTGGCCGAATACCAGTTTTCCTCCCTGAACTTTGATGCGGCATCGGTCATGAGGTCTACAACACCTTGGAGCTGGAGGCGGATTATCTTCTTGTGTGCCGTTAAAATTGCATCAAATCTGTCGTCCTCCATGGGGACTTCTGCTCTTTCAAGTTCTTTGAGCGCATCCCATAGCTCCTTCTCGGTTTTTGCATCTTTTATCTTTTTGAATATCATTCTGAAGTTGGCTATGTTGCGAAGATTTCTTGTGGTTTCAAGTGTGTTCTGTAGTTTTCTGGCTCTTTCTCCGTTCTCTTCTTCTTTTATAGATACAATTTCAATTGCCTCTAAGTATCTGGTTATTGCCTCGTCAAATTTCGCAATGGCATCTTTGAACTTTTTTGATCTGAGAAGCTTTTCCCCATCGTGCCTTAACTTTAGAGCATTGCTAAGGATAAACTCCGGATCTGGAGCAACGTGGTAGAAAGCCTCTCTGGCGAGTTTAAGCGCGCGCTCCGTATCATCGAGCTGAAGGGCGGCTTTTATGTCCTCAAGGTATTTTTTTGAGGTTTCTGGATCTGAACCCGGAAGGTCAAGCCGCATATAGCGGGCTATTCTGGGAAGGTATTTCTCCACCTCTTTCAGCTGTCCCAAACTTGCCATTCATATCCCCTCCATATAAAAATTAACCTTCACGATTTTCACCTCCTCCCGAGGCTTCTATCTTGGGAGCGGAGCCTATGCTTAGTATGTTGGTTATCTGGTTAATAACCTCTTCCTTTGTTGTATTGTACTTGGAATATATTTCCTTTACCATGGAAACATATTGAGATAGCTCCTCTCGTATCTGCGATATTTTTTCCTTATCCTTACTCCAATACGCATTGTCAAGCTCGGCACGAAGTTCCCTCAGTTTTGTGAGAACTTCCTTGGTTTCCTCGATAAAGACGGATTTTTCGGCTTCTTTAATGAGTTTTATTGATTCAAGATAGCTTGCCTTTAGAGCCCTTCTCTGGTTAAGCCTCAATCCAATTCCGCCAAGTCCAATAAGTAGTAGTACTACACCTATCAATGGAAATTCCGAATTTTCTGAATTGAGATCGGACTGGGCAGATACAGTTGGCAATTTAAATCCAAATGTCAAGATCATTGCTCCTAGAAGGATAATCGATATCATTGCTATAATCTTTCTTCTCATGCTCTCACCGCCAACTCCGAAGATGTTTAGCTGATTTAATATGGGGCTTATTTCAAATCTCCTCTTCAAGAGAAATAAAGATCAAAACTCCTCCATCCACTCCTCCTTTTTCTTCTCGCGCTCCTCCCCCGTCACCTTCTCGGCCGCGACCTCTGGCTCAAGTTCACCCTCTTTGACCGCATGGATGGTCTTCATGATCTCCGCTAATTCTTCGTCCTCCTCGAACTCAACGCCCGCCCCGATCGTCTGGTCGGTCATACCGAGCATCTGGTTGAGGTTCTCGTTGAAGTTCTGGGCGTCGAGCTGCATCTCCGCCAGGTGCCTTTCGAGTTCCTCAGGGGACATGTTCCTAAGCAGGTCCCAGGTCGGTGTTCCCTTCAGTAAGGCCTCGTTCTCCTTGATTATCGCGAGGTTGCTGACCAGCATGAGCTGTTTGTTCAGTTGCATGTGCGTCTTCTGGAGGTTCTGCTTGCGTCTGTTGAGGGTCTTGATCTTGGTCGCTATCGTGAGTTCCTCACTCTTGGTTCTGGCTCTCTTTGCCTGTTCGAAAAGCCGGGCTATCTCGCGGTCTATCGCGGCTATTTCCTCCTCAATCTTTTGGATCTGGTATTCCAGCTTTATCCTGCTCTCGTTGAGCTTGCCAAGGGGTATGTCGAGGGGGTTCTTCTTTCCAAAAAATCTGGAGAAGAAACTCATAACTCCTCTTCCTCCTCAATGCCCCTGTCGAGCGAAACGACTTTCTCCGCGACTTCCTCTACGTCGGCCTCCCCTGCCTCGACCTGGCTCCAGGCCTTCATGAGCTCCCTCTCGGTCTCGTCTTCGCCCTCCTCGAACTCCGCTATCTCCATCTCGAAGACCCTATTGAGACCCTCGACCATCTCGTCGAACTCCTTGCCGTCGAGGTTGATCTTTATGAGCGCCTGCTCAAGCTGCTCGGGCTCCACCTTGCTGAGCTTCTCCCAGAGGCCGACCTTCCTGAGCTCCTTTTCGTACTTCTTGACGATGATGAGGTTCTTCACGAGGGTGTACTGCTTCTGGGCCATTGTGAAGTCCTTGAGCTTGAGCTTCTGCTCCATGTCGAGGCTCTTGATCTCCTGAGCCAGCATCTTCTTCTTGAGCTTGTCCGCCCCGATGCCCTCCTGGAAGAGCTGCTTCTTTTTCTTCTCGATCTGGTTGAGGTCCTTCTTAAGGCGCTCAAGCCTGTTCTTCAGCCGTATCTCCTCTGCCTGGAGTTCCCTAAGGGAGAGCTTCTCGATAGTGTTTTTCCTTCCAAACATGTCCCGGATTCTCATTTCAAACACCTCCATGAGCGTTAGGGTGAAAAACGAAAGCTTCACCCGGCGAGGAGTTCCTCCTTGCGGCCCGTTCGAGGGGCTCGAAGTCGAGGTACTCTTCAACAGTTCTCTCGACGAAGTTCAGCCTCCTCTCCTCGTCCCTGCTCTGGATCACCTCTCCCCTGCTCACAACCCTGTACCGGAAGGCGGGCGGCGTGTCGTTCAGTATCCTGAAGTCCGGGTGCTTTTCGAGGGCTCTCCTGAGCCTTTCCTTAACCTCGATGACGCTCGGCATGCTCAAAACCCCTTTCACCTCAGAGGAACCCCTCCTTCACGAGGACGTAGCCGACCCCCTCGATGAACTTCGTGAGGTAGCCCTTCTCGTTCCTGAGCTCCTGGAAGGCCCTTTTCACAAGGTCCTCGGCGAAGTGCTCAACGGCCTCCTCAAGCCTGACGTAGCCCCTCTCCAGAATTCTGCCCTCAAGGAACTCCTTGACCTTGGCGAGGAGCTCTTCATCGCGCTCAAGGCGGAGCATCGGTTCGAAGGCTTTGGCGTACTCGTCGTGCGGGTTGTAGATCAGCTCCCCGCTTTCGAGGTCGAGCAGGGCCAACGAGACGTTCTCGGAGATGAAGTTCCTGTGGAACTCGTTCGAGTTGATGTAGTTCGCGATTCTCTTCTCGAAGCCAGTCGGGGACGCAACGAGGAGGACGACGCGGCCGTTCTTGGCTTCCCTCTTCGCGTCCACGAGGAGGGCGTTGATGTCCGCCAGTTCGAGCGGATCGGTGTCGAAGCCGACATCGGCGTAGCGCTCCGGCCTTCCGTAGAAGCGCGCCCTGACTGTTATTTCCTCCTTCTTGCCGAGGAGCTTCTTCTCCCTCAGCCTGACGACGACCTCGGTGTTGTCCGGGAGGTTCTTGATGTCCCTCTCGCTCAGCTTTCCTTCGTAGCGCCCCTTGTCGAAGGTCGCCCTCTCCTCAACGGCCTCGACCTTGAACGTCCTCCCGAGGAGCTTTACCTCATCCTTGAACTTGGCCAGCATTCTGCCCGTGAAGTTCATCTCCAGCATCTTGGCCTCGTCGACCTTCACGAAGCGCGAGCCCTTCTCGACCTTTCCGGCGAGCTCCATTACCTCCCTGATCCGCCTCGAAACCTCGTCCTCCTTCTCCTTCAGTTCGAGCTCCTTCCTGCGGAGCTCCATCTCCTTCTGCCTGAGTTCGAGCTCTCTTCTCCGTATCTCCTCCTCCATGGCCTTAACGCTCGCCATCATCTCCTCCTGCATCCTGGCCAGCTCTTCCTCAAGGGTTCTCCTCGCTTCCTCGTCCTTCATCCTGCTGATCTCCTCGATGAGCCTCGCCTTCTCCTCCTCGAACTGCCTCCTGAGTTCCTCTTTCTCTCTCTTCAGTCTCTCGATTTCCTCGGCCTTTGCGCTCTCTATCTTCCTCCTTATTTCCTCTTTCTCCCTCTCGAGGTTGCCCCTGAGCTCTTCAAGCTGTCTCCTCAGGTTCTCCACCTGACGCCTGTAGGTTTTCTCAACAGCTTCAGTCCTCTCGTCCTCCATCATGAGGTAATCTCTCATCCAGTCGAAGCGCTCGATCGCCTCGCCGAGGGCGGCGTTTACCTTGCCCCTGTAGGAGTCCCACTTGGATTTAAGGAAGGACCTCAGCGCCAGCCTGACCTTTGGATCCCTGAGGAACTCGTCTATCCACCTGTCCACGCCCCGGTAATAGTCCCTCAGAAGGTTCAGGACGTTGGTGTCCCTGTGCATTATCATCTTCATGATGTCTTCCTTTGTGTAGATTTCGAAGACGTTGTAGCTGAGAACCCTCTCAACCGCGTCGAGCTCCTTGTCCTTGTACCTCCTGCTGGCCGGAAGGTAGGTTTCCCCGTTTTCTCTGAAGGCCCAGGCGAGTATCGCCAGGGCCCCCTCGAACTTGGCCTGAAAGTGTCTGTCGAGGTCTTTGAGAAAGTCGCCGCATTCTCCGTCAAGATAACGGTCGTAGTTTTCCTTTATCTGCCTCCAGAGCCTTTCCCTTCTCCCGTAGTCCTCGGTTGCGATGTCCAGCCCTTCCTTCAGAACCCTCTCCGCCGGGCGGAGCAGTTCCTTAACGCAGTCAGTCCTTCCTTCCTCGAACAGCCCCATCTCAACCACCCGCGAACAGCCTCATTTCCTCATCTATCCTATCTGCCAAAAGATCAACAACATCTCCATACCCCTCGATCTCGAAAAGCACAAATGTTCTTCCCCCATTTTGGATCCTGAGCCTTATTGTCCCCCTGCCTTTTCGGGTGTAGACGCTGTACGTCTTCTCTTCCCCGCTCGATTCCACCTGGGTCGCGTTCATCTTGGAGAGCAGGTAGTCTAAGAAGCGCTCAACGACCTTCGGTTCCTCCTCTATGGTGTATTCAAGCCTTCTCTTCCTCGCCTTCACGGTCTTCCTTACCTCTTTTGCCTCGTAGACTTCAACTTTCTCCTCGGCGTTCCCTTCGAGCCTTGAGAAGAGCTCCTCAAGGAAACCCTGGGCTTCGTCGGTTTCAATGTAGAAGACCATGCCCTTTGGCTTTTTGACGGTGGCCTTAGATGACCATTTGTCGAGGAGGTAGTCGATGCGCTTCCTCTCGGCGTCGTTATCGTACGCGACAAAGAGGATGTATCCCATACGCACCACTGCCACTTATTTGTTGTTCATCCTATTTAAACTTTTCTCCATTTTGGAGATATTTGGTTGTGGGCTTTTGGCACTATATCTGGATTTCGCCAAAGCCCTTCCGCCATGACGAGCGGGTTAGGTTCCTGAGTATTATGGCGTTAGAGAATAAATGGTTTTTGCTTTCCGCCGGTTGAATCAGTCCTTCCGGGACATTTTAACTCGAAATCGAGCGGAGATGTTCAATAAAGTATCAACAAAGTACGGGAGATCCACATGGTTAAAAATCTGCCAAAAACGTTGCGATTTTTAATTAACTCGAAGGAGTAAAAAACGGGAGTGAGGGCTCAGGGCTTTCCGAAGCCGAGCCTGATCCTGTGGATTATTATCCCGGCCTTCTCGACAAGCTCGGGCGGAACCTCAAGGCCCTCCTCAAGCCTGAACCTGATCTGATCCGCGAGCCTCTGGACCTCATCCCTCAGCTCACCGCCAACGTAAAACGCTAAATCGCTCGCGTACTTGTAGGCTTCTCCCGCGTTGTTCGTCTTCAGGTTGATGAGGAGGAGCTCCGTGAGGTAATAAACCGCCCTCCTCCTGTCGCCGAGGGTCTTGCTCTTCCTCAGGCTCTCGGAATATGTCATGTTGAGAACCCTCGCGAGGTCGCGCTGGAGTTCCTCCACCGACTGGTAGCGATCCTCCTTCCTCTTGGCGAGCATTTTCATGATGATCTGCTCAACCTCCTTGGCCGCGGGGTTAATCTGGCCCGGCGGAACCGGATCGTCCCTGAGGATGCCCATCATAACCTGACTGAGCGAGCCCTCGAACGGGAGCCTTCCAGTTACGAGCTCGTAGAAGATCACCCCGAGCTGCCAGATGTCGGTCCTCTCGTCCGTGTGGCCGTACTTCTTATCGATCTGCTCCGGGGCGGCGTAGAAGGGGGTAAAGCTCGTCGTTGTCGTCGCGCTCATGCTCTCCTCAAGAACCTTGCTCAATCCCCAGTCGCTAATCTTCGGCAGGCCATTCTTCAGGAGGACGTTGCTCGGCTTTAGGTCGCGGTGAACGATCTTCTTGGAGTGTGCGTACTTGAGACCTTCGGCGATGTTGAAGACGATCAGCGAAGCTTCATCAACCGGCAGGGGCTTCCGGAGTTTTGCGAGGGAGCCCTCGCAGTACTCCATCTCCAGATAGGGAACCGGGATGACGTTCACGTCGTAGAGCTCGACGATGTTGGGATGCTTTAAGTGGAGCCAGTTGGTTATCTCGCGCACGAACGCCCTTCCAATAGCCGGGTCGAGGGTCTTCGGGATCTTGAGGGCGACGACTTTACCGTCCTTGCGCTTGGCCTTGTAAACCCTCGCGAAGCCGCCCTCTCCAATGTACTGGAAGTCGGAGTAGAGCTCTTGGAGTGCTTCAACCGGGTTGAGGATGGGCGTGCTCGTTAACGGCGTTGGGGTTCTCGCGGAGACCCTGGCGGTCCTGCTCACCCTCACCGGGAAGGTGTGGGAGAGCGAGCCCTTCTCCGATTCGACCTTCATCGTGAAGTCGAAGTCGCCGAGGAACTTGGGCTTAACCGTCACGCTCTCGCCTATCGTCTTGCCGGGCCTTATCCTCGGGAACTCTACTCTTTCCTCGCTCAGCTCGAAGTAGTCGGTGTTCTCGCTCAGATCGACGGTTAAGCTCAGCGGATCCGAGAACTTGTTCGTCACTATTATCGAGACCTCGTTCTCGGCCTTATGGAGCATTTCCTCCGGAACGGTGATCCTGACGCTCTCCCTGAGGAGTTCGAGCTTCCTCTTCTCTTCGAGCTTTGAGAGGCGATCCCTTATGGCCTCTTCGCCCTCGCCTATTGCCTGCGCTATCTCAAGCGCCTCGGTGTAGAGTTTCTGGGCCCTCGTGAGGTCGTTCTCTTCGAGGGCCCCGTCCCCCTGCGAGACGAGGTTGTCCATGCGCGTCCGGAGGGAGTCGAGGAGCGACTCCACCTCCTCCGCCCTTCCGAGGGCTGGAGCAAGGACCATCGCCTCGTTGAGGACCGAGACGGCCTCGCCGTAGGATCTCCTCTCGATGAGCTCTTTCGCCTTGTTTATGAGTTCTGAAAGCTTTTCAAGGTCTCTGGCGAGCTCTTTCTGGGCTTTCACCCTGTCAATTCTCTCTTTGATCTCTTTCTCCTTTCCGAGGAGTTCGGCCAGGGGCATGGCCTTCAGGTATGTGGAGACAGCCCGGTCGTATTGCCCGCTTGAGGCCAGTGCATCCCCCTCCTCAAGGAACTTAGAGATCACCGAGTTCACCGCGTTGTTGAGCTCCTTCTTGAGGGAGGGGTGCGAGTTTGCTATCCTGAGGGCTTTCCTGTACTTTCCTTTTGCCTCCTCAACCATTCCCCGGGCGGTTAAGTTCTCGATTTGGGCTGTTATCTCTTTGAGTTGTTTTTCGAGCTTGAGGAGGAGGTTTTCTTCGATCCTGCGGGCGCGCTTCTCCATTCCCGCCCCGGTCAGTGCCTTTTTGAGCCGGTTCAGGTTTTCTAACGCCTCCTCCGGCTTTTCTCCGGCCATTGCGAGGAGGAGTTCCTCGGCCTCGTCGAGGGTACTCGTGAGGTTCGCCCTGATCTCGGCCTCTTTTTCGGGTGAGGTCTTTCTGGCCACCGGGAGGGCTTCCGCGAGGGCTATGGCCTTTTCAACTGGGTCGAGGGTTTCCGCCCTGGTGAGAAGTCTTTCGAGGTCGTTTTCCCTTGGCGCTGGTTTCTGGGGTTTTGGTTTTCCGCCTCTGGTTTTAGCAGCGACGCCGCCGATTAGGAGGAGTCCGATGACGGCGGCGATGTAGAGGGGGTTGAAGCCTGAACTGTTGGAGGTTTGGGCTGGAGAAGTTTCCGAGCTGGGGGCGGGGGGAGTTGTGGTTGTAGTAGTTGTTGGGTTTGTGGTGCTCGATGTGGCTGTGATTCCCGAGGTTGTTGTGGTGCTTGAGGTTGGTGGGGGTAGGAGTACGAGAGAAGCGCTTAACGTTGTTGTCTTGCCAGCTGTAATGGTTACGGTTTTTGTGTACTCCTCGTAACCGTTCTTTTTGATTTTCACTTCATGCTCGCCCGGAGAAAGCTTGTAATTGGTTATGGGGGTTTCACCAGCGTAAGAGCCATCGATGTAAACCTCTGCTCCAGAAGGATCACTCTCAATGCTCAAATAACCGTAGGCTGGCTTTAGGGTCGCTGAGATTGTTTTGGTTTCTCCGGGTGAAAGGGTTATTGTCGTCGTGTAATCCTCGTAATCGTCCTTGGTGAGTTTTATTGTGTATGTTTTGGGAGTCAGGTTGAGGATTAAGGGTGTTGTTCCGGCGTAGGCGCCGTTAATGTAGACTTTGGCTCCTGAGGGGTTGGAGGTTATTTTCAGCATTCCCGGCTCTTTTGAGAGCGTCACCTCAAGCTTCTCAGTTTTGCCCGGTTCGATAGTTACCGTTGTTTTGTAATCCCGGTAATCGTCCTTAGTGAGCTTTACGGTGTAAGTTCCCGGCGTTAGGTCAAGGGTTAGCGGTGTTTTCCCTTTATAATCCCCATCAACGTAGACCTTCGCTCCAGAGGGATCTGAGGTAACTTCGAGCGTTCCCGTCCCCCACAGCGTTGTTACCTGAGCGTTCGTGTCGGTGATTACGGCGTTAGTGTCGTGTATTTCGGTGTCGCTTTCTTTCACCTCAGCGTCCGTTGATTCCACTTGAGCGTTTGTATTCTTAACTTGGGCGTTTGAATCTTGGCAAAAGTCACAGTTGGGCAGGTTTCCGTCCGGCGGGAGGCGGAGAACCCAAACGTTATCCCAGCCAGCGCCGAGGCTATCAGTGTAGCCTGCCACAATAATGTCCCCGTTTGGAGCTATGGCAACAGCGGTAGCCCAATCCCAACCATCCTCACCGTAGGTTTTCTGCCATTTAACATTACCATTCTTGTCCAAACGAAGAACCCAAACGTCAAAACTCCCAGCGCCGAAGCTTTTAGTCCAGCCAGCGACAATAATATCCCCGTTCTCTGCAACGGCAACTGCATGAGCCACATCACTCTCGCTCCCGCCGTATGTTTTCTGCCATTTCACATTACCATTCTCATCAAGCCTAAGAACCCAAACGTCTTTATTGCCAGCGCCGAAGCTTTTAGTTTCTCCAGCTACAATAATGTCCCCGTTTGGGGCAATGGCAATCGCGTAAGCCTCATCCCAATCACTCCCGCCGTAAGTCTTCTGCCATTTCACGTTACCATTAGCATCAAGCCTGAGAACCCAAACGTCTTCTCTACCAGCGCCGAAGCTGAAAGTGTAACCTGCCACAATAATGTCCCCGTTTGGGGCAACGGCAACCGCATTAGCCCACTCCAAATCGCTCCCGCCGTAGGTTTTTTGCCATTTCACGTTACCATTCTCGTCTAGGCGAAGAACCCAAACGTCATAATAACCAGCGCCGAAGCTATCAGTGTAGCCTGCCACAATAATGTCCCCGTTTGGGGCAATGGCAATCGCGTAAGCCTCATCCCAATCACTCCCGCCGTAAGTCTTCTGCCATTTCACGTTACCATTAGCATCAAGCCTGAGAACCCAAACGTCCCTACCACCAGCGCCGAAGCTTTCAGTTCTTCCAGCCACGATAATGTCCCCGTTTGGGGCAACGGCAACCGCATTAGCCCACTCCAAATCGCTCCCGCCGTAGGTTTTTTGCCATTTCACGTTACCATTCTCGTCCAAGCGAAGAACCCAAACGTCATAATAACCAGCGCCGAAGCTTTCAGTCCAGCCTGCCACAATAATGTCCCCGTTTGGAGCTAAGGCAACCGCAGTAGCTTCATCATGGTTAAAGCCGCCATAACTCTTAACCCACCACGGCCCGCCATCACTCGCTTTAACCACGGGAGAACTCACTCCAAGGAGGGCCGTTAGGAGCAGAAGGATAAGAAACAGCGACCCCTTATTCACAGCACACCACCCGGCCTACTACGGCACTTCAGGATAAGAGGTTTTCGGCTTCCTGATGATGTCCTCAAGATCGCTTAGGTCGTAAACCCCTGCCGGCTTCCTCCCCCTTATCCCCCTCGCCACGAGGTAGAGGTGGATTCTCTTTTTCGTCCCGAGAGCCTTTGCCTTCTCCCTCAACCACTCAAGCTCTCTCCTTGCTTCTTTTCCGCTCAGCGTCTCCCACTTGACCTCGAAGAGCGCTATATCTTCCCTCCCAACCGCCACAACGTCTATCTCGAAGGAGTCCCTTCCCTTCTCCCTGCCCTTGAACCTGCCCCAGACCTTGCCTGTCGAGAGCACTTCGAAGGGAACCATCCTCGGAGCCAAGAGCTCCACGAGGGACTCGAACTTCCTGCCGATGTAGGAGTTGAACTCCCCCCGGTCGAACCTCAGTTCGCCGCGCTCAAGCTTCGAGTAGTTTCTCCAGAGGAAGCGGAACCAGAACTCGACGAGGCTCTGAACTATGTAGTACCGGTTCCTCCCCCTGCCGAAGGCGTCCTTCCTCTTGGTTACCAGCTCGTAGTCCCGCTCAAGCGAGTGCAGGTACTTGGTCAGGCTCGTGCTCTTGACTGAGAGGTGCGACGCTATCTCCCCGAGGGTGTGCTTCCCCTCGCTCATTGCCTGAAGGATGCTGAAGTAAGTCCTGTATTCCTTTCCTAACTCCTCCTTGAGCATCATCATTACCTCTGGGAACATTGGATATGGCTCCTCGAAGAAGAGCATTCTGATGAAGTCCTCAACCGGGAGGCGGAAGCGCTCAAGCGTCTCGTAGTACTTTGGCAGGCCGCCGAAGACAGACCACATCACCACGGCGTCTTCGATGCCGTAGCCTAAATCCTTCATAATCTCTAAAACCGTCCCGAAGTCCAGTTCCCTGAGCTTTATTACGAAGTCGAACCTCCCGTAGAGGGGGCTTGAGTAGTCCTCGATGAGCTTCTTGCTCATGGCTATGAGTGAGCCGGTGACGACGAGCTTGGCCTCGCGGTATTTGTCGAGGAGCCTCTGGAGGTCGTAGAGGAAAGAGGGGTTCACCTTGAGAACGTTCTGGAGCTCGTCTATGAAGACCGTTTCTCCCTCTCTCAGGAGGAACTCCACTATCTCCTTCATCGAGGTCAGCTCTGGAATGTAGCGCCTCTCCCTTACCTCCTCAATCCAGTCACGGCATATCAAGGCCTCGCTCTTCTCAGCCGGGACGAAGAGCGTTATCGGGTTTAGGGCTTCCTCAACAAGCCTCGTTTTGCCCACCCGTCTCCTGCCTATGATCGCTATTCTCTTCGCCTTTCTCAGGAGTTCAATCTCGCGCTCCCTGTCGTAGAACCTCATAGTTATACCCCACAGGTATTATACCTGTCAGGTATAAAAAGGTTTTGAGTTTCATGCACTTGCCGGTCAAGAACCGACAAGGGTTTATAAACAGGTGGCGATCGTCATTCGGCAAGACTTTATAAACCCTTGCCGAACGGCGTTCCGCAAGGTATATAAACCACGGGGCGTACGTGATCTCATGGTTGATCTCGAAGAGTACAACCCCTGGTGGGTGCACGAGGAAGACCCCGACGTCGAGGAGTGGATAGACTTAGAGTACCGCTACGTCCCCTCGTGGATAAATGACCTCTCGCTCGAACCCTTCTCGGTGAACTTCCTCGTCGGGCCGAGAAGGGTCGGCAAAACCCTCGGGGTGAAGCTCCTCATAAAAGAGCTCCTCCGTGAGAGGGAGAACCCCTACGAAATCTTCTACTTCGACTGCACGATGCTCGACGACCAGAACGACTTATCAGAGGTCCTCAGGGAGTACCTGAAGCTCAGAGACGCCAAGGGGATAAAGGGCTCCCTCATATTCCTCGACGAGGTGACCTCGGTCAGGAACTGGTGGAAGGCGATAATAGACCTGATAAACAGAAAAAAGCTCATGAACGACGTCGTCACCGTTATGGGCTCCGTCTCCGTCAACCTCGACCGGGCGGTTGGCCGTTTCGCCGGCAGGAGGGGTAACGGGAGGATCCTTGAGGTAATGCCCCTCGGCTTCAGGGATTACTACAAGCTGGTTGCAGGCGTTGAGGACTACTTCGACGGGAAGGGCCGGGACGCCTTCGAAAGCTACCTCCAGACCGGCGGCTACGCCGCTTACCTGAACAGGAGAATCAGGAAGGGTGACATAGTCGGCTCGCTAAAGGCCGACCTGAGGAGCCTGGAGAAGGAGAAAGACCCCGAGATAGCGAGGGAGATACTGGGGGCCATCATATCCAAGGCACCCAGCCCGCTCTCGTACCGCGAGATCGGTGAGGAAGCCGGAGTCAACAGGGACACCGTGAGGAGCTACGTTTCCGTTCTTTCCGAGCTCAAAGTGCTCTTGGAAATTCCCTTCTCCCAGTGGGGAAGGGAAGTCGTCCCGAAGAAGAACAGGAAGTTCGCCATCAGGGACCCGCTGATGGCGAGGGCCTTCGCCGAGTGGAGCAGGGTTAGGATCGAGGACTCGGTGCTCTACGAGTGGGTCGTTCAGGAGCACCTCTACCGGAAGTTCAGGGAGGTTTATTACTTCAGAACCGGCGAATACGAGATCGACGCCGTTGTTCCTGGGATGAGGGTCGAGGTGAAGTCCGGGAAAAAGAGCGGCAGGTATCCAAAGGACGTCATCGTGCTCGGCGGGAGAGACGTTCCCCGCTTCCTCTACGGCATAGATTACAGCCCCATCATCGAGTACGAGAACGTTTAAGGGAACTTATCTCGCGTGAATCTCCACTATGTCCCCATCTTCAAGCACGTGGTCGGCACCAACCCTCTGGCCGGGGAACTTGACGCTCTTGCCCCAGACCCTTGCATAGCGGAAGTTCTTGGCGAAGTCCTTGTGAATCCTCTCGGCCAGGTCCATAACGGTGGAGCCCTTCTTGAGGGCGACCGGCGGGTAAGCCGGCTCCTCGCCGGGGCTCTTGGTGAAGACGCGGATGATTCCGGCCAAATCGTAGAGCTCGTCCTTCAGCTTGTCGAGGTTTATGCCCTTCTTCGCCGATATCGGGATTATCTTGAAGCGGTCGCCGTAGGCCTTGACGAGCCTCTCGTAGTTCTCCTTACTGCCGGGAGCGTCGCCCTTGTTGGCTATGATTATGGCCCTCCTCCAGACGAGGCTCTCATCTATGGCATCGGCGAACTCTTCAAGCGTTACGGGCTCCTTGACCGTTATCTCAGCCGAGTGTATGCGCTCCTCGCGGAGCATCTTCATAACTTCCTGAATGTCGCCCTTTATGTTCTCCTGGCCGTTGATGACGATTCCGCCCATCGCTGTTCTCTTGATTTCGACCCTCGGCTTCCTCTTGTTGACCTTTATTCCGGCCCTCTCGAACTCCCTCAAAAGAATCTCCATCTGCTTGACCGGGTCCTGGGAGAGGTCAACGACTATCGCTATGGCATCGGCGTTCCTTATGACGCTTAAAAGCTGTGGGCCCATTCCTTTACCCAGAGCGGCGCCCTCAACGAGGCCGGGAACCTCAACGAGCTGGATTTGAACGTCCTTGTGGTGCATCATTCCCGGAATCGGCTGAACGGTTGTGAAGGCGTAATCTGCAACGTCCGCATCGACGTTTGTTAAAGCCTTGAGGAGGGAGCTCTTGCCGACGTTTGGCAAGCCAGCTAAAACTATCTGCGCCGCGCCCTCTTTCCTGATGGCCATCGAGGGCCCGCCACCGCCCTTCCTCATCTGCCTCTGCTTCTCCAGTTCCTTCCTGAGCTCCGCTAACTTGCGCTTTATCTGGAGGCGGAGCTTTTCAGTCCCCTTGTGCTTTGGCACGGTAGCGTACATCTTTTCAAGGGCTCGAATCTTCTCGGGAATTGTCTTTGCGTTCCTGTATTCCTCCTCCGCGGCAAGGTACTCCGCTGTTACGTTCGTTGGCATCCTACCCCTCCCGGGATTATGGGAGGGGGCGGTTTTATAAAAGTATGGCCTTTCGATGATCGGCAACTTTATATAGCCTTTCGAAAATTTTTTAGGGGTGGTCCCTATGCGCGGCAGGATGGATGAGATAGACCGGAAGATACTCATGATCCTGCAGAAGAACAGCCGGTCTTCCCTCAGGGAGATCTCCAAGGAGGTTGGCCTCGCGGAATCGACCGTTTACGAGAGGATCAAGAAGATGAGGGAGCGGGGGATAATCAGACGCTTTACGGTTCTTCTGAATCCCGAAGCGCTCGGCCTGGGGATGCTCGCCTTCGTTCTGATAAAGACGAAGGCCGGAATGTACGCCAAAGTTGCCGAAGAGCTCAGCAAGTACCCCAAGATAGTCGAGGTTTACGAAACGACCGGTGATTACGACATGATAGTTAAAATAAGGGCCAAGGACAGCGATGAGCTCAACCGCTTCCTCGATGCGATAGGTGATATAGAGGGCGTTGAATCGACCCATACAATGGTCGTCCTCGAGGTTCACAAGGAGAGCAGCGAGCTGCCGATCGAGGAGTCCGCAACCTTTTAAACCGCTGACCGTAATCTATTCCGCCGACGGCGAGGGTACAATCCCTCGCACGGGCTCGGTCAACCCGCCTCCGCGAGGTGGTCGGGTTCGATGAGCGGAGCGTGCTCACGCCGAGCCCACAGGGCCGGGAGCATCCACCCGCGTGAGCGGTGAACGCGGGCCTCTGTGCCCGGCCCACACTCAGGCCATCTTTCGAGAAATCCTCCGAGAATTGAAAACCTCTTCAGAAAACCGCTGCCTTTTCTCAATCCCTTTCATAAAAGCCCTTAACTCCGCAAGCCTTTTAAGGGTCATGAAGCAAAAATTTCATAGGGGTGAATACATGGCTGCAAGGGACGAGGTCTACGAGAAGCTTGAGGGCCTGCTGAAGAGCCTCGGTTTCAAAAAGACCGAACTCAGGGTGTACAGGCTTTTGCTTGAGAAGAAGAGGCCCATGAGGATCACGGAGATACAGAGGGAGCTGGGCCTCAGCGAGCGCTCGGTCAGGGAACACGTCCTCAGCCTCTACCGGAAGGGGGTCCTCAAGAGAACCCTGATCGAACAGGGCTGGCTCGGGTACGTCTATACCGCCGCCTCTCCAAAAGAACTCATAGAGCGCATTAAGGAGGGCATAATGCAGCGGATAAACGAAATAGAGAAGGAGATCTCAGACTAAGCTTTCTCCACGATTCCCGTTTCAAAGAGTATCCCCATAAGCCTTTCCAGCTTCTCTCCGTCGATCTCGCCGTATTCCTCCCGGAGGGCTTTGTAGGCCTTCTCCTCGGGCAGTTTCTCCCCGAGCATCACGAGTTCGTGAAGGGGAGTTATGATCTTCCTGTACTCGGTAAGCCTCTCGAACTCCTCTGAGAGGGGAGCGCTCCTGCTCCTTATGAACTCAGCGGAGATCCTGCCGCGGACGCTCCACCTGAGCCAGGGCTTCTCCTCGAAGTCGTGGCCGAGTTCTATACCGAGGAAGCCCGAATCCCTCGCGAGCCCCTTCATTACTAATCTCTCGGCCACCTCGGTTTCCCTCTCCATCGCCAGCTCTCCTAAGTACTTCATCGCGTAGCCCCTCGCGAAGCGCTGGAGGTCGCTTTTCTCACCCTTGGCCAGGAAGAGAACGGCCGAGAGGACGCCCCGCCCGATTACATCGAGCGTCTCCCTGCTTATCTTCTCGGGGCTGTCCTCGCTGGAGTGGTAGAAGCGGTCCGGCCACGTTATTGGCATCACCGAGGGAACGCCGAAGAAGTTGAAGACGTCGTGGTCGCTCCCCATCTCGTAGGGGTAGGCCTTCATCGGGAGCAGGGGCATTGGAGAGCCCGAAAAGCTCCTTCCCCCTCTCATGTTCGCAAGGGAAAGCGAGGCCTCGAGCACTCCAGACAGGATCGAGAAGTTCGAGAGGGGCGTTCTAACGACCATCACCGTCGAGCCCGAGCGGTCAACGCTTCCGCCGACCATGTCGAGGTTTATGACGGCGTAGTAGTCTTCCACCCTCGCGTGTTTCTCAAGGAAAGCCTGTGTGCCGTAGTACTCGGGGATCCAGAGGAAGGCGAAGCCAAAGCGGAAGGAATCGTTCCAGAGGCGGCTCAAAATCCTCGCGAGTTCTATTAGCATTGCGCTTCCGGAGGCGTTGTCGTTGGCGCCGGGCTTTGGATGGCAGATGTGGGCCGTGAACAGTACGTAAGGCGGCTCCCCTATCTCGGCGTAGAGTATCGGTAGGGTCTCCCTCTCCTTGGCCTCGGCATCAACGCGGAACCGTACCTTAGGGGATTTCCCGGAGAGGTGCTTTCCTATCGCCTCCTCCGCCCACGTTTCCGGAACGGCCAGGGCAGGAATCCTGGCCCACTCGAGGTCGTCCTTCGAGAGGAACAGGCCTATGTACGGGAGAGCCTCCCCGGTTCCCTTCCTGTAGGCGAGAAACGCCGCCGCCCCGCTCTCGTTGGCTCGTTTGTAGGCCTTCCTCCAGTTTTTCCCGACGAGAACAACCTTCCCCTCAGCCCTTTCCCAGTCCTCTTCCCGGATTATCGGCAGGATCTCGCCCTCTCCTTCTCCAGGGGGACTGTGGGCCATGGCCACGAGGGGCGTCTTTGATGAGTCCAGTCTCTTTCCACCGAACTCGATCTCTGCCCCAACGAGATCCCACGCTATCGGGGATCTAAGGGTTAGGTACCAGCTCTCTCCGTCGTATTTCTCGCGGATGAGCCGGCCTGAAACTCCCCACGCGGACAGCTCCTCCTCGATGTACTTAACTGCCTCAACGAGCTCTTTCGAGCCCTGTATCCTGTGGAACTGGCTTATCTCAACGATGTCGTGAAGAACCCGCTCGGAGCTCAAAACTTCAGACTCCTTGAGGAACGGCTTAATTCCCATACCTCATTCCTCCCCCAGCTTGAGCATCCTCGGTATTTCGAGGTGTTTGAGCGTGTCCAAAAACTCCGGGGGAAGTATGAGCCGGGTCGTCTGGAGGAAGCGGGCGAACTCCACCTCGAGCGGCTCCCCTTCCTCCTCCGCTTCCATCACCTCGACCCTGGGCTTAACTTCCTCCTCTGTTAGCTTACCCTTCTCGATGAGGCCGAGGTTTATCTCCTCCTGCCTCCTGTTCGAGCCCTCCAGCTTTCCCCTGTTGTAGGCGCTCTTGACGAGATCGTAAACCCCGAGCTCCTTTGCCCTGCGGTAGATCTCCTCTTTCCTGTCCCTCACCCAGGAGATCCACTCACTGTGCCCCCGGTAACCGATGAAGTAGCCGAACTCGTAGGCCTCCTGCAGGAGCTTTCTTATCTCCGCCTTCTTCCCCATGCTACCACCTCAGAACGGCGCCTCGTTGTACACCTTTATTCCCTCGTCCGTGAAGCGTATCCTCTTGAGGTTGCTGTCGTGGGGGACGCCCCTCATCTTCAGCACCTGCATCGCCCTGACCATCTGGTAGTTGCGCATGAAGTGGTGGATCACGAGGACGCCGTCCACTAGGTAGTGCTCATCGGTGTACCTCTCGCCCTGGAGCATCTCTGAGGTTATCAGCGTTGTCGTTTCGAGCTCCTGGAGGGCCCTTATGAACCTCCCCAGGGCCCAGCGCTTGTTTTCAGGATCCTTGACGAGGTGCTCCATCGAGGTGAACGAGTCGATGACGGCCCTCTTTATTCCCTCTTCGCTTATTATCTGGAGGATGCTGTTGAAGAGCTCGTTCCAGGTCAGGCGGTACTCCGTTCTGAGGAGGATCCGGCCCAGGTCGTGGAAGGTTATTGTCTTCGACTTGACGTAGCCGAGCAGACCGAAGTTGTACCTCAGCATGTCCTGGAGGATCACCCTCGGGTCCTCGACCAGGGACACGAAAACGCCTTTCTCACCGTTTCTTGCACCCTCAACTAAGAACTGAACTCCCATCGTAGTCTTTCCGCTGCCGGGAGGGCCGGTTATCAGGTAAACCCTTCCCGGGAGAAAACCGCCGCCTATTATCTCGTCGAGGCCCGGCACTCCAGAGGGAACGCGATCGAGGCTCTTGAGAATCTCACCCACGTACAATTCACGTCACCGGTTTGAGATACGCACTCCACGTATTTAAGCTTAAGCTCCGCTCGGTTTATAACGCCAAGCCCGGAAAGGGTAGGGGGTGAGGGAATGCCGGTCAGGTTGATAGCCTTCGACCTCGAGGGAACGCTCGTGAAATCGGTCTCGGGATGGGTGGAGCTCCACAAACGCTTCGGCACGTGGGAAAAGGGCCGCGAGTACGCCGAGATGTTCTTCAGGGGTGAGATCGACTACCCCACGTGGGCGGACCTCGACGCCTCCCTCTGGCGGGGGCGGAGACGGGAGGAGATAATGGAGTGGGTGGAGAGCGTTGAGTACATGGACGGGGCCTTTGAGCTGATCGAGTTCCTCAGGGAAAGGAACTTCAGGATAGCGATACTGAGCAGCGGGCTCATGTGCCTGGCCGAGAAGGTGGGGAGGGAACTCGGGGTCGATTACGTCTTTGCCAACGAGCTTGAGTTCGACGAAAACGGCGTAATAACCGGAAGGGTGAGGCCGCACGTTGATTTCCAGGGCAAGGGGAGAATACTGCGCGAGCTCAGGGAAAAGCTGAGGCCAGAGCTCACCGTTGCGGTCGGGGACGGCTACAACGACCTGTCGATGTTCCGCGAGGCCGACGTGAGCATAGCGATAAACCCCCACGAGGGCGTTGAGGGTGACCACGTGGTCGAGAGCCTGCACGAGGTCAGGGAGATAATAGAGGGCCTGCTCGAGGAGTGAATTTTTTAAGGCCAAGCCCCAATCCCCGTCGGGCCCGGCTGCCCGCCCTCTCCGCTGAGGAGTGATGCGGGGGTTCCGGTCGGGCCTACAGGGGATGATGACCTTTTGCTTTGCCGAGCGGTGACGATCACGCCCTTCCCTGACCCCTAAAGTCCGGCCGTCTTCAGCACTAGCCACCAGAACACGTCGCCCCAGAAGAACGCTATCAGGAAGCCGATGAAGATGCTCGGGGCGAAGGGCATGGCCTTTTTCCTGAGGAACCTGTTCTCGATCTTTCCTTCCTCAACGAGTTTCCTCAGCCTTTCAATCTGCTCCCTGGAGAGCCCCTCGGCCGTCGGGGACGCTATAACCTCCTCTCCGGCGGGGGAGGTGAGGGCCCCCAAGTTGCCCTCCTTCAGGGCCCTAGAGAGCAGCTCCAAAAAGCCCGACCGGTCTCGCTTAACCTCGCCGTTCTCGAGGTAAATGGTCTCGCCGAGGATGTCCCACTCCCTGAGCTCCTCAACGGTCACCTCCTCAACGAGGGCCTCCTCGCGGAGAACCTTGACGATCGAGAAGAAGACTTTGAAGAGGTAGAGAACCACGAGGAGCTTGAGGAAGCTGTAAACTGCATCGGCCCCGATGAGGTAGGTGAGGTAGGCGAAGGAAACCAGACCGAGGGCATCGCCGACGCGCCGGTACTTTCCAAAGGCTATCAGGAGAACCACCGTTATGAGGTAGCGCACGGGGGATGGAACGCTCATCCCGGCCTTCTGGAGGAGGACCGAAACCCCTATTCCGGCCATGAGCCAGAGGGCGACTTCAACGGACAGGTTGGCCTTCTCAAAGAGAACCTGTTTGAGTTTCTCCGTCTTTCTCCTCGCTATCAGTACGCCCAGGGCGTAGACGAAGAGGAACGGGAACACCGCGAGGATGCTGTTGAAGAGTATCGCGATCGGATAGAGTGGATACCTGACTTCGTAAGGTGCCACAACGCCCGCGTAATGGAGAGGGTACGGTAGGAGGGCTGAAAATCCGGCCAGAACGAGAACGTCGCCCGATGCCCATGCCCCGGCGTAGTAGAGTATCAGACCGAGGATCAGGCCAACGAAAAAGCCTATTATCCCTGCCAGCGCCAGCAGGACATCGCCCGATCTAATCCCCAGGTACAGGTAGAGGAGTATTCCAACCTCAACGGCCGGAACCGGGATCCTGGTTAGGATGGGGTTCAACGGGACTTCTTCCTCTTCCTCAAGCCCCTTGAGCCTCTCGATCAGGGCTAAGAGGGGAAAAACGTGGTTGTCGAAGATGAAACCGGTCTTGAGGTCGGTGTAAGATGTTAGAAGACCCGCCAGTGACCCAACTAACAGAACGAGGAAGTCCGCGTTCATGCCTTTACCTCCGGATCAGAGGTCTTCCAGAACGTTCTCGCGAACGGCCTTTGCGTAGCTCGAAACCGTCTGCTGGAGCTGCTTCGTCGTGTTGAGCACGGTTCTAAGGGCTATCGCCACGAGTATCAGCGCGGCCGCGAGCATGAACAGGTATTCCAGAGCGGTCTGGGCTCTCCTCATACTCTCGCCTCCACTTCTATTTCGGGATCATTAGATTTAAAAGTTTCCCCGAAACTCTTTCCGGGGGCAAAGATGAAAGTTTACAGACTGTTCGTTCGCGATGAGTACCTCGACTTCATAAAGTCCGGGGAGAAGAGGATAGAGGTTCGCGTTGCCTACCCTCAGCTCAGGAAGATCCAGCCCGGGGACAAGATAATCTTCAACGACTCCGTTCCTGCCGTTGTTACCGAGGTCAAGCGCTACGAGACCTTTCGACAGGTTCTCCGGCAGGAGCCGATAAAGAAAATCTTTCCCGACGAGCCGAGCTTCGAGAGGGCGGTAAAGAGGTTCCACAACCTCTACCCCAAGTGGAAGGAGAACCGCTACGGCGTCATAGCCATAAAGTTCAAGCTCATCGGTGAGGGGCGATGAGGCACCTCGAGTTCGATGGTCGCTATGCTGATGCGATACTGAAGGGGAAGAAGAGGGCGACCGTCAGGCTGGGTAGGAAGCCGAACCTCAGGGAAGGCGACACCGTCCTAATCCACGCCGGTGGCTACGCCCTCGGAAAGGCCGTAATCGAGAGGGTCGAGAGCAAAACGGTGAAGGAGCTCACCGACGAGGATGCCTTCCTCGACGGCTTTTCCAGCAGGGAGGAGCTTATTAGGGCTTTGAAGGAGCACTACAAGTACGTGAACGACGACTCCAAGGCCCACGTTATAGTCTTCCGCCTCGTGGAGAAGTTTGACAAACCGGTTATGAGCTCGGACTACGCCTACGAGGGCAACCTGCCGGTCGAGATAGCCGAGAAGGCGTTAAAGTACCTCGACCTGCCAGAGGAAGATAGGAAGCTGATAGAGCTTTTCCTCAAAACCGGGAGCCTTAGGAAAGCCGCCTACAGGCTTGGCGGCCTGAACAAGCGCTACCTGATAAGGGACGCGCTGAGAAGGGCCTACGAGGAGCTCAAAAAGAAGGGCATCATGGGGCCGAGGGTTTAGAGGGACAGCCGCTCCCCTATGAGCCTCAGCAGTTCCCCCAGGGCCAGGCCGAGGGCTTCCTTGCCCCGGTAAGGGTGCAGAACGTCCTCGGTAAAGCTGGCCTTCAGAACCTCAACGGCCTCTTCTATCGTGAACGCTCCCTCCAGCCACGCGTACGCTATTATCGCCTCCGCTATGTCGCCCCTTCCGTGTTTGTCGGTTCTCGGAGGGACGAGGTGCCGCAGCTTGGCCCGCTCTATCGCTATCGCCAGGGAAGCGTTCGGAACCCTTCCTCCGGTTGGCCGGCCCGTGAACTCGCTCAGGGCTAGGGAGTAGATGAGGTTGACGAGGGAATCGCCGAGCGTTGCGAGGCCCTTATCAGTGAAGTCACGCCGGTATTCCATTTGCCTTCACCCGAAGAAAGCCTTCATATGCCATAGCCCAGTGTAGTGAATCGTTATGAGCAGGAATATCACGACGGGGATAAAAAGGTAAGTCTTCCGCCCAAGTTTCTCCCCAAGGACGCACCATGATGGAAACGCTGGAAGGAGGAGTCTTGAGGCACTGACGGAGGGGATTCCAGTAATGAGGTACTCCAGCAGTATTGTAGGGGCGGAGAGTAGGGCCTCCTGAAATCTCTTTTCCCAGATTAACAGAAGAAGACCTATTGTGTACGGGATAACAAAAATCCAGTGGAACACCAGCCATCTGAATCCCGTCAGCTTGAAGTCGTCTATGTGCCAGTTCTGGTTTGAGAACCAGCTGTCAAGGAGCCATTTTGCCTGTTTTATCGGCCCCGCGAGTTCTGAGCCCCATCCCTTTTCTAGAGAAAAATACACGAAGGGACTGCCTGCTTTTAGAGTGAAGAAGATTGCTATCACCAGTCCAGAGGCTGCAACGGGGGCGACAACCTTGATCATTTCCCTAAGGGGCTTTCTATCCATTAAGAAGGCCGGGAATAGAAGCACCATGGAATATTTCGTCAATATGGATAGCCCAAGCACAGCACCCGCGGCTATAGAATTTCTGTCTTTTAGCAAGTACGCAAGGATCGCAAATGTAAGGGCCATTGATTCACTGTAGGGTGCAGTCGTGAAGAGCACGTAGGCTGGGTTAAGGGCAAAGAATATCGCAGGTTTCAGACCATACTTCCTTAGGATAAGTAATGGGGGCCAGATGCTGAAGAAGTTCGCCACGATGAAAGCTGCCTTCCAAGTTGCCATTCCGATTGAGCTCACCAATCTTACCGAGAGGGGGAATGCCGGGGCAAAAACGAGCTGGTAATCCTCTTGGTATCCAGATTTAGCCAGGCGTATAAAATGTTCTCCATCCCACCTCATACAGAACTTCTCAATTTTAAAGTCCGCTGCATGAAGAAGTACGAGCTTGGATATGAGAACTATAACAATGATGATGGCAATGTCTCTCCAACGTAAATTGACCATGATTCTCACCGCTAGAAGGAACAATGAGAAAGTTAAAAATTTTTCTATTCCGCTTCATAAGAGGAGGTATCACCCTCCCTGCTCTCCAATCGCGGATTTCCACGCTTCGAGTACCGCCCTGGCCCTGTCAAAGATCCTCTGGGCGGCCTTTTCGAGCGCCTCCTCCGGGCTCTCCTTTCCGTCGGTCACGATCTTGAAGCGCGGCTTTCTGGCCATGAGGATCGGGTGGTCTATCGAGTAGGCCGCGAACTTGACGTGCTCGTCCTCGTGAAGGGTTTCAACCAGAAGGTTCGCGAAGGTGTGGTCTTCCCCCTCAAGGTAGAACTCGAAGGTGTTACCTTCCCTCTTGATGACCTCAATCTTCATCAGCATCACCCCTGAGATGCTTTAATACCTCCTCCAGAGCCTGCTCCTTGTTCTTCACCAGTTCGTATTTAAACTTATCCTCCTTCCATTCCGCCACTCCGAGATCAACGAGCAGCTCAAGAACCTCCTCAGGCTCCATATCGAACGCAACCGAGACGGGAAGGACCACCTCCCTGATCTGCCTCGTTGTCTGAAGGGCTATCTCCGACAGTGCCAGGCCCAGCCTGCGCACGAGCTCAACGATCTCGTTCCAGGGCAAAGAGGTAACCAGTTCCCCCTTGGCCTCGTCGAGTTCCGCCTTCTCCCCGAGAAGCTCCAGGGTTTTGAGTATGACCGGTAGGGACACGCTCGTTCCCGCCTCGCGGAACACGTCGTCCGGGGAGTAGTGGTAGAGGCCGCGCCTGTCCGGATAGAGCTTTGCCTTCACCCTGTTGTGTATGGCCCTGATTTTGGCTATCGCCTCCCTGATCTCGTCCTTTGTTCCCTGCACGTTCACCTTAATGGAGTCGAGCTTGCCGTGGACGTAGATGAAGGCCGGAAGGGAAAGCCTCTGCAGTTCCTTCATGAACTCCTCCTTCTCGAGCTCGCTTTTCACGTGTATCGTTATGACGCGCTTTGCCCTCATTCAGATCACCATCTTGCGGTAAAGCGTTGACAGTTTTCTCGTCTCGACGTTGCCGCACTTGGGACAGATGAGCTTGTCGCCGCGCCTTATGAGCGGTGTCCTGCAGCGCGAGCAGAAAGCGTAAACCACGCCGAGCTCGGGGGCCCGCGTCGTTAGCTGGATCGGGCTCTTCTCGTTCGAGATGACCCTCGCCCGGACTATGTCCCCCACCTTGAACTCTTTGCCCATGTCCTCGACGAAGCCGTTCTTCACCTGCGAGACGTGTATCCCCGCGAGCTTGGACGTTGCTATCTCCCTGCTCCCCTTCCCCTCGATCCTGAGGAGCTGGACTATAACGACCTGCGGCTTTACCTCAAGAACCTGCGCCAGAACGGTGTCTCCAACCTCCGGAAGCGGCGGCGTGTCGGTCACGGGTTCAACGCTTATCTCCATCCGCTCCCTGTTTATCCTGACCTTCCCCGCCCGGGTTGCGATGAGGTTTCCGTTCTCCTCCTTAACCCCCTCACCGGGCAGGTACTCCTCGATTACACCCAGATAATCCCCCGGGAGAACAAGCTCTCCTTCTTTGGCCGGTTTTTTAGCTTCCATTCCCCCACCTCCGTTGGAATTCCCCCAAAGATCTTTTAAGTCTTTGCCAGCCCGATAACCTTAAATCGTCCCCCGCCAATTAGAGATCATGTTCGGATCCCATGAGCTGAAAACCCAGTTCATAAAGGTTCACGGGATAAAGATTCACCTGCTCGAGGATGGCGAGTTCGTAAGGTACCGGAGGGGGGAGGTAACGAGGGCTATTAAAAGAACCCCCGGCGGCAGGATAACCCTTCTTCCGGCCCCGGCGACCGGTTACGGGGTTGGACTTCTGATGATCCGCCTTAAGAGTCCCCTCGTCGTCCCCCCCGGCGAGAGAGTTGAGGGCTACGTCAGCGCCCCGGTCGAGCTCGACGTCCGCGTGGGGGGCCTCTCTATAGACCGGTTCTCCTTGACCCGGGAGAAGTACGCCCTCTACGGCACGATAGAGACCGGGGCGATAGCCCGCTACTGGATCTCGGACTTCTCGGAAAAAGAACCCGAAAGCGTTTGCGTTGCCAAATTGAGCGTTGTGAACGTTTCCACCGACTGGAAGGCCATAGACAAAGTAGTTTTTCCGATAAACGGCAGCACAATGTACTATCGGGGGGATAGAGCTTACTACCCCCTCATCACAGTCAAGCTCGGTAACGGCTTTCCTGAGATTGACAACACCGGCAGGGCCCCGGAGGATAACCTCGTACGGGTTGGAAAGCTGAAGGACTTTCCAGACTTCCTCATGAGGTGGTGACCGTGTTCTCGAACCTCAGCAACGCGACCAACATAACGATAAGCCTCGGTCCGACGAAGATAACCATAAGCCTCTGGTCCGCCTTCGAGGCCGTGCTGATACTGGCCATAGGTTTCGTTATCGCGAGGATCCTGCGGCACCGCATAGTTGAGCTCTCCTCCAGCGTGAAGCACGTGTGGATAATCAACGAGGACACCGCCAGAACCGTTCACAACATGGTGGTTCTTATAGCGCTCTTCTACGCCCTCAAAGTCCTGGGACTGCTCAATTACAAGGTCGGCGGTTCATCGATCAGCGATATCCTCACCTCCTTCGTGGTCTTCTACTCTGTCTACGTTCTGGCGAAGAAGTCCAAGGATTACCTAATCATGCACGCCGTCCCCTCTGAGCTCCCGGAGATCCAGATAAAGGCCAAGATCCTCTACTACACCCTCATAACCATAGCCTTCTTCATAGCCCTCAACATAGCCGGGCTGAGCGGCAGGCTCACCACGATAATAGCGGCCGCTGGAATTACGGGTATCGTCCTCGGTTTTGCATCTCAAACGGTCATAGCGAACTTCATTTCCGGCCTCTTCCTTTACTCAGACAAGCCTTTGAAGATAGGCCAGGCCATACGGCTCGACATGGGGGGCACTGTAGTCGAGGGCGTCGTGGAGGACATAAGGATACTCTCAACGAGGATACGGCAGTGGGACGGAACCCTCGTGAGGGTCCCGAACGAGAAGCTCTTCAACAGCAACATAATAAACCTCCAGAAGTTCCCGGTCAGGAGGGTGGACATCGTCGTCGGCATCGCCTACAAGGAGGACACTTCGAGGGCGATAGAGGTCATCAGACAAACCCTGGACGGAATGCCGCTCGTTCTGGCCGAGCCGGAGCCCTGGATTTACGTTACGGATCTCGGCGACAGCAGCGTGAACATCTCGGTCAGGGCGTGGGTCCCGAGCGAGAGGTGGTTCGACGTCCGGAACGAGATCGTCGAGAGGATAAAGCGCGCGCTCGACGAGGCGGGAATAGAGATACCCTTCCCGCAGAGGGTCAACTGGTTCCCCGAGCCCATACGGATAAAGCTCGAAGAAGGGGAGGAACGCTGAGCCAATTTCCTTCTTTTGGGCAGGCTTTATAAGCCCAGGGGAAAACTTTTAGTAATTTGCGTCCAGCTATGGGTGGTGGTAGGAATGAGAATGCTTCTGATACACGCCGACTACCTCGAGTACGAGGTCAGGGATAAGGCCTTGAAGAACCCCGAGCCGATAAGCGACGAGCAGAAGAAGGGCAGGCTCGACGAAGTTTTAGCGGTTTTCATAAGCGTTGAGAAAGTTGACGAGGCAAACCCCGACGAGGTCGTCGAGAAGGCCATAGCCGAGATAGAGGACGTTGCGAAGCAGGTCAAGGCCGAGAGGATATTCGTTTACCCCTTCGCCCACCTCAGCAGCGAGCTTGCGAAGCCGGGCGTCGCCCTTGAGATACTCAAGAAGATAGAGGAGAAGCTCCGCGAGAGGGGCTACGAGGTCAAGCGCGCTCCCTTCGGCTACTACAAGGCCTTCAAGCTGAGCTGCAAGGGACACCCATTAGCTGAGCTCAGCAGGACCATAGTCCCTGAGGAGGGCGTTTCAAAGGAGGAGCGCAACATAGCCCTCGAGAAGGAGGAGAAGGAGCTCGTCAGCTACTGGTACATTCTCACCCCCGAGGGAGAGCTCATAGAGGCTGATAAATTCGACTTCACCGGTCACGAGAACCTGAGGAAGTTCGTCAGCTATGAGATACACAAGAACAGGATAGCTGACAAGGAGCCCCCGCACGTCAAGCTCATGCTGGAGCACGAGCTCGTTGACTACGAGCCGGGAAGCGACGGCGGAAACCTCAGGTATTATCCAAAGGGACGCCTTATAAAGGGCCTCCTCGAGCAGTACGTCACCGAGAAGGTCGTCGAGTACGGCGCTATGGAGGTCGAGACCCCGATTATGTACGACTTCGAGCACCCAGCTCTGGAGAAGTACCTCAACCGCTTCCCCGCGAGGCAGTACATCGTCAAGAGCGGTGACAAGAAGTTCTTCCTCCGCTTCGCGGCCTGCTTTGGCCAGTTCCTCATCAAGAAGGACGCGATAATCAGCTACCGCCACCTTCCGCTCAGAATGTACGAGCTCACCCGCTACTCCTTCAGGCGCGAGAAGAGCGGCGAGCTTTCCGGCCTCAGACGCCTCAGGGCCTTCACGATGCCCGATATGCACACCGTTGCCAAGGATCTCAAGCAGGCGATGGACGAGTTCAAGAAGCAGTACAAGCTCAGCATGGAGGTTCTCAGGGGCGTTGGACTCACCCCGGATGACTACGAGGTTGCCATAAGGTTCACCCGCGACTTCTGGGAGGAGAACAGGGATTTCATCGTTGAATTGGCCAAGATAATCGGCAAGCCTGTCTTGATAGAGATGTGGGACCAGAGGTTCTTCTACTTCATCCTCAAGTTCGAGTTCAACTTCGTTGACAACCTCGACAAGGCGGCCGCTCTGAGCACCGTCCAGATTGACGTGGAAAATGCGGAGCGCTTCGGCATAACCTACTACGACGAAGAAGGCAAGGAGCGCTACCCGCTCATACTCCACTGCTCGCCGAGCGGAGCCATCGAGCGCGTTATGTACGCAATCCTCGAGAAGCAGGCCAAGCTCCAGGCCCAGGGCAAGAAACCGGCCTTCCCGCTCTGGCTCAGCCCGATACAGGTTAGAGTGATTCCCGTCAGCGATGACGTCATGGACTACGCGCTCTACGTGGCAGGAAAGCTCGAAGGGGCGAAAATAAGGGTGGACGTTGACGACACTAACGACAGGCTCAACAAGAAGATAAGGAAGGCCGAGAAGGAGTGGATTCCCTACATCATAGTCGTCGGCAAGAACGAGAAGGAGCAGAACACAGTAACGGTCAGGAGGAGGGAGGACGGCAAACAGCTTGAGATGCAGTTGGAGGACCTTATCAGGGAAATCCGGCAGAAGACCGAGGGCTTCCCCTACAAGCCGAGGCCCCTGCCGCTTCTTCTCAGCAGAAGGCCCAAGTTCAGGGGCTGAAACTTTCGATTTTTCTTATTCCAAACCTCTCCCTTCCCGTCTTTCCAGTCTTGATAAGGAGGTACTCCTCCGGCCTGAAGTCACGGATCGGGGCCTTCAGGAAGTAGAGATGCTCCTCTATCCGGTTTCTCCCGATGAAGACCTTTGAGAGGAGAACGTAATCGCTCAGCTCGACGACCCATGCGGTGAAGCTCTTGGAGACTGTATCCCTGTTCAAAGAAACCACCATGAAACTTTCAACTGGAATCTTGGAGTAGTGCGCTAGGACCTGGCCGAACATTTTGACTGTTGGCTCTTCGCCCGCTATCTGTGTGACGCCGTGTAGGGAGTAGACGATGCGGAGCAGCCGCTTTCCTTGAGCCCGGGGGATTATTCTCTCCCGGTATATTCGGAAGATCTTCGGGTTGAGGGTTTCCGGGTCAACTGAATCAAGGTAGAAAACGTTCTTTCTGTCACTTCTCAACCCGTAGCGGGATCCAAAGACGTCGATGATGAAGAGCCTGTCCTCGTTGAGGCTTTCTTCGGCGTTTAGACCAGCCAGCTTGAGGTCCCGGAGGAGGTACTCAACGGGCCGGATGTAGTTGGTGATAACCACGGCCCAGTCGCGCTCAACGAACTCCTTGGCCATGACGAAGGGGAGCTCCCAGACGTTTGAGTACGTCTCGTAGATGATCGCGAGGGTGGAACCCGGCATGAAGTTCTTCATGAAGTGCTCCAGGGGGAACTCTCCCCCTTCACTCATAGGCACCCCCACTTGAATGTTAGTCCTTTCATCCTAAAAAGATTTTGAATATGTGGCCAAAACGATAGAAAGAAATGGCAATCCGTTCAGGTCATGAGCATATTCTCGATTATCTTTATGGCCTCTGCTATTCTCCTGTCCGGCCGCTCGTCGTCCTTCGGTATTTCAAGGTTTATGACCAGCCTCTCGTCCCGCTCGTCTTCGAGGTCGTAAACCTCCAGCTCTTCAACCTCAACGTCCCCGAAGACGCTCTGGATCTCGGGGCCGAGGATCTTGCCCTCGTTGCCGTACACCTCAACCCTCACGACGTTGTCCGTTGTGGAGACGACGACCACTATCTCGTACTCGCCAACGCGCTTTATGAAGCGCAGGGCGTTACCGTAGCCTATGACCTCCTCCTTAAACCCCATCTGGAGCATTGTGCTCCTTATTGAAGCTGTTTTAACCTTAATCCGGTTCATAATCCTCTCGCGAAGCTTGGCGCTCTCCTCAAGGGCCTTCTTAATACCCTCTCCCGCTCTCTCAACCGGTCCCTCCCAGATGCCAACTATCTTTATCCCAGAAGAGGTCGGCCTGAACTCCAGCCGGAGGGAATCGACGTCAAAATCGCGTATGTCCTCTACCCTGAGCTCGCCGAGGGTCATTATGTCGAACTCTATCCTCGCGGTGCCCCCGAAGGCCCTTCCTCTGAACTTCAAGCCCATCACCACTCACGGCTCACGGCCATTCCTTTAAAAACCTTCCTCTGCCCCACTCAGATCTCGATGTATTTACGGATTATCCTCTAGTTTTGTGAAATTTTTCCAAAATTTTCGGTGAAAATTGAAGGAACAACGGGAAACCATCGGGGTCATCAAAAACGTTCAGCCTAACCAGCTTCTCTCCCTGTACCGGCCCCTGCTCTCTATCTCCTCTATCTTCTCCTCGATTTCCTTCCTCGCTCCATCGCCGAGCACATCCCCATAGCCCTCGAGAACAGCCTTAAAGCCCTCCTCGAACCAGGTGTAGTGCGTGCTCTCCATTGCCCTCTTGAGGAGGTGAAGATCAACGCCCCTCGCCTCGAGCGTCGAATCGAAGTCCGCTAAGCCGAAATCTATGAGGTAGACCCTTCCGTCGCGGAGGATCATGTTGCTCGTTGTCAAATCGCCGTGAACGATGCCGGCCTTGTGGAGCCTGCCTATCTGTCTTCCGATTTCCCGGCAAAGTTTCAATCTCTCCTCCATCGGAACGCTTTCAAGGTGCTCCTTCAGGCGTTTTCCCTCTATGAACTCCATCACTATTACCATGTCGCGCAGGTTGACCTCGTAGACGTACGGGCAGTTCACGCCGAACTCCTTGGCCCTGTGGAGGATCCGGGCTTCCCTGACGGTCCGTTCCTTTCTCAGCCTAATGTCTATCTCCGGAATTCTGTACCTCTTCGGGATTCGATGCTTCACAATTACCTTCTCCCTCAGCAGGTCAACGCCAAATACCTCTTCAAAGCTCCCCTCGTAGATTCTCGCCTCGGCACCCTGTGCTATGAGCTTCATTCCACCACCGCTTTTAGCTCTCGGTCGGGGTTTTAGCCCTTTCCATAATCACTCCAGCTTTTTTCTGTCGATTGACCAAAATTAAACTGAAAATTTGAACAATTTGAACCAAAAGTTTATATAGAGCACTGACGAACTGATCCCGCAAAAAGGTAAAAGGTTTGGAGGAATGTCAAAATGAGCATGAGCGGACAGCCCGTTATAATACTCCCGGAGGGAACCCAGAGGTACGTTGGAAAGGACGCCCAGAGGCTGAACATCCTCGCCGCGAGGATTGTCGCCGAGACGGTTAGAACAACCCTCGGCCCAAAGGGAATGGACAAGATGCTGGTTGACAGCCTTGGAGACATCGTCATCACCAACGACGGTGCCACCATTCTCGACAAGATCGACCTTCAGCACCCTGCCGCCAAGATGATGGTTGAGGTCGCCAAAACCCAGGACAAGGAGGCCGGTGACGGAACTACCACCGCCGTCGTTATTGCCGGCGAGCTTCTGAAGAAGGCTGAAGAGTTGCTTGACCAGAACATTCACCCGAGCATAATCGTCAAGGGCTACACCATGGCGGCCGAGAAGGCCCAGGAGATACTCGACGAGATAGCCATCAAGGTCAATCCGGACGATGAGGAGACCCTCCTCAAGATAGCCGGCACCTCAATCACCGGAAAGAGCGCCGAGGCCCACCGCGAGCTCTTGGCTAAGCTCGCCGTTCAGGCGGTTATGCAGGTCGCCGAGAAGGAGGACGGAAAGTACAAGGTCGACATCGACAACATCAAGATAGAGAAGAAGCCCGGCGAGAGCGTTGACGAGAGCGAGCTCATTCGCGGTGTCGTCATCGACAAGGAGGTCGTTCACCCGAGGATGCCAAGGCGCGTTGAAAACGCCAAGATCGCCCTCATCGGCGACGCCCTCGAGGTCAAGAAGACCGAGACCGATGCGAAGATAAACATCACCAGCCCGGACCAGCTCTTCGAGTTCATCGAGCAGGAGGAGAAGATGCTCAAGGAGATGGTCGATGCCATAGCCGCAACCGGGGCCAACGTCGTCTTCGTCCAGAAGGGCATCGACGACCTGGCCCAGCACTACCTGGCCAAGTACGGCATAATGGCCGTTCGCAGGGTCAAGAAGAGCGACATGGAGAAGCTCGCCAAGGCCACCGGCGCCAAGATAGTCACCAACGTTAAGGACTTGACTCCTGAGGACCTTGGTGAGGCCGAGCTCGTCGAGCAGAGGAAAGTGGCTGGAGAGAACATGATCTTCGTCGAGGGCTGCAAGAACCCGAAGGCGGTAACCATACTCATCAGGGGCGGTACTGAGCACGTGGTTGACGAGGTCGAGAGGGCGCTTGAAGACGCCATCAAGGTCGTCAAGGACGTCATGGAGGACGGTGCGATACTCCCGGCCGGCGGTGCTCCTGAAATCGAGCTCAGCATCAGGCTCGACGAGTTCGCCAAGCAGGTCGGAGGTAAGGAGGCTCTGGCCATTGAGGCCTTTGCGGAGGCCCTCAAGATAATCCCGAAGACCCTCGCCGAGAACGCCGGACTCGATCCGGTTGACATTATGGTCAAGGTCATCAGTGAGCACAAGAACAAGGGCCTCGGAATCGGCATAGACGTCTTCGAGGGCAAGCCTGCGGACATGCTTGAGAAGGGTATCATCGCCCCGCTCCGCGTCCCGAAGCAGGCCATCAAGAGCGCCAGCGAAGCTGCCATAATGATACTCAGAATCGACGACGTCATCGCCGCCAAGCCCAGCAAGTCCGAGGGAGGACAGGCCGGCGGAATGGGCGGTATGGGTGGAATGGGCGGCATGGACATGGGCATGTGAGGCCCTTTTCTACCCAATTTTGACCAAAAGGTTTTATTTTCCACTTCTTCCACTGTCTTTGGGGTGAGAGCTATGGGACTTGAGATGTGGCTCAGAACCGGTTTGCTCATGGCGATCCTCACGGGTCTGCTGATGGGGATAGGCTACGTCTTCGGCGGGCCAAACGTTGCGTTCATGATGTTCCTCTTCGCAATGATCTTCAACTTCATCACCTACTGGTACAGCGACAAAATCGTGCTTAGCTGGTACAACGCGAGGATAGTCGATGAAACAGAGGCGCCGGAGCTCTACGCGATTGTGAGAAACCTCGCCGAGAGGGCCGGCCTTCCGATGCCCAGGATAGCGATAATCCCGACCGAGACGCCGAACGCCTTCGCCACAGGAAGGAATCCGAAGCACGCGGTCGTCGCCGTAACTAGGGGGCTTTTGAGGATCCTCGACAGGGACGAGCTTGAGGGCGTTCTCGGCCACGAGCTGACCCACATCAAAAACAGGGACATACTCATCGGAACCATCGCGGCCGCGATGGCCGGAGCGATAATTCAGCTCGCCTACTGGGCGCGGTGGATAGCGATATTCGGCTCCTACGACGACAGGGACGGCGACAACATCCTTGCGGCGATTCTCATAGCGATACTCGCGCCGATAGCGGCGATGCTGATTCAGGCAGCGATAAGCCGTTCGAGGGAGTTCTTAGCGGACGAAGGGGGCGCGAAGCTCAGCGGAAAGCCCTGGGCCCTGGCAAGGGCTCTCCTCAAGATTGAGCAGGCCGTTCGCTACAGACCGATGCGCGAGGGCAACCCGGCAACGGCCCACATGTTCATAATCAACCCCTTCAGGGGAATGAGCATAGCCAGCCTCTTCTCAACGCACCCGCCGACGGAGGCGAGGATCGAGAGGCTCAGGAAGCTCGCGGAGGAGATGGGCTACGTCCCCAACTTTTGATTTCTCCCTTACGTTTTTGTGTCGAATAATAACACAATTAGGTAAAGCTTCAATTAAACAATTGTGCAAATGTGAAAAAGGTCAGGAAAGCCTCACGAGCACACCGTGGGTTATCCTCAGGTAAACTTTGCTCCCCTCCGGGTGGATTTTCGTCGCTTTGGTCTGCACCCTTATCGTCTCCCCCTCGACCTCAACGAGGTAGTCGACTATGTCCCCGAGGAATGTTGCCCTCTTTACCGTCCCCTCAACGGTGTTATCGGCCGGACTTTCGAGGAGGTCTATTTCGGAGGGCCTCACGACGAAGATCAGCTTCCCGTCTTTCTTCAGCGGTGGGGCGCAGATAACCCTCACCCTGCCCCCGAAGAGCACCACCTCGGCCCTCTCTTCCTCGATCCGGGCCTCGTCAAACTCCAGGAAATTGGCCAGTCCGATGAAGCCCGCAACGAACGCGTCGGCCGGCCTCTTGTAGATCTCCCACGGTGAGCCGGTCTGGTGTATTACACCGCTGCTCATGACCGCTATCCTGTCGCTCATTGCCATTGCCTCCGCCTGGTCGTGCGTAACGTAAACTATTGTAATGCCGATCTTCCTCTGGAGTTCCTTTATCTCAAAGCGCATTTCCTCCCTCAACTTGGCGTCCAGGTTGCTCAGGGGTTCGTCGAGCAGCATGACCTCCGGTTCCATGACGAGGGCCCTCGCGAGGGCGACGCGCTGCTGCTGGCCGCCGGACAGCTGGTGGGGATAGCGGTTCTCAAAACCGCTCAGCCGAACCATCTCGAGGGCGTGTTTGACCCTCTTCTCTATCTCCTCCTTTGGCAGCTTTCTGATCTTCAACGGATACGCGACGTTGTCGAACACCGTCATGTGGGGCCAGACCGCGTAGTTCTGAAAAACCATCCCTATGTTTCGCTTTTCAGGTGGCACAAAGACCCCCTTGGCCGGTGAGGACACGAGTTTGTCCCCTATGTAGATCTCCCCGTCTGTGGGCTCCTCCAGGCCGGCTATCATCCTGAGCGTCGTGGTTTTTCCGCAGCCGCTCGGCCCGAGGAGCGTCATGAATTCCCCATCCTTAATATCGAGGTTTATCCCCTTAACGGCGGTAACCTCTCCGAACTTTTTAACCAGATTAACAAGCCGTATTCCCGCCAATTTCACAACCCCCTTGCCCCCATTTTTCCCGTGATCCTGTTAACCGCGAGCTGGACCAGAATGACGACCACCGCGACAACGGCTGAGAGGGCGTATGCCGCGGTGTACTGGCCCTCCTCCATGAGGTTGTAGGTGGCCACGCCTATGGTCGGGTGGTTCGGTGGGTAGATTATGATCGAGACCGTCAGTTCGCTCAGGGTGGGCATGAAGACCAGTATCCAGGCCGCTATGAGGCCGGGCTTGATGAGGGGCAGGACTATGTTCTTCATCGTCGTGAGCCAGTTCGCTCCGCACATCAGCGAGGCTTCCTCGAGGGTTTTGTCTATCTGGAGCAGAGAACCCACCGTTGTCCTGACGCCGTAGGAGAGGTAGCGGATGAAGTAGGCGAAGGGTATGATCCACAGCGTGTTGAAGATGGGCGTCTTAATGAAGGCGAGGATTATGGCCACGCCGACCACGGTTCCGGGAAGGGCGTAGGGAACCGAGGAGAGCCAGTCCATGAAGAGGCGGCCCTTCACGTTGGTTTTCACGATCATGTACGCTAACAGGGCCCCGAAGAGCGTAACTATCGTTGAGGCCGTGAATGCCGAGAAAACGCTGGTTTTCAGCGCCGCGGTTGTGGTTTCATCTTCGAGCAGAACGAACTTGAAGTTGTTGAGGGTGAACGACGAGAGGCTGGTGAGGGGTGAGTATAGGTTCTTGAGGAACGCGCTGAAGAACAGCGAGAGCAGGGGAATCACGGAAGTCAGGGCCAGGAACAGGAAAACAAAAAGTGCCACAAGCCCCTTACGCCGGCCGAGAGCTATAACCGCTGGACGCACGGTCTTTCCTGTGAGGGTTGTGTACCTCTTCCGCCCGAAGGATCTCTTCTGGATGAGGAGGGCAAACCCGGTTATGATGACGAGTATCAGGGAATAAGCTATGGCGCGGTCTATGTCTGGGATCGAGAGCGTGCTGTAAATCCTCGTTGTCAGGACGTAATACCTGGCCCTATCCCCTATGAGTGCAGGGATGCCGAAGTTCGCACACGTGGCTACGAAAGCCAACAGGGCCCCCGAGGCAATGCTGGGCATGACCAGTGGTATGGTAACGTCCTTCGCGACTTTGAAGGGGCCCGAACCGCTCATCCTCGCCGCCTCTTCGAGCGATGGATCCATCTGCTCAAGGGCCGCCGCCACCGTGAGGAAAACGTACACGTAGAACTTGAGCGTCATGACGAGAACGAGGCCGGGGAAGGAGTATATGTTGACCAAGTTACCGCTTCCCCCCAGCCCGTTCCAGATCCGGTTTATGTAGCCCACGTATGGAGCCGCCAGCTGGATCCAGGCTATGGCGCTGACGTAGGGCGGCAGGATGAAGGGCAGAACCGCGAGGAAGCGAACAACCTTTCTCCCGGGCAGGTTCGTCCTGACGACCAGGAAGGCCAGCGGGACGCCTATGATGACCGCGAAGAACGTGACTATCACGGCGAGTTTGACGGTGTTGAAGGTGTAGACCCACGTGTTGGGGTCGGAGGCGATGACTTTGTAGGCGTAGCCGAAGCCCCTCTCGCCGAAGAGGCTCTTGTATATCAGCACCGCGAGGGGATACGCTATCGTGATCAGAAGAACCAGGAGGGACAGCAGCCACATGGCCTGGGTGAACGTTATCTTCCTCTCCATTTTAGCCCCCTCCAAGAAAGAAAAAGGAGATCAGCCCATGATCTGGGAGAACTGATTCCTGACGTCCTCAAGCTGGGAGGAGAGCTTTTCCCAGTCTATCTTGATCTGGGGTATGTTCTCTATGCTCGGCGTTCCCTTCGGGGGTGTCACATCGGTTCTGGCAGGAATTATGCCGTACTGAACCAGCAGTTCCTGAACGTCCTTTGAGAGGAGGAAGTCCACGAAGGCCTTGGCCGCCGCCGGATTTTTCGTGGTCTTCATTATCGCTATCGGGCTCGGTATCACAACGGTGCCGTCCTCGGGATAGACGTAGTTTATTGGAGCCCCATCCTCCATCGATTGTCTGACCATGTAGTCGAGCGTCACGCCGATGGGATCCTGGCCCTCTATTATGGCGTTTTTAACCGCGCCGTTGCTCTTCAGGACGACGATTCCCATCGACCTGGCCTTCTTGAAGTAGTCCCATCCGTACTTCTGGCTGATGCCGTAGACCCACGCCGTGGCGGCGCCCGAGTACAGCGGGTTCGGAACCGCCACCCAGCCCTCGGCGTTGTTCCACGGGCTCGGGAGGGAAGACCTGTAGTTGGGGTCGATGAGATCCGTCCACTTCTTGGGCGGGTTCTGTATTATCTTCGTGTTGTACGCTATAACCGGGGCTATGAACCTGCCGGCGATCCAGTAGCCATCCGGGTCTTTGGCGAAGTTGGGAACCTTGTCGGCATCTTTGGGCGTGTACTTCATCAGAACTCCTTTGTTCTTCAGGTAGATCGTGTTTCCGGGGTCGGCGAGCCACACAACGTCGGCGATGATCTTCCCGGACTCAATCTCTGCGTCCAGCTTGGTCATGACCTTTGAGGCCCCGCTCCGGTAGACCTCAACCTTGACGTTCGGGTACTTCTTCTGGAACTCGTCGGCTATCTTGATGGCAATGTCCTTGGGAATGGATGTGTAGAAGTGGATCGTTCCCCTTATCTGGGTTTCACTTCCGCTCGGCGAGGAAGTCGAGGTGCCGCTGCCCCCGCTTATGCAGCCGCTTCCGGCTAACCCAAGCGCCAGAACAAAAATTAACAGAGAAACAAATAGCTTTTTCACTGGGATCACCCAAAACGTATGGAAGTTTTAACAATATAAAAATTTTGGAAACCTTACGTTCTGGAGCTAGGGTTTGGGGTCATGGTGTATCCTCTACGAACTCGAGAACTGTCCGATGCCAGTTTCGCGGAGTGTGAGCTTATTCACGAGGCGGACTGGTGAGTTAAAGCCTTTTACCTCTTTTATTCTGTTGCTTCAGAGGTCAACGCTCCTCGTCATCGCGCCGTCTATGACGACGGTGGAGCCGAGCATGTATTCGGCATCATCGCTGAGCAGAAAGGCCACGAGCGAGCCGAGTTCTTCCCACCTCCCGGTTCTGTGGAGGGGTGTCCTGCCGAGCACCTCGCGTTCCCATGTCTTCTCGAAGGGCTCTCCCCTCGCCTCGGCAACCGCCCTGAGGTTCTCCCGCGCACCGGGCGTGTCGAAGCTGCCAAGCAGAACGGAGTAGGCCCGAATTCCCTTACCCCCGTATGTCCTCGAAACGCTCTTGGCTAACTGAACCAGCCCAGCGCGCGTTACATCGGCGAGGACGAGCGGCGGCATGGGCTCCTTTATCGAGACGGAGTTAAGGTAGACGAGAACACCCCTCCGCTTCTTTTCGAGCCATTCCCTGATGAGAAGGGTCGTTAGATAACCAGGAGCCACCGTGTGGAGTGCCGAAGCCTCAATCCAGTCGAGGTAAGTGGCTTCGTGGAGGAGGCACGGCTCACAGCGGACGTTTCCGGCGTTCCAGACGAGGGCGTCAACCCCACCGAGGAGCTCCCAGCCTTCTTTCACAATGTTCTCAAGGTCCCCCTGGTCAAAAAGATTGGCCTCAACGGCGTAAATCTCACCGTAGCTCGAGAGCTCGTCGAGGGCCTTTCTCAGGTTTTCCCGGCTTCTGGAGCTTATAACAACCCTCGCGTTCCTCCTCAAGAGCTCCCGCGCGACGTTGAAGCCTATTCCTCGCGAGGAGGCCGTTACTATTATGCCCATCCCCTTCAGGTCGACCTCAATCATGGTAGCGCATACGGGGACGGGCTAATAACCTTTGTCCCGATGACGAATTAGGTTTCCCGAATTTGGGAAATCCCTGTCATTGTGGCAACGTTTTCGGGAAAAGAAACTTAAGGTGCAAAACCTTCGGTTTTCAACAGGTTTCTTGAAAAACTTTGGGGGTGATACGGTGAAGTTCTACATCTGCAGGGAGAAGAGCGAGCCGAAGCCCTTCAAAATAGCAATCATCGGAGCCGGCCCGGCTGGGCTGACGGCCGCCGGCTACCTCGCGTGCAGGGGCTACGAGGTTCACGTCTACGACAAGATGCCAGAGGGCGGTGGAATGGTGGCCTTCGCGATTCCAGAGGCGAGAATACCGATAAAAACCGTTAGAGAAGGTGTCAAGGACCTCGAAAAGCTCGGCGTGAACTTCCACTTCAGGACGAAGGTAGTCTATGACTCCCCCCGGGAACTCGGGGACGAGTGGGCCGAGCACTTCGTATCGCTCGAGAGACTGCTCGGCGAGTTCGATGCCCTTCTCATAGCCACGGGCGCCTGGCGTCCAAGGAAGCTGAAGGTTCCGGGCGTTGATTTGCCGGGCGTTTACGATGCGCTTAAGCTACTCCACCACATAAAGATGGCCAGGATAGGCTACTATCCCTGGGACAGCGTTCCCGACTTGAAGGGCAAGCACGTCGTCATAATTGGAGCGGGCTACACCGCGGTTGACGTTGCCCTCGAATCGAGGCTCCTCGGCGCTGAAAAGGTCACGATGGTCTACCGCCGCTCCCTGGAGCAGAGCTACGCAAAGGCCGAAATCAGGAAGCTCATCGAGGAGGGTCTTGAGTTCATTGAGATGGCCTCGCCCGTGAGAATCATCGGCGAAAATAGGGCGGAAGGGGTCGAGTTCGCGAGGACGAAAATCGTTGAGGGAAGCGTCGTTACAACGGACGAAAGGTTCATCGTTGACGCCGATGTTGTGGCTTATGCCATCGGCCAGTTGCCAACGAGTCCGATTCGCGAAGTCGTTTGTGCGAACGAGGAAATCCTGAAGGAGGCCGGGATTTTCTTCGCCGGAGACGTCGTCGCGCCGAGGAACATCGGAACGGCGATGCGTGAAGGGAGAGCGAGGGCGAAGGAGATAGAGGAGTGGCTCACAAAGAAGGCGCCGAGAAAGGTCTTCCCCGTCCCCGTTACCGCCAGGCTGATAGGCTCAGTCCTAAGCGGGAAGTGCTGACGAAAGCTTTAAACGCCCCCCTTCCAACCCCTCCCCATGACGGAGCCGAAGGACATCGTGCTTAAGGAGAGCGAAGAGGTTGAGGGAGTTCCGATTGAGGGGCCGTGGCTCGACGACGTTTCAAGCCTCGAGGATGTTTTGGATTATTACGAGCGCATAGGTTTCCAGGCGACACACCTCGGACGGGCGATAGAGATATGGCGGAAGGTCGAGGAGAAGCGGGCAAAGGGAGAAGAAGTCCGCGTTTTCCTCGGCTACACTTCCAACATAATCTCCTCCGGTTTGAGGGAGATAATCGCGTGGCTGGTCAAAGAAGGCAAGGTTGACGTTATCGTAACCACCGCCGGCGGAATCGAGGAGGACTTCATAAAGGCCCTCAAACCCTTTATCCTGGGCGACTGGAACGTTAACGATGCCCTAATGCGCGAGAAGGGCATCAACAGGATAGGCAACATCTTCGTGCCCAACGACCGCTACATTGAGTTCGAGAAGTACATGATTCCCTTCTTCGAGCGGGTCCTTGAGATTGAAAAGGAGCGTGGGGTTTTGACGGCGAGCGAGTTCATCTACGAGCTCGGTAAATACATGGACGAGAAGCTCGGGAAGGAGAAGGAGAAGAGCGTTATCTACTGGGCCTACAAAAGGAACGTCCCGATTTTCTGTCCCGCTATAACCGACGGCTCGATAGGGGACATGCTCTACTTCTTCAAGGAAGAACACGGGGACAGGGAGCTAATCATAGACATCGCCAACGACATAGTGAAGCTCAACAACTTAGCGGTTACCGCAAAGGAGACCGCCTCGATAATCCTCGGCGGTTCGTTGCCGAAGCATGCGATAATCAACGCCAACCTCTTCAGGGGCGGAACGGACTACGCGATTTACGTGACGACCGCAATCCCCTGGGACGGCTCGCTGAGCGGTGCACCGCCGAGCGAAGGCGTCAGCTGGGGCAAGATAAGGGCAAAGGCAGACTACGTCGAGATATGGGCCGATGCGACGCTCGTCTTCCCGCTGCTGGTGTGGAAGGTGATGAAGGGGTGAACCTCAAACAACTTTGACTCAATGCTCTGCGGAGATATCTGCCCGTTAGGTCCAAGACACGGAGAAAGAAAAAGCCCGCAATTGAAGCTTACATGGGAATATTCGGTGAGGCCTCCCCTGGGGAGCTCGATAAATACGCCCTTGAGCTCTGGTTTTTTGGATAGTTTGCACTCGCACTGCAAACTCTTTTTAAATTCCTTTGCAGTAGAAATGCAAAATCTTTATAAACATCTTTGCACTACAACTGCACATGCTTGAGATACAGAACCCGTGGTGGTTTGGCGAATCTGACAGAGACTGGGAGCTCTTCGAAAAGCTCACCTATAAGGTCAGGCCGAAATGGCTCGACGAACTCTCATTGGAGCCTTTTTCGCTCAACTTCGTCGTCGGACCGAGAAGGGTCGGGAAAACCATCGGAATAAAGCTTCTCATTAAAGAGCTCCTCAAAAAAGTCAGTACTCCCTATGCCGTCTTTTACTTCAGCTGTGACGTGCTTGAGGACTACAAAGAGCTTTTGGAGGTTCTAAACGAGTACCTCCAACTGAAGAGACGAAAAAACATTAAAAAAGCTTTCATATTCCTCGATGAGGTTAGCTTAGTTGAGGACTGGTGGCGTGCCCTGAAGTTCCTCATAGACAGGGGCGAGCTGAGGAACGATGTCGTCACCGTAACGGGCTCGATTTCCCTTGCTCTTGGACGGCACTTTGAGACGTTTGGGGGCAGGCGGGGGAAGGGAAAGACCGTCGAGGTCATGCCGCTGAGCTTCCGCGATTATTACCAGCTCTTTTACGAGGACTTCTTTCCGTTGAAGGGGAACGAGGTCTTCGAGAACTACCTTGAAACCGGCGGCTATTTGGCCTATCTAAACGGCACCCTTAAGGTTGAGGAGCTCGTGGGCTTCCTGAAGGCGGACCTGAAAGCTTTAGAGCGCTCGACCGACCTCGCGAGGGACGTCATGGGCGCTATACTCGATAAAGCGCCATCACCGACTTCCTTCAACGCGATAGCGAAGGCCGTCGGGGTTTCGCCCCACACCGCGAGGGATTACGTTGAGCTCTTCGAGGCGCTTCACGTCCTCCTGCAGGTTCTCTACCTCGGAGGCGATGGGAAGGTCTATCCGCGGAAGGAAAGAAAGCTGATTCTCCGTGACCCGTTAATCGTGAGGGCCATGGAGCTCTGGACGAGGAGAAAGGTTGATAGGGCCGCTCTCTACGAGTGGCTCGTTCAGGAGCACCTGCACCGGAAGTTCGGGGAGGTTTACTACTACCGGAACTCCTACGAGGTCGATGCAATCGCTGGAAACCTGAAGGTCGAGGTGAAGTCGGGGGAGAGAAGGGGAAGGTACCCGAAGGACGTTAAAGTCCTGAAGGGCCCGGAGGTTCCGGGATTCCTTTACGACCTCACTTAGCGAACTCCCTTATCCCCTCCACGTCCCTCCGCTGAACCAGCCTGAGGAGCTTAACCGTGTAGGCTATCTCAAGCGCGTTCTCCTCAGGGTTTTCGAGGAGTTCGTCAAGTCGATTGAGCAGGTCTCCCTCCGCCCGCTTCATGGCCTCGCCCGAGAACCCCGCGTATTCGAGGGCCTTTGCTATGGTGATGAGCTCAGTGAAGACTTTCGTTCCCTTCTCCTCCGGAATCCCTGCCTTTCTGAGTTCCTCCTCGACGGCTTTCTTCGTTTCGGGGAAGGTTGGTTTCGCCGGTTCTTGTGACGGTCTGACTGCCGCAGATGGAATTGCTGCTCGCGTCGCTGTGGTGCTTCTCGGTTTCGCTCCGTACTCTTCCCCGAAAAGTGTGTCCAAGTACTTGTTAAGTTTTTCCAAGTTTTTATACTCCTCCGTCTCTATCCAGTTCCTTCCTTCGGGTCCCAAGTACTTTACCAGTTCTTCGACCGCTTCCATTGCAAGAGGGAGATACTTGGTGAGTATGCGGCTCTTCTTTATCCAGATGTTGTGGCTGTCGACGAATCCCGTTACGAACCTTTTTCGGAACTCCGGATCCTTCAGCTTCTCGTACTTTGGGAGGATGTATCCCTCATAAGGGAGCAAGTTCTTTGGCAGTTCTATTTCACCTGCTATTTCCTTCACGTTTTCCTTGTGGTAGTATGCGACCTCCTCCTCCGCGAGATTCTTCAACAGGTGTTCCTGCCGCTTCCCGAGCTCCTTCCATCTTCTTATTTTGTTTTCCATTGCCGGCAGGATGCTCAGCAGCTGGAGGAGGAGCGTCCAGCGCTGGGCGTCCTCCTTCGTGGGGGCGATGTACTTCGCGTGCTCCTCGCTTATCAATCCACCGAAGTAGTTATGTGTGTGTTATGGCGTTCACCAGTGCATCATGCCTCACGTCGGCACTGGCGTCCTTCGGCCCGGGTACCTCTCCGTAGCGCCTTATGATATGCTTTTTTAATGTAGCATTGTGCCTATGTAGTGTGTGTGTTATCGAGGGAGTCCACCACCACGATCTCCCTCGATGTAGGCTTGATTCCCTCGAACTTTTTATGCTTCTTGCCCGTCCGGGCATAGACGTATCGGACTACCAAGGAAACCACCCCTCAATCTTCGCCCTTGGAAGAGATAAGCCTTTCGAAGTCCTTCAAGTCCCAGATCAAAAATCCTTCTTCTCTCAGATCCTCTTTCCCCTCAACGTTCTTCGCCACAAGCCCGTAGCGTTTCTCCCAGTCATCAAGTCCCACCAGCCCAGCCTTCCGTTCCAAGTCCTTCAAAACGCCCCGCGCTTCCCTCTCGCTCAGGCTCTTCCACTTCACCTCAACAAAGAGCGCTTTCCTCTCGCGTTCGTTCAAAGCAACCAAATCAATCTCCTCGCCCTTACGCCACCACCTGCCGATTTTTGTAAAGCGGAACGGCAGCTTTCCAGCTTTATTGAGTTCGACGAGGAAATGCCGAGCAACTTTCTCAAACACCGGGCCAAGGTAATGGTCGTAGTCTCGCTTGATCTCCTCAACGTCAAAGATGCCCTCCTCGATGGCCGAAAGGTTTGGATAGACGAAGCGGAACCAGAAGGCGAGGAAGTTGTCGGCCACGTAGTAGCGACCCCTCTTTGAGCTCGGCTTTTCCGTTATCGGGACTTCCCTCACCACCAGCCCAGTTTCGATGAGGTTTCTCAGGTAGGGCGTTACATCCGAGTGTCTCATGCCGATAAAGTCCCTTATCTCCTTTGGCGTCGTTTTGCCCAAGGCTATTGCCTCCAGTATGCGCCGGTAGGTTCTCGTCTCCGTAAACTCGTACCTAAGCAGAAAATCAACCTCGTCGCGGAAGAAGCTCACCGGGTTCCTCAGCTCATTATTGAGCCACTCCCAGAAGGGCAACCTAACCTGCGTTATGTAGAACGGAATTCCATCGGTCATGCCGTAGACTTCTACGAGTTCCTTCCAGTCGGCATCAGGGAAGAACTCCCTCAGATGGAGAAATTTCAAGGGCTTGAGCTTCATTGAGCCTGTTCTCCTGCCGTAAAGAGGGCTCTTGTAGCTGAGAACTTTCTCCGTCATCATGCTCACGGAGGAGCCGAGGAGAATGAGTTTTGTGTTCGAATCTGAAAGTTCCGTGTCAATAGCCCTCTGAAAAACGCTCAAAACGGTGGGGTCTTCCTTTATGATGTTAGGGAACTCGTCGATGACAATAACCTTTCCCCTGAGGGCGTGGAGAAGGCCCTCCCAGTCTCCCCGGGCGTATCTCACCTCCGGAAAAACTCTCTCAGCAGTCCCCCGGAAGTGCCTCAGGTTACCCCCCTCGACGGCGAGGTAGTAAACGTGGGGAACGTCTTTCACGGCTTCGAGGACGAGACGGGTCTTCCCAACACGCCTTCTCCCATAGATGATGATTAGCTCGAAATTCTCGCTTGAGAGCCGTTCTCTCAGTGCCTTAAGCTCCTCATTTCTATTTACGAACTTGGTCATGTGATAATCACCGTTATGATAATGGTGATTATCACTTTAAGCCTTTCGCTTACAGGAGTTCTAAAACCCTCTCCTCCCCTCCCGGTAGCACCAGCGGCCTCGACAGGTGCTTCCTCGCATCTGGAGGAACCTCGTAAATCTTCCTCTCCAGCTCGCGCGGGACTTCAACCGGAACCAGCTTCTTCGGCATCTTATAGCCGCAGCGCTTGCACTTCAGGTAGTCGCCCTTGCTCTTCATCGTTCCCCCACAGCGCGGGCACCTCGGCTTTCTGTATTCGATTTTCGGGACGAGCTTCACCAGATAGAACTTCTCAAGGTTGAGGGTCAAGATTCCCTCGTGCTCCTTAACCCCTCCAGCGGCTATGATTTCATCACCGGGCAGGAGCTTCCGAACGTAGTTCCTGAACTTCTTCGTCGGCTCGAAGGCTGCCACCCTGATTTTCCCGGTCTCGTCCTCAAGCTCGAAGAAAACGTGCCTCCCGCGCTCCCAGTATGGCCCGGAAACCCTTCCCCTGACAACCGCGCTGTCGTATAGCCTCAGCTCGCCAATTTTTTTGGGAGTCAGATGGTCGTCGGTGTTCTGGTTCGTCTTGTAGAGCTGGTAGAAAGCTATCGGCTCCCCAAAGCGGACCATCTCAAAGGCCTGGAGAACCTTTCCCCGGTCAATTCCCCTGATTCCGACGAGAACGGGGTCCTTGCCGTGGGGGGCTATGAGGACGGTTCTCTTGTAATAATCCACGTTATCGTAGGTGAAGGGGTAGCTCCACCTGTCGGCCAAAAACACGCTTTCGGCGTCGACTTTTCTCGGCTTTCCCCAGTTCTCCGGTTCGCGGTAAGCTAAAAGCTCGTAGGTGAAGGTCTTTAAGGGATAGCCGATTGAAGCTAAAGCTCCGATTATGCCCCTGCCGAGCTTGAACTTAAAGATTTCAGCTCCTACCTCCCTCGCAACATTCTCAGCTTCCTCGATGGTAACGTGCTCCCTCAAAGCTTTGAGCGAGAACTCCCTCAGTCTTTCGGGGATTTCGCCCTCGAGAAAGGCGACGCCGGGGTTGGTGTTCTCGTGTGTGAAATCCGCAAGCTGATTAACGTAGAACAGCACGAGGTCCTTAATCTCTGGAAGGGCCTCCTCATCGACCTCGAACGTCATCGCAACCGCTCCGTTCCCGCGCGTCTTGTAGGGGATGTTCGGGTTCAGTCGTATAAGCCTCGGCAGGTCGATGGGCTCAGCTAAGCGCGACAGCTCGCGGTACAGGAGCGCGCCGAGGTAGGTCGTGCACATGCCGTTGGGTGAATCAGTGTCATCGATTCCGATGTGGAGGAGCATGGTTGGAGAAAAGAGTTGAGGCTTAAAAATTAAACGCCTCCGCGAGGGCTTTCCTGAACTCCTCCCTGCTCATGCACGGCCCGTTCCTCTTCAGCCTGACCGCGGCGATCTTGTAGTTGCCCTTTCCGACGAACCGGCAGGCCTTCTCGGGCTCATCAACCAGTCTCGCGACCGCGTAGGTTACCCCGTCGCGCTCGATGTAGTCTATCACCGTGTCCTGGAAGCCGGTGAAGACTACGACGCACTTCCTGCCCGGGTTGAGGGGCTTTAAGTCCTCGTCGATTGGAGGAAGTCTCTTGACGACGCACTCGCCCGGGAAGTCGTGGGCCTTGAGCCTTCTTATGAGCTCGGGCATCTCACCTGTTTCCTCGAAGCGTTCGAGCTCTTCCCTTGAAACCTCGACGGGCTTGGTCGAGTAGCAGAGGAACTCCTCGTCGTGGAACATCAGGTAGGTTCCGTCCTTCAGGAACATGAAGGCTATCCTCTCCCTCGGAAGGTCGAAGATGTAGCCTGATCTGCTCTTCTTGACCTCGTACATCCGAACCACCGGCCCAACTGCGCGTGGACACTTATAACCCTAACTGGTCATTTTTGTTTAATCTTCTCCACGACATGGACGTCATCTATCCTCGTCACCGGGTACTGGCCGTTCTCGTCCTTCTCGACGGCCTTCACCATGTCCCATATCGTGAGCAGCGCGACTGTTACGCCCGTTAAAGCCTCCATCTCGACGCCGGTCTTGTAATAGGCGCGAACCTCGCAGGTTGCCTCGATGTAGTCATTACCAAACTCGAAGGTTATGTCAACGCCGGTCAGCGGTATCGGGTGGCAGAGGGGTATCAACTCGGGCGTTTTCTTGACCGCTAAAATCCCGGCAATCTGGGCCGTCGCGATGACGTTGCCCTTCTTCGTCTTGCCGGCCTTTATGAGCTCTATCGTTTCCGGTTTGAGCCTTATCCTTCCCTTCGCGACGGCCTTTCGAAAAACCACGTCCTTGTGGCCGACCTCGACCATCTTGACGCCCCGCTCATCGACGTGGGTCAGCTCCATTCCGATCACCGGGGTGAGTTCGCTCCGCCCCACTAAAACCTTTGGGTTAACGCTATAAACGACTTTGGCGATCTGTTTGAGGTGGTGGAGTTGAAGAGCACGAAGGCCCTCACGCTGTTCATCGCGATCCTTCTCATCGCGTCCCTCGGATGCATAGGTGGCTCAAACGGCGGGGTGTCCTCCACGCAATCTCCATCGACTTCGGCGGGAACTCATTCAAGCCTCTGGACGAGTACGCGGGCGACCTCAAGCGTTTCAAGCACCTCAAACACCGAAACAACCGCCTGGCACCCGCCCCAGGGGGAAAAGAACGTGACGGTAACTTTCATCGTTTCCGTGCCCGGCTACACGCCTCAAAACGCCAGCGTTTACATAGCGGGCGACTTCAACGGCTGGAATACGGAGGACGAGCGCTTCAGGCTGAAGAGACTTCCGGACGGGAGGTGGGCGATAAACCTGACCTTCCCCTACGGGACCGTTATAAGCTTCAAGTTCACGCGGGGCTCGTGGGAGACCGTGGAGGTCGGGCCAGCCGGTGGAGAAATCCCGGACAGGCACTTCGTCTTCAGGAAGAGCGGGGTGTACGAGCTCAGGGTGTACAACTGGCGCGATCACTTTGAGAAGGCTACCCATACGATAAGCGGCAACGTGAAGGTATTCAAGATGTTCTCCCCCCAGCTCAACAGAACCGTCCGCGTCTGGGTCTACCTTCCGCCGGACTACGGCAAAAACGAGAAGAAGAGGTATCCGGTTCTCTACATGCTCGACGGCCAGAACATCTTCGACAACGCAACGGCCTTCGCAGGCGAATGGGGGGTTGACGAGACCCTCGAAGAGCTCTACAACAAAACGGGGTTCTCGATAATAGTGGTTGGGATCGACAACGGCGGGGAGAGAAGGATAGACGAGTACGCCCCTTGGAAAAACGAATGGTACGGGAAGGGCGGCGAGGGAAACGCCACGCTCGAGTTCATAGTGGAGAACCTCAAGCCCTACATAGATGCCCTCTACCGCACGGAGCGCGGGGAGACGGGGATAATGGGTTCATCCCTCGGTGGACTTCTTGCCCTCTACGCAGGCTTTGCATACCCCGACACCTTCCGGTACGTCGGAGCGATGAGCCCCTCGCTCTGGTTCAACCCCGAGATATACGGGTTCATCGAGAACGCCGAGCGGGGCCCGGAGAAGATCTACCTCTACTGGGGAACCAGCGAGGGGAGCAATCCTCAGAAGATGATGGAGGACGGCCGTAAACTCGTGGAGGTACTGAAGGAAAAGGGATACGTTGAGGGACGGAACCTCAAGGTGGTCGTCGAGGAAGGTGGCGAGCACAACGAGCGTTACTGGGGCAGACACTTCGCTGAGGCCGTGACCTGGCTCTTCGGCGGATAAACTTTTTATCCCCTTTCCCGTCCTTTTAACGATGAAGCTGAAACTCAACCCGGAGGCTAAAGCCGTACTGCGGGCGATAAAGGAGGAGATAAAGAGGAGAACGCTCCTCCCGGAGAGTTCGGCCCTTCTTGAAAGATTCGAGCCCACCTCCGATCCGGAGGAGATACGGAGGAGGCAGGAGTATTTTCGGGGGATGCTCCCGCTGATCCGCGAGGACATTGGGGAGCACATAGCGCGCGTAAAGCCGATCCGCTTTAAGAGGGACTACCTCCACGACAGGATTCTGGTGGTTGATGAAAATGAACTCGAGAGAGCGGAAGAGCTCGGCCTGTGCGGGGTCACCACCGAGCCGGTTGAGCCCGGGGAGTACCCCATCGTCCTCAGCACCGTTGGTTACGGCATCGACGTTGAGTTAAGTCCCGCGCAGATAGCACCGGAACTCTACGTCCTGCCCCTCTGGGAGAACAGGGAAACCCTGAGGGCTCTATCGAGAATAGGGGAGATCCTGGGGAGAAAAAGCGTTGCAGGCGAAATCCTGCGCGAGCTCAGGCCTCTCGGAGAGGTGATGGAGAGGAGGAAGGTCCTTGAGGCCCTCGAAGAGATCGTGGCGGAGAAGGAAAGGGAGCTGAACGAGAAGATCTCCGAGAGGCTGGAGCGCTTCAGTCTGACCCTGACGGGTAAGGAGCTCGTGGCGTTTCTGAGCGAGCTGAGGGCCGGTAATTACGAGGCAATATTCAGGCACTTCGGGGGGATCGAGGGCGAGATCCTCGACCTCATCAACGAGGCTGAGAGGGAGCTGAGCGAGAGGCTTGGAGTTGCGGTGGAACTCTTCTCCCGGGACGAGATGTACCCCGTTCGTGCGGTTCCCGAGCGCGTTGAGGCCCTCTACCGCGAACTCGACGGAGAGCTCAAGGTTGAGCTCTACATGAGGGGCAGGGAGATCCTGGAGAGAATAGCCCCTCTCCTTCCCGAGCTCAAGAGGGAACTCGAATCCGTCAGGGAGCTCGACTTTCTGAGGGCCGTCAAGGATTTCGCGGGGGACTTTTCGTTTCCCGAGCTCTGGAAGGGCGGCATCGCCTTCGTAAACGGGAGGCACCTTTTCATCGAGAACCCTCAGCCCGTCAGCTACGTTATCGGCGCCAAACCGGCGGACTTCAGCGTTCCCGGTTCAGAGAGGATAGCCGGCGAGAGAATAGTCATCCTCACGGGCGCCAACAGCGGCGGAAAGACGAGCCTGCTCGAGCTGATAACCCAGATCGAGGTGCTCTTCCACATGGGCTTTCCGGTTCCAGCTGAAAGGGCGTGGCTCGAACCCCTCGACGAGGTTTTCTTCTTCAGAAGGAAGAGGAGCGCCTATGGGGCCGGAGCCTTCGAGACCGCGCTCAGGTCATTCGTTCGGGCGCTCAGGGGAGGCGGAAAAAAGCTCATACTCATCGACGAGTTCGAGGCCATAACAGAGCCGGGCGCGGCTGTTAAGATAATAGGCGAACTCCTGCGGATAGCCCATGAGAGGGGCTTTTACGTGGTTATAGTGTCCCATCTCGGCGAGGATCTGAAAAAAGAGCTCCCCTTCGCTCGGGTGGACGGAATAGAGGCCAAAGGGCTCGACGAAAGCCTGAACCTGATAGTTGACAGGCAGCCGCGCTTCGGGAGGATAGGGAGGAGCACTCCGGAGCTCATAGTGGAAAGGTTAGCCCGGAAGAGAAAGGGGGCCGAGAGGGAGATATTCGAGAGGATTCTGCGGGCCTTCAGACCTTGACGTACTTCCAGCGCCCCCTTCTGAATATCCACCAGTACATCGCGGCGCTCGTGAAGGTTTCGAGGCTCATAGCTATCCACGCCGCTATGACGCCCAGCCCCTCGAAGGTAAAGCCCGGGAAGGTAAAGCCGAGAACCCTGAAGGCCGGGATCTCGAAGCCGAAGCCGAGGAGGTAAGCCGGGAGGATCCTGAAGAACAGCTTGCTGACGGCCGTAACGTACATCGGGCTTTTGGTGTCTCCGGCACCCCTCAAAGCCCCGCTGAGAACGAAGACCCACCCGAGGGGAATCTCACTTATCCCAACTATTATGAGGTATATGCTCGCCAGCCTCAGAACCTCGCCGTAGTGCGGATCGTTCGGGTTGAGGAAGGGCATGACGAGGTAGCGCGGGAAGAGTATGAGAACCACCGCCATAACGCTCATGAAGGCCGTTATCATTTTGAGGGCTTCCTTCACAGTTTTTTCAGCCAAATCTGGCCTTTTTGCGCCGAGACTCTGGCCGACGAGAGCTGAGGAAGCCACGTTGAAGCCGAAAGCCGGCATGTAGGCGATGCTCTCTATCCTCAGGCCTATCTGGTGGGCGCTGAGGGCTATGCTTCCAAACCTCGTGACTATCGTCATGTACAGGAAGTTGTAGAAGCTGAAGAGACCGCGCTCCACCAGGGCGGGGATTCCGATCCTCACGATCCTCTCAATAAGGGGTAGGTCAAGCCTCCAGCTGGGCCTCAGGTGGAGCACGAGCCGGCCGGTGAGAAGCAGGTAGAAACCGATGAGGAACGATACGGTTATTCCAATTCCTGAGGCCCAGGCTGCACCCACAGGGCCGAGCCTCGGAAAGCCGAGCTTGCCGTAGATCAGCAGGTAGTCGAGGACCGCGTTTATGACGTTCATCACGATGCCGAGTTTCATCGGGGTTTTTGTGTCCCCCGCTCCCCTGAGGGCGGAGAAGAACGTGAACCCCACGAACCTTATGGGGTAGAACAGGAAGAGAACCTTGAGGTAGGAGTAGGCTATGCTGAAGGTTTCCCCCTTTGCGCCCATTATCCTCAGCACGTCATCGCCGAGAAACCAGCCGAAGAGAAACACGGGGATGCCGAGGAGGAACGCAAGGTAGAGGCTCTGCTCCAGAACGAGCTCGGCCTTTTCAAAGTCCCTCGCGCCCACGAACCTTGCGACGAGGGCGAGGGTTCCAACGGAAACAGACATCATTATCGGGAACATGAACCAGCTTATCTGCCCCCCGAGGCCGACCGCACCGACCGCTATTGCGCTGACGTGGCCGACCATTAAAGTATCGACTAGGTTGAGCAGGGTCTGGGAGATGTTCCCGAGTATTGCAGGCCACGCCAGGGACCACAGCTTCCTCCGGAGGTTCTCTTCCATGGCGATCTAAACGATAAAAGAAGGGTTGATATTTAAGGCTTTCTGAAGAAGCGAGAAGAGAGGGGCTCACTCGCCCCTGACCTTCTTAATCTGGATCCTGCCGAGGGTCTCCCAGTACTCGACGGTGATTCCTTCCTTGAGCTGGTCCTTGACCTCGTCCTCGACGCCGGTCTCGATCGGGACGTCGTAGAGCTCGTAGGTCTCCATGTCCATAATCTGGACCGTGTCCGGGGTTATCGCTATGACCTGGCCGACGCGCTTGTCGATAATCGGAACGTCAACTTCCGCGCTGGTCGGCTTAACGATGCTCCTGACCTTTCTGTCGAAGATTCCAACGGCCTCAATCCTGGCCTTGGCGGAGCCGTGCTTTCCTGGCGAGGAAACGGTTATGTTCACGATCCTGCAGGGCTCGCCGTCGATGATTATGTACCTTCCGGGCTTGAGCTTGCTGACCTGAACCTTGGTCTTGTCTCCCATCTTCCATACCTCCCGTAAGCGTTCTATTCCAACTCGGAAAGGCCATTTAAAAAATTTTTGAAGGGCTCAGCGGCCCCTCCTGGAGCCCGCCAGCAGGTAGTTGTTGAAGAGAACCGGCAGGAAGAGGAGCAGGCCAACCAGTATGCCCAGCTTCACGTAGGAGCTCGGGAAGCTCAGCATCGTTTTCAGGGCCATCAGGCCTATAACCACCGAGGCCAGCACTCCAACTCCTATGAGCCTCCTGTCGACGGGGGACACACCGATCAACAGGGGCACGCCTTCGAGGGCTATTATCAGCCCGCCAACGCCCAGGAGAGCCCCTAGGAAGAGCACCTTGATCCCGCTCACCATCATCGCGGCGGAGAGAACTAGAATCGCCCCGCTGACGAAGGAGACGCTCGTGTTCCTCTTCATCTGGAAAGTCTCAGCCGAGATCTGGGCGCCTATCTCGACGAGCACTATGAGCGTTGTGAACCCTGCGAGGAAGAGCGAGCCCATGAGGAGGAATATTATCGCCGAGCTTCCGCTTATTCCGCTCTCGCGGATTATGTCGGGGATGAGGTAGAATGTCTCGATTGCCCTTATGGGGTTCTCATCGCTGAAACTCGCGTACCTCCTCACCTTCTGGAAGTTGCTGAGCGTCTGGTCAATGCCCTTTAAAACCTCCTGGAGCTGGTTGTACTTCTTCATCGCCTCCTCCGCCGTGAGGTTGGGGTTGGCGAAGACCTTACCGAGTTCCTCGTGGATCTGCTTGTACTTGATCTGGTTGTTTTCGTAACTCTGGTAGGCCGCCCCAATCGCGTAAACCGTCGTGAATGCGGCCGCAAAGCTCAGAAGTATCTGGAGGAGCAGAACGACACCGAGGAGTTTCCGGAAGTCCAGCTCAGAGGGGGCAAAGCTTCCGAGGACGTAGTAAACTCCCGCTCCGAGACCGAGGCTCAGCAGAACGGTTATCAGCATGGTTATCGTGCCCTTGGCCGTGAGGGAGTGGTCGAAGGACAAAACCGCGTGCCTGTAGGAGTTGAGGTAGTTGAGAGCGGCCTCGCTCTTGACGAAACTGTAAACCTGCTCCCTCATCAGGAAGAGCGAGACAAAGGCGAATATTATAAACAGAACAGCGAGGGCCCCGATGAACTCAACGGAGCGGCTCCTCAGTATTATCAGGAACAGCCAGATCAGTGCTATAACCACCAGGAGGATCCCGATGAGGGCCGTGGTTCCGAGGTTGAGGAGCTTCAGAAGGGCGAAACCGGAGTAGTAGAGGTTTATTGCACCGAAGAGCATCAGAAACATCAGCAGGACTATCGTTATCGCCGGGAGCCGCGAGACCTTCACCATGAACTCGTGGATGAGATAGCGCGTCTTCCTCGTTGCCTCAAGCTCGCCGTAGATCAGGATCAACCCAACGCCCAGTGCCAGGAGCGACAGAACGAAGCCCTTGAGACCGAAGGCGATGTAGTACTTCGGCATCAGCAGGAAGTTCAGCACCCCCAAAATGTATCCAGTTATTAAGAGGGCCATCAGGGTTGACATCTTTCTCATTTCAATCCCTCCCTTCGAACAGACTGGAATTAAAACGTTCCAAAAATATAAAAGGGTTGTGGGCTATGGGGCGAATTCGGGGGATGGGAATGCTCGCGGTGGCCGTAACCGACATACACGGGGATTCAAGGGTCACGAGAGAGCTCGCCCGCAGAATAGAGGCCATGGAGAGGAAACCGGACGCGATACTCATAGCCGGGGACGTGACCAACTTCGGCACAGCCGGCATCGCGGAGAAGGTTCTAAAACCCCTGCTCGGGCTGGGAATAAGGGTAGTGGCCGTTCACGGCAACTGCGACGGCAGGGACGTTCCGGAGTACCTTGAAAGTCTGGGAATAAGTGCGCACGACAGGAGGATCGAGATTGAGGGGATCGGGCTGGTCGGGATTGGGGGCTCGAACGTGACGCCATTCCACACGATATGGGAGCTGAGCGAGGAGGAGATCGAGGCGATCCTGCGGAGGAACTACCGCCCGGGGGACATAATCCTCTCCCACGCTCCGCCCTACGGAACCAAAGTGGACTTGACCCGCTCCGGCCTCCACGTCGGAAGTAAAGCTTTGAGAAAGTTCATCGAGGAAAACCAGCCCCCCATAGTGATCACAGGCCACATCCACGAGGCGAGGGGGGTTGACAGAATAGGCGGGACCATCGTTGTGAACCCCGGGCCGCTGTTCAGGGGCTACTATGCGGTCGTAGATCTCGAAAAGCCCAGGGTGAGCCTGCTTAGCCTTTAGCAATTCTTTTATATCCACTGTGCTAACGTTAAGACGGTGATTTTCATGGACGAGTACATCTGGGCCGAGAACCTGAAGGACGAGCGCGTTCTGAAGCTCGTCGAGGAGGAGAATAAACGCTTCAGGGAGTTCATAGGAGGGCTGAGCGACGAACTCTTCCCCGAGGTCTGGGAGTACTACTCGATTCCAACCCTTGTTTCTGCGAAGCTGACGGAGAAGGGCGTTGTGGCGATGTACCGCGAGAGGGACCGGCAAATCATCAGGTGGCTCGGCGGAGAGGTGATAGTTGACTCGAAGGAGCTTGAAAAGGAGCTCAACGACGAGGTTCTCCTTCAGGGCTTCACCGCCGATGAGAAGGGCAAATTTTTGGCCTACAGCTTCTCGATAGGCGGTGCCGACGAGGGGATAACGAGAATAATAGACCTCGAGACCGGCGAGCTAATCGAGGAGTTCAGGCCGTCGGTGTGGAACGTTACTTTCCTCGATGACGGCTACTACTTCGCCCGCTTCTACAGGCATGGAGAAACACCCGACGGAGTTAAAGCCCCCGCCGTGAGGCTCTTCAGGAAAGACAGGAGCGGAGAAAAACTCGTCTTCGGCGAGGGCCTCGGATCGGGCTACTTCATCGGACTAAGTAAAAGCACCGACGGAAAGTGGGCGATGATCACGGTAACCTTCGGCTGGAACAGCGCGGAAATCTACGTTGGTCCAATAGACGAGCCCGAGAAGTGGGAGAAGGTTTACTCGGCGGACGTTCCAGTTGAGCCGGTTGACGTCCGCGACGGCAAACTATACCTCCTAACGAGGGAAGGGAAGGGCTTAGGAAAGCTCATCGCAGTCGGTGAAAAAGTCGAGGAGGTAATCCCCGAAGGTGAGTTCCCTCTTGAGTGGGCCGTTCTGGTCGGGGATAAAATCCTCGCGGGCAGGCTCGTGCACGCGAGCCACAGGCTTGAGGTCTACTCGCTCGACGGGGAGAAGCTCGACGGGATAACCTTTGACCTCCCGGGAAGCGTCTACCCGCTCGATACCGATGGGAAGAGGGTTTTGCTCCGCTACGAGAGCTTCACGGTTCCATACAGGCTCTACGAGTTCGACGGAGAGCTCAAGCCCGTCGAGGGGCAAGAAATCGAGGGGAACTTCAGGGTCGAGGAGGACTTCGCCCTCTCGAAGGACGGGACGAGGATCCACTACTTCCTCGTGAAGGGCGAGAAAGATGAGAAGAAAGCCTGGGTCTTCGGATACGGAGGCTTCAACATCTCGCTGACGCCGCGCTTTTTCCCGCAGGCGATTCCCTTCATAAAGCGCGGGGGAACCTTCGGAATGGCCAACCTGCGCGGTGGAAGCGAGTACGGCGAGGAGTGGCACAGGGCGGGAATGAGGGAGAACAAGCAGAACGTCTTCGACGACTTTATAGCCGTCCTTGAGAAGCTCAAGCGCGAAGGATACAAGGTTGCCGCTTGGGGCAGGAGCAACGGTGGCCTCTTGGTTTCGGCGACCCTCGTCCAGAGGCCGGACGTCATGGACTCGGCGCTGATAGGCTACCCCGTTATAGATATGCTCAGGTTTCACAAACTCTACATCGGCAGCGTCTGGATTCCGGAGTACGGCAACCCCGACGACCCGAGGGACAGGGAGTTCCTGCTGAAATACTCCCCATACCACAACGTGAAAAAGCAAAAATACCCGCCGACGCTCATCTACACAGGTTTGCACGACGACCGCGTGCACCCGGCCCACGCCCTCAAGTTCTTCCTGAAGCTGAAAGAGGTAGGGGCGCCGGTTTACCTCCGCGTCGAGACCAAGAGCGGGCACATGGGGCGCTTCACCCGAGACGAGGGCGAGAGAGCTTACCGATTTGCTCGCCTTCGTGCTCAGGACCCTTGGTTGAGCTATTCTTCCTCTATTATCCTTTTCATCCAGCTCCCCTGAGGACCACAGGAGGGCAACGAGGGCCGCTAAAAGTTGCTCATTCCCATCCCGAAGAACACGCCTTTGCTGCTCATCCGAGAGCTCTGCCAGGGATCCTCACGCTGATCTCGTGACGAGTCTGCAAGGAGAGCATACCGCCGGGACGTAGCGAAGCGTAGCTGAGGGGATCTCAACCCAGAGCGAGCATGCTGAGGATCATGCTCTCTTGTGTGCCCGCGGAGCTGAAGGTTCTCGTCACGACTACGAAAATTCCGTTGAAGAAGGGAACCGAGATGAGAAAGTACTTGAGCACGTACTCGCTCTGGGCTATGACCGCGGGATCGTTCAGGAACACCTTGAAGACGGGCACCCGAAAGATCCCGATTATGAGAATAGCTGAAGAGGCTATGAGGAAGTTGACCACCATAGTCCTCTCCGCGATCCTCTTGGCCCTTTCGTAGTTCTCGGCACCGACGTTCTGGGCTATCATCGTTCCCATGGCCATGCTTATCCCGCGGGAGATGCTGGTTATGAAGTTGACGAGGCGGGTGGTTATGGTGTAAGCAGCGTAGACGACGTCGCCGTAACCGTAGATTATCCTTGTTAGAACGACGAAACCGAAGTTGTTGGCGGACTGGCCGACGGCCGAGGGCAGGCCAACCCGGAATATCCTGGAGTAGAACTCGAAATCCGGTTTCAGAGCCTCGCGAGTGAGGTGAAGGCCGGCTTTCCCGCTGGTAAGCAGCCTTAGGCCTATTAGAGCACCGGTCCCGTTGGACAGAACAGTCGCTATGGCGGCTCCCTCAACTCCCAGACCGAGGAGGAATATGAAAATGGGGTCCAGGATTATGTTCATGAAAACCGTCAGCATGCTGACCTTGACGGGCGTTTTTGTATCCCCCGCGGCCCTCATGAGCGCTGAGAAGGCCATGAAGGAGAACGATAAAGGAACCCCTGCAAAGACGACGGTGGCGTAGACCTTTGCGTAGGGGTAAACGTTGGGAGTTACCTTCATGAAGCGGAGCGCGTAGGGAAGGACTGCGAGGCTTACCATAGCAGTAAGCGTGGAGAAGATCAGCATGAGGGAGTAGAGCGCTCCAGCCGAGCGGTTGGCCTTTTCGTAGCGTCCGGCCCCTATGTACTGGCCGACCAGGGCAAAGCCTGCCATTGCAAACCCCATGCCGAGGGCCATGAGCGTTCCTATTATCGGCCAGCTCGTTCCAGGGGCCGCGAGCGCTGCACGTCCTATTTTGCCTAGCCAGAAGGTGTCGGTTATGTTGTAGAGGACCTGCACGAGGTTGCTCACTATGAGAGGATAAGCTAAGCGGAGAAGCGTTTTCTCTATGGGGCCGTTGAGTATCTCCTCGCGCATTCGCTGAACCTTTCCCCGCTCCATTAGTATCACGGTGAGACCATTGTCGAAACGTACCTATAAAAACTTACTCCTCTATTATCCTCTTCATCCAGCTTCCCCTCAGAAACCAGGCGAGGGCAACAACAGCGCCGAGGACGTTGCTCAGGCCCATACCGAGCCACAGCCCAGCGGTATCCCTCGTTAAGACGCCGAGACCGTAGCTGAGGGGGAGCCTGAGGGCCCACAGACGGATCAACCCGAGTATCATGCTCTTCTTCGTGTGGCCCGAGCTCTGGAAGACGTTGTTGACCGCTGAGAATATTCCGAAGAAGGGGAGCGAGGCGGAGAAGTACTTGACGACCTTCGCGCTCTCGGCTATTATCGCGGGATCGTTTATGAAGAACCTGAAGATCTGGACGCGGAAAAGGGCGAAGAGGAGCGTTCCAACGCCAAGGATCGTGAAGTTTATCGCCATCGTCTTCTCCGCTATCTCCTTCGCCCTGTCGTAGAGTTTCGCGCCGACCGTTTGGCCCACCATGGTTCCCATGGCCATGCTTATCCCGTCGGAAAAGGCGAACATGAAGTTGGTTAGCCTGTTGGTTATGCTGTAGGTTGAAAAAGCAACGTCCTGAAAGTCCTTTATGCCGTGGCTCTGGCCGTAAAGCCCTCCAATCGTGAAGATTATCCTGGCGAGGATTACAAAACCCAGGGCGGTCGTCGAGGAGCCCACGCTGGAGGGCAGGCCGACGCGGAAGATGCGCTTGTAAAATTCGGGGTCCGGTTTTAGGTTCTCAAGGGTTAGATGTATACCCACCCTGCCCGTGAAGAGTAGATAGCCGCCGACCAGGGAGCCGAGGCTGTTGGAGAGCATGGTCGCGACGGCCGCGCCGACGACGCCGAGCCTTGGAAACGGGCCGATGCCAAAGATGAAGAACGGGTCCAGGATCAGGTTCAGGAGAACCGTGCCGATGTTTATCTTAACCGGTGTCTTAGTGTCGCCTATCGCCCTCAGGAGGAAGTTGAAGGCGAACAGCGTGAAGGCAAAGGGTATGCCGCCAAAGATAACGCGCGTGTAGGCGAGTGCGTAGGGATAGATGGTCTCGCTCACGTTCATAAACCTCAGCAGATAAGGCGCCGAAAGGATTCCAAAGACTCCAACTCCCGCCGCGAATATCAGCATGAGGGAGTAGAGCGCTCCAGCCGAGCGGTTGGCCTTCTCGTAGTTTCCAGCGCCGACATACTGGCTCACGAAGGCGAAGCCAGCCGTTGCGAACCCCATTCCCATTGCCATGAAGAACCAGACGAGGGGCCAGGCAGTTCCCGGCGCCGCCAACTCCTCCCTGCCGAGCTTTCCGAGCCAGAAGGTATCTGTGAGGTTGTAGAGGACCTGCACAAGCTGGTTTATGATTAACGGGTATGCTAACAGGATGAGCGTCTTTACAACGGGTCCCTTGAGGATCTGCTCGCGCATTGCCTCGACTCGCTTCATTGAGATACTTGTCGAAACGTTAGTATAAAAACCTTAGCATGGATAAAGGAGCCACCCTATGGAAGAACGCGAACGTTGAGATTCAAGAAATGCCTGTCAAACGTGTAGATTTCGCCAATGTCAAGTTCAATCATCTTCAGGTATGCGAGGGCATCGTTTATACTCACTCTTTTCTCAGACGCAACGATGGTTGCCTTAATGTAGTCCTCTGCGGTGGCCGAAAGAACCCGAACGTTTTCGGCCGTTAAGAGTTCTTCAATGAAATCTATCGCCGTGGAGAGATTCACCTTGGCTTCGATTATGTTGGCGACCTCACTTAGGTGCACAACGGTTGTTGCAACTTCCTCCCCGTTTTCAATCTGTCTCAGGATTTCCATTGCCCGCTTCTTCTTTTCAATGACTTCTTCCGGTAGGTTCGGCTTTGGCTTTAGCAGGGCGTACAGGAAGACGTTTGCGTCTATGAACCTCATAAGAACACCTCAGTAGGGACTTTCAAGCAGTTCTTTTTCGATGTCCTCCCCTTTAACATCTGCATCGATTATGTCAAAGAACCTTGAGAGTCGCGGTCGTTTTCGGGGGATTATCTCTATCCGGTCGTCGAGCTCTATGAGAATAACTTCGTTCCCCCACCTCTCGCGCCACGACTTTGGTATAACGAGCCTTCCCTGGGAGTCGATTTTCTTAACTTCCACAGAGGACATCTTATCACCATTTAAGAATAGGAAATGGCATTAAATAAACCTTGTGCCACAAAACCGGGAGTTGCAAGAGAAACTAAGAGATGAGAAAAGGAAGGAAATCAGAAGTCGAGCTCGTCCTCATCCTCGAAGAGCCTCTTGCGAGCGGCCTCGAGGATGAGCTTCTGCTCCTCCTGGGCGACGGTCTTCCTGATGAGCTCGACCGCATCCGGGTTGGCGCTGATGCTGTCGATGCCGAGCCTGACGAGGATCTTGGCCATCTTCGGGTCACTGCCGGCCTGTCCGCAGATGCTGGTCTCGACGCCGTACTTCTTGGCGACCTTGATGACGTGCTTGATGAGCTTGAGCACTGCCGGGTGCTTCTCGTCGTAGAGGTAGGCAATCCTGTCGTTGTCCCTGTCGATGGCGAGGGTGTACTGGGTGAGGTCGTTGGTACCGAAGCTGACGAAGTCAAGGCCCTCCTTGATGAGGTCCTCGATGATGAGCGCGGCCGCTGGAACCTCAACCATGATTCCCCACTCGACGTCCTTGTGCGGCTCAAGGCCAACTGAGCGGGCTATCTCCTTGGCCTTCCTGATCTGGTCCGGGTTGGCGACGAGCGGGAGCATGACGCCGATGTTGTCGTAACCTTCTTCGACGACCTTCTTGATGGCCTTGAACTCGGCCTTGAGGAGCTCCGGCTGATCGAGGCTCCTCCTGATTCCGCGCCAGCCGAGCATCGGGTTCCTCTCGTCCGGCTCGTCCTCTCCACCTGGCATCTCCTTGAACTCGTTGGTCGGGGCGTCAAGGGTCCTGTACCAGACCGGCCTCGGGTAGAATGCAGCTGCAACGGTCCTGATGCCCTCGGCGAGCTTCTCGACGAGCTCCTCTTCCTTGCCCTCCTTGATGAACTTGACCGGGTGCTGGCCGATGCTGAGTATCATGTGCTCAGCGCGGAGGAGTCCGACACCGTCGGCTCCGGTGGCGGCGGCTCTCTCGGCGACCTCGGGCATGGAGACGTTGACCTTGACCTTGGTGGCGGTGACGAGCGGGGCACCGGCAACGACGACCTGTCCGCCCTCGGCCTTCTCCTCCTTCTTCTCGACGAGGCTCTTGACTATGCCCTTGTAGACGACACCGCGGGTACCGTCAACGGTGACGTAGTCGCCGGTCTTGAGGACCTTAGTGGCGACCTTGGTACCGACGACGGCCGGGATACCGAGCTCCCTACTAACGATGGCGGCGTGGCTGGTCCTTCCACCCTCGTCGGTGATGATGGCGCTGGCTCTCTTCATGGCCGGAACCATGTCCGGGTTGGTCATGGTGGTGACGAGGACGTCTCCTTCCTTGACCTTGTCGATCTCGCTGGCGTCGAAGATGACGACGACCCTACCGGCGCCGATGCCCGGTGAGGCACCGAGACCCTTGAGAATGACCTCGGCCTCCTCGGTGACCTCCTGAGCCTCTTCGCTCTTCTCCTCCTTGAGCGTTGTTATCGGCCTGCTCTGGACGATGTAGAGCTTGCCGTCGTCCTTGTCGTAGGCCCACTCGATGTCCTGCGGCCAGCCGTAGTGCTCCTCAATCTTGGCACCGAGCTTGGCGACCTCGACAATCTGCTCATCGGTGAGAACCTGCTTCTCAACGTATTCCGGACCGAGGTATTCTGCCACCTTGACGTAGACGGTGCCCTTGCCGGTCTCGGGGTTCCTGACGACCATAACTTCTTTCTTGGCGATGAACTTCTCCTTTATCTTCCAGGTGCCCTTCTCGACGATGTACTCATCGGGGGTGACGCTTCCGCTGACGACGGCCTCACCGAGGCCCCAGCTGGCGTTGATCATTATCTCGTTCCTGTCGTTGGTGACCGGGTTGGCGGTGAACATGACACCGCTCTTCTCGCTGTTGACCATCTTCTGGACGACGGCGCTGAGGTAGACCTTGCTGTGGTCGAAGCCCTGCTTGGCCCTGTAGAAGGTAGCCCTCGCGGTCCAGAGTGAAGCCCAGCACTTCTTGACCTTGTCTATGACGTCATCAACGCCGTAGACGTCGAGGTAGGTCTCCTGCTGGCCGGCGAAGGAAGCCTCCGGAAGGTCCTCGGCGGTAGCAGAAGAGCGGACGGCGACGTAAACGGCCTCTTTACCAAAGCGCTGGCTGAGCTTCTTGTAGGCGTCTTCAATCTCCTTGGCGATCTCCTCCGGCATGGGCATCTGAATGATCTTCTCCCTGATCTTGGCGGTGTTTTCCTGGAGTTGCTTGGAGTCATCAACGTTGGTCTTGCTTATGATGTCCATAATCCACTCCTGAAGAGTTCTGCCGTCCTCGACCTTGACGTTCTCAACAAAATACTTGTAGGCCTCAGCGGTGACACAGAATCCGGGCGGGACTGGGATTCCCGCGTTGGTAAGCTCACCGAGGTTGGCTCCCTTGCCCCCGACGAGGGGGACGTCCTTCTTGCTGAGCTCCTCAAACCACTTTATAAACCTGTATTCGCTCATGGCGATTCCCTCCTTTAGGTACTTACCGGAGGTGATATACAGAAACCCTATTTAAAATTAACCCCCAAAAGGGCGAGGGATATCTTTTTAAAGCGATTGAGGAACTCATAGGAAAAATCTTAGGTAGATCTAACTACCCATGCCTGCTCTTTTGTATCCACCAGTTCTGCGTCAAATTTTAGGGGATTGATGAATTACTCTTGACGCTAATGGATATAGTAGTTCTGCGAGCTGGATCCTGTACAGTTCACGATGGATGTAATAAGTAATTTGGATCAATTGAGAAGTATTTGGAGCGTTGCCGGGACAACAGGAAAAATTTAATAATCCCCTGTGTGTATACACCATTGCACAATACCGCATGGAGGTGTCCTGAGTTATGAACAGAAAGACTCTAAGTGTCTTGATTGTTTTAATTATGGCCTTGGCCATCGTTCCAGTGACCTCAGCGCCGGTTTCAGCCACATCCGTTGGCACAACTTCACCGCAGGTCTCAAATAGTGGTCTTCTTCCGGTTGACAAGCAGGTCGAGAAACTTCTGAATGGCAACGAGAAGGAAGTGAGGCTGATCATCGCACCGGCCAGGGACAAGGCTATGGAGGTTTACAAGGAGATAGCCAAGATCGGTAAGATCGACCCCATAAGCAGGCCGGAGGACAGCTTTATCGTCGCGACCATCCCGAGGGAGAACCTTGTCAAGCTGAAGTCGATAAACGGCATCGTGGGAATTTGGGAGGACAGAATGGTTAAACTCCCCGAGCCCGTTAAAGAGCCCGATCACCCCGCGGTCATCGGTTCCAACGTTCCGAAGCCCGACATGTTCTTGAGCATCTACACCACCCAGGCTTACAACACTTGGGTTGACTACGGCGTCTACGGTGACAACGTCACCGTCGCTGTTCTCGACACCGGCGTTGACGTCGGTCAGCCCTTCCTCCAGAGAACCCTCGACGGAAAGAGGAAGATCATCGACGTCTACGATGCCAGCGACGAGGGATTCGCCAAGATCTACTACAGCACCAACGCCACCGACAACGGCTACATCGTCGTTAACAAGACCGTCCAGGTTTACTGGGGTGCTTATGCAAGGTACTATGGACACAAGCCGTATACCAACTATACCATGACCGAGTACTACGTTGGAAACATCAGCGGTGACGAGTACTACATCGGCCTCCTACCCGAGAGGTACTTCGACCTCAACAACTTCAACGGAAAGCCCTATGACCCGTACGACCTTCACCTCTTCGGAGACCTCAGCGACGTTTACCCGGTTCTCGTCGTTGAGAAGAACGGAACCTACACCGTTTACCTCGACATAGACCTCGACAACAACTTCACAAACGACCAGCCGCTCACGCTCTACGACCAGACCGGGGCCTACATCCAGGTGCCGACGACCAAGGTTGACATAGCCCTGGCGGAGGTTGAGCCTGAGTACGGATACGTTAGCTTCATGTGGGATGCCCACGGCCACGGAACCCACGTCAGCGGAACGATCGCCGGTGTCGGCCTGCCAACCGACCCCGTCTTCAACGGAACCTACGGAATGGCCCCCAACGCCCAGCTCATAGAGGTCAAGGTTCTCCCAGGCGAGAAGGGCTTTGGTAGGCTGAGCTGGATAATCTACGGAATGATCTACGCGGTCCACCACGGTGCCGACGTCATAAGCATGTCCCTCGGATCCTCCCCAGTCTACAACGACGGTCTCGAAAGCCCCGAGAACTACTACGTTAACTACCTCACCGACTACTACGGAGTTACCTTTGCAATAGCCGCAGGAAACGACGGTCCAACCACCAACACCGTTGGATCGCCCGGCGACAGCGACCTGGCCATAACCGTTGGAGCCTATCGCTCAAGCCTCAGGTGGAAGATATTCTACGACGTCGATGGTGTTGCCGACACCGTTGCCAGCTTCTCCAGCAGGGGACCGAGGATGGACGGTCTGCTCGACCCGGACGTTATCGCGCCGGGTGAGATGATATTCTCGAGCCTCCCGCTCTGGTACACGGTTCTCTACAACAACCCGTACCGCTACTACGGCATCTGGGATGGAACCTCGATGGCCACACCTCACGTCAGCGGAGCCGTGGCTCTTCTCATAAGCTACGCCAAGGAGCACAACCTTACCTACAACCCGATCATGCTCAGGCGCGCCCTTGAACTCAGCGCCAAGCCCGTTGAAGGTGCAACCATGATCGACCAGGGCTTTGGACTCATACAGGTTGAAGATGCAATAAAGGTCCTCCAGAACCTCAGCAAGGAGCAGACGATCTACATCTACGGCGGAACCACGTACACCGGCTTCAAGGACCTCCTTGGAAAGAAGAAGATCCCGCTCAGCCCCGCTTACGTTCAGTTCAACAGCTACTTCTACAACATGTTCGATCTGCCGTACCTCTACCGCGGCGTTTACATCAGGAACGAGAGGCCCGAGGGAATACCGCTGTACTTCTACCCGCTTGAATACTCTGAGTGGGGCCTCTGGTACACCGAGACTCCCAAGATGTACCACATAAGCACCAACGTCGACTGGATCATACCCAACACCAATGAAGTCGTCGCCGGTGGATGGGGCAAGGGCGGTGTTACGATCGGTTCATTCAGCATCCAGATAGACTACTCCAAGCTCAAGCCGGGCCACATCTACATCGGCCTCGTTTACATCGACGATCCGAACACCTCTGTCATCGACGGATTCATCCCGGTCATCGTTGACATGCCGATGAACCCGAACGGCGAGAGCGAGGCTTCACTCAGCGACACGGCTCTGCCGGGCGTTGCCAAGCACTACTTCTTCCAGGTGGCGCCGGGAACCAAGGAGCTCCGCGTTACCCTCAAGGTCCCGCTCGACGAGAACGGCACCCCGATGGGCAGGACAACTCTCATGATCGCCAAGCCCGATGGAGAAGTCGTTGCGGCCTACGTGCCGAAGTACTGGTTCGTCGGTCCAGGTCTCCCCGAGTACACCTGGGTTATCAAGGATCCCGAGCCGGGCAACTGGGAGATAACCGCCTACACGAGCACCTTCACCAAGGCCAGAACCGGTTACGACGAGTCCCACTACAAGATCTCGGTCAAGGCGGTCTCGGTTACCCTCAAGCCTGAGAGAATACAGATAGACACCCAGACCGGCGGAACCCTACACACCTTGGTCACGGTCAAGAACGACAACTACGGAACCTTCATGGCCAAGGTCTATGGCCTCGGTATGGGCAGGCTCGATAGGGTCAACGCAATGATCAGGAACGTCAGCCAGGATGAGTTCGATGTAATCGGTGTCATACCCATAACCTCAAGCGACTACTACCTCAGAGTCGGTATAACCAATCCAGAGAACTCCAGTGCAGATCTTGATCTGTACGTGTTCTACTTCAAGACTTACGAGAGCCTCCTCAAGTTCATGAGAGGAACTGGCCAGCCAGATGAGACATACACCGACCAGATCGGGCCGACCTCGTACGAGGAGTTCGAGAAGTTCATGCCAGAGCCGGGCTACTACCTCATCGCGGTTTACGGCTACGACACAGTTGGCTACAACCCGATACACTACGTCTTCTACTGGCAGATCCTTGGGGACAACGGCGATGTGACCGCAACGCCCAGCAACATAGTAGTTTCCAACAACCAGGTGACCTCAACTTACCTCAACATCAAGGCTTACGATGCCGGCACCTACCTTGGTGTCGTTGGTGTCAAAGACGCATCGAGCGGAGAGCTGCTTGACTATGCCCCGATCATCGTCCAGGTCGGCATGCCGAAGATGGTCATGATGGCCTACGCTGAGAACCCGATAACCATCGGACAGCCCACGAAGATCAAGGTGCTCCTCTTCGACGCAACCATGATGATGCCGGTTTACGGCGAGACCAAGGTCATAATCAACGGCCAGACATACTACACCGACAACGGTGTCGTTGAGTTCTACTTCACCCCGAAGAGCCTCAGCGACGTGCTCAGAATAAAGGTCATCAGCCCGAACTACCAGGATATGGAGAAGACTTTCACGCTCTCAGATCTTGATCAGGCAGCGGAGTTCAGGTACTACTCGGCCCTTTACTCCAGTGAGGTCTCCCAGTACAACCAGCTCGTTCAGGAAGTCCAGAAGATACTGCCAGACCCATACAGGACGATAGCTCTCCTGGTCGCGGGCAGGTACCACAACAAGGCAGCCTACTACAAGAGCAAGGCTTATGACGCCCTTGACAACGACCCGGCAAAGGCAGCGTACCTGATGAAGAAGGCCTACATCATCGAGAAGAGGGCCAACCTGATCCTGAACGTGTTCCTGAACAAGTTTGGCAGGGCGTGACCTTTCCTTCTTTTCCATTTCCTTGAGTTTTGCAGGCTTTATTAAAAGTTAAAATGTTATGCGAATTTTATGGGCGACTCCCCTCTTGAGGAGAACCTCACCAACGCTCTTTGGCAGAACCGCTATATCGCCGGCTTTGATCGGTCCGTACTCCCTCAGCTTCTCATCGACTATTCTCGGCAGATCGATGGAAACGAGATAAGCCTCTGAAACCGGGTTTCTCGTCCCAGCCTCGCGGTCCGGCTCAGGCTCCTCCGCGAGCTCTTCCTTTGCCTGTTCGGGGAGTCCTACCTGCTGAAGGGGAACTTCACCCCTCTCTATAAACTCCTTTAAAATGAGAAAGATCGCCCTTTCCTCTTCAACGAGGTCGCTTAAAACCCCAGAAAAGGCCATGTCAACGAGTTTGTGAAGCCTTATCCTCAGGATCTCCCGCATAAGTCCTTCGGCTATCTTGAGCTGTTCCAGGTAGAGCATCTCCTCGACGCTCTCACCCCTCTCCCTCGAACTCTCGGCACCGATGCGGAGAACCTTGAGGAGGCTGTCGTAGTCGGAGTAAAAGCTCTCGTCGATCGGAGAAAGTTCCGGGTTTGAGAGCTCCGCTTCGAGCATCTCCCTGAGCTTAACGATGTCCATGGGCAACACCCTAAGAAATAGAAAGGAAATCACTCCTCAACGCGGGGCGCCAGAAGGAACGTCAGCTTGCCCTCGTCCCTTATGAAGTAGTCCATCTGGAGGGGCATCTCGGTTCCAAACCTCAGAGTGACCTCGTCGGCCTTGCCGATTCCCTTGACCATATCGGCTAGGTAGCTTATTCCGTAGGCGCTCCTCGTTTCCTCCTCGACCTCAAGGTCGAGTAAGCCCTCGTCCTCCAGCGTGAGCTTGATCTCGACCTCGTTGGTCTCGCCCTCTGCCCTCATCGTGAACTCGTCCTCTTTGGCTATGAACTTGATCGCATCGCTGACGAGGGAGGCGTCCTTGATTGCCTCCTTCAGAACCTCGCCGAGGAGAACGACCTTCGCGGTGAAGGGGAGCTCCGGAAGTTCGAGCTCAAGCTCCTCAACGTCTATGAGCGGAAGGCGGAACGTTCTCTTCGCCGTCCCCTCAAAGGTTATCTCGAGGAAGTTCTCGTCGCCCTTCCTGAGTATGAGCGTGTCCTTGCTCTTGCCCCTCTTGAGGATCTTCTTGAAGTGATCCATGTTGACCCCTATCGTTTCGGGCTCCTCGACCTCGTACTTGGAGAATATGCTCTCCGGGAGGTTGAGGTCTATGAGAACGACCCTGCTCGGGTCCATGGCGCGCATGCTGACCCCTTCCTCGGTGATCTTAAAGGCGGCCTCGTCAATGAGGTTGCTGGCCGTCGCTATAAGGTCCGCAAACTCCTTCGCTCCGTCAAAAACGATCTCGAACGGCATCTTTACACCCCCTTATTGAGCACCTCAAGCATGAGCCTAACCCTTTCTTTTCCCCGGAATAGATAAGCTTTTCCATTGTCCACATCAGGTATCCTGCGGTAGGCCTCCTCCAGCTCTTTGAGGGCCTTCTCAGCGAGCCTCTTCACGACCTCACGCTCAAGCTCGTTCACTCGTAAGACCTCCAGACGTAGCCGCACTTTGTGCACTTGTAGAATATCGTGCTCGGCTCATCGCCGGCCCTCGTCTGGAGCTCCCACCAGTAGGCGGTGTCGTTGCCGCACTTCGGGCAGGTTACCTTCGTTGTTGGGAGCGTTTTCACGTCCTGCTCTACCACGATGATGCCCTCGTCCGGCCTGTGCTCCACCTTCTGGGTTATGCGGGTCTTTTCCCTGTCCTTTTCCTCGTCGAAGGGCTCTTCGTAGCCACATGAGCGGCAGACCCACACCTTCCTCTTTCTGTCCGGGAGCATGAGATTACCGCACTTGGGACAGAACTTCATCCTCTCACCCCCGCCGGGGGTGGTATATGGGAAGGAAATAAAAACCTTTGCAACGATCGTCTTACGGTGGTGGTTATGGACGAAGTGGACGTTTTTGAGCTGGCGAGAAGGTACCACCGGGAGCTCAGGATAGAGGAGCCTAGTTTAGCAACCCTCGCGGCCGAGCTCTTTGGCGATCTGGGCCTGAAGATGAGGGATTTTCTGGAAAAGGAGGGCTACTCCCTCACCGGGGCGAAGTTCATAGACTACGATAAAAGCCTCGTGCTGGGAGTGATGAAGGGCGACAAAACCTATGAAGTCATACTCAGAAAAACCTGAGACAGATTTTTAACCTAAGGTTTTGAACCTTTCCTGGTGATCCGAAAATGGGAAAGAGAGTTGTTATCATCGGCGGCGGAGCCGCTGGAATGAGCACCGCCTCACGCGTCAAGAGGCTAAAGCCGGAGTGGGACGTCAAGGTGTTTGAGGCAACGGAATGGGTCAGCCACGCGCCCTGCGGAATCCCCTACGTCGTTGAGGGCATCTCGCCGACGGAGAAGCTCATGCACTACCCGCCGGAAGTCTTCATCAAGAAGCGCGGCATAGACCTTCACCTTAAGGCTGAGGTTATAGAGGTCGGCCAGGGCTACGTCAGGGTCAGGGAAAATGGAGGGGAGCATACCTACGAATGGGATTATCTCGTCTTCGCCAACGGGGCCTCGCCCAGGGTTCCAGCGGTTGAGGGGGTCAACCTGCCCGGCGTCTTCAAGGCAGACCTCCCGCCCGATGCCGTTGCGATAAGGGAATACATGGAGAAGAACCGCGTGGAGGACGTTGTAATCATCGGGGGCGGCTACATAGGCGTTGAAATGGCTGAAGCGTTTGCCGCCCAGGGCAAGAGGGTTACCCTCATAGAGCGCAACGAGAGGGTCATGGCGAAGGCCTTCGACAAGGAAATCACGGACGTCCTCGAGGAGGAGATGCGGAAGAGGATAAACCTCAGAACCCAGGAGATAGTCCTCAAGATCGAAGGTAGCGAGAGGGTCGAGAAAGTACTCACAGATGCCGGCGAGTACAAGGCCGATCTCGTAATCCTAGCCACCGGAATAAAGCCCAACGTCGAGCTGGCGAAGGAGATAGGCGTCAGGATAGGCGAGACCGGAGCGATATGGACGAACGAGAGGATGCAGACGAGCGTTGAGAACGTCTATGCAGCGGGAGACGTCGCCGAGACGAGGCACATCATAACCGGGAGGCGCGTCTGGATTCCGCTCGCTCCCGCTGGAAACAAGATGGGCTACGTTGCCGGGAGCAACATAGCGGGCAGGGAAATCCACTTCCCCGGTGTGCTTGGAACGAGCGTCACCAAGTTCTTCGACGTCGAGATAGGCAAGACCGGTCTTACGGAGGCCGAGGCGATAAGGGAAGGCTACGACGTCAGGACGGCCTTCATAAAGGCCAGCACGAGGCCCCACTACTATCCGGGGGCGAGGCCGATATGGCTGAAGGGCGTTGTGGACAACGAGACCAACAGACTTCTCGGCGTTCAGGCGGTGGGCGCTGAAATCCTCCCGAGGATTGACACGGCGGCGGCGATGCTGACGGCGGGTTTCACAACCAGGGACGCTTTCTTCACGGATCTTGCCTACGCACCGCCCTTCGCGCCGGTCTGGGACCCGCTCATAGTCCTTGCAAGGGTCCTCAAGTTCTGACCCTCTTTTCTTACTCCCCTTTAACACCTGAAAACCTTAAAAGGAGCTTTTCCATTTCAGCCCGGGTGGTGATTATGACCAAGGTGAAGCGTGAGAAGTGGAGCAACGAGTTCAGCGAGTGGTACAACGAGCTCCTCGAAACGGCTGGAATTATCGACAAGCGCTATCCGGTCAAGGGAATGAACGTCTGGCTTCCGTACGGGCTGAAAATCATGCGCAACATCGAGGCCTTCATAAGGGCCGAGATGGAGCGAACAGGCCACGAGGAGGTTCTGTTTCCGGCGCTCATCCCCGAAACCGAGTTCCAGAAGGAGGCTGAGCACATAAAGGGCTTCGAGGACGAGGTTTACTGGGTAACGCATGCAGGTCTCGACCCCCTCGACGTCAGGCTCATTCTGAGGCCCACGAGCGAAACTGCCATGTACTCGATGTTCTCCCTCTGGATTCGCTCCCACGCGGATTTGCCCTTCAAGGTCTACCAGATAGTCAACGTCTACCGCTACGAAACCAAGCACACGAGGCCCCTCATTCGCGTTAGGGAAATCAGCAGGTTCTTCGAGGCCCACACGGCTCATGCCGACTTCGAAGATGCCGAGAGGCAGATAAAGGAGGACCTCGAGATATTCGACCGCCTCGCGAAGTTCCTCGCTTTACCCTACATAATCTCCAAGAGACCCGATTGGGACAAGTTCCCCGGCGCCTTTTACTCGCTCGGCGCCGAGATAATGATGCCCGACGGGAGGACGCTCCAGATAGGCACGATGCACAACTACAAGCAGAACTTCGCCAAAGCCTACAACATCCAGTACGAGACCGAAACTGGAGACCACGAGTATGCCCACCAGACGACCTTTGGAATGAGCGAGCGCCTTTTAGCGGCGGTCATAGCGGTTCACGGCGACGACAGCGGAATGGTTCTCCCGCCGACGATAGCGCCGATTCAGGTCGTTATCGTGCCCATTCCGAAGAAAGACGCAAACGTTGACGTCTTCGCCTACGCGAGGGAAATTGCTGAAGAGCTGAGAAAAGCGGGCTTCAGGGTGCATGTGGACGAGCGCGACATAAGGCCCGGAAGGAAGTACTACGACTGGGAGCTTAAGGGCGTTCCCCTGAGAATAGAGGTCGGCCCCAGGGATGTGGAGGGAAGGAAAGCCGTCCTCGCGAGGCGCGACACCTTCGAGAAGGTAACCGTCGAGCGCGATGCCATCGTCGAGGAAGTGAAGAAGACCCTCGACGCGATTCACGAGAACCTCTACAACCGCGCCAAGGAGTTCCTTGAGAGCCACATCAAGCGCGTTGACACGATTGAGGAAGCCAAGGCCGTCTTCGAGGACAGACGTGGCATAGTCGAGATTCCCTGGTGCGGTGACGAGGAGTGCGGGCTTAAAATGGAGGAGGAGCTCGACGCAAAGATGCTCGGAACGCCCTACCCCGAGGAAAAGGCCAGAGAGGGCATCGAAGGCAAGAAGTGCCCGGTCTGCGGCAGGGAGGCGAAGTTCATAGCAAGGTTCGCGAGAACCTACTGATTCTTTTTCCCTTTCGGTGGTTTCCAATGATTCTCGGAGTCCACGACGGCCACGACGCCGGGGCTGTTCTGATAGACGGCGAGAGGATTTTCGCGGTGAACGAGGAGCGCCTAAACCGGGTCAAGAAGTACAGGGGCTTCCCCGAGCTGAGCATCAAGGCCGTTCTCGAGATGGCAAACGCCGACCCGGAGGACGTTGAGGTAATAGCCGTCGCCGGGATTTTCAGGAAGCAGAAGCGCCTCGTCGAGCTTGAAAGAAGGTTGAAGGCCATCTTCGGCCCGGAGTTCAAGAGAAAGGTTCTATTCGTCGAGCACCACTTGGCTCACTCGGCGAGCGCCTACTACACCTCTGGCTGGCGCGAAGCTTTAGCGGTTAGCATAGACGCGGCCGGAGACGGTTTAAGCTCCTCGATTTACGTGGCGAGGGACGGCGAGATGATTAGGATAGCCCAGAGCACATACATAGACTCCCTCGGCGACTTCTATGCCTCGGTTACGGAGCTTTTGGGCTTCAAGCCGATGCGCCACGAGGGAAAGGTTATGAGCCTTGCCGCCTACGGGCGGCCGACCTACGATTTGAGCGCGATAATCGAGCTCAACGGACTGACCTTTGAAAACCATCTCAAGGTCATCGGCGTCGAGGCGACCAAAAAGCTGGCCGAGTTCTTCGGCTATCCCCTCTCAAAGGCGAAGGAGATAGCCAGCCAAATGAAGCGCGGAAAGCTCGACGGCGAGCTCCAGAGGAAGGCCATTGAGATAGCGGCGAGCGCGCAGAGGCACCTTGAGAAGCTCCTCGAGGAGCTCGGCGTTAAGCTGAGTTCGAAGGGCCTTCCTTTAGCCTACGCCGGCGGTGTTGCCCAGAACGTCAAGGCCAACGCGGTTTTGAGAAAAATCTTCGGGGACGATAACCTGTGGGTCTTCCCCGCGATGGACGACGGTGGGCTGGCCTTTGGAGCGGCAATCTTCGTCAAGGCTCAGCTCGAGAGGCTCGACGGAAGATGGAAGCCCTTCAAGCTCAAGCACGTCTACCTCGGCCCGTCCTATGAGAGGACTTACGTTGAGGAGCTCCTGAAAAAGGAGGGGCTCGAGTTTGAGGAAGTCGACGAAAAGTTCGTTGCCGACGTCCTGAGCGAGGGGAAGCTCGTCGGCTTCTTCCAGGGGGCGATGGAGTTCGGACCGAGGGCCCTTGGCAACCGCTCGATTCTGGCGAATCCTTCCGACGAAAAGGTTAAGGAGAGGCTCAACTTAGCTCTCAAAAGGGACATCTTCCAGCCCTTCGCGCCCTCGCTCCTCTGGGAGAAGGCCGAGGAATACCTTGAAGACCTCGAAGGCAGGCCGAACGAGTTCATGACGATGAGCTACACCGCGGGCGAAGAGTTCCAAAAGCTCGCTCCGGCTGTCGTTCACGTGGACGGCACGACGAGGCCTCAAGCTGTGAGGAAGGATGTGAATCCGAGCTACTACGAAGTCATTAAGGCCTTCGAGGGGAGAACCGGCATCGGGGCCGTGCTGAACACGAGCTTCAACATGCACGGCGAACCGATAGTCTGCTCGCCAGGGGACGCGCTGAGGACGTTCAGGAAGGCCGGACTGGACGTTCTGGTTATAGAGGAGTTTGCCATCGAAGGGCAGTGAGGGAGAGCTCTCCGTCCCTATCACTCGAAATTGACAAATTCAAGTCCAAACGCGATTAGTTAACTTTTTAAACCCGCCCCTTAAGTTATGGACGGAACTCGTGAGGTCCCCCCGAAAAAGGCGGGTTTCCCGCCCGAGGGGACCGAGGTTCGAAAGATTTAAAAAGCCATCCTAGTCAACGAGACTAGACCAAAATCTGGAGGTGTTTGGAAATGGCTAAGGAGAAGCCACACGTTAATATAGTCTTTATAGGCCACGTCGACCACGGAAAGAGCACCACCATCGGAAGGCTGCTCTTCGACACCGCCAACATACCGGAGAACATCATCAAGAAGTTCGAGGAGATGGGTGAGAAGGGTAAGTCCTTCAAGTTCGCCTGGGTCATGGACAGGCTCAAGGAGGAGCGCGAGAGGGGTATCACCATCGACGTCGCCCACACCAAGTTCGAGACCCCGCACAGGTACATCACCATCATCGACGCTCCGGGCCACAGGGACTTCGTTAAGAACATGATTACCGGTGCCAGCCAGGCCGACGCTGCCGTTCTCATCGTCGCTGCCACCGACGGTGTCATGCCCCAGACCAAGGAGCACGCCTTCCTTGCCAGGACCCTCGGTATCAACCACATAATCGTGGCCATCAACAAGATGGACATGGTTAACTACGACCAGAAGGCCTTCGAGAAGGTCAAGGCCCAGGTCGAGAAGCTCCTCAAGATGCTCGGCTACAAGGACTTCCCGGTCATCCCGATCAGCGCTTGGGAGGGCGACAACGTCGTCAAGAAGAGCGACAAGATGCCCTGGTACAAGGGTCCGACCCTCATCGAGGCCCTCGACCAGATACCCGAGCCGCCGAAGCCGACCGACAAGCCGCTCCGCATCCCGATCCAGGACGTCTACTCAATCAAGGGTGTCGGTACCGTTCCGGTCGGCCGTGTCGAGACCGGTGTCCTCCGCGTTGGAGACGTCGTCATCTTCGAGCCGGCCTCAACGATCTTCCACAAGCCCATCCAGGGTGAGGTCAAGTCCATCGAGATGCACCACGAGCCGCTCCAGGAAGCCCTTCCGGGTGACAACATCGGATTCAACGTCCGTGGCGTTGGTAAGAACGACATAAAGCGCGGTGACGTCGCCGGACACACCACCAACCCGCCGACCGTCGTCAGGCCGAAGGACACCTTCAAGGCCCAGATCATCGTCCTCAACCACCCGACCGCCATTACCGTCGGCTACACCCCGGTCCTCCACGCCCACACCACCCAGGTCGCCGTCAGGTTCGAGCAGCTCCTCGCCAAGCTCGACCCGAGGACTGGAAACATCGTCGAGGAGAACCCGCAGTTCATCAAGACCGGTGACTCCGCCATCGTCATCCTCAGGCCGACCAAGGCCATGGTCATCGAGCCGGTCAAGGAGATCCCGCAGATGGGCCGCTTCGCCATCCGTGACATGGGCCAGACCGTCGCTGCTGGTATGGTTATCTCCATCCAGAAGGCCGAGTGAAGGCCTTCTCTGACTTTTCCTATCCTTAACTTTTAGGAGGGACGGAAATGCAGAAGGCAAGGATTAAGCTCGCGAGCACGAACATCAAGGCCCTCAACGAGGTCACAGACCAGATCAAGCAGATCGCCGAGAGAACCGGCGTCAGGATGAGCGGTCCGATACCGCTCCCGACCAAGAGGATAAGGATAACCACCAGGAAGAGCCCCGACGGAGAGGGCACCGCCACCTTCGACAGGTTCGAGCTTCGCGTTCACAAGAGGCTCGTCGACATCGAGGCCGACGAGAGGGCCATGCGCCAGATTATGCGCATCCGCGTTCCTGAAGACGTTACCATCGAGATCGAGCTCATCTCCTGATCCCTCTCATTTATGCGCCGGGGTAGCCTAGCCTGGGAAGGCGCGGGCCTGGAGAGTCCGTGGGCGTTAGCCCGCCAGGGTTCAAATCCCTGCCCCGGCGCCAAAACCCTTCTTCCTCTGCTTATAGTCTTTGATGCTCCCCTTTTGTGCAGAAATTGTTCATCGTGGGCTTTCTCTGTCTCTTGAGGGATTTAAGCGGACACTTGTGTCTCCGGAATTATTTCCGTCCTTTACTTTACAAACAGAAAGATTAGGTCGCCCTTTTGAAGAAAAGTTTATAACCCTTGGGTCCGAGTTACCTATGTACAGCTCCGTACTAATGAACTTGAATGATCATTGAGGTGGTGGGTATGCAGAAAAAACTCGAAAGGAAGCTCGCGTCCGAGCCCCTCAATTTCGAGTCCTTCTTCTCCGAGAAGGCCCTCGGTATGAAGGCCTCGGAGATTAGGGAGCTCCTCAAGCTCGTCGAGACGAGCGATGTTATCAGCTTGGCGGGAGGTTTGCCCGCTCCCGAAACGTTTCCAGTTGAGGTCATCAAGAAGATCGCCCAGGAGGTTCTCACGAAGCACGCCGACAAGGCCCTGCAGTACGGAACGACAAAGGGCTTCACGCCCCTCCGGCTTGCCCTCGCCAAGTGGATGGAGAGGCGCTACGGCGTTCCGATGAGCAAGGTCGAGATAATGATGGTCGCAGGCAGTCAGCAGGCCCTCGACCTCATCGGAAGGGTCTTCATAGATCCCGGCGACATCGTGGTTGTTGAGGCGCCGACTTATCTCGCGGCGCTCAACGCTTTCAAGTACTACGACCCCGAGTTCGTGAGCATTCCCATGGATCACGACGGAATGAGGATAGACCTACTCGAGGAGAAGCTCGAGGAGCTGAAGAGGGAAGGCAGGCGCGTTAAGTTCGTCTACACCGTCTCGACTTTCCAGAACCCGATGGGCGTCACCATGAGCCTCGACAGGAGGAAGAAGCTCATAGAGCTCGCCAAGGAGTACGACTTCCTCATCGTTGAGGACAACCCCTACAGCGAGCTCCGCTACTCGGGTGAGCCCGTTCCGCCGATAAAGCACTTCGACGACGAGGGCCGCGTCCTCTACCTCGGAACGTTCTCCAAGATACTCGCCCCAGGCTTCCGTCTCGGCTGGATCTCGGCCCACCCGCACTTCATAAGGAAGATTGAGATAGCCAAGCAGGCAGTTGACCTCTGCGCCAACACCCTTGCCCAGGTCATAGCCTGGAAGTACGTTGAGGACGGCCACCTCGACGAGCACATACCGGAGATAATCGAGTTCTACCGGCCGAGGCGTGATGCAATGCTTGAAGCCCTCGAGGAGTTCATGCCAGAGGGCGTCGAGTGGACAAAGCCGGACGGAGGAATGTTCGTTTGGGTCACCCTGCCCGAGGGGATAGACACCAAGCTCATGATGGAGAAGGCCGTCGCTAAGGGCGTCGCCTACGTTCCCGGTGAGGCCTTCTTCGCCCACCGCGACGTCAAGAACACCCTCAGGCTGAACTTCACCTACGTCCCCGAGGAGACCATACGTGAAGGCGTCAAGAGGCTCGCGGAGACGATTGAGGAGGAGCTTAAGAGGCTCAAGAGGGTCTGAGGCAACGTTTTTATAACCCTTTTTCTATTTGGTTATCCTGTGGGGGATGCTTATGAAACCTGTGATCGTGATAATAGCGGGCAGTTTCAACGATGTTAAATCGAAGTGGATCCTCCACCACTCCCGTGCCATCGACCGCGCCGGTGGAATCCCCGTGATTTACACGAGTCCGGGGGATCCAAGGGACGTTGTTGAGATAGCGGACGGAATTCTGCTGACCGAGGGGCCGGACATACATCCATATTTCTACGGTGAGGATCCCTCCCCAAACATCAAGAACGTCGATTACAGCAGGGACAAGTTTGAGATAGAGCTCTTCCGCAGGGCCCAGAGCATGGACATTCCCGTCCTCGGCGTGGGCAGGGGAATGCAGATAATGAACATCGCAATGAACGGAACCATGTATCAGGATCTCCAGCGGGAAATTCCCAAGGCGATAAAGCACGACTGGGATCCCCTGACCGTCGATCCGGGCCAGAGGCTTCACAGCATAAGGCTGAAAACCTCATCAAAGCTCTACGATATACTCAAGGATAAGCTCGACGTGTCGAGCACCAACGAGGTGTTCATCCACGTCAACAGCTTCCACCACCAGGGCATAAAGCGGGTGGGAGAAGGCTTCAGGGCCGTCGCTTTTTCAATAGACGGTATTGCCGAGGCTATTGAATCTAAAGAAGGTTTCTACATAGGCGTCCAGTGGAACCCCCAGTTCCTCCCGGAGATGATAGCCCTCTACGAGGCCTTCGTCAGGGCCGCAAAGGAGAGTCAGAGGAGGAGAATAGAGAGGGAGCAGATTGAGGTAGAGGCAGAGGATCAGGGCACTAGGTGAGACCCATCGCAGCTCGGATACGAGCGGTAGCCCTCCCTGCACGAACCGAAGGTTATCCCCAGTTTTGTTATCTCCCTTTCCGCCTCGCGCAGGATACGGAAGCGTAGCTCCCTCGGCAGGTAGTAGTAGCCGCCGATTCTTTTTCCCTTCTCGTACAGCGGCCACAGCCTTTTCATTAACTCGGGAAACTTGGCGAACATTCTCGCCTTGGAGTCGGGTCTAAGCTTGAGGGTTGAAACCGTTATGTGGCTGACAAAGCTCAGGGCCTCAAGGGTCTCTTTGAAGTCCTCCCACGTGTAGAAGGGTATTATCGGATCGATTCTCGCGTAAACCGGTATTCCCGCCTTTTTGGCCTTTTTTAAAGCCCGTATTCTGGCCCTCGGTGAGGGAGCGTTTGGTTCGAGGAGTTTAGCTTTTCTCTCGTCAACCGTCGTCACGGTGATTCCGACGGCACAGCGGAGCTCGCTCAGAAGGTCTATATCCCGCTCGAAGACGTCCGATTTGGTGAGGAGCAGACAGCGGACGTCGTAGCGTTTGAAGAGCTCAAGGACCTTCCGCGTTATCCCGAGCTCGCGCTCGATCGTTGGATATGGGTCTGATGAGTAGGAGAGGGCTATGATGTAGCGCCTGTCGAACTTTCTGAGTTCCCTCTCCAGCTTTGGTAAGAGGCCCTCCTTCGTCCTCACGCGGAAGGCGTTGGGGATATAGCTCGTTATGTAGCAGTAGACGCAGGCGTGGTCGCAGCCGGTGTAGACGTTCAGGGTGTACTTGAAGGGGCATGTGCAGAGCTTCGCCTTCCAGGGGTCGAAAGGACGGATGTAGCCCATGACAGGAAATACGAAAACACCTTAAAACCCCTATCGATACCCCTACGGTGGTTGAAATGAGCGAACCTGTTAGGGGAAGGGTGGAGTGGTTCAAGGACTACCAGTTCATCGGCAGGATAGAAGACGACAAGTGTTCCGTGATTCTCGGAGAAGGAGGAATAAGCCCCATGAAGCTCCTTCTCCTGAGCGTTGCCGGCTGCACCGCCTACGATGTGGTGATGATCCTCAAGAAGATGAGGGAACCGGTTGAGGGGCTTGAGGTTGAGATATCGGGCGAGAGGAGGGAGGAGCACCCGAGGGTTTACAGAAAGGTTCACCTCCACTACCGCATTTACGGAAACGTGCGGGAGGAGAAGGCAAAGCGCGCGATAGAGCTCAGCCAGGACAAGTACTGCTCGGCCTCGGCCCACATGAAGCTCAGCGGCACGGAGGTTACCTATTCGCTCGAGATAATCGGGCGGTAGCTTTTTAAACCCCCACCTTATCCGGGGCTGGTGAAGCTCATGATCGAACTCCTCAAGACATTCATAATCCTCTACGGCGGTCTCTTCGCGATAACCAACCCGGTCGGGGCGGTTCCGGTCTTCCTCAGCGTCACCCACGACCTCTCGTGGAGGGAGAGGAGAGAGATAGCCACGAAATCGGCCATAACCGTCGTGGTGACCCTCATCGTCTTCGCCCTCATAGGCCAGTGGATATTCCGGTTCTTCGGATCAACGACCGATGCCTTCGCCATAGCCGGGGGCATACTCCTCTTCAGGATGGCAATGGAGATGCTCTCGGGAAAGCTGTCGTCGGTTAAGATAAGCAGGGACGATACCGAGGAGCTGGACGATGAAACGGTAACTCTCGAGGAAGTTGCGGTGATCCCGCTCGCCATCCCCCTCATCTCGGGTCCGGGTGCGATAACGACGGTGATGCTCTACATGGCGAACACGAATACAATGGCCGAGCGGGCGGTGCTGATCCTCGTTATACTCGCCATCGGACTAACGGTGTGGGTCACTCTTTGCTCGGCCAACAGGATAAAGCGCGCTCTCGGCCGGGTGGGGATAAAGGTCATGACGAGGATGATGGGTCTCATATTGACCTCGATGGCGGTTCAGATGATAATCAACGGGATAAAGGGGGCCTTCGGGCTGTGAACTTCCTTTACTCTCCAAGCTATTGTTTTAGTTTTAAATAGAAATAGCCTAAAACTTGGTTGATCATCTAAAGTCTTAGTTGTATGATTCTCCATTAGTTAAGTTATCACTTCGAATGATAAAGAAATCTTTAAATAGGATAAAGTTCAACCCCGTAGTGAAGTTCCCACAGGAGGTGTGTAAGGTGAAGAAAAAATTCTTGGTTGTATTGTTTCTTGGAGTCCTCCTGTTGGGGGGGGTCGTGATCTCGACACCAGTCAAGGCAGGAGGGAATAACAGGAAGGACATTCTACCGGTTGTCCGGAAACTTGCAATTCGAGAACTCCATAAGTTCCCGGAATTTTCAGGTGCGATTCCTACAAACCCAGTGCCTCTGTACTTTCCAGATGGTGAACTCGCGGCATACGAGTTCAAGGTTGTTAGGAGAGGGCAAACTATTGGTTACATAATAGTTTCAGCCAACAAAAAGCTACCCCCCACAATTCTAGAAGCCGGGATGGGCCCAGAAACCCCAAGTGAGATCATGAAAAAGCTTGCCAAGAAAAAAGGTCTTCACAACTATAAGGTTGTTTACTTCGCAGGGCTCGAGTATGGCCTCCTCTCAAAAGACAAGGTCATTGACTCAAGAGGAATGGAACATAGGAAACCCAACTACTACCAGTTCATCGCTGGTGCCTCTCCAGACAGCATCAACAAGTGGGCCACTATAGAATCTACTTCATACTCATCATCCTACACGTCAACTTCCACTATAACCTCGGAAAAGATACTTTATGACGTTCCAGCTTGGACCTCAACCGATGAAGGCGGTGCAAGTGAGCCCCTGCCGCCGGGGGCCAATTCAATCAATCCCAATTTGATGTCAGTTTACTCGTCAACCTCGAATCCATATGATTACATAGGACCTAACCCTGATCCATGGAAGGAGTATGACGGATGCGCCCCAATAGCGGCATCAATGGTAGTGGCGTACTATGATACTCAATACAGAAACGACTGGTACAGGGAAGCGATAATAGACATTCTGCACGAGACAATGAAGACTGACTATGAGGGATGGACCGATCCAAGTAACATTGGGCCGGGTATTGAGGACTTCTATGATCGTGCAATGTACCTGTACCACGAGGGGGTTATCGGGATTGCGCCCACCTACTCATACACAACAAGTACAATTACAGACCCAGACAATTCTCTTATCTTCACTTATGTATGGCTGGAAATCTCAACTGATACCCCATTGTTGCTTACCGCTAGTGCTGCTAATGGATCCGATTTTAAATGGGCTGGTGTTCTGCATACGGTAACTGTCACAGGATACCGCACTTACAGTGACGGCGAAAAGTACCTTCTAATTCACACAACCTATGGTTCTCCGTATCCATTGAAGGCATGGATACTGTTAGACAGCATTGGTGAAGTGAGATCTCTTACACTAATCAACCCGGTTAAAATGGGATAATATTATGGAGGTGCTGTCCATGAAAAAAGTCCAGATACTTGCCGCCCTCCTGGTTCTTGCCCTCCTCTCGGGAGTGGTAGCCATTCAATTTAAGGGAGGATCCGGAAAGAAGGCGACGACAGAGAATATATCCTCCCCAGGAACCAACCCTCAGGACTCAACTCCGATCGAAACTGAAAACCCGAAGTTCCCACCTGCACCCTCATCTCAAACACGAGCTTCAAGCCGATAAACGGGGTCGTCGGATGGTGGATAAAAGACATGACCGGGAGGGCAGTCTACGGCAAGGACATTGAGATCACTCCAAAGGTGAACCTCAGCGAGATGAAGAGCTACGGTAAGTTGCTGTGGGCTGACTGGCCGGCGGAACTCGGTATAAAGCCGCCCTGCCCTCTGGCGGGAGATGCCTTCATCTCGGTAAGCGAGGCAGAGGTCAATGCTGATTTCAAGCCTCCCTGCCATTCCCTGAAGAGGTCGGCCAAGTTGCCCCCTGGGAAGGTCTATCTGGCGAGCTACGTTGTCCCGGTCAGGAACTCAAGCTGGACCGTCTACGAGAACATCCCAATTGGCAACGGAACTGATTTCCTGAAGACGGGCGGTATACAGGGTGGAAAGGTGACAAATCTCACCGCCGTCTGCTCCTGTGGAAGCGAGGGTCTTATTGAGGCCCTTAAAGCGTCTATACAGGCGGCTGGTTTTGAAGAGGTTCCCCTATGGAGGACACCGAGGGAAAACGACTGCTTCAAGCCGCTGATGGCTGGACTTTACAGGAAAGGTAGCAGGTACCTCTACGTCGAGGTGGCCGAGGTAAAGGGCCGCGGTCTGCTCAGGATTTTCATGGCAATGGGAAAGGAGGAAACCCTAAAACCCTACGTTGAGGTTTTCTCGGCAGGGTGAGCAACCCTTTTAAGGCCGCTTCCCCACTTTTTTCGGTGTTCAAAATGCGCGGTGATCTGATACGCGTTCTGAGCGATATCGAGGAGAAGGCCAACGAGCTGAAGCTCGACGGCTACGAGCCAGACGTCGTTCTGGTCGGCCTGGAGGCCTACGACTTCATAAAGGAGCAGGTGAAGGAGGAGTTCGGGGGAGACGAAGAAGTGCTGGAGCTTTCCGGGGTCAAGATAAGGCTCCTCGAAGAGCTCGGCGGCGATGCGGTGGTTATAGACACGAAGGCACTCGGCTACGCTCCAGCTGCGAAGAGGCTCAGGATCGTCCAATAACTCCAAAAACTCTTCCGTTTCTCATCTCTATTCTCAGCCCAGAGAGGGCCAGGAGGCTGAGGGAGACGGCCATTACATCGGCCAGACTGCCGGGGTTCCTCAGATCGCCCTTCTCGGCCATGAATGACTCAAACTCCTCCGGGCTTATCTCCCCCTTCAGGAGTCCCCGTGCCTTTTCCCGCACCAGCTCTGCTTCCTCTTTTCCGGCCTTCCTCTCGATGAGGGTGTCCCTCCGCTCAGCCAAGAGCTCAACGAAGGCCGTCCTAACGGCATCTTCAAGCGGCTTCTCTGAGAAAAGCTCCACGAGCCTGTCGGCGGTTGAGTATGTGAGTTTATAGCCGTTGATCCACTCGCAGAAGATCAGCTCCCGTTCGCAGCTTATCTCGGCCAGTTTCCACAGGTTCACCCTGTCCTCGAAGAGCTCCCGGAACGAGTCGTCGCTGTACACGTCGTACTTCTCGGCCTTCCCTATTCCCTTTGGGTTTATTGTCCTGATCGCCCGGTAGAGCTCCATCGTGTCCCTAACCGTGGATTCACGGAGGAGAAGTAGGGCTTTTTCCCTGCCCTCAAGAACGTTCCTTCCCATTGCGAGGCCAGCCATTAGGGGAATTGAGAGAGCTATGACGCCGAAGTTCGGGTTTGCGTCCTGAACCCGTTTAACCGCCTCGGTTGCCCTCCTTATGAGATCCCCCAGTCCCGCCTCAGAGGGAGAGAGGATTCCCTTACGCACCAGCTCGCCAACCTTAACCGCCTCGTGATAAACTGGAACGACGGCGGTGTTCCCGAAGAGGAAATGGTATATGCTCAGGTCCTCAAAGTCCCTATGCCTGCTCACGTTTCCGGGTTTTGGAACGGTGGCCTCGATAAGCGGTCCCAGCAGAAAGGCCTTCACGATGCTCCATCTCTCCATCGGGATCACCGCTTGATGAGCAATACCAGGACTAGCGCGGCCAGGAGAAGGCCGAGGGGGATCGAGATCATCACGACCGTCCTGGAGGGAAGGACGAGCATGAGGGGCAGGAAGAACGTGATGAGGTACAGGGCGGCGATCACAACGACGACAGCTATGACGGCCTTTATCAGGCTGTCGTCACTCGACACAACGCGGTTTACCTCCTCTCCGATGTCCTTGATGCCCTCGCTCAGGGGTTTCTCTTCCTCACCTTCCTCGGGTATCACGAGGGCCGCAAGGAGGTACAGGAGCGTCATCGTCACCGGATTGAACACGAGCAGAACCACGAAGATTACCCTGAGGATCGTTGGATCGACGTTCAGGTACTCCGCCAGTCCCCCCAAAACACCGAGGAACATCCTGTTCGTTTTTGACCTCTTCAACTTTTTGCCGCCCTCTGTCATCGTAACCACCATCCTTCCATCGTTACCACAGGGAGTATTTAAAAATTTCGAGGCATTAATGACTTCACACGGTTGCGGAGAAGAGCTTATTCAAGCCCCTTATTCGAGCGAACGCACCAGAAGGTCTGATTTGAGGGAGGTGGGGGAGGACTGCCAGAGTTTCGGTGAGAACAGCTCGAAGAGGAGAACGTGTGGAGTTTCCTCGTACAGTTCAAGGTTGGAGAGCACGGTTCTCTTGACTTCCTCGTCTCCCAGGGAGTACACGTCGGCGATCACGGGAAAGCTCAGGACGTCAAGGAGGTACCTGATCGCGGATTCTCCCCTGAGCCTGCCCCCTGTTCGTATGAAAACGACCTCCGCAAGGAGGAGCTTCTCCTCGTCGAAGAGCAGGTGGACGTAGGCGCTTCTCTCATCCTTTGAAAAAATTCTAACCAGGACTCCCCTTCCGAGCCTCAGGGCCTCCTGAATGAGCAGGAACAGATCCTCAGGGGATTTGCAAACTATGTTCTCGAACAGCCTTATGCCTTCCCATACCCTCATCTTCATCACCGATACCCATTGCTCCCTCATCCTATTTAAAGATTTTCCAAAATTTTTGGTAAAATCTTGGATTTATTCCATCGATCAATAATAGAAATTGCAAAAAATCCAAATATTGTTAGAGAAAATCCAAAAACTTGAAAGTGCTTTGGAATTGTGAGAATTTATGAAAACGCCAAAAAAGTTTGGAAAGCCATCAGGCGGAGTCGTAGTATATGACGTAGGTGTCGCCGTCGTCGTAGACTTCCTGCGGGGCGACGCCGTAAAGGTACTTCCAGCTGAAGCCGGGGTTGGCGTCTATGTCAGGCCCTCCGACGGCCATGTATGAGGCCCAGACCAGCTCGGAGCAGTAGTACTTGTCCCCGTATACGTGCTTGGTGTACCAAGCCCAGTCGTAGGGCTTTCCAAGCTGCTGGAGGGCAAAGTTAACGGCCGCCTGCCTGACCGCATCTGTCGTGGCGACGCGGAGAACCGCAACGGCATCGTACCTCTGGAGGAAGTCCGAGAGGTAAACCAGCCTGACCTCGCTGGGGTTGTCCCAGGCCTCGATGACTATGTACTCTCCAACTGAGGCATCGTAACCGACGATCATCCCGGTGTGGGTCCAGTAGCCGGGAATGAAGAGATCGCTTATCGGGTTGTGGCCGATAACGATGTCACCCGGTTTGAGGCCCGTTGGATACGGGTGGTAGTAGCCACCGCTGCTCCCAATGGCTCCGGCCGGCTGGAGGCCAATCGAGAACACAACAAACATGGCCAGTATTGCCATCAACCTCTTCATTTTAGGCACCTCATGGAGTTGTTCGTACACAATAGGCGTTTGATACTTATAAATGTTTCTTTCTGTACATTAATGAACGTTGAGAGACACCACAGAAGGGTACACCATTGGAATGTATTCAAAAATTCACAGAACAGTTATCAGATTGAATAAAATGAAAAACACTTCAGCGAAGAAGTCTCACGAACTCCCTCATCCAGGCGTAGAGATCACCGGGGTGCCTTGAGCTGACCCAGTTTCCATCGACAACGACCGGTTCATCGATCCACCTGACGCCGGCGTTTATCATGTCGTCCTTTATCCCGGCGTAGCTTGTTCCCGTTCTGCCTCTGAGAACTCCCGCCGAGATGAGTATCTGCGGCCCGTGGCAGATTGTGGCCACTGGCTTTCCGTCCTCGAACATCTTCTTTGCTATGGCAACTGCCTTCTCATTGAGCCTGACCCTCTCAGGCGCCCGACCACCGGGGAGAACGAGGGCGTCGAACTCGTCGGGATCCACCTCCTCGAACCCCAGGTGAACCTCTACGGAATAGCCGTGCTTGCCCGTTATGGTCCCCCTCTCGAAGCTCGCTATGTAGACCTCGTGTCCATCCTCCCTTATCCTGTGGAGGGGGTATATCAGCTCAACGTCCTCGAAGTCGTTGGCACTCAAGAACAGCACCTTCATTCCCATCACCGGACTCAATTTCGCGGGCATGTATTTAAAATTTCGGCCGCAAAGCCCTTAAACCGATCCTCGTTTTTACAGTAGGTGGAGCGAATGGACGTGGAAAGGAAGATAGAACTGATAAAAAGGAAACCAACTGAGGAGCTTTTGACGGAAGAGAACCTCAGGCACCTCTTCGAGGTTGGAATTCCGATGCAGCACTACATCGGATTTGAAATCAGCGGTTACATTCACCTCGGAACCGGACTCATGGCTGGGGCGAAGATAGCCGACCTCCAGAAGGCCGGGATAAAGACGAGGATTTTCTTAGCCGACTGGCACAGCTGGATAAACGACAAGCTCGGTGGCGATTTAGAGACCATACAGAAGGTCGCCCTCGGCTACTTCAAGGAGGGCATGAAGCAGAGCATCAAGGTCATGGGGGGAGACCCCGACAAGGTCGAGTTCGTCCTCGCGAGTGAGATACTGGAGAAAGGTGATTACTGGCAGACGGTGATAGACATCTCCAAGAACGTAACCTTAGCGAGAATGATGCGCTCGATAACGATAATGGGACGCCAGATGGGTGAGGCCATAGACTTCGCCAAGCTCATCTACCCAGCGATGCAGGTTGCCGACATCTTCTACCAGGGCGTTACCATAGCCCACGCCGGAATGGATCAGAGGAAGGCCCACGTCATAGCCATCGAAGTGGCCCAGAAGCTGAAGTACCACCCGCTCGAGTGGAAGGGCGAGAAGCTCAAGCCGGTCGCTCTGCACCACCACCTCCTCCTCGGCCTGCAGGAGCCGCCGATCTGGCCGATAGAGAGCGAGGAGCAGTTCAAAGAGCTTAAGACCCAGATGAAGATGAGTAAGAGCAAGCCCTACTCGGCAGTTTTCATTCACGACACGCCGGAGGAGATTAAGCAAAAGCTCAGGAAGGCATTCTGCCCGGCGAGGGAAGTTAGGTACAACCCCGTCCTCGACTGGGCCGAGTACATAATCTTCCGCGAGGAGCCGACCGAGTTCACCATACACCGCCCGGCCAAGTTCGGCGGCGACGTCACCTACACCACCTTCGAGGAGCTTAAGAGGGACTTCGCGGAAGGAAAGCTCCACCCGCTCGACCTCAAGAACGCCGTCGCCGAGTACCTCATCGAGCTCCTCAAGCCGGTTCGCGAGTACTTCGAGAGGAATCCGGAGCCGCTTGAGCTCATGAGGCAGGTAAAGATCACCCGCTAACGACCGGTGGAAGGAATGGTCCGCTTCGACGAGAAGGACAGGGAGATCCTCGAAACTCTCAGGAAGGAAGGCAGGATAACGCTCACGGAGCTGGGGAGAAGGCTAGGCCTCTCCCCAGCCAGCGTCAAGAACCGCATTGATAAGCTGAAGAAACTCGGGGCAATCAGGGGATTTTCGGCCGTTATCGATCCCTCTTTTCTTGAGAGGTACGTGAAGGTGTTTATGCTCCTCAAGCTCAAGGCTGAGGATCCTGAGGTCGACAGGATACTCTCCAAGTTCGCGGCTCTGGACAACGTTCAGGCCGTTTACAGGACCACCGGGAGAACGCAGGCACTCATCATAGCGGAGTTCGAGGACATGGACGAGATGAAGAGGTTCGCCGGAAGGCTGAAGGGTTCCCTCGGTTCGCTCCTCGAGTACATAGAGTGGGGCACGATCTACGATTCGCTCAAGGACTGCTGGGTGAGCACGGGCAAGAGGGGAAGTTCCAATGGACGTAAGGGCGGTTATATTTGACCTCGACGGCACACTCGTGGGGGCACCGACGCCGTTTTCGGAGATAAAGGAGCGCCTGAGAGAGCGCCTGCTTGAGATGGGCGTAGAGGAGAACCTCTTAGGTGAGCTCACACCCATGTACGAGACCCTGCTGAAGGTCTCGGAGAAAACGGGAATCGACTTTGAGAGGCTTCACTCGGTTCAGGTGGAGCTCGAAACGGAACGCATGTGGGAGAGCTTTCTCTTCAAAGGCGCTCTTGAAGTTCTGGAGTACCTCAGGGGAAAGGGAGTTAAGCTGGCCCTCGTGACGAGGAGCTCCAGAAAGGCGGCCGAGCTGGCCCTGGAGAAGAACGGCATAGTCGATTACTTCGATTCCATCGTTGCGAGGGAGGACGTTAAACCGGAGGAGCTGAAACCAAACCCGGGGCAGATTCTTAAAGCTCTCTCCGAGCTTGGCGTTCCGCCTGAAAAAGCCATAGCCGTCGGCGATCACGGCTACGACGTTTTAGCCGCAAGGAAGGCGGGAGTGCTGAGTATCTTGGTGACCGGCCACGACTCCGGGAGGATGAGCTTCTCCGTGGATGCGGAGGCGGATTTCGAGGTCTCCAACCTGAACGAGCTGAGAAACCTGTTTGAGAGGCTGTTCTCGACTTACGTAGTCGTTCCGGCCTACAACGAGGAAAAGACCCTTCCGGCTGTTCTCAACGATCTGCTCAGGTACTTCAGAAGGGATGAGATAGTAGTCGTGAACGACGGATCGCGGGACAGGACTAGAGAAATTGCCGAGTCGTACGGGGTCCACGTCCTGAACCATCTCGTCAACAGGGGCCTCGGGGGAGCGCTCGGTACGGGGATAGCGTTCGCGGTCAGGAAGAATGCCGAGCTGATTTTGACCTTCGATGCGGACGGCCAGCACCTGCTGAGCGATGCCCTCAGGGTCATGAAGCCGGTCGCCGAGGGGAAGGCTGACTTCGCAGTCGGCTCAAGGCTGAAGGGTGACACGAGCGAGATGCCCTTCGTCAAGAAGTTTGGGAACTTCGTCCTCGACGCAATAACGGCCCTCTTCGCCAGGAAGTACGTGAGCGACAGTCAGAGCGGGCTGAGATGCTTCAACAGGGGCTGTGCATCGAAGATCCGCATAACGTGCGATCGCTACGCCGTGTCGAGCGAGATAATAATAGAGGCCGCGAAGCACGGCTGCAGGATCGTTGAGGTTCCGATTAAGGCAGTCTACACCGAGTACTCCATGAGGAAGGGAACCAACGTGCTTGAGGGTGTAAAGATCGCGCTGAACCTGCTGTTTGACAAGCTGAGGTGATGGGTATGTACGTGGCTCAGATAATAGCCCTCGCGGCGATAGCTTACCTCCTCGTGAGGATGGTCAACGACTACAGGCGGGGAAGAATAGACTGGTACGGCTTCGTTTCGTGGCTCGTGATATTCGGCATCTTTGCCGTTATAGCGGTCTTCCCGGTCAGACTGTCCCAGGAGATCAAGGACGTTCTGGGCTTGAAGAGGGGCCTGGATGCGCTCTTCGTGGTCTCGATAGGCCTGATATTCCTGCTCATGTTCCAGCTCTACGTCGAAATAGACCGGACCAAGCGCGAGATAACGGAGCTCACGAGAAAGGTTGCCATAGAACTTGAGGAGATAAACGAGCGCCTCAAAAGGCTTGAAGAGCGCTAAAAGTCGTCCCCGAACAGCTCCTCGAGGAAAAGCCTCACCCTGTCCTTGGGCAGTTTGAACTGCTTTATCTTCACTATTCCCTTTTCCTGCGCCTCCTTCAGCAGTATCTCGGTGGCCTCATTGGGGTACATCTCCTCGTAGACTATCTCCTTGATTCCAGCGTTGATGACGAGCTTGAAGCAGGTGTCGCAGGGGAAGTGCGTGACGTAAAGCGTGGCCCCTTCGAGGCTTATTCCCTTCCTTGCTGCCATCGCTATGACGTTCTGCTCGGCATGGACAGCCCTGTGGCAGTGACCGTCAACGATTAGGCAGCCAACGTCAATGCAGTGGTCCATTCCCCTCGGCGCGCCGTTGTAGCCGGTGGCGAGGATGTAGCCGTCCTTCACGGCCACCGCGCCAACTCTAAGCCTCGGGCAGGTTGCCCTGAGCGAGACGAGCTTCGCTATGAGCATGAAGTACTCGTCCTTCGTTGGTCTGATCTTTTTTATCCTCTCGGCTTTCTCCCTGTCAAGAAAGATCTCGACTCCCAAAGCGACACCCCCTCAGGAGGAGATGCTGGAGTAGGCCACTATCCTGAATATTCTTTCCTCGTAGGTCGGGTGGGTTGGGAATATCAGGAAGCTCGGCCTCCAGTAGTTGCGCTTCTCTTGGGAGGGCCTGTCTATGGTGGGCTCTATCCCAGGAAGGGTGTGGCTCTTAACCCTCGCCCTGAGGTCCTCGTAGTACTTCAGCTCCTCCAGGGCGGCTTTCAGTGAGAGGGGCTTCTCAAGAAGCCTGAGGGCGACGTCGTCGGCCTTGAACTCCCTGCTCCTCAGGAACTTCGATCTCTCCAGCTCGAACCACAGGTACAGGGCAAAGCCGCCTATCGTTATCCAGAAGCTCTGGGTCAGGGCGAGCAGGAGGAACGGCATCAGGAACGCGAATATCCTCACGTAGGCGACGAGCGGGAAGAGGAAGGTGTCCCTGTTTTTGATGTGGCCGAGCTCGTGGGCGACGACGGCAGCTATCTCCTCGTCGTCCAGTATCTCAAAGAGACCGAGCGAGAGGACTACTCTCCTGCCGTAGGAATAGGCGTTGGGGATGTATTCCTCGAGGGCGTATATCTCGACGTCCCGGAGGTTCGCCCGTTCGAGGATGGAGTGGAGCCTCTCTATGAGCTCCTCCGAGGCGGCGTGGATTATGGGGTGGCAGTTCTGGCACTTCCCCCTGAGGGAGAGCCTGCCGAGAACCACGAGGCCGGTGAAGAGGAGACCCGCTAGGGCCAGGCCGATGTAGCCCGATACGGCGTAGGTTAGGAGGAGCATCACCGCGAGGGGAACGAGCATCATTTCCTACCCCTCACTCCTTCCTGATCCTGGAGAGGTAGGCGTAGGTGGCTTCTCTGAAGTTGCTCATGAGCGCGTCGAGGATGCGCTGGACGACTTTCTCCTCGAATTCCTCCCTGGTCGTCGTTATTGAGTAGACGTACCTCATGCCTCCCCGTCCGTAGTCCACGCTCCTCGAGAGGAGGCCCTTCTCGCAGAGGCGGTTCATCAGTATGCTCACGGTGGAGCGCCTCATCTCTGGATGGCTCTTTTTCATGTGCTCGTAGACCTCACCCGCGGTTGCCACCTTAACCTTCCACATGTACTCCATTATCTCGGCCTCGAGGGGGGGAAGAACGGCCTTTATGCCCTCCTCGGTGAGCTTGAACTCGTGGGGTTCCATTCCCAACCCTCCGGAACAATATCGACCGGCAACAATAAAAGCTTTTCTGGGATCATAAAAACGGCCGATGATGAGCGGTTGGCCCGGCACCGAGCTGTGCGGAGGGCCACCACTCCTGAGGCCATGTAGAAAGAAAAGGGCTCAGCCCAGCCTCTTCCTCATGAACTCCTCAAAGCTGTCCATGGCCTCCTCGAGTATCTCAACCGGCGGAAGGAAGACGATCCTGAAGTGCCAGTCGCCGGCCTTTCCGAAGCCCGAGCCGTGGACGAAGAGGACGTGTGCCTCGTGGAGGACATCGAGCACGAACTCCTTGTCGTTCTTCCACTTCCTCTCCTCAATCCGCGGGAAGATGTAAAAAGCCCCCTGCGGTTTGACCGTGCTGACGCCCGGAATCTCGGTCAGGCGCTTGTAGATGTAGTCCCTCCTCTCGCGGAGCTTTTTCATGTACTCCTCAAGGTAGTCCATCGGACCGGTTAAACCCGCTATCGCCGCGAACTGGGCCGGAGTGCTGGGGCATATCCTTATACGCATGAGCTTGTCTATCGCTTCCCTCACCTCTTCGAGCTTGCCCTCCGGATCAACGTAGTAGAAGTAGCCCAGACGCCAGCCTGTGGCGAAGTAGACCTTGGAGAGGCCGTTCATCACTATAACCGGGACGTCCTTCGTGAGCGAGCCGGGGGAGACGTGCCTGCCCTCGTAGGTCATCAAGTCGTAAATCTCGTCGCTTATAACCGGCAGGTCGTACTCTCCAGCTAAATCGAGTATCGCCTTGACGGTCTTCTTCTCGTAGAGCGCCCCTGTCGGGTTGTTGGGGTTGATGACCGCTATGGCCTTCGTCCTCTCGTCTATCAGCTTTCTGATGTCGTCGATGTCCGGCTGCCAGCCGTTCTCTTCAACCGTCAGATATTCGCGCGGCTCTGCCCCATAGAACTTGACGAGGCCCACGTAGGGAGGATAGCTCGGGCTTGGAACGAGTATGTTGTCGCCGGGGTTGAGGAGCGAGCCGAATATGAGCTGGAGTGCCTCGGTTACAGCGGTGGTGACGCGAACATCCTCGGACGTTATGTCTACCCCGTTCTTCCACTTCTCCCTCTTGACAACGGCTTCCCTCATCTCCGGCAAACCTTCACTCGGTCCGTAGTAGTTGTGACCTTCCTTTATGGCGCGACAGTAAGCTTCCTGCATGTGAACGGGCGGCTGAAAATCGTACTTTCCGGGGTCGCCGATGTTGAGCCTGATGACCTTTATACCCTTCTTCTCAAGCTCCCTCGCGGGAAGGACAACGTCTCTAATCGCGTACTCAACACCCATTGCCCTCTCGGACGGACGAATCATTACGATCACCGTTCAAATGTTGAGAGGCAGTTCATAAAAACCTTTTCATAAGAAAAGAAAGGTCAAACCTTCCAGCGCGGGTTATCGACGAGCTTTACCTCTCCCCCCTCGTCGATCACTATCTTTGAGAAGCCCTTCTCCTTTATGCTCCCGTAGTCGTGGCCCGCATCCGCTGGATAGATTGCGAGGAATATGAAGGGCTCGTCGCCCGTGTTCACGGTTCTGTGGGCCCAGTAGGGGGGAACGTAGACGACCGTTCCCGGCTCCATCGGTATCCACTCTGCCTCACCCTCGGGCGTCTGGAGGAGCATTCCTCCCCTGCCTTTGAGGGCGTAGTATATCTCAGCCCTGTCTGCTTTGGCGTGGTAGTGGCCCTTGGTGAAGAAGAACTCCTTTCCGACCTTGCCGGGATATAGGACGGTGGTCGCGAAGTTGAGGTCCCCCTCGCGCTCCTCCTGCTCAACCGCGTAGACCTCGTAGACAACTGGATCCTCCCTGAGGAGCTCCTCGTAAGCTTTCTCGTCCACGAAGTAGCCCTTCATGTCGCTCAGCTTTCTCACGAGCTTCTTGGCACCGGGGATGACGCCCGTTTCAAGATCGATCTTAACGCCAAACGGCCTCTTGTACTCCACCGCGATCACCGGTGAGAGTAGGAGAACCAATATTTAACTTTTCCCTTCTGTATCACCCTGAGTGTTACACGAGCATGTTGAGGGAGTAGGCGATGCCTATGCTTATGGCCCAGTAGCCGGCGCTCCAGCGGAGAACCTTGTATCCGTCCAACGGGGGGATGGGCCAGAGGTTGAAGAACGCCAGCCAGAGGTTTATGCTGGCCGTTAGCGTGAGAACCTGCCCGACCGTCCCGGAAACGAGCTGTGAGCCGATGAGCGCGATAACGCCAACCGCTATGTTGGTGAGCGGGCCGGCGAGGGCTATCTTCCCAAAGGCTTCCCTGTCGGCGAGCATGTATGGGGCGTATATCTGCACCGCGCCGAGGGCCGCGAAGATCCACGCGTTTCCCGTGAGGGCTCTGGTCAGAAGGCCGAGAAGGAGCGCTATCACTATGCCGGTGTCCCACCTCTTGTAGAACGCCCTGTAACCGTACCTCTCGGCAGCCCAGCGATGGGCCAGCTCGTGAAACACGAAGGCCGTTAGAATGGCGGGAGCTACAAAGGGCATGAGCTTTATCTCGAAGTTCGAAAAGAGTAGCAAGAGGATCAGAAAAGACAGGAGGAGATCCTCCAGCTCGTGGGGATTCATCTAGCTCTCACCTCTATCTTGCGCCCGAGCACCAGCTCCGCCGCCTTGACCGCCGCCCCTCCTGTGCCGACTGCTATTCTGACCTGATCCTCCGGAACGTAGACCACTATCGTGTCCCCGTCGTACTCGACCTCCAGTATCTCGACGTTGAGCATCTTCCTAAGTCTTTCGAGGGTGTCTGTCATGGCCTCTCCCTCAGATTCTACCCGTTTCCCGGTTATAAAGGTTGCCCAGTTCCGGGTGGATAAATAAGCCCTCTTTTCGGTTTCCACGAGTTGAGAATTCTCTCGATGCCCTTCTTGTGGCCCATACCCACTACCGCAACGATCTTGGGCTTCTTAACGCCCCGCAGGAGCATGTCATCAACGGCCCTTCTGAGGTTCATCGCCATTATCTCGTTCCTCTCCTCAACCAGAACGCGGTAGAGGTACGGATACCTGAGCCGGAACTCCCTCATCATGTCCTCATAAGAGGCCATCACGTCCGAGTCCGCTATGGCCTCCTCCCCGAGCCCAGGGATGAAGAAGAGCGACCCCTCAAGGGCCAAGAGAAGCTTCTCCCTGAAGGGAGCCTGGAGGATCTTGCCCATTATCACCCTGATGTCCTCGTCTATGAGGACTATGGGAACCCCCAAAAGCCTCGCGCTCTCTATGGCAGCTAGCATCTCCCCTCCCGGAGCCATTCCGAACTCCTCGCCGAGCCGTTCCTCGAACTTCGTCAGCAGGTAACTAACGATCCCCGCCCTTCCCAGGGTCAGGCTCTCCTTGAAATCCGCCTTCTTACCGCTTAAAAGGCCCTGGAACCTGAGAGGATCGAGCTCAACCGCTATGGCGTTCGGCCTGATTTTTTCTATCTCCCTCCAGACCTCCTCCCTGCTCCTCGGCGAGACGTGCATCGTGCCTATTAGCTTGACGTAGCGGAGGTAGCTCATCTTCCTGCCCCCAGAAGGTTTTCGAGCTTCCATTCGCCGGATTTGTATGTTAAAACGTCGAAGTCCCTCGGAACGACGAAGTTCACGCCAGATTCCCGGCATATCCGCGATGCCTCGCTCAGATATTCGTCGTAGGTGTAGCGGAAGGCCCTGTGGAAGAGGGCTAAGAGCTTTACCTTTGCCTTCTTCGCGGTCTCGCAGGCCTCCTCAACTGTGGAGTGGTAGCTCTCTCCCCGGTCCTCATCGGTAAGGTAAGTGGCGTCGTGAATCAGCAGATCGGCCCTCTCGGAGAAGAGTTTAACTCTCTCTACCGGCTCGGTGTCGCCGGTGTAGACTATCTTAACTCCCCGCCTTCTCGGTCCGGTAACGTCTTCAAGGCGGATTATCTGACCATTCCACTCGATTTGGCCTTCCCTCTCAAGCTTTCCGAGCATCGGCCCGGGCTCGAGGCCGTACTGCTTAAGCTTCTCGGGCAGGAACTTTCCCCTCTTATCTTTCTCCCTGAAGACATACCCTAAAGCCGGAATCCCGTGCTCGACCTTGAAGCTCCAGATTTCATAACCTTTGAACTTAAGCCTCGTTTCGCCGAGCTCGTGGACGTGTATATCGAAGACCGGCCTGAAGAAACCGCTGTTAATGAAGTTCTGCACGAACTCGAAGGTGTACTTTGGCCCGTAGATGTGGAGGGGCTTTTCCCGGTTCCAGAGGTTCATCGTCTGAATCAACCCGCCGAGCCCGAGGTAGTGGTCGCCATGGAAGTGGGTGATAAAAATCTTCTCGACCTTCATCGGGCTGAGCTTTGCGGTGTTCATCTGCCTTATCGTGCCCTCGCCGACGTCGAAGAGTATAACCTCTCCATTATAGCGGAGCGCTATAGCTGGAACGTTCCTCTCGCGCGTCGGCATTATCCCGCCCGTGCCGAGAAAAATCACCTGGAGCATGTTCAGCCTTAGGGTGGGGGGTTTAAAAAGAGTGCCTCTCCGGCCAGTTGTTGCGCTTGAACCTCTCAACGTGCTCCCTCCGGAACACGAACCTAAGCCCGTACCTCTTCTTGAAGGGGAGTTTGAGGGCGTTGTACAGGAAAACGAGCACGGGATGCCTGACGGGTCTCTCCACCGGCCTGAGTGCCCCTGTGGGGCAGGCCTCAACGCAGATGTAGCATCTCCTGCAGTTCTCCGGATGGGTCATGAAGGGCCTCAGCCTGACCCTGTACCCAACCCCGAAGAGACCGACCTTCATGGGCACGACCTCCCATATTTTCTCGCCGAAGGGGCAGACCGATATGCATTCATCTCCTCCACCGCACAGGGGGTAGTGTATCACCAGCGGGGCCTTTTCCTTCATTCTTTCGTGGTAAACCCTCCAGTCCTCGGCTTCCATATGATCACCCGTATATGTCTGTGTTCGACATATCGTTGGACATATCGTTTATAAGCCTTTGCATAAGGAAAGGATTAAAACCCCCGCGACGTAGTTAAGGCGGTGAAGCGAATGGAAGAACTTCTGAAGGCTTTGGAAGAAAAGGACACGAAAAAAGTTGCAAGCCTGCTCTACTACAAGATCGACGAGCTGAGCGATGAACAGCTTGAGGAGATCCTGGAAAAGGCCGAAAAGCTCGCCCTTGAGAAGAAGGACTACGAGCTCTACAAGCTGGTCGTCTACTACTACCACGAGTTCCTGGATGTGGACAAGATAAGCGAGTTCGAGGAGCTGGCCGAGAAGGAGGGAAGCTTCGAGGCAAAGTTCCACTTGGCTGATCTCTACTTCCTGATCGGCGAGCTTGAAAAGAGCCTCGCGATGTACCAGGCCCTCATCGAGGAAGAGATCACCAAGGGCAACCTCGAGCACGTGGCAGAGATCTACCACAACATGGCCCTCATCGAGGAGGAGCTCCAGGACTACGAAAAGGCCTACGAGCTGCTTGAAAAGGCTGAAAAGCACTACCGTGAGCTTGGGGACGAGGAAAAACTCCTCCATGTCCTGATCTACAAGGCCTACGTGAAGTTCGAGATGGGGGAAACCTATGAGGCAAAGGCCATGCTCGCGGAACTGCTCCCGCGCATCATGGAGCTCGGGGACAGAAGGCTGCTCACCGAGGTTCACCTGAGCTTTGAGGAGATGTTCGAGGAAGAGGACAACTACGACGCCGCCCTGCAGGAGTGCCTGTATTCGATGCTCTGGGCGCGCGGAACCGAGTACTACGACGTTGCATTCGATGCCCTCGTGGACGTCCTCTGGCAGCTCTTCCTCGAGGACGACTTCGAGAGGATATACAACAACGCGGACATGTTCATCAGAGCCTTTCCAGATTTGGCAACGTTCTTTGAGGGCGTTAAGTACCTGGCCCTCTTCAAGGACGGCAAGGTTGAGGAGGAAGAGCTCAAGAAGGTCCTCGAAAAGGTCGAGGACAGGAGACTACTTGATCTCCTTGAGTTCCTCGGAGAGGCCGAGCTCTGAGGCCCACTCCACCATCTTTTTTGCGATCCAGTCCCTTCCGCCAAGGCGGCGGTAGAGGCGGTAGCTGGCGAGCATCCTTGTGTGGAGTTCCCGGGCCTTTTTTCCCTTCGCAGCCCTGAGCCTTGTGAAATCCACCGCCATCTCGATCAGCGCGCAGTCAGCCCGGCTCATCGGCCTGGGCGGGAGGGAACCTTCTATCTCCCCTAGGGGAGTGATAACGCCTTCGAGAACCATCGCGGTTCCGATTTCATCGGAGTGCTCCCTCATCTCCCACTCAACGTCCCCATAGAGGCCAGGAAGACCCTTTATCCAGCGGTATTTGCCCGATTCAACGAACTCAAGTTTCTCCGCCGGCGGAACGTTGAGCGCCAGCCGAACGATCAAACCGGCGTCGTTGGTGAACTGAATTGAAACGTGGGGGTGCTCCCTTATCTCCTCGGCGCTCCTTCCCCCAAAAAGTCGGAAGTGAAGCCCTGGACCCTTCCTGACGATGCCAATGGGTGCAACGTTGCCCCTCGTCACAAGGAGAACCTCGTAGACCTGCCCCTCAATGAGAAAATTTAGAAGGGAGGGCATTGAAACACCGTCAGAGCTGTTTTGGAAGAACGAGGATGTCCTCCCTCTTTATGTAGAACTTCACGGGCATCGTCGGCCTGAGGTTCTCGACGTCTCTGGTGCTTATGGTCCTCGCTATCAGCCTCGTATCGTCGAAGATCCCCACGACCTCGACGAAGAAGCCGTAGTACTCAACGAGATCGACCTTGCCCTCCATCTCGACGGCGTCCTCAACTGGCTTGAGGTGTATCCTCTCCGGCCTTATGACGAGCGCGACCTCGTCCTTCTCCCCGGTGTAGTGGAGCCCCTCGAAGCGGAAGCTGCCGAATTCAACGGTAACGCGGTCGCCGTTTCTCTCGACGACTTTGGCAGGGATGACGTTGGTCTTACCCATGAAGCTCGCAACGAACTCCGTCCTCGGCTTCTCGTAGATCTCCCTCGGCGTTCCAACCTGCTCGACGGTTCCGACGTTCATCACCGCTATCCTGTCGCTTATCGCCATCGCCTCCTCCTGGTCGTGGGTAACGTAGATGACGGTAATCCCGAGCTCGCGCTGGATTCTCCTGATTTCCGAACGCATCTCAAGGCGGAGCTTTGCATCGAGGTTGCTCAGCGGTTCGTCGAGGAGGAGCAGCTTGGGCTCAACCACGAGGGCCCTCGCTATGGCAACGCGCTGCTGCTGGCCGCCGGACAGCTGGGTTGGGTAGCGGTCCTCGAAGCCCTGGAGCTTCACAAGCTCAAGGGCCCACTTGACCCTCCTGTCTATCTCCTCCTTGGGGAGCTTCTTCAGCCTGAGGCCGTAGGCGACGTTGTCGTAGACCTTCATGTGGGGCCACAGGGCGTAGTTCTGGAAGACGAGGACGGCTCCCCTTTCACTTGAGCTGAGGTTCGTCACGTCCTGATCGTCGAACCACACCTTACCCGACGTCGGGTAGTCCAGGCCGGCTATGATCCTCAGCGTCGTTGATTTACCGCAGCCGCTCGGTCCGAGGAGCGTGAAGAGCTCCCCGTGCTTTATGTGAAGGTTTATGCCCTTGAGGGCGACGGTATCACCAAACTCCTTAACGACGTTCTCAAGTCTGACCTCAACCATATTATCACCTCACGAGAGGCCTATGAAGGAGTACTTCTGCTTGGTTATTATGTTCACGAGCACTATGGAGATTATCTGCACCGTGATGAGGAGCACACCCAAGGCTGCCGCTATGTTCACGCTTCCGACGGCTGACATCATGATCTCCTTCATGTAAGCCGTTATCGGCGCGTTGGCCATCTTCAGTGAACCGAGGGTAATGCCCACGCTGGTTTCGCTCATTGAGTAGACGAAGCTCAGCATTGCTCCACCGAACACGTTGAGCGAGATGAGGGGCAGTATTATGCTGGTTATCGTCTTCCACCTGCTGGCGCCGAGGTTCATCGCGGCCTCTTCAAGGGACACGTGCACCTGCTGAAGGCCCGCGTAGACTGACCTCGCCGCGAAGGGCAGACGCCTTATCGAGTATGCCAGTATGAGCACGTACGCCGGGTTGAAGTGCTTTGGATCTATTGGATCGAGCGGTGTCCCTGGGAAGACCTGGTGGAAGAAGTAGAAGTATCCCATGGCGACGACGATTCCCGGAACTGCCATCGGCAGGATGACTATGCTCTCGAGGACCGGCGTTAACGCCCCCTTGAACCTGCTCGTCGCGTAGGAGGACGTTATGGCCAGGAGGACTATGAGCACGACCGCCGCCGCGGAATAGGTGAGGCTGTTCACGATGTACCTCCTGACGTCGGGCGTTGTGAGCATCTCTTTCACGTACTTGGCCGTGATCTCGACCTTCTTTCCGACGGGTATGTTGAACATCGTCGCCTTGAAGGTGGAGGAGTTCAGGTTGAGCATGCCCGCGCTTACGGTACCGCTTCCCGTTATCGGGCCGAGCATCTGGGTGTGTATCGTTCCGTTGTACTTGCTGGCCGTGCCTTGGAAGTCGGCGTAGAGGACTTTGCCCTCAACGGTGAACTTTCCATCCTTTATCGTCACCTTGCCAACGATGAAGCCGCTTAGACTGCCGTTTATCACACCGAGGGTATTGGAGTGACCGTGGACTTCACCCTTGAAGAACCAGCCGTTCTTGGAGGTCTCAACGACGCCGTTTTCCGGTAACTGGACGTTGAAGTCTGGATAGATGGTCCCGATGATCTGGGCGTTTATGTCGGTCACGTTGGTGACAACCCTCTGCTCCTGCGTGAAGGCGAGCTTTACAACACCGGCCTGCGGCGTTATCGTGAACACGAGGAGGGGCAGGAGAACGAGGTAGATTATGAGAGCCTGGCCGAGCCTCGGCTTCCTTACCCTCGGGGACCACCTTCCGCCCTTGCTGAGCATCGCGTACTGCCTCAGTCCAACGTACTTCCTGATTCCGAGGAAGGCTATGATCGCGAGGGTTAGCATGACTATGGCCAGGGCCGCTATGAGCGGGCTCCTCTCGCCGGTTCCGTAGAGGAACTTGCTGAACACCTGGTAGGAGATTATCTTCTTGGCGAGGTTGTTGCTGTGGAAGACGATTGGCGCGGCGAGGTCCTCGAGACTGAATATGAAAACGAGCGTGGCTCCAGCGGCTATTCCCGGGAGGGCGAGCGGGAACGTGACAGTTCTGAAGAGGTGGAAGCCCTTGCTTCCGAGGTTTTCGGCCTGCTCCTCCAGGCTCGGGTCGATGTTGATGAAGCTCGCGTAGGCGTTGAGGTAAACGATTGGGTAGTACGTTATCGCCTGTGCGAGCGTTATGCCCGCCAGACCGTCTATCCTGACCCTGAAGCCGAAGAGGGCGTGGAGTATTGAGCTAACCAGTCCGTACTCGCTGAAGAGCTGCTGGACGACGTAGGCGCTCACGAAGGGGGTAACGAGCAGGGGAATGAAGAGGAGGATCCTGAAGACGTTCTTACCCGGGAACTCGTAGCGGGCCATCACGAAGGCGAAGATTGTGCCCATTATTGAAGCCAATAGAGTAACGAAGGCGGCAACGATTATCGAGTTCAGGATTATTCCAAAATCGAGCCCCTCGATGAGGTACAGAGTCTCACCCGTACCGGGCATCTTCACGGTTTGAACGAGATCCCACGAGGAGGGCAAACTCATATAGTCCGAGTTCCACGTGAATATCTCCTTAAACCAGTGGAGGGATATACTCCCGTTGTACGTGAACGCGATGGCCAGCATGGCCAGAACTGGGATTATCAGGAAGAACACGAGGTAGAGCAGCGGGAAAAGATAGGAAGAGATGACGAGAGGCTCCGGCTTGGGGACGCCGAAGAGCCTCTCGATCCACTTAGAGCTCATCCATTCACCTCCTTGAGGACCTTCTCGTATTTTGCCCTAGCAGCATTGCTCCATTCTTTAAGTATTGTGTCCTTAAAGTCTGGATCGTTTAGGATCTTCTCGTTGATCTTCTTGGCGTACTCCTCGGTGAAGGTCACGGTCTGCCCGGTTTCGGGGTCCTTGAACTGAATCGGAGCGGTCAGCTCGTCCTTGAGCCTCTCAAAGGTCTGGTCGTCTATCTTGCCGGACTTGTGGGCGTTCACGATGGCCATCCAGGCCTGGTGGAGCTCCTCGTTGGTGTCGACGAGGGTGGCCTTGAAGTACTGCTGCATGGCGTAGATGGTCTCAAGGGCCTCGGTGTCGTTGAACGGTATTCCCCTGGTGTGGAGGGCGAGATAGTAGGCGGTCCTGAGGTCGGGCCTCTTCTGGCCCTCTGGGGTGTTGAAGATCGACGGGTTGACGGGGAGCCTGTTGACGTCCTTGTTTAGCCAGATCTTCTGACCCTCGGTGAGGACCCAGTAGATGAAGGCCTGCGCCGCCTCGGGGTGCTTGGACGACTTGAGGAGTGCTATCGGGTCACCGTTTATGATGCTCTCCCCCTCGGGGATGATGTAGACACAGTCCGGATTTTTCTGCATCGCGGTGTAGCCGTAGAAGTCGATCGTGTTTCCAGCCGCTATGTCGCCCGCTATAACGGCCTCCCTAACGGAATCGCTTGACTCATAGATCCTGGAGTTGGCAGCGATGAGGGTTAGGATTCTCCATCCCTTATCCCAGCCGAAGGCCTGGAGGATGATCTGGTAGATCCTGGTGTTCGAAGTGCTCCTGGTCGGATCGGCTATACCGTACTGCGGTGGATCCCTGGCCCAGGCCTCGCTCGCTATGTCCTCCCACTTCTTGGGCTCGGGAAGGCCCCACTTCTTCAGGGCGGCCTTGTTCTCGGTGAATCCGAAGGACGAGAGGGCAGCAGCTATCCAGTAGACCTTACCGTCCTTGTCCTTCCTGACCATCGGCATTCCGGCTATGGTCTCGGAGATGTTCTTGCCTAGGAGTGAGAGTATCTTCTCGTCGGTGATGGGTGCGAGGTAGCCCTCGGTGTAGAGGGTGTCGAAGAGGGTCGGACCTCCACCCCAGCCGACGTCTCCTCTACCGTTCTTGATAAACTCAATCCATTGGGATCCAGTTGCCTTGATGAAGCGGATGTTGGTGATGTGGTACTCCTTGGCGATCTCGCTCTTGAGGAAGTACTCCTTGGCTAAGCTCTGGATCGTCGTGTCGTGCCTGGTGAGAACTATGAGCTCAACGTTGGTGGGCCTGGAGGTAGTGGTCGTTGTGTGGGAAGCGGTTGTGGTTGTCTGTGCAGCTGAGGTCGTTGTCTGGGCCTGAGAGGTGGTCGTTGATTGGGTTTCGCTCTGGGTTGAGCTGGAAGTCGTGGTTCCTGAGGGGGATACGGTGTACTCGTTGCTGGTGGTCGTCTGTGACGCCGAAGAAGTCGTGGATTTGGTGGGGCTCTCGCTTGAGCTCGTGCTCCCTCCTCCACCGCCGATACATCCGGCGGCCACAACACTAAACAGAACCAAGAACACAACAAGGAAAGCGGCCGTCTTTCTCATTGCCTTCACCCCTGCATCATTCTTGCCACTCACTTTTAAGGTTTTGTCACTAACTTTGGTTCAATTTCGGGGAACTATCGGTGTGTTTTTGCACCACCGTGTTAATATCGCTTTTGGTTCGGGCACAGGTTTAAAAGGTGTGGGGGATCTTTAGTGGAATGGATGGTGAAGATGGAGGCTTCGGTTGAGGCGAGGAACCTGACGATATACTACGGGAAACAGGTGGCCCTCAGAGACGTGACCTTCCAGCTTGGAATCTCGGAAACGCTGCTCCTCCTCGGACCGAACGGGGCGGGCAAGACGACCCTTCTCAGAACCATAGCCGGCTTTCACACGGAATACACGGGTGAGCTCCTGATATTCGGGAAAAAGCCGGGAGAAGCCAGGGATCTCGTATCTTACGTCCCCCAGAGCCATTCTCTGAACGAGAGCGTCCCCCTGACGGCCCTAGAGGTAGTTGCGATGGGCGCGATCTACAAGAGGGGTTTGATCCATCGGAGGATTCCCCCTGAGGTCGAGGAAAGGGCCCTCAAGGTGCTCGGCTTCGTGGGTCTTGAGAACGTTGCCAACAAGCTCTTCCGGAACCTCAGCGGTGGTCAGAAGCAGAGGGTTCTCCTGGCGAGGGCACTGGTGAGCAACCCCAAGTTACTCCTCCTCGACGAGCCGCTCTCCGCCCTCGATCCCTCGGCCAGGGCGGAGGTAACGTCCGTCCTTGACAGGATAAAGAAAAAGAAGAGGATAGCAATGATCATAACGACCCACGACATAAACCCCCTCCTCGAGATAGGCGACAAGGTCATGCTCATCAACCGGCGGATGATCGCCTTTGGAAAGCCGGACGAGGCTCTGAGGGACGAGATAATCAAGAGCGTCTACGGGCCGATGGCGAGGGCGATAAAGGTCGAGGACAGGCTCTACTGCATAACCGGGGACTTCCACATCCACCTTGCGAGGGGTGAGGTCAGGTGATCCCCGAGTTCATGCTCCGAGCCATACTCGCGAGCATCACGATAAGCGTCCTCTTGGGCCTTCTGAGCCCCCTGATAAACATGAAGGGCCTCGCCTTCCTCACCCACGCGCTCTTCCACGCCCTCCTCTTCGGAGCGGTTCTGGGAATGATCCTCGGCCTCGTTTTCAACAACCTGTCCCTCGTCATGGCGGTCGCGACCCTGATAACGATCGTTATAGTGCTGACGATAGCCGAGCTTGAGCGCCTCGGGTTCTCCTCCGACTCCGCCGTTGGGATCGTCGCCAGTTTCGTGGCGGGCCTAACTGTTCTTGGCTTTGGCGTGCTCTACAAGGTCATGGCGGGCAGGCCGTACTTCCCCCTCACCGAGAACGTCGTTTCCTACCTCACCGGCGAGCTCTTCCTGATAACGAGGGAGAACCTGCTGGCCTTGACGGTCCTCGGGTTCGTTATCCTCATCGTGCTTCTCCTGTTCTACCGCGACTTCCTCTACATAAGCTTCGACATGGAGGGCGTCGAGAGCTACGGCGGCAGGGCGAGGTTTTACCTCGTTCTCCTCTACGTCCTCGTCGGTCTGGTGGGTTCCCTCATAGTTCAGAGCGTTGGTCTCGTTACCCTCCAGGTCGTAGCGGTTCTGCCGGGTGCGATAGGGCTCATGGTGAGCGACAACCTGAAGAGGGTCGTCCTGACGAGCCTGCTGGTTACCCTAACTGTTCAGCTGTCTTCAGTCGTCATAGCGTACTTCACATCCATCCCCCCGAGCGGAATAGCCACGATAATCCTCGGCCTGATCTACGGAGCCCTGCTGATCAGGAAGTGATGGGAATGGGGAGGAAGTTGGCTGGAATAGACGAGGCCGGACGGGGACCGGTCATCGGGCCGATGGTCATAGCGGCCGTCGTCGTTGATGAGGATAAGCTTGGAAACCTGGAAGAGCTGGGCGTCAAGGACTCGAAAAAGCTCACCCCCCGGAGAAGGGAGCGGCTCTTTGACGAGATAATTGCACAGTTAGACGATTATGTAATCATCGAATTATGGCCAGAGGAGATAGACTCAAGGAAAGTTACCCTCAACGAGTTCGAGGTGGAGAACTTTGCAAAAGCCCTGAACTCCCTGAAGGTCAGGCCGGACGTTGTTTACATCGACGCGGCCGACGTCAAGGAGGGGCGCTTCGGCGAGGCAGTGGGCAGGTTGCTCAGCTTCAAAGCCGAGATCGTGGCGGAGCACAGGGCGGACGATAAGTTCGTCCCGGTTTCGGCGGCTTCAATCCTCGCAAAGGTCGTAAGGGACAGGGCAATTGAGAGGCTCAAACGCGAGTACGGGGAGATCGGCTCTGGCTACCCAAGCGACCCAAGGACGAGGGAGTTCCTGGAAAAATACTACCGAGAGCACGGTGACTTTCCGCCGATCGTCAGAAAAACGTGGAAGACCGTGAAAAAGATACGGAAAAAGCTGGAGTCTAGGGATAAGGAAAGGGGATCTCAGCTAACCCTCGACTCGTTCGTTGGCTGAGGATTCATCTCGTGCTTCTTCGGGAGGCCGCCCGGCCTCGGTCTCCTCTCCCTCCTGCCCCTCGCGAGGGGTACCTTCTTTGGAAGTCCCCTCTGCTCCACGTAGACCGTTGGGGGCAGGGGTATCGTTGGAATCAGCGCTGGTTGCTCAACTTTCTCGGCCTCTTCCTGCTTCTTTCTCCTCTCCTCGACGTACTCCACGAACCTCTTTATCCTGAGCCCCCTGCCGATCCAGTAGAGGTAGTCGAGCAGCGACTCCCTGAAGGCGTCCCAGCTGACGATCTCGTAGACGACCACGCCCATGACCACCGCGGCCTCCGGAACCAGCGCTGTCGCGTAGAAGCTGAACTGGGTCTTGCCGCCGAGGGCGTACTGGAGGGCGAATAGGCCGACCGTGCTCCAGAATATGCCGAAGGGCACTATGACGAGGTTCCTCCTCTTCCAGACGTAGGGTATTGCGAATACAGCGACCACCATGAAGAGCAGGAGCGTTGGATTGGTGTTCGCAACTATGTCGGGGTTGAAGTGGAAGTGGAATGAGTTGCCGTTGTAGAACCACTCCCAGAACGGTGCCGTCCAGGGGTTGGGACCCTTGTAGCTGAGATGCCACTTGAAGCTCCCGAGGAAGTTCCTCAGCCAGTCGTTGAAGCCCACAACCTTAATCGCCGGGATCTCCGGCAGGAGGAAGCCGAGTAACGGCAGGGACAGACCGGCCGTCAGGAAGGCGAGGAGGAGTTCCAAGCTCTCCCTGCTGGAGTACACGAACTCCGCAACCGCCAGAATCGTCAGGAGGGCCAGTATCTGGAAGTACTTGGCGTCCCAGTAGTCGGCGAGGTACTCGGAGTAGGCGACCACCGTAAGGCCGAGAAGGACCACTATAACGACCATCCTCAGGGCTTTTCTCCATCCGGCTTTCTCCTTGGCATCGGCCAGCAGGCGGAGGAAGAGAACCGGATAGCCGAATGCACCGCTCAGCTTCGTTGCACCCGCCAAACCCACTCCAAAGCCGGCCCAGTTCCTCCAGCCGTAGGTCAGGAGAAACGTGAAGAGCGCGACGAAGACGCCGACGTATATGTCCAGCATCGCGGTGACGGCGGTTGCCTGAAGGGTCGGATCAACGGCAACGAAGAAGAGGGCTATGAGGGACGCGAGGTAGCTCTTAGTTATCCTGTAAGCCGTGAGGAGAACGAGGAGCTGGAGGAGGCCGTAGAGTATCAGCCCGGGGACGCGCCAGTAGAAGGGCTTATCGCCGAGGAGGAGCATGGAGAGCATTATGAAGTCCTTGCCGAGGAAGGGATGCTCGAGGTTCAGATAGTTCTGGATGTTGTCCTTGTCGGGATACCTGAAGCCCGTTACGGTGTAGTACGCGTTCTCGGGGATGTTGTCCCTGAGGTAGTTCATGAAGTCCCTCAGCCTTTCCCTCGGAATCTCGACGTATATCGCCGGAAACTTCTGGTAGTTTACGGTTGCCGACATGTTGCCGTCGTACATTATGACGGCCTCGTCTATAACGTGCTCGTACTTGGCCTTGTCATCGTCGTTTGAGAAGATAACGTTCACGCCCTCGTACCCGTTGTGGATGTAGTGCGCCTCGAAGCCGAGCCGGTGGAGAACGTTTCTGCTCGCAGGAACGTACCAGACCTCGTCGCCCACGTAATCGTTGAGGTCGGCCCGGGAGGCGGTGTCAAAAGCGTACCACAGCGAGGCTCCGATCATGCCAACCGCGAACAGAATGAACAGAACTAATTTTACCTGCCTCGTCGTTACCATCCTACCACCCGCCGATATTGGGTTCATCCCCTTTTAAGCTTCTCCATGCCTCAACTTTTTAAACGCTCCCCCCAACTAATGCCGATGAGCTGGGTTAATGAGGTCACCGAGGATCAGGTCGAGCTCGCGGTAGAGCTCGTTAAAAAGGGTCTGGACGAGAGAAAGCTCCGCTCAAAGCTCGGGCCCCACTGGAAGGAGCTGGTCGAGGTAGCCAAGGCCAGGCTGAGGGCGAAGGACAAGTTCTCCAGGCAGGATCTGTGGATGGACCTCGAGGGCCTTCGCTACGCGACCCACGAGATCGTTGCCAGATACCGGGCGAAGAGACTGAGGGAGCTTGGAGTGAAGAGCATAGCGGACGTCTCGTGCGGGATAGGGATACAGCTGATCTTCTACGCGATGGAAGTTGAGAGGGCTTACGGCATCGATATCGACCCGGTCAAGATAGAGTTCGCGCGAAGGAACGCGGAGAAGTACGGCGTGAACAACATCGAGTTCATAAACGCGGATTCCCTCTCTAAGGAGGTTGTGGAGAGGATAGATGCAGAGGTTGTCTTCTCCGATCCAGCAAGACCGCCGGAGGCACCGGAGAGAACGCTTGAGGGTCTTTTGCCCAGCCCGCTCAGGGTTTATGAGGTTTACAGGTCAAAGGTAAACGCCTTCATCTTCGACCTTCCCCCGCAGATGAGGAGGGAGAGGGTTCCCTGGAAAGGGGAATTCGAGTACATCGACCTCTTCGGGGCGATAAACCGTCTAACCTTCTACTTCGAGCCCCTCGCGAGGGCAGAGAGGAGTGCGGTAACGCTTCCAAAGGGCGCGCGCCTTGAGAGCGACCCCAACCTCGAAGACATAGTTGAGTGGACCGAAAGGCCCGGGCAGTACCTCTACGAGATCCCGCAGAGCATAGACTACGCCGACCTGATAAACGAGCTCTTCCACAGGGTAAACGGCGAGATGAAGATGCTCCTCAGGGAAAAGAGACGCGTTCTGGCCACAGGAGAGGAGGAACTGAGAAGCGACTACTTCAAGAGGGTTTACTCCGTCGTCGCGGTTCTGCCCTTCCATCCGGTCCGTATCAACGACTTCCTGAGGAGGGAAGGCTTCGGAAGGGCGACCCTCAGGATTAGCCTGCCCGATTCCGAGTACTGGCGCTTCAGGCGGAAGGTCGAGACGGGACTGAGGGGCGAAAGAAGGGCCTTCGTCTTCCAGCTGGGGAGAAAGGCGATCATCGCGGAGGAGCTATAGCTCTTCGATCCTCGCGTTCCTGATCTTCTTGGAGCCTATTCTGAGGCTCTTGAAGTAATCAACGTGTTCCTCTGGCAAAAACAGATCCAGTCTCGTCTCCCTTAAGCGTTTCTTTTTCTTCCTCGTTTCGGGTTCCTTCTTCGCAGTGCCTTCCCGTCCAAGGAACTCGTCGATTTTGCGGTACATGGTTTCAGCCGGTGAGAATAGGCGGAACGGTATAAAACTTTTGCCGACGAAAGGATTTTATTGAGCCTGCCTGACACACATCAGGTGAGTCAGATGAGGATCGAAAGGCTGAGGGAGTTCATAGCGGAGAAGGAACTTGACGGCGTGATAATAACACACAGGCCGAACCTCTACTATTTCACAGGTTCCGCCCCCGTTCTCGGCGGCTACCTGCTCGTAACGGCCGACGAGGCGCTCTTCCTCGTTCCCCAGCTCGAGTATGAAGAGGCAAAGGAAACCTCGCGCGTCCCCGTTGAGGCCTTCAAGCGCGGGCCGGAGCTCTTCGACAGGCTCAAGTCCTTCAAGCTGAGGAAGCTCGGAATCGAGGGGAGAACCGCCTACTCAACCGTCCAGAGCTACCGCGAGAAGCTCGGCGTTGAGGAGTTCGTGACCGTTGATGACGTCATCAAAGAGCTGAGAATGATCAAAACTAAGGAAGAACTCGAGGTCATCCAGGCCGCGTGCGAGATAGCTGACCAAGCGATGCTCGTTGCCATAGAGGAGGTAAGCGAGGGCAGGCGCGAGAGGGAAATAGCCGCCAAGATGGAGTACGTCATGAAGATGAACGGTGCTGAGAAGCCTGCCTTCGACACGATAATCGCGAGCGGCCCGCGCTCCGCTCTGCCCCACGGCGTCGCGAGCGACAAGAGAATCGAGAGGGGAGAGCTCGTCGTCATCGATGAAGGCGCGCTCTACAACCACTACAACTCCGACACGACGAGGACAATCGTGGTCGGCAGTCCCAACGAGAGGCAGAAGGACATCTATCAGGCGGTTCTCGAGGCCCAGAGGAAGGGTGTCGAGAGCGCGAGGCCGGGAATGACGGCGAAGGAGCTCGACACGATCGTCAGGGACGTCATCAGGGAGTACGGCTACGGCGACTACTTCATTCACTCAACCGGTCACGGTGTTGGCCTTGAGATACACGAATGGCCCGGCGTGAACCAGAGCGACGAGACCGTCCTCAAGCCCGGTATGGTCGTCACAGTCGAGCCGGGCATATACATTCCAAAGTTCGGGGGAGTCAGGATAGAGGACACGATAGTCATAACCGAGAACGGGGCCAAGAGATTAACGAGGACGGAGAGGGAGCTTATCTGACCCCCAAACTTTTTATTCACCTGTGAGCATTGCAGTTGAACGGTGGTAATGATGGAGAGCGTTGAAAAGCTCATCCTTCAGGAGCTTCGCGAGATCAAGGAAGAGCTTAGGGCCCTAAACTCAAAGATTGACAACTTCGCAGGCTATTTCGAAGCCGATGAGGACGAGATTAAGGAGTTAATGGAGGAGTTGAAAGGCGCAAGGAGAAACGGAGTGAAGCTAGAGGAGGTTCTCCATGAGCTATGAGGTCATTCTCTCGAGAAACGCCCTGAAGTACATCAAAAAACTGCCTCCCGAGGACAGGAAGCGGATAAAAGAGGCCCTTCTTAAACTCAGCCAGAACCCCTGGTTCACACAGTACAAAAAGCTTAGGGGTTATCCTTTCTACCGCATAAGGGTTGGAGATTATCGCATAATCTACAGCGTTGATGATGAGTCCAAGACTGTGTACGTTGTGAAAATCGGGAAGAGGGGAGAGGTTTACAAGAACATAGGGTGATGCTCATGCAGATACTCGAGGAGAAGCCCAAGGAGGGCATAGTGAAGGTAAAGGCCGAAACGCTGGACGACCTTTGGCACCTCTACCACGTCATAGACCCGGGAGATATAGTTTACGCTAAAACCCTTAGAAAGCAGGCCCAGAGGGCCGACGCGCTGAGGGCCGAGAAGGTCGAGGTCATTCCGGTCTACCTTGGCGTCAAAGCCGAGAAGATAAACTTCCACAAGTTCGCGAACCAGGTCCGCGTTACCGGGCCGATAGTTTACGCGAGCAGAGAGGATGTTCCCCTCGGCAAGTACCACACGATAACGATTGAAGAAGGAACGGTCGTAACAATCCAGAAGCCCCGCTGGAAGGAGCACCACATAGAGCGCCTTAAGGAGGCGATAGAGGCGTCAAAGCGGGCAAAGGTCATGATTGTGGTGATAGACGAGGGAGAAGCCGATATAGCGCTCGTCCGCGAGTACGGCGTCGAGATGGTCGCTAGCATAAGGCGGAACCTCGGCGGGAAGCGCTATAACACCGACCGCGAAAGCGAGGAGAAGCGCTTTTTCCACGACTTGGCCAAGACTATGGCCGAGCTCATGGAGAGGGAGAAGATTGAAAAGGCGATTGTAGCTGGCCCGGGCTTCGTCAAGGAGGACTTCCACAAGTTCCTGCGCGAAAACTACCCCGAGCTGGCCAAGAAGGTCGTCATCGAAGATACGAGCGTAACCGGAAGGACGGGCATCTACGAGGTCATCAAGCGCGGAACCGTTGATAGAGTTTACCACGAGAACAGGGTTGCCAAGGAAGTCCAGCTCGTCGAGAAGGTCCTTGAGAACATCGCGAGGAACAACGGGCTGGCCACCTACGGCCTCAGGGAAGTGGAGGAAGCGGTGAACTACGGGGCCGTTGAGACGCTTTTGGTCCTCGACGAGCTGTTGAAGGGCGACCTAAGGGAGAAGGTCGAGGAACTCATGGACGCGGTGCGCTATTCAAGGGGTGAAGTTGTCATCGTCAGCTCTGAGCACGAAGGAGGAGAAAAGCTGAAGGCCCTTGGCGGCCTCGCGGCGTTGCTGAGGTTCAGGGTGAAGTGAGCTTGGAGCGCACGAAGGAGAGGGCGAGTTCGGCGAGCTTTATCGCGTTCTCAACCTCTTCTTTATCCGGCTTGTGGAGGGTTGGATACCTCGCCTCAACGGCGTAGGCGGTCAGAACGTCAACATCATCATCGAAGAGCTTTAGGAATTCCGAATCCACTTCAGCGCACAGGAGTATGAGCTCCCCAATGTCATGGGTTCGCTTGATAGGCATTCCCCTCGATACTAAAAACGCTTTTAGGGCTTTCTCTGCACACTGCTGGGCGTGAAAAGTCGCGTAGTCGTAGAATTTGAGGGAAAGGCTGTTCTTGGCCAGCACGAGGTCTTTCTCGGCCTTCTGGAGCCACTCTCTGAAGCTCAAATTTTCACACCCTCCCTGAGGGCGTAGTAGTAGAGGAAGCCCGTGTCGTCTTTGACCTTCTCCAGCTCGTCCCTTGAGATGAAGAGAATATCCGCCTTGATCCCCTTCAACAGAAGCTCCCTGTGCATTCGTTTGTAGGCTTCGAGTTCCATTTTCCTTCCTACCTGCTCCGACAGAACAACCAGAACGTCCCAGTCGCTGTCGGCTCTAAAATCCCCCCTGGCACGGGAGCCGAAGAGGATTATCTCATCAACTTCAAGACCAAGTTCGCGTGATACCCTCAAAATCACGTCGCGGATAAGCTCCGAGCTCATGGGTGATACTACACCTTCCCTCTATTTATCGTTTGCCATAGAGCTCCGCGTAGGGGTCGCCCTCGAACTCGGGGAAGGGTCTCTCCTCGCTACCCTCCATGAGAACCCTCTCTTTCTCCTCGGTGAACTCGCCGAGCTCAAACGCTAGAATTCCATTTTTAAGTAATTCGACAATTAAAGCATCGCTTTTCTCGGGCGGCGTGATGGCTATCAGCGTCCCGGTTGAGGAAACGCTCCACGGTTCCAGATTATAGAAATCGAGAACCTTCTTGACCAGTGGATCGAGGTGGAGCTTATCGGCGTAGACCCTGAAGCCCACCCCGGAGTTGTCGGCTATCTCATGCAGAGCTGTTAAGCCGCCTTCGGTTGCATCGTGCATTCCCCTCGCAAAGTTCCTCGCGATAAGGGCCTCTGGAACGACGGTTTCGAAGTAAAAGGAGCGCTTTAGCCTCATGAGTTCCTTCTTGGTGAGCTTCCCGAGGAGCTCCTTCTCCCTGAAGTACGCCGCCGAAACCGCGAACTCTAGACCGACCTTGGCGGTCACGACTATCCTATCTCCCGGTTTCGCTATCGGCAGCTTGAGCTCTTCCTTCCTCACCGTTCCAGCGACCGTTGAGGTGCCTATGGGCTCCGTTATTGAGGGATAGACGCCGGTATGCCCCCCGATGATTGAACCCCCGTACTTGAGGCACTCCTCGTGCACGTCGCCCATTACCTCCCCGACGTACTCCTCCGGCGTACCCTCGGGAAAGAGGAGGTTGAGCACGAGCCACCTCGGCTCTGCACCGAAAACGGCGACGTCGCTGGCCGCGAAGTGGTAGGCGAAGAACCCGAAGGCCTCTCTCGGGACGCCGATGACTGGGTCCGTTGCAACGACGAGATAGTTCTCACCGTCGTACTCGAGAACGGCGGAATCAAAGCCTTCCCTCGGCCCGTAGACGACCTTCTCATCCTCAACGCCCAGATACGGGAAGACGACCCTTTTGAGGACATCGTTCCTGAGCTTTCCGGGCTTTAGCATCACCACCACCTGTATAAGATGATAGTGACGTTGTCACGAGTTACCCCGAGGGCCTCCCTCAGGAGTTCCATAACGGCTTTCCCGGGCTCTTCGTTCCTGGAGAGTACATCAAGGATAGCCTCTGCATCAAGGTAGTCGTGGAGCCCGTCGGTGCTTAGGAGAAGCCAGTCCCCGGGTCTGGCCTCCCAGCGGTAAAGATCGACCGCAAAGCGCTTTCCTCTACCCCCGATAACGTGGGTCAGCCTTCTGGAAGCTTCCATGGCTTCTGCCTTTGTTAATGCAATCCCCTTGTCCAGAAGTTCCCTGAGCAGGTTGTGATCCCTCGTTGAGGCCACCACGTCTCCATCCCTTATGAGCTGAGCCCTGCTGTCCCCGGTGTTGGCCAGAAAAACCTCCCGTCCCCTGATTACCGCGCTCAGGAGCGTGGTCCCCATGCCTTTTCTCTCGCCAACTGCCTCCTCCAGAACGGCCGAATTCGCCAGCTCGTGGGCTTTCCTCAGGAGGAGCCTAAGGAGCTGTCCATCTATCCCGTCCTCGTATTCATCCACAACGACCCTCTTCGCGGCGGTCAGGGCGATCTCAGAGGCCACTTCGCCAGCCGCGTGCCCGCCCAGGCCGTCGGCTATCCCAAGGTAATAGCCCGAGGGCAGTTTTTCAACTATGAACCCGTCCTCGTTGTTGGATCTGGCACCAACGTCGCTCACGGCGCAGAGGTACGGAAGGCAGAGCCACTTCGCGTCCATTCCTATCACCGTTTGAACTTTTCGATGAGCTTTTTAATCTCTTCCATCGTTTCCGGATCGGGATCCCAGGCCATGACCTCAAAACTGGGAACGCGAACGCTCACCCTCACCTTTCTCCTCCTCGCGATCCTGCTCACCTCGTAGTTCACTCTGTAGGCCAGGTCCATTAGTTCCGGTTTTATCGTTTCTTCCGTATCTATGTATTGGAGCGGGCACCCCTCGCGCCACTGCCTCCTCCTCGCGTGCTCGTACATGCGGTAGGGCTTTATCCCGACTTCGTCTGCGAGCTCCTCAACTTCCTCCGCCGTGTACCTAATCAGGGGACGGAGTATCGGAAGCCCAATCCTCGGAAGCTCGCAGAGCCTTATGTCACCGGAACACTGGTCGAGCAGTGCCCCGATTATCTTGTCGTTGGCGTTGTCGCCCTTCGCTAAGACGTCAAAACCGTTGTTGATGGCAAACCACTTGGCGTTCCAGAGCATGACCTTCTTGCAGTGGATGCAGACCGGCCCCTTCCTGCCAACGGCCTCGCGGAGGAGACCCTCTGTGATGTCCACGAGGTAGTGCTCGACGCCGAGGTTTTTTGTAAACTTCATCGCCCAGTTGAGCGTTTCGCGCCAGCTCCAGCGGTGAAAGAACGTTAAAGCGGAAACGTTGAGCTTAGCCTCCTTCAGGAGGTAGAGAGCGAGGGAGCTGTCCTTACCGCCCGAAAAAAGCATCAGTATTTTCCTGTCCCTTAAGCCGGTTTTCCGGGCGAAGTTCCGGAGATCCTCGATAACCGTCCCGATTTCCACCATGTTTCTGAATACCCTCCGGCCTTAAAAACGTTTGAGAAACGCCCTGCAAACCCGGGATGCGGTTTTTAGAACTCCCCTGTTTTACATTTCGAACCTCTGAGTTTTGTTAGGCTCACCAAAGCTTTTTAAGTCTCCTGAGCAAACTGAAGTGGAATTAGGAAAACCTAACGGTGATGAACATGATTGTGCCTTTACTCTCATTGAATCCCGGCGAGAGGGGCGTTGTAATCGATCTGCGAGGGGGGCCGAACTTCCGGAGCAGGCTCTACGCAATGGGCCTGGCGCCGGGTGCAATCGTCAGGGTTCTCGAGAACTATCCCAGGGGACCGGTTATAGTCGAGGCCGGCGGAACGAGGCTGGCCCTCGGCAAGGGAATGGCGGCGAAAGTGCTCGTGAGAAAGCTCTGAGGTGGTAGCATGGCGATGAGAGTTGTCGCCCTGGCCGGCAACCCCAACGTTGGAAAGACGACGATATTCAACGCCCTAACTGGCATGCGCCAGCACGTCGGCAACTGGCCCGGCGTTACCGTCGAGAAGAAGGAGGGAGTTTTTGAGTACAAAGGGGAGCGCTTTCTCGTCGTTGATCTGCCCGGAACCTATTCTCTCACCGCCCACTCCGTTGACGAACTCGTCGCGAGGAACTTTCTCCTCAACGGAAACCCGGACGTAGTTGTGAACGTTGTAGATGCCACTTCTATTCTGCGAAACCTCTACCTCACGATGGAAATCTTCGAAATGGGACTGAAGAACGTAATCATAGCCCTCAACAAGCTCGATTTGGCAGAGAAGAAGGGAATCAAGATAGACCCCGTGAAGATGTCCAAAGCCCTGGGCGTCCCTGTCATTCCGCTCAGCGCCAAGGAAGGGGCAGGAATCGAGGAGCTCAAGGAAAAGATATGGGAGATGGCGCACGGGAAGATAAAGACGAACCCCGTTCTACCGCGCTACGACGAGGCTGTGGAGAGGGAAATCGAGCACATCTCCAAGTGCCTTGAGGGAACAAAGTTAGCGGGCCGCTACCCGCTCCGCTGGCTGGCGATAAAGCTCCTCCAGCGCGACGATGAGGTCATGAAGCTCGTTCTCCGCTATCTCGGCGAGGAGAAGCTGAAGGAGATAATGACCCACATAGGCGAGGCCGAGGAGCGCTACGGGCGGGCGATGGACCTGATCATAGCCGGCCAGAAGTACGAGTTCATAGACGGCCTTACCCATGAGTTCATGAGCTACGGGAAGACAAAGGAGACGCTCACAGACCAGCTCGACAGAATCCTCGTCCACCCCGTTTACGGCTTCATAGCGATGGCCTTCGTCTTCTACCTCGTCTTCAAGTTCGTCTTTGCCTTTGGAATGCCCCTTCAGGGGATTCTGGACGATGCCTTCAGCAGGTTCGGCGAGTGGCTCGCTCCCCACATAGCGAATGAAACCCTTCGCGGCCTCCTCGTGGACGGCATAATCGGCGGTGTCGGCTCCGTCTTGAGCTTCTTCCCCCTCGTCTTCCTCCTGTTCCTCGCCTTATCTTTCCTCGAAGACCTCGGCTACATGGCGAGGGTAGCTGTGCTGATGGAGGGCATCCTCAGGAAGTTCGGACTGCCGGGCAAGGCTATAATACCGCTCATCCTCGGCCTCGGCTGCAACGTTCCAGCCGTTATGGCCACGAGGACGCTCGACGAGGAAAGGGACAGGCTCGTTGCCATGTTCGTGAACCCGTTCATTCCATGTTCCGCACGTTTGAGCGTCATCAGCTTCCTCGTCGGGGCGTTCTTCGGTGGGGACGCCCTCGTCGCTCTGACAATCTATCTGCTCGCCTTCGCGGTGGCGTTGCTCTCTGCCAAGCTCGTGAGCAGGTTCGTTTCGGGCGAGGAGAGCCCCTTCGTCATCGAGCTCCCTGAGTTCCTCCTTCCAAGCTGGAGGAGTCTGCTCCTCCACTCGTGGGAAAGGAGCAAGGAGTTCGTCCAGAAGGCCGGAACGGTTATCCTCGTCGGTTCGATAGTGATATGGTACCTCAGCAACTACCCAGTGCCGATGGGAACCGGGAAGAGCTACGCCGAAAAGCTCGGCCACCTCGTTGCGCCTTACCTTCACCTTATGGGCCTCGACTGGAAGGCCGGAGTGAGCTTAATCTTCGGAATAATTGCCAAGGAGAACGTAATCTCGACGTACAGCATCCTCTACAGCGGCTTGAGCGGTGATGCTCTCAAAGAAGCCATGATGTCCTCGATGAGTCCCCTGCAGGGCTTCGTCCTGGCGGTCGTTACGACGCTCTACATACCGTGCATAGCCACCATAGCGGCCATAAGGGCTGAGAGCAACTGGAAGTGGGCGCTCGCTGTAACTGCATACATGATAACCGTCGCCTCGCTCCTCGGAATCCTGATATGGCACGTCGGAACGGCGCTGGGGTTGTGAAGATGGGGAAGCTGGAGGAAGTGCTGAGGCTCATCAACGAGGGCAAGCGGTTTCCCCAGGACATCGCGAGGGAGCTCGGGATTACGGTTGGGGAAGTCGAGGGAATAATCGAGCTCCTCAAAGGCCTCGGCTACATCGAGGAGGTTGAGAAAGGCCCGGCCTGCGAGACCTGCCCGCTAAGGAAGGTCTGCTACGGGAAGTGCCTGCTGCCCAAGGTGAAGGTGCTTAGGCCGAGCTTTGACCTTCGAGAGGATTGATCGTGAAATGAATTTCTCAGGCTTTCTCCCTCCTATTTTACGCCCGTAAAATATTTAAGCTTCCAGCCTTAGATGATGATGGTGATACCATGAAAGCGGTTATTCTCGCCGGAGGATTTGGTACGAGGTTGAGGCCAATCTCATCGACTAGGCCGAAGCCGATGGTCCCTGTTCTCGGCAAACCAAACCTCCAGTACCTGCTGGAGAGCCTCGAAAAGCTCAAGGAGATCGACGAGGTGATCCTCTCCGTCCACTACATGAGGGGAGAGATCAGGGAGTTCATTGAGGAGAAGATGGCGGATTACCCCAAGGAGATAAGGTTCGTCAACGATCCGATGCCCCTCGAGACCGGCGGCGCGCTCAAGAACGTTGAGGAGTACGTGGGCGAGGACTTCCTCGTGATCTACGGCGATGTTTTCACGAACTTCAACTTCGGGGAGCTCATCGAAGCCCACAGGAAGAACGACGGCCTCGTTACGGTCGCTGTTACAAAGGTCTACGACCCGGAGCGCTACGGTGTCGTTGAAACTGACGAAGATGGAAGGGTCGTTCACTTCGAGGAGAAGCCCCACAGGCCCAAGACCAACCTCGTCGATGCCGGAATCTACGTCGTGAACAAGAAGGTCCTTGAGGAGATCCCCAAGGGCAAGGAGGTCTACTTCGAGCGCGAAATCCTGCCGAAGCTCGTGTCCAGGGGGCTCGTTTACGCGTACAGGATGCCCCGCGAGAACTACTGGGTCGACCTCGGAACGCCGGACGATCTCTTCTACGCGCACCAGATCGCGATGGACGAGATAGCGAGGGAGAACGGCTACATGGTCATCAAGGAAAGCGCCGAGGTTCCTGAGGACGTTGAGATACAGGGGCCGGTTTACATCGATGAGGGCGTTAAGATCGGCCACAAGGTGAAGATCAAGTCGTACACCTACATTGGCCCCAACACGATCGTTGAGGACAGGGCGTACTTCAAGAGGGCCATCTTGATCGGCAACGACATCGTTAAGGCCGAGGCGGAGATCAAGGACAGCATCCTCGGGGAGGGCGTCGTCGTAGGGCGAAACGTCATCCTCAAGGAGAACGCGGTCGTCGGCGACTACGCCAGGATCTACGACAACCTCGTTATCTACGGTGCCAAGATACTGCCATGGAAGAAGGTCGAGGAGTACGAGGCCTACATCAAGGTAAAGCTCGACCCGACGAAGGTCAGGCCCGGCCAGTACCCGGACCGCTGTCCGCTCGGCCTGCCGGAGTGCATCTACAAGAAGTTCAAGTCCATAGCCGGCGAGAAGCCGCCGTGCGACGAGTGCATCGAGAACCAGTGGCTGTTCTGATGCCGTTGTACATTCTTATTTTTTAAGCCTCGCCCGTTAGGACGGAGAGCGATGAACGTTTTTGTCCTCAATATTTCATCCTCGGGTTATACTCGAGAAGCATCATCCCGTTTTTGAATATCCTTATGGTTCCGCTCTCAGAGAGGCTTATGGCGGTTGCCTTGGTCAGCTTGGTTATGCCCGCCGCGGCTATGTGCCTGCTTCCCAGACCGGGGGGAAGTCTCAGATCGAGGCTCTTAGGATCCACCTCAAGGTAAACTCCCGCGGCCAGTATCCTTCCCCTGGAGCTCACTATGAAGGCCCCGTCCAGCTGGGCGAACTCCTTGATGATCTCCTTGCTCTCCCGGTCAAGGACGTTTATCCTGTGGCCCTTGAAGGGATTCGGCAGCATGCTGTGGGAGTGCTTCATGACGTTCTTGACGTCGCCGACGACGAAGATCGTGCCGATCGGGTGCCCCTCCCTCCCCTCGATGCTCAGTTCAATGGCTATCTCGAGGAGCCTCTGGACAACTGATTGGGACTGGGAGAAAAAGCCGTTGACCGCGAAGAGGTTCTTTTTAACGGATTTGATGCCGAGCTCGGAACTCGACACGTAGACGAACGATTCTCCCTCCTTTATGAGGCCCTGCTCTATCAGGAAGGCCGAAACGAGGTTGAGAACGCTCTCCCTGTCGAGGGTTGGGGGAATGCTGAGGCGGATTAGGCGCCTGTTGCGCACGTCGAAAACGGGCCCTATGACGACAACTGTAAACTTTGTGTTGAGGAGAAGTGCCGACTCAACCTCCTTTGGAGGGGCCTCTAAGAAGACTATTATCCGGGCCTTTATCCTCTCGGCAACGGCAACCGCTGTCTCACTAAGGACATTAATTGTCATTTTTTCGACCCTTAGGGGGATCTTCCCGTTGGATTATTTAAAATTTTTGTTACCAACCGGGGATCCTTGCGGGGAATTAGGTAAGCTTAAAAAGGGTAAACTTGTATAAATGGAGGGAGATTGATGAGGGGAAAGCTCAGGGTAGTGGTCGCGATAACCGGAGCCAGCGGCAGCGTTTACGGTGTGAAGCTAATCGAAACACTCAGGATGCTTGGACATGAGGTTATAACCCTGGCATCGAAGAGCGGAATGGCTGTTGCAAAGCACGAGCTCGGGGTTGATCTAAAGCCGGATTACGACGAGGATGACCTATTTGCCCCCGTTGCCTCGGGTTCTTATCGCTTCGACGCGATGGTTATAGCTCCGTGCTCCATGAAAACCCTGGCCTCGATAGCCAGCGGTATAACGGACAACCTGATAGCCCGGACGGCGGACGTGGCGCTAAAGGAGAGGCGGAAGCTGGTGCTCCTCATCCGCGAGACCCCGCTGAACGTGATACACATCGAGAACATGCTCCGCGTTTCGAGGGCAGGCGCGATAGTTATGCCAGCTTCTCCAGGTTTTTACACAAAGCCCAAAACATTGGATGATATGGTAAACTTTATAATATGGAGAGTCCTAGATCAGATCGGGGTAAATGTAAACTATCCAAGGTGGGGTGAAGGGCCATGATACAGCTCGACGACCTCGATAGGGCTATACTCAGGTTGCTCAAAAAGGACGCGAGGCTTACGATCTCCGAGATAGCCGAAGCGCTTAACAGGCCCGAGTCCACTGTTCACTTCAGGATCAAAAAGCTCATTGAGAGAGGAGTTATAGACCACTACACGATACTCCTTGGACCCGAACTAAGGCCCAAGAGGACCGCTTTGGTTATCCTCCAAGTTGAAACGCCCATAATTGAGGACTTCCTCGAGCGCTACGTTAACCATATAATGAAGACCCTTTCGATGCTTCCCAACGTCCTCCTCGTTGCCAAGAGCGGTAGGGACACTGTTATAGCCCTGCTCGGCGACGAGAACGAGGAGAAACTCAACGCCTTCATAGACGAGAACATAAGGACCCTGCCGACGCTCAAGTCGGTCAACGTTTACCCGATAGACGACGTGAAGAAGGGCGAGGAGCTGGTGGGCTTCCTCGTGGAGGTGTAGCCAGGGCATGGAGATCGAGGTGAAGTTCCGCGTGGATTTTGAGGAGACAAGGAAAAAGCTTGAATCCCTCGGTGCTGAGCTTGTCAGAACCGAGGAGCAAGAGGACCTCTATTTCTCCCTTCCGCCGAACGAGCTGCTGAGGCTTCGACTGATACGGAACCTTGGGAAGGCGTACCTCACCCACAAGATAATTACAGATCCCGGCAGGAACGAGGAGTTCGACGAGATCGAGGTCGAAGTTTCGAGCTTTGAGGGGGCGAGGGAGATACTGAGGCGCCTCGGCTTCCGGGAGGACGTGCTGATAAGGAAGCACCGCCTCGTTTACAAACTCGGAAACGTTACCTTCGAGCTCAACAGAGTGGAATGTGTTGGGGATTTTCTGGACATCGAGGTGATCTCCGAGAACCCGGTGGAAGCAAAGGGGAAAATCTGGGAGCTCGCGAGGAAGCTTGGGCTGGGTGAAAACGACGTCGAGCCCCGGCTTTACACCGAATTGATAAAGGAAAAAGGATGCTAAACCAGCTTTTCGAGGGTTTCCCTCGCTATATCGCCGAGCTTTACCCACTTCTTGCCCTCGAAGGGGAGTATGACTTTATCCTCAACGTCAACGAGCTCCTTCACGAGGCCCTCAAGCTCCTTTATCCTGAACTCGCCGATGAGAACCAGCATAAAGCCCTTCTGGTTGAGGTCGCCCTCCCTTAGAACGCGCTCCGCCTCCTTCATGAACAGCCCCCAGTACTTCCTCGCCACGTCGGGGAGGTCCTTTGCGAGGCGGTAGAGGAGTATCATTGCGTTCTCGCGGACGTAGGGGTTGCGGGACTCCACGAGGCTGAGGAGCCTTTTAATCGTTTCCTCGTTGAGGTGGGGCTTTATAACGTCGGGGTTGTTCTCCATGACCATGACTATTGTGAGGAGGGCGTCGCCAACGATGCCCGGGTTTGAATCCTGGAGGAGCTCGAACAGCGCCTCCCTGACTTTCTTGTCCTTGACGGCATCCTCCACGACCAGCTGTATCTGATCCCCCTCAAGCATCTTCTTGACTTTACCCTTCTTTGATCCGAATGACAGGAATCCCATTGATATCACCTTCTTTCAGTTTGGTTCCGAACGGTTAAATCCTTTTTGGAACCGGGCCTAAAGTTTTAAAGAAAGGGTCTTATCTTGGTGGGGGGATTGAATGAGGCCTCACCGTTTCCAGTCCCGTGACGCTACCGTCATCGCGCTCCTCGCCGTTCCCTACCTCCTGCTCAGGATCATGGTCATTCACGGTGGGATGAACGAATACTTCGACTACGACGAGGGCACCTATCTCATGATAGCCCGCTTCATAAACCACGGAATACTGCCCTATCGGGACGTTTTCGCGGTGCATCCTCCCCTCTACTACTACCTCCTCGCCCTGTGGCTCAGGATCTTCGGTGACAGCTACGTCGTTGGCAGAACCCTCTCCGTTGTCCTCGGTCTCATCGCGATGGTCTTTGCATACCTTACGGGAAAGGAGCTGAAGGACTGGAGGCTTGGCGCACTCTTCGCCTTCATTCTGGTCTTTGATCCGACCATGGTCCAGATGAACTCCCTCGTGTTCCACGAGACCTCGATAGAGCTCTTCACGGCGCTCTCGCTCTATCACTTCGTCAGATACTTCAAGACGGGTGAAATGAAGCAGGCTTACCTCTCGCTCTTCTGGGCCGGGCTGGGAACCACCTCCAAGTTCACGATAATCCCCTACGCTGTGGCGCTCTACGTGACGCTGGTGCTTTCCCTTGACGGGGAAACGCGCGGGTACGTGGAAAAAGCCGCGTCCCTTCTCTTTAACAGGGTTCAAACGTTCATACTGGCCGCCACGACGCTCTTCTTGGCCGTTATCATAGTTGATGCAATAGTCTCTTATCCTTCCGATTTTCTGAGGAGCATATTGATCGTTCCCGGGATACATCCCATAAACACGATAGGTCAAATCTTCTCCGTTGGTCTGTTCCTGGCTGTGTGGGGGGTTCTGTTTCTCCACGTCACCGGGGTGTCCTACGTGGGGGCAATCAGGAGAACCGTTGTAGTTCTCGCAAGGAACCTCAAACCCGCCCTCAAGATGGCCCTTGTTCTACTTGCCCCCAAGGTGGTGGTCGAGGGTGCTCTCGGCCTCGCGGTTTCCAAGTCATACATCTATCAGACGTATCTTGCACAAAAGGGACGCTATGCCCCGATAATCAACCCGTTCTCCTACGTTAATCAGATCATGAAGCACCTGTACTCGGCCAAATCTCAGGATTATCTGGTCTTCTACGTTCCGGCGATGGTTCTGCTCGCGGTGCTGTTAATTGAATGGGCGAAGGGGCGGAGGTTCAGCCTCGAAAAGGCCACCGGATCGCTTCTCCTCATGAACTTCCTCATGTACTTCCTGGTGTTTCCCATAGTTCCGAATCAGCGCTTCCTGTACTCGTTTTTCATGGTATTCTACCTCGTCCTGTTCTACGCACTTCTCGGTCAGCTTGAGCGTGAAAAACATGGGCGGGCGCTCCTTGGGGGACTTTTGGTGGTGATGGTGCTTGTTGGGGTTTCCGGGATTGGAATGGCCTACAGGTATCCCAGGGGTGATCTGCTCATCGCGTGGGAGTCCCATGGCAAAGAGCTCAGGGATGACCTCGGAAGGTACATAACCCAGCACAACATTTCAAACGGACTGTACTTACCGATGAATCCCTTCAACGCCTACTACCTTCATTTGAGGATAAACCCATGGTATCTTGACGTCTTTGGAATTACCTATCTGTGCAATTCAACACAGTTCTGGGTAGCTGTCAACCAGAGCGATTACGTAATCTTCAGCACGTGGATGTACGCGATGGAGATGGAGTCTCACGTTTTCAAAACCACGTTCGGAAAACTCGAAAAGATCGCCCACATGAACTATACGGTGATGTTTTCCAAGTCGTACTTCAGGGGGGACGTGATAACCCTTGTGAAGAGATCCGGCTCCAGAAACGCCGTCTCATTCGATGCCTACCTAGGTAGGATGAGGGTGTGGATAAACGGATCTCCCATTTTCTTCCTGCATGCGTTGAGTGGATCCCTGAAGAACGATGACTTCACTGATATAGAGCTGATAAACGGCAGGTATTCGGTGACCCAGAGGGTAAACGGAACCGTGATAAAATTCTCAATGTACCATAGTGAGAACGGTGTGGATCTTCGGTTTTCCAGAACCCTTAACGTGACGCTGGAGTTCCTTGAGCCCGTTGCTGTCCTCAACGCCACCGGGAACTACGCAAAACCCGGTTATAATGGCGTGCTAAGGGTATACGCCCCAGAGCAGGGTGTTGAGTTTAACCTTGATCTCGGGGGTGGAAAGATAGTCTCGATGTCCCCGAAGGAGGTTGTTATCGAATGCAGGGAACTAAGAATTCTCTTGTCCGGCTGATAGAACTCGTCGCCCTCCTCGCTCTGGGATTGGTTAGCCCGTACTTTTCGATTCTGGTTATCTGGTATCTGGGTTTTCTCGTGCTGGACTGGCTCCCGCCGCTGTGGAGGCTTGCGCTCGGGCCGGCGGTGGGGATGGGGATAGTTATTTTTGTAGTCCACATAACTAGCATTGTTGGGTTTTCTATCTGGCTCACAGTACCAGTAGTTTATCTTATAACGTTGCTTCTCTGGTGGAAAGATTCCAAAGGATCTTCGTTATCCAGCATGTGGAATGAAATTCCATTAATTGACAGGTTATTCTTGTCTATCTCAGTTTTCCTGTCTGCAGGATTGAAGATACCCTTCTTGAGTATTCCTTCTTATTCAAGTGCTCCTAAGGATCCCGTGTTTCATGCGTATAAAACTTGGGAGATCTTGAAAGAAGGAACGATATTTATCAAACATGCACCAATATCTTTCTCTGGAATTTTGACGTATCCTGCGGGGTATCACTCACTTGTTGCTTGGATATCTCTAGTAAGTGGAGTTAAAGTGCCATTTTCCATGATGAGTTTGCAACTTTTCACGTGGATATTCCTTCCATTAGGTACATATCTCGCTTCTTGGAGTATGTTTCAAGATAAATGGGTCTCTCGTATATCCGCCGCGGTGATGCCTTTAACGTATCTTTACTACTATTATCTTCATTACTCATTATTGCATTTGTTTCTTGATTACTATCTTCTTTTAGCTTCCATAGCGGTTTATACCCAGTTGATTACTGAGATTACCAAAGATTCCGTCAAACAGTATCATGTATCTTGGTTTGTGATATTGTTTTTACTGACATCCTCTCTTTTAATAGTACATCCATACCCCTATCTACTATTCCAGGCCTATGCGCTTTTTTTAGCTGTGTTAATTATTCCAGGCATAACTACCTCTCAAAAAATGAGAACATTGTTTTTATTTTTCTTTCAGGCAGCGGGTAGTTTCTTGGTCTATTATTTTATTGAAGCTCCAAATCGCCTTAACGTTGAAAGATACTCCAAGCCCTTGTTTCATATTAGCAAATACTACCTTAAGGATAATCCGCATTGGTTCTATTTTATATTAAAACAAACGTTTTGGGCCAATGGCCAGTTTGTCTTCTTGCCATTTTTTATAGTTTCGACGTTCTGGATACTTCACAGGAAAAACAAACAAGGACTTGCTTTGATATCGACATTGTTGTTTTTTATCTTCTTAATTTTTGATAAAATATGGTTTCATGTTAACGTTCCATATTATTCGGCAATATGGAACTCAGAGCGTATTTATATCCTTCTAACACCCTTATTTCCTCTATTGCACGGTCTAGGGATTTCTTTGGTTAAAAGACACATTGAAGCGAGAAGAAAAGTAATATTGGCTATTACACTAACAGCACTTTTTGTAATTCCCGGAACATATGTTAATATAGATAATTATGCTAGGGAACTTTGTGTTACCGTCGACAATAATACATTGCTAGCATTTAGATATGTTGACTCTCTCACGGGCCCGATCTATGTACAAAACTCCCTGATGGACTCGGGAATTTGGATTCCCATTTTTACGGATAAGGAAATAATAAGAGTGACCACTCCTCCAAAAAAAGGCATCTTGTACGTGGACTCCAGAGGTTATGGAGATATCCATGCACCTCCACTAAATCCTCTTCAGTTAGTGAATAAGTCAGCGTTGATTTCATATTATAATGGAATCTGGATTTTTAATCTTTCCCAGACGTGGCGTGATTCTAGAGAGGACGCACTTAATGATCTCTATCGCCATCTTATGCTTCGCAGGAATTCTATCAAGGCTTACAATTTTGAGGACTGGAGATATTTTGTCTACGGCTTCCTGCTTAGACACCCCGTTGTCGTCAGGGGAATCCTCCTTAAACAGTGGAGTGGCGTATTCTCGATTGTGAACGACTCGTATATAGTGTTCATCCCCGATCAGAACTATTCTTCCCTACGGATAATAGGTCTCGGTGAGCCTGCCAGGGTGTACCTGAACGGGGTTTACCTTGGGGTTCTTGACAGGGGATCCGTATCCTTTATGACAACGCTGGAAAAAGGGAAGTTCTATGTCTTGAAGTTTGAAGGAAAAGTGTACATAGAAAGGATCATCCTCCGAGGTTAGAGGAAACCTCGCTCAGAACTCTCTGATTGAACTGACTCTCGGCATTTGAGAGCGAATCCGCGAGGTTCTCCTCCCCTCCCTTGATTATCTTCGCATAGTGCAGGCCCCAAACAACTATTATCAGTATCAATGCAAGCATAAACAGGTATTCGATTGTACCTTGGGCCAATCTTCTCATTATATCACCTTCCTGAAGAAATTGCGAATGGGTAAAAAAAGGTTAGAAATCAACTGCTAAGAGCAGAACTGAGCTCCTTGCTAACTGCGGTATTAAGTTGCTCCTGCCCCTGCTGGATGGTCTGACCGGTGCTCTTGCTTGAGCTCTTGAGGTACTTGATCACCACTGCAACGATGATGAGCGCCGCCGCAATCATAAACAGGTACTCGATTGCACCCTGGGCCTTCCTCATCATTCACATCACCTCCGGGAGGTCTTGTCAAAATATTTAGCCTGAAACCCCTTTAAATAGGTTTCTCCATAATTTTGTCGGATTTCCTAGCAAAATTGGGGGATTGTTGGGGAGCATTAACGAGGATGTAAACGTATTGAATATATCACAAAATAGCCCCGGCTGGATTAAAGTTAATACAATAAGATTTGAGGTGGCACATTTTGACATGATTTTACTACTGCATTTTAACGGATGGAAAAGCGTGAAGAGGAAGGGTTTATATATTTTACGCCCCTACATAGCTTCCGGGGAGGAGTATGAGGCTGTTCCACGTCTCCTGTGAATCCGCCAGCGTTGAGGATTGCATCGAGGAGTTCACATCGAAAATAAACCAGGTATTATCAGGTTCTGGATGTTACATAAAATCAGCAGACCTTAACCTGACGTTCGGTGCGTTTATGCACCTATCGGCGGGACTGCTGGTTGATCCCTCAACCCCGGGCGGAAGGGTCGTGGCGAAGTATTCCGCAGGAAGGAGCAGGGAAAGTGCCATTGAGGGCGTCCTCGCGGAGATAAACCCCCTGATCGAGAACGCCGAGGTTGTCGCGTTTAAGTTTGGAACCTACACAACGCCGGTGACGAGGCGAACCTACGCTGTGGGCGTCGTTGCCTACAACCTCCCTATGAAGCCAGCGAGCCAGATAAGCGAGACCGCCGACAGAAGAAAGCTCCTCGCTCACGTGCTCTCCCTGTTTGAATACAACCCCAAAGTTCTCAACATCTCAGAACTCGCAAGGGTCTTCGGCGTTTCGAGGGATACTATCTACTACGACATTCAGCAGATACTGAAGGAAAAAAAGTGATCACCTGACGAAGAACGGCACAGGGGTTGCGGTCAGCACGAATATTATCAGGGCGAGGATTGCCAGAGCCTTTCTGCTCCACGAGATCGGGCTGACCTCGTCCAAAGCCCCGGGGTTTCCGGAGCCACCGATGAAGAGCACGAGCAGACCCCATATCATCCATCCGCTCCAGAGGTAGCTCATTAGTATCAGTGTCAGTCCTATCCCTATCGTGAAGTACCTGTGAAGCCTCTCGCTCATGAAGGCCCTCGCTATGTGCCCCCCGTCTAGCTGTGCGGCCGGGATAAGATTGAGGAACGTGACGAGGATCCCAACCCAGCCCGCTATGGCAACGGGATGCAGGAACACCACGTAATCACCGCCGGCGACGTTTTCACTCAGTATGAGCTTCTCAAGTATCGTGAAGAACAGGTTCGTGCCGAGGTAGAGCCCCTTGCCGGAGCTTGGGACAAGGGAAGCCGGAACCACCGGGGAAAGTCTGAGCCCGATTATGGTGACGGGAATCGCCACCAGAATGCCCGCTAAGGGACCGCTGACACCGAGGTCGATGGCGGCGTTTCTGGTTGGAACCGGGGACTTTACCCTTATCACTGCCCCGAGCGTTCCGAGCAGGTTGGGGAAGGGAATGAAGTAGGGGAAGGTTGCCTTAACGTTGTGCATCGTTGCGGCTATCTTGTGGCCCATCTCGTGTGTTCCCAGGATCGCCAGCACGCTGAGGGAGAAGGCAACGGCTATGACGTACGGATTCCGGTAGCCCGGCAGGCCCAGCTGGTCGAGCGTCGCTATGTACTGGATCGCGAGAACGTAACCGGCCCAGAGTGTGGAGAGCAGGGTGAGGATGAAGAGCGCTATTCCTACCTTCGGGTTGTCCGGCTTAACCTCGCCGGCCGGAAAGACGTACAGAACGACATCCCCTCCGGCCCTCTTTAATGCGGCCCAGTAGCCGCGGCCTTCAAACTCCTGCAGAACGGTCTCAAAATCCCGTTCGAGTATTTCTAAAACCCTGAAAACGTACACCTCGCCCCTTTTTTCAACGAACTCCGCCCGGTAGAACCTCGATACAAGTTCTTCAACTCCAAAGAGGTCCTCACCCGCAGAAGGTGCCTCTCCGGCATCGATGGCAAAGCCAACAAGAACCATGTCGCCGCCGCATTTGGGGCACGCTCCTTCAAGGAGGGCCTCGTTTGACTCGATGATCTCCCTGTGCCCGCAGTTGACGCACTCGTAAATTCCCTTCGGCATCTTCTCCCCCAGTATGGAGGGAAGGGAAAGGTTAAAAATCTACCCGTCGATGATTTCGATCTTGCCTTTATCGGTGTGCATCTTTCAGCGAGGGCATCATTGTATCCTCGAGAAGCTTAACTTGTTCTGGCAATACTAATTAAGTGATACAAGACAATAGCTTTTTATCCTACCATGATGAACTACACTTGGTGGTGGCCTTGGAAGAAAGACTGATTGAGAGCCTCGTGAGGAGGACCATCGACACAGCCGAGGCAAGGCTCAGAAAGTACGTGTTCACTCCAACCGGAGAAAAAAGACCTGAAAGGAAACCCCTCACGAAACTCAAGGAGAATGTTGAGTTGTTTCTCCAAACCCGGGAAAACAGCCTTCTGGTTCTCTACGGTCTTCGCGGTGTCGGAAAGACCACCATGCTCGCTCAAATCTACTTCAAGCTTCTTCCCCAGATTCCAAGGGAGAGACTTGTCTACGTCTCCCTCGACAAGCTTCGCTCGCTGGGAATAAGCCTGAATGACTTTGTCCGAGCCTACGAACGCCTCCTCGGTGAGAGGATTGAAGAGCTGAGTCAGCCGACCTTCCTATTCATCGACGAAGCCCACTATGACGAGAACTTCGGGATTACGGTGAAGGACCTTCATGACTCCGTGAGTAACCTCATGATTGTGGTCACTGGATCTTCTTCACTTCCCCTTAAGCTCGACCCCGACCTGATGAGAAGGGCCAGAAAGCTCAGGGTGCCGCCTTTAACCTTCACAGAATACCTACTTTTAAAGAAGAAAATACAAATCCCCGAGGAGCTCAGTGCAGCTTTAAAGAGGGCATTCCTCAGCTGTGATTTCTCAGAAATTGAAGAGCAGCTTGGGGGAGTGCTCCTGAAGTTTACTGAAAAAGACGTCGAGGATTACCTCATCCAAGGCTCGCTCCCCCTTTACCTCGCTTCGCCAAACCCGCTTGAGGATGCCTATGAGATACTGAGGAAGATTGTCGAGGTTGATTTAATGCACGAGGGTCTTTCCGAGACGACGAGAGAAAAGGCCCTTGGATTGTTACTCCTCCTTGCTTCCGGCGAGAGCTTGGCTTACGATGACCTGAGCTCGACTCTGGGGCTCGCCAAGGCGACCGTGGAAAAGATGATTGAGAAGCTTGAGGACCTCGAAGTCATCTTTCCGGTAAGGGCCTACGGCTCTCTGGGCAAGGTCGCCCGAAAGACCCCAAAATACAAGTTCCTGGCACCAATGTTGAGGAGCGCGGTGCTTTACGAGTTCGGACTCTTTGAGAGGGATTCAAAAACGCTCGGTATGCTCCTTGAGGACGCGGTTGCTCTTTATCTCCATCTGCTCGCTAGGGAGCACAAACTCGGCCTTCACTACGATGCCCAGAGGGGCGGTGCGGACTTCATCTTGAAGGGACACGGCGAAGGAGTCGTGGTTGAGGTTGGTTGGGGGAAGAAGGGCGTCCGTCAAGTTCTCAGGACCATGAAGAAGACTGGATTAACCTGCGGCGTCGTGGTTCACAATGGGCCGTTGAAAAAGAAAGGAGACGTGTGGTTTGTGCCGAGGGAGCTCTTTTTGCTGATGCTTTGAATTCTTCTGAATTCTTTGGTTTTAAGAGTGAGAAAACTGCTCAACCTTCCTCGACCTCAACCTCGCCCAAATCGGCATCAACCTTAACCCTCGCCCCGCTCCTCAGCTTGGACACGTCTATCCCCTGAACCATTGGAATGCCGGCTATTATCGCACCCGTTGCCACTATCGTCTCGGCTTCGCCGACGATTATCGCCTTCGGTGCCTTTCCGTTCTTCTTGAGGGCGTAGATTACGTAGGAGCCGACGGTTGAGCCCTTCCCGCGTGGGAAGGCGAGGATTTTGCCCGCTATGCTCTGACCCCTTATGTCGCTCTCCGCGTCGGTGACGATTCCAGTCTCGGGGTCAACTCCACCGAGGAAGGAGAGCGGTTTCTTTGACACTATCAGCTCGCCCTCAGCCTTTCCGCCGACGACCTTCCTTCCCTTCAGCTTCATTCTACCACCTCACGGGGCTTTTTTTATGAGTCTCTCGGCGTCGTCAAGCCTTACGCTAAAGCCGAAGGAGCGGAAGTAGAAAGCCGACTTTCCGCTGTTGGTGGCGATGCCGTTGTACCAGCCCTTAATCGGCGACACGACGAAGCACGAGTCCGCTATAATCCGCCCGTTGTAGCGCTCTATCGTTTCGGTGTAGCCGAGCGAGTCGGATAAAGCCTTAACGGCCCTGCTCGCGGTTATGAAGAGCGGTATCTTTAGGGGCCTTCCGCGCATTCTCAGAAGTTCGGCTATCTCCTTGATTTCCACCAGGGAAGCGTGCGGACAGCCTATGAGAATCATGTCTATCTCGCTCCAATCGTCGGAGAAGCTCTCCCTGACGGCCCTCAGGTCAGCTTCCTCAACCGTCACCGTCTCTATCCCGTCGGAAATCGCGTTCCTGTATTCGGGCGTTTCGCCTTCGACGTGGTAGAGCGCTATCGAACCGGTAGCGGCCATAGAAGCGCCGAGCTCCTTGAGGTAGTCTAGGCTTTCCGGTTTCAGGCCGGTTATGTAGGGCACGTCGTTTCCGAGGGCCTTTCCAAGATGGTAGCCGAGGGCGGAGTAGTCCACAAAGGTCTTGACTTTAGCTTCTACCTTCACCTTCACGGTCGCCTTCCTGTTCTCGTCGAGGTGAAGTCCGTATTCCGGCGTTTTGCCGACTATGGCTGATGCCAGGCTCGACGGCCCGCCCTCGCGGTTGGTTCTGGCCCCTATTATAGAGTTTGCGAAGGAAACCGCCGAGCTCTCGCTCCAGGCAAGGTGGTCGCCGAACTTCGGAAGGTTCGCCCCGTAGTAGGGGGTGCAGGTCGAGGTCACCTCTATCCCCATCGCGCGGTAGAGCTCCAAAACCTCCCTCTGCTTCTCCATGAACTCGTCGTCGCCTATTCCCGCCGGGTTGAGGGTCGTGTAGACGCTGACCCTCGCTCCAGCATCCACGAAGTCCCTCAGGAACTCAATGCCGGCCTCGCCGAGGTTTTTGTAGGAAACTCCAGCAATCTGGGCGCTCTTTATGGGAATCAACCGCTCCGCCCCGTAGATGTCGCCGAGTGCGACGAGGATTTCCATCGCCTTCTGGAGTGCGTAGCCGTACTCGCCGGCCAAGATAAGCTCCTCTTCCTTCGTCAGGTACATGACACCACCGAACTAAAAACGACCTTGAAGAATATAAAGCCCGCTCCGAAAGATTTATAAACTTCCTTCGGTTCACTAACTAACGGGTCGAGCAGCGGGGTGGGGCAGCTAGGAGTGCCCGCCGGGCTCATAACCCGGAGGTCGGAGGTTCAAATCCTCCCCCCGCTACCAGATTCGGTTTTCTCGCCTTTTGCTCAACCACCGCGCCTTTTCCTGCCCCATCTGATCCTCGCGGTTAAAACTTTCTCGCTCGCGAATATTCTCGCGGTCGCGTACAGCGTAACTCCCGCAGCGATTCCCAGGTACAGGATGCTCCACGCGACCGATCCGTAGTCCCCCATGAGGATGTAGCGGTAGTCAAGCGTCGGATGGGTGAACGGACTCGCGAGAAGCAGGTATCTGCCAAGGGGCGGGAGCTGGGTCACGTCCACGAAGCTCAGGATGAAGGTGGGGAAAGCCAGCGGCAGGATCACCGAGCTCACAACTGTGTTGGCGCTCTGGACGTCTTCGGCGAAGACAGCCAGGAGCATCGCCAGGCTCAGCGAAAAGGCTATCGTCAGGAAGACGACGACGCCGAAGAGGGCCAGTCCGGCGGGTGTTACCGAAAGGCCGAGCTCGCTCAGCGAAACCCCGGTCTGGGCCCCGAAGCTCGCCATGTACTGTTTGAGGCCGATCATGTAGGCTAAAGCCGCTATCACACCCATAACGGCCGTTCCGGTTATCTTTGACGCGACTATCGTTGTTCTCTTTACCGGGAGCGTCAGGAGGGTTTCGAGGGTCTTGTTTTCCTTCTCGCTGGCCACAGCGCCGGCGGCCATCTGCGACGTTATCATGACCATGAGGAAGACTATCAGGGGCAGCCCGTAGGACTGCGAAGCCAAAACCTGCGAAACGACAGTTGGAGGAACGTTGATTATCCTGTCCATGAAGTACGATCTGCTCTCCGCCCGTATGGGGTGCAGTATCGCCTCCGGATCCCTGGCGCCGAGGGACCTGACCTTCAGCCTCGCTATCTCCTCGGAAAGGACGCTTATAACTGCGTTGATCCTGCCCTCGCTCACGCTCTCCCTCATCCCCGAGCTAAGTCCCTTGAAAACGCCGTACACCTCGACCGTCGCTATCCTGTCGGACTCTATGCTCTCACTGAAGTTGGGAGGGATAACAACCAGAACGTTTTGATTCTCCTGAAGTGCCCGTTTTAGCGCTTCCTCGACAGACGGGGCAGTTATAACGGTTACACTCACGTTGGGACTCGCGTTGAGGGCCTTTATCAGCAACTCGCCGTACTTTCCGTCGTCGAAGTTGACTATCGCCACGTGCGTTTCCTTCGTCGCGCTCTCGAAGCCGAACTGCATCATCCTGCCAAGGGCCGGGTAAACGATGAGCGGCACTATGATCAGGCCGAAGAGCAGTTTTTTATCCCGGATCAGGTTCTTTACCTCCTTCTTTGCCAGGACGAGGAAATCGCTCACGAGCCCTCACCTCCAACCGGCTCGGGGACGCTGACGCCGATGGCCCTCATGAAGACCTCCTCCAGGTTCTCGGCGTCGTACTTCTCCTTCAGCTCTCCGGGAGTTCCAATCTCGACGATCCTTCCGTCCGCTATCATGGCAACGCGATCGCAGAGGAACTCGACTTCGAGCATGTTGTGGCTTGAGATCAGAAACGTGGTATCCATCTCCCTCGCGAAGCGCCTTATCGTCTTTCTGATCTCGTAGGCGTTCACTATGTCGAGCCCGCTCGCCGGCTCGTCGAGAATAGCTAACTTCGGCCTCACCATGAGGGCCCTCGCTATCAAAAGCTTGCGGGTCATGCCCTTGGAGTAAGTCGAGACCTTGTCGTCGAGCCTCTCTCCCAGACCCGAGAGCTCAACGCCGAGCTCGAGCATTTCCCGGGCTTTCCGCTCGTCTTTGGCGTAAAGTTTCGCCATAAACTCCAGGTACTCCCTTCCGGTAAGGTTTTTGTAGGCTCCTGCTTCCTCGGGCAGGTAGCTGATGAGAGCCCTTACCCTGTCGGCCTCCTTAACCACGTCATGGCCGCCCACTCTCGCCGTCCCCCCAGTCGGCTTCAGCAGGGTGGCGAGGATTTTGAGGGTCGTGCTCTTTCCGGCACCGTTTGGCCCGATGAGGCCGAAGATCTCGCCCTCCCCGATGGAGAAGCTTATCCCCTTCAGGGCCTTGACCTTCCCGTAGTCCTTCTCAAGGTTCTCAACCTCGACGAACATCTCAATCACCGTCGTAGATGAAGATGTCCTCGATTTTAGCACCAAAAAAACGGGCGATTTTGAAGGCGAGCCTGAGGGAGGGGTCGTATTTACCTTTCTCAATCGCTATAATGGTCTGCCTCGTAACTCCTAGGGCCTTTGCGAGCTCCTCCTGGGTCAGTCCTCTCGCCTCCCTCAGCTCGCGCAGGCGGTTCTTCATCGCTACATCCTCCGGGAGTAGTAGGCCCTCGCTCCCATCATCGAGATGCTCCACGTGAGCATGAGAAGAAAGGACAGCGTTTCCGCATTGGGGTTCCAGAGGTGGAAGAGTGCCAAGAGCAGAGTTATCGAAGCCACCGTCGTCATGTTCCTGCCGGCGAGCGCCCAGGACTTCAGCTCTATTAGCTCAGTCCTCTCGTCCACAACGGGCCCCTCTGGCCTTAACCGTTCGGCGTTCATCCTCGCAAGCAGGGCCCACACACCGAGAAAGACAGCCCCGGCGAGCAGTCCCTCAGCCTTTGAGAGGTATCCGGTCATAACGAACGCACTCACCGTTGAGAGGCCGGCGAAGAGCAGGGAAAGCGCGAGGAGCTGGGGAACCGCCCTGCTTTCACGGGCTTCCTCCGCTCCCTGGAAGGCCAGCAGAATGGAGCCACCTGCGAAGGAGAATACGAACACGAAAATTCCGGCTATGAACGGGAACGTCCACTCGGGAGGTTCGTACCTTACAACCATGGTGCCGTTGCTCGCCCGGTAGAGCCAGAGGAAGTAAACCGCGTAGAGAAGGCCCGATATGGCAACTAGGCCGAGAAGGTTCTTCTTTCCCATTCACATCACCCGCGAGTAGTAGTGTCTGAGAAGGAGGTGTAACATTGAAATACCAACAAGGAAAACGCTTAGGGCCTTGAAGGCTCCTTTTATCTCCGGGGCCGATGTCCACTGTGAGAGAACCAGCACCGAGAAGCCGAGGGCTATCACCGCGATTTGGAGCGTTCTCCTCGAGGCAATTTCGTTTATCCTGATCGTTCTTTCGTCCTCGAGGACAACGCCCCTCTCCCTGAGCCATGACGAATACCAGTTTGCGAAGAGCATTGCAAGGGCCAGGGACGCAACCGCGAGCTCCCAGTGTCCGGAACGGACGGAGAGGAACATCACGAACCCGGCGGCGATCCCCACGAGCAGGGTCGGAACCCTTGACCACTGCCCCATGCTCTCACCATGTAAAGTTTCCTTTACGTAAAGCTTCCTTTACATCCTTATAAGCTTTGCTCCTCGCGGTAGAGCTCCTCGATGTAGGACACCATGTCGTGGATTGCAAGGAAATCCAGGAGGGCTATAATCCCCTTCAGCAGCACCCCCGAGATGAGGTAGAATATCGCGAGGAACAGGTCAATTGCTAAATACACCAGGGAAACCTTGATCGCCGTCTTTCTGCGGGTATAGGTCCCCCACGCGAGGAGGAAGTCGAGAAGGGCAAAGGGAAGGTAAACGGCCGGGAACTTCGTCCCCTGATAGAGGCCTAGAAACCCCTGAAGAACCAGCACGAACGTCGTGACCTTCAGCTCCCCGAACTTCATTCCCATCCCTCAGTACAGGTGGCTCTTGCTCTCCCGGAGCAGTTTGAAGTACTCGAGAAGTTTCTCAAGATCTTCCCGTTCAAAGACTTCCTCTACGTTCGTCTCCGGGTCGAGGGTGAGCAGATAATCACGCAGTTTTACCAGCTCATCCAGATCCTCCTGAAGCTCCACCGCCCTCTGGGTGAACTCCAGACTTGTGTAGGGGCTCTCAAAGGACCTCGTTTGATTGGCCACTATCGCAACTTTAAGGTCTCCAATCGCTTCCTCAACGAGTTCAAGGAGCTCTCCAACCTTCATGGAGAAACCTCAGCGTTTCCCTTAATAACCTTGTCCCAAAACGTTTATAGTGACGTGGGTGAAATTCCAAACGGGGATCGCTATGGACTTCGCCCTCTTCATGGAGAGGTACGGGTACAAGATACTCCTCGGTGTCTTCGCGATAATCCTCATCGGCTTCTTTGCCGTCCTCGGTTTCTGGATCTACGCCATGTTCAAGGTCTTCGGCTCGATCGCGGCGATAGCGATCGTTGGCTACTTCATATACGCGTTCGTCGTTAAGAGGCGCGTTCTCGACGCCCAGGCGGAGGCTCATGGGAAGTACTTCTACGACCCGAACTACGGAAAGAAACGCTAATAGTTCTCTGAAAATCCTTTGGGTTTTGGGTTATTTTTTCGAGCCATAAGTTTTATATCCTTCCTCCAACTCCCCAGCGGTGGTTGCATGGATGCGGTTAAATCTTATCCTTCTGACCCAGCCGAAGTGAAAGGCGAGAGGCGAGAGAAGAAGCTTCTCATGGGAAACGAGGCGATAGCCTACGGCGCCCTCGAAAGCGGTGTCGTTTTCGCCACAGGCTACCCCGGGACACCCTCAACCGAAGTGATAGAGACGATAGCGAGGCTCAAGCCTGAAGTTTTTGCCGAGTGGGCCCCCAACGAGAAGGTCGCGCTGGAGGAAGCGGCTGGAGTTGCCTACACCGGACTGCGGGCGCTCGTGACAATGAAGTGCGTCGGTTTGAACGTGGCAGCGGACCCGCTTATGAGCCTCGCTTACTCTGGCGTAGAAGGTGGCTTAGTAATCCTCGTGGCGGACGACCCTGGACCTCACACGAGTCAAACGGAACAGGACGACCGCTACTACGGCAAGCTCTCGCTTCTGCCGGTCCTTGAGCCTGCCGACCCGCAGGAAGCTCACGACCTCATCAAGTACGCCTACGAGCTGAGCGAGAGATACAAAGTCCCGGTTATCTTCAGGACAACCACGAGGGTTAACCACACGACGGCCGACGTGGAGGTTAGCGAGTTCATCGAACTCGACAGGAAGCCCGTCTTCAAGAAGGACATCGAGCGCTACGTGCGCGCGAGCATGGAGGGCAACAGGAAGAGGCACAAGTGGCTCAACGAGACCCTTGCCAAGATAGAGGAGGAGTTCAACTCGATGCCCTTCAACTGGGTCGAGGGGAGCGGTAAAATCGGAATAATCGTCGAGGGCGCGCCCTACAACTACGTGAGGGAGGTTCTCCCGGGAATCAGCGCGGACTTCAAGGTCCTCAAGCTCTCAACGCCCCACCCGCTCCCGAGGAAGCTCGTCGTTGATTTCCTCAAAACCGTTGATTTCGCGATTGTAATCGAGGACGGCGCGCCGTTCCTCGAGGAGGAGGTCAAGATAGCCGCCTACGAGGCCGGGATCAACGTGCCGATCTACGGCAAGAGAACCGGTCATTTACCGCTTGAGGGCGAGCTCACCCCGAGCCTCGTCAGGAACGCCCTCCTCAGGCTAATGGGTGAAAGCGAGGAAACCTACGAGAAGCCGGAGGAGGTAAAGCTCGCCGAAAGCCTCGCCCCGAAGAGACCGCCGGTAATGTGCCCCGGCTGTCCGCACAGGGGAAGCTATAGGGCCGCTTTGGACGCCCTCCGCGACCTCAAGCTCGGCCGCTACTCGGTCCCCATTCACGGCGACATAGGCTGTTATGCCCTATCGCTCCTCCCCCCGCTCGAGGCCATCTGGACCGAATACGTCATGGGCGCGAGCATCAGCTTAGCGAACGGCCAGAGCGTCGTTATGAACAAGAAGATAATCGCGACAATCGGTGACTCGACGTTCTTCCACAATGGAATTCAGCCGCTGGTGGATGCAGTTTACAAGAACCTGAACGTTCTGGTGATGATACTCGACAACAGAACCACCGCGATGACCGGCCATCAACCGCACCCGGGAACCGGTGGAAGTGAAACCGGCAGGAAGTTCAACGAGATTGACATCGAGGCCCTCGTCAAAGCTTTGGGAGTTAAGTACGTCAAGACCGTTGACCCATACGACCTCAAGGCCACGAGGGAAGCGATAAAGGAAGCCATGCAGGTTGAGGGGCCTGCAGTCATAATAGCGAAGCGCGAGTGTGTCATTCCCGTCATAAGGCGCGGTGAGATAGGCGAGATACCGAAGGTTATAGAGGACAGGTGCACCGGCTGTAAGGCGTGCATACTCCTGACCGGCTGTCCGGCGCTCGTTTACGACCCGGAGACCAACAAGGTCAGAATAGATGGCCTGCTCTGTACGGGCTGTGGCGTCTGCAACCAGACGTGCCCGTTCGATGCGATAAAGTTCCCGAGCGAGCTGGAGAAGGGGGCTTAGCCCCCTTACTCCCTCCAAACCTCGAGAACCATGAAGCGCCTCACGAGCGGGTTTGGATACAGCTCCCAGCCGATTCCCTCTGTTTCCGCCTCAATTTCCCCGAAGAGACCGCCCTCGCGCGGGTCGAGGCTTTCCCCGTAGATTTTTCCGGGCCTTATCTCGACCTTCATGTAGCGCGGGAGGCCGACGATGGCTTTTCCCTCTTTCCTCGCGTACCCGATGGCCCACTTCGCCGTGTACAGGCCAGCGTAGATTTCCGCTATCCTGACCGGGACGCTCGACTTGCCGATGGCGATTATCTCTATCCCGGTCTCCTCCCAGAACTTCTTGGCTAAGGGCTGGAGGTCCTTCGCGAGGTCCTTCCACACCTCCTTCCCGCGGTCGGTTATCGTTAGGGCGTCAATCGTCGGCTCGTCGAGCTTTCTCACCTCTATCCCGCCGATTGTCGAGTCGAGGTGGATAACGTCGGGCTTAACTTCCCTCGCGAGCTCGACCGCGAGCAACGCCTCGTCCCTTATTGCCTGCCTTCCGCTCATGTCATAGTTGAATGGGTCCGCGTACTTCACCCTGCTGAGCGTCGCGGTTTTATACGGCTTCTCAACCAGCACTGCAGCAGTTGCAATGAGCCCTATCGGCTCGTAGTCCTCGGTTAGTAGGGCCCCACCCGTGTCGGCTGAGACGATCCTCATGAGTTCACCCCCGGTAACGACCAATTACCTATGATCCTCTTCACCCTATGAAATGATGTGATGGGGTATGGATGGATCAGCTTATGAAATTTTGGGGCATTACCTGGACAGCCTGTCGGGCTCGATATACCTGGGGTCGGCCAAGGGGTTCGTGTTCGTTGAGCATGATGAAAAGGTGTACGTTATAAGTCCCGTTGAGTGCACGGAGTACGTGTCGATATTCTACTCCGACGGTTTCCTTGAGATCTACACGATCTGGGGAAGGGGAGGTGAGAACGGGGTCAGACTGCTCGCCGACACGAGCAGGGTTTCGGTGTTCTCCAAGGGCGACGATCTCTACATACTCATCGAACCGCACGGTTCCTACGAGATGGTCAACGGCGTCATAGGCGTCTTCCTGAGGGGAGCAAAGGACATGGAGCCGACGATCCGGAGCACGATAGACCTCGTGGATCTGAAACGAAAGGGGAAGGAGGGAGTTATAGAGGTGGTGCAGGGTCAGGGGCTTTGAGTCATCACCGCTCAGCACTCGGCAAACTCTTCATTCCCAGCATCTCGTAGATCCTTCTTGCGACAGTACTTATATCTTCTTCCCCTTCGATCGATTCGAGTTCCCGGCTCCCAGGGAACCTGACCCTCAGATAATCGAGGGCCTCCGCGGGGGCCATCAGCACTCCGCTTTCCCTGTACGCCCACGCGGTTAGGAGTACGTTCACGGCTTTTTTGGCCTGTCCATCCCTCAACAGCTCTTCCGCCTCATGAAGGAGCTCTTCGAAAACTCCCACGTTCCTCACCCGGTCAGGGTTCCATGTCAACATTTATAACCGATTGGGTGTATATCCGGAAAGTATGAGGGGAAGGGCCGAGATCGCCGTCTGGACGGTCGTGAGTCTGGTAATCCTTTACCTTTCCTGGAGAACGGTTAGACCTCTCGTTACACCCCTATTCTTCGGGGTTCTGCTGGCTTACATAGTCTACCCCCTCCACATGCGCCTCAGGAGAAGGTTTTCTGCCCACGAATCTGCTCTAGTACTGACCGCGATCATGATCGGACTCGGCACGGCCCTCCTCGTGTTCTTCACGCTGATCTCGATAAAGCTCGTCAACAGGTTCTACATGAACGTGAAGGACGTTTTGGTCTGGCTGTCCTCGCTCCAGTTCTCCGGGACGCTCCAGACTTTCTTCGAACAGGTGCAGTCCCAGATAGTCCCCAAGCTCACGGACTACGTCTCCTCCTTCACCTTCTCCGTTCCCAAGTACCTCCTCCAGCTCGTCGTCTTCCTCTTCGCCTTCTACTACGCCCTCGTCTACGGTGAGAAGCTGAGGGGGTTCATCCTCTCCCTCGTCCCTGGAAACCAGGCCCCCTTCATGGTTGAGATCCTCGACAGAACGGACAAGACCCTCGACGCGCTGGTCAGGGCGTGGCTCCTCCTGAACGTCGCCAAGGGCTTTCTGATGACCATCGGCTACGTTATCTTTGGCGTGGGGGATGTATACACTGCGATGATAGCAGGTTTCCTGACGTTCCTCTTCAGCTTCGTGCCCCTCCTCGAGGGATGGATGCTCTGGGTCGCGGGCGCGGTGTACCTTTACATGAGGGGGTCCCTGCTTGGGGCGATTGGGATCTCCGTTTACGGTGCGGTTCTGGTTTCCCCACTGCCGGATTACACGATAAGGCCTATGCTCGTTGCCAAAGACGCGGAACTGGACGAAACGCTCGTTTTCATAGGCATGCTCGGCGGAACGTGGGCCTTTGGGCTGAAGGGCCTTCTGCTGGGCCCGGTGATACTGAGCATTGCCCTCGTTCTGCTGAAGGAGTGGAAGAAGAGAAACTCAGAGGGAGGAGCAGCGGATTAGCTTCACTCCCGCGCGCTGGAGCTCTTCGAGCGCTTTTCTCTCGTCCTCGGGGTTGATGCCCTTGACGGCGTCGGTTAGGAGGTAAGTTTCAAAGCCGTGTTTTACAGCATCTAAAGCCGTCGCCTTCACGCAGTACTCCGTGGCAACCCCGCAGACGTAGACACGCTTAACACCCTTCTCCCTGAGTACCTCCGCTAGGTTCGTCCCCTCGAAGCCGGAATACGCCTCCTTGTCGGGTTCCGTTGCCTTCGAGATTATGATCGCGTCCTCTGGCAGCTCCACAACGAACTCCGCGCCGGGCGTGTTCTGAACGCAGTGTCTCGGCCAGGGGCCGCCCCGTTCTCTGAAACTGATGTGATCCGGTGGATGCCAGTCCCTGGTGGCGACTATCAGGGCTCCCCTCTCCCGGAATTTCTTCACGCACTCGTTCACGATGGGAATTATCTCGTCTCCCCCGGGAACGGGAAGAGCTCCCCCGGGCATGAAATCCCTCTGCATGTCTACAACTATGAGGGCCTCCTCCGGCATGGGCACCACCGATTGAGTTATCGATTTCCGGCTAATTAACCGTTTCCTCCTGCACTTATTTTCAATCCCTGGCCAACTATCACCAGCGAGTTTTTGTGGTGCAGGAGGTTGGCCTTAACCACCAGACTCATCGAACTCACCGAGCCCTCAACTGGTAGTTCACGGGCCTTCGGGCTGAACGGAAACAGCCCCAACAAGTTCAAAACCGCAACAAAATCCCTATCCAAAGAAAACCCACAAACAGGACACTCGAAAACCCTCTGACGCAGAGCGTCGTCATCAGGCTTAATCTTAAACGCACCACAGTGCGGACAAACCTGAGAAGAATAAGAGGGATTCACGAAAACCACAGAAACACCATATTCAATCGCCTTTTCAAGGACAAACCGCTGAAACCCGTTCATACCAATATTGTGGAGAGTATCCCTCAGCCTTCTCTCGTTCTTCCTTCTCCTTTTAGTTACCCGCTGGTTGAAGTTCTTGGGAACGGCCTCAAGGACAATCGTAGCGTTCAACTCCTTGGCAAGTTCAACGAGTCTCTTCGCCAACTTCCTCTGCAAGTCAATTCTCTTATTCATTTTTCTCCGTCCAAACTTCCTGAGGAGTTCCTTCCCCTTTCTTGAAGATGGTTTCCTCTTCCAGCCGACCAGATGCGATTCCTGAATCCTCTTCCTCACGTTAGAATAGAACCTCGTCAATCTCCCTAATTCAGTCCGAACCTGAATCAAGAATTCGTGCGTGCCGAAGGAAACGTTATCAGCGTTGTAATCCACGCCGAGAAAGTTCCCACTCAAGCCTTTTTCATCAAACTCTTTCTCGAAGACGAAATACGCAAGAACCTTCCTCTCTTTCTCGATAATACGGAGTTTCACGCCAGCCTTGACCTTCCATCTATCGTTGAGATATTTAAAAAAGAGTTTGTGCGGTTTTAGTGGGAGTTTTATTCGTCCCAGTTTGGTAGTCAAGCCAATTACAAGAATTTTTCTTCCGCCTTTAAGCGTGTTAAATTTTGGGAATCGTTTGTAGTCCCATAGAACATCGTCCAGCCAGATGGAGACTTTTCTTACCTCAGGTTTTCCAGTTCTGGCTCTTCTCTTCTTTTTCAACTCAAGAAAACTCTTCGCCCTCGTTACGGCATCCTGACAAACCGTGTAGTAATAGTGAGTTGGCAAGTCGTGCTCTTCCTTGAGTTTCGCATAAAAGAGTTTCCTGAGTTTCAAGTGGCTCTTTATCCTGTTCTCGACGGCATATTCAGTTAGAAACTCAAGAATTTCTGAGTATTTGTCATACACTTCTTTTATCGCTCTGAACTTTCTCCTCGTGAGTGGGTAACTTTCAAGGACTACTGTTCTGGTCAATTTCAATCGTTCTCAACCTCCGTGAGGAGTTTTTTGACTCCTTAACCCTTTTGAAAGTCTAGCCCTTTGGGATGGGATCAGTCCAGCTCAAGCCTATCCCTAAAGCGGGACATGTCGAGGCCCTTCTCAACGCCGAAGAGGTAGAGAACCAGTCTCCGATCGAGGTTGCCGTACCTTCTTGAGAACTCCTCGAGTTCATCTAAAACCTCTGATTCATCGAGGCCCAACTGAGAGGCCACAAAGGACAGCATCTCCCTGAAAAGATCTTCCTCCCCTTCCTTCCGCGCCAGCGCCTCGATGTTTATCCTCAGGAGGTCTCCTTCCTCGATGAGAAGGCCTTCCTCTATCCACTTTGAGATGGCTTCCTTGGCCTCGCCAACACCCATGAGCCTGAGTTTGAACGTAAGCAGTCCGACGAGCTCGCTCCTCGAGAGCTCTCCGCTTCCCTTAACCTTGAGCACGCTCTCTAAGGGGTGCACGGAACCACCCAAAGTTTTTCGCAAAAGGGGTATAAAAACGTGGTGGAGCCGGGACCGGGATTTGAACCCGGGACCTGGGGATTACGAGTCCCCCGCCCTGCCGAGCTAGGCTACCCCGGCACCGGAGGAGAGAAAGTAGGGGAGGTTTATAAGTTTTCCGCTACGGCTTGGGCATCGTTATGGCCAGTATGAGGAGGAAGCCGCCGGCGAGGAAGCCGAGCATCGTGACGTGCTTGATTATTGAGACGTTGACGCTCCTGAACGTCGATGGGACCCGGATTTTCTTGCCCTCAACCAGCCTGCCCACGATCACGGCCAGTACGATTCCGGAGAGGGCGTCGTAGATCCAGTGGTGACCGAGCAGGAGGGTTGCGAAGGGGACGAGGGAGTTGAGGGCTATGATGAGCTTGGCCGTGAGCTCCCGCCTGTACTTCCACAGGATGATTATGTTAAACGCCGCAACGGTGTTGTGAAGGGAGGGAAGGACGAACTCCTGTTGAGTTAGGTAAGTTCTGTCCGGGTAGAACCCGGGCAGATTGTAGACGTAGTGAGGTGCGTAAACGTGGACGAGGGTGTAGATGGCCCCGCAGATTGAATATATCACGAGGTAGCCGAGGGCCAGCTCATCCGCCTTCTGGAGATCCCGCTTGTATATCAGGACGAAGAAGACCGTCAGCGCTATCGAGCCAGAGAACCCGATGTAGTAGATGGCCTTCATTAGGAAGTAAATCGGAAGAAAATCCTTCGTGAGATCAAGGGTTGTGACAACGAACTTATACGACGTGAAGGGGAGCTTGAGGAGGAGGTACGTAACGTCCCTGCTGTGGGATTTAATGTGGTCGTAGAGAACCGTAAACCCGATCCACCCGAAGTACAGCACGAGAAACGTGTTGAGTCTTATGAGCACCTCGTGATCGTTGAGGGACTCCATGAGGTTCTCGGCAAAACGTCTTTTCATCGGACTCCCCCACCGGCTATGAGTAATGGGATACCCTATTTAAACTTTTCACTTTTTCCGTCATCGGAGTTGAAATAAAGCCAAAGGTTTTTCTGGTCAACGGTCAATCTCCACCGGTGAGCTGGATGAGAGTTGAGGTTCCGGGCCACGGACGGATCGAATTCAACGCCGTGCTTTTCGACCTGAACGGCACGCTGGGGGTCGAGGGAAGGGTTCCTGATGATGTTAAGGAACTCCTTGAAAAGCTCGCCGGCCGCTGTACCGTTGTCGTTCTGAGCGCGGACACGTTTGGAACGCTTGAGGAAGAGCTCAAAGGCCTGCCCGTTAGGATCGAGAGGGTCTCAAGCGGTGCCGAAAAGGCCGAGATTGCCGAGGGTTACGCTCCTTACGTCGCGGTGGGTAATGGAAACAACGACGTTGCCATGCTTGAGAAGGCGGAGCTGGCCTTCTGCGTGATCGGACGGGAAGGGGCGACGGTTGATGCGCTCCTCGCGAGCGATGTAATCGTCACGGACGTTAGGGACGCGATAGAGATGCTCCTCAACGAGAAGAAGCTCATAGCGACGCTGAGGAGGTAGTCATGGGCTACAGAACCCTGAGGGGCGTTGGCACTGCCCGGCTCGTGATAAAGAAGTCTGTCTTCATAGGCTACGCCTCCCCTGCAAGAACGGAGGAAGAGGCAAGGGCGTTTATTGAGAAAATTCGGGCTTACCACAGCGACGCTAACCACAACGTCTCGGCCTACGTCATAAACGACGGGCGGAACTTCGCGGTCCGCTACGATGACGACGGCGAGCCGAAGGGGAGCGCCGGAAAGCCTGTCCTGAAGGTGATTCAGAACAAAGGCCTGAGCAACGTGGTCGTCGTGGTCACGCGCTACTTCGGCGGGATAAAGCTCGGCTACGGCGGCTTGGTCAAGGCTTACAGCGAGGCCGCGAGTCTTGCTATTGAGAACGCTGGAATCGTTGAGGTCTATGAGACGGAGCGCTTTCAGGTTACATTTCCCTACAGCCTGTTCCACACTGTTAAAGAAGCCATTGAGAAGGCAGGTGCGAGGGTCGTCGGCGAGAACTACTCCGATAACGTTACCTTTACCGTTGAGACGAGAAAAGGCGAAGCTGAAGGGCTGATGGAGCTTTTGAAGGAGAGGACGAGAGGCAGGGCTAGGTAGGAACACTCTGTTTTAATGGCATCCGGGGAAACCCTTAAATTTACACGGCATGTAATTTACATTGGGTGTAAATTTCATGGTGTGTAAAAATTTCTTCAGGACGAGGCCGGTTATGGAGGAGGAATGTCTCTGGGGAAAGGGCCATAGAAAAGCCGTTGAGGATATCCTTGGCGCAGTGTTACGGGGAAACACCGCGGTTCTCCTCGGCCCGAGGAGGGTCGGGAAAACAAGCGTGGTTAGTGTAATGGCGGAAAAACTGAGGCGAAAGAGGGGTTACCATTACGTTTATTTCAACTTTTCTCGCTTCATAGGCTCCCGGGCGATATCAATAGCCGACATAGAACCCAAGAGGACGTCACTCAAGATGATAACGACGAGCAAAAGCTACAAAATATCATTTCGGGGGGTGAGTGTTGAGGTAAGAAAGACCAGCATTGAGGAGTTCAGCAGGGACTTTTCAACGCTGGTCCGGGTTTTGTCCCAGAATGCCGAGTTGGGTGTTTTGATATTCGACGAAGCCCAGGTTCTGGCCAGGCTGAAGAATCTCGACTTCAGGGGGCTACTGCAGGAGATAACAGACAGTTATCCAAACATCTCTCTCGTTTTCACGGGCTCAATGCCGGGTATGCTGGTCGAGTATCTAAACCCGGGCGCCGAAAAGCCAAACTTCATGCGCTCGGCGGAAATTTTCACCCTTCCACGGTGGAGCATCGAAGAGGGAAGGGGATATCTCCTCGAGGGCTTCAGAAGCTACGGAATAAAGGTAACGAACGAGCTGGAGCTCTCAAGAGCCGTTGAAGAGCTGGGAGGAGTTCCCGGGTTTATCTCTCACTACGGCATTACGGCGGTTAACCTCATGAGGACTGAAAAAAGCCCAGAAGAAGCCCTCCCAGTGGCCCTTGAGGAAAGCAGGAGGTATGCGCTTGAGGAGTGGAGAAAGGACATAGAGGCTTTTCTGAACGTCTACAACAGCAGGGTTTATATCGGTGTTCTCAGAGTTCTGGCCGAGGCATATCCGAGCGCCCTCCGTGGGGCGGAAATCTACAGGAGGCTTAAAATTCTGGGTTTAGCACCTACAAGGATTCAGCACATCTATAAGTACCTTGAAACTCTTGAAAAAGCCGGTTTTATTCGCTCGTCTGAAAGGAAGTACTGGATTGAAGACCCCCTCCTTAGGGAGGTCGTCAAGAGGTTTAACATTGACCGGGTCACTCCTGCCCTTTAGAACTTTTCCCGGAGAAATAAAGGAAAACATCAGCGGAGCCTTTCGGCCTCCGCCTCGAGCTTCGCCTTCTCAACCAGAACCTTCAGGAACTCGAGGAGCTCGCGGGCGTTTCTCTCGGAGTAGGGCAGGAGAACCGAGAGCGGGCCGGTGAACCGGGCGTGGTCCTCGAGCAACGTAAGGGTGAGCTCCACGGTTTTGGAGCCGAAGGAGAGACTATCTCGGGTGCTCTTCAGGTGAACTTCATACCTCTTACAGACCTTCACAACACCACCTCCCGTGCGCGCCCCAAGGGGGGCAAAAAAAGAAAGCTCAGAGCAGGGCCCTTATTTCATCCTCGCTCAGGGCCTTCTCGATATACTTGGAGAGGATGTAAACGAGGAGGAAAACGTTTTCCGGCGTCAGGTCAACGGCGGAGTAAAGGTAGCGGTCGTAGCCTTCGGCGATGATGAAGCGGAAGCTCCCGGGCCCGAACTCGACCTCGAGCCTGAGCGGGCCGTCAACGCCCTCCAACTCCAGAACGTAGTAATCAAAACCCATCGCGTACATGAGCATCACCTCGAGAAGGGTTGTGATCCCAGTAAGTCAGTATAATCTGAATTCCTAAAAAGCCTGAACTGGTATTGTTATGTTCACTTTCAGTCCAACTAAAGTCCTGCAGTAAAAGGATTAGGGCAAGTTGACATTTATAAATCTTTTGGAAACCTGTAGGGCTTAATCATTCTAATCATTCTAGAGAAAAACATTCCAAGATTATGATAATATACTTTGTCTCTATGATTGTTTGTGTTCATTAAGGTGAAGATAAAAACCAAAATTCAAAGGTCACCATATTCCAACTCGTCTACTATCTCGTCTATGTCTTTGAGAGGGTACTTCTTAGCCAAATATTTTTTGACGCTTCTTTTAATGGCTGAATCAAGGAAGATATCGTCTCTAACCAATACATACCCGCCTGAATGGTCCCGTTTTAGATATCCTTCGAATTCTAAGTCCTCCAAGATGTCCAGAGGAATATCTGTTGTGAATACACGGTTTGTTATCGTTAGTCTATGTTGAATGTCTCTCACAAGGTTTTCATACTCTTCTTTAATTTCGTTGTTTTCGTTAAATTGTATCTGGGATGTGTGCTCATATTCGTATGTGTTTGTAGAACCAGATGCGGCAGCCATAATCAACAGGAGAAATAGTATCGTAACTATTGTCCCTTTAACTCCAAACCAGTCAATCAAAGTGAATATGATATATAGGCCTATCATTAGCATAAAAATCAGAAGGATTATATCGACGATAATCGAAATAATCCTCCAAACTCCCATTTTTTCATCACCTTTTTGACTCATCAGTCAAACATAAGTCCACTCTAGTTACTCCGCAACCCTTTAAAATCCTCGCCCTCAGCTTAGCCCGGTGGTGGAGATGAGAATCGCGGTCATCGACTACGACAAGTGCAACCCGGACAAGTGCGGTCACTTCCTCTGTGAGCGAGTCTGTCCCGTCAATCGAATGGGCGGCGAGGCGATAATCATAGACGAGGAGAACTACAGGCCAGTCATACAGGAGGCCAGCTGTACGGGCTGTGGAATCTGCGTCCACAAGTGTCCCTTCAACGCGATAACTATAGTCAACCTGCCGGAGGAGCTCGAAGAGGGCTGCGTCCACCGCTACGGAATCAACGGCTTCGTCCTCTACCGCCTACCGGTTGTCAAGGAGGGAATGGTCGTCGGAATCCTCGGTCCCAACGGAACCGGCAAGACGACGGCCGTCAAGATACTCTCCGGCCAGCTCTTGCCGAACCTCTGCGGTGACAACGACTCCTGGGACAACGTGATTAAGGCCTTCCGCGGAAACGAGCTCCAGAACTACTTTGAGAGGCTGAAGAACGGGGAAATACGGCCGGTTGTGAAGCCCCAGTACGTTGACCTGATTCCCAAGGCAGTTAAGGGGAAGGTCCGCGACCTGCTCAGGAAAGCCGACGAGAGCGGAAAGTTCGACGAGGTCGTCAAGGAGCTCGAGCTCGAAAACGTTCTCGACAGGGACATAAGGCACCTCTCGGGCGGTGAGCTGCAGAGGGTGGCCATAGCGGCGGCCCTCCTGAGAAACGCGGAGTTCTATTTCTTCGACGAGCCGTCGAGCTACCTCGACATAAGGCAGAGGCTCAGGGTTGCGAAAATCATAAGGAAGCTCGCCGAGTCGGGCAAGAACGTTCTGGCGGTCGAGCACGACCTTGCTATTCTAGACTACATGAGCGACATAGTTCACGTCGTTTACGGCAAGCCCGGAGCCTACGGTATCTTCTCCCAGCCGAAATCGACGAGAAACGGCATAAACGAGTTTCTCAGGGGCTATTTAAGGGACGAGAACGTCAGGTTCAGGCCCTACGAGATAAACTTCAGCAAGAAGAGCGAGAGGAAGAGCCAAGAAGGCGAAATCCTCGTCGAGTATCCGAGGCTCGTGAAGGACTACGGCTCCTTCAGGCTCGAGGCCGAGGGCGGCGAACTCTACATCGGCGAGGTCGTTGGAATCGTTGGCCCGAACGGAATCGGTAAGACTACATTCGTGAAAATGTTGGCGGGAGTCGAGAAGCCAACGGAGGGGGAAATAGACTGGTCCCTGACCGTAAGCTACAAGCCCCAGTACATAAAGACGGACTATGAGGGAACCGTTTACGAGCTCCTCAGCAAGATTGACGCGGGCAAGCTCATGAGCAGCTTCTACAAGAGCGAGCTCCTGAACCCCCTTGGAATTCCCGACCTCTACGACAAGAACGTCAACGACCTTTCCGGCGGTGAGCTTCAGCGCGTTGCCATAGTGGCCTGCCTGATAAGGGACGCCGACCTGTACCTCCTCGACGAGCCCTCCGCTCATCTCGACGTCGAGCAGAGGCTGGCAGTTTCAAAGGCAATCCGCTCGCTCATGGCCAAGAACGAGAAGACGGCACTTATAGTCGAGCACGACGTCATGATGGTTGACTACCTGAGCGACAGGCTGATAGTCTTTGAGGGCCAGCCCGGCAAGTTCGGTAAGGCGAGCAAGCCGATGGGCATGCGCGAGGGAATGAACAGGTTTTTGGCCTCGGTAGGCATAACCTTTAGGCGCGACCCCGACACAGGAAGGCCAAGGGCCAACAAGGAAGGCTCGGTGAAGGACAGGGAGCAGAAGGAGAGGGGCGAGTACTACTACACCTAAAGGCTTTTCTTTTCCTCCTCCAACTCCCTTTGGTGGTTGTATGAAGCCCGGAAAACTCCCGCCGGAACTCCTTGAGAAGCTCGTTCTCTCAAGGCTTCCATCAAAGGGTAAGGGCGTCATCGTCGGCCCCGGGACTGGAATAGACGGGGCTGCCCTAAGGGTGGATGGAACCCTCGTTGCCTCCAGTGATCCCATAACCGGGACAACGAGGAGAATCGGCTTCTATGCAGTCCACGTCAACGCGAACGACGTGGCGGTTATGGGCGCGGAGCCGAGGTGGTTCCTGACGACGATACTCCTCCCTGAGAACGCTGACGAGGGACTTTTAAGCGAGATAATATACGAAATCTCGCGTGAAGCCAAAAGGCTCGGCGTTGCGGTCGTCGGCGGTCACACGGAAGTAACCCCGGGCCTCGACAGGCCCATAGTGGTTGGAACGATGCTCGGCGAGGCCGAAAAGCTCGTCAGGCCCGATGGGGCCAAACCGGAGGATGCAATAATCATGACGAAGTGGGCCGGCCTCGAGGGAACGGCCATAATAGCGAGCGAGAGGGAAGACGAGCTGAAGGAAATCTTCGGGGAGGCCCTCGTGGAGCGGGCAAAGAGCCTTCTGGAGTACCTCAGCGTCGTTCCAGAGGCCATGCTCCTGAGGAACTTCGCGGACGCGATGCACGACCCGACCGAGGGTGGAATCCTCAACGGCCTCCACGAGATGGCCGATGCCTCGGGGCTTGGGCTCAGGATCTTCGCCGACAGGATACCCGTAAGGGAGGAAACGGAGCGGATATGCAGCTTCTATGGCATTAACCCCCTTGCCCTGATAAGCTCGGGCTCTCTGCTGGCGGCGGTTCCGAGGGACAACGCGAGGTTCGTCGTCGAGAGGCTTTTGGCCAGGGGTATAAACGCGGCCATCATTGGGGAGTTTCTCGCCGAGAAAAAGAGGATCATGATAAAGGGAGGAGACGAACTGCCGCTCCCCCGGCCGGTCAGCGACGAGCTCTGGAAAGTAGTCTAGCCTTTCTCTATTCCCCTCCTGACCTTCACGGCCAGCCCGCTCTGGAAGACCTTCAGCTCCTCCCCGTTCAGGAGGGTCTGCCCGGTTGCGAGGAGTTCATCTTTTTCGTTCACCACCAGAACCTCGTCGTAGGGCCTGATTGAGGGGTCGGCATCGACTACGAACTTGGCGAAGACGTTTTTTCCGCGCTTCGCGAAGGGTTCGGCATCCTCGTTCACAACAACGCGCATTCTCGGGAACGGCAGGAGCGCGTGAAGTCTCTTTGCCCCTTCGATGCCGAGCGTTAACAGGCCGTCCTCCGCTCTAAAGGTCGCGAGGTGCCTGCCCTTCGCCTTTACCTGCCTCGGCATGCCAGTCTTCCGCGATAGCTCCACGAAGGCGTCTTTGAAAGCTTCACTTGCCTCTTCGCCGAACTGATATTCAGCGACGGCCATGACGTATTTCCTCGCTTCCCCTTTCCTCGGCTTCTCTATCGTGAAGTCCTCCTCGCCCTCGCTCTGGGCGAAGGGGTAGCTCAAACTCAGGTACTTTGGAATCTCGCCGAATATCGGGTGTTTTACCTTCTCGGGGAACTTTCTGGCGACGCGCTCGGCCCTCTCTTTGGCGCGATAAACGATAGGCCAGTGCATGGCTTCCTCGCTCACCTTGAAGAAAGCGCTGGACTTTGTAACTGGCTCGTTCTTCTCAAGGTAGTCCCTGTACTCGAGCAGTCTCTTGTAGGCGGAGTAAAGCTTCGGGTGGCTCCTTGCCCTCTCGTCAACGAGGCGCCAGAGTTCCCCTTCCTTTATCGCCCCCTTGACCCTGTTGAGTTCTTCGCGTATTACCCAGAGGTTGTGGATGGCCAAAAGCCTCGTCCGCTCTTCCTTCGGCATCTCACGCAATTCCTGCGGGGTGTAGTGAGAGCAGACCGGGCAGGAGCAGGGGAAGTACTCAAGCTCTTCGAGCCTTTTCGTTCCCTCAGGTGTCAGATAGCGGTCGTCTTTAGCGTACAAAGCGTAGCTCGCCGAGTCGAATAGGTCAACGCCCATAGCGACTGCCAAGGCGAAAATCATCGGGTGGCCCGCCCCAAAGAGGTGAACGGGCCTGTCCGGTCTTAGACCGAGCTTGGAAGCCACCACAACGTCCACCAAATCGCGGTAGCGGTAGCTCTCCATGAGAGGAACGACGGCCCCAATCGGGTGGATTTCAAAGTTCATCTTACTGAGCTCCCGCGCGGCGTAGGTTCTTAAGTCCGGATAAGTTGAACCCTGGACAGCAGCATTCATGGCAATGTTCTTTATGCCTTCGGCTTCCCTCGCCCGCTCGAGGGTTATCCTGAGGTCCTCCTCGGCCTTCTCCCTCGGCGCGTCTGGAGGAGTAGGAATGTCGAGGAAGGTGCCTATATCAACGCCGATTTTCTCCTGGAACTCGATTATCTCTCGGTTTGTAACCTCAACCTCGCCGTAGCGCATGAGCTGGAAACTGCCAGAATCAACCTCGATTATCCCGTCGTAGTCGAGGAGTCTATGAATGCCCAGCTTTAGCGCTTTCTCCCTCAATTCCGGCGTCTTGTAGATGATGTAGGAGTTGGTGATTATCATTCCAAAGCCCATTTCCCTGAGTTCCTTCGGCGTTACGATGAGCTGTTTCGGGTTGATGACGGGCATTATGGCGGGAGTTTCGATGCTCTTGCCGTTGACGGTGAGCTTTCCTATTCTTCCGGCCGCGTCTCTGGCCTTGATCTCAAACCTGAACTCCATGCTCTCACCTCTAGGGGAGCTATATCTTGAACTTAAAAGCCTTAGTTGACTGTTTTTGAGCAAAATGTTTAAAAGTTTTTGTGATTAAATGTGAGTATATGGTAGTAAAAGAGAAACTCTATACGCTCAAACAGGCGAGCGAAATACTCGGAGTTCACCCAAAAACAATCCAGAAATGGGATAGGGAAGGAAAAATTAAAGTCATTAGAACGCCCGGCGGACGAAGAAGAATCCCCGAAAGCGAAATCAAACGCCTCCTCGGGATAAAAGAGGAAAACGGCCTCATCATAGGCTACGCAAGGATTTCCAGCCACACTCAAAAAGACGACTTGGAACGACAAATCGAGGCGATAAAAGAATACGCAAGAGAAAGAGGCTGGCAAGTTAAAATCCTCAAGGACATTGGCTCCGGACTGAGCGAGAACAGGAAGAACTACCGGAAACTCCTTGAAATGATCGCCAAAGGAGAAGTTTCAAAAGTCATCATCACTTACCCCGACAGACTCACCCGTTTTGGGTTTAAAACACTCCAATTCTTCTTCCAGCAACATGGGGCAGAGATAATAACAATCCACGAGAAGGACAAAACCCCAAGAGAAGAACTAATTGAGGACTTGATGGCCGTAATCAGCCATTTTGCAGGCAAACTCTACGGAATGCGCTCTCACAAATACAAAAAACTCAAGGAAGGCTTGAAAAAACTCATAGAGGAGGTTGAAGACGAGTGAAAATCGTTCTCACCTACAAAATGATGCACGACTGGAACGTCGGAGAACTCCTCACTGAGTATCAAAAACTTCTCCAGCGGGCGATTGACGAGATTTGGGAACACACGACTTGGAAAGAGAAGAAAGTCAAACACAGATACTCCATCGGGAACGGAAGATACAAGTATTATGAAACTACCCGACTAATCCCATACTTTCCAAAATCAAACGAGTTCAAGAGGGAACTCAGGAACAAACTCCTCAAGAGCTGGCCTTTTGCCAAACACTACGTTGATTCCACCATAAAAACGGCATACTCAATCCTTGAGAGCTGGAGACAGAACTACCTGAAGGGAAGGCGGAAAAAGAGAAAACCGGTCGTAAAGAGGAAATTTGTGCGGGTCAAAACCACGTTGATGAAGGTTGAAGGCTCAAAAATCAGAATAACCGTCAAACCGAGGGAAGAATACCTCGAACTTGACTATTCTGGCGAGTGGTTTTATGAGAGGATTAAGGACTGGAAGGTTGGCGAGTTGATAATTAGAGAAGAGGAAATTTACCTGACCTTCTCGAAGGAAGTCGAGTTTTCGAGAAGGATTAAAATCGGAATTGACAGCAACTTAACGAGCCTTGACGTTTATCACCCTGAGAAGGGCTGGATTAAGGTGGACTTGAGTGAACTCCACAGGATTGCGGAGACTTATGACGAGATTATCGACAGACTCAAGAGCATTCAGAGGAAGGCTCCGAAGAGAATTTCAAGACTGCTCAAAAAGTATTATGCTCGCAGGCGGAACAGGATTGAGGATTACCTTAACAAACTCGTAGTTCAGCTCTCAAAGGAGTTTCCTGATGCGGTTTTCGTCTTCGAGGACTTGAACAAGTTCAGCATGTTCAACGGAAATGGTAGAAAGTTCAACCGGAAACTCTCACGCTCAACTTGGAGTAAGATTGTCCAGAAACTCTCCTATCATGTTCCGGTTGAGTTCGTCAATCCCGCTGGCACTTCCTCCACCTGCCCGAGATGTGGGAGTAGGTTGGAGTCCCGAAACGGGCTGGTGGAGTGTTCTAACTGTGGGTTTAAGGCGGATAGACAGTTTGTTGGAGCGTTCAACGTTTTCGTGCGGGGACTTGGGGTCGCCCTGAGCGGGGGCGAGGCCGGTGATTTACTCCCCAATGAACCCGGAGGGGAGTTGAGGCTGATGAACCCCAAGTCCGTCGTGAGGGTTGACTTGAACGGGAGAACACTCACTTACCCCCCTAAAACTCACGACGGACAGACCCCTGCCGAGAAGAGCTTGATGAGCAGGAAAGCGAGGATTCCGGCGAAGAGCGGCGCGCGAACCCAGCTCTTCACGATGTCCACGAGGAGCTTTTTGTTCACGTGCTCCCCCTTGTAGGCGCTCAGCCCGCTTATCGCCCCGACTATCGCTTGGCCCGAGCTGACGGGCAGACCGAAGAGGTTCGCGGTGCTGACCGCTATCGAGGCCCCGAACTGACTCGAGAAGGCCGAAGTCGGGCCGAGGGGTGCTATGTCCTTTCCTATCGTCATCATGACCTCGTAGCTGAAGGTGAGCGTTCCGAAGGCCATCACAAGGGCGAGGAAAGCGTTCGGGTCGGACATTCCGCCGGCCTTTGCGAGGCCTATGACGTTCGAGACCTCGTTCGTGCCGAGGTTGAAGGCCGAGAATGCCGAGGCGAGAAAGACGAGCCACTTCTGGGTGAGTTCAAGGTTCTTGAGGCACTTTATCCTCCGGAGGAGAGGCTTATAGAGCTTGTACACCGCTATGGCCAGGAGGGAAGCAAGAACTGGAGAAAAGAACCACGCCGAGACGATTTTACCGATTGTCCACCAGTCAACGGGGAGACCGAGGGCGAGGGAGGAACCTATGAGCGCGCCTATTATGGACTGGGTCGTCGAGATTGGCCGTCCCCAGAGGCTCGCGATTGTGACGGCCGATGCCGCGCTGAAGAGGGCGAGGGCGATTATGCCTGGATAAAGCCCGCTCGCTAGCCCCGTTATCGTCCCCGAAACGCCGGAACGTCCAATGACCGCCCCAAGGGTTGTGAACACCGCTATTATGAGCACCGCACGCCTGAAGCCCACTACACCGGAGCCAACGGCCGTGCCGACTGCCTTTGCGCTGTCGTTCGCTCCGACGGCCCATGCCATGAAGAACGCCGCTGCGACGACCTCGATCATTCCCTCACCTCTCTATAGTCTATATAGTCTATGTGGCACAGAGTTGAGCATTTAAAAGGGTTTCGGATGATAAAACTTTAAAGCATCGTTGCGGAGTTACTCACCATGAGAAAGAAGATCCTGAAGGCAATGACCAACTTCGGCACCGGCACGTGGCTGACCTACGCTCTCTTTCGGGGCAACCCCTCTGAGCTGTCCAGAGAGATCGAGACGGCCCTTTCCGGGATGGAGATCCGGTACAACCGCCTCGTTGATCCCGACTGCTACTCGCTCAGGGCTTACGTCACGGAGCACTTTGGAGAGGGCATTCTCCTCATCGAGATACGGGGAGCTGAGGGGAAGGTCTTCTACATTGTTCCAAATCTCTCAAGGGTGGAGTTCAAAAACCTCAGGCCGGAGTTCGAGCTCAGATTCATGGTCACGAAGAGAGCGGGCCTTGAGGCGCTCACAGACTACATCTGCAGGGGTAGGATAACGAAGCGCCACGCCTACCGCTCGGCCGCGAGTTTCGTTGTGAGCATGCTTGCTGGCTTTCTAAGCTCTGCATTAGGCGGAAGCTTTGGGCCCTTTGCTCAGTTCGTGGTTGGACTGCTCGTTCTCTTCACGGTGCTCTTTCTCCTCGAGTATCCCCTGTCCGTTCTAAGCCTCAAGGGTGTTAAAACAGTGGAGGAGAAGAGGAAGGTCAAGATTCTGGTTGTGAGAAAGAGCGGCGATCTTCCTAATGGTGGCACGAAATTGAAATGAGAGGATTGACGGGATAGTGCTTGAGGCTCTTGGTGATAGCTATGGGCGTTGATAATAGCATTTACTTTGTGTTTGATAAAAAGCCGGAGGAGGTTGAAGACTTCCTTAAGAGGGAGTTTGAAGTTGATGTTCGGGACAGGGAGTGGGATGATCCTTGGATAGATTACCTCAAGGAAAAGGGCCTCTTGGGAGAGGATTTTCAGCTCGTTGTCTCAGGCGAACTGCTTTTTGACCCTCCTTTGAGGACTGATGAAGGGGAGACTGTATCCAATGCAGACTTCTATATTTACACTGTCGAGGGTTACACAATCCTCGAAATTCACCCCGTTCTGAGGAGCAGGTGGTGGTTCGTCCTCAGTTCGGAAGTTATCAGACTCCTAAAACAGTTCATGAAGGGGGAGCCACTCCTAATATGCGGCTACCGGGATGATACAGACCTGACGAAACTCGGCTTCGAGCACAACATGTCCTACCTGTTCATAAACTGGCTTCCAGAGGCAATTAAAACCGGAAAACTCGAAACCCTACCCTCAGCCCTCACGGCAATTAGGAAAGAACTCTTAGACTTGGAGAATGGTCTCTACGAGCTTATTGAAAGGCCTGGGAGAGAAGAAAAGGAGTACGTGCTGGTAAAGAGTCTTGGGGACTACAAAATACTCGTTGCGGTGAAGGAGATTGATCTAACGGATGAGGAGTGCTATCTCGAACTTTTGGAGGACAGAGCATGGTTCAGCTTGGAAATCGTTGGGGTTATCTTCAAGCGCATTGGCAGGAGAATTGAGGATGAGCTCCTTCTAAAAAGGGCCGAAGAGTTCTTCAGGGAGCAGGTGGGGGAAGATGGGCATTGAGAACTACATTTACTTCCTGTTTAGTCATTAAGTTGCTGGAGGATATCAATATCCTTAAAAAGGCCAGTGCCGTGGAGTTTAAGCCCATAGACTGGGAGTTTGAGGAAAAAGTGAGGCAGAGAATAGTCCGAGAATGGTACAGGCACGGGATAAAACTACCCGCTCCCGTTGGGGTCTATTCCGGCGTGCTCTTTCCGAACTATCGCGTCAAAACAACGGAAGGGAAATAACCAGTATGGACTTCACAATCTACCGGGCAGGCTGGCTCTCGGTCATTGAACTCCATCCAAACCCAAGGAGCTGGTGGTGGGAGGCCTACAGTCACGAGGTTGTTGCCTTTCTGAGGCAGTTCTTCAAGTGGGATGTTCTCCTAATCGCGGGCCTGAACGACTGGACTGATTTAAGAGGTACATTGACGCTTGACGATATGGAGCTCTTCATAGCCAAGCTCGCCGAGTGGATCACCCTTAGGAGCCTGCCCGCGATCCCCTCTGCCTTTACGCTGGCCAAGGAGGATCTTTTGGATATTGGCTACGGTCTCCACCGGGTTTTCACGTCGGAAAGGGGGTACTACAGTTATGTTCTGGCAGAACCCCTGGATGATTACACCGCGATTTGGATCATCGGGCGTGTGGACTTCAACGATCCGATGGAGTTATGCGAGACCTTTGGCGCCGAGGTTGAGCTGACCCTCTCACTAACTGGAGCATCACTCCTTCCGCTAACAGAACTGAGGCCTTCTGAAGATGGCGCCTCCTCCAGATTGAAAGAATGACCTTCAAAGCCCAGATAACCGGTGGCTATGACCTGTTCCGCTGTCCTGAGAGGCAGTAGTGGAGAATAGAAAGGACGAAGGAATAAAAAACCCTCAGCGCCCCAGCTCTTTATGGGCCTTCGCGAGGTGTTTCGCCGCTATCGCCGCGAGGAGCGAGAGTTCCCCAGCGAGAACCGCTCCGGCAACTATCTCCGCGAACTTCTTGGCGTTTGTGCCAGGTGGGTCGCCTCCTCCAGCGACGCCCATAATGCTTAAGGCCTCCCTCTGGGTCGGGACGCGCGTTCCTCCTCCGACGGTTCCGATTTCGAGGCTCGGCATTGTTATGCTGATGTAGAGGTCTCCCTCAGGCGTAACCTCCGCGAGGGTTATGCCGTGAGAGCCTTCTGTAATCTGCGCCTCGTCCTGGCCCGTGGCGAGGAAGATTGCTCCGACTATGTTGCCAAAGTGAGCGTTGAAGCCGTAGGAACCGGCCTGGGCCGAGCCGACGAGGTTCTTGCGGTAATTCACCTCGGCTATGAGTTCCGGCGTGGTCTTGAGCTTCCTCTCGACTATCTCCCTCGGCACTATCGCCTCGGCAATGACAGTTTTCCCGCGCCCGTTGATGAAATTCATGGCGTTGGGCTTCTTGTCAACGCAGAGGTTGCCCGAGAGCGCCAGATACCTAACGTCCGGAAACTCCTCTCCGATGACCTTCATTATCTCCTCGCTCGATATCGTTACCATGTTCATTCCCATGGCGTCGCCGGTCTCGAACTCGAAGCGCAGGTAGAGGTTGTTGCCCACTATGAAGGGCTTAACATCGCGAAGCTTTCCGTGTCTGGTAACCTTGCTGACGGCCTTCTCTTGCAGGTAGTCTATGTTCTCTTTCACCCACTCCGCGACTTCTCTCGCTCTCCTCGCGTCGGGGCACTTGAGGAGCGGTGCGCGGGTCATTTTGTCGTCGATGAGCGTCGTCTTAACACCACCTGCCTCGGTGAGGGCGGAGCAACCGCGGTTCACGCTCGCAACGAGCGCACCCTCGGTGGTGGCGAGGGGTATGTAGAACTCACCCTTTGCATATTCTCCGTTGATTTTGAGGGGCCCTGCAACGCCCATCGGTATCTGGACGACGCCTATCATGTTCTCGATGTTCCTGCCGATGACCTGCTCGGGGTCTATGCTGTAGTGCCCGATGTGGTCGAGCTTCACGCCGAGCTTCCTCTCGAGGGCCTTCCTCCTTACTTCCGTTGCGGTCCTCTTGTCGGTGTACTTCTCAACCTGGTGGAGCTTCACCTCTCCCTTAACGACCTTCTCAACGAGCTCCTCAAACTCCATTTCAACACCCCCAGAATCAGCCGAAGATCCACTCCTCAAGAACCTCCCCCGCTTCGGCGAAGGCTAAAGCTGCGTCGCTCTTCGGTTTGTAAGCGAGCACTGGGATTCCGACGTTTATCGACTCGGGAACCGCGTCATCGAATGGCACCCAGCTGAGAACAGGAACGCCGACCTCGTTCTCTATCACGTCTATGATCTTGTCCACCACGTCGGCGCTCTCGCGAACCTTGTTGAGGACGACGCCGATCTTGAGCCCATACTCCTCGCCGAGGGCCTTAAGCTTGTTTACCTCGTTCTCGACCATCGTCTCAAAGGAGTAGATCGGTGAACGCTCTATCTCCACCACGATTATCTGGTAATCCGCCACCTCGAAGGTGGGAAGGGTGTCAAAGGGAACGCCTGTGGGGGAATCGACAAAAACGACACCGAACTTGTACTTAACCCTCTCCACAAGGTCCCTCAGGCCCTGGGGAGAGATTCCGATTACATCGTGGAGGTTTGAGCTCCCGGGCATCACATAAACTCCCGTCTCCCGATGCTTGTAGATCGCCCACTCCGGATCGAGGCTTGGATCCCTGAGAAGCGAGTGAACAGTGTACTTGACGTTGTCCATGCCAAAGTGGAACCCGAGGTTCGGGAGGTAGAGGTCGCCGTCTATTGCAAGAACCCTGTACTCCCTCCCCGCCAGAAAAGTGCTCAGGTTGGCGGTGGTCGTGGTCTTTCCGGCACCACCCCTGCCCGTCATTACGATCACTGCCATTTTATTCCCTCCACCCCGAAGTTTTTGAAATTCCTTTTTATTAACTTTTCCACGGTTGAACACGTATCAACATTGCCGCCGTCAGGTGAGACATCTTCAAGCACTCATTTAGGTTGCACTCTACCAGAAAAAGTTTATATCTAAGCACATCTACGAAAATCTGTAGGGGATGGTTGCCATGACAGAGAAAATGCCCGCTATTATGAAGACCAAACCCGCTTACGGTGCCGAGCTCGTTGAGGTTGACGTTCCCAAGCCCGGGCCGGGCGAGGTTCTCATCAGGGTTCTCGCGACGAGCATCTGCGGAACCGACCTGCACATCTACGAGTGGAACGAGTGGGCGCAGAGCAGAATCAAGCCGCCCCAGATCATGGGGCACGAGGTCGCTGGAGAGGTCGTCGAGGTCGGCCCAGGCGTCGAGGACCTCCAGGAGGGCGATTACATAAGCGCCGAAACCCACATCGTCTGCGGCAAGTGCTACGCCTGCAAGCACAACCGCTACCACGTCTGCCAGAACACCAAGATTTTCGGCGTCGATATGGACGGCGTCTTCGCTACCTATGCCATCGTTCCGGCCCAGAACGCCTGGAAGAACCCCAAGGATATGAAGCCCGAATACGCCTCACTCCAGGAGCCCCTTGGCAATGCAGTTGATACCGTTTTAGCCGGCCCGATAGCTGGAAGGAGTACGCTCATAACCGGGGCCGGCCCGCTCGGACTGCTCGGCATAACCGTCGCGAAGGCGAGCGGTGCTTACCCGGTCATCGTGAGCGAGCCGAGCGACTTCAGGAGAAAGCTCGCCAAGAAGGTCGGTGCCGACTACGTCATCAACCCCTTCGAGGAGGACCCGGTTGAGGTCGTCATGAGCATAACCGACGGTGCCGGGGTTGAGGTATTCCTTGAGTTCAGCGGTGCGCCTAAAGCTCTGGAGCAGGGCCTTAAGGCGACGACCCCTGGAGGAAGGGTCTCCCTGCTCGGACTGTTCCCGCGCGACGTCACGCTCGACTTCAACAACCTCATAATCTTCAAGGCCCTTGAAGTTCACGGCATCACCGGAAGGCACCTCTGGGAGACCTGGTACACGGTCTCAAGCCTGATTCAGAGTGGAAAGCTCAACCTCGACCCGATTATCACCCACAAGTATAAGGGCTTTGACAAGTTTGAAGAGGCCTTCGAGCTGATGAGAGCAGGAAAGACCGGCAAGGTCGTCTTCTTCCCGAAGGAGTGATTTTTCCTCCTTTTCTTTCACCGCAATTCTTAAGTAAGCCCTTCCCCACTTCCCCCGGAGGTGTTGGAATGGAGCTGAGTTATGGGGAGAAGCTCACCCTCATCAAGCTCAACGAACTGAAAAAAGCGAAATTCGAGGAACTCGTTAAAGAGACCGGTCTCGAGCAGGTAGCGGTCATGAGGGCCGTTCTCGGCCTGCAGGCGAAGGGTTTGGCCAAGCTTCACGAGAGGAGTGAGAGGGTCGTTAAGCTCACTGAGACCGGAAAGAAGTACGCCGAAATTGGCCTTCCAGAGTGGAGGGCCCTAAAGCTCCTCCGCGAGAGGAGAAAGGTTACGCTCGACGACCTCAGAGAAGTCCTCAGCGATGACGAGCTCAAGCCGATAGTGGGTCTCCTCAGGAAGGAGGGCTGGGCGAGCGTCAGGAAGGAGGACGGTAAGCTCGTCCTTGAAATCACGGAGAAGGGGCTTGAAGCTGAGGAGAGGCCCATTGACAGGGCCCTAAAGCTCCTCGCCGAGAAGGGGGTTGTCCCGGTTAAGGAAATCGAGAAGCTCGTCCCTGTCAAGGAGCTCAAGAGGAGGAAAATCGGCGAGGAGGAAACGGTAACCGAGAGGGAAGTCGAGATTACTCCGGAGGGCGAGCAGTTAGCTCCGAAAGTCGAGCTGAAGCGAGAGGTCTCGGTTCTAACCCCTGAACTCATAAAGTCCGGCAAATGGAGGGAAGTTGAGTTCAGGAAGTTCGACATAAAGGCCCCGGTGAGGAGGATTTACCCTGGCAAGAAGCAGCCCTATAGAGCTTTCCTCGACAAGATAAGGAGAAGGCTCATCGAGATGGGCTTCATCGAGATGACGGTTGAGAGCATGATTGAGACCCAGTTCTGGAACTTCGATGCCCTCTTCCAGCCCCAGAACCACCCGGCGAGGGAGTGGACCGACACTTACCAGCTCAAGTACCCGAAGAGCGGTTTCCTGCCCGAGGCGGAGCTCGTTGAGAGGGTTAAGACCGCCCACGAGCGCGGTCTGGCCGGCTCGCGCGGCTGGGGCTACGTCTGGTCTCCGGAGAGGGCGATGCTCCTCATGCCGAGGGCGCACGGAACTGCCCTTGACGCGAGACAGTTAGCTAAGGGCGTCGAGATTCCGGGGAAGTACTTCACGATTCAGCGCGTTTTCAGGCCGGACGTCCTCGACAGGACTCACCTCATCGAGTTCAACCAGATTGACGGCTTCGTCGTCGGCGAGGAGCTGAACTTTAGACACCTCCTCGGAATCCTCAAGCGCTTCGCGGTGGAAATCGCCGGAGCGAAAAAGGTGAAGTTCCTACCCGACTACTACCCGTTCACGGAGCCAAGCGTCCAAATGAGCGCATACCACCCTGAACTTGGCTGGGTCGAGTTTGGCGGTGCCGGAATCTTCCGCGAGGAGATGACCAAGGCTCTGGGCATCGACGTCCCGGTCATCGCGTGGGGAATCGGAATCGACAGGTTGGCAATGTTCAAGCTCGGGATAGACGACATACGCTACCTCTTCAGCTACGACCTCCGCTGGCTGAGGGAAGCGAAGCTGGTGTGGTGAGTAAAATGGCGAAGAACGTAAGGTACGACCCCGACGTTGATATCCTTTACGTTCAGCTCTCGAAGAAGAAGCCCGTTGATGCCGACATGAAAGGAGATGTAGTCATAGACCTCGACGAGAACGGAGAGGTCGTTGGCTTCGAGATTTGGCGCGCGAGGGAGCTAATCCTGCCGGAGTTCATGAAGTTCATCGAGAAGATAAAGGCTGAGAAGGCCCACGTGGAGGGTTGAAGATGCCAAAGTTCGACGTGTCAAAGCGGGATTTGGAAAGGCTCGTCGGGAAGGAGTTCACGGTCGAGGAGTGGGAGGACCTCTTCCTCTACGCCAAATGCGAGCTGGACGACGTCTGGGAGGAGAACGGTGAAATCTACTTCAAGGCCGACTCGAAAGATACGAACAGGCCCGACCTCTGGAGCGCCGAGGGGATAGCAAGGCAGATACGCTGGGCGCTCGGCTTCCAAAGAGGACTGCCGAAATACGAGGTCGAGAAAAGCGACGTTGCCGTTTACGTTGACGAGAGGCTGAAGGATATCCGTCCATACGGTGTTTACGCAATCGTTGAGGGCCTTAAACTCGACGAAGAAGCGCTCAAGCAGATGATTAACCTCCAGGAGAAGGTGGCTCTGACATTCGGAAGGAGGAGAAGGGAGGTAGCGATAGGCATCTTCGACTTCGACAAGGTGAAGCCCCCGATATACTACAGGGCAGGGGAGAAAACCGAGAGGTTCGTCCCGCTCGGCTTCGAGGAGGAGCTTACGCTGGAGGAAATCCTTGAAAAGCACGAGAAAGGGAAAGAGTACGGCCATTTGATTAAGGACAAGCCCTACTACCCTCTCCTCGTGGACAGCGAGGGTAAGGTTCTCTCGATGCCCCCGATAATCAACTCCGAAACGACCGGAAGGGTGACGACCGAAACGAGGAACGTCTTCGTTGACGTCACCGGCTGGGATTTGAACAAGGTCATGCTAGCCCTTAACGTTGTCGTTACTGCTTTGGCGGAGCGCGGAGGAAAGATTAGGAGCGTTAAAGTCGTTTACCCGGACTTCGAGATTGAAACGCCCGATTTAACTCCCAAGTCCTTCGAGGTCGAGCTGGACTACATAAGGAAGCTGACCGGCCTCGAGCTGAGCGACGGCGAAATCAAGGACCTCCTCGAGAGGATGATGTACGAGGTGAAGCTTGAGGACGGTAAAGCAAAGCTCCTCTATCCGGCCTTCCGCGACGACATAATGCACGCCAGGGACGTTTTAGAGGACGTTCTCATCGCCTACGGCTACAACGAGATTGAGCCCGAGGAGCCGAAGCTTGCCGTCCAGGGCAGGGGCGATAAGTTCGTTGAGTTCGAGGACGCCGTCAGAGAGCTGATGGTCGGCTTCGGCCTTCAGGAGGTCATGACCTTCAACCTGACCAACAGGGAGGCCCAATACGAGAAAATGAATCTCCAATACGGAAGGGACTACTTCAACAACCCACCGGCTGAACTCGTCGAGATAGAGAACCCGATAAGCCCGAAGTGGTCGGCGCTGAGGAACTGGCTTCTGCCGAGTTTGCTCGACTTCCTGAGCCAGAACACCCACGAGGAGTACCCGCAGAGGCTCTTCGAGGTCGGCAAAGCGACGCTCATCGACGAGGGTAGAGAAACGAAGACGGTCAGCGAGAGCAAGCTTGCCGTCGTGCTGGCCCAGCCGAGGGTTACCTTCACCGACGCGAAGGAAATCCTTGACAGCGTGATGAGGCATCTTGGCTTCGAATACGAGCTTGAAGAGGTCGAGCACCCGAGCTTCATTCCGGGCAGGGTTGGAAAGGTAATCGTAAACGGCCAGACCATCGGCGTAATCGGCGAAATTCACCCTGCGGTCTTAGAAAAGTGGGGAATCGAGATGCCCGTTGCCGGCTTCGAGCTGTTCCTAAGGCCCCTCTACACGGAGCCCTACCTTTAGTCTTCCTTTACCCTTTTCTCCAGCCCAATGCACATGAGCTCGAAGTTTGTAACGCTTATGAGCACCTCAACGTCAAAGACTTCCTCCATCTTCACCACCAATGACATGATATGCCAACCTCTTTATCAATATTTTCGCTAAAAAGCTGTCATTTTGTCAATATCGGGGAAAAATAGGCGAGAGCATTAGCTCTCTGACGGATTTTTACCCCCATGCCCCCTGCCAAATTCGCCAGAAACGAGTCCCTGCCACTTCTCCTTTGTCCTCTTCCAGCAGCCCGGCGGCATGAGTTCCCGCTCAGGACAGTAGCCGAGCTGAATGCACCTCGGTCCGAGCCTCGCCCATTTTATAATCGGCCTGAGCTCTTCGTTTCTCGCGATCTCCTCCAGCATCTTCCAGGCAACCTCTCGGAGCTCCCACTGGGTCCTCTCGCATAGCCTCAGACCGAAGAAGTGCTTCAACTCGCGGAGGTTCATGGTTACGACTATCTTCGTTTTCACCGCCTGCGGAAGGATGAAGCGCGCGTCCTCCTGGTGAACCCCTGCTTTGTAGCTCTCCTCGTACAGCTCGATGGCTTCGCGCATAAGCTTCCTCCACTTTTTATAGAGTTCGGGTCTCTCCCTCACGCTTTCGGGAATCACGAAGGTATCCTCAACGTCTTCCGGGTTTAATTTTATGTAGCGCTGTGACTGCTGGGTATAACTTGCAAGTCTATGCCTTACGAGTTGGTGCGAACATGTTCGAGAACAGCCTTCGATCGAGAACGTCAGGACCGCGTGCTCTAAAATTGACTCGTGGCCGTAGCCGAGAACCCTTGGCAGATGCCTCTCAACGTCATTCTCTGTCATTCGCTCGAAGGCTTCACTCTCCCAGCCGTCCCAATAGCTTATTAGTGCCGCCCAGGTGACAGTTTCAAGGGGCCTCTTCGTATAATTGACGAGTCTGACCTTTATTCTATTCCCCATCCGGGCCACCAAGAAGAGAGGGACGAGGGTTTTATTAGTGTTACTAAGGGGTTGGCCAACTAAAAGGACGAGAAGAGAGGAAAAAGAAACTGTCAAAACTCCGCCGTTGGCGTGGGGGAGCTCTTCTCGAGGGTATCGGGCAGGGAGAAGTACGCAACTATCTCAAGGATCGCGGCGATTGCAATCAGCAGGCCACCGATCAGGAATATCATCAGGATAGCTCCAACTATGTAAAGCAGGGCCACGGTGTGGAACATTCCCACGCCCGTTTCCTCGGCTATCAGGTCGTAGCTCTGCTTCATGAACCATGCACCGACTATCAGCAGAACAACGGCTATGAAGCCCCCGAGACCAAGAACACCAACTCCGAACTTCCCGCTTCTGATCGCGGCCATGAAGCTACCGAACACTATGATGCCACCGATGATGTTGGTAATCGCCGCCCAGAGGTACTTGTTGAAGATATCTTCGTTGCCCGTTGCCTCGGAGATCTGCTTCACTGCCAGGAGCTTCAGGATAAATCCAATAAACCCCAGTCCAATAACGCTCAGTATTGCTCCAATTCCACCCAGCATTTTTGCGTTTTTAAGTTCCGCCATAGGATCACCTCAAACTACTAAGGGGACAAGAATGTATAAAAAGGTTTTCGTTTTGGCGGTCACCCATGGGGTTTTTAGGGTGCATACTCTCCAGTGGTTTAGTGACATTTGGAAAGTGTTACGGGCGGAATTCTCAAAATGATTCAATGAACTCGGGAGTAATCCGACGAAAGGGTTATTAAATTCCGGAAACAGCCTTAAACGGTGATGCGCATGGTGGTTAGCCTTGCCGGAAGGGACGTTCTCTGCCTTCAGGACTTCACGAGGGAGGAGCTTGAGACTATTCTCAAGACGGCTGAGATGATGAAGATCTGGAACAAGATTGGAAAGCCGCACCGCGTTCTCGAGGGCAAAACGCTCGCCATGATCTTCCAGAAGCCCTCGACCAGAACCAGAATTTCCTTCGAGGTTGGAATCTACCAGCTCGGCGGCTACGGCCTCTACCTCAACGCCCAGGATCTCCAGCTCAGGCGCGGCGAGACCATCGCCGACACCGCGCGCGTTCTCAGCAGGTACGTCGACGGAATAATGGCCCGCGTTTACGCCCACAAGGACGTTGAAGACCTCGCCAAGTACGCGAGCGTCCCGGTCATCAACGGTCTGTCCGACTTCAGCCACCCGTGCCAGGCTCTGGCGGATTACCAGACCATACTCGAGAAGAAGGGCAGGATTCAGGGCCTCAAGATAGTCTACGTCGGTGATGGAAACAACGTGGCTCACTCACTCATGATAGCCGGAACCAAGCTTGGCGCTCATGTCGTCGTTGCAACTCCCGAGGGCTACGAGCCGGACGAGAGGGTCATTAAGTGGGCCGAGCAGAACGCGGCCGAGAGCGGTGGTTCCTTCGAGCTCACCCACGACCCGGTTCAAGCCGTCAAGGACGCGGACGTCATCTACACCGACGTCTGGGCGAGCATGGGCCAGGAAGCCGAGGCCGAGGAGAGAAGGAAGATATTCCAGCCGTTCCAAGTCAACAAGGAGCTCGTCAAGCACGCCAAGCCCGACTACATCTTCATGCACTGCCTCCCGGCTCACAGGGGAGAGGAAGTCACCGACGACGTCATAGACAGCCCGAACAGCGTCGTCTTCGACCAGGCCGAGAACAGGCTCCACGCCCAGAAGGCCGTTATGGCCCTCGTCATGGGCGGAATAAAGGTTTGAAGTTTCATCCCTATCTTTTTCTTAGACGTAGAACACCATGCCGTCGTAGGCAACTAAAACCCTGTTTCCCCACCTCTTCCGCACGTAGTCCGTCAGCTCAAGGAACGGCAGGTTTTTGTGAGAGATGTGGCTCAGGACGGTCCTCTCAGCGAGTTTGAGGCCAAGTTCTGCGGCTTCATCAACGTTGTTGTGGTAGGGGTCTTCAAAGCCCGGGGGATAAGTGGCATCCACAATCGCCAGCCGGAGCGGAGCTCTCTCCTCCAAGAATTCCCGCGTTTCCTCGGGAAGGCCCTTGGTATCGTAGAGCAAGGCCACACTCTTCCCGTCCTCTTCGATGAGGTAGCCGAACGTCTCAACGCCGTGGTTGAGCTTTAACGCCGTAATCCTTAGCGTGTCGAGCTCGACCGTTTCGAAGGGCTTAAGCGTTCTCGGGCGGAGGTTCTTCGGGTTCTGCAGGATTAGCGCGTCGGCGCTTCCCTTCGGGGCATAAAGGACAGTCTCCCTCGCCATCCAGCGGAGCTTGTAGAGGCCGTAGATGTGGTCGTGGTGCCAGTGGGTCAGGAAGATGGCCTCCAGCGGGACGTTGAGGAAGTCCCTTATGTCAGTCCCAACGTCGAAGAGAACGGCCTTTCTGTTGTCGGTAATTACCGCGAGCGTTGAGGGCCTTCTCTGGGCGAAGCCGAACTTCCTCGCCTCGCTGCACGTCGAGCAGGTGCAGAGATGAGCTGGAATCCCTTCGCTCCCGCCGGTTCCGATGAAGTAGACGAGCATGGCCACCACCTATTTTATGGTCGTGAAATAGCGGCTGAGTTTATAAGGGTTCTCCCGTAACCCCTTCCGATGAAGTTCATCGCCGACATGATGCTCGGAAGGTTGGCCCGATGGCTCAGGCTCTACGGCCACGACACACTCTACGGAATTGAAGACGACGAGGAGATAATCGAGACCGCTAAAAGGGAAAACCGGGTAATCCTCACGAAAGATGTCGCTCTCGCCAGGAGAGCCGAAAGACTCGGCGTTAATGTCTTCCTCCTCCGCTCCAACTCACTTGAGGACCAGGTCGCGGAGCTTAAACGCCTCGGCGTTGAGTTCGGGGAGCTGTTCCCTGCAAACGCGCGCTGTCCGAAGTGCAACGGGCCCATAAAAGCGGTTCCAAAGGAGGCAGTTAGGGAAAGAGTTTCCCCCAAGGTTTATGAGCGTTACGATGAGTTCTACGTCTGCCAGAACTGCGGACAAATCTACTGGCCGGGAAGACAGTGGGAGGAGATGCTGAAAATCGACGAAAAACTGAGGGAGTTGAAATGAACTGGGAAACGTGGAGGCCCTTCTACCTCAGAATAGTGAGGGAGATGGGCTATTCAATCGAGGAAGACAGAAAATCGGCCGAGCTGCTCCGCTCGCTCCTCCTCGAGAGTGACGACTACATCCTCCGCGAGGAGCTTGGGGCCGTAATCGGACGAAAAGTCTACGTCTTCGGAGCGGGCCCCAGCCTTGAGAGGGCATTGAATGAGTTCGACTTCTCGGACGGGACGCTCATAGCGGCGGATGGTGCAACAACGGCTTTGCTCGACTTTGGTATCATCCCCGATGTGATCGTTACCGATCTCGACGGAAGGATTTCTGACATAAAGCTCGCCAATGACCGGGGCGCTTTCCTCGTCGTCCACGCCCACGGGGACAACAGGGATAAGCTCGTCTCCTACGTCCCGTTTCTGTCGAGAATCCTCGGCACCTGCCAGACCGAGCCCCTGGACATAATCTACAACTTCGGGGGCTTCACCGACGGCGACAGGGCGGCTTTTCTGGCTAAGGAACTCGGCGCGAGGGAGATAACGCTTGTCGGGTTCGACTTCGGCGAGACCGTTGGGAAGTGGAGCAAGCCGTCTTTAAGGGAACACTCGCCAATCTGGGAGAGCAAGCGTAAGAAGTTCGAGTTCGCGAAGGAACTGCTGGCATGGCTGGAGAAAAACGGGAGGGCGAAAATAAAAACTCTAACCCCTTCTCCCCCCCAGCGGAGCGAGGAGGAGCAGCAGGAACGCGGCCGGTCCGCAGACGCCGCCCGAACCCTTTGAAGTTTCCGATTCAGTGCTCGATGGGGATCCGGATGGAGACGTCGCCGAAGTTGTCGTTGTCACGGAGGTGCTAGAGCTTGAGGAGTGGCTCTTTGAGGTCGTTGAGTGCCTGCTGGTGGAGGTCCGGGTTCCCGTTCCGCCCGTCGTCTCTGTTTTCGTGCTCTGGCCCGTGCAGAGCTGAGATGCCTTGAGTTCCAGTGCCGTTTTCTCCGCCTTTACTCCCGGCAGAACCTGAAGCGTGACATTGGATATCTCGTAGTACCTTGGATCGACGGGATGGAAGTTCAGCTCGAAATCCTCCTCGCTGAGCTCGGCGTTCTTCCAGCAGGGGTCGTCCCCGTTTACGGTGAACAGGATCACGCTCCGGGAACCGGTCAGTCCGATCGTGCCGATCACGGTGCCCTCCTCCGCCCAGATATCCCTGACGAGGCTGATCGAGTGGAGTGTGCTGGGCTCGTACGCGAGCGCCCGCTTTATCCCTCCGGAACCGTCCATCTCGATGATGACTACGTCACCCATGAACCTCTTCGCTCCTGCAACCCACGTGCCGATTTCACCGAGGTAGAGGGAGTTCCCCGAGATGGTGAAGCGGTTCGTCACGAGGCCGGGCTCTTTGACGATCTTTCCCCAGACGGGGCTCCCGTTCCGGGCTATCTCTATCACCGCCGGGAACTTGACGGAAGTCCTGTTGATTTCGGTTTCGTACGTGCCGATTATGTAGAAACCGTCTCCTCCCCTGGCTATCCCGCTGGCGTAGAGCAGGTGCCCTCCCTCCTGGGAGCGGTGGTGGGAGTAGCTAAGAACGCTGAGCACCGTTCCGTTGGTCAGCATCTCGGTGAGGATTATCCTGGCTCCTCCGATTGCACTCTCGGCGTTGGTTGAGACGAAATACAGCCGGTTTCCATCGACGAGCATCTCCTTCGGCTCAAGGCCAAAGGTTACTTTGATGCCCCTGGCCCACAGAACCTTCCCATAGAGGGGTTTTACGTTCTCATCAACCGAAACCTTCAGCACGACCGCCCATTTTCCAAGCTTTGCGAGGATGTAGAGGTAATTGCCATCGAGTATCGCGTCCCTCGGGTAGATGTGGGCCCGAACCAGTTTTGAAGTTCCCCCGTAGGTTTTGTTCACGTAGGCCGAAATCAGCTCTCCCCAGCGGACGTTCAGGTCGTCATCGAGCCTGAGGATCAAAATGCCGTCAAAGCCTTCAATCTTCTTCGAGTGGGCCTCAACTATCAGGTAGTAGCCTGCGGGAGCCTTCAGCAGGATCGGATGCAGGGCGAGGGGGTTCACGTTTATTGTCTCGCCGTCCTCAAAGGATAGGGACAGCATCTTGCCCCCAAGGGCCGTTCCGTCGGGGGTCACTTCGATTAGAGCGAGATGGTTCTTCAGCCCTTTGCTGTAGATACCTGCAATCAGTACCCGGTTGTCTGAGTAGAGCGTGTAATAGGGATCGAAGGAATCCATTGAGCCCCCTTTGATCGTGTACCTGAATTCCGAGGCTAAAGCAAAGGTCGAGGAGAGCATCAACATCAGGGCCACGAGCGGTGCGAGCCACCTCATGGGCACCCCTCAAATTTTCTACAACTTTTTGGCTAAAATACTTTTTCTTGACTAAAAATTCATCAAATCCGACAAAATTTCCCCGAACGGTTCGACAGATTTTAAAAGGACGCTCCGAACTTGAAACATGCTGACCATCGAGGAGCTCCGCTCAGAAACAGAGGTGCTCGAATGCCTTGAGACTGCCAGGGCTTTGCCGGAGTGGTTCAACGAGGCCGGCCTCAGGGCTATCAAGCGCGATTTAATGAGGGAGAAGACCTTCATCGCCGTCGAGGGAGGTAAGGTTCTCGGCTTCGTGACCGTTAAGTCCCTCAACGAGAGGGCCCTTGAGATCCTCTGGATGGCGGTTAGGAGGGAGTTGCGGGGCCGTGGGATTGGCACGGAACTGCTCCGCTTTGTCGAGGAGTGGGCGAGGGGGAGAGGCTTCGAGGTACTCGTCGTCAAGACGTCGGGCGATTTAGGTTACAAGCCCTACGATGAGACGAGGCTCTTCTACGAGCGGAATAGATTTGTGAGAATCGCGCTGATAGACCCGTATCCTGAGTGGGGTGAGCCGGCGCTGATTTACATAAAATGCATCAGAAAATGAAATCTAAAACCCCGCAATGAATGCCTGCCAGGGATAAAACGCTATCCTTTCGCCCAAATCGTATTTTCCGCCAAGCACTAAGCCCCTCCTTGCATTCAGGCGCTCCATGCTTCTCTCAACCTGCTTTCTCTGTATCTTGCCGAGGCCGACCTCGATAACGATTTTCTCCCCGCCAAGCTCAAGGACGAAGTCAGCCCCACCTTTGCCGGGTTCGTAGCAGAGTCTGCCGTTTTTAGACTTTGCAAGGAGGAACAGATAGAACGCCACGGTATCCTCTAACAATGAGGCGAATATATCCTTTTTTCCGAGGCTGAAGCCTGAACCGAAGAGCAGGGCTGACTTGATCGGAACGGCGATAAACTTGATTTTTGGACTTTTTCTTCTCGCTTTTGAGAGCGAACCGCAGGAGGAAATTCTCTGCACGAGCCCAGCTTTCTCAAGGGCGTCCACCAGTTTAATAACCGTCCCCTTTGCCAGTCCAAGGGTTTTCGAAAGTTTCTCGTAGCTGAAGCGCTCTCCTTTCGGTGTTGCAAGCAGGTGAAGCAGGTCGAAGGCCCGATCGAGCGTTTCAGTGTCGAACTCATGCACGTCCCTCAGGTCACGGTAGATGACCCTGTCGAGCATGGTGCTCAGTCTTTCGTAAACCTCTCGCTCATCCATTTCCAGGATCATGGGCATTGACCCGGCCCTGACGTAGAGTTCGATGTCTTCCGTTACCGGAGGCATCGGAACTTCCTGCCCCCGGAGAATTCTCCCCATGAGCTCAGGAATTTCATGACCGGTTTTGAGGAGGTAATACTCCCTGAACGTCATCGGGAAGAGCTCCCTGTGCAACGCTCTCCTCGCGAGGTCGGGGCTCTCCCTGAGCTTTATCGCCGATGAGCCCGTTGCAATTATAAGGAACCGCTTCTCATCGTGGAGGAGTTTCAGCTTTAAGTCCCAGTCCCTCTCGTACTGAACTTCATCGAGCAGGATCACCGCCTTCTTGGGCTGGACGAGCCGTCTGTAGGCGTTGATTACCTCCAGCAGTTCCAGGCCCAGGGCCCTCAGCCTATCTAAGGACAAGTAAAGAACGTTGTTCGGGCTCGTTCTCTTAATGGCTTCAAAGTACAGCTGGGCGAGAAGGGTAGTCTTCCCAACTCCCCGTATTCCGAGCAGGAGAACTGTATCGGGGGCTCCCATCTCGAGGTATGCCGTAAGTTTTGAGGAGAGATAGCCGTATAACATCCTTTTGTGGGGCTTGTTGTAGGCACCGAGCAGGTTTCGGATGCTCACGAGGTGCTGTACAATAAAGTCATCCGGTTGAACCATAATTCCACCTATTTGATCATTTGGATGACCAATTTATAAACCTTACCTCAAGCGTTACTCTCCCGCCAAGCCAATATTTTTAAACACGGCATGGAACCTGAACGGGGCTTCAAATGCGCTGGAGCGAGATTCCGAGGGAAGCTAAAGCCTACATGCTCTACCACACGCTCATTGCTCCCGGCCTGATAGTCTGGATACTCTTCCCGCTCTACCTCATGGAAACCGGCTACTCAATCTTAGAGGTCGGGGCGTTCTTTACCGCTGTGAACATAATCGCGATTCCCCTGACTTACCTCTTCGGCCGGCTCTTCAACCGCTGGGACATCAAGAAGGGCCTCATCGCGATAGATGTTCTCGACGGCATCGCCTACGTTTCCTACGGCCTCGCGAAGGGAGCGGTAGCCCCCATCATGCTCTTCGCCGGTAGAACGATTGAGAAGCTCTCGACAGTTCTCTATCCCCTCTACCGAGCCTACGAGCAGGTAATCTACCCGGAGGACAAATACGAGGAAATCTTCGCCTGGCACCTCCGCCTGCCAGAGATATCGAGGCTGGTTACATTTCCGATTATGGGCTACATCCTCGGCTACGTCTACTCGGGGCCGGAGAGCTACCGATGGACTTTCATGTTCTTCGGCCTCTTCTCGGCCGTTACTGTGGCTTACATCTGGCGTTTTCTGCCTTCCGTTGGCCGGGAAGAGAGGATAACGCCCGAGGGCTTCACCTTCAAGGTCGGCGAGTTCAAGGTCCTCCTCGCCTTTGAGGCCCTGCTGACGCTCGCCTGGTCCTTAGCTCCCGAAATCGTGCTGATTAACTACGTCGTCTTCGTGCTCCACAAGACCGTGTTCGAGGTGACGCTGATAGCCTGCGCGAGCAGTCTGGCCTCAATAATCGGAACCTATGCAAGCGAAAGAGTCCCGAAGGGGAGGGGATTCCAGGCGATAGGGGTCGGCATGCTGATTAACGCCCTCTACGCACTGATGATGGCGCTCTCGCCACCCTTCTGGCTCGCCCTCCTCGTCTACGCGGTCGGCGACTTTGGAAGCACTTTCTGGTTCCCCTTCTACCGCTCATGGATGTTCAAGTTGATTCCAAAGGAGAAGGCCAGCGAGTTCCACTCGGCGATATCGAGCTACCGGAAGCTCCTCGCCCTCTTTACGCCCTTCGTTGCGGGAGCGCTGGCGAGCCTCCACCCAACGCTGCCCTACGCGGCAAGCTTCGGGCTGTTTTTACTGGCGGGAGCGATGTTCTGGTGGCTGGCTAGGAAAGGTATTTATTCAAGAACCGCGAGTTAGGAACGTGGTAGGGATGAGTGAGGTTGTGGTTTCAAAGAGAGACGTGTTAACATACGAGAGATTAAGGGTAATCTCCGAGCTGGCCCCTATACGGGAAAGAGTGAGGGCCTTCGAGAAGAAATACGGCATGACGCTCAAGGAGTTTGAGAGAAAACTTACGAACTCGGAAGAATCCTTCGAGGCCTGGGACGACTACATCGAGTGGAAGGCATATGTAAAGAAGCTTGAGGAGCTGGAGAAGAGGCTAAAGGAGATTGAACATGCTGAGAGAGTTAGAATCGCTTGAGACTAGTCCAGCAGTCAAAAGCTACGAAATCCTCGACTACAAAGAAGGGGACAGCTTTTATTTCCTGAAAATCAGGGCAGAGCTAATAGATGGGAGCGTTCTTTACATCCGGGAATTCGTATCGGAGGATGAGTATAACTACTCTTTTCAATGGCAGAAGGACGGAAAGCTTATAGTCCGCTGGGACAACGCTCCACACCATAAAGATGTTGAGACTTATCCCCACCACAAGCACGTCTGCTCAAAAGACAACGTCCAGCCTTCAAAAGAGATCTCTCTTGAAGACATCCTGAGAGTTATTGAGGAGAAAATTAAACCCCAGTCCTCAGCCTCCAGCCGTCTATGCTGAAACCGCCCATTCTCTCAAGGACGTGAGTTACCAGTGCCTCGACGTTCTCGGTTCTGACTTCTTTCATGGCCCTGAGGAAGAGGGCAACGAACTCATCATCGGGAAAATTTGGAAAAAGATAAGCCTCTCTAAAGGCTTCGTCACTGAAGAGACGATACACCTTGCTCGCCGGCGGTACTTCGACCCGCAAAAATCGGGCGTAGGACTCAAGGGCTTCCCTCAGAGCCAGATGATATAGGTAGGCGTAGCTCGGATCTCCTCGTTCCTCAGCATCCTTCAGGCTGTCAAGGGCGTCCCAGAGAACGTACTTAGCCAACTCGACTTTCACCGGCTCGGGCTTTGGAAACGGCATCCTCATGTACTCCTCAGCCTCGGCCCGGAGGCTCTCTACGATACCCGTCTTGTCGAAGAGAACTTTCCCGATGAGGATTATTCTGGCGGTATTCCTCTTGTTCCTGGAGTGCTCCTCCTCGAAGTACCGCCTTATCTGCCTTATGGGGTTCGCGAAGTACTCAATCAAAAAGCCGTCCACGAAAACGTTTCCCCTCTCCCTCCAGTCCACGTCGTCGGAGAGGATTACGTAAACGTCCACGTCCGAGCGGGGAGTTTGGAGGCCGAGGGCGTAGCTTCCCGTGAGGATAGCAGCCCCAACGGAATCCTTTTCACTCCACTCGCCTATGAACTTCTCAAGCGCCCGCTTCCAGTCCGCCATAAAACTCCCTCAAAACTCCGGAATCCTTATCGGCGCCTGGAGTTCCTTTTCGTTTTTCTCGAGGTTGGTCGCGAGCATTCTGATTCTCTCGCAGCCCTTGATTTCCCGAATGAACTCGGCGACGCTCCTCGGCACCAAATCTTCCCATGGCTTCCCCTCGACCATGCGCTTCCTTATTTCCGTCGCGGAGAGAATGTCCTTCCTGAACATCGGCTGAACGATGACCTCGTAGCCCTTCTCGCGGAAGAGCTGTGCAACCAGAGAGTTCCCGGTGAAGACGACGTCGAAGCGGGGCACCATACTAACCACGTAGGTCGCCCAGATGGCATTGAAGTTTATATCAGGGAGCGGAATCAGGTAGTAGCGCTTCTTTGGGAACTCCGCCTCATCGAGGGCCCTTATCAGCATCTCCATCCTCTCGCTCGTCGTGAAGGGATTCTTGAGCGTGTGGCTGGCCTGTGCGCTCCCGATTCCGATGATGACCTCGTCCACCTGCGAGAAGACGAACTCCAGAGCCTTCATGTGCCCGTTGTGGACGGGCTGGAAACGACCGACGAAGAGACCGCGCCTCATTCAATCACCTCCAATCAGCTTCACCCTAACCTCACCCCCCACCTTCAGGCCGAGCCTCTCGCTCGCGTTCCCCTGGTTGACGGCAATCTCAAGGTAGTCATGGCTTCCTGGGAGTGCAAGCAGTTCTCCGGGCTTCACGTAGCCGTAAGCCTCCCTGTAGGGAATCCTCAGCCCGAAGTCTGGCAACTCAACTGCCTCCGGCCTTCCGTAGTTCTCAAGGTTGAGTATGATGTTGCCGAAGTCGTCCACGTAAATTACCTTCAGAACCCAGAGGTCGCCTTCCCTCTTCGGCTCGACGTCGAGCTTGATGAGAGAATCGAGCGGAATCTCGCGGGCAAACTCCTCCGGAGGAACACCTTTCTCGATGAGCGCGCCCGCCGGCCCGAAAACGTCCCTCCCGTGGAAGGTCGAGCTTATCCGCCAGCCGGTGAAGCGCCTAATCCGGTCAAAGTCTATCTCCCAGGCGCGCTTTGGATTTATGTGCTTGAGCGGAAGCGTCGCCAGCCCGTTGTCGGGGACGACGAGCCACTGGTCGCCCTCGATGATTACCGCCCTCCTCTCGGTCCCGACGCCGGGGTCTATGACGCCGACGTGAACCGTTCCTTCAGGGGAGTACTTAACGACCTGCTCCATGACGAAGGAGCCCTCGATTATGGAGTGCCTCGTCACCGCGTGGGTGACGTCAACGAGCTTCGCGTTCGGGTTGACGCGGAGCATCGCTACTTTCATCTCACCGACGTAGGGCCCCTTAAGCCCGAAGTCCGTCGTCAGCGTTATCATTCACACCACCGGAAAGGATTTATTGGCAACCCTTTAAGAGGTTGCGGGGGTTGGAATGATAGCGGTGCTTAGACTCGGTCACAGGCCGGAAAGGGACAAGAGAATAACCACTCACGTGGCGTTGACGGCGAGGGCCCTCGGGGCCGATAAAATAATCATTGCGGCTGAAGAGGATGAGCACGTTAAGGAGAGCGTCGAGGACATCGTGAGGCGCTGGGGCGGGCCGTTCGAGATAACCTTTGACCCCAGCTGGAAGAAAATCCTGAGGGAGTGGCGCGAGAAAGGTGTCGTAGTCCACCTGACGATGTACGGAATCCATATAGACGACGCGATGCCGAAGCTGAAGGAGGAGCTGAAGGCCGGAAAGGACTTCCTCATCGTCGTCGGCGCCGAGAAGGTTCCGAGAGACGTTTACGAGCTGGCCCACTACAACGTGGCAGTTGGCAACCAGCCCCACAGCGAGGTGGCCGCTCTGGCGGTTTTCCTCGACAGGCTCCTCGACGGCGAAGGTCTGAGGAAGGAGTTCCAGAACGCGAAGCTCAAAATCATCCCGCAGGAGAGGGGGAAGAGGGTAATCCAGCTCGACGGGTGAAGAAAATGGTCCTCAACAGGTATCGAGAGAACGTCAGGGGTTACCTTGAGGCGATAGTTAAACCCCTCGCAAAGGCCGGACTGACGCCGAACGCGATAACGGTGATAGGTCTCCTCATGAGCCTCCTCGCGGCTTACCTCTACTACCTCCGCGAGCCGAGGCTGGCCGCTCTAACGCTCCTCATAGGCTCGCTCGTCGATGCCCTCGACGGAACGCTGGCGAGGCTGACCGGAAAGACGAGTCGCTTCGGGGCATTCCTCGACTCGACCTTCGACAGGATAAGCGACGGCGCGGTGCTCTTTGGAATCGCGCTCGGAAGTCTCGTCGACTGGCGCGCTGCCTTCCTGACGTTCATGGGGAGCTATCTTGTCAGCTACGAGCGCTGCAGGGCCGAGTTAGCTGGCTCCGGAAAGCTCGCGGTGGGCATTGCCGAAAGGGCCGAGAGGCTGATAATCCTGATGGTTTTCTCGTTCCTCGGGACGGAATACGTCAAATACGGCGTCTACATCGTCGGAATACTCGCGTGGATAACCGTCGTCCAGAGGTTTTACGCCGCATACCAGCGGCTTAAGTGAAGAAGAGGGGAATGACGAGAATTTCGCTACACGAGGCTCCGCCGATGAAGAGCCCTGCCGTTACCGACCCCTTTCCCTTTTGAACACTACCTCAGCGGAGACCGCCCCCTGGAGTTTTCTCATGCAGGAGGGGCAGTAGGCGGGTGGCCTCTCGTCCCATTCGCGCAGCGTTGTCGGAGGGTTCATTACGCACTCACCGGGGCAGTGGTCGAGATCAAAGCTGTGGCCCAGCTCGTGGAGGACGCCTTTGAATATCCGCTCGGCCATCAGTTCGCGGTTGCTCGACTCAAACGGTTTCATGGAGAGTACCATTATCTTCATGCCCAGTATCTCCTGCTGAAAACCGAGGAACTTATCGTACATGTGGAAGTACCTGTTTCTCGAAACGAGGGGAAATGTTGTGAGGCCAAAGATGCGCCTCATGGGAAATCCTTCATCCTTGTTGAGTTCCTGGAGGAGACGGGCGTAGAGGGCCTCGATTACTGCTTCCAGGGGATAGCCCTTGACGTGGGTGTCCCCCACGGGGATGTTGATGAGGTAACCTGGACCGACCTCGAGTTTCCCGAGGTAAAGAAACCTGACGGGAAGATTGCTCCGGATCAGATAACGGTTAACGCGATCGAAAATATCGAATATGAGCTCCCTGTCCATGAAGTTCCCTATGTAGGTTGCTCCCACGTAGGTCAGCTCCCTCTTGGCCCCGGCTCGCATGTAGTGAGAAACCCCAAACGGTTATTAAACTTTTGCCGGCGGAAAGGGATTTAAGCGAATGAGAGTACACTTCACTGCCCCCGGGAAACCGCGGGGGATGAGCGCCCGGCGAGCCGTGAGTCCCCTTCGCTCCCCGGGGGCACAGTTACCGCTCCTATTCACGGGCACTGTGAGTGTTAGCGATCCAGAAGCTCAGTAGGATTTTTATACACCATCTCCCACCCTCTCAGGATGGACCATGGTCACGCTCATCATAGCCGAGAAGCCCAACGTCGCGAGAAAGATAGCCTACGCATTGGCCGAGGGAAAGCCCGTCCGGAAGACGATAGGGAAGGTGAGCTACTACGAGTTCACCCGCGACGGCAAGAAGGTGATAGTCGCTCCAGCTGTTGGCCATCTCTTCTCCCTCGCTCCGAAGACCAAAACCTACGGTTATCCCGTCTTTGACATCGAATGGGTACCTGTCTACGTCGCCGAGAAGGGCAAGGGCTACGCGAAAGACTACATCAAGGCCTTAGCTACCCTTGCAAAGAAAGCCGATGAGTTCATAGTCGCCTGCGACTACGACACGGAGGGCGAGGTTATCGGCTACACGGCTCTGAAATACGCCTGCGGCGTTGACCCTTCGAAGGCCAAGCGCATGAAGTTCTCGGCGTTGACGAAGAAGGACCTTCTCAAAGCTTGGTACAACCTTGAGCCGACGATAAACTTCGGAATGGCAGATGCTGGAATAGCACGCCATGTCCTCGACTGGTACTGGGGCGTGAACCTCTCGAGGGCTTTAACATCGGCCATAAAGCGCGCCAGCGGGAAGTGGATGGTTCTCTCCACCGGAAGGGTTCAGGGGCCCACCCTTAAGTTCCTCGTCGAGCGGGAAAAGGAAATCCAGAGCTTCAAGCCGAAACCGTACTGGGTCATCAAGATGATTCTTGAAAAAGAGGGCAAGCAGTACACGGCGACCTACGAGAAGGACAAGATATGGGACGAGGAGGAGGCGAAGAGAATCGTCCAGGAGGCCAAGAAGGGGCCGGCCTTCGTGGAGAAAGTTGAGGTGAAGCAGCAGAAGAGGAATCCGCCGGTGCCCTTCGACCTCGGAACGCTCCAGAGGGAGGCTTATTCTGCCTTTGGCTACAGCCCGAAGAAGACCCTGGAGATTGCACAGCGCTTGTATGAGAAGGGTTACACGAGCTACCCCAGAACAAGCTCGCAGAAGCTCCCCAAGAACCTCAACTTCCGCTCGATACTGCAGAACCTCGCGAAGTTGCCCGAGTACAAGCCCTTCGCCCACGAGCTTCTGGGCAAGGGCAACCTCAAGCCCGTTGAGGGCAAGAAGGAAGACCCCGCCCACCCGGCAATCTATCCCACCGGTGAGCTTCCAAAGCCCGGCGAGCTGAGTAAGGACGAGAAGAACATCTACGACCTCGTCGTGAGGCGCTTCCTGGCGCTCTTCATGGAGCCGGCGGTGAGGGAGAGCGTGAAGGTAATCATAAACTCCAACGGCCACCGCTTCATCCTGAGCGGTGCGAGAACCCTCAAGGAGGGCTGGCTGAAGGTCTACGGGAAATACGTCAAGTTCGACGAGGTAATCCTTCCCCAGTTCAGGGAAGGTGAACCCGTCAAGGTCGTCCAGATTAAGCGCGAGAAGAAGAAAACCAAGCCCCCCGCTCGCTATTCTCCCGCCGCTGTAATCAAGAAGATGGAAGATTTGGGCATCGGAACGAAGGCAACGCGCGCGCAAATCCTTGAAACGCTTTACAGCAGGGGCTACATCGAGGGCAAGAAGAAGATAAAGGTTACACCCCTCGGCATGCGCGTCGTGGAGGCCCTTGAGAAGAACGTTCCCGACATAGTCAGCGTTGAACTCACGAGGGCCTTCGAGGAGAAGATGGAGGAGATAATGGCGGGGAAGGCAAAGAAGGACGAAATAATCGAGGAGAGCAAGGACCAGCTGATTAAAATCCTAAAGGTCTTCAAGGAGAAGGAGCTCGACATCGGAAAAATGCTCCTTGAGACAACCGGAACTGGAGTTACAACCTCGAAGGACTCGGTTCGGGTGGAGAAATCAAAGTCCCAGTCCGGGACTTCCAGAGCTTCCGCGAAATCCGGGACGGAAGAGCCGAAGAAGGCCAAGTCCCCTGAGAGGCAGAGGCTCGTCCTCGGAAAGTGCCCCAAGTGCGGCGGCGACTTGGTTCTCAAATACAATAGGAAAACCGGCAAGCGCTTCGTCGGTTGCTCCAACTGGCCCAAGTGTAACGTCACCTATCCAATACTCCAGCGCGGTGAAGTGATTCCCACCAACAAAACCTGTTGCAACGGCGCTCCAGTGGTCAAGATTCGCGAGAAGGGCAGGGAGTACGAGATTTGCCTCGACATGAACTGCAAGGACTGGAAGCGATAGCCTTATCTTTACTTATGATGAATTCCCATCATGGACGAGTGGGAAAGAACTGCAAAAGTCCTGCTGGCCAACGCCCGCGAGTTCCTTGAAAGGCTCCGCGACGAGGTCAGGCTGAACGAGGTAACGGTGGCGAGCCTCCTTGACATCCAGTCAACCTTCGTCCTCGGTCTGGCGGACGCGAGCCTCTACGCCTTCTCCATCGGGCGGGACGAAGTCGTTGAGAGTTCTTACCGTCTCTTCCTTGAGGGGTTGGAGGTTCTCAAGGCGGGCCACCTCTTCATAAGCGAGCCGGAACTTGACCTGTGGCTTTCTCCCCTCCGGGATGTGAATCCGGAGAGGGGTTTTTCCCTCGACAGGCGCTTCTCGCTCCTTGGAGAGCCGAAGCCGACGATGGTCTGGGCCAACCGCGTGGTTCAGCTCAGGAACGCCCTCCACGGAAAACCTGTTAGGGACCCGCTCCGGAGCATCGGCTACGGGATAGACGAGGGCGATAGGCGCTTTCCGGTTCTGTTGAAGGCGGTTAGAAGACTTTACACGCTTTACCCCGCCCCAATAGATGAGACCGCGAGGCTTTTGGCCCTTGAGCTCGGGTTGGGGCTTGATGAGAAACCCCTTCGGTGCTCCGACGGAACCTGCGAGGCGATAACGGAACTGCCGGACGTTTCCTCCTTCAGAAAAACGGTTTCCGGGGATGTTGAGCTCTACTACCTCATCGAGAACTCAAAGGGTCTTCACTCCCCCTGGGGAAGCCTGAGCGTTGGGAGTGCAAGGGAGATAGTGGTATTTTCAAGGAAGAAGGGAAAGGGGTTCAGGCTCAGAGAAGGCTTTTGAGGAGCTTTATCCTCCTCGGGTTGAGGAGAACCTTCGGGTGCTTGAGGAGGGCCTTTATGACCTCCACGTAGTCTCCGCCTGCTATCTTCTCCGCGTCTGCCCCGCTGAGAACCTGTATGAAGAGGTCGAGGTCTTCATCTGTGAGCTTCTCCGTTACCTTTCTAACCTTCAGAACCTTCTCAAGCCTCTTTCCGTCGGTCTCCCACCACTCTTTGGTATAGTTCTGGAGGAGCGAGAGGTTATCCTCTTCGAGAGCCTTAACAATCCACTTGCTCGCTATCGTTCCCGCTTCCATCGCTTCCGCCATTCCGCCGCCGTGCATCGGGTTTACCTGACGAGCTGCGTCGCCAACGACGAGAACGTTGTCCTTGACGAGCTCCTTGACGAAGCCTCCAACGGGAACGACTCCAACGTTCACCTCGAGGAGCTTCTTGGCAGGTATGTTGTTCTCCTTCAGCCACTTGTCGAGGTAGTACTTGGCGGTCTTTGGATTGTCCGAGTTGATTCCAATTCCCACGTTGGCTCTGTCCTCGTCCTTCGGGAAGACCCAGACGTAACCTCTCGGGGCTATCTCGTTGCCGAACCAGAGGTGTATGAGGTCGGGGTCGTAGCCTTCTATGAGCATCTCGTATTCGTAGGATGAATCGAACTCGTGTGGCGGGGCGTAGGTGTTTATTCCCGCTTTCCTCGCTATCGTGCTCTCGACGCCATCAGCCGCGACGATAACGTCGGCGTAAATCTCAATCGGCTCGTCCTCGTGCTTGGCCTTGATTCCAGCGACCTTTCCGTCCTTCCTTATGACGTCCAGGGCTTCCGTCCTCGCGAGGACGTCTGCTCCAGCCTTAGCGGCGTAGTAAGCGAGCATCTTGTCGAAGACCTTCCTCTCGAGGATAACACCGCTAACGTCCTTGTAGCGGAGTTCGAGCTCGTAACCGCTCGGGGAGTAGAGTTTCGCTCCGTAAATCTCGCGGTTGATGAAGCGCTTATCATAGGGGATGTCGTATTTCTCAAAGACCTTTATGCTTATGCCCTCGGCGCACTGCTTGGGGGTGCCTATCGCCCACTTCTTATCAATCATGAGGACGGAGTAACCGGCCTTTGCGACGTTTCTGGCGATGATAGGCCCTGCTATTCCCGCCCCAACGACGACGACGTTGTACTTCCAGCTCATGCTTTCACCTCCAGGGGCTCGGCGCTCAGTGCTCCAACTGGGCAGGCGTTGACGCATATCCTGCAGCTTATGCACTTGTCCTGAATAAACTCCCAGCCGCTTGAGTGCACCTCTATCGCCAGAGTCGGGCAGACCCCGGCACAGCCACCGCAGAGGTAGCAACGGTCTTCGTTAACGACGATTTTAATCTTCTCCGGCATCGTTTTCACCGCCGAGCTTTGCCTTCAGCCTTTCGTCGTCTATCGTTATAACGCCGTCTTTTATTCTTAACGGAACGAACTTGTCCAGCTCGCTCGCCTTCTGAAGCACTTCCCTCTCCTTGAGGTTGAGCCTGTCGCTGAGTTCGTCAACGGTGGCAGAGCCGTTGAGGAGGACGTAGTGGAGGATCGCCAGCTGGGTCATGTCGCCGATTTCCTTGAGGTAGGTCTCCTTAATCATCGCCATGAGCCTGTCTCTTCTACCTTCAACCGCCTGTAACTCCCTGAGAATTTCTTCGAGCTTTTTGCTCAGGTTTCTGAAGGTTAGAATCATTTCGTCGAGGTTTTTGGGCTCTTCTGGAAGCTCTATCGAGACTTCCGGCTCCTCGCTCAGGTCGAGCCCGCGGTACCAGAAGATGTTGGGGGTTATAGTGACGACGTACGTCTTGGCGATGTTTATGTCGTAGTACTTCCTCGCGGGGCCGATGAAGGGGCCCTCACGCTCGTAGGATTTGAGAATGCCCTCGCGCTCCATTATTTTAAGGTGCTTTGCAACGGCAGTGGAGGAAACGCTGACCTTGCTGCTCAGAAAGCTGAAGTAGCACTCGGTGCAGGTGAGGTGGCTGAGTAAATCGCGCCTCACCTTGTTCCCGAGGATGTAAAACAGGTCCGGCTCTTTCTCAGGCATGCCCAACACCACCCAAACCTGTGACGTAAAGCTTATATAGTGATCATTCAACCTAAGGTTGCAAACCTGGGATTTTCACCCAAAAGAAATGGTTCGCGAGGATTATAAACCTTTAGATGGAGGTGTGATGGATGGGACTGATTAGCGACGCCGACAAGAAGGTTATCAAGGAGGAGTTCTTCTCCAAGATGACGAACCCCGTTAAGATCATCGGTTTCACCGGAAAAGACCACTGCCAGTACTGCGACCAGCTCAAGCAGCTCGTTCAGGAGCTGAGCGAGCTGAGCGACAAGCTGAGCTACGAGTTCTATGACTTCGACACGGAGGAGGGCAGAAAGGTGGCCGAGCAGTACAGGATCGACCGCGCTCCGGCCGTCACGATAACCCACGACGGAAAGGACGTCGGCGTTAGGTTCTTCGGCCTTCCGGCCGGTCACGAGTTCAGCGCTTTCCTCGAGGACATAGTCGACGTCAGCAATATGAGCACGGACCTCATGCCGGACAGCAAGGAGGCCCTTTCAACGATCGACAGGGACGTCAGGATACTCGTCTTCGTAACCCCGACCTGCCCCTACTGCCCGCTCGCGGTTAGGATGGCCCACAAGTTCGCCATCGAGAACACCAAGGCAGGAAAGGGCAAGATACTCGGCGACATGGTCGAGGCGATTGAGTATCCCGAGTGGGCTGACCAGTACAGCGTCATGGCGGTTCCGAAGATAGTCATCCAGGTGGACGGCGAGGACAAGGTCCAGTTTGAAGGCGCCTATCCGGAGAAGATGTTCCTTGAGAAGCTTCTCTCCGCCCTTGAGTGACTTCTTTTCTCCTTTTCACGTTTCGATAAAGTTATTAACCCATCCGGTGCACCAGTTCTGGGATGGAGATGGGTCTGGAGATCGGAGGGGTTCCATTCTCGATAACGGGCGAACTCGATGACGGCTTTACCGAGGGACTGAGGAGCCTCTTTGCGCGGCGGTATCTCCCGGACGTCAGGGAAAAGGACGGGAGGGAGCGCGTCCTAATAGAGCGCTTTAAGGGGGAGCGCTTCAGGGTCTTCAGCGCGGTATACGATCATCTCGGGCGGGACGAGTACAAGATCGAGTCCGCGGTCCCTTCGGCGTACGGAAACGAGGCCCCGGTTTTCTTCACACTGCAGGCCGCGGCGAGGGCCGGAGCGAAGGAGGGCCGGATCTTCGTCACCGACTCGGTGGGCGTTGTCTCCCCTTCGGGACGGGCGGTTCTCTTCGTTGGCTACCCACACACCGGAAAGAGCACGATGTCGGTACTGGCGCTGGCCGGCGGTTTTCCTGTTCTGAGCACCGAAAACACCGTCGTTGAAGTCAGAGGAAAAGCCCTGTACATAGTCGGGGGCACCGATGTTCTGGTCTACGATCCCAGAGTGGAGGGCGTTTACGGCATCAAAGCCCCCTACGACACAAAAACCCGGAGCGGGTACAGGATCAAGGATCTCTCATCCAGCGAGGAGCGCTTGGAGCTCCTCGAGGCAGGGGTTAAGATAGATCTGATAATCGTTCTTCACGCCGCTTTCAACTGTATGGAGGCGAGCTTCTCAAAGATAAGCGGGAGGAAGGTGAGGAAAACACTCTGGTACTTCTCAACGGCCCTCATAAAGGGACTCGATTACTACGAGCCGATGCCCCTTCACGTCCCCGTGAGCGATGAGATAAACCGCAACCTCTGGGATTTCCTCCAGACCGCCTCGGAGAACTATTCCAGCAGGATGTTCGAGGCCTTTGGCAACCACAGGGCCGTCTTTGACAGAGTCATGGAGATGGCGGAGTCTATTTAACTGCATAATTGCATGTTAATGTCTTTATGTAATTGTTGAAAAATGGGGCGGAAGTGAAAAAAAGTTGAGGAGGGGCTCAGCGCCTCCTCTTCCTCGCGAGTACGGGCAGCAGTGCGAGCAGTACGAGCCCAGCAGGCCCGCAGATGCCGCCGCCACCCTTTGAGCTGCTGCTAGTACCGGTGTTTTCTGTGGTCGAGCTCGTTTCCCCGGTCTTGGAGGTGGTTGTGGTCGTTGAGGTCCTCGAGTGCTCCCTGTGCGCGGTGGAGGAGGTCGTTGTTCTGACGACGGAAGTCGTTGAGGTCTGAACCTTCTCAAGGGATACACTGAGTTCCCTGCTCTCCCCGGGTTTCAATGTGATGGTCAGGCTCTTCCCCTTATAGCCATCCTTTCTGATGGTTATTGAGTATTTGCCGGGCTTGAGGGTGAGTTCGACCGGGATTTTGCCCTTGAGCGTTCCGTTGACGTAGACCTCGGCTCCCTCAGGGGTTCCTGTTATCTTGAGTTTCGCCTTCATTTCCCCAGGAACGTACAGGGCGAGCGGTACGAAGTAGTGGAGGTTGTGGTCACCCCCGTTGCCGGCGGTGACGCCGAAGTAGGCCGTTTCGGAGCCGAGTAATGCCGGAATGTCCACGTTCACCTGGGTGTAGTTCCTGCCGTCAACTTCGAGGGTCAGGGTCTTGGTCTTTGGATCCCAGTAGAGGGTCATTTTGTGCTCCTTTCCGTCCGCGAAGCTGACGTCAGCGAGCTTCCTTTCTCCTCTCGGGGTAACGAGGTAAATTCCTCTGCCCCACTCCCAGAGCTTGAAGCCAACGGCCCTGCCTATGCCGTTGAAACCGCAATCGCTGCCCTCTCCTCCGATGGCGTTGGGACCTATGGACTGGAAGCCAACTGCGATTCCATCGCCTCCGTTCTGCCTTCCAGCGTAGAACATCAAGATCGCCTTGAATGGCTTAGAGAGGTTCACGGGATATTTGAACCAGGCGGCTCCCCTCTTGTGGCTCTGATCCGGTGTGAGGACTATTGCACCTGTGGAGTTGTCAAAGTACGCATCGCCAACGAGCTGCCAGGGCATTATCTTCTTCTCCAGATCCGAGAGGACCCTCATGGCCTCGCTGAACTTCCACTCCCTCATGAGCTCTTTGGCCCGGGCTATTCCGGCGTTGAACTCATCCTCGCTGATCTCCCCCATTTTTGAGGCTTTGTAGAGGCTCTGGAGGCCCTTTATTCTCTCCTCCACCATGAGGGTCATGTTGAGTGCTTCCCTCAGTTTTGTTTCGAGCGATGCGGCAACGCGGCACGCCTCCACGTACCTGCCCTCTTTTCTGAGCTCCTCTATTGAGCTTACCTCCTCGTCTATTGAAGACACCGAGACCCCGTGTTCCCTCAGCTGCTCCTTGAGCTCGTTGATCTCTTTAATCATCTCCGCGATCTTCTGCTCGCTCATATTGAGCGCAAGGTTGCGGGCGGATTCGGAGTAGTTAAGTGCTGAGACCACGTCCCCCTCAAACGCGGCCTTCCTAATGGCCTGTACCAGCGCATCAAGTGCTATCGAGGAGATGTTCATCTGCTGGGCTATGAGGGTCTCCTTAAGGTTCTCCTTTATCTCTGGAACGGTTTTTCTGATCAGCCTCATCCTGAAGGTGTAGTAATCCTGGAGCACCTTCCGGTAGTTTCCTCCCTTTAGGGCGGTGTCCAAGTCGCTGACTATCGGGGCGAGCTCCGTGGTATCCAGCCCGAGTTTCCTCAATGAGGAGAGCATTGTCTTTGCCTTTTCAGACACGGCGGCGAGCATGAACCCATCGGCCGGCACGAAGTAGTGGAGGTTCCATCCTGCCCCCGTTGCCGCAGTGACTCCAAAGTACACCTTTGAGGACCCGAACTTTGCGTTCAGATCGATGGTTCTGCTGGCGTAGACGTGGCCATCGACCTCAAGGGTGAGGCTCTTCGTTGCCGGGTTCCATGAAAGCTTGAGCACGTGCTCCTTTCCGTCGGCGAAGGAAACTCCCCCGGTAACGTCTTCCTCGTTTCCATCGTCCACGAAGGTTATCTTCTCCTTGTACTCCCAGAGCTTGAATCCAACGGCAGGGGTGATGCCCTTGAAACCGCAGTCGCCCCCGCCCCCGCCAAGGGCGTCAAGTCCCCTGGCCTGGAAGCCGACCGCGATTCCGTCAGCTCCTCCTTTGTGTCCAGCGTAGAATATTATGGTTGCCGTGAAGGGCCGGGAGAGGTCAACTGGCTTATCGAACCAGGCCGCACCTCTTTTTCCTCCCTCGTCGGGGGTAAGGATTATAACTCCCTTCTCCGGGTCGATTTTTGCATCCCCCACGAGGCTCCATCCCGGAAGTACTTTGCCGTGGAGCCCTACCACGAGTCCAGTCTCCCTGTCCAGAAGGAATGCCTTCCCGATGTCTTCGGTCGTCAGGTTGAGGATGGCGTTTCCGTAGTCGATCTCCTGCCTGTAATCGCTACTTTCAAGGTAGGTCATTTCGATTTTGAACATTCCGTCGCCCCAGGCCCAGACGGTCAGCGAGGCGACCTTGAAGTCACCGAAGAATCCAGCGAGGTACTCATCTATGACGACGTAGCCCTTGTGATAATACCACCTGAGCCCGGGTTTGACTCTCTGATCACTTCCCCACTTGTAGTAGTGGACATAGATGTCCATGTACTCAAGCTCCCAGAATCCACCGGCGAGGGGAGTTGTGAAGGTCTTCCCGACGTCAGCGGAGCTGATGGTGAGGTTGTAGCCGTCGATGAAAGTCAGGGTGAGCTTCTCAGCCGAGTCAAACCAGAGGGGCTTTACCTCCAGTGTCGTCATGTTGAGGTACTTTATCCAGAGGCCAACTGTGTAGCCCGAGGAGGTCCTGTTTATTCCGATTATGTACTCCCGCGAGGTGTGGTTGAAGAGGATTACCGTGTAGGAGAGCTTTTCGCTGCCGAGCTTTATTCCAAGGTGGTAGATCGGCAGGACGTTTATCAGGCAGGAGTCGTGGTCTATCTTCTTCGGGCTTGAGAGCGGGACCGGCGGTTTGACATAGGGATAGGTCTTCTTGATCTCCCTGTACAGGAGAGAGCTCTTGCACGTCCAGCCGTAAACGTCCGGGTAGTCCCACTGGTATACACTGGTGATGACGTCCTTGATCGTCTTGTCGTTGAGGTACTTGAAGAGCCACTCCACCTGCTTTGCCTTCCCGATCTTTTCGTACTCGTTTACTATCTCCTGCTTTCTGTACTCTGCCACCTTCTTCAGGTTGACGCCGTTGTAGCTTCCCACCTTTTCGAGGAGCCAGTAGGTCACGACCTCCGTAGCGAGTTCGGTTTTGAATTCTCCCTTCTTCAGCGTGAGGTTGAAGTGCCACAGGGGATCCGCGCCGTTTCCGGGCAGGTTGGGGATGGAGAGGTTGACCAGCCCGTAGGCGACCAAGTAGAAGCCCTTGCCCCCGATGATGCCGTGGTATGACTTCGTGAACTCGTCGGCCCCAACCTTCACGACTTTGGCGTTGGGATCGATTTCAAACCCAGAGCCTGGAGTTACCTCGACGGTGCCCTGGAGATCCCTGCCGGTGAGCTCGCGGAACGCGCTTTTGAGGGCATCCACGTACCCCTGGATGGAGGTGCCTGAAGCCCCGACCGGGTGTCCCGTCGGAACCGTGCTAACCAGCACCAGAACCCCAATCAGAATTGCAATCTGCCAAGTTGTTCTCCTTTTCTGCCCCACAGTGTTCACCTCCGGTTCATTACGTCCTGTTCTCGAAAGTTACTGTTAAAAATTTTTTCTGCCCCATTGTGTTATATTGAACCGAAAATTTAACGTGCATTGAAACTTTGGGAAATATCACAGGATATAAATGAATTTTTATAAGGATAAATTCCCCCCATGATTTTGGATAAAAGCCCGTCCCTGGAGAAATATTCCAAATAGGTAGGCGGAAAGTTGAGATCTGCCGGGGTTTTGCGACCGCGATCTTATCTAAAAGATGGCCTGAGAGGGTTCTTTCAATTCTCCTAGAGTCTTATTGCAACCTCCAATATCGCTTTAAAGCTTATTCTCGGCGTTTCCTTTCAATTCTCCTAGAGTCTTATTGCAACTCTATATTGGAACTCCAAATCTCTGAAGTCTTCTCTCTTTCAATTCTCCTAGAGTCTTATTGCAACCGATTGCATAGGTGTCGCTTGCCGTTGTTTGACTGTAACTTTCAATTCTCCTCGAGTCTTATTGCAACATATATCGAGGAGCGGTTGTGGAGGTTATATAACCAACTTTCAATTCTCCTCGAGTCTTATTGCAACGGGGTTCCGGCTGGAGCGTATTTACTTCCACCGGAATCTTTCAATTCTCCTCGAGTCTTATTGCAACCTTCTTATTCTCGGCGTCCCATTCCTCGACCCAATACTTTCAATTCTCCTCGAGTCTTATTGCAACTCCACGTTCAACGTCAGCTTCCACCTAAAGTCAGCCTCTTTCAATTCTCCTCGAGTCTTATTGCAACACCCTCTTCATCCGGCACATCCACCCACGTGATGTTTCTTTCAATTCTCCTCGAGTCTTATTGCAACCGCATTGGCGGGGGACAATCCGGACAGTAATGAAACGCTTTCAATTCTCCTCGAGTCTTATTGCAACGTCCTCGAACTTGTACTCATAAGTGACACTGTCCCCGTCCTTTCAATTCTCCTCGAGTCTTATTGCAACAGATCTCGCGAACAATGGTGGCCTCATCGGGACGCTCTTTCAATTCTCCTCGAGTCTTATTGCAACTGGAGGTGAAGGCGAGGGAGAGGGTGCTGGCCGCGCTCACTTTCAATTCTCCTCGAGTCTTATTGCAACTTGATCCCCCGCGTTCCATGCCTTGTCGGCCCTCTTCCTTTCAATTCTCCTCGAGTCTTATTGCAACCGGTTCGGCCGTGTTCGAGTTTTTCGATGATTTTGACTTTCAATTCTCCTCGAGTCTTATTGCAACTGGGAGCGTCGCAACGTCAGTAATGTTGAGCTCAGTCATGACTTTCAATTCTCCTCGAGTCTTATTGCAACCCACCGGGATTTTGTTGCCCTCTTCGTCGGTCTTTTTCGTGCTTTCAATTCTCCTCGAGTCTTATTGCAACGCCTGATTTCGTATTTTGGATCGTCGCGGTACTTCTTCTTTCAATTCTCCTCGAGTCTTATTGCAACAACCTGCGCGAGGACAAATGACAGCGATGTTCCAACTCTTTCAATTCTCCTCGAGTCTTATTGCAACAGGGCGCGAAATTCGCCCTTTCGCCCAACGAAGAAATAAGAACGCCCCGATATTTAAGCCTTTCTGAAAACCGGTGAAAAAGAACGTCTCTCCGGGTTGTAATTGAAGTCACTTTGACCGTCTGATACTCCGGAAACGCTTTCATCGAAACCTGATCAGGTGAGCGCCGGAATCCTTGAACTGGTCCTGATGGTTAAATGGAGCCTGTTTCTTTAAAAGGGCCGTATCCATAGTCTGGACCCAAAAAGAACGCATTTCTTCAGGGAGGGAACTTGCTCGGGAGCGTACTGCCCTCCGTTTAATTTTCCGAAAATATTTCGTCACATCTTTTTGCGTTGATTGTAACAAAAAGTTACAAATCAAAGGGTCTTAAAACCGATTTCCGGGGGAACGATAGGGGATCACTTAAAGTTTTTGGTCTTTCTGAGGCTCGTTTCCAGAAACGGAGCCCTTTGAACGTGATACGCCGCAAACGTTAAATCCTGGAAGCACAAAAATGCTCGGGATGCTCTATGTACATTATCGTGGTCTACGACGTGAACGTCAAGCGCGTCAACCACGTGAAGAAGTTCCTCCGCCAGCACCTCCACTGGGTCCAGAACAGCGTCTTCGAGGGCGAGGTCACGAGGGCGGAATACGAGCGCATCAAGGCCGGGCTGAAGGAGATAATAGACGAGAGCGAGGATTCGGTGGTAATCTACCGTCTCCGCTCCCAGCCACTGCGCGACGTTCTCGGAACGGAGAAGAACCCGCTGGAGGACATCATTTGACCTTTAGCTCCTCCCTGTCAATCTCGGCGCAAATCGGCCTGTATGGACAGCGGTTGCACACCCAGTCCTTTCTTCCAACCGTCGATATCCAGCGCGGAAACTTCCCGCTTTCCAGCTCCTCAACGGCTTCGATAACCCTCTCGGCCCTCCTCAGAAACCTTTTGAAAAGGCTCTCATCGAACTCGACGGGGAATACTCGGAAGTCAAGCCCGTTCCTATCGAAGATGTAGATGTACCCCTTCGCCCTCCCGAGCATTCCCATGTAGGCGTTAATCTGCTCGACCCACTCCCGCGATGGCTCCGCGTGCTCAAGGTCCTGATTTTTTCGCGGGATTCCTTCACCGTTGCCCTCAAACCCCTTGAACTTGAACTCGAGGACATATGGGCCTTTAACGGCATCAACCCGTCCAAAGAGCTTCCAGCCCTCCTTCAGTTCGTACTCAACCGGCACCTCGAACTCCGCACTCCCGACGACCTCCGCCAGCCAGCCGTGCAGGGCGGAGCCTATCCTGGCTTCCCAGCTACGCGAGGGACTGTACGCATTGAGGTATATGTCAAGGGCGGTCTTCCTGAGGCAGTAGCTCAGAGAGGTTACCCATATCCTCCTCTCGGGCCTGTGGTTGCCGTCTATGGCGTTCCTAATCCTCTCGTTGAAGGATTCGATTTCCTCGGGAAGGTTCACTCAGACCACCTCAGAACCACGCCACCAGCGGCTCGTACTCCTTAACCCCAACGAGGTGCTTGATGAGCTTGTAAGCCTCGAGACGAATTAACCGTTTCTTCGTAACGTTCCTCTTCAGCTCGGGGTGTTTAATGCTCTTCGTCAGCTCCTTCTCGTACTCGGAAAGGACCTTCTTCATTCCCTCCTTCGTCAGGAGAACGCCGTTGAGCTCCTCCCGGAAGTGCTCCTTCGAGAGGATTTTCTTCGTTATCAGCCTCGTCGCGAGCCTGTCCGCTATTATCGGCTTGAAAATCTCGCTCAGGTCGAGGGCAAGGGAAAAGCGCCTCTCCCCGGGCTCGTGGAGGTAGCTGACGGTAGGGACAAGCTGGGTGTTGTAGAGCTCGCTGACTATCGTCGCGTAGAGCCTTGAGTTGAGGAAGCTTATAAGCGCGTTCATCTCGTTCCCCGGCGGCCTGCGCGTGCGCTTAACTATTTTGAAGCCTTCGGGAAGGTGGTCGTCCCATCTCGAATAGTAGGCCTCGCGAATCCTCGCCTCGACGTTCATCACTTCCGTTATTTTCTCCGCCCCCTCAAGTTCCTCCAGGAGTTCCCTCAGCTCCTCAGAGAAGCCATCATTAACTTTCCAGCGCCTCAGGTTCCGCTCCATGTTGAGCGCGCTTCCCCTAACGAAGAGCCTCGCCAGTTTGAGGCGCTTTTCCCCGTCAAGGTAGTGCTCCGCCTGCCTGATGACCAAGTCCCCGGAGTTCAGGCTTTCTCTCGGGTAAAAGCTCCCGTCGTAGTGCCCGTAGTGGTTGAAGAAGTGAACCGTTATGCCCTTCTGGGCCAGGTAGTGGAGGGCCTGAGAGGTTATTGTCACATGGCCATAAATATAGAGGTCGTAGATGCCCTCGACGGCGAGGGGCTTCCTGCCGCGTTCATTCTCGAAGTAGAGCGTGTTCTCCCGCCGGAAAAGCGTTCCGTCTGAAAGCAGGGTCAGGGAGCGCTTTCTCATGCGACCACCTCAGACCCAGCAGAGTTCGTAGTAGGCGCATTTGAGGCATTTCTTTGATTTAACCGGCCTCGGTGGAGCAGGGAGGGACTTAACTCGCTCGACCCCTTTTATCGCCCCCTCGATTTCATCTTCCTTGCCGTCGAGGACTATCTCTTTCGTCTCGTTGAGCTTCGGGTAGTGAAGGACGGCCTTTGCCTTTATGCCGAGCTTCTTGAGGTAGTAAAGGTAGTAGAGCGCCTGCATCTCGTGGGCCTTCTCCATGCTTTTGCCGAGCTTTACCTCGTGGACCTCTATGGTATCGCCCCGCCGAATGAAGTCAATCTTTATGCTCCCGACGAGAACTTCCTTTTCCTCGTTGGCGTAGCGTTGTTCGTGGAGAAACCGGCCCAAATCGACCCAATCGCTCTCCTGCTCCATCGTGATGCCCCTCGCGAAGTACCAGAGCTTGGTTGGGCAGATGAAGAGGTAGTTTATCTCCGTGCCTGTGATGAGGAGGTCGGTGAGGGGGTATTCCTGAGGGGAGTTACAGTTTGGACTGTAATTCATAGGATGTCCTCCACGTCATCAAGGTCCTTGCCAATTACTTCATCCACACCATGGTCCCAAAGCATCTCAGCTTTGTTCTTGTCCCATGTTACAATCACTGGATAACCCTTGAACGTGTTGTGGAGAGCGTGCCGAAGGTTTCCATCCTTGAGAACGAACCAGATGGGCACGTTAACTGAAAACTCCTGGAGCATCTTCCTCAGTTCCCATTTACCAACTTCATGCCCGAGTTCTTGGGAGAGCTTCTGTGTTATATCACTCCAGCTGAGTTTAAGATTCTTGGGGTCGCTCAGTAACTCCCCGAACTTCTTCACGGTTTTATTGTAACCGTACTTCCCCATTAACGCGGGCACGACAAAGTACATTCCGGCCATCTGTCGGAAAACGCGCTGGGCCTCACTCTTCTTTTCGAGGGTGAAGTAGTCGAGCTTTTCCAGGAGTTCCCCAACTTGTTTCCGGTATACTTGGAGGATTTCATCCCGATAGACCTTTTCTATAGTGTCTCTCTCATCTTCATAACCGAGGGTTCTGCCTTCGAGTGCGCCAATAACTTCCGCAGTCTTCTGAAGAACCTTATCTCCGATTTTCCTTCCGTATACCGCTCTTGTTCCCCTGTCAACGCCTGAGAACACTATGATATTGGGAGCGCCCGTATAATCTGTTTTCCGATTTCTGTAAACCCTGCCCCATCTCTGGACCTGACTGTCGATTGGTGAAATTTCTGTTATCATCGCGTCAAAGTCGAGGTCTACCGACGCCTCGACGACCTGGGTTGCTACAAGAACCACCTTCTTGCCTTTTTCAAGGCTCGACTTGACTCTGAGGATAACCTCTGCCTTCTTTCTTTCAGGCAGACGTGAATGTAGGAGGTAAACCTCCCAGCCATTGCCCTGCTTAGATATGAGTTTGTAGGCTTCTATTGCCTTCTTCACGTTGTTGAGAACCACCATGGTACTCTTAAAGCCCTGTTTTTCAAACTCTTCGATTGCTGAGAGGACTTTTTCAAGGCCTTCAAATTTAAGTCCGTCATTGGTGTACTTGAAAAGATTTCCTTCTACGAGCTTTACGTGATGCCGTTTCAGGCGAAGGTTCTTGACGTTAAGTCCGTGTCTCTTTGACTCCTCAAGGACATCGACGATTTCAAATCCCTCCCTCCTGAGGAAATACTCTATATGGGGTGGCAAAGTCGCTGTAATCACGAGCACCTTTCCACCGGCTTCTTTTATAAGTCTGAGAGTTTTTAGGAAGACAGCGGTCATCTCCGGGGTGTACGCCTGAACTTCATCAACGACTATCGCTGATTCAGGATAAACTGAAATCACCTTGTCGGCTCCGTAGTAGTTGAGTCCCGTAAGGAAGACTTGGTCGGGAGTTGAAAGCATAACAGGCATCGCAAGCAGGCCTGCGGCGTTTACCTTTTTCTCAACTTCGATGTCACTTCCGGAACCTTCCACGTACTCCATGAATGCCGTCGAGTGAAGTAGGCCAACCAAATCCTTATCGAAGTACTCCTCCGATAGTCGTTTGTAAAGGTCGTTTAGGGCCACCCTGAGCGGAAGGGTGTAGAGTAACTTGCCCTTTTTCCTCGCCCAGAGGATTCCAAGTTCTGTCTTCCCGGAGCCCGTGGGCGCGACAACAACAAGATAATCCGAATCCTTTTTGGATAAAAGCTCTTCCTGCCAGAGACCACCAAAATTAACTTCATGGGTTCTCAGCTTTTCCAAAATCTTCCTTCTTATCCGTTCATTAACGTCATCAAAGACTTCTAAGAGATTAAGCGACTTCTCAATCTCAAAGTTTCCACTTGATGAATAGTCGCACCTCCGTAGCATACCGAGGAATACGAGGAAATCAACGTCAAAACTCTCTGGATTGTAAAGCGAAACTTCCTCCGATAGGTCGTCGTCCCAGTTCGCTACCTTCTCTTTAATTGTCTCTATGTGGGAGAAATCAATCGTCATCTCCGCTACGGCTTTTTTGATGAAGTCCTCTTTGAATTCGCTTTCTATAGCCTTAATGTAATCTCTGAGAAATTCTTCAAGGATTCCCTTCTTTGAAACCAGAAAACTCAGATACTTCTCTATATCATCAGGATATAGCTCTACTATGTGGGAGAACTCCTTGTCCTCCGAGAAAAACTCGTTGTAGTGGTGGAGCAGAACTGCGGTTCTGATTTTTGCATCCTGCTCGGAATTACCGAGTAATCCTGCACTCCAGAGAACTGACAGAATTTCATGACGAGCTCTTATACTCTCGCTCCCCGTGAGGTATTCCCTGAGCTCCTCGGGAAGCTTACCTTTTCCGTAAAGCCTCCTCTGGAAGTCGAGGGTTATCTTGCCAAGGTCGTGGATAATTATTGCCTTCGCAAGGCCCTTGAAGAGTTCAAAACGCTCCTCAGGGTTCCCGAGAGGTTTGTAAGTCACAGTTCCGTTCAAGTTCTCGATGAACTCATAAAGTTCAACGCATCTCCCCAGCGCAGATTTCACGTGGTCAATAAGCAGGGCGTTATTCTCCCCGCTCTTTGCCCTGAGATATGACAGCGGAGAGGTCCTCTTAGTGCCGTTGTCCTCTTTAAGAAATTCATCAATACTCACCTGTGGCATCACAACCACCCGCTCGCCTTTTCATCAGCTACCACTTTGAGCTGAACCCCATCAAAGGAATACTCTTCGAAGCTGACCTTATTACTGAATTTTAAGAACGTCCAAGCACCAACGTAAATCACTGACCTGAAATCCACGTCCCTAAACGTCTCAACGCTTATCTCCGCCTTGTGCTTTACTGGTTTTCCATTGTTTTTGAAGACGACGCGGATTGGGATTGAATATGTTGGGTATTCCTTTTTCCTCAGCATTTCAATTGGCACTCTGACGTAGGTTGGGTATTTAATTCCAATCTCCCGTGCTTCATCCTTTTTTCCTTCAATGAACTCGGCCCTTCTCGGGAAAACAACGTCCTCACTTCTCCCAAGGGATATAACCTTTCTGGGTCTCTCAAGTGCCTCCTTGATTTCGCTAAGGAACTCCTCTTCCCCTTTGAGGAGTATATAAAGCCAGCCGTTGAAAAGCTCCTGCTGGAGAACTGGGCTTCTTTGGGAGGTTACTGGAAAACCGTAGAGAGGTAACTTTTGGTTCCATAGCGTTGGCTTACCCCTAAAGCGAACAATGGATATTCCTGTCTTCGTGGCCTTTATCAGCTGTTGATAGTTCCAGAAAACGCTCTCGAAGCCTCCGTGGACACTGACTCTGAGGTTCCACCACTCATCAATTCCCCTTTCGTTGCCATACCAGTCGTTTAGTGCGTTCTGAAGCATGCCAATTATCGTGGACTTCGGTGGTAGCGGGTAAGTCTGAGCATAGTAAAAGGTAAAGGGATTGCGATACTGGGCAAAGGGCTGGAAGAGTTCAATGAGGAGAGTTTTCTCGGCCATATCCATCACTTGAGCCTCACTTCTACGCTTGGGTCTTTGAAGACTTTCACCTCTGAGAGCTCTTCCCCAGCGTTGAAGAGCCTTTCAACAGTGGACAGGACCTCAGACTCATCGAGCTCAGCAATACCGATGCCTTCTGAAAGACCTACCACCAGAAATACTGGCTTCCTATTCTTTGAGACAACGTGCTTTATCCTAACAACTTTCTTCCCGTCTTCCTCGCGTTCCTCTATTTCGTCGTACTCCTCTTCGGTGTACTCGTCGAGGAGCTGAATCCTGTCCTTAAATGTCTGGTAGGGTTTGTTATTGTAGACTCCGAGAACGAGGAGCCTTGGCCTGAGGTCTTCCTCTCTGCCCTTGATGGAGCGCTTTAAACTCAGCAATCCCTTGATAAGTTGCTTTACGCGCTTTTTCTTTTCTTCGGGTGGTAGTGAGTACCTAATGTGGACTAGTTTGTTGTTGATTTTCTCAAAGGACTCAAGCTTGACCTTATCACTCTGGACGAGCTCCCTCGTCTCTTTTTTGTGTTTTAGGAGGAACTTAACTCTGCCATTCTCATTGACAACGTCCTCGATTTTCATCTTTATCTCCTTGTTCTGCTCGTCTCTCCCGAGGGTAATCTCATTGCCGAGCGTTACAAAGACGTCAATGGAACCAACCTCATCAATGTCAACGACGAGTGAATACAGGTAAAACGTCTCGTGCTCCTCTGCTGTAAAGGGATTGGGCTTCATTTCACCGTAAACCTTCCTCATCCTATTGGCCATGCCGAGGTTGGCGTTGAAAAGGGCGTCGTAGTTGAAGGGCGTCATCGAAACTGCATGGCTTAACTTCGCCGGAGCGCTCCTGAAGTTCTGGGGGGTTGTCGATGTTATCAAATATCCAAACAAATCGAACTCCGGATAGAGGAGTATCTCTCCCGTGAGAAGAAGGTCGGTCGCAGGCTGTATCACGGTGTTATCGCCGCTTCCGGCACGGTGAAGCTTCTCACCTTCAGCGACATTCCAGAGTCCAAGCTTCCTCCCAGTCTCAAGGAGGCTGTATCTCAGCGCATACCTGCTCACCAGCGTATACTGCCTCCCATCCCAGCGGGTTATCTTCTTCAGCTCCTGATAGTTCCCGCTCCCCTGGTCATAGTTGAGGGAGCTTCCGTAAAAGACCACGTCCATAACCAAAAACCTGCCCATCAGCTTTCACCTCCTGCCATTATCCCGAGTATTACGGAGTAGGCAACTTTCTCAAAGTCAGACTCCGAAGAAGGAAAGACCTCCATAAGCACGGAAGCAAGTTCTTTAGCCTTGCGGTTGTCCTTGGAATGGGCGTTAAGAGCCCTCAGGAGAATCCACAGGAATCTGTCTTGGTCGTTTGCCTTGACGGCGTTCAGCAGGTCAAAGACGAGCTTCTGCCGGTAGTTATCGGAGCCAGCCTTGCCAAGAACTTCTTTACTTAGACTTTTAATCCTCCACAGATTCCTGTCCTGAACCACCATCTCCACCGCCTCCAACAAGACCAACTATAAGAGCGAGTGCAAAGTCTTCCCAGGAGGAATCGTTGTTCAAAACGCGCCTGAAGAGGTAAGAGTTGATTACGGCCACTTTCTCTTTGCTTTTAACCTGGAGGAGCGCCTTAAGGAGTGTATTGACAAAGGCGTTTCTGTTGTGCTTTCGCAATGCTGAAAACAGAGTGTAGATTAGATTTCTTCCACCGATTTCGGGCGAAAGTTCCCTAATTACCACAGCAACGCTGTTCATGTCTCTGTAGAAGTCCTTAACCTCAACTACCGCTCTCTTTGGACGGTCAAAGAATGCCTGACTAAACAGGGCTGGGTTCTCCTCACTTTTCAACTTTGCATCAACGGCCAGAGCGTAGAGGCTTGACGTCAAAAGGGGTTTCTTTCCAATGCTGAGGTAAAATTTCGAATGTCTTAAAACTACTGGGAACATTGGCCTCCGGGAGATAAACAATTCAAGCAACCAAGCCTTTTTGAAGTCGCTCCACTTCAATTTGTCTTTAGGTTTGTTTTTGGACTTATCCAGAATATCAATTGGTATTTGAGTATTAAGTGCCTCCCTAATCTGGTCGTCGAGGATTATTGAGGCATGAAGCTTGGGGATACCGATGTATTCAACATCCACAAGATTTTGTTGATTAATTCCTGCAAAGTTAATCAAATACATATTTTCAAGACTCCATTGAGCTTTTTCTTCTATAACAGCGTCAATAACTGCCTGCCATGTTATCCTAAACATAGATTGTTTTTCCTTAGTTTGAGCTACGAGAACTTTCAGACGCTTATTTACATGGTATGTGAACTCCAAGGTGCTCCCGTAGAAGAATACATTGCCAACGCCACTAACGAATGTGAATGCATTGAGAAAGTTCAGAAGGTATATAAACAGATGCGGGACTTGGCGTAGCAATGGTTCAACTTTAATAGGGGTATAATGAACGTTTGGAAACTCCGAGTCAGAAGGCAGGAATTTACTCAGAGTTTTGTCAATTTTCTGAAGATACTCTGTGTATTGGACATTTCCTTCGATGATATTTCTAAAGTCCTCAAGCTGTTCGAATATCCTCCTGCTATTGTTAAAGAACATAAAGTTCTTGTAGAAGCCACTATCAATCGGTATTCTGAAGTAGCGGGATTTTTGTTTCAGCTCATTCAAGGCTACTGACCCGTATGGAATTTCCCTTAGAGCGAACCATTGAGACATTAGATATTCCCTAAGATTAGCATGAACTTCAAGAGCATACTGAAGTTTCTTACTGCATTTTTCTGGTAATGCTTCCAATAACTCAGGATTTTTAAGTTGCTCAATCTGTTCAAGTTCAAGTTTGTGAGTATTGTTCTCGCACGGGACCTTTCTAAGCTTTAATGCTGACTTAAGAGCATTTTGACAATCCTTATCACATGCAACTTCTACCAGCAGTTTCTCCCTCGTTTCAATGTATCCCAAATAAGTCTCATCATTGAATGCTGGTTTGGGATTGCCATTCCTATCTAAGACATCCTTTTTGTGCATCTGTTTGAGTTTATTCTTAATCCATTTATCCTTAAAAATCCCGGTTATGAATTTCCACCACACCAGTTCGAGCAATTTATGTTTGTCACCTTGGAAGTTCTCGATTTCTTCTGTAGCAACCGCTATTACACTTTTATCTACACTTTTATCATGTTCGCTTGCAAGATTGTAGAAATAAGCTAACGGAAAATACCCATAATAAACCTTCTCCGGCTCATTCTTGATGCGTCTCTGAAGTTCCTCTAAATCCCAGCCATAGACTTCCTCCATCAGATTAACAAATCCCAAAATGCCTGCATCTATGAACCAGTTCCCCGTGAACCTAAGTTCTTCTCCTTCCATCAACCCTCACCATTCCAAACCCTATCGAGTTCTTCTCCCCGAAACCAGCGAGGTAGCCGGCCTTCAACAGGCCCTCGTCGCCCTTCGCGCGGAAGACTAGATGCCACGCAATCTGGTAGATTCCCCTCTTGACCTCGAAGCGCTTGGGCTTGGCGTTGAGGACCTTCATCTCGAAGTCTTCCGGCGGATTCGTGCCGAAGATGTGGAGGTACTTCTCCCGGAGGTTCTCCTTAATCAGCTCGTAGAACTCCGGCTCGTCCGGCCCAAGGTCGTAGCTCCTCGGCTTTCCGAACTGAACCCTCTTCGTCGTCACCGCTATCGGCGACAGAGTGACGAACTTCCGTCCGCTAAGCTTCTCCGGCTCTGCAACGGCTTTAACCTCCTCAACCCTGAACCTCTCCCCCCACAGCTCGACCTCCGGCTTCTGAAGCAGACCACCGATGAAGGCCTCGGCGATGCTCGGCACGGCGGTTGAGAAGTAGAAGTATCCCCTGCCCGAACCGAGGAAGTACGGCTTTCCTCGCTCCAGCTTTCGCTTTTCAACCATGAAGAGGGAGTACGTGAAAAGTTTGGGAACCTTGGGCGAGTGAAGGCTCAGACTTAGGTCCGGATCAACGCGCTGGATCCTCCTGTAAATCAGGCCCTGGAGGTAGTGCTGGTGGCTGAAGGGGACGCGGTAGGGTTCATTCTCCGGCTGGAGTCTTATTCGGAACCGCACAGTTCCATCTCCTACACGCTGTCATATCATAGCTGATACGCCATTTAACCTTATAAGATTTTCTATGGTTCATCGTAGGACATGAAAACGAACAGAATGTTCGAAAGCGTTAGGGATTTCCGTCTAGAACATGACACTATGGACCAGGGGATATGAAAGGAGAAAGGGGCTCAGAGAAGCATCCTCGCGTCGACGGCAACGGCGCCGTCCTCGTAGGCGAAAATCGGATTGATGTCGAGCTCCTTAATCTCGGGAAGCTCGAGGGCGAGCTCGCCGACCTTGACGATGATGTCAGCCAGGGCCTCGATGTCCACCGGCTTCTCACCGCGCGCTCCGGCGAGAATCGGGTAGGCCTTGATTTCCTTAATCATCTCAAGGGCTTCCTCCTTGGTAATCGGGGCGACACGGAAGGAAACGTCCTTGAGAATCTCGACGAAGATTCCACCGAGACCGAACATGATGGCCGGGCCGAACTGCGGGTCGCGGATCATACCGACGATGACTTCCTTGCCGAGCGGGAGCATCTTGTAGATTATGACGCCCCAGAGGTCGGCGTCCGGCTTGTACTTCTTGGCGTTCTCCATGATGGTCCTGAAGGCTTCTCTTGCCTCTTCGTCGTTCTTGATGTTGACCTTAACACCACCGGCGTCGCTCTTGTGGATGATCTGCGGAGAAACGATTTTCATGACGACGGGGTAGCCGATTTCACGGGCGAACTTTACAGCTTCTTCCTCGTTGGTCGCGACCTTGAAGTCCGGAACCGGGACGCCGTAAAGGCGGAGTATCTCCTTTGCCTCGGGCTCGACGAGCGGCCTGTTTTCAGCTTTTGCCTTCTCGATTATCTTCCTTGCCTCTTCGACACGGTTCATTTCAATCACCTCGTAAGCCTGACGTTTATCACTCAGAGGGGAAGGTTAAAAGGGTTTCCATTTGCCAAGGAGTTAGGGCCTCCTAACTGTCGGATAACGCTTCAACGGGCTTTGAAGTTATGGTCGGGGTATAAGTACCATGGGAACCAACCGTTTATGGTGATGGGGCATGAGAAACGTGTTTAAGGTTCTCGCCGCGGCGGCCCTCGTGATAATCCTCATGGTGGCCCTCCACGGCACCGAGCGGATCAGGGCATCGAGCAGCGACACGACGGTTGCCCTCTACGACTCCGCCGAAATAGGCGTCATCAGCGAGGTTCTGAACCTGAGCCTTGAGAAGGGCATCAACAGGGTTCAGCTGGAGGACCTCGCCGGTCTGAACGTCGGGGAGATAACCGTTAGGCCCCTCGATTCCGGGGTTCAGTTCCTCGGGCTCTACAGCTCCGAATCGAGCGAGAACATGTACGACTCGAACGTTGGCAGTGACGTTGAGGTAAAGACCGCGAGCGGGGACGTCATTAAGGGCAAGTTCCTCGGTTTAAAGGACGGTAGGCTCGTGATCCAGGGCGAGGACGGGCTCTACGCGGTGAACCCGAACGAGCTGGTCTACTTCAAGGCCTCCAAGATGGAGAAGAAAGGCGGCGTTTACGCCCTCTTCTCGGCCCCTGAAAACGGAAGGTACGCCGTTGAGGTGACCTACCGCGTCTCGGGTATGGGCTGGAAGAGCAGGTACAAGCTCTACCTCGGCGAAAAGAAGGCTCACCTCCTCGGATACATCATCGTCAAGAACCCCACCTCGAAGGAATACCGCGATGCCAAGGTTGTCCTCGTCTCGGGCGACGTCCAGTTCTACCGCCCTTACTCCCCGAGGTACGTCTACGCCCTCGCCGTGGCCGCCGAAAAGTCTCAGGGGTACCAGGGAGAGCCCGTTAAGGTGGAGGCCTTCCACGTCTATCCCCTCGGCCCCATGGACATAAGGGCCGCGAGCACGATGATGATGCCCTACATCTCAACGGAGGTCGATGTCAAGAGGCAGTACCTCTACGAGAGCTGGAGCTACGACAGAACGGCCAACGTCTACGAGTCCATCTCTTTCAGGGCAGACAGGGTTCTTCCGGCCGGGGTCGTCGAGATCTACCGGGAAACCGGCGGCGGGGATCTCCTCATAGGGGAAAGCCACATCGAGCACACCCCCAAGGGCGACGTGGTGAGGATAGGCATAGGCAAGGACTACGACCTCAAGGGCTCGACCAAGGTCCTCGACTACGAGCACGGTGACGGCTGGGCGAAGTACAGGATCAGGGTGACGATCGAGAACTTCGGCGACGAGTCGAAGACCGTGATAGTCCGCCACTACAAGTACGGCGGAAAGCTCATCAGCTCGAGCGTGAGCCCCTCGGAGGAAACGGCCCAGTACTTAGAGTTCATCCTCACGGTTCCGGCGGGCTCTTCGAGGAGCGTAACCTTCGAGTACGAGATCAACTGGTGACCATTTCCCTTCTCCCTTTTCTGGCATCGCTTCTTTGGCTCTCAGGCAAAGGGCCATGGATAACCTTAATAAACGACCCCGCTTTCTATGGTTAGGGGTGAGAGAGATGGCAAAGAAGAAGGAGTTTAGGCAGGCGGAGGTCAACATAGGAATGGTCGGTCACGTTGATCACGGCAAAACGACGCTCACCAAGGCTCTAACCGGAATATGGACGGACACACACAGCGAGGAGCTCAGGAGGGGTATCACGATAAAGATAGGCTTCGCGGACGCGGAGATAAGGAAGTGCCCGAAGTGTGGCAGATACTCCACTTCTCCGGTCTGCCCGTACTGTGGGGCTGAAACCGAGTTCGAGAGGCGCGTTTCCTTCATAGACGCTCCCGGTCACGAGGCGCTGATGACGACGATGCTCGCTGGCGCCTCGCTTATGGACGGTGCCGTTCTCGTCGTTGCGGCGAACGAGGGAGTCATGCCCCAGACGAGGGAGCACCTGATGGCTTTGCAGATAGTCGGCAACAGGAACATAGTTATAGCGCTCAACAAGATTGAGCTCGTCGATAGGGAGACCGTTATGAAGCGCTACCAGGAGATTAAGGAGTTCGTAGCTGGAACCGTCGCCGAGAACGCCCCGATAATCCCGATTTCGGCACTGCACGGCGCGAACGTTGACGTTCTGCTCGCGGCGATAGAGAAGTTCATACCAACGCCGGAGCGCGACCCGAACAAGCCACCCAAGATGCTCGTCCTGAGGAGCTTCGACGTCAACAAGCCCGGAACTCCGCCGGAGAAGCTCATCGGCGGTGTCATCGGCGGTTCGATAGTCCAGGGCAAGCTCAGGGTCGGAGACGAGATAGAGATCCGCCCGGGTGTTCCCTACGAGGAGCACGGCAGAATCAAGTACGAGCCGATAACGACCGAGATTGTCTCGCTCCAGGCCGGAGGACGCTTTGTTGATGAGGCCTATCCCGGTGGACTCGTCGGCGTTGGAACCAAGCTCGACCCCTACCTCACCAAGGGCGACCTCATGGCCGGAAACGTCGTCGGAAAGCCCGGGAAGTTGCCCCCGGTGTGGGACGAGCTCCGCCTCGAGGTCCACCTGCTTGAGCGCGTCGTCGGAACCAAGGACGAGCTCAAGGTCGAGCCGATAAAGCGGAAGGAGGTTCTCCTCCTCAACGTTGGCACCGCCAGAACGATGGGCCTCGTTACCGGCCTCGGCAAGGACGAGGTCGAGCTCAAGCTCCAGATTCCGGTCTGTGCTGAGGTCGGCGACAGGGTAGCCATAAGCAGGCAGGTTGGCTCAAGGTGGCGCCTCATCGGCTACGGCTTCATAAAGGAGTGACCCTCTTCTCTTTCATTTCCGGTGGTCGCGATGGCCTATAGGAGAGAATGGCTCGTCCTTCCGGACACCAATTTCCTCCTCGTTCCCGGCCAGTTCGGGGTCGACATCGTTGGTGAGCTCAACAGGATCCTTGACGTGAAATTTAAAATCGTCATTCCCAACGTGGTTCTCGAAGAGCTCGATGTTATCGAGCGGAAGACACGAGGAAGGGATCTGCTCGCGGTTAGAATGGCCAAAAAATTGGCCGAGCGCTTCGAGACCGTTGAAATCGGGGAGTTCGGGAAGAGACCGATAGACGACCAGATTTACGACTTCGCCGTCAAGAACGAGCGCGTTATCGTTTGCACCAACGACAAGGGCCTGAAGAAGCGCCTCCGCGAGAGGGGAATTCCAGTGGTTTACCTCCGCTCGAGGAAGATACTCGAGCTTGAGGGCATGCTTGAGTAAACCGTATCGGAAAATTTTAAACGTCTCAAACCATCTCCCAACCATGCCTTACGATGAAATAATTCCCGATGAGTACTCGGGGGGAAAGATAAAACAGGCGATCCTGCTGATGAAGGTAATCTTCATCATGCCGATAATCCTCCTGTCGCTCATCTTTGCGTGGTGGGATGGGCTCTTTCTGAGCGATCGGCTTGCGGTTATGGCAATCCTTTCCCCCACGTTTTACATCGGCCTCACAGGGATCCCCTCGATCAGGGACGTGAAGGAAAATCCCTGGGAAACCGTTGACAGGATGTTCTCCTTCTTCAACGTTGTTCCCTTCCTCACAATCCTGGTCCTTTATTTCTCCGGTGAAATCAAATCACTCCCGGAGCCTCTCGGCGGCATATTGTTCCTTCTGAGCCCGTTGATCCTCAGCCACCTCTACTACCAGCTCGTCAGACGGATCACCGAAAAAGGTATCCCCTTTGCCCTCCTGATGCTGACTCCAGCGATCTCAACAGCGCTCACCTTCCCGCCGCTCTTAGCCTACCTCCCGGCGTTTCTCCCGCCGTATCTGATCAAGCTGGGCCTTGATCATCTTGAAGATCCCTTCTGATTGAGAGTTCGATTTCTTTAGCCCATTCCCCTCTTTTTTGGTTCCCCTAATTTTATCACCGGAAGTTAGTAGAGAGATTTTTAAAGAAAAGTGCCGTAATTTAATCCCGCCGGTTTGGAGGTGATAAAAAGGTGAGAATAGTTCTCAAGATACTATCATATAGAAAGCTGCCTTCCACCTTCTCGCCAAGGGTCACACAGCTGGATATTGGTTCTATTCCTACGACGCCGGACTTTACCTCGACCTTGACTTCGACGGCAGCCCCGATCAGGATCTGCCATCTGGCTACATTCCGAAGACCGGCCCGTATACCGGAGTTGGTTACTACATGATCGCCCGCTGGGGGTGATGAGATGAAAAGATTCTTTCCCCTGCTTTTTGCCTTTTTGATGTTCCTTCAGCCGGTTAGTGCGTTTAATGCTCTTGAGAAACTCGATCAGAACGGAACTTACCTTTGCGTCTGCATTAGGGGAGATGCAACCTTGAGGTACGGAACCCCTCCAACAAATCCATTCAATGATACTTCAATTCAAGAGCTCTTCATCCTCAAACCCTACAACAAAACGCACTTGATAAGAATCGTCTACTATCGCTCCGGATCGATGTCAGGGAAAATTGAGAGAATCACCGAGTACTACCCAACAACAATGGAAGACACCCCTTTCAAGCTTTCAGATTGGAATTTGTCAAAAGTCCTCAGGGAGTATCAGTGGGGCGTTAAAAACTACTTGCCAAACGTTACTGGGAAGCACTGGTACAAGGGCTACTGGAATAGCTCGATAAAAAAGTGGGAAATTGGAATGAATGCAACGGTCTTTAACATAACTCTCCATGGATCTTTCTTCGGTGAGTGTTATGACTACATCACATTCGAGTGCTGGAGAAACGGAACTAATGTAACCTGTAAATGGGGGAAACCTGTCTTTAAGACTTATCCTGGGCCCCAGATAAACGGTACAGTACTTGGAATGGATACAGAAACGACGAGCACGACGTCAAGAACTACAACTACCCCAACTGACACGAAGACGACTACCACATCTACCAAAAATGAGAAAAAGCTGTGCGGACCCGCGCTATCTGTTGCCCTGGCCTTAGTTTCAGTGGTGAAGCGGAGAAGGAGGTAAGAATGAAGATGATGCAGATGAAGCGGCTCCTCCTATTGCTTTTTGCCTTTTTGATGTTCATGAAGTCGACAAATCTCGTTCAATCGGCGAATATGTGGAGTAAGATTAGCCCGGACACTCCCATTGTTGAGGTCTATATCTCAGCTCTCCCCGCTGATGGACATCCACCCTGGGATCCATTTAACGATTCAAGCATAGTTATACTCTCCATTGCACGTCCAACGAATAGTGAAGAGGAGAAGCAGTCTTTCACGCTCTCTGAGTGGAACTTATCGAGAGTCCTGGAGGAGTACCGGGGAGGTGTTAAGAACTACCTGCCGAACGTTACCGATGAGTTCTGCTCAAGGGGATGCTGGAACAGCACCATAACATGGTGGGAGGTGCGAATCAATTCAACAGACCTCAGGATATATCTTCATTCCGGATTATGCGACGGGTGTATGCATTACATTGTCTTTGAATGCCATAGGAATGAAAGGAACGTAAGCTGTAAATGGAGCAAACCTATCATTAGGGAGACAGGCAATCCTTGGGACTGGAGCAACACTTCAAAGATTACTACGAGTTCCATAGCATCGACTGAAACTGGGGTTTCCTCAAAAACGTCCTCTACCAGTTCTCCAGAGAAGAGAAAACTCTGCGGTCCAGCTTTATTAGTTGGGCCGGCTTTGATTCCAGTGCTTGTAAGAAGATGGAAGGGGTGATAACATGAAGAAAGCAGTGTTGCTTTTGGTTTTTATCATCTTCTCATCTTCGTCTTTCGCCGGTGCGGTGAGCGTTTGGGAGAAGGTTTCAGAAAATGACACAATATTGGCAATCTACGTGAGAGGAAACGGATTCTCCACAAAGGGTAGCCCTCCTATTGATCCATTCAATGGTTCATACATAGAAGAGATCTCGATACACTATCCATACAATACAACCCACTACCTCGATGTTTATTACATGTCCGGTAAATGGAGGCAAACGATAGAGAGGTTCTTCCCCGGAAACCGATGGATGCCAAAAGTTCCCTTCAAGCTCTCTGACTGGAATCTTTCAAAGGTTATCAAAGAGTACCAGTGGGGAGTTGAGAATTACCTCCCCAACGTTACAGGAAAGCGCTGGCCTAGGGGTTACTGGAACAGCTCAATAGTAAGATGGGAGCTTTTTATGAATGCCGCGCGTTTGAAAATAACCTTATACGGTCCCTGCGCTGGGGAGTGCGATGAGTACATAACTTTTGAATGTCACAGGGATGGAACTAATGTAACCTGCCAGTGGGGGAAACCTATCCTCAAGACTCATCCCGGGCCACCTATAAACGGTACGATACCGGGGATGGAGTCAGAAACCACAAGCACGACGTCAAGAACTACGACCACCCCAACGACCACGAAGACAACTACCTCTCCCACCAAGAATGAGGAAAAGCTGTGCGGTCCAGCTTTATTAGCTGGACTGACTTTGGTTCTAGTACTCGTGAAGAGAAGGAGGTAATAGTAGGGGTGAGTTAAGGTGGGGAGGCGCTATGTTTTGGTTTTGCTCTTTCTTTTTCTTCTCCCGCTCGTTTCAGCCGGAAAGGTTAACCTCTTCAACTACCTGCCGGCTAACGAAAGGGTAAAACTGGTGACCTTCGAGTGCCACTCGAACTGCACGCCGGAAAAGTGGTTCATGGTTGACAACCTAACCATCCTCAAACCATACAACGAGACTCATGACCTCAAGATCACGATAACCGGAAACAAGACTATTAGAGAGCTTATTCCAGCAAAAAACTCAACACCATTCCCTATCAGTGACATTAACTGGAGGTCAGTGAACGAGGCCATCAAGAACTTAAGTTCGTGCAAATTCTTGGGCTCGGTACTTCCTAAACAGTACAGTAGAATGACGGGGAGGATTACGGAGAATGGACTTAGGATGGAGTTTCACTGTGATGAGTGCTTCCTTGGTGAATGTCCGTTGTTCTTGGACATAACTTGTGGGGACAATTGCAAGGTCGAGCCCAAAACATTCGCCGACTGCGGAATGAACATGAGGTACACTGAAACGGGCAGTACAACATCAAAAACCACAAATGCCCCACCCGGCACGAAGACAACCACGACATCCACTGAGGAAGAGGAAAAACTCTGCGGCCCCGCCCTGCTGATCGGACTGGCACTCGGCCCCCTGCTGGCACTCCGGCGAAGGTGATCCCCGTTTCCCTTCCGGTTTTCCCTTGGGTCAAAAACATGTGCAACCTCTTGGCTCGAGGCCCTGGCTTTGGAAACGTCCGCATTCAAAACCCTTAAAACCCCAAAGCCTCCATCGCCGGGGGTGGTGGAAAATGTACAGCGAGGAGGAGATACTGCGTGAGATCAGGGAGCTTTTTGAGGACGAGAAACTCTACCGGGCGTACGAGAGAACCTTCAGGGAATACCACTACTACTTCGACACGACCAACTACATAGTGCTCAACGTCTACCAGTTCAACGACCACGGGCCGGTTCACGTCCTTCTGACGACGAGGAGAGCTTTGGAACTGCTGAGAATCCTCAGGAAGTTTGGAATTCAGACGACGGCGGAGAAGCTCGGAAAGCCCCACTGGTGGAGCAAGTTCATCGTCGCCTTCGGAGCGCTCTTCCACGACATAGGCAACATGATCCACAGGATAAACCACTACGAGTTCAGCGCCTTCCTTGCGGAGCCGATAATAGACAAGCTCGTGAACGAGTTTGAGAAGCGCGACCCGCTCCTCCTGAAGGCTTTAACGCTCAACGCGATATACACCCACGACGAACACGTGCCGTGCACAACCATAGAGGGCTCGCTGGTCACCATTGCCGACGGCTGCGACATGGAGGCCGGGAGGAGCCGGCTCGTCCACAAGAAGGACCGCGTTGATATACACGCCGTTTCCGCCCTGGCAATAGAGCGCGTGGAGATAAGGGAGGGCGACGAGAGACAGCCGATACTCATCGAGATCTGGATGAAGCATCCGGCCGGGATCTTCCAGGTGGACGAGATCCTGACGAAGAAGGTCAAGAGCTCCCTGCTCACGGGGAAGGTCAAGCTGAGGATCCACACCGGCAAGGACGGCGAGACCCTCGAAAAGGTTATCTGATCCCTTCACAATTTTTCTCCATGCTGGCCGAGGCGTACAGAGACCTTAAGTACCTCCTCAACAGGGGCTATCGAAAGGGCGTTGCTCTGAACTTCGTGGCGAACCATTACCGGCTTGGCAGAAGGGAGCGGTATCTCTTGGCCCGCTGTGTCTTCCCGGATTCATGGATCGAGGAAGTTGAGCGAAAGCTCCTCCCGCCGGAGGAGATTAAGGGCCGGGTTCTTGGAATAGACGGCTTCAACGTCCTCATAACCCTCGAATCCCTCCTCGCTGGAAAGGCCATACTCTGTGAGGATGGACTTGTGAGGGATCTGGAGTACAGGGGGAAGTACAAACCGCACGGGGGAACGGAGAGCAATCTGAGGCTCATAGTCTCCTCGCTCGCGGAGCTCTCCCCGGAGAGGGTGGTCTTCTTCTACGGGAAGAACAACCCGGGGAGCGGCGTCGTCAGGGCCCTTACCCTTGATCTCCTCAATGAGTCCGGGATTCCAGGGGAAGTCAGGCTCGTTAGAAGCCCCGACCACGAGCTCAAGGCGTTTAAAGTCGTTGCAACTGCTGACGTTGGCGTGATTGGAAAGGTCGAGGGAGTTTTTGATCTCGCCAGGCTCGCCGGGAAAAGAGTGAAAGCGGAGCCGGTTCCCTTCAAGGCCCTGCTCTTTTCGGGCCAATACGATAAACGCCGGTTCTTTTAGATCTCTTTCGAAAAGCTACAGATTTGTTTGAAGTTTTGGAAAGTTTTTAATATCGGTTTGGCCAAGATAATACAACTCCCTACGGCCCGCTTTTCTTTCTTCGCGGGCTTTGGAGGAAGGAAGTATGAAAGGAAGAGCAATAGTCATCCCGCTGATAGTTGGCATGCTCCTGCTGGCCGGCTGTCTCGGGGGCTCTGGAACACCTTCCAGCTCTGAAACCCCCACCTCAAACCCGACTTCTTCCACACTGCAGACCACAACTTCTTCCGCAACGCAGACCACGTCATCTCAGGAAACGCGGCCGGAAACGTGGAACATGAGCCCCGTCTGGCACGTGAACACGTCGGACATGCCGGTTATGGACCTGGCTCCGGATGGAAGCCTGGCGGCGGTTATAGACTGGTGGGGGCACAAGCTCTACCTCGCGAGGTCCGACGGAAGCTCGGTTTCTTTTGACCTCATGGAACCGGGGGACATAGTGGAGCCCGTTGTCGCTGGAGTGGCTATCGTCGACGGCAAAGCCTACGTTCTCGGTTCATACGGGGAGTTCACGGGGGTGAGGATCTACTCCTGGTCGGGAAAGGTCGGGGAAACCCACGAAGGTGGAGCCGGCGCCGTTGCGGACATCATACTCCGGTCGCCGAGCGGGAATCACATGTGCTATCTGGTATCAACCACTCCAACCGAGCAGATTCTGGTGTGCGACGGGGAGGAGCGCAAGCTCGTTTCCGATCCCAACGCGAACTACGGCATCATATCGCTCTCCGACACGGGAGTTCTCGTTATGACCCAGGCTGACAAGAGTGTGATAACCAAAAATGGGCAGAGACTGCTCACCCTCAACACAACCCACGTGCTTGCCTACGGGGATAAGCTGATCGCGAGCTACGGGGACACGCTCAAGGTTCTCTCGCTCGACGGGAAAGTCCTCGCGAGCAGGGAAAACGCCGGTTTTGGCCAGATAATACTCCGCAGGTGGACGCTCATTCCGACGAAGCGCTACATTTTCCGCCACGAGCCCCTCGAGGACACCCACGTTTTCACCTGGAACCTCACGGAAATAAGAATTCTGCCGGGCTTTCCCTACTTCGCGAACGACAACTTCGTGGTAACGGCCAAGGACGGCGTTATACACTGCTACTCTCTCAACGACTTCCACGAGGTCTTTCACGTCAAAGTGCCCGGTGACTCGCTCGGCTTCATAAAGCTGAGTGAGGACGGGAAGGTTATGCTCGTTTCGGACGAATACGGAGGTTATTGGCTCTACCATGCTAAAATGTCAAGTTTAAATAGGATGAAGACCAACTAAATGTTTAAGGAGGCGACGTGTATGAGGGTGAAAAGTTTGGCATTATTCGTTGTTTTGGTTTTGGTTTTCAGCGTTGTTGCCGCGGGCTGCATCGGTGGTGGGGGAACCTCCACGAGCAGCCAGGGAACGTCTGAAAGCCAGAGCTCAGGCGGCAACGGTCAGGGTGGAGGTCACGGCGGTCAGGGCGGCGCATCTTCGAGTTCCCAGCAGGGGGGCACGACGAGCGAAAGCCAGACCCCGGTCGCGACCTGGCAGTCCCCGTGGGAGTCCTACAATCCGGTTGAACTCGGGGGGAAGAACTACTACATAACCCATATCGAGTACGTTTACACCGCTGGCTACAACGATGGGTCAAAGTACACCTTCGATGTCATGAAGGAGCGCGGCTACGCCCAGATCCACGTTTACGCGAGCGAGAACGGCAACAAGAAGGACCTCGGAACCTTCAAGGTTTTTGCCTACCACGGCAGGCTGACGCCGGTGAACAACGACACCCTACCTGGATTAGAGTACTGGATATTCGTCAAAGAGCGGACGAAGAACAGCGATACCTACTTCCTGGCCCCAATCCTGAACTTCGGGGCGCTCATAAGCGGAAACGTAGTCGAGGTTGAGATAGTGAGCGGATCCGAGAGGTACTTCTGGTCCAACCCGGCCGCCCTCGGAATGTACGACAAGATGCCCTACCAGGCGGGTGACCTGAACGACGTCTTTTCATCGATTGACTCTGGTATAGGAACCATCTGGACCGCGGTGATCAGCTCCGGCATCTGGACGGGCCTTGAGAACTACGACCTGACGAAGCCGGGCCAGTACGACTGGAGCGGCATGGGAATAAGCTACCACTACAAGATCACGCCGGATGGAACGGTCACCTTCGGCGGAAAAACCTTCAGAACAGCCAACGTGGAGTGGAGCTACAGCATTGGAGGAGTCTCCGTAACGGGGAAGGGCAAGGTGGCACCGGCACTTCCGATTCCGATACACTTTGAGGGAACCTTTGCGAACCCGATGGAAGGCGTTGGCACGTGGAGCAAGTTCGAGCTTAAAGACCTCAGGCTCTCGGAGAACTTCGGAACGCTCCAGTACAGCGAGCTGACGCCGACGCAGACCCAAACCGAGACCCCAACGGAAACCCAGACGCAGACGACCACAAGCCCGCAGCAGGGCCTTTCCTCCAACTGGCAGCTGGCCTGGGACGCGAGCGAGCCCATAACCATCAACGGGCAGAACTACATCGTGAAGGAGGTAACCTTCCGGGTCGAGTACAAGAAAGGCGACAGTGTCTTCCACATGAACATCACGAAGGGCTACCGCGAGGTCCAGCTCAACGGGGAGAAGGCTTACCTCCTCTACGCGAACGTCAGCGTGGACGGCAAGGAGTACACGTACCGGGTCTACGTGAAGCCCGGCTATCTGAACGAGTACACCTCCGGAATTCTCTGGGTACCCCAGGTCTATGATATGATCAACGGCCCAGACTTCATCAAAATCGAAGTCACCGGATCGAACTGCCATTACGTGGCCGACGAGAACGGCAACGTGGAGGGCGACTACAACTGCGGCCACGTAAGCGACGACTTCCAGGACTACAACATGGTGTGGAGCCTCAACACAGGCTTCTACGGCGGCGTCTACGGCGACGTGTTGAAGTACGTAACGCTGACCAGCAACGGGCAGGGCTACACGGTGGAGAAAGACGGAAGCGTAAGCCTGGCCGGAATGGACTTCGATCTCTACAAGATCACCTGGAGCGGACTGATAGAGAACGTCGACGTTCCGGCCAACGGCGTTACCTACGTTGCCCCGCAGCTTCCGTTTCCGGTAAAGGTCGAGGCGGCCATCTCGGAGATGGGTGGGCAGGGACGCTACGTCAAGGTCGAGCTCACCGGTCTGAAGCTGGAAGCGGAGTGAGCTCTCATTTCCGTTTCTCCGTTTTGTTTGCTCCTTTTATATCCTCGTCCCCGACGAGTCCCTTCGCGTAGGGGCACAGCTCCTTCAGCGGACAGCTTTCGCACTTCGGCCTTATCGGCTTGCATATGCTCCTCCCATGGTCAACCATCGCGTGGTTCACGTAAATCCACTTCTCCTTTGGAATCAACTCCCTCAGATACTCCTCGACCTTCTCCGGGGGAACCCTCGGCGGGGCCAGACCGAGGCGCTTGCTTATCCTGTTCACGTGCGTGTCAACGGGAATGGCCTGCTTCCCGAAGCCGTAGGCAAGAACTATGTTGGCACACTTCCGGCCTATGCCCGGCAGTTTCATCAGCTCGTTGATGTCATCGGGCACTTTTCCGTTATACTTCTCAAGGATTATCCGTGAGGCCTTCACAATCCACTCGCCCTTCGTCTTCCAGAGGCCGACGCCCCTCTTCCTGAGGAACTCGCGCATCTCATCAACCGGCGTGTTGGCTATCGTCTCGATGTCCCTGTATTTCTCAAAAAGCTCCTCCCAGACGCGATAAGTTACTTCGTCCCTCATGCGCTGGGAGATTATGCAGTGAACCAGCGTCCTGTAGGGGTCGCCGATCAGGAGCTTTTCCCTCGGGTGGGTCTTCATAAGGATTTCAACGATTTTTTCGGCCCTCTTCCGCTTCTCCTCCCAGCTTTCGTTGAAGGTAAAGCCCTCAAGGCTCAACGACCGTGACTTCCCTGCCATGCACTACCACCACCTTTCCCTCGGCGGCTCTAACCTTTTTCAGGTTCTCGAACTCTCTGCTATAAACCTTTTGCCCGCTCCAGTTGTAGATTCGAACCTCACTCCCGAGAACAACGACCAGTCCCTTCGCGAATGGAATTGCATCATCTACTTCACTCTCGAACTCGAGCGTGAACTCCTCAACTTCTCCAGCGGAGAACTCGATTTTAGTTCCTTTGCCCACCTTCAAGGGGCTCGGCTCGGCCAAGAGGACCTTAAACGGCAGGGGCTTTCCGAGGAGTTCCACCTCGACGGTCTCTCCAGTCTTCAGCTCCCTGCCCCTGAGCTTCTCCCTCACTATATCCTCGAAACCGGCTGGAAGTTCAGCCTCGAAGAGCGGCTTTAGGACGACCTTCATGGGACCACCGGTCCAACATCGCGCCGAAAGGTTTTAAACCTGATATATCGACCGACATATGGTGGTGACTTTGGAGAAACCCAGCTACCGAGGCCACCTCAAGATCCTCATACTCAAGATGCTCTCCGAGAAGCCCCTCCACGGGTATGGAATAATGCAGGAGCTCAAAGAGCGCTACGGCCTGCCCCAGCCCAGCCCCGGGACGATATATCCGATACTGGCCTCACTACGCAGGTCCGGCCTGATAGAGGTGATCGGCGAGGGAAAGAGGGAGAAGAGGCTCTACCGGGCGACTGAGAAGGGCAGGAGATACCTTGAGGAGAACGCCGGGGAGCTTGAGGAAGTCCTCAGAACGGTGGAGAGGTTCAGGGAGTTCTCCCGCCTGGGCGGGGTCGAGGTGGGGAGGGTCCTCAAGGAGGCCTTCAGCTCGCTCGATGAATTGAGTGAAGAGCAGAAGGAGGAGTTAGCGGAGGAGTTCCGGGACTTCGTCAGAAGGATCAGGAGGATCCTGAGCGACGCTAGAACCCGTTGAAGCTCACCACCTCCTCAAGCTTTCTCCTTCTGCGTTTTGGCGCCGGGTCGGCGGGATAGCCGACCGGCAGGATCGTCTGGAGCCGATAGTCGGGCGGCGCGTTGAAAAGCTGCTCGACCGGCTTCGGGTTGGGCGGGGTGTAGGTTACGGTCCCCAGGCCGAGCTCTTCGAGAGCGAGCAAGAGATAACCGACCGCTATCCACGTTGATGGAAGCCAGTAAGGGGCCTTTGTGTAACCAAAGACGAGAACGAGGTACGGGGCCTCGCTCAGGAAGGGCTTCTCCGGCCTGAATCCCTCGCTCTGAAGCCAGGCCAGCAGATCACCCCTTGTTTTTGAGTAGAACTTTCTCTCCTCTGCCTCGCACAGCTCCCGAATTCGGCCCTTCAGCCACTCGTCGTCGACGACAACGAACTTCCAGGGCTGAGCGTTCATGCCGCTCGGGACTTCTTTTGCCGCCCCTATCGCCTTCAGCAGGTCTTCCATCGGCGGCCTCTCGGGCCTGAATTTCCTCACGGTTTTCCTTCGCCTCGCAAGCTCGGGAACCCGCATCGTTTCACCTTGGTATTCCTTGGGGTCGTTTGGATTTAGGCCTTTCGGCAACTTTTTATTTTCCTCCTGGATAACCCCTCCATGCGTAAGGGTCAGCTCGCTGGGATCGTTATTGTGCTGGTTATTATGGGAATCCTTGCCACTCTGAGCCAAAACAACTCCCAGGTTCAGGGGCCCAACGTAACAGCCATGAGGAACTTTCTTGAGTCCCAGTACGTTCCCGAGGCAGAGCTACTGAGGGCTTCAGTCACCGCTTACCCAGACAACGTGACCATCTGGCTCGCCAATGATAACCTTTTGGCTGAGAGGGCGCTGAAACTCTCCGGATCCCCGCTATGGAAGAACGTTTCCACTGCACTCTCCGCGTATAATGTTTCGTTTAACGGTAGGATTGACCCACTGCTCGGAAGGCCACTTTCCGGGTTTTTCTGCCCAGAGGTTGTGAACCTCGGCAGGGTGAAATCCGTCAAATTCAACGCAACGTTCGAGCTGAAACTCGAGAGGGGGAACTTATCCTGCCGTATGCGGGACTGGCAGGAATACGCTGATCTTCTCGTGTACGGGGCCCTCAGTGACCTCCTGCGCGGAAATCGAAAAGACGCCCAGAGACTGTACTCCGAACTAATGGGCCTCTGGGACGGCAACGGTTTCAGGGACAAAGCTTTCAACGGGACGTATCAAGCTTACAAATGCGCACTCTTCATTTATCTGAACCGGGAGTTGAACACGGAAACGGGAAGAACCATACGCACTAGATGCCTAAAGATCCTCTCCGCACTTCAGGCCAAGAACGGAGGTATTACGACGGGTTATGTCGTCAAAAATGGGAAGATAGTGCCTGTGGGAGACCAAAACACCGAAACGACGTCAATGGCTATTATTGCCCTTCTCTCTCGTTCTCCTTAAGCCTCGCCGTCCCGTAGCCCACGAAGAGCACCCTGTCCGGGTCGAGGGCCTTCAGCACTTCGGGCCTGTGGGTGATTATCAGGGCCGTTATGCCTGCCTCGCGGATTATCTCCCCTACTTTTTTGGCGACGCGCATGGCAGTGAGCGTGTCGAGATGGGCCGCGAACTCGTCAATGAGGAGCAGGTTGGGCTTCTCTGCCAGAAGCGAAGCTATCCTCGCCCTCTCCTTCTGGCCCGTGCTCAGCTCGCCGTACTTCGCCCTGTAAAGGACGGCGTCGCTCAAACCCGCCCTGTTGAGTATCTCCACGGCGGCGTTGAGGTCGCTTATCTTCCTGTAAACGTGCTCCAAGATGCTCTCGGTTCCAAAGGTCGGCTCAAACTCACCGGGAATCATCACTGAGACCTTGGCGTTGTCGGGAACCTCAATCTTACCTTCAGTCGGTCTAAAGCGCTCCTCCCACCAGCCGTTGGCCGAGCCGAGAATGAGCCTCAGCAACGTCGTCTTTCCAGCCCCGCTCGCGCCGACAACGGCTATGAGCTCTCCCGGCTGGATTTCGAAGTTCAGGTTCCTCAGAACGGGCCTCTGGATGACGCGGTGTCTCACTCCAAAGGCCTTCAGCAGTTCCTGAATCTCCTCGGGCAGGCCTTTTATGTCAAGCTCGCTCTCGAAGACCTTGCTGACGTTGAGGAACTTTATCGGCCCGGCTAAGGGCTCAACCTTTCCATAGCTGGGCTTCCAGAGCCTTCCGTCCTTTGGAGCGTAGGGGTCTTCACGAAGGAAGCGCTCGATGTATTCTTTAGCCTCCTCTGTCAGCGGGTAGAAGAGAACCGGCCTTCCGCTCGCGGTCTCCCAGAGGAACTTGAAGCCGACCTTCTCGAAAAACGGGTTGTAGCGGGCCATCTGCGCTATGGTCTCGACAATGTGCTTCCTCTTCCGCATCTCAGGAATCCTGCGCTCGGCTATCCACTCGAGGGCCGACTTGACGCTCAACTGGCCCAGCCCGTCGGAGCGGTAGTCAGGGTGAACAACGACCCTCGCAATCCTCGCGCCTGCTGTATTGGTTTCCGCCAAAGCTTTCCACTTGGCCTGCTCCCAGAGGTAGGAGCGGGCTATCCTCCTCTTTCCGTACTTCCTCTTCAGCTCCTCGTAGAGTTCCTTCATTATGCGCTCCGGCCAGAATGCCGGGTGGAACCACTCCTTCGGAAAGACCTTCTCGCGGATGTTCTTCTCAATTTCGCCGTTCGGCAAGCGACGGTGCATGAGCGGTATCGGCGGGTCAACGCGGACGTAGCTGAGAATTCTCGGCTCGTATTCTTCCCTCTCGACGAGCTCGAAGATGAAGAAGCGCGACGCCGGAGTTGAGCCCTTTATCTCGAGTATGTGGCTCTCGGCCCCGCAGATTGGGCACTTCTGCTTGGTGTTGGCCTCGAAGATGTGGCCGTTCTCACAGCGCCATAAGGCCACCTTCTCCTTCTGGCTCGCGTAGTGGTACTGCTCCAGCTCGGCTATCGCCTCGAAGTCGGACTCGTATTTCGCCTCGCGGGCGCGGATTTTGTATGTGTAGAGGAGCTCGCCGGTCAAAGGCGAGTAGCGCTTGGCCTCAACGGTTTTCTCGAAGAGGGGCCACACCGGAATTTTATCGCCTTCGTAGAACTTCCAAAGCTCATAATCGTCGAAGTCGAGAACCTTGACGCCGTCCTTCTCCTTCGGCTTGTGGAGGATTTCGACCTCAACCTCATCACCGTTCAGAAACCATTGGGCGACGTTGCCCGTCATGTAGAGGCGGTATTTTTCTCCACCGGCTTCAACTTCGAGGATCCCGAACCAGCGGTGCTTGAAGCGCGGGATTTCGCTACCTGCAACTTTCCCCCTTATGAGCATGGAATCACCGGGATAAATAGGGAAGAGGGAGTTAAAACGTTAGCCCACGTCATTCTTGTTCATTCGGGCGGCCGGTATTTTATTCTCCAGCGGGCCAGGAAGACCAAAGCAGCGATCAAGCTTCCAAGGCTGAGCCACCTCAACGGCCGATAGGGGTCTTCAAAGTTCAACCTCAGCTCATGCTCGCCTCCGGGAAGGGAAAGTTCAATGAGTCCGAGGTTCCCGTCCTTGGATACCTTTATCTCCCGGCCATCCACGTATGCCCTCCAGTGGGGATAGTAGTTCTCGGCCAGAATGACGGCGGTGCTTCTCTCCGTCCTGTACCGGAGGATTAACTCCCCGTCCTTCCACCTCACAACACGGTAATCAACGCTGGGTGCCGTTATGTACTCGGAGAGGAGATCCTTGAGGATCATCGCCTCGTACTCGTTTTTCGTGTAAACCGCATGGTATGGGAGGTTGAGCCCTATGAAGTACACCCTACCCATTCCAATGTCCCTGAACCCGAGAACGGTGGCGTTTCCTAGTTTTATCAGGGGAGTGAGGTTTCCCTCATAGACCGTTGCAGTCCATGCGTCCCCCTCGTAGGTGAAGTTGGAGAAGGCCGAGACGTTGTAAACGCTGGAGGTCAGGTTTGCCCTGCCCTTTACGTGGACTATGACCGATTTAACTCCCAGCCTCGTCGCCATCGCGTCGGGGCTTCTGAAGGTGTTCACCACGAGAACTCCCCCGCTCTTTACGTATTCCTCAAGTTTTCTCCACACCAGCGGATCCCTGTACTTGTAACCGTCGAGGATCACAACGCTGTACTCGTTGAGGTGTTGGACGTAATCGTCGATGAAACTCCCCTTCTCGTACTCGACTCCCATGTCCAGGGGCCAGTTTCCGATTACCAGAATGCTCGCCTTCGGGATCAAAAAGCTCCAGTTGTCCCAGGAGTACAGTCTTAAGCTGCCAGCCGAGTAGACCTCCCTAAAGCCCATTGCCCTCAGGTTTTCCTCGCCCGCTTTCGCGTCGTCGAAGTATGAGTCCACGATCACGTACTTGACCGAATACGCCCTCAGGGCCTTTTCTGCGTATCCCCTATCGTGGGCAATTGCGTAGTTGAGGTAGGTATGCTGGGGGTATGCAGGATCCCCCTGACGGTACCAGCCCCCGAGGATAGGTTTCCCAGTCATCGCTGGGGTGTAAGCTATCCTAGAACCCTGGGTGCTCCAGAGGCCCCACTGAAGGTACCTCCACCCGGTTCCGTTATCGTTTGCAATGTAGTTGAGAACCGCGGCATAGTCACCGGGGAATTCCTCCGCCTTCAAACTGTTCAGCCTGAGACGGACATCGGAGATGGAGAGAACAATAAGAATAATGACAACGGCCAAAATGGCCCTCTTCGCTTTCATCCGCTCTGGCGGGTTCATGTATATCCGCTCCAGCAGAAGGGCGAAGCCAAGGGCGGAGAAAAACTCCAGAGGGTCGAGCCACCTATAGGGAGGCACCATGTTGAGGAGTGGAAGCCTGTTGAGTTCGGGGAAGGGACCATAGTAACCGAGGGAGAGGGCTATTGACGCCAATATCCCGACCAGAACGCCTGCGCCTAGCAAACGCTTCTCCTTTGGGCGAGGGAGGGTAAGGAGGGCCCCTATGACTCCAAGGTAGAGGATCGTGCCCTGATAGAAGGACCATCCTTCGCCAGGCAGGAGAACGGCGCTCAGCTTTGCACTCTGGAGGCGGAAAAGGTATTCGATGGAGTTCTCCTTGAGGAAGTGCGCTTGTCCCCTCTCGAGAAGGAAGGGGATGATCCAGAAAGCCGACAGAGCCAGGGCCGTTACACCGGCGATCGATGAGTTACGAAGTACCTTCATTGAGCTTGGCCGTTCAATCGACAGGAGATAGGGGATAAGGGGAACGAGCATGAGTCCAAAGGTGACCACGAGGGTGTGGTGGCTGAGCAGGACAGAAGCTAGGAAAACCCCTCCGATGAGGGCCTTTGGACGATCCCCCCTCCAGACGTAGAGCACCGCTAGGAGGAGAAGGGGGGCGAGGTTTATTCCCACGAACCTGGGGAAGTTGCCCTCCGGCGAGAGGATTCGGAGGTGATAGGGCGCGAGGATGTACGCTATGGACACGGCGTACGATGTCACGTCGGAGAAGCCGAGGTTGCGGAGGAGGATTCTCATCGAAACCGCTCCGAGGAGCATCGCGATAACGATCGTTATCTTGTAACCCATGAGTGCTGAGCCGCTTACCATGCCAAAGAATGCTCCAATGTAGTAGGAGAGGGGCGGGTAGAAGCGAAGGAAAGGATAACCCCCGTACCAGTCCTCGATCCAGGAGGAATACCCGGGCATGAGCTTCCAGATTTTGAAAAGGTGGCCGTAGGCGTCGCCGCCCCATGACGGAGGATAACCGTGTCCAAGAAAGTCCCGGAGAACAAAGAGAACCGCAACAAGAACCAGCAAGAAGAATACAAACTCCCTTTTGAGCCTCATGATTATAACCTCCCTTATTCCAGGGGGCCTGATTTTATCAGCCGATGAGATTTGAGAGGTATTCGATGACGTCCTTCAGGAAGGGGAACTCCGGGACTTCCTCACTTGAGATTATCTCCTCACCGCTGTCGCCGCGGCCCCTGAAGACGTCGTCGGTGTAGAAGTTGTCCTGCCCATCTTCGAAGTCCTCGCTTGCAATGAGCTGGCCGTTCCAGTACTCCTTAACGTTGTCTATGTACAGATCGTAGGTGCTTCTCTTGTTCCATCTGCCCGCGTTGATCTGCTCGACTTTGCTCACGTCAGCGTTCAGGGTTACCTTGGTGCTCCCTCCGTCTATCAAAAAGGTAACACTGTTCCGGGCTACCTCAATCCGGTATGTGTGGGGGACGCTCATATCGAGGCTGATCGTCTGGGAACCTGAGGGCGAGTCTATCACTACTTCGTCCTTTCCGTACCAGTAAAACGAATACCAGCAAGTTTTTCCTTTGCTGTTCTTGGCCTGGATCTCAAGGAGGACGACTCCCGCGCTGCCACTGTAGTTCGCCGCCATAACGACCTGTTCTATCGCGTAGACATCACCGGAACCAAGTACGCGGTTTACGTTGTGGATCTCAATGTATGAACTTTTTCGATCGTGACTCCATGCGTGGAGGACGGTGCCGCTGAGGGGGGAGCCGTAGGCGTTGGGAATCCCGGCTATTATCATGATTATAGACAGGCTGATTATTGCACCCCTCATGAATTTCACAACCGGCTCACCTCCCTTCATACGTTACGGCTCTGACGTTTATAATACCTTTAGACGTTACTTCGAACGCGGCTCGCCGGATTATAAGCGTTTCTCCTCAGAATCATCGAGTCCCTAGTCAATTTTGTCGTCTCTCCCTCAGGCTCTTCACCAGAAGATCCCCCAGCAGAAGAACCACTACTCCAAACATCAGCGCGGGCCCGAGGATGTAATGGAAGAACGAGAACACCTTCTCCCCGAAGTGGTGGTAGAGGAGTATCGAGGTAACGACGCGGAGAAAGTTCGCCAGGTAAAGGACCGAGACCCCGAAGAGCCATTCCCAGGGATTTCTTCGTATACCCGGAAAGGTCAGGTAGACGATGGTGTAAAGGCTTATGCTGAACATCCCGCTGCACTGCCAGGTTATCTCGAAGGAGAGGCGCTCCTCCGGGAGGTACACCATGTTCCCCATGAGGGTGTTTGGAACTCCGAGAACCTTCAGCAGCACGTGGACGTTCTTTGCCTCAATCCTAACAAGAGGACCGCCGAATTTGGTTCCGATCACGAGTATCAGGATGGAGAACAGGAGGAGATACCCGAGGAGCTGCAGTATTCCAAAGGCGAGGCTATTCCTCTTCATCTTCCTCCCCCAGCACCCCGTACTCCTTGAGGATCTGGATGTTGTAGTGAACGGTGGACTTGCTCACCCCGAGTATTCTGGCGATCTCGCTTAAGCTTTTCCCCTTCTGGAGGAGCTCGTATATCTTCCTGCGCGTCGTGTTCTCGAGGAGGAAATCGCGCACGGCCCTCCTGCGGTTTTCCTGTCCCGGCAGATGGAAGACTATAACCTTACCAACTGAGGTTTCGTCCACTAGCCGGGCCCTTTTGAGAACGCTGAGATGCCAGCGGGCATTGGTCCTTGAAATGGAAAATGTGGAAGCCACGTCGTCTATTGTTGAGTACCCTTTGGCCTTGATGTAGTTGTATATTGCCGCCCTCGTGCTGTTCTTGAGAACGTCTTCGGGTGGGGTTATGAACCTTCCGAAGATTATGGGAACGGTCTTTATCCATCTCCTAACCTTCTCAGCCTGGGGGTTGTTGGAGGTGGCGATGTAAGCCGCTGTCGCTCCCGCTATGCCCAGGGCCACGGCTGTTCCGACGGGAAATCCCCCACCGGTGTAGTGCTTTATGATTGCCACGAGAAAATCGACAACCGCGGGGTTCTCGGTGTTGAGGTAGTAATCCGCCGGATTTATCGTCAGTATTACAAGCCTTCCCCTCCCAACGGGCGTTTCGATCAGAATTGGATGGCCCTCCGCCTCCAGCAGTATCTTGCCATTGGAGGCATTTACCTCGGCCAGACCGTAGACGTCGGAATCGTAGCCAAAGGGCTTGAACTTGAAACCGTTTTCAGGGGCTATCTCAATGATTCCGGCCTTTCTGAACGCAACCGAGAGACCGAGGAGTTTCATGGTCTCGGGAACCTCGAGCTCAAGGCTTCTGAGAGTGTTAAGGCCGATTATAACGGTCTTACCGGACTTTGCCTCCCGGAGGAGCATTACGAGGTACTCCTTTCCCGTCTCGTTGAGGAAGTTGTAGTTAAGATCCAGGGCGAGGATAACGTCTCCCCCTGGCTTCTTGGAGAGGGACACGTCCACCCTCTCGGAAAGGGCCCGATACAGGGGGATGTCTCCCTGGTCCGAGATAACGTAAACGACTCCCGCGGCCGTGGCTATTGGAACTATGAGCAGGAGGATGATTAGAAGGGGCAGTAGTCTCTTTACCAAGCCTGAACCACCCCCCTGAGGAATCTCAGCATCGCGTCTATCTTCGCCAGGGAGAGGAGAGGGTTGTAGATCGGGTAGTAAAGGAATATCACAGGAAGATACCTGATAGCCGTCCCCGGGCCTCTTTCAATGGCCATTGCAACGCCGCTCATCAATACTCCGGGCAGGTACTGGAGAGGGAGGACGAGGAGAAAGACCACGGCCATGAGAATGGGAGGCAAGGTTATGTCGAGTATACTCAGGCCGAGAACGTTCTGGGCGATCAGTATTATGGGGAACGCCACCATACCGAACACCTGAAGAACCGGAAGGATGTACTCAAGGAGGATCATGTGAAAGAACAGGAAAAGGCCCTTCTCCCCGTACTTCCTGTTCATTATCATGTCGTGATACTTGGCCATAACCTGAAGTCCCCCGTAATACCACCTTATCCTCTGCCGGTAGAGTTCTCTCCACGAGCCAGCTGGCTCCGTGTAAACGGCGGCCTTCGGCTCGAAGTTTGAGGTCAGCCCCGCGCGGTACGTGATCATCGCGAGCTCAAAGTCTTCCGCCAGCGTGTCCTTGGGTATTGCGGGAAGTGACTTTATGAAGTATCCCTTGAAGGCTGAAAACGCTCCTGGAACCACGAGAAGCCAGTCAAGATAGCCCTGAACCCTTCGTCCCACCTCGAAGGAATGGAGGTACTCGATGACCTGGAACTTCTCTATCAGCTTTCCGCCCCTGACGTCGATCCTGATTGTGCCGGTGGAGATGCCCACGAAGGGCCGGCTGAACAGGTTCTCCACGATGTTCCTCAGTGATGAGCCGTCGGCGAAGTAGGAATCGGCATCCAGGGTTATTATCACGTCACCCTTAGCAGCCCGTATCCCCGTTTCCAGTGCGCGAGCCTTTCCGAGGTTTTTCTCGTGCCGGATCACCTTAACCCCGTACCTTTCGGCTATCTCCGCCGTCCCGTCAACGCTGCCGTCGTCCACGAGTATGACCTCGTAGCACTCGAAGGGATAGTCCTGGTACTGAATGCTCTCGATCAGACGCTCGATGTTCATGGCCTCGTTGTGGGCGGGTATAACCAGCGAGACCTTCGGGAAGAAGCGGGGAACAGGTTTAGAGCCCTCGTTCCCCCTGAAATGGAGGTAGAAAATGAAGTAGGCCGAATATATCAGGATGACGAAGGCCCCTGTCAGGTAGAAGAGGTATCGAACGAACGCGTAGACCGGGTATCTGGGGGTTCCGGGAAAGAGAACCGAGACAACTTTCCATACAGTTCCCTGGACGAAGAGGTAGTCGAGGTACACGAGATAACTCGCAACTACGAGGGCTGAGAAATAGGACAGCAGTTTTCGTTTCATACCTCGAACCACCTCAATAGGGGCCTCATCGGGTAGACCTCGTAATCGACGACTATTTTCCTGAGCTCGACCACTCCGTAGCGCGAGAGCTCCCTGAGGAGCCTGAGAACGTCGTAGGGCGGCATGTTAACCTGACGGGCGAGGTCTATCACGCCGATCCCGGGGTTGCTGGCTATGATCTCCATCATCCTGGGGTAGACCTCAATAGCCCAGGCGGCAACGCCATCCCCCTCAAGGCCCCGGAGGACAACGAGGACATCTTTGAAACCGAAGGGGGAGAGATCAATGACACTGATCTGCTTTTTGAGGAAGAGAAGCGCCAGGGGAAACTTAAGCCTTCGGGGGGACCTTCCTATTTCATCTGCCAGGTTCCCGAGGGTTACGCCCCTGAGCATTCTCACTATCTCAAGGATCGCTGAGTAGGGCGCCCTCCCCAGCAAAAACCTGGAGAAAGGCAATAAGGGAACGGCGAAGAGGACGGTAACGCTGAAGGGAAGAAAACCAAGATAAGCCATTATCTCAAGAAGCACGAAGACCAGAACTCCAAGAAAGACCGGATGGAGGAGAACCCTCTCCAGTTTTAGAAGAACGGCCTCTCCTGCCGGAATTTCAGGCTTTCCGGAGCGCTCCGAAAGGGCGATGTTGGCCACGTGGACGTAAACGTCAATGATTTCAGGATTGTACTCAACCAGCTCCTTCACGGGGTTGAACGTCATTAGAACACCAACTCCCCTGCCGTAGCGGGAGAGCGTTACAGCGGGAAGGCCGTTGGAGTACCTGGCAAGGACCTGGGCTCTGTACGGGGTCACAACGGCGACTTGGTATGTGGCGTTGTAGGGGTAAACCCTGCCCTCAAACACCAGGTTCCACTCATCGCTCGCCTCTTCCGGCTTTTCAATGCGCATGAGCCTGGTTCCCGTTATCCTCTCCAGGGTTCTGCTCCAGCTCTGGGTGTAGGTGTTCAGCCCGAGGACAAGAACGCCCCCTCTCCTCACGTACTCTGCGAGGGCCGACGTTTCCTCCCGGTTCAGTCTTCCCCCTTCAGTTAGTCCGGCGTTCAAATCTGGGATCCATATTTCGTCGTATTTAATCAGGTACAGCTCGTTGGAGAGAAGGGAACGGTCGTCGGGAAGATCCCTGCCGAGGTAGAGGACATCAACGGTGAAGTTGCCTTCGGCCCCAAGGGTGTTTGCGAACATAACGTCCTCGGGATCGCTGCAGACGACCAGTATTCTGGCCTTCTCGTTCGGTGAGGCGTAATTGGGGGGAAGATGGAACAGAAGGGCAAAGAAAAGAAAGACCACCAGCAGCTTGGAGCCAAGTCTCGTCATTCGAAAGTCACCCTTCAGCTTGGCATTTCCTTTATGTGGACGTCCATCTGCGGGAACGGGATCTCAATGCCCTCCATTGTGTAGGCCTCGTAGATGGCCCTCGTGAGATCGCCCTTAACGGCCCAGTAATCCTCAGTCTTGGCCCACGCCCTGAGCTGGAGGTTTATCGAGGAATCGGCGAGGGCGGTTATGACGACGCTCGGCTCCGGATCGCTCAGGACCTTCGGGTGGCTCTTCATGATGTCCATCGCGATCTTTATCGCTTTGTCGAGATCTGTTCCATATGCAACGCCAACGTCCACGTCAACCCTCCTCGTTGGCATCCTGGTGTAGTTGGTTATAACGCTTCCCCAGACGAGCTTGTTGGGGACCGTTACGAAGGTGTTGTCCGGTGTCAGGAGTTCGGTGCTCATTATACCAACGGCGTTGACCTTTCCAACCTTGCCGGCTACCTCAACGACTTCGCCAACGTCTATCGGCCTAAGCGCGGCTATCCACACTCCCGCGGCCAGATTGGTCAGGGTGTCCTGCATTCCAAAGCCCAGGATGAGGCCGATCACCGCCGAGAGGCCCAGGACGACCGAGCCAACGCCGATTCCCAGCGCGCTGACAGCGAGGAGGATCACCGCAACGTACAGGAGCGCGCTCAGGAACCGGCCGAGGAACTCCACGACGAGCTCTGGAAGTTTGGTCTTCTTCAGTCCCTTCTTGAAGGCACCGACGACTATCTTGGTCACTATCCAGCCTACCACTAGAATCGCTACCGCGGTCGCTATCTGAAGGGGGGTCACCCCTACGTAGGGCAGGGGTTTGTCTATTTTCACAGCTTCCACCTCCTAAGAGTTTTGAGTGCATGGCTTTAAGGGTTTCCTAATTTATAACATCATTAGCCGGACCATCGAACACCGGAAGCCTAATTAACGGGAGCGTGGAAGCGGGGATGGTGGTGTGGATGGATCCCCTCGACGTTGCCATCGAACGGCTGAGAAAGCTCGACAAGGAATCGCTCATAGCCTACTGGATAAAGGGCGAGCTTGAGGAGGCCGAGCTGTACGAGGAGCTGGCGAGGAGGGCGAAAAACCTTGGACTGCCCGATTCGCTCGTGGAAACTTTCTGGACCCTCTCCAAGGAGTCAAGGGAGCACGGCGAGAGGCTGAAGGAGATCTACAGAAAGACCTACGGCAGGGAGCCAAAACCGCCGGAGATCCCGCCGATAGAGGTTTACCCTATCCTTGACAGGTTTGAAAGGGCAGAGGACGCGGTAGAAGCTCTTCAAGCTGCTATGGAGAGCGAGAAGCTGGCCATGGAGGTCTACAACCGCCTGGCAGAGGAAACGGATGATCCGGAGCTCAAGGAACTCTTCCAGTCTCTGGTGAAGGTAGAAAAAGGCCACTACGAGCGCCTGGAAGGCGAGCTCAAGCTCCTCAAAAAGTTGATGGAGGGGAAAGACTGATCACTTCCCCATCTTTTTCATGAGGTTCGCCATCTCGAGCGCGGCCATCGCGTACTCGAAGCCCTTGTTGCTCTTCACTCCCGCCCTGTTGAAGCCCTGAAGTTCGTCCTCGACTGTTATGACACCAAAAATCACCGGAACGCCGGTGTCGAGAGAGACCTTCGCGACACCCTTCGCGACTTCGCTGGCAACCAGGTCGAAGTGCTTGGTCTCGCCCCTCACGACAGCCCCCAGGGCTAAAACCGCGTCGTAGTTTCCGCTCTCGGCCATTTTCTTGGCTACCAGTGGAATCTCGAAGGAACCCGGAACCCTGACGACGTCAACCCTCTCAACGCCGTGCCTCTCGAAGCAGTCGAGTGCTCCCTTAAGGAGCTCCTCCGTGAGCAAATCGTTGAAGCGGGCAACCACTATTCCCATTCTCAGGCCGGTTCCGATAAAACCGCCCTCAACCGTCCTTACCTCCATCACCACACCCCCTAAACCTCGAAGGGAAGCTTGTGGCCGAGCTTCTCGACCTTAACCTTGAGGTACGTCCTGTTGTGCTCCGTGATCTCGGGAGGGGCCGGAACGATCTCCACCACCTCAATCCCGAACTCCTCCAGGGCTTTGGCCTTCGCCGGGTTGTTCGTTATGAGCTTTATCCTTGAAACGCCCAGCGCGCGAAGCATCTGGAAGGCGGCCTCGTAGGTCCTCTCGTCTGCCTTATGACCGAGGGCCTCGTTGGCCTCAACGGTATCTAAGCCCTTATCCTGGAGCTCGTAGGCCTTAATCTTTTCCTTTAAGCCAATTCCCCTCCCCTCCTGATCCATGTAGAGCAGTATTCCGCCCTCCTGCGCTATCATTCTCAGCGAATTGGCAAGCTGACTGCCACAGTCGCACTTGAGGGAGGCTAACGTGTCGCCGGTTAGGCACTTCGAGTGCACCCTGACGAGAGGAACCTTGCCGTAGGGTTCCTTGACTATCGCGACGTGCTCCTTGAAGTCCAGCTCGTTCTCGAAGGCGATTATCCTGAACTCCCCGTACCTTGTCGGCAGTCTCGCGTTGGCGTAAACTCTAATCAGCTGCTTCCTTTTCACGAACTCCTTCCAGACGTCGTCCGTCGTGATAACCGGCAGGCCGTGCTCCTCCGCAAACTTGAGGGCGTACTCGCGGTTGTGGGAGTCGCCCTTCTCGTCGAGAATCTCGATTATCAGGGCGTAGCGCCTGAACCCGAGGAACTCCATGAGCTCGAGCGAGCTCTCCGTGTGCCCACGACGCCTGTTGAGTCCAATTCCGCCGAGGAGGTGCAGATGCCCGGGGTAGCGGAAGGCCTCAACCCCCAGCCCCTCGGCGAGCTTTTTAGCTGTTAAAGCCCTCTCCTCGGCGGTTATGCCCGTAAAGGTCTCCCGGTAATCGACCGGAATCAAAAAGTTCGTCTCGCCCTCCTTGCTCGGCAGGCGGAAGAAGCCCTTCTTTAAGGCCTCGTCCATGTCCATCGTGAGGCAGAGAAGGCCCTTAGCGGAAAGCATGAAGTTCACAACCTCAGCCGAGGCAATCTCGGCCGGATAAATCAAATCGGCCTCGAACTCCCTCCTGTCGTCTATAAGAACCACGGGTTTTCCCTCAAGGATTGCCCTCCGGATTTCTTCAAGGTTCATACTCCCGCCTCCATGATGCGCTTTACGTACCTCGCCAGAACGTCAATCTCGTAGTTCACCCTGTCTCCAGGCTTAAGATGGCCGAGGTTCGTCACCTCGAGCGTGTAGGGGATAACCTGAATCCAGAAGCGGTTCGCCTCGACCCTCGCGACGGTTAGAGAAACGCCGTTGAGCGCTATCGAGCCCTTCTCGGCAACTCCCCACCTCTCGCGGGGCATCTCAAAGGCCAGCCAGGTCGTGTTCCCGCTCCTCCGCGCGGTGATGAAGCGAACCGTCCCGTCCACGTGGCCCGTAACTACGTGGCCGTCGAGCCTGTCCCCAAGCTTCAAGGCCCTCTCGAGGTTCACCAGCTTTGCCTCGCGCAGGTTGGTCCTCCTCAGGGTCTCCTCGCCGACGTCGAAGACCGCTCTCTTTCCATCGAACTCGACGACGGTTAAGCATGCCCCGTTCACCGCGACGCTGTCGCCCGGTTTGACCTCGAACGGGAGCTCAACGTACAGCTTTCCCGCCGAGTAGCGGGCTTTGCCCGTTCCCTCAACGATTCCGCTGAACATCTTCACCACCAGGGTAAGCGGTTACGAGGAAGCTCTCGCCGAGCCTCTCGATTGAGTCAATCCTCAGCAGCGGGGCCTCGTTCGCGTCCCTAACGTTTAAGCACTCGAAGGGCTTGATTCCCCTCCCGAAGAGCTTCGGTCCGTAGAAGAGGTAGAACTTGTCCGCGTAGCTTAAAAACTGGCAGGCTATCCTTCCACCCTCAATCAGGACGCTGTCGATGCCGAGTTCACCGAGCTTCCTGAGGATTTCCTCCGGCCCGGTTATAGGGTAGGCTTCCGCTATTCCCTCGAAGAGCTCGGGCCTCTCGGTGAAGAAGATGACCCTGCCGTCCTCAAAAAGCCGGAACTTCCTCCCCGACCTTATCGCCTCGGCAACCCTGCCGGAGCGGTCGAGGATTACCTTGACCTTCTCGGGGCAGTTCTCCAGTCTGCAATTGAGCCTCGGGTTGTCAGCTAAAACGGTTCCCGCGCCGACCATTATCGCCATGTGCCTCCTCCTGAGCTCCTGAACTTTGAGTCTCGCCTTCTCGCCGGTAATCCACTGGGAGGATCCGGTCTCCGTCGCGATGAAGCCGTCCAAGGTTAGGGCGAGCTTGATTGAAACGAAGGGCATCTTTGTAGTCACGTACTTGATGAAAATTTCGTTGAGCCTTCTTGCCTCGTCTTCAAGAACGCCGACTTCGACCTCGATTCCAGCCTTCCTCATCTTCTCGATTCCCCTTCCCGAGACGAGGGGATTGGGATCGACCATCGCGACGACGACACGCTTGAAGCCCTCTTTAATTATCCTGTCGGCGCAAGGCGGCTGCTTCCCCCAGTGGGAGCAGGGCTCGAGAGTCACGTACATGGTTGCACCCCTTACGTCGTGCCCCCTGCTCTTCGCGTCCTCTATGGCGTTAACCTCCGCGTGCTTCTCGCCGAAGCGCCGGTGCCAGCCGACGCCTATTACCTCCCCGTCCTTGACAATAACCGCGCCTACCATTGGGTTTGGATTGACCCACCCCTCACCGCGCTTCGCAAGTTCCAATGCAAGGCGCATGAACCTCTCATCTTCGCTGCTCATGGTTGAACCTTTGTTCCAAATTTTAAAAGAATTTGTTCCGTTTTTGGAACACCCTAAGGCTTATATCGCCTTGATCCCATCTTCCGCGGGAGGTATCGATGCCCTTCTCCGTCTGCATGCGGGACTGCTACGACACCTGCTCGATGGTGAGCGAGCTCAAGGACGGAAGGCTCGGGGTTAGGGGCAATCCGGAGCACCCGATAACGGCCGGCTTTCTCTGTCCCAAAGGTGCCTTGCTCCCGAAGTGGTTTCATTCAACGGACAGACTGAGAAAGCCTCTCATCAGGACGGGCGAGAGGGGGAGCGGTTCCTTCAGGGAGGCGAGCTGGGAAGAGGCGATAAGCCTCGTAGCGAAGAGGCTGAAGGAGACCATCGAGAAACACGGGAGCGAGAGCGTTCTCGTTTACCAGTACGCCGGTGACAGGGGAGTTGTGAACTACGCGTTCCCGCTGAGGCTCTTCCACTACCTCAACACCGCCATGCTCGACTACGGAATCTGCGACAGGGCCGGGCAGGAGGCACTCAAGGACGTCTATGGAACCGCCGTCGGTCTCGACCCTGAGGAGATTAAAAACCAGCGATTAATCGTCTACTGGGGGATAAACGCCTTCTGGACGAACCTTCACGGCTTCGCCCTCGCCAAAAGGCACGGCCTTGAAATCTGGACGGTTGACGTCGTCAGGACAGAAACTGCCAAGCGCTCTCACCGGTTCTTCCAGATAAAGCCTGACACGGACGTTCTTTTGGCTTTGGGCGTTGCAAAAGTTATAATCGAGGAGGGACTTTACGATAGGGCCTTCGTCCGCGAGAACGTTTACGGCTTTGAAGAATTCAGGAATTATGTAAAAACGCTATCGCTTGATTATGTAAGCAGGGAAACCGGGCTGAGCGTCGAGGAGATAGAGACCTTCGCGCGGGAGTTCGCCGAGAAGAGAGGAGTAATCCACATCGGCTACGGCTTTCAGCGCTCCCTTGCTGGTGGGGAGGCGGTTAGGGCGATAGCAATCCTTCCCGCCCTCGTCGGCCACCGCTTCGGCTTCATCTACGACATGAAAACGATAGACAAGTCCTACGCAGAAGGCGCCTTCCTGAGGACGAAGCCGGCAAAGAGAATCCCCCAGATGAAGCTGGCGGAATACATCGAGCGGGGCGAGGTTAAGTTCCTCTACGTCTACAACTCCAACCCCCTCGCGAGCCTTCCGAACCAGAACCGGCTGAGAACAGCCCTAAGCGAGAGCGACGTCTTCGTCGTTACGCACGACATCTTTCTCACCGACACGGCCCTCTACTCCGACGTCGTTTTGCCGGCAAACACCTTCTTCGAGAGGCTTGACATAGCGGATTCCTACTACCACCACTATGTTGCTCTGAACGAGCCGGTCGCGAGGCTGTACGGCAGGAGCAACAGCGAGGTAACGAGACTGCTCGCAAGAGCGCTGGGCATTAAAAATCCCCACCTCTACGAGAGCGATGAAGAGGTAATTCGAAAGGTCCTTGAACTCAACGGCCTGAGCTGGGAGGAGCTGAATGCGAAGGGCTTCGTCAAAATTCCGGAAAAGCCGAGGAAATGGGAAACCCTGAGCGGAAAAATCGAGTTCCTCTCGCGGAGGGCCGTTGAGAGGGGATTAGGGCCGTTTCCAGAATACAGGAAGTTTGAAGGAAAGTATCCGCTCCGCCTGCTCACGCCAACCTACAGAATGACGATAACGAGCCAGTATCACAACACCTACGGAATGGTTGATCCCCATCTCTACATCAATCCTGCGGACGCCGGTGAGCGGGGAATCAGGGATGGCGAGACGGTCGAGGTCTTCAACGACTATGGCCGAGTAAAAACCCTCGCAAAGCTCAGCGATGACGTCCCAAGGGGTGTTGTCCTGCTCTACAAGGCCTTCTGGGTCAGGCTCCTCGGCTGGAACGCCAACTTCCTGACGACGGATGAGACGGTTGAGGATTACGGGAACGGCTCGGCGTACCATTCAACGTGGGTCGAGGTTAGGAAGCTTAGCGGCAAATAAACATTTTTGTTCACTGATTTTCGACAACAGGAGTTTGGGCTATTTTACACAATGCCAATCAAAGATGGGCATGGCTGTACTTCTCCCCGATGGCTTTTAAGGGCCATTGTTTTTTCTCCAAGATTTCTCCTGAAAACGAACCGAAAAGCTTATATATTCGAACCAATGAGGTTTATAGTGAAGACGACACAGGAAAAGAAGAGGTGATGAAAGATGGTCGTCATAGGAGAAAAGTTCCCAGAGGTTGAGGTCAAGACCACCCACGGAGTGATAAAGCTCCCGGACTACTTCGCCGAGCAGGGCAAGTGGTTCATACTCTTCAGCCACCCGGCTGACTTCACCCCGGTCTGTACGACCGAGTTCTACGCCATGCAGAAGAGAGCCGAGGAGTTCAGGAAGCTCGGCGTCGAGCCAATAGGGCTTAGCGTTGACCAGGTCTTCAGCCACCTCAAGTGGATGGAGTGGATCAAGGAGAACCTCGGCGTTGAGATCGACTTCCCGGTCATCGCCGACGACCGCGGCGAGCTCGCCGACAAGCTCGGCATGATCCCGAGCGGCGCCACCATAACCGCCAGGGCTGTCTTCATCGTCGATGACAAGGGCGTCATTCGCGCTATAGTCTACTACCCGGCCGAGGTCGGCAGGGACTGGGACGAGATACTTCGCCTTGTCAAGGCCCTCAAGGTCAGCGACGAGAAGGGAGTTGCCCTCCCGCACAAGTGGCCCAACAACGAGCTCATCGGCGACAGGGCCATCGTTCCGCCCGCGGCCAGCGTCGAGGAGATCAAGGCCAGGGAAGAGGCCAAGGCCAAGGGCGAGATCGAGTGCTACGACTGGTGGTTCTGCCACAAGAAGCTCGAGTGAGCTTCTTTTCCTGTTCTATGTTTCTTCCGTTTCTCGTTTAGATTCTCAGCATCAACACAGCCAGCACCACGGACACTATAAAATACACAATCGAATGTTTGTGGAAGTCCCTCAGAGAAACCCTCGCTATTCTAACCGCTATGAGGTTGGCGAGAGATCCCACAATAGTCCCAGTTCCGCCGGCGTTCACACCCACAGCTAAGGGAAGCCAGCTCGGCTTTGAGCCGAGGAAGACAACCGTCGCCGGAACGTTGCTTATCAGCTGACTTAACCCTGCAGACACCAGAACGAGGCCGGCTCCTCCGGTTGGGAAGGACAGGCCTGCCTTGATGAGCAACGTCGAGAGCTCGTTGAAGTCTATGAAGATGAACGCGAAGGTGAGCACGAGCGCCCAGTCGAAGCTTAGAAGAACGTCCCGCTCGAGGAGAAGAAAGGTGAGCAGAGTGAGCGCAATCGAGAGCTCGTGCCTCCCGGTTTCACCGAGGTAGACGTTGAGAGCGAGGAGAAGGGCCGAGACAAGAAACAGGTCCTTTCTGAAGGCAACCGGAGGAAGGGAGCGGACGGAGAGCGTTTCATCTGGAGTGAGGAAGACGATTGCCAGCAACAGGCCGAGCCAGAGGAGAACGAAGGGGAGCATACCCCTGATGAATGCAAAGAAGCCCAAACCGTACTCGCGCCAGATTATGATGTTCTGCGGGTTCCCTATCGGCGTCAGGGCGGAACCGACGTTCGCCGCTATCGCCGAGAGTGTTACCGCCTTCGCCTTGTCCATTCCCGAGAGCTCAGATAGGGCAACAACAAGGGGAATGAAGACGAGCATGGCGGTGTCGTTCATTATCAGGGCCGAGGAGAGGGCTATCGTCGGAAGCAGGAGGAGGAGCAGTCTCCTGCTCGAACCGTTTGCCCCCACAACGAGTCTCGGCGCGAGCCTGTTGAAGACCCCCGAAAGCTCGAGGCCCTTCGAGGTTATGATTAAAGCAGTGATGAGGCTTAAACTGCCCCAGTCAACGAGCTCAGGCGTTCTCCCGGGAAGGGAGCGGTCTATCAGAACTAACCCGGCGTAGAGGAGGAGCAGAAGGCTCAGAAACCACTCCCTTTTCAGGAAGTCTTTCAGCCTACAGGCCGTGTCGCCTCACCTCTTCGGTTAGATGGTAATCCGGAATCAGCTCGCTTCCATCCGCCGAGACGCGGACGTGCAGGATTATAAAGCTTTTCCAGGCAACAGGCACGACCCAGCAATCCTCCGGCTCCCTGAACTCCGCGCCTTCGAGGACATAAGCCTCTTTGAGAACCTCGTCTATTCTCCCGCGGGCTCCCTCGGCGCAGGGCTCCGCGTGGGGCGGTGCGCCCTTTGGGCTGGGATTGCCCGTTCGCGGGTCGTAGTGAACCCTGTCTATCGCGAAATCGAGATAGAGAACCGGAACGTCCACGTGGTCGGGGTGAACTATCGGTTCTCCCGCCCTGAAGAAGGGCAGTGCCTGCCTGACGAGCTCTATTGCCTTTTCAGCGTCTTCCGGCTTGAGGATTCGGCTCTCCCTTACCGGCACCCTTCTTATCGGGGGAAACGGCGCGCTCACCTTTCACCACCTCCAGAAAGCGCGATGACGAGGGTGAACGCCATGATGAGGATAATCTCGTAGGTTTCTAAGAGGGCCGTTGAGGGCCACTTGAAGAGGGTTCCGATTACGGCGAGGGCAAAGAGAACGAGCGAGGCAATCTTAACTTTTCTCTCCGAGCCAAGGCCGTAAATCAAAGCCCCCAGGAAGAACTGGACGAAGAAGTACGTCGAGACGAAGACGTGAGCTTTAGTTCCCTCGTGGAATATCCCTATCAGGGCCAGGAAGATGGCCGAGACGCTTATGTAGGCTCCTCCAACGGTCTGGGCCTTATTGACTGCCGTCGAGATTAGATAGACCGCGAAGGCGAGCACGAAGAACGATGTAACCACCAGGCCGGCGTTGTAAATCCAGGGCGAGTTTGCCTTGGCCCCTCCGAGGTCGCTCAGCGCGTTCCTCCAGAAGGAGAACCAGGGGTTTCGGCTTATGCTCCAGGCAACGAAGAGCCAGTAGACAAGACCGCCCGCAAAACCTGACCACCTGAGTTTTTCGTTCATTGAACGGCACCGATAAGGGATTAGGAAAAAGGGCGTAAAAATGTTAGCCGAGGGCGGAGAAAGTGGCTTCGGCCAGCCTCTTCACCGCGTCAACGTAACCCTGCCAGTCCATCGCATGAACGGCCGCTGGGTGGAAGAACCTGTCGATTATCACCGGGGCGAAGAGTCCGAAAAGGACAACGAGGATTCCAAGGACTAAGTTGACGGCCACGAAGAGCGGGATCTCGTGCCTCTCCGGTTCTTCATGTTCTCCGTGCTCATGATGCCCCTCGACCGGCTTTCCGCGCCAGAGGGTTATGAAGAGCCCGAAGTAGGCCCACGCGGCTATGGCGCTCGTTATTATCACGACGGAAGCCACGAGCGGGCTCACCTGGAGGAGGGCATTGAAAATCAGCATCTTGCTGAAGAAGACGTTAAGCGGGGGAACGCCGACGAGGCTGAGCGTCGCCAGGCCGAAGAGGAAAGTATTGATGGGCATCTCCCTGCCGACCCCAGCTAAGTCCTCGACCTTCACCGTTCCCCTGCGGTAGATGAAGGCTCCAACCGTGAAGAACAGGAGGGTCTTCGCTATCGCGTGGTTGACGATGTGGAAGTCGATTGCCATCAGCGCGAGCTGGGTTCCGACGCCGAGGGTCATGAAGAGGTAGCCCATGTGGAGTATCGTGGAATAGGCAATCAGCCTCTTGACGTTCTTCTGGACGAGCATCATAATCGAGCCGAGGAACGCTGTTGCTGTTCCGAGGACGAGGAAGACGAGCGAGAGGATTCTCCAGAAGGGGAGCCCGTGGAAGAGCGTGTAGGTGTAGCGCGCGAGCAGGTAGATTCCGACGACCTCGACGAAACTGCTGAGTATCGCTCCAACGGGAATCGGTGCGCCTGAGTAGGCGCTCGGAAGCCAGTAGTGGCCGGGGAAGATTGCGCTCTTGACTATGACCATAGCCAAAGTCAGCGCGAAGAAGATGACCAAAGCGAGAGTTGGCTCGCCGAAAAGCTTCGTCGTTACCGGGAAGGAAACCCCGTGGAACTTGGCGCTTAGGTCGGCCATGTTGAGGGTTCCGAAAGATGCGTAGATGAAGCCGAGAGCCAAGAAGTAGAGGCTCGTCGCGACGGCCCCGCTGATGCCGTACTTGAAGGCCCCTTCAACGGCCTCGCTCCTGTTGCGGTAGAAGCCGACTATCGCGTAGGCGCTCGCGCCGATGACCTCGAGCATGACGAAGGTGTTGAAGGCATCACCCGTCATGAAGGCCCCGAGCGTTCCGGCCTCAAGTCCGAGGAGGAAGGTGTAGTAGAACTCGAGGCCGTGCGTCCTTATGAACTTGGCAGAGTAGATTCCCGCGAGGAGGAAGCCGAACGTGGCCGTTAAAACGAGCGTCGCCGAGAGCTTATCCACTTCAAAGACTATGCCAATGGGCGCTATCCAGTTACCGAAGGCGTAGACGAGGGGTTCATTGCTCGAATAGGCCCTATCGAACAGCCAGATTCCAGCGAGGAACGTAACGGTGAGGGCGGTGAGCGAGTAGGCTATTACAATCCCTCTCCTCCTGCCGGTCATGAAGGCCACGAAGGGCAGGAAGAAGGCGAAGCCGAGCGGAATTACCGGAACGAGTCCAACCTGCATGCTATCACCTCAGTCGAAGATTTTCCTCGCGTAGTCCTCGAAATAAGCGACGATGTTCTCTTTCACTTCCTTCTCGTCGAGCGTGGAAACGTCAATCCAGTGGACGTACAGCCACTTTCCGTCGTCGCTTATGTCCACCACAACCGTTCCGGGTGTGTTGGTTATCGAGTTTGCAACGAGGACCTTTCCGTAGTCGCTCTCGACGTCGAGGGGAATTCGCACTATGCCGGGGTTGGCCTTGAGCGTAAAGACCCTCTTTGCCACGTCGATGTGCGTCTTGGTTTCCTCGATGAAGAAGTATCGGAGGGCGTAAATGAGGGCATAGAACCACCTCCTCGGCGAGAAGAACTTGAGCTCGTTCTCCACCAGCCAGTGGCCGACGATGAAGGAAACTATGAGCGCGACTATCGAGCCCGTTATCATGTCGTACTCCGTGGCCGAGCCAGTGTAGAACAGGTACGTTGCCAGGACTATAAAGAACGTCGCCGGTGAAAACCTGAGCCTCATTCGTCCTCACCCCCCATTATCTCGGCCATGTCCCTCGCATCAACCGTCCCGTGGAGGCGGTAGAACTGTATCGCGTAGGTAGCCAGCAGTATGTTCATGGCCATTCCGATGACTATCGCCGTCAGAACCAAAGCTTGAGGAACCGGGTCGACGGCCCTGCTCAGGAACTCCTCAAAGGTTATGTGCTTCTCGTAAATCGGCGGGAAGACGGGGAAGACGAGGCGGTAGCCGATTAAGATGAAGAGCATGTTTATGGCATCTCCCATGACGTTGAGCATGATGATTTTCTTAATCAGGTTGGAGCGAGTGGCAACTCCGTAGATTCCGAGGAGTATCATGCCGAAGAGCGTCAGCGTGATGTAGGCGAGGAGGAAGCTAATCATCGACCTCACCCCTGAGGACGGTCTTGAATATCCACTCAGAGACGCCGAGCACGAGGAACACCGTCAGGAAGCCGAAGGTCACCGCTGTATACTCGCCCACGTCGAGGTTGAAGAGGCCGGTTTCTCCGGGCAGGAGGTTTATCTCAAGGACTTTGCCGCCGTAGAGGAAAACTGGAGCGAGCACCGTGGCGAGGATTAAGGCCAGGCCGAGGGCATAAGCTGAAATCGTGTGCCTCAGGTTGAGGCCCTTTCTCTCAAGGGTGAACTTCGAAAACACCGCGAAGAGCAGGAGGGAAGCAACTGCCATCGCCGAACCGCCCTGGAAGCCACCGCCCGGCGTCAGGTGCCCGTGGAGCGCTATCGAGGCGGAGATGGCGATTATCATTATCACGACGAGCTTGGTAGTTGACCTCGTGATTAGATCCATGTGCCTGTGCGGTTCCCTCGCCTCGAGCTCCCTTACAATCTTCTCCTGCTCGTCGGTGAGCCTGAGCACGCTGAAGGCCCCCATTATGGCGAGGAAGAAGACGAAGGTCTCGAAGAGCGTATCGAAGCCACGGTAGTTCCAGACTATGGCCGTAACGACTTCGGGGCTGTGGCTCGTGAGGCCTTCGTGGGCGAATGCATGGCTGAGATAGAACTCACCCAGGGGCCTTAGCTCCTCTCCCCCGAGACCAAGGACGTTAACGTAAACTAATGCATAGGCTATGAACAGGAACGCGAGCAGGAAGGAAACCGCGACGATAACGTCCCTCTTCATTCTCCCACCTCGTAGCGCTCCGTTTTGCTTATGGCGAGGATTACGAGGGCTGTGTAGGCCCCAACCGCTATGGCGAGGTAGGCAAGGACTATGTCAGGGGCGGCCAAGATGTAGAAGCCGAGGGCGAAGAACGTTGACTGGACGGAGCTTAAAGCGAGGGCCTTGAGCAGGTCGTGCTCTTTCATGGCCAAGTAGCTGAAGACGAAGCCAAATGAGACGACTATCGCGAGGATCAGCAGGTGAAGCTCGATCATCTCGCCAGCCTCCTGAAGGTGAACTTGGGTTCTTCCTCCTCACCGGGCAGCTCTTCGTGCTCGCGGACGAGCTCCGCAACGTCCTCTCTCGTTGGTAGGTCTTCCTCGAGCTGGTCAACCACCAGAGGAGGCTTCTTCCCGACCCTTCCGAAGTAGACAGCGGAGACTATCGAGTGCGTTCCGGTCGGCGCTATCAGGAGGATTAGAACGCCGACGGTGAAGGCTATTCCGGCCATGAAGAACCTCTGGGCCCCGAGGGGGTGGTAGACGAGCGCCACCAGGCCGGCACCGAAGACAGGCAATGCGGCGCCTCCGACGGTTCCAACTGTCGCGGCGTGGGTTCTCATGTAGAAGTCTTTGAACCTGAGCAGACCTATCGCCGCTATGAGGTCATAGATGGCCCCGAGGAGTATTGCAATTGAGCCGATGACGAAGATTACGTCCTCGATAATCATACCTCCACCTCCCCGTAGAGGACGTACTTGGTGTAGTAGATGTCCAGCATGAAGGCCCAGAGGGTGAGGATTATCGCGCCGCTCGCCAGCATGATGGACTTGAAGTATATTCCTAATATTACCATAAACGCCGCCATATCGAATGACAGGCAGTCAACGGCGAGGATTATGTCGGCCGTCGTCGGCCCCTTAATCGCGCGGATTCCGTAGAGCACGAACGCGAGGGTGTAGATGACGGCGGCAAAGTAGAGGACCTCGTTGAAGACGACCTCAAAGTTCATGCGAACACCCCCAGGAGGACTATCAAAATCGCCATCGCAATCGCAAAGCCACTTATGAGAGAGTTCATGTCGAGGTTCCTCGCCTTGCCCCAGCGGGCCAGCCTCTCGACGGCCCTTATGAGCGGCATGAACATGGCCTCGTCAAGGTGCCTTACCGGGTAGTCGAGCGCGTCGTCGTAGTCCTTGATGAGCGGAACCTCGTGCTTGGGAACCACCTTGATAACAGGCAGGACGTGATGGAGGTAGAAGTTCTTTCCGGCTGTGAGTATGTACTCCGAAGTGTACCTCAGTATGTCGCCCATGTTGTAGAAGATCAGGAGCAGCTCGCTTGCCCTGTCCGTTGGCATTCTCCCTATCTTCCACCCGGCGATCGCCACGCCAGCGAGGAGGAGCAGCGAAAGGACGGCGCTCGGATGGGCAAAGAACAGCTCGGCCGGGGTGTTGGGGAGGGGAACCTCCAGCTCTTTAAGGGATCTCGTGAGCCAGGGGAAGATGACCACAGGAAGCACGGCCACGACCACGCTCGTCAGGGCAACGAAGCCCGTAACCGTCCTTATCGGGAACGGTATCTCCTCCCTCTCCACCTCCCTCTTGCAGAGGAGCCTGTTTATCCTCCTGACCTGGATTATCGAGGCGAGGGGGAATATTCCAAGGAACGCAACGGCTAAAGCCATCAGCCAGAGGAGAACATCATGGCTTCCCATCGAAGCCGTGTAGATCAGCCATTTGCTCACGAAGGCCGAGAGGGGCGGAACCGCCGCCATCGAGAAGACCGAGAGGGTGATGAGGAGCGCCACGACGTGACCGCGGAGGAGCTTCCTGAGGGAGCAGATGTTCGGCTCCTCTCCGTAGTGCTCTATCGCCCCGAGGCCGAAGAAAGTTGAGCTCTTGTAGAGGACCTGGTAGAGAACGTGGAGGAGTGCGCCGATTAGAGCGACGGTCCCGAGCAAACTTCCTTTGAGGACGAGCGCGCTCCCGAGGGCGAAGTAGGCTATCCCGACGTCCATGACGCTGTGGTAGGCGAACTTGCGCTTGAGCCTGATCTCCCTAAAGGAATAGAGCGTTGCGAAGGCGGTAACGATCCCGAGGAAGGCCAGAGCGTAGCCGAAGGTTGGGCCGGCGGGGAGGACGAAGAAGGAAACCCTCATGAGGATGTAAAGGCCGAGGGCTTCGCCGAGGAGGAAAACCGGCACGAAGGGACTCGGAAGCGAGCGGTAGACCCTCGGAACCCAGACGTGGAAGGGGAACGCCCCGCTCCTGACGAGGGAAGCCGAGAGGAAGAGGACGAGGAGAAACGCCGGACTGACCGCGAGGTTTCCAAGGTTCTCGCGGAGGCCGTGGAAGGTCAGGTGGTGCAGATCACCAACGGCGCCGTAGGCCAAGCCGGTCGCTATGAGGAGGGGGATCATGCCGAAGACCTGGGTGAGGACGAGGTAGCGCCATGTGGCCTTTCTTGAGCCCCTCGTTTCGGATGCTAACACCATCACCGCCGTGAAGACCGCGAAGAGCTCGTAAAAGAGCGTGAGCCTCTCGATGTTGTCGGTTACGAGGAGGAGAAGCCCCGAGAGCAGGGCGAGGTTGGTTGCCATCGTGAGGTATCTGGCGTCACCCTTGACCTCGTAGGAGGGCAGGTAGAGCGAGAGGGCGAGCGTTATGAAGGCGAAGACGAGGAGGAAAAGGGACGAGAGGGAATCGATCTTGACGCTCGTCGGCAGGAAAGGAAGTATCTCCCCGGAGAGGCCCCTGAGGCCCTCGATTGAGGTCCCGAACATTGCGAGTGAAGCCAGGAACGTGAAGGCGTAGGCTGCCCTTCTCCCGGTGAAGAGGCCGACGAGTGAGGCAATGAAGAGCAGTCCGAGGGCCAGCTCTAGGAGGTAGAGGCTCATGGTATCACCCCGTAGCCGATCTCCTCAACGAGCGGGTAGGCGAGGTAAGCAGAGACCAGCGTCAGGACGATGAGAATCAAGAGCGACGCGGTTATTATCGGGTGCGTTGAGGCCCTGATCGCTATCGGCCTGCCGAAGACGTTCTTGGTAATCCACTTGAGGCCGACCCAGAGGAAGACTACCGAATCCGCGAGGAGCATCACTATCGGAAGCCATGCCAAAGCGGAAACCCTGACGAGGCTCAGGTTGGTTATCAGCTCGGCCTTGCTGAAGGCTATTCCCATCGGGGGAAGGCCGGCCAATCCAAGAAGTGCCACCGTCCACGCGAGGCCGTTTATTGGCAGAACCTCCCTGAGCCCGCTTATCTGCCTCAGGTCGAGGGTGCCGAGGGAGTAGGTGAAGCTTCCCGCGGTGAGAAACGCCAGGCCCTTGACGAAGGCGTGAGTAGTCAGCTGGAACATCGCCGCTTTCAATCCAACGTCGAAGCCTGGAGCTTTGCCCGTGAGGCCGAGGACGGCGTAGGTTAGGCCGGCGAACATTATTCCCGCCTCGGCAACCGTTGAGTAAGCTAAAAGCCTTTTCGCGTCCTTCTGGACCGGGTAGTTGAGTATCGGAATGAGGAGCGTGAGGGAGACCATTATTGCCATGAAGTAGAAGACCCAGACCGGGAGGGGCCCGATAAACTGGATAACCCTCGCGACGAGGTAAACGCCCATCTCAACCATTGCCGCGCCGTGTAGGAAGGCAGAGGCTGGAGTTGGGGCCTCCATAGCATCGGGAATCCACGAGTAGGTCGGGAACTGGGCGCTCTTGGTGTAGCCCGCTATGAGCAAAGCTAAGAACAGCCAGGGCTTTATATCGGGCGAGACCTTCGAGAGCGAGAACAGGCTCAAATCGTGGAGCTGGGTGAGGCCGATGTAGATTGCCGTGTAGAAGCCTATCATCGCCCCAACGTTCGGGATTATGAAGGCCTTGAAGCCGGCCCTCCTCGCTTCCCTGGTGTTGTAGAAGCTCACGACGCCCCAACATGCAAGTCCCATCAGCTCGAAGAAGATGAGCAGGCCGAGGAAGGTGGAGGAGTATATAAAGCCGAGGGTGGCCCCTTCAAAGAGCGTCATCCAGGCGTAGAAAAGCCCCCTGCCCTTTCCGCCCGGGTGGCCGACGTTCCTCTCGCTCATGTACTCGACGCCGTAGAACATGAATATGAAGCCGGCAACCGCAACAACGGTGCCTATCAAAACGCTCATGGGGTCGATTATAATGCCGTAAACCTCGCCGAACTGGGCGCTCTTGAGGTAGGTGATGTGGATGAGCTCCTCGTGGCCCCTCAGGTAAAGGAACGCAACGCCGAGCTGTGCCAGCATCGCCGTTATAAAAGATGCGAGCATTAGAACGTCCGCTTTTCTCTCGTCGAGCCTGAACAGGATTAACCCACCGATGAGCGGGACTGTGAACGCTAACGTCGCGAGAAGGCCTATCATGGTTCCCCCTCCACACCGGCCAAAATCCATTAGGTTTGTCTAACAAACCCTTTTAAAGTTTTTCGTTTATCCCCGAAAGGCATTTAGCCAAATGCCCATTTCCGTGAAACCTGATAGGCTAACCGCCCTGAACGTTGATCTTTTCGAAGATCCCCTCGAAATAGTCCGAGACGAGGTTCATGACGTCGCTCCCATCAAAGGGCAGGCCATCAACGAGCCCGAGGGCCTCTTCCACGTAACCCCTCGCCCTCGCAAGGGACTCCTCGAAGACTCCGGCCTTGCTCATCCTCTCGAAGAGCTCGAGCAGGTCATCCTCCTTTGGATTCTTCAGGATTCTCTCGACGAGGGAGGAGCCGTAGCGCTCCGTGTAGAGGATTAGCGGGAGGGTCGTTTTTCCGTTGAGCAGGTCCTTGAAGCGGTCCTTTCCCGTTCCCGGGAAGTAGTCGAGGACATCGTCCACTATCTGAAACGCCCTCCCCACGAGCGTTCCGGCCCTATCGAGCTCTTCCCAGTATGTCTTCCCGTGGTAATAGGCGGGAAGCGCAAAGGAGGCACCGAAGAGCCGTCCGGTTTTCCCATCTATTATCCTGTAATAAGTTTCAAGGTCGAGGTGGACGCTCCCGCGCACTGCCTCCTGGAGGATTTCGGCCTTCACCATGTCCTCGACGACCTTCGCAACGTAGTCCACCATCTCGACCTTCTTACCCGCTATAATCCTCAGCGCGCGGACAAAGAGGAAATCACCGCTGAGAACAGCTAACTCAGGCCCCCAGCGCATGACGACGGTGGGGTTGTTCCTCCTCTTTTCCGCCAAGTCGATGACGTCGTCGTGAACTAAACTGGCGGTGTGGATCAGCTCTATCGCGGAGGCGAGGTCGAGGGCATCTTTTTCCTCAAGTCCGAGGCCTTTGGCAACCGCCAGGGTTATTCTCGGCCTTATTCTCTTTCCCCCGCTCCGGATTATGTACTCCCCGATTTTCTTGGCGAGTTCGACGCTGCCTTCAAGGGCCTCAACGAGCCTCTCGTCCAGCGATTCCATCGATGACACCTCCGAACCTGATTCCGAAGGCAACTCCTATGAGACCAAGGAGCAGGGAGATCCCCACGTGAAAGGCCGTTGAACCGAGTGCCAGCCCCTCGATGAGGACGAAAAGGCCCAGAAGCCTGATGTCGCGGAGCTTTGAATACGTCTCGGCCGAAAGCGCGTGGAAGGCGGTGAATATGGCCGCGTCGAGGAAGGCCCAGTAGATCGGTCCCGTGAAGGAAACCGGTAGCTGCATTATGAAGTTCGTCGCCACGAAGGTGCCGATGGAGAGGAGGATGTACTGGCCGATGCCGAGCCCGAGGCCGAGGGAAAGGCCGTCCCTGTTCCGGGAGAAGTAGAACTTAACTGCCTCGACAGTTATCGCGGTTGTAAAGGCCGTGAACAGGGCGCGCGCAACCGTTGAGTATGCCACGATGAGGGAGATTATCCCGTAGAAGGGGATTATAACCGAGAGGCCGAGCGCAATTCCAGCACCGAGGACGAGGTCCGGAATTGAGGGCTTCCTGATGAGGTAAAACGCCCCCAGAACGAGCAGAGAGCCGATAATCATCGCGACCATTCCGGCCGGGTTCGGCTTTGCCCTCACCCCGAGGCCGATTCCAACGAGCTCGCCGTTTTCATACGTCAGGGCAACCGGAAAGCTTCCTTTCTCGGCTCTGACCTCGTATTCCAGCTTCACCATGTCCCCTTCACGACTCTCGTTGACGAAGCTGAAGGACAGCAACTTTCCGTAGTTGGTAAGGGTGAACTCCCTCAGCTGGGCGAACTCCCTTTCCCCGAGTTCCTTCTTGAGCCTCTCGCTCATGTATGGCTCTATTAGGGAGTAGTTGCCGGTGTTCATGGCCTTTATGAAGTCCTCCATGAAGGCGTTTCCCTTCTCGGTGAACTCGTCGGCAAGAACTGACGGCTGAAGGAGCAGAATAACCGCGAGGAGCAGGGCGATGGAGGTTAGTCTTCTCATCTTCATCCCTCACACAGCTGGGGATATGGCCTTAATGAGCTTTTTGGCCAGTCCCTCGATGCCGGGAATCCTGTAGGTTTCTCCCCTCAGCATCTTCCACATCCCGAAGGCCGCGTAGACGTACCAGAGGGCCAAGACGTAGAGCGACCAGCCGAACTCGGGGTAGCCGGGGTACATGTGCCAGGCCCCCATGAAGGCAATCCAGAAGAAAAAGCCCACCACGCTGGAGTAGGCCGCGTGGGTCTTCGTTAGCTCGTCAGTATCTTTCATGAGGAGCAGGGGAATTCCCCCGACAAAGCCGAAGACGTAGGCTATGAAAGCGTCGCTAAGCCTTCCCATCTTCCCACCTCCTAAGCTCCTGGACTATCGCCGAGATGAGGTAATCGTGCCTGTGGTCGAGCTTCGCCCGGTAAAACCTAAGCCCGAGCTTTTCAGCAAATTCCCGGTATTCAACGTCGAGCTCGTAAAGCGTCTCGACGTTCTCAACGAGGAAGCTGAGCGGGTAAACCAGAACCTCCTCGACGCCCTCCTCCTTAAGTCTCTCCAGGACCTCCGGAACCTCCGGCCCGAGCCAGTCGCCTTTGCCGAACCTGCTCTGGAAGGCCATTTCCCACTCGAGGTCAAAGGCCTTCATGACCCTCTTAGCCAGCTCGGTGTGGCTTTTCAGGTAGGGGTCGCCCCTCTCGATGACCTTCCTCGGCAGGCTGTGGACGCTCAGGACGACGTAGGGGTTCTCAAAACCGCTCTCAGCTAAGCCCTTCTCGATGTTGTGCCTGACCCAGGCGATGAACCTCTCGTTGCCCCACCACTCCCTGACGTAGGGCCTATCGCCGAAGAGCTCCCTGACCTTGAGCAGGCACCTTTCGGTCGTCGAGCTGGAGTATACGTGGTAGAGGGGGAAGACAAGGTCGAAGCCGTCGCTCAGCTCCTCGAGGAGGGGTTTAGAATAGCACATGCCGAGCGCCATCTCGTGACCGGTTCTCTCGCCTACCAGTTCGGCTATCTCGCGCATGTAATCCACGAGGGGGCTTTTCCCGCCCATAACCGCGTAGTGGCCCCTAACTGCCCGGGCGCGGGCCTTGGCTATGCCCCGGATTATCGCCTTTGCCCCGGGCACGTCGAGGCCAATATCCCTTCTCACGTCGTAGAGAAAGCGGAATATGAAGTCCTCAACTTCATCGGGCGTCGTCGGTGCCCCCATGTATGTGAAGAGAACCCTCAAGGTTTCACCTCCGAAAAGAAAGGAAAGAATTACTTCTCGTTCAACGCCGCTCCGAGGTTCTTGGCCAGAGTTAGTAGGAAGCCGAGACCCTTCTGAACGTCCTCGTCGCGGAGGTAGCCGAGAGCGGCTGTCATTCCGACCTTCGGAACCTCCTTGGGGTTGGTCTCCGCGAGGGCCTTGAGCAGCGCTTTGACGAGTTCCTCCGTGTTCCAGCTGAGCTTTCTGACGTCCTCAACCTCGAGCTCCCTGACCGGTTTGAGGGCAGAATTCCCTATCGCGGTGAGCCTCAGTATCGCCTTCTCCTCGGCTATGGTCTCAAGCAACTTATCACCGTTCTCTGTCATGGCCCTGAGGATTCCGAGTGTTCCGCTCTTCTTCAAAGCCACGGCAACCTCAACCAGCTCCTTAACGGCGGCAATCTCTTCGGGGGTGAAATTGAGCTCGCTCATCTTCCTCACCTCACAGCCTCAAACTGTCGAGCCAGCCCCTGTAGAAGGAGTCCTTCATCATCCTGACCAGCGGGCTCTTGAAGAGCAGGTAGCACTCGCGCCTGTACTTGCTTCCGGTCCACTCGTACTCACAGTTGCCGACGAAGCCGGTGTTGTAGCCGTGGCCGACGCACATCGTCGGGGCGTACTCCGCGACCGGGAACCCGCCGTGTATCTGGTGGAGTATGCTCGTCGCGGAAACTATCGAGGCGTTGTGGAGCGGAACGCCCGCTGTCAAGAGTCCAAGCGGTGGCATGCTCGCTTCGCTGACGACGTAGACCTCATCGTAGCCGGGGTAGCGGAAGTCCGGTCCCTTAACCTTGGCCCAGCGCGGGTCCTTCTCGTCGGCCATGAAGGCCATGACGTCGGGAATCGCTATGGGTGGCACTTTGATTAGGAGGTCGTACTCAACCTCGGCGTTCTTGGTGATGACCTTGTTCGGCGTTATCTCAACGTGCCCCTCGTTCCTGATGAAGTTCACCCTCGCCTTCTCCATTTCCCTCTTGAAGAACCTGACGAGGTCCGGACCGAGTCCGATGGCCGGCTCCTTGTCCGGGTGAACGACGGTAATCTCGACGTCGTCAATTCCGCGGTGCTCAAAGTACATCCTGAGGTTGAGGCCCATCTCGTATGGATAGATGCCACAGCGGTGCGGTGCCTCGGGGGTGTAGATGACTATTCTCTTCCCCTTGAACTCGTAGAGGGCCTTTCTCAGCTCAAGGGCCCCTTCAAGGGTGAAGTTGTGGTAGCCGTGCTCGGCCAGTCCCTTGTACTTGTCCCAGACGTACTTGACGCCGAGGCCGAGGACGAGGTAGTCGTAGTCGTAAACCTTTCCTCCCTCTGTCTTTACCTGTCTGTTATCGAGGTCAATCTCGGTAACCCTATCGATGTCAACCTTGAAGCCGTAGACCTTCTCGGCGTTCTTTATCGGCGCCCAGGTCTCGTGCCCCTCGGCGGAACCGAGCGCAACCTCCATGAAGAGCGGTGGCATGTAGTGCCTCTCGCTCGCGGTCACCATCGTTACGTCAACGTCAAGCTTGAGTCTGTCCGCTTCCGCCTTCAGATAGCGCGCCGCCACGAGACCGGCGGTGCCTCCTCCGAGAACCAAAACCCTGGCCATAAAAGTGCACCTCCGTGTAGTACCTCTGGTGGATATGGTGTGTGGGAGTATTTAACCCTTTCGATTTTCATACCTTAAAGGTTTGAGTCCCGGAGACGAAAACCCTTTAAGAAGAAGTTCCCAAATCATACTTCGGTGGTTCCCATGGCGGTGAAGGCTGAAACCGGAACTGAGGTGAAGGCGGGATTAACGGCGATAGTGCTTGCCCTGCTGTTCGTTTTGGTGGCGTTCCTGCTCCACAACGTCGTTTGGGTTGTTCCGGGGATGATTTTCGGCATAGGATTTCTCATCTGGGTTCTGGAGAAGAACGGACTGGGCTTTTTCACGAAGCCGAAAGCCGGCAGCTGATGTTTTTCGTTATTTTTAGTCAAACGTCGAAAACCAAAAGTTGCCAAGTCGAAAACGTTATAAGTTTGGACATCGGTGTTTTCGATTTGAGGAGCAAACTTTGGGAGGTGAAATGGTATGGATCCCATACTGCTTTCAAGGATACAGTTTGCCCTGACCGCGGGCTACCATTGGATTTTCGTGCCCGCGAGCATAGGAATGGCCTTCATGGTCTTCCTGCTATGGACCATGGCAGCGATAACGAACGAGGAGCAGTGGCACAAGGCGGCGAAGTTCTTCAGCAAGTGGCTTGGGGTTTTCTTCGTCCTCGGTGTCCCCACTGGAATCGTCATGGAGTTCGAGTTCGGTGCTAACTGGGCCAACTACTCGGTCTTCGTCGGCTCGATCTTCGGGCCGCCGCTGATGCTTGAGGGTCTCTTCGCCTTCGCCCTCGAGTCGACGTTCCTCGGTGTGCTTCTCTTCGGTATGGACAGGCTCCCGAGGGCCATAACTTGGATTTCGTCGTTCTTCGTGTTCATCGGTTCGAGTCTCTCCGGCCTGTGGATTCTCATCGCCAACAGCTGGCAACAGACGCCGACAGCCTACATCATCAGGGACACGCCTCTTGGCCCCAGGGCCGAGCTGACCGACTTCATGAAGGCAGTTTTCAACCCTCTCCTGGTCAGCCAGTACACCCACACAATAAACTCCGCAATCCTCACCGGCGCCTACATAGTCGTCGCGGTCAGCGCCTACTACCTGCTCAAGAAGAGGCACGTCCAGGTCGCGAGGAGCGCGCTCGCCCTGGGCATAGTCGTTCTCGCGATAAGCTCTATAATCCAGCTCTATCCAACGGGCCACGAGGAGGGCATGGTCATAGCCAAGTACCAGCCCACGAAGCTCGCCGCAGACGAGGGCCTCTTCAAGACCGAGAAGGGTGCGCCCATGGTCATATTCGGAATAGTGGACGAGAAGAACCAGGAGGTTAAGGCTGCCATAGGAATTCCAAAGCTCCTCAGCTGGCTTGCCTTTGGCGACTGGAACGCTGAAGTTATGGGGCTCCACGACGCGGCCAGATACGTATGGTACGAGCAGGTTCTCAACAACCCGAACTTCGAGAACGAGAAGGTGAAGAAGCAGGTCATAGAGGGTATAATGAAGGCCCACGGCGTTGATCCCAACGCTCCAGACGCCAACGAGCAGATGGTGAAGGTCCTTGAAGATGCCGTGCCGGTTGCCTTCATGTTCTACGCCTACCGCGTCATGGTCGGCCTTGGAACGCTCTTCATACTGATCGGCCTCGTGGGCGTTCTGCTCCTCCTGCTCGGCAAGCTCTACGACGCCAGATGGTTCCTCAAGGTGCTCGTCGTGACGATACCGCTTCCGTGGCTCGCGGGCGAGGCGGGCTGGTTCACCCACGAGGTCGGCAGGATGCCATGGATGGTCTGGGGCCTCGTCACAACGAACACGGGTGTATCCTCCAACGTCTCGGCAACCCACGTGCTGATAACCCTCATAGGCTTCGTCGTGGTCTACAGCATACTGTTCTACATCTGGCTCCACTTCGTCAGGAAGCTCATCAGAGAGGGCCCCGAGCCGGTTGAGGGTGACCTCACCTCAAAGCCAACCCCTGCCGTTAGCGCCGCGGGAGGTGGTCAGTGATGGACTACGCGAGTGCCTGGTTTTACTTTTCCGCCTTCCTCCTTGGAATGTACCTAGCGTTTGACGGCTTCGACCTCGGCATAGGCGCGTTGCTCGCCCTGATCAAGGACCAGAGGGAGCGCGACATACTCGTGAACACCATCGCGCCGGTCTGGGACGGCAACGAGGTCTGGTTCATCACCTGGGGAGCCGGGCTCTTCGCGATGTGGCCGGCGCTCTACGCGACGCTCTTCAGCACGTTCTACCTCGCGGTCTGGCTGCTCGCGTTCCTGTTCATATTCAGGGCTGTCGGCTTTGAGTTCAGAAACAAGAACAAAGAGCTATGGGACAAGCTCTTCGCCCTCGTCAGCGCATTAATCCCGCTCGTCATCGGCGTCATCGTTGGCAACCTCATCATGGGAATCCCCATCGACGCCAAGGGCTTCCACGGCTCACTGCTGACGCTCTTCAGGCCGTACCCGCTCATAGTCGGCCTCTTCGTGCTCTTCGCGGTGACCTGGCACGGGGCCAATTGGGGCGTCTACAAGACCACAGGAAAGCTCCAGGAGAAGATGAGGGACTTTGCTTTCAAGGCCTGGCTCCTGACCGTCGTCTTCCTCCTGCTCACGGTCATCGGCATGAAGATCTGGGCCCCGCTGAGGTTCGAGAGGCTCATGACCCCACTCGGACTCTTCCTGACGGTCGTAATCCTCGTGGCAGGGCTGCTCGACGGCTACCTCATCAAGAAGGGCGAGGAGAAACTAACATTTTACATCAGCTGGCTGGCCTTCCCGCTCGTGGTGTTCCTCGTCTACTACACGATGTACCCCTACTGGGTCATCTCGACCACCGACCCGAACTTCAAGCTCAGCATACACGACCTCGCGGCATCTCCACTGACCCTCAAGGCCGTCCTGGGAATCTCGCTGATCCTGGCGGTCATCATCATGGCCTACACCCTCTACGTATACAGGGCCTTCGGCGGAAAGGTCACCGAGGCGGAGGGCTACTACTGAGTTCCCCTTTCCTTTTTCGATATTCGAACTTTTTTAGGGAAAAGTTTATAATTCGAGTCACCTAAGTTCCTTCTGGAAACCTAAAAAACGGTGGTCGAAATGCACAGAGGCAGATCTACCGGCTGGCCCTACGACCGGAAGCCGGTCCTCGTCTTCTGGGAGACGACGAAGGCCTGCCAGCTCAAGTGCAAGCACTGCAGAGCGGAGGCGATACTCCAGGCACTGCCGGGCGAGCTGAGTACCGAGGAGGGAAAGGCCCTCATCGATTCCCTCACCGACTTCGGAAGGCCCTACCCGATACTCATTCTCACCGGTGGCGACCCGCTCATGAGGAAGGACATCTTCGAGCTTATTGACTACGCTGTTGAGAAGGGCGTAAGGGTAGGCCTCGCCCCTGCCGTGACACCTCTCCTGACCGAGGAAACAATCGAGAGAATCGCGAGGAGCGGAGTTAAGGCGGTAAGCATAAGCCTCGACAGCCCGTTTCCAGATGTCCACGACGCAATCAGAGGCATAGAAGGGACGTGGGAGAAAACCGTCTGGGCCATCAAGGAGTTCCTGAAACACGGCCTAAGCGTTCAGGTGAACACGGTTGTGATGCGCGAGACCGTTGAGGGTTTGCCCGAGATGGTGAAGCTCCTCAAAGACCTCGGCGTCGAAATCTGGGAGGTCTTCTACCTCGTCCCGACCGGGAGGGGCAACTTCGAGAGCGATCTAAGGCCGGAGGAGTGGGAGGACGTCACGCACTTCCTTTACGAGGCCTCGAAGCACCTCCTCGTGAGGACCACCGAGGGCCCGATGTTCAGAAGGGTAGCGATAATGAGGAAAGCCCTTGAGGAGAGGGGACTCGACCCCGACGAGGTTCTCAAGCCAGGGGAACTCTACTTCCGGCTGAAGAAGAGGCTCGTTGAGCTTCTCGGCGGAGGTGGAGAGGCGAGGGCGCAGACGATGGGGACGCGCGACGGAAAGGGAATCGTTTTCATCGCCTACAACGGCAACGTCTACCCGAGCGGTTTCCTGCCCTTCAGCGTCGGCAACGTCCGCGAGAAAAGTTTGGTCGAGATTTACAGGGAGAGTGAACTTATGAAAAAGCTCCGCTCGGCCGAGTTCGAGGGGCGCTGTGGGAAGTGCGAGTTCAGGGAAATCTGCGGGGGAAGCCGGGCGAGGGCCTACGCCTATAGCTTAAACCCTCTCGCCGAAGACCCGGCCTGCCCGTACGAGCCCGGCTCATACCTCAGGCTCGCCGGCGAACTCGGGCTGAACCTTCCAATCGGAACCTTCGGAGGGCAAAAGCCGATTTGAGGTGGTGGAGATGAGGTGGAGCGGTCTAATCCTGTCGGTCGTTCTCCTCCTCGCGGTCGTTTCGGCCGGTTGCGTGGGCAACTCAACCGGAACCTCAAGCGAGGCAACGGCAAAGGAAGTAACCGTGAAGGACTTCTCGGGAAGGAGCGTCACGGTTAAAGTTCCGGTTCAGCGGGCGGTCGTTCTCTCGACTTCCGCCCTCGAAATAATCCAGCTCCTCAACGCGAGCGACCAGGTCGTCGGGATTCCCAAGGAAGCCCAGTACGACGCTTTACTGAGCGAAAGCCTGAAGAACAAGACCGTCGTCGGCGCGAGGCTCAAGATTACCGACTGGGAGAAGGTTTTAGCTCTGAAGCCCGACCTAATCATCGACCTCGACCTGAAGAAGTTCTACAACGTTGACGAGCTCCTCAACCGCTCCGCCAGCTACGGAATTCCGGTTGTTCTTCTGAGGGAGGATAACCTCGAGGACATACCCAGGGCCGTTTCGCTCCTCGGCGAGCTCTTCGGAAGGGAGAAAGAGGCCAAAGCCTTCGACAACTACTTCAACGAGCAGGTGAAGGGAGTTCAGGCCATAGCCTCAAAGGTTCCGGCCAACGAGAGGAAGAAGGTCGTAATGATACAGCCGATAATGGGCAAGCTCTACCTCGTCAACGGCAACGACGTCCTTGCTCAGGCCGTCAGGCTTGTGGGGGCGAACTACCTCGTGAACCTGACCTTCAACGGCTACACACCGGTTAGGGTCCCGATGGACGGGGAGAAGATAATAGCGAGCTACCGCGACGCCGACGTCGTAATCCTCCTCACGAGCGCAATAACGCCTTACGAGAAGGTCGAGAAGCTCAGGGAGGAGATGCTCAGCGATGAGGCCTGGAAGGGCATTAAGGCCGTCGGGGAGGGCAACGTAGTAATCCTCAGGGCGGACATGGGCAAGGACTCCTTCCTCCGCTGGAGCCCGCGCTTGGCAGTGGGAATCTGGGTCATTGGAAAGGCAATCTACCCGGACTACTACCCCGCCTGGAATGACAAGGCCAAGGACTTTCTGAAGAGGTTCTACGGCCTCTCCTGATTTTCCTTTTGGGGTGGGACGATGATAGCGGTCTTTCCAGCGAGTCTCGCGGAAATCGTCAAACTCGTCGGGAAAGCCGGGGAGATAGCCGGGGTGAACGAGGAAATCAGGCTTGACCCCTGCCTTCCCGAGCTGAAGGATAAGCCTGTCATCGGGAAGTACCTCAAGAGGAGCAAGAAGACCTACTGGGACGTTCTGGAGGAGCTTAGGCCGGACCTTATCCTCGACTTCGAGGTTGAGAACCTGCACTCAGGGAACGAGCTGAGGGCCTTTGGGGAGCGTATAGGGGCAAGGGTCGAGCTGATTGACTTCGAGACTGTTGAAGGCCTCGTCGAGGCGAGCAGGAGGATAGCCGAACTGACGAACGGCGATTTTTCAAGGCTCGGTGAATTCTATGAGAAGCACCTGACGAGGCTGGGTGAGATAACTGAAGCCATCGAGGAGAGGCCTAAAGCCCTGCTCACCTACCGGAACTTCAACGTCGTAACGAGGACCAACGTTCTGAGCGACGCGGTTAGAAAAGCAGGGGCGATGAACCTCGGCGAGAGGATACAGACAAGGCGGAAGGTCTATCCGGTAAAGAAGGAGCGCTTCTTCAGGGCCTTCGGCGATGCGGAGCACCTCTTCCTGCTCACGAGCATAATGACGGACAGGGAGAAGATGGAAGAGATAAGGGACGAAATCCTTGACTCGGCCGAGTGGAGGGCAATCGAAGCCGTTCAGCTCGGAAACGCGCACATAGTCGGCTCGGCCCTCGACCTTGAGAGCTTCATGCGCTGGAGTCCCCGCATAATCCCGGGAATCTACCAGCTCGGAAGGTTTGTTCACGGAAGGGCCTTTCCGAAGTGGAAAAGAGTCGCGGGGGAACTCTACTCGCTCTGCGGTGTTTGAGATGAAGAGAGAACTGACTCTGGTAATCCTTCCGGTGGTGGCGGTGCTCCTCGGGGTCTTCGTGGGTAGCTACCCGACCAACCCGCTCCACCTCGATAGCTTAGCCAAGGCCATAATCTGGAAATTCAGACTTCCGAGGACGCTTATGGGTGTCTCGGCCGGAATAGCCCTGAGCTTAGGCGGAATGACCCTTCAGGCAGTTTTCAGAAACCCTCTCGTTGATACCTACATTCTGGGCGTGGCATCGGGAGTGGCCTTTGGCGCAGCACTGGCCGTCGCTTTCCTCCCCTTCATCGGCCTCGCACCGCTCGCGCTCCCCTTCGGCCTCTTGGCGGTTTTCTTAGCCTATTACCTCGCGCGCGTCAACGGCAGGGTCTCTACCGTCTCGCTAATCCTCGGCGGAATAATCGTTACTGCCCTTTTCTCCGCCCTGCTTTACCTCCTCGAACTGCTCCTTCCGAGCGAGAGCTTATCCGGTTTAGTCGTCTGGCTGATGGGAAGCTTGGCGAACTCAACGTGGAAGACGGTGGTTTATTCCCTCCCCGGAGTCGTCCTCATAGCCGTGCTCCTCTACCTCCTCCGCTGGAACCTGAACGCAATGAGCCTCGGCGACGAGGCAGAAATCCTCGGCCTGAACGTCTCCTTCTGGAGAGGGATTTTCGTGTTCCTGTCTGCCCTCCTAACGGCGCTCGTGATTTCCTTCACGGGCATAATCGGATGGGTCGGGCTGATAGTCCCGCACACGGCGAGAATGCTCGTCGGGCCCGAGCACTCGAAGCTGATTCCTGCAACAATCTCGATTGGAATAACCGTTATGGTCTTGGCGGATGTGATAGTCCGCCTTCTTCCGGGGGACATCCCCGTTGGGATAATAACGACCCTCGTGGGAGTTCCCTTCTTCGCGTATCTCCTCAGAAAAACCGGAGGTGGTTGGAGTTGAGGATTCTCATCGTTTACACGACCCGCTACGGAACGACCGAAAGGGCCGTAAAATTGGCTAAGAAGCTCTTCGAGGAGGAAGGCCACGAAGTGGAGGTCAGGGAGGTTAAGGAGAACCCCTCGCTAAGGGGCTACGACCTGGTCGTCATGAGTGCCCCCGTTTACCGCGACGGCCCCCACTGGGATTTGACGGACTGGATAAGCGAGCACCGGGAGGAGCTTGAAGACGTTCCAAAGGCGTTCTTTCTGGTGGCGATGCATTTGGCCGGCTCGGTCTTCATGGGGAAGCTCCACGGTGGAATAGCCTACTCCCAGCCACTGATAGAGGCCTTTGAAGTTCCGCCCTTCTACGGGACGCTCATCGGGGGCGAGATTGACGTTGAAAGGCTCAGCGACGAGGACAGGAGGAAGATGAAGCGCTTCTATGCGGTCCTCGGTGAGAGGCTCGAAAGCAAGAGCCTTTACAGGGAGGAGGACGTTAAAGCGTTCGTGAGGAGGACTCTATTGTATTACGACTGGTTCGGGAAGCACTTCAGGCGGGGCGAGGTCAATAAAGCTAAAGACTTCGACTTCATGGAGAAGGTAAGGGAGATGGAGGCAAAGCTCGATGCTGAGGGCTGATAACCTCTCGTACTCCTACGGGGACTTCGGAATCGAGGGGGTTAGCCTGGAGGTTGAGACGGGTGAGTTCGTCGCCCTAATCGGGCCGAACGGCGCGGGGAAGAGCACCCTCCTGAGGCTAATATACGGCCTGTTGAAGCCCGAAAAGGGGCGCGTCTTCGCCGACGGAAGGGACGTTCTGAGACTCTCCTCTAAGGAGAGGGCAAAACTGCTCGGCTACGTTCCCCAGAACCACGTTCCGACCTTCCCCTTCATGGTTCTCGACTTCGTCCTCCTCGGGGCAACCCCTGAACTCGGGACCTTCGGCTCGCCAGGGAAGGAGCACAGGGAAAGGGCTGAAAGGTTGCTCAAGCACTTCGGCCTCGATGCTTATCGGGAAAAGCCCTACACCGCCCTGAGCGGGGGGCAGAAAAGGCTTCTCCTCCTCGCGAGGGCGATGATGACGTCGCCCAAATATCTCCTCCTCGACGAGCCGACGAGCGAGCTCGACCTCAAGAACGCCCTCCTCGTCCTCGGAACCGTTAAGAGGCTCGCGAGAAATGGTGTGGGTGTTCTGGCGGTTCTCCACGACCCCAACTTAGCCTACCTTTTCGCCGACAGGGTCGTCCTCATGAGGAACGGGAGGATAGTGGCTGAAGGAAAGCCCTCGGAGGTCCTGTCTGAGGAACTTTTGAGCGGGCTTTATGGGGTTAAGCTTAAGGTGATGGAGTGCAACGGGGAAAGGGTTTTGAGGGTTCTCCCGGAGGTGCTCCCATGAGGGACATGCGCGACTATCTGGAATGGCTTGAAGCGAGAGGCGAGCTGATTAGAGTTAGTGAGGAGCTTTCGCCCGAGCTTGAAATTCCCGCGTTTCTGAGGAGGGCGATGTATCAAAAGGCAGGCGCGGTTCTCTTTGAGCGCGTTAAAGGCCACCCGGAGTGGAAGGTAGCGGGAAACCTCTTCACGAGCGTTGAGACCGTTAGGGAAGCCCTCGGCGTTGAAAGGCTTGAGGAAATCGGCGAGAGACCGCTAAAGCTAATGGAAAGCCTGCCCCTTGGATTGTCCGACAAGCTGGCCTCCATCTCAAGGCTCAGGGAGCTAAGCAACTACCTGCCGAAGCTCGTGAGAAAAGCGGAGTTCACGAGGAACGTGGTGGAAGACGAGCCCCTGAACTTCGTTCCGGCCTTTAAAACGTGGCCGAAGGACGGTTCACGCTACCTCACCTACCCGCTCGTCTGCTTCTCGGACCCGAGAGGAATTAACTCCATCAGCGTCTACCGCGTCATGCTCCTCGACGGTGAAAGGGGTGTAATCCACTGGCAGGTTCACAAGCGCGGAAGTCAGGCCTGGATGGACTACCTCGAGAGGAACGACGGCAGAATGTCGGTCGCGATAGCGATTGGCTCCGATATAGGCACTCTCCTGACGGCAGTTTCTCCCGTTCCCTATCCTATGGACAAGCTCCTTTTCGCGGGCTTCGTTCGCGGTTCGGGTTTGGAGCTCTACCGCCTGCCCAACGGTGTCCTCGTTCCGGCAAACGCGGAAGCGGTCATAGAGGGCTACGTTCAGGTTGACGAGCTGAGCGAGGAGGGTCCCTTCGGCGACCACTTCGGCTTCTACGATAAGCCGAGCGAGAGGAACGAGCTCTACCCCGTTTTCCACGCAGAGAGGGTTTACTACCGCGACAACCCGATTTACTACGGCTCGGTCGTTGGGAAACCGCCGTTGGAAGATGCCGTAATCGGAAAGGCCATCGAGAGGATTTTCCTCCCGTTGATGAGGGTCGTTTTGCCCGAGGTCGTCGATGTGAACTTCCCCGAATACGGCGTCTTTCAGGGCGTCGCGATAGTCTCGATAAAGAAGCGCTACCCTGGGCAGGGGAAGAAGGTTCTCAACGCGCTCTGGGGAATGGGGCAGATGGCGCTGACGAAGGTCATAGTGGTTGTCAGCGACGATATCAACCCCCACGACATAAACCAGGTGATATGGGCGATAGCTTCCTTCGTGAACCCCGAGCGGGACGTTTTAATAATCCCGCACGCCCACACAGACGCGCTCGACCCGGCCGTTCCGAGGCCTCCGCTCGGGAGCAAGCTCGGCATAGACGCTACCAGAAAGCTCCCTGAGGAGATGGACGGCAGGGTCGTTGAGGAGGTTAAAGAAGACCCCGAAGTCCTTGAAAGGCTTGAAGACCTATTCATGGAATACCTCGGTGGTAGCGATGGCCTTTGACCCCGGAGAGGTTAGGGAAGCCAACAGGTTTCACGCGCTGATGAGGCTCGTCAGAATAGAGCACACCCTCTTCAGCCTGCCCTACGCTTACGTCGGCGCTTTCCTCAGCGGTTTCCCGGTAACCCTGAGGGAGCTAATCCTGATGAGCCTTGCCCTGCTCGGACTCAGGACTTCTGCTTTAGCCTACAACAACATAGCCGACCTCGACATAGACAGCCAGAACCCGAGGACGTGGAATAGACCGCTGATTAAGGGAACCGTGAAGGTGAGCGACGCCTGGTGGCTCGTCGTCGTTGGCTCGGTAATCTACTTCGTCTCGGCAGTCCTTCTCAACCGCTGGACAGCTCTGCTCAGTCCGATTCCCTGGTTAATAGCGATGAGCTACTCCGGGGCAAAGAGGAAGCACAGCTTCCCCCATCTCCACCTCGGATTAACGCTCGCCCTGGCCGTTGCGGGCGGAACGATAGCCGTCGCTGACAACGCTCCTTTCATAGAAGTCCTCGCGCGGATTCCCTGGGCGTTCTTCTTCGGCGTCCTCTTCTGGGTGGCTGGCTTCGACACGATATACACGATAATGGACTACGAGTTCGACGTTAAGCACGGCGTTGGAAGCATCCCCGCGAGGTTTGGCATAGAGAAGGCCCTCAAGATTGCCCTCGCCTTCCATCTTCTCGCTATAGCCCTCTTCGGCCTGGCTGGATTCCTCTACGGCCTCGGCCGGGTTTATTTAACCGGTTGGCTCGTCGCGAGCGCCCTAATCCTCTACGAGAACGCAATCGTCTGGAAGAGCCTTGACAACGTTCCAAAAGCGTTTAACCTCAACATTCCAATCGGTTTAATCCTCACGCTTTCGGCCATAGCGGACAAGCTTTTAGGAGGGGTTTGAATGAGAAAAGCTTTGGCGTTGCTCCTAATCGGGCTGATTGTGATGGTTTCGGGTTGCATAAGCTCGAACTCGACGAAACCAACGAACACCAACGAGCTTCCCACCGTTAAAGCCGCGACCCTGCTTGGAGGAATCAGCACGCTCGACATAATGGGGGCCAAGGGTTTTGACAGAAAGAACGGCTTCAAGGTCGAGGTTCTCAGGCTCGGCAAGACCCCCGACATAATAGCGGCCCTCGAAAAGGGCGAGACAGACTTCGCGGTAATTCCCGCTGAGATGGCGGCGAAGCTGGCGCAGAGCGGTGTAAGGATTAAAATCATCGGCGTTGATATGTTCCAGAACCAGGCGATAATCGGAAAGGAGAAGATGAAGCCTGAAGAGATGAGGGGCAAGAAAATCGGCGCCGTCGTCGCCTCGGGAACCTTCAAGCTCTTTCAAGCTTACATGAAGGTCCTCTACAACCTCACTCCAGAGGATTACACAGTCGTGAACGTCCCGCCCGGCTCGGTTGAGGACTCGCTCAAAAGCGTTGACGCCGTCGTAATCTGGGAGCCGATTGTGAGCCAGCTTATGGCCAAGAACTACACGGTAATAGCGACGTTTTCAGAGCTCTGGAACGAGGCCAGGGAGCGTGGCATAGTTCAGGGACCGCCGGTAATGCTCGTCTGGGTCGTCAGGGAGGACTTCCTTGAAAAGCACGGGGATTTGGTCAATGCCTTCATAAAGGCCCAGATTGAGAGCGCCAAGTTCTGGAAGGAGAATCCGGCCGAGACGAAGGAAATCCTCGGAAAGCTCTACCACCTCGACAACAAAACGCTTGATATTCTCTACAACAGAACGGAGGTCAACGACGAGAGGCTCAACGATGAGCTGATAAGGGGCATCAAGAGCGAGTGGAAGTTAGCTTACCTCGGGGGCTACCTCAAGGAGAACCCCAAGAACCTCGACATCTTCTACAGGGGTTGAGCATGAGGGGCTGGCTCTACCTTTTCCTCTTTGCACTGGCCTCGTGGCTTGCACTCTCCTACCTGTACCCAGCCCTAATCCCCATCCCAGCGGAGACTTTAGCGTTCTACCGCGAGGTCGGACTTTCCCTAATCTTCTCCTCGCTTCTGCTGACGCTCTACCACAGCTTCTCCGGCTTTCTGGTCGCTTCCCTTCTGACGGGCCTCGCGATGCTTCTGGCGCTCTACTCAGGGGCCTTCAGGGACTTTCTGAACGCTTTAAACGTCTTCCTCCAGAGCGTCTCGGTTCTCGTCTGGACGATAGTCTTCATAATGCTCTTCGGCGTTACGAGTTCAATCGCGACGATACTGGTCACCGCGATGGCGTCCTTCCCGGCACTGCTTTCGGCTGGAGTGAGCTCAAGCGAAAAGGTGGTAGAAAAATACCGCCCGCTGATAGTTCTCCTCAAACCCTCAAAGCTTCAGCTCTACCGGCACTTCATCGTCCCGGGAACGCTCCCCGAGATGGTCTCGGCAGGCAGAGTTGCTTTGGGAATAGCGCTCAGGATAAGCGTCGTTGCCGAGGCCTTTGGCTCCGCTGGCGGAATCGGCTACCAGCTCGTCTACTCCTACGATTTGGGAATTAAAGCCGGTGTTTTTGCCTGGGCACTGCTCCTCATAGCGCTTATGATAGCCCTCGACCAGCTACTCCTGAGGAGGCTCGAGGAATGGGTGAAAGGCTGGTACTGGTGAGGAACCTTAGAAAGTCCTTCAGCGAGCTCATACTCGACGGGGTTAGCCTTGAGGTTAGGGCCGGCGAGGTGGTTGGCCTTATCGGGCCGAACGGGACGGGAAAGAGCACCCTCGTGAAGATTTTGGCCGGAGTTGAGAACCCCGACTCGGGCGAGGTCTTTGTAAAGAATCCCTCCGTCCTCTATCAGGAGGACTACCTTCTGCCGTGGAAGAGGCTGAGGGACAACGTCTGCCTGCCCGCTCGCTTCAGGGGAGGGGAGTGCAGGCTCGAATACGTGGAGAGACTCGGCCTGGAGAACTACCTCGACCTCTATCCAAAGGAAGTGAGCGGGGGGACGAGGAGAAAAACTTCTCTCCTGCGTGCCCTGCTCATGGACTTCGACGTCCTGATTCTGGACGAGCCCTTTACCGGCCTCGACGCGCGCTCCAAAGAAGAACTTCTTTCCATAATTCGGGAATTAGCCAATTCTGGAAAAGGCGTTCTGGTCGTCTCGCACCAGCTCGAGGAGCTCTTCAAGGTCGCCGACAGGGTCTACCTCATAGGCGGAAGGCCCGCGAAGATAAAGAAAACGCTTGGGAGGGAGGAGCTTGGTAAAGGAGCTCTTTGACAGCATCGCGGAGCGCTACGATTTAACCAACAGGCTGATAAGCCTCGGTCTCGACAGGTTGTGGAGGAAAAAGGCCTGCGAGGAGGTTTTAAAGTCCCTTGAGGTCCGCGAAGGGCCGTTAAAAATCCTCGACGTGGCCTGCGGAACCGGGGACATGATGCTCTGCATGAGGAAGAGGCTTGAAAAGCGGAATTTGTCGGGCGAGTTCTACGGCCTCGACTGCAGTGAGGAGATGCTCAGGATAGCGAGGAGGAAGGTCCCCTTCGCGAGGCTGAGCGTCGGAACTGCCGAGGAGATGCCTTACTCGGACGGAAGCTTCGACATTGTCAGCGTCGCCTTCGGCCTCAGGAACTTCTCCGACAGGGAGCGGGCAATCGAGGAACTCCACCGCATTCTGAAGCCTGGCGGAAGGCTCGTAATCCTTGAGTTCTCAAAAAGCCCATCGCTCCTCGGAAGAATGACATGGCTATACACGAGAACGGTTGTTCCCATCATCGGGAAGCTGACCACCGGTAACGGAAAAGCCTACGAACACCTTGTCAACTCGATAGATGCCTTCCCCTCGCCGGAGGAACTTAGGGGAGAGTTCGAGAAGAGGGGTTTTAGGGCAAAAAGCCTTCGCTGGCTCTTCCCGAGGATAGCGTTCATTCTCGTTATGGAGAGGCCCTGATGAGCCTCACGGCACCGTTGACGAGCCTTTCCTCCTCAACGTCAAAGTCCTCCCCCCGAAGGAGTGCCGGAAGGTCTGTTCTGAAGTCCGTTCCCGTGAGCCGTGAGGTTAAAACACTTATCCCGGAGAGCAACGCCCTGAAAGCCCTGTTTTCAGGAGGGGAACACTCCATAGCGAGGAGAGAACCGTTGGGTTTTAAAACGCGCTTTATCTCCCGAATAACCCTTTCCTTCTCCGGAACGACGCAGAGGAAGAACGTCGAGACGACGGTGTCGAAGCTCTTATTCGGAAATGGGAGACTTCTTGCGTCCGCTTGAATCAGCTTAACCGGGACCTCGGTCCTTTTCCTTCTCGCTTTTTCAAGCATTTTTCTGCTGATGTCGACTCCAATGACTTCCTCCACGTTTCTGTAGAGAGGAAGGTTCAGGCCCGTTCCCACGCCAAGCTCGAGAACCCTGCCTTTGGCCTGAGAAATCAGTCTTTTTCGAGCTTTCCTTATTCCGGTCGGCCTTTCGAGGAGGCCGTTGATGGGCTCGTAAACGTAGCTCGCCAGGTCGTACCTCAACCCAACCCCTCCGCCGTCCACTTAATTGAGTCATCGAGTTCCCTAAGCACTCCTAAAAGCTCAAGGGCGTCGTTTCTCTCGCAGGTGTTCTCGGTTAAGGCCATGAGGAGAGAACCGTCAAGCCTTCCGAGGAGCCTTATGATTGACTCCGGAGCCGGAAGAAGGAGCACCCTCCTCCCGGCCTCTCTCATAACTTTCCTCACGAGCTCGCCGAGCGAAATGACTTTTCCTCCGCAGGCGTTGAACTCGCCGTTTTTGCCTTCCACGAGCTTTAGGTAAAGCCCGGCCAAATCCCTCAAATCAATCGGCTGAACTCTTGTTTTCAGGTTGGAGAAGACCTTAAATCGTAGGGTGTCGCGAAAGAGCCTCTGCCCCGGACCAAGGACGAGCGAGGGTCTCACTATCGCGTGCTTTCTAACCTCCCTTACTGTCTTCTCGCCGAGGGCCTTGGTCCTGAAGTAAGGAATCCTTGAGTTCTCGTCCGCTCCAAGGGCGCTCGTGTGAATCAACCGCGAGCCGGTTCTTCTCGCGCCTTCAGCGATAAGCCTTGGAATCTCAACGTGAGCCACCCAATAATCGCCCCTGAGGACTCCTATGAAGTTGACCACCACATCGGGGTTCAGCCCTTCGATTAAGGCAGGTATCTCGGCAGGATTGGAAAAGCGGACGGTTTTAAAGCTCTTAACTGGCCTTCTGACGGCGAGAACTACTTCGTCAACCTTGGAAAGGCGGGAAGAAACGAAAGAGCCGATGAAGCCCGTCCCGCCGAAGACGAGAATCAACTCACCCACCCTGGGCTAAGAGCGTTCTCAGCTGGGCCTTCCTCGCGCCCAGCTCCCTGTCGAGCATGAAGAGGCCGTGCGGATTGTCGCCGATTATCCTAAGCTTGTCCACTATCGCCTTTGTGCTCGCTTCCTCCTCGACCTGCTCCTCGACGAACCACTGGAGGAACTGATAGGTCGCTCTGTCCTTCTCCTGCTCGGCCAAATCAACGAGCTTGAAGATGGACTGCGTAACGCCGACCTCGTGGAGGTAGACCGCCTCGAAGGCCTTGAGCGGGCTCTCGAAGTCCTGCTTGGGCTTCTCAATCCTCTCAAGCTCAACTCTTCCGCCTCTGTTGAAGATGTAGTCGTAGAACTTCATCGCGTGCCCGAGTTCTTCCTCGGCCTGCGCCTCCATCCAGCTGGCAAAACCGTCGAGGCCCCTCTCCTTGAAGTAGGCCGCGATTCCGAGGTAGAAGTAGGCAGAGAAGAGCTCCTTGTTGAGCTGTTCGTTCAAAGCTTTGAGCATCCTTTCGCTCAGCATGATATCACCTCACTTTTTCTTGTTTTCGAACCTTATAAGTTTATCTATCGAACCTTTGAATTGGACTGTCAGAGTGAATGTATTTGGGCGTTTCATTGGCAGTTCTCCAAAAACCCACCTTTGTGTAATCAAAATGATGAGTTTTCCCTGAAAATTCGGGGAAATTTTGTCGTTCTGCCAGAGATGTTTTAGATTAGCCCACCAAAAGTTCATTAGGTAAACCGAAAAAGTTATATCTCAGAACATCACTGGTCAGTATCGAGAACAAACCCACATAAGTGGGTAGGGAGGTGATTGGAAATGGCGAAGACGAGCTTTGAGGAGGAGATTTACCTGAGAGCTTTGACCGGAAGGCTCGTTGGGAAGGCCTTAGCTGACCTTGGACTCAACAAGGTTGCCGTCGTGGCAAGTAAGAACATCATCTGCTCCAGCATAGCGACCGCGACCGAGGCGACCTTCATAACCCTCAGCGGGGGCGTTACCTACCACTTCCTTGCCGAGAAGGGCAAGGAGGCCGAGCTTGCCGAGCGCGTCAAGGAGTTCGCCCCTCAGGTTACCGTTCTCCAGTTCGGCGGTGAGACTCCGATAGAGGAGACCAAGGAGATATTCGTCGAGACCCTCAGACAGTTCGCCGAGAAGGACGTTCCCGGAGCGTTCGTAGTCCACGTCAGGATATTCGCGGCTGGAGGACTCAGCGAAGCGCTCAAGGACGAGAAGATTAAGGAGTACCTGAGCAGGAAAGACCTCTTCGTCTACACCGTCGGCTTCGACGAGGGCAAGGTCTACGTCAACAAGATAATCCTCAATGGCGAGGAGCTCAGGCTCGAGAAGCTCGCCGAGTACCAGGTTACCCTCGAGCACGCCGACCTGCTCAACCGCTCGCTGAAGGACAGGAGCGTTACCTTCGCCTGATTTCCCGGCTTTTTGTTCCCCATTTTTGTCCCATAAGGTCTTTAAACGCATAACGGTACTCTTCTCGGTGTTGCTATGAAGGTTAAGATAATACTCGGAACGGGGAGAGAGGGCAGGGAAAGCGAGAGGGTTGCGAGGTATCTCCTCAGGAAAGCGAAGGAGCGCTTCGACGCCGAGCTCATAGACGTTCGAGACTACAAACTCTGCCACACCCATCGCTGGAAGGTTCCACCCGAGGTTGAGGACTACCGGCGGAAGATAATCGAGGCCGACGCCCTAATCATCGTCGCTCCCGAGTACAACGGCGGTTTTCCCGGAGAGCTGAAAGTTCTGCTCGATACCCTCTTCGAGGAGTACGAGGGGTTGCCCGTTGGAATCGTCACCGTTTCGAGCGTTACCGGCGGGGCAAGGCTCCTGCAGGAGCTCAAGCTCCTCGCAACGAACTACCGTATGCTACCCGTCTCGTGGGTGCTCTTCTACAATGTAGGCGAGCTTTTCGAGGGAGACGAGCTAAAGGGCGAGAAATACCGCGAGAGGGTTGAGAGGTTTTTCGAGAGGCTTGAAAAGTACGCAAAAGCCCTGAAGCCGATTAAGGACGAGGTCAGGAGGGAGCTGAGATGAGAATCTTTAGGGTTCCGAGGGAGCCCGGGGCTGGAGGAACGATAATCCTCGCCATGATTGGTGGCTTACTCCTCAGTGGTGCCGACCTGAGGGGCTGGCTAATCGGCCTCGCCGTCGCTTTAGTTACTTTCTTCACCTTTGACTACGCCTTCGACTCCTACCGCGCGTGGAAGCTCAGAGATATGGCCGTCGCGCTGGGGCTCAACGGTCTGGCGTATCTCCTCCCTGCTTTCTACTGGGGAACGGTGGACGAACTCGTCGTTCCCCTCGCCATCGTCGGAGTTATCTTCGCCCTTCATTTCGCCTTCTCCCGGGCAAAGGGCTGGAAGGACCCGGTAACGTATGCGCTCGGCAACCTACTACCTGCTGTCCCGGCCCTCTTTGCTCCGGCCGTGGCCGGTAAGCCCTTTACGGACAAGGTTCTCGTCTTCTGGTTCCTCCTGGCTTACTACGAGGCCATCGGAGCGGCCTACGTCGAGACGAAGCTCGCCTTCAGGAAGTTCCCGCGGAAGTACCCGCTGATAGCCTGGATTCCCGCTTTCATTGTGGTTCTCTACAACCCCTACCTTGCAATAGCTCTCATTGAGCCAACAATTAGACTCGTGAGAAACCTGAAGGACGCCACCTACGTGGCCAAGATAGAGGACATCAAAAAGCTCGGCTGGAGCGTCTTCAGGAGCGTGATGCTCCTCTACCTCCTAACGCTGGCGATACTCTACCTGACGTGATGGCCATGCCGTTCAATCCCGCCTTCGCGGACGCTCTCGACAACCCCGAGCGCAGGAGGGCGCTTCCGATAAAGGAGATACTGCGCTATCTACTGGCCCTGAAGATGGAGAGAAAGGTAGCCGTTGACATCGGAGCCGGAACCGGCTACCTCACCGTCCCGCTCTCGTGGGCCTTTGAGAGGGTTTACGCGGTCGAGGCCAACTCGAAGATGGCAGAGCTACTGCGGGAGAACATCGAGGGCCGGGGCATCGCGAACGTTGAGATAATTCTCTCCGAGAAACCGCCCGAGCTTCCGGAGAGGCCAAACCTCGTCGCTTTTTCCCTCTCGCTCCACGAGGTCGGTGACTGGCGGGGCTATCTGAGATGGGCGTCTATGGCGGACTACGTTCTCGTAATCGAGTGGTGCCCCGAATCGGAGCGAGGTCCACCGAGGGAGGAGAAGATTCCGCGAGAGGAGCTGATTGAGCTTGAGGACTTTGAGGTCGTCCTCTCGAGGGTGCGGTTTCCCTACTACCTCGTGATTCTGAGGCCTGTGCGAAGGGGTTAAATAGTTCTGGAACAAGACGAGAGTGGTGGGAGGATGGGAAAGAGAATAGTTGTCGAGCTTCCTGAGATAGTAAAACTACCCGAGGACGAGACAGAGGAGAGAATCAAGATTGAATTGGCTATAAGGCTTTACGAGAGGGGAATACTCTCTTTCGGCCAGGCGAGGAAGCTCGCTGGGCTGAGCAAGTGGGAATTTCTTGAGATTCTCGCGAGGGAAGGCAAGGGAATTCCTTACGACGAGGAGGAGCTTGAGAACGACCTCAAAGTCGTGGAGGAGCTATCATGAGAGTTGCCGTAAACTCATCGCCACTCATATTTCTCGCCAAGCTTGGACTGCTTCACGTTCTTGATGGGCTCTTTGACGAGGTCTACTTACCGATGCAGTCTACTACGAAACCGTTGTGGAAGGAGTTGCGCATGAGGAGGCCGTGGATATAGCAAAGGCAGACTTTTTGAGAAAGGTCTCTCCTCAGAATCAGAAGCTTGTTAAGTTCCTGCTTGAGCTGGTTGATTACGGGGAGGCCGAGACGATAGCGTTCGCCATTGAAAAGGACATTGATTTGGTCGTTCTTGACGACAGGGAAGCGAGGAAAGTCGCAAGGAGTTTCGGACTGAGAGTAACCGGAACGCTTGGAATCCTGCTTCTTGCCAAGAGGAAAGGCCTGCTTAACGAGGTTGGGCCTTATGTAGAAGAGCTGAGAAAGCATGGATTCAGAATCTCCGATGAAATCGTGCAAAAAATATTGAAAAGCGCTGGAGAGCTTAAATCTTGATTGAGATTTCAGCCTTGTCGCTCTTCTTGAGTTGAATGGCGAAGAGGGCTTTTTCGATGGAGCGCTTGCGGAGGTAGGAGATTATCGTTAGAACAAACCCGACAAAAGAGGCTATCGAGCATATACCAAGCACAGCCCAAAGATACGACCAGTTCTTAACGACCAAGTTGTCAGCAACGAGCGCCAGCTCCACGAGTCCAATGTAGACTCCAAGGCCAAGCCATGCGGTAAGTGCGTCTTTGAATGCTTTGTTCTGGTATTCGTGGGCTTTTTTGTATCCTGATTCAAGGAGATTAATTTCTGGTTCCTTGGGATAGTCTCTTTTATAAGCCTCCACGAACTCTTGGGCGTCTGCTTGAACTTCATATATTGCCATCAAAACTGAGAAGATTCCAAGAGGAATGAATGCCATACTGGCCATTACTGCAATAAAACTAATAACCCCTCCTGAAGAGTTATCTAAGTCAAAGGCAACCCATGGAGTTGCCAACCCAAGAACAAAGGAGCCGATAAAAAATACTATTAATAATCCTTTATCGTAATCTCCTTTTAGCTTCTTCTCAAGCCTATCGACGGAGTAGCCCATTTCCCTCCTCCCTCCGGGTATTTATGTATTTCCCTCCTCCCGGAGGGTATAACACTGGCCGAAGGCGTTAAATACCGCCTACCGTATCTTCCCACATGATGATAAAGCGGAGCGAGTACGAGCGGTGGATGAAGCAGGCCGAGAGAACCCTTGCCTCAGCCCGAAGGGATTTGGAGGAAGGCTACTACGAGTGGGCCAGCTTTAAGGCCCAGCAGGCAACGGAGCTGGCAGTTAAAGCGTTACTGCGCGGTCTTGGCTACGCTCCAATCGGCCACTCAATCACGCGCCTTCTCCGAGAGCTCAGGGCTGAAGGTTTTAGAGTTCCGCGGGAAATTCTCAGTATGGCAATGGAGCTTGACAGGAACTACATAGCCCCCCGCTACCCGGACGCTTATCCCGAAGGCGCACCTTTTGAGTACTACTCCGAGGACGTTGCAAGGGAGCTTATTTCCTACGCGGAGGAAATTATGAAATTCGTGAGGGGGTTTGTTCGTGATTCCCAGAGAGCTTGAGAGGTTTGTGCGAAGGCTTGTCAAATACTTCGGCGGGGACGTCACGATAATTCTCTTCGGGTCGCGGGCAAGGGGAGACTTTAACAGGGCCAGCGACTACGACCTCATTGTGGTCTCCAAGCGGCTGAAGGGGAATCCCCTGAGGAGAACGCGCCCCCTCTACGCTCTGAACGAGGACTTTCTGGAGGTTGACATACTCGCCTACACCCCATCGGAGTTCCTCCGGGCGATGGAGAACCTCTCGCCTTCCGTTCTCGACGCGATGAAGGAAGGAATCCTGCTCCACGACAATGGGTTTTACAAAATCGCCAAGAGACACTTTGAGGAGCTGAAAAGAAAAGGGCTCAAGAAAGATAGATATTGGAGAATAAGGATAGTTTCCAAGGAGAACGAGCATGTTTAGTGAGGATTAATCTCTAAACCTTAATTGAGATTTCCGCGTTCTCAGAGCCCTTAAGTCTGATTGCTAGAAGCTCCCTCTCGTAGTTTCTCACCCGCAGGTAGGAGAGTATCACCATTATAAAGGCAAGCCCCGAGATTATGAAACCAATATCAATGATGTATCCTGTGGTCTTTACATCGGGAACGTTCTTCATGAGTTCTTCGCTCCACGTTGTGAGGTATTCGCCGTTCAGCATGGCATACCAGCCAAGCAGAGCCCCGGCACCGCTCAAGAGCCACCCTCCGACTATTTCGTGGAAACCCTTCGTTGCAGTGGCGAGGACATCTTTGTAGGCTCGCTGAAGATGTTGAAGCTCGGATTCGTCTCTGTAGATAGAACTCGAACGGTAGTAGGAGAGTGCTTTTTCCAAGGCCCCGTGACCGCTGTCAAGGAAGTTCATGACGCCGTACGCAAAACTTGCTCCACCAACGACAATCAAAAATACAGCCCAGCCTATCATTTCCCTTCTCCCGAAGGGTATAATACTGGGCGAAGGGGTTAAATACCGGGAAGTCAAACATGGTCTGGTGAGAGGTATGGGAATAATTGTTGAGGCCGTCTATGAGAACGGCGTTTTTAAGCCCCTCAAGAAGGTTAACATTCCCGAGCGGGCGAGGGTTAGGATTAGGGTCGAGATTTTCGGCCTGCTGAAGGACTGGAGTGTGGACGCTCAACAGCTAAAGGACGAGCTGAGGGAAGTTCATGGCTGAGTACTTCGCCGACACCTACGCTCTCGTCGAAATTCTAAAGGGAAATCCAAATTATGAGAAGTACTCTTCGGCGGAGCTTTACACGACAGAATTCAACCTTTTGGAGCTGTCCTATGCCCTCGTTAGAGACTTTGGAGTTGAGAAGGCTGAGGAGATACTGGAAATCATGAAAAGCTCAGTTACAGTCGTTATTCCGGAGGTTCACCACTACGTTCTCGCCTCCGAAATTCGAATAAGAGAGAGGAAGAACGGAAAAAAACTGTCTCTCATAGACTGTCTCGGCTACGTGATGGCCAAGAGCCTGGGCGTGAAGTTCCTGACTGGAGATAGGGGATTCAGGGAAATGGAGAACGTGGAGTTCGTGAAGTAACAAACGCTTGAAAAATTGAAAAGCTAAATCTTGATTGAGATTTCGGCCTTGTCGCTCTTCTTGAGCTGGATTGCGAAGAGGGCTTTCTCGATGGAGCGCTTGCGGAGGTAAAAGACTATTATAAAAACGAAGTCAATGGTTCCAAAAAGTGACACGAGGAGTAGAGCTATCAAATTGGGGGTTACTAAATGTAGCCAGCCCTTCCACAGAGCTATCTCTGCGAATGCTAAAACTAACCCCGAATAAATCCATCCCTCAAGAGAGTACTTAAAGGCATTTTCTGTATACTCTAAGGCTTTTTTGTGAGCAAGTTCAAGCTTTTCCAGTTCCGTCTCTGTCTTTACACCCCACTCTTTGAGACAGGGTATAAGTAGCTGGGGATTTGATACAGACAAGTAATAAAATCCAACGGGTATTGCAAATGCAGGGGAATAAGGGAAGAAAGTTGAGATAATACCATCGATTCCTGAGGTCTCTGGTAGTGAGTACATTGCCCACCACATGAATATAAACCCGATTAAGAGAACGCCATAAAAGAGATTCTCTGATTCCTTTTCGGGTGAAGGACAGTCTACCATTTCCCTCCTCCCTCCGGGTACTTATAGATTTCCCTCCTCCCTCCGGGTACTTATAGATTTCCCTCCTCCCGGAGGGTATAATATCTGGGAGAAAGCCGTTCCGAAAACCAAAGCTCTCTCATCTCGCGTGAAAACCTTTTTATTCGGAAAACCGAACTAAAACCGGTGATAGTCATGGTGAAGGCCAGAGTTGAGAAGCTCTGCACCGACCCGGAGCTCTACATCATCAGGATTGACGATGACGAGATTAAGTACTTCGAGGCAACCTGGTACATCCCCGAGGGGATAACCTACAACGCATACCTGATGAAGCTGAAGGACGCGGTTGTGCTCTTCGACACGACCAAGGCGGACTACGCCGACCTGTTTCTCGAAAAGCTGAGGGAACTCGTGAACCCGGAGGAAATAACGCACATCATCGTCCACCACACCGAGCCGGACCACAGCGGGGCTCTGCCAAAGGTCCTCGAGGCCAACGGCTACAGAGCCCAGGTCATCGGAACGGCCTTCGCGAGGAACCTGCTCGAGGGCTTCTACGGAAAAGACGTCGTTAGGAACTTCAAGGTCGTCAAGGACGGCGAGGAGATGAGCATCGGCGGAAAGACCTTCCGCTTTATCACCGTCCCCTGGCTCCACTGGCCGGACACGATGATAACCTACGTCGTCGAGGACAGGCTGATATTCAGCTGTGACGCCGGCGGTGGCTACTCGATTCCAGAGACGATAGACGACAGCGACGAGGAGGTCGTTCAGCGCTATCTGCCTTACGTCACCAAGTACATCGTCACCGTTATCGGCCACTACCACAAGTACATCGTCCAGAACATCAAGAAGCTCAAGAACCTCGGAATCGTCGAAGACGCCAAGATGATCCTGCCCGGGCACGGAATAGCGTGGTGCCACAATCCAAGGAGAATCTTCGAGTTCTACGAGCGCGTCGGGGCTGGCGTTCCCGAGAAGGACAAGGTTCTCGTGGTCTACGACTCGATGTACGGCTTCGTTGAGCGGAGAATGGAGATAGTGCTCGACGAGCTTAAGAAGCTCGGAAAGAAGCCGGTAGTTTACCGCTTCACCGACAGGGAGGCTCCAGCAGTTAGCGACATCCTCGGCGAGGTTCCAAGCGCGGAAGCCATAATCATCGGCGCCTCAACCTTCGAGGCCGAGATACACCCGCGCATACGCTACACACTCTTCGAGATACTCGATAAGGCCAACTACGAGAAGCCCGTCCTAATCGTCGGAGCGTACGGCTGGGGCGGGGTTGCGGGGAGGAAGATAGAGACGCTGATAACGAGGAGCAAGTTCGACCACGTGGCAACGGTCGAGAGCAAGGGAATGCCAAGCGAAGAGGACGAGGCCAAACTGAGGGAGGCCGTCAGGAAGCTCGTCGAGTGGGCTTCGTGATTTCCGCTTCTCTTTCTCTTCTCAATAGCTTTACTCCCCCTTGGTTCGAAAAGTGTTATATACTTTCGCTTCCATCTCAGTACGGTGTTTTCCATGCCCGTGGAGAGAGCCATGACCAGGAAGTTTTTGGAGGACGCCTTCGCCGGCGAGAGCATGGCCCACATGAAGTACCTGGTTTTTGCCGAGCAGGCCGAGAAGGAGGGCTTTCCAAAGGTTGCCAAGCTTTTTAGAGCGATAGCCTACGCGGAGTTCGTCCACGCTAAGAACCACTTCATAGCCCTGGGCAAGCTCGGGAAAACCGAGGAGAACCTAAAGGAAGCCATAGCGGGCGAGACATTCGAGGTCGAGGAGATGTACCCCGTTTACAAGAACTCCGCCGAGTTCCAGGGTGAGAATGAGGCCGTCAGGAGCACTCACTACGCCCTCGAGGCCGAGAAGCTCCACGCCGAGCTTTACGAGAAGGCCAAGGAGACGGTTGCGAAGGGCGAGGACATCGAGGTGAAGAAGGTCTACATCTGCCCGGTCTGTGGCTACACCGCCGTGGACGAAGCCCCTGAGCGCTGTCCCGTGTGCGGTCTGCCGGGCGAAAAGTTCGTGGTCTTCGAATGAAAATTGTTTTTAACTCTTCTTTCGATCTAATTTTTGGTGATCGAAATGGCTCCGCCCGAACTCGACGAGGGGCTTCCCCTCGAAAGGATTAAGGAATTCTCGCTTGAGGAACTCCTTGGAATGGCCATAAAGGCCGAAATCGGCGCGAGGAAGTTCTACGAGAGCCTGGCTGAGAGAGTAAACATCGAAGAGCTGAAGGAGAAGGTGAGCTGGCTCGCGGGCGAGGAGAAGAAGCACGAGGAACTGCTGAGGAAGATTTACGCCGAGTTCTTCCCGGGAAAGGAAGTGGTCTTTCCAAAGGAGCACATCGGGCCGGAGCTTCAGCCCGTTGCCAGGAAGCTCGATAAGGTGGAGGACATAATCGACCTAATACGGTGGGCGATGAAGGCCGAGGAGATAGCGGCTAAGTTCTACGCCGAGCTTGAGAACATGGTCGAGGACGAGAGGAAGAAGAGACTCATGCGCTACCTCAGCGACATGGAGTGGGGCCACTACTATAACCTCAAAGCCGAGTACGAGCTCCTCCTCGACTGGGCGATGTACGACCAGATGATGCACGTTGGGCCTTAATTCGAGCTAAATAGTAGAAAGGAGCGAAATTAAAGCTCCACCTTTATTCCCGTCTCCTCTTCAACCTCCTCAAAGCCCTCCTTCATGTACTTCGCGAGCTCCTCGTCAACGGCGAAGAGAACCGCCAGGAACTCTCCAAAGTGCTCCTTCTCCTCGTTGGCGACGTCGAGGAAGACGTGCCTAATCTTCTCGTCCTCGATATGCTCCGCCAGCTGCTCGTAGAAGCTTATCGCGTCGAGCTCGGCCTCGATGGCCCAGCGCAGGGCCTGGGCGATTTCCCTCTTCGTTAGGGGCCGGCCCTTCGGCAACTCAAACGGGTATTTCGCGAGCATGGTATCACCACCTCAAATTCACTTTCAATCCTAATAACCTTCACCTCAGGAACTTCGAGACGAAGGGACTCTCTCCGGGGACGCCCCTCCTAAAGTGGCCGCTCGGTTTGCCCGTCAGGAGCTCCTCGAACCAGGCCTCGTGCTCAATCTCCTCGTGGAGTATTGCCAGAGCCAAATCGTAGGTTCTCGGGTCCTTTCCGAAGGTGTAGCTGCATATCTCCGTGTAGACGCCGACGGCACAGCGCTCCGCCTGGAGGAGAACCTCGAGGATTTTCTCAACGGTCGGCTCCTCCGGAAGGTAGGCGTCGCTGCACCAGGCCATCTCCACGAAGTCCCGTATGTCCCTTGGCAACTCGCCTCCAAGCTCGTAAATCCTCGGCACCAAGGCCTCGAAGTGGTTTCTGTCCTCGATGCGGGCGTCTTCGACTATCTCCTTTATCGCCTCGCCTTCCAGACCGGCGGAATGGTTCCGCAGGAGGGTGTAGTAGTAATAGGTCGTGAACTCGGCCGCGGCCGCTTTCAAGAGCATCTCCAGAAGCTTGTTTACGTCCAGCCCAGCCCTTTCAACGAGTCTTCTGTTGTGTTCCGACATGGGTTTCACCGATAACAGTTGGTGCTTCTACTTAATAAACTTTTCTATTTAGAAGTTACTTCTAAATAGGTAGCTTTATAAGTTGGGAATCAAAGCCCCTACCATGTGGAAGGAAAAAGCCATCGAAGAGCTCAGGAGATGGGGATACAAACTGACACCTCAGAGGCTTAAACTCCTTGAGGTTCTCGAGGAACTCGGGTCAAAGCATCCGGCGATGACCGAGGTGCTCGCAAGAATCCGGGAAGAATTTCCAACGGTCAGTTTTTCGACGCTTTACTCCAACCTGCTCACTCTCAGGGAGCTCGGCCTCGTTGAGCTGTTCTCCCTTGATGGGGAGACGAGGGTCGAACTGAACACAAAGCCCCACCTCAACCTTATCCACGGCGAGGAAGTTACGGACCTCGACGATGAAGAAATCATCGAGGCCATCAAAAGAAAAGTGGGAAGGAACGTTCGCCTCGTCAACGTCGTCCTTGACTAATCAACCTCAAGGCTGAAGTCCTGGTAGTCCATCCAGATGCCTGTCTTCATAACCGCGTCGTACTGGGCTTTGAGCAGCTCGTAGTGGGCCTTCTCTATCCTCGCCAGCTCCTCGAAGAGCCTTTTAACTGAGTCATGCCTTGCTTCCTTCGCGGCCTTCTCGTAGAACTCCCAGGTGAGCTTTTCCTGCTCCATCCCAATCCTCACGGCATCGACTTCGCTTTCAATCTCCCCGGCTTTGACGAGAAGCTTTTCAAGGAGCTCTTCGCTTACTGCCGGCAACTTGCACTCCTCGGCAACGCGCTCAAGGAACCTCTCCTCGAACTCCGCCCAGTGGTCGGCCTCCTCCTTGGCCAGGAAAAGGAACATCTTCTTAGCTTTCTCGTCCTTCGTCTTCCTCGCGAGGTCGAGGTAAAAGCGCATCTCGGCCTTCTCAACCTCCAGGGCCAGAGCTAAAGCCTCAAGCTCGTCCATAAAACCACCCCCGCTATTCTTTGCCGATTAGGCCTTTGGCCACTTCCAAAACCTTCGCCGCGTGGCCCTTCGCGCGGACGTTGCGCTTCTCCCAGACTATTTTCCCCTCGGGGTTCAGTATGAAGGTGCTCCTAATCGCTCCCTCGTACTCCCGTCCATAGCGCTTCTTCTTGCCCCACGCTCCCAAAGCCCTGTGGAGTTCAGCGTTCGGGTCACTGATTAGCCTGACCCTCAGGCTGTGCCTCTCCTTGAAGCGGGCGTGGCTCTTCGGCGAGTCCCTTGAGACGCCAATCACCTGAAAGCCGAGCTTTTCGAACTCGTCTATGAGCTCGGTGAACTCCTTTGCCTCTGTCGTACAGCCGGGTGTGTTGTCCTTGGGGTAGAAGTAGAGAACCGTCCACCTGCCGAGAACCAGATCCCTCAGGGGCTTCTCGGTTCCATCTTCGTCGAGAACAACGATGTCCAGATAGTCCATCCGATCACCGTTTTAATTAGGTCACCCTAATTGATAAACCTTTCGCCGCAAGCGTTAAAATCCCGATTCATTATCGGATGGCAGGGGAAGAGCATGAGGATTGAGAGGGTCCCCAACCCACCGGATGTGGAGGATGAGCTTTTGGAATTCGTTTTCAGAGTTTACAGGGGGACTGGAGGAGCGTATCCAGCGTTGGAATGGGTCGAGGAGAAACCCTCGCCGGGCGATTTCGAGGGTTTTGAGCGGGTTTACCGGCCGTTTCTTCGCTTCAGACTTGGGGAGGAATTCGACGAACTCTACGTTCTGAGGGACGACGAAGGGAGAATCGCCGGCACGGTGGCGCTGGTTTACAATCTCAGGGGAAAGAAAGTTTGGTGGGTCCCGGAGGAGATAATCGACTCCAAGTCCGGCCTGGTGGAGTTCTTCATGGTTGATCCCGAACACAGGGGAAAGGGTTACGGGTCGAAACTCCTCAACTTCGCCCTCAAGAGGCTTGGAGAGATGGAAAAAGTGCCCTATGTGATAACATTCCCCGAACTGGAGGCCTATTCCTACTACCTTCGGAGGGGGTTTCGCAGGGTTATGGACTACGGGAGGTTCGTCGTTCTGCGGTTTGAGCCCTAAAGACCAAGTTTCCTTCTAACCCTCTTCTCGAACTCCGCGAAGTTCGGAACTCCTATAAACTCCACCCTGTTGTCGATGAGTATCGTCGGCGTTCCGAGGATGTTATGCTCCACGGCCTTTCTCTGTCCCTCTGGCGTGGCAACGCTGAGTTCTCTCGCCACGACACCCTCATATTTCCGTTCGAGCTCTTTGGCCATCTGGACGGCAATCGGACAGTATGGACACCCCGGGGCCGTTATGACCTCGATGACGACCTTACGTTTCGGCTTTACCTCAATCATGCCCGCTCGCTTCATGAGTTCCAGCATCCTCTTTCTCCTTATCATCTCCAGCTCGTCCATGCCATCACCCGGGAGAAGAATCCTCAGAAAAATTAAAACGCTAACGGCGGAAATCCACAGAACTCTTCAATCAACGGCATTCAGGTGAATCGCGAGCAGGACGGCGAAGAGCACCGCGAGCGCTATGTGGGCCTTCTTCCAGCGCTGGTACATCTTCACGTATCTGGCAACCTCTTCCTTCCGTCCGGCCTTTGCAAGGGCGAGTATCTTTCTGTTTATCGCCCTGCCAATGAAGCCAAGGGCGTTGAGGGCAATGAGAGTTATCCCCATAGCAAGACCCGCTATACCACCGATTCCCGCGTAGTTCCCGCAGGAGAGGAAGTGGACGAAGACCAGAACCGTTCCCGTTATCGTCAGGGCGTGGTGAATCGTCATTGGCGATACGGGACCTATGAAGGTCACGTACGGGTGCTCGGGCTGGATCTCAAAGCCCCACCTGTCGCCTCTCCTGTGTCTTATCAGGAGCTTCCGCTTTGTGAGGGCATAGTAGGCAACGCCCGCGCCAATCAGCACAACGCCGAGCACTGCGAACGCTGTATAGCCGGCATCGTACTCGTTCTCGTCCTCTTTTTCGTTTTCATCCGCGAGAACTAAGGGCACGAGCAGAAGGAACAGGAACAACACGGCGATTAGCTTCTTGCCATTATTTTTCATACCAAACACCTCAAAAGTTTTCACACTCAGCCGAACAGCTCTATGCAGACCCTGCACTCCCTGGGATTCACCTCGGGGTCAATCTTTGAGTGGAAGGTGCACGCGTAGCCCTTCCCCAGGAAATCGAGTGAAATCCTGACGAGCTCGGCGTGAATTCTGTACTCTCCAGGCCTCTGAGAAACTATCCGTTCGGCGAGTTCCGCTATTTCCCCGTCGATGTCCTCGAACCTGGAAACGTCTATCAGAGCCCCCCTGTCCATCCTGAGATACCTCGAAACCGCCGACTGAGTTATGTGGAGCAACTCCGCTATCTCGGTCTGCTTTAATCCTTTCTCCCTGAGGTGTTCCACGAGGCGTCTCCTCAGGGAAGGATAAACGTAGCGCGAGGCAACTTCGAAGGCGCTGACCTTCATGCTCGTGAAATGACGTGTGGAATATATAACCTTTGTTGGACAGTTCTGCCCAGAAATCCTTAAAAGTGCTGATATGACACTTGTCATGAAGGTGGTATCATGACCGAATTGCTCTCAAACCGCGAGCAGAAGAAGGAGGCCCTGAAGGCCCTTCTCCTCAGGATTCACAGGGGAGAGGATGTGAGTAAACTCAAGGAGGAATTCCGGGCAGTTCTAAGCTCGATATCTCCCCTTGAAATTCCAATCATCGAGCAGGAGCTCGTGAAGGAGGGCGTTTCCGCCAAGGACATCGCTAAGATGTGCGATCTTCACGTCGAGCTCTTCAGGGAGGCGGTAAAGGGAACGGACGAGGTGGAGGAGAAGGAACTTCCCGAGGGGCATCCCCTCTGGGTTCGCTACATGGAAAACAGGGAAATCCTCAAGGACGCTGAGATGCTGAACCTCTACGCCAGAACCCTCGCAACGACGAGAGATGAGCGCATGAGGGAGGAAATCCTCGGAGTTCTGGAGGAGATAGTTGGAAACCTCCGGAAGGTCGGCTTCACCCACTACAACCGCGACGAGATGCTGACGTTTCCCTACATTGAGAGGAGGGGTTTGACGGCAATAGCAACCGTCCTCTGGACGAAACACGACGAGATAAGGTTCATGCTAAAGCACCTTTACGGACTTCTGGCCCGGAGGGATGAGATGCCCTGGAAGGAGTTCGTGGAGCGCTTCAAAGCGAAAGCGGGCGAGGCATCCTTTGCGCTGAGCGATATGGTCTTCAGGGAGAACAACATCTACTATCCAACCCTCAAGGCCCTCCTCAGCGACGGCGAGTGGAAGGCAGTAAGAATGCAGGACGATGAGATTGGCTACTACAAGGTGAACCCGCCTGCTTGGGACCCAGGGGAGGACGTTAAACCGCTCCAGCCCTGGCAAATTAACCCGGAGCTGAGCGCGGAGGAACTGCTAAGCCTTCCAAAGGAGGTCCAGCAGGCCCTTAGGGGCCAGCCCCTGGAGTTTGACAAAGGCCAGCTGAGGCGCGAGGGGGACATCGACCTCGGCACGGGCTTCGTGAGCGTCGAGGAGCTTAAGGCCATATTTGAGGTCCTCCCCGTTGACGTTACCTTCATAGACAAGGATGACCGCGTTCGGTTCTTTTCCCCGGGCGAGAGGATATTCACAAGGACGCCGTCGATTCTCGGACGGCCGGTCCAGCTCTGCCACCCTCCGAAGAGCGTTCACATCGTTAACAAAATCCTGAGGGCCTTCAAGGAGGGCAGAAAAAGGGAGGCAACGTTCTGGCTCAGGCTTGGCCCGAAGTACGTCTACATCAAGTACGTGCCCCTCTTTGACAGGAACGGGAACTACCTGGGAACCCTTGAGATTACGATGGACATCGGAGAGTATAAGAGGATAGAGGGCGAGAAGAGACTGCTCGACTGGAGGGATTGAGATGCGCGGGGATGAGGGAATCTTTAAAAAACGGGTTGAGCGCTTTCAGGAGCTTTTGAGAGAGAACGAGATAGACGGTGCCATCATCAGGACGCTGTCCAGCTTCATATACTTCACCGGAACCAAGTGGCTCAGGCCGAGCCTGTTCATACCCGCTGATGGGGAACCCCTTGTTTTTGTTGTTAAGGGTGAGGCTGAGCTTTTCAGAGAGAGGAGCTGGATTGAGAACGTTGTTGAGTACCAGCGCGTTGAAGACCTCATGGCCGGTGTCGTCAGCTGGGTCCACAGGAACGGTATGGAGAGGGTCGGCCTCGAGTTCGGGGTCGAGAGGGACGCCTACCTGATATTCCTGAAGATATTTGAACGCCTAAACCCGACTGTGGAGATAGTGGACGTGCTCGACCTCACGATGAGCCTGAGGATGATAAAGGACGAGTGGGAGCTGGAGAACATCAGGAAGGCGGGAAAGATAGCGCGGAAGGGAATGAAGGTCGCCGGGGAAGTCATAAAGCCCGGTGTCAGCGAGCTGGAGATAGTGGCAGAGATAACGAGGGAACTCATGCTCAGCGGGAGCGAAGAGCCTAAAGTGTACGTCTCAACGACTCCAAGGGCCCACGCCGAGCCTTTCCGCGACCTGAAGGTTCCCGAAAACGGCGTCGTTACCGTCGTCATCGGAACCGACTGGAACCACTACTACGCCAACACCGCGAGGACTTTCATCGTTGGTAAGCCCGGCGAGAGAGTTAAGAAGGCGATGGAAGTCAAGAGAGAAGCTTACGAACTCGCCCTCAGAGAAACGAGGGTGGGGGTTTCTTTGAACGCCGTTGAGAAGAAGCTCTTCACATTTTTCCAGGAGAGGGGCTTTGAGGGCTCTTACATAGCCGGTTACACCCACGGTGTTGGTTTGCTCATCGAGGAACTTCCCATGCCGACGATAGTCGTTCCCACGAGGGCCGAAAGGGTTCGCGAGAATATGGTCCTGAGCGTTATCCATTCCCCGCTCATGATTCCTGAAGGGGCAATAAAGCACGAGGACACCTACATCGTCAAAAAGGATGGGCTGGAGAAGGTGACCTAGCACAAAAGCTTTAGGAGAGAACGCCAACCTTCCACGGTGGTGGTCATGATAGGTATAGACCTCTCGGGCAGGCTGGCCTTCACAACCGCCTCCAGCAAGGGAATCGGCTTCGGGGTCGCGAGGGTTCTGGCGAGGGCAGGCGCGGACGTTGTGCTGCTCTCGCGCAGCGAGGAGAACCTCAAAAAGGCGCGGGAGAAGATACTCAGCGAGAGCGGCGTTGACGTGAGCTACATCGTGGCCGATCTGACCAAGAGAGAAGACCTTGAGCGAACGGTGAGGGAACTCTCCGAGATAGGCGAGCCGGACGTGTTCTTCTTCTCCACCGGCGGACCGAGACCTGGCTACTTCATGGAGATGGACATGGGCGACTGGGAGAACGCGGTTAAGCTGCTTCTGTATCCCGCCGTTTACCTGACCAGGGCTTTGGTTCCGGCCATGGAGAGAAAGGGCTTTGGAAGGATAGTCTACTCCACGAGCGTCGCGATAAAGGAACCGATCCCGAACATAGCCCTCAGCAACGTAGTTAGGATCTCGATGGCCGGCTTAGTAAGAACCCTCGCCAAAGAGCTCGGTCCGAAGGGCATAACTGTGAACGGCATAATGCCCGGCATAATCAGGACGGACAGGATGATCCAGCTCGCGGAGGACAGGGCGAGGAGGGAAGGAAAAACCGTCGAGGAGGCCCTGGCGGAGTACGCGAAGCCCATTCCCCTCGGCAGGCTTGGGGAGCCGGAGGAGATAGGCTACCTCGTTGCCTTCCTCGCCAGCGACCTCGGCTCTTACATCAACGGGGCCATGATCCCCGTGGACGGTGGAAGGCTGAACTCCGTCTTCTGAACTTTCTATTTTGAACAAAAACCTTTTAAGTTCCAACCTCAAACTTTAAAGTGGAAGAATAGAACTGAGGTGAGGACATGCCATACGCGGGGTTTGCGAGAACCACCGAGGGTCCGCTGAAAACCTTTGAGAGAATAATGGAGGAACTGAAAAAGCGGGGCTTTGAGGTGACCTTTGCCAAGCATCACTGGGCCGGTGACATGCCCTTCGGCCTCATAATAGCCGAGACGGATAAGGGGCCTCTGGCGATCAGGTGGAGCCTCGGAAAGGAGTTCGAGCTCAGGATCGAGGAGATCGATGAAGACGCCTTCGAGGATCTCGTCGAGGAGACCCTCGACTACATCGGCGGCGACTGAAGAATTGAGCAAAACCATAAAAAGCTAATTGTTCAATTACATAATGCTGCGATTAAAGGTTTCGTTTTTCCATTTCACAGGTTTGAACCGCAAACCTTATAAGTGCTCAATCCTACCCAATACCGGTGAAAGGATTGGCAAAGTGGAGATGTCTCATCTGCGGTTACATATACGATGAGGACGAGGGCGATCCCGAGGATGGGATAGAGCCCGGAACCAGGTTTGAAGACCTTCCCGAGGACTGGGTCTGCCCGCTCTGCGGTGCGCCCAAGGACCAGTTTGAAAAGATAGAGTGAGGTGGTTGAGATGCTGAGCGAAACCATAAAGAGTGGAGACTGGAAGGGGGAGAAGCACGTCCCCGTTATAGAGTACGAGAAGGAGGGCGACCTCGTCAGGGTCGAGGTCTCCGTTGGAAAGGAGATACCGCACCCGAACACCCCGGAGCACCACATCGCTTGGATTGAGCTCTACTTCCACCCCGAGGGGGAGAACTTCCCGATTCTCGTCGGCAGGGTTGCCTTCACCAACCACAGCGACCCGCTGACCGAGCCGAGGGCGGTGTTCTTCTTCAGGACGAGCAAGAAGGGCAAGCTCTACGCGCTCAGCTACTGCAACATCCACGGCCTCTGGGAGAACGAGGTCGCGCTGGAGTGAGGTTTAAAACCTTTCTTCTTTTTGCGTTTTGCGTTATTTCTGTGGAAAGGTTTAAATCCACAACACCGTTTGTTTTAGAGATGAGCGCTTATGCTGGAATACAATCTGCTGATGTCTATAATGGGCCCGCTGGTGCTGGCTGGAATAATTCTCATGTGGGACCTAACCCGAAAGGTGGAAAAGCTCAGGCTGGGAACTCGAAGGCTGTCCTTCCTCATTTTAATCGGCGGCATCCTGACGGCTGTGGGTTTCATCACGTACTCACGGAGCGTTGATCACACGTGGGAGGCCTTTCTCGTAATGTTCGGCCCCGTTCTCATAGCGTACAGCCTCTCGGAGAGCGGTCTGGTCCAGCCCAAGCTTGAGATGCTCGCCCAGGTGGCAATAATGCTGGGCTCAATCGGGATTAGTGCCCACAAGGCGTTCTACACCATGCTCATGTTCTCGGCCCTCTCAATCCTGCTGATGATAGACGCGGTCGCCTTTTACAGGTACGTCCCGCAGCCTTACGGAAAGATAGCGAGGCTCTCAGCGTGGCTCTTCGTGGCCTTTACGGTCGTCAACGCAATAAGCTACGGCAGTCCGCTCGCCTTCGCCATCTACTTTCTCTCCATTGTCCTCTGGATCGGGACTCTGATCTGCCTTGAGCTCTACCTCAGCCGGATTGATGTGGACAGATGTGGCCAAAAAGCCTTATAACTGCCCTTTCAAACCCCCTCCGGTGAGAACATGAAGATCTATATGCCAGACAGGAAATGGCCCGAGCCATATAGGGCGGTCATCGAGGAGCTGAGAAAGATAACCGATCCCGTTACCGGTGGGGATATCCTTGACTCAGGCGTCGTGGCCGGTCTTGAGGTGAGCGAGGACACGCTTAAGATCTGGCTCCGATTCGAGAGCCACGCCGAGTACAACATCATCGGCGAGAGCCCGATAGCTTACTCCAAGATAATCGGCGACATAATGGAGCGCTTCGCCCTCGTCAAGTTCGACAACGTCTACGTCTACGACCTGGCCAACCACGTCGTCGGAAAGTTCGAGAACAGAAAGGGCTACAAGCCGGAGGATCTGAGCGAGGGGCGTGTGTAGATTGTCCCTCCTGGCTTTTCTTAAACCGAAGGCCCGACCCAGGCGGGGTCCCCGAGGGGATCTTCCGGATGATGTCAAAGCGGTCGTCCGAATCTTAGAGGATGTCAAAGACCCCGAGACCGGTCTGAACGTGGTCGAGGAGGGGCTCGTTTACGGCCTCACCGTGAAAGAGAGGAGCGTGGACGTTTTCATGCTCATGGCCCACTCCACCCCGGAATGCCACTTCTGCCAGATGCTCGCCATAAGCGTCCAGAACAGGATCCTGAAGGATGTTGTGGAGGCACTGAAAAGAAAAGGCTTTGAGAGGGTTAAGGTGTACAACGAGCTGGGCCTCCTGCTCGCGGAGGGCTGATCACCCCTCAAGGTAGGGAATGCGCGGCTTTCTGAACAGCTCGTCGAGTTCGGCCCTTCTCCTCCTGACCCTCTCGTAGAGCTCCCCAACCCGGGGATCGTCGTGCCTCGTCTTCAGGGTGAGCAGGATCCCCTCCAGAAAGCCCAGTATTGAGACCTCTATGAACTCCTTCCCCTTTTTGCTCTCAAGCCCCTCGTTGAGCATAACGAACGAGTCCACTGCCCTCACGAGGCCGGACTCGCCGAGCTCCTCCAGGAGGGCCTTAACTTCTTCCACCTCGGGGACCTTCACCATCTCCATCACCTCAACTCGAAGAACCTGAGGACGTTTTCCTCCGTTGCCCCCTCAACCTCCTCAAAAGTTAAGCCCCTCAGCTCGGCTATTCGTTTGATCGCGTATTCCACGTTCCAGGGGTAGTTTTTCTGCCCCTTGTAGGGGCTCATGTACGGCGAGTCGGTCTCGACGAGAACGTTCTCAAGCGGAACGAGTTCGGCGGCGTTCCTGACCTCGGGGATGAAGTCTATGCCAGTGTTTATGCCGACGACGTGCCCTGCCCGGGCGATCTCAACGGCCAGGTCACCGGGCCCGCTGTAGGAGTGGAAGTAGGCTTTAACGCCCGCCTTTTCGATTGCCTCGAAAACCTCCCGCTCGGCGTCCCTTGCGTGCAGAACAACCGGCAGATCCAGCTCAACTGCTAAACCCAGGAAGTGGGCGAATATCTCCCTCTGGTTCTTCCTCTCGGCCTCAGTCCTCGCGTAGTAGAAGTCCAGGCCGATCTCGCCGACTGCCACTATCTCACCGGCGTGCTCCCGTATGAACTCCTCAACCCTCTTTACCTTCTCCCAGTTGCCCCTCCTCGCCTCGTTCGGCGCGTAGCCGAGCGTCGGCTGGATGAAACCGAAGTAGGGCTTTAGAGCCTCCCAGCTCTTCCAGACGTGGAACTTCCTGTACTCGGTTATGGAATCGACGATGAGTTTCAGCCTCTTCCTGCTCTCCTCAACGACTTCCGGAATTTTTCCCTTGAACATCTCAACGTGAGCGTGAGCGTCGATCATGGCCTTCCCCATCGAAGGTTTGATCCCGATAGAAAAGCTTTTCTCCAGGGTTTTCAAAACCAATAACGGCGGTGAGGCCGATGGATGATCACAACTCCAGTCAGCTCGATGAGTATCTGAGCACGATCGTTGATAGACTGAAATCACTGTCCTTCAAGGAGGCCCTGAGCTACGCGATCTTCAACGAGGAGGACGAGGCAAAATACTACGCGGAGCTGGCCCAGAAGGCGAAGAGGCCAAGCGTCAGGGCGCTCTTTCTCCAGATGAGCGACGAAAGCCTTGAGCACAGGGACAGGCTTTACAGGCTCTTCAAGAAGGTCTTTCCGAACGAGGAGCCGGTTAAGGTCGACGCCCCTCCGGTGGAGGTGGCGCCCTTCTATCCCGAGTTCGAGAAAGTCGAGGACTACCTCCACGCCCTGGAGTACTGCATGGAGAGCGAGCTCTTCGCGAAGAGAACCTACGAGATACTCTCCACCAAGGCGGAGGATGAAGAGGCGAGGGCTCTGTTTGCCCAGCTCGCCCTCATGGAGGACGAACACTACGAGAGGATAAAGAAGGTTTACGAGCTCATATCCCAGATGAAGAAAAGGCGCATCGCCCTTGAGAACATTGAGCCCGAGGGGTACCTCTTCGAGGACAGGGTAAAGGCGCGCTACACCTTCCTCGACGTAGCGGAAGGTGAGAAAGGCATGGTAATAACGCGCGAGCACCCGAAGAAGATCCGCTCGTGGATGAAGAGCGACGTTCCGGTTCTCTGGCTGTCGGAGAGCGCGATGAGGATGGAAGGCGTTAAGACACTGCCCCCTAGGCTTCTGCTCGATAAGGCGGAGGACATAGCCGAGTGCATTTCCTCCGAGAATCTGAAGGCGATCCTCCTCGAAAGCGCCGAATACCTGCTCCTCGAAGCCCCGGAGAAGGACCTCATAAAGTTCCTCCTCGATCTGCGGGATCTCGCCATAGAGAGGGGCTTTTACCTGATCGTCTCGGCGGAGAGGGAAGCGTTTACCCCGACGGGCTGGGCCATACTGAGGGCCAACATGGCCAGGGTAGAGTGATCAGGGCTTCCGCTTTCCCCTCTCCCACACGACCCTTCCGTTCTTCTTCACGACCCTGATGATGCGGTGGTAGGGGATCTGCGTCTCGCCTATGAAGAAGTAGCCGTGTCCGAGCTCTATCATCTCGACGGGTATCTTCTTCTCGTTTCCATAAGCCCCCCGGTGCTCGATGACGATGTAGTAGTCTCTCTCATCCTCCCGGGGATCGTGCTTGATCTTGGCCAAAACCTCCTTCAGCGAGCCCCTCCTCATCCTACCAGCCCCATCACTTCCTCCAGGTTCTTCCTCCACTCGGTTATCGGCTTTCCGTGACCTGGCAGTCCGAAGTCCACCTCAAATTCAAGAAGCCGCTCAAGGCTCTCCCTGAGCTCCCATCCGTTCCCGGTGGGCAGATCAACCCTTCCGACCGTTCCGTTAAAGACAGTATCGCCCGTGAACATCACCCTTGTCTCGCCGTCGAGGTAGAGACAGGCGCTCCCGGCGGTGTGGCCCGGCGTGTGGATCAGCTCAAACCTGAGGGAACCAATTTTAATTCTGTCTCCATCTTTGAGCTTTATATCAACAGTCTGGGGCTCAAAGGGCCTGCCGTAGGCGTAGCCGAGGATCACGTAGTCGTCCCCCCGCTCGAGGGTTCTGGCGGTTATCTCGTGGGCCGCGAAAAGGACTTCGATGCCCCTGCTTTTCAGCCACTCCCCAAACGCCCTGTTCCCTCCAACGTGGTCGAAGTGCTCGTGCGTGTTGAAGATCACCGCCCTCTTTATCCCCCTGAGATAGCCGTTTCTCGTCCAGATTTCAGCGTAGACGTGCCAGTTAACGCCCGTCCCCGTGTCCACGATTAGGGCCTCTCCACCGCTTCTGACTAAGTAGACGTTGGAGTCCCAGCCTATGCCCCTGAGCATGACAACGTCGGGCGGGATCTCTATGGGGACGATGTCGCGGGGAAACTCCTCGATGGGGCTTATCCTCAAACCGCTCACCGTACTTGATTGGAGGCGCGGTTTATAGCATTGACCCCGGGACGGCCGGCCAAAATATTTATTAGGGGAAGTGCCCATGTTTTACTCCAGCCGTAATAAAAGCGATGGTGATGGCTGTGAGGAAGGCTTACCTTGGCCTGTTTCTGGTTCTCATCCTGCTCGTGGGATACGTCTCCATTGGTCGTAACCCATCGAAACCTCCCAGTAGTTCCCGGGAAAAGCCTTCGATTTTCTTGGAGATATTCAACGACTATGAAACCAACTCAACCATCAACAAAGCGATCAACGGAAACCACCTCTGGGACAAGCTCGATCCAAATCCCTGCAACGGGACAATCACCACCAACGCAACGGTTCTCAACCAAACCGCCCGGGAGAACATTGAACTGTTCAGAAACCTCTCCGCGAGGGAGGAATCGAGGCGCGACCTCATCGGGGTTCTCCTCCTCAACGACCTGAGGGAAGACGCCGGGGGCATGACAGCAAAGAAGAGATGGGCCCTCATAGGGCTGAGGGATGATATCTGCGCGCTGAACGAGCGCCTCAGGAACTTTGATGCCTACAAAGAGAAGGCCGTTGAGGTGTACGGGGAGCCAAAGTTTTCCTACGAGGATCTGTACAACCTCAGCATGGAGCTGAAGGCAATTGTTTCAGATACCTACCGGCCGTTCTCGGGATCTTGGGTTGTCGATACGAGATCGGCCCTGCTCCACTTCCTCTACCGGGGCATATCCAACGGGTCGATACCCGACTACCTCTTTGCAAACTACAGCCCCGAGAAGAGCGCCGCGACGCTGAAACGCGTTTACAATGAAATCCGGGCCGATCCCTACGCCGAGGCCCTGTTCGGGCCCTCGCTGGCGTACCTCGCGGATTGGTGGAAGTACGAGGACATGCACACAAAGGATCACGAAGCGGTTGACGATAAGTACCTCAGGCTGTTCTGGGCCTGGTACAACCTCGTGAGGCCGGAGCGTTTCGGCTGCGGATAGCGAAGATGCGTACGGGTGAGCGCCGTGATCCGCCACGCTCTAAAGATCCTCCTCAAAAAGAAGAGCCTCGGCTTCCTGTTAGGAATGGTCTTCATAATCTCTCTCATCGTGCTTAACCTCGTCTCACAGGTCGGAACGCTCGTCGACGCGAACCTCGAATACGGTTTCAAAGAATACCGCCCCCACTCAGTTTACAGGATCATGCTTGATTTCGGGAGGAACTCCACGAACCTGACGGAAGAGCTGAGAACTGCTATCGAGGATCTCAGGGAGGGAACTTCAAACAACAGCACGGAAAGCGGCGTTCTGATAGCTTTCTCATGGTCCCTGTTAAAGCCCGTGAGGATGGGCAACCACACGGTGAACGTCGTTGTGTACCTCTTCGAGACCCCCGAAGATCTGAGGGAGTTCGGCTTTGGAGGAAACTTCTCCAGCTCCTCCATAGTTCTGCTGAAGGAGAGGCTGAACGGAAACATCTCAGCCGGGGACGTGATCTCAAGGGTTTTCAACGGAAGTGTGGAGCTGAAGAAAGCGTACGGCATCTTTAAGGGGTATCCCCTGCTCGAGAACAAGGAGGTTGAGTACGTCCAGGTGGCGGCCCCGCTGAGGGAATGGGCCGTCAACGCCTGCATCAGGCGCGGAAACTCAATTCTGATAAACTCAAGCAGCTACGTACTTCCCATATACATCGCGGTTAACTTCCGGAGCGTACACCGGGATCCCGGGGTTTTGGAGAAGACCCTGAAGAAGGAGATCCCCGACAGGATAATAAACTCGACGGTGAAGTTCTATCAGGAAGAGAGATGCAGGAACAGGCCGATGATAGTTTTTGGGGATGATTGGGCCTACGTAAACGGAACGTGGCTCTCCACAACACCCAAGGAGCTGGAGTACAAACTAAGCCAGACCCTTTTGGAGAACCGGGGAAAGTGGTGCACGATGGGAAAGCTCATAGGGCCGGAGCTTGAGGGATGGGATATACTCACCATCGTGAAGAACTCCGGGAGCCAGACTTTGAAGTTCTTCGGCCTCTTCGGCGGACTGCTCGTTACCTTCTACCTGCCGCTCTTCCTCATGCTGATCTACTCCGGAGCGAGCATGTTCTCCGACCTGAGAAAAGACCTCGAAGTGCTCTCCCTCCGAGGGATAGGCAGCAAGGTAACGCTAATCCAGAAAACGACCGTCTTTTTGCTGACAATCGGGGTTTCCGTAGCCGCCTACAGGATCTTCGAGGAAACAACTGGCAGGGGCCTACCGGTTTCCGCGGAGCTTGCGGTGGTTCTCCTCGTTCTGGTTTCCGTGGCGATCTCGGACAGGGCGGCCTCTTTCAACCTGCCGTCAAAGGTAATCGCCTCGGCCATCGCGCTCATGGGAGTGATCATCGCCCTCGGATACGCGAGGATAAACGAGACCGTCCTCTTGGCCAGGGGTTACGGGGGACTCTCGATCTTCCTCGCGATGCTGACGGCGTTGATTCCCCTGCTCGGCCTGTTCGTTGGGCCTCTCTTTCAGAGGGCGTGCGTGAGAGGCCTCTCTTTGCTGGAGCGGCCCTTTGATACGAGACACTACTTCAGATGGCTGAAGAACTACGGACCGGTGATAACGTTCTCCGCCTACTCCCTCTCAATCGCACTGATACCGAGGATCACCTCAATCCACCGGGTTCTGGAGGAGATATACCGGAACGAGTACCTGGCAGTCGTTGGGTACTCGGAAACGGTCTCCCTCGATATCCTCGGGAGATACCTCAGCACACTGGGAACGTGGTTCGCGCTGTTCGGCCTGCTCTCCATTGCGGTTCTGGCGGCGCTTTCATTCAGACGGTACCTCAGGATCGGCTTGTACTCGGGAATCAGGGGGATTGATAAAAAAGAAGTCCGGAGGTCGTTTCTGAAGTTCATGGCGTCCCAGCTCATCTTTGTGGTCGTGCTGACCCTGTTAATCACGGCGTTTTTAGTGGCATTCGTGGATGCCTACATCGGGCTCGTCTACACCCGCGCCGAGATAGCCTTCACCGGGGGCAGGTTCATTGTTGAGTCGCTTTTCCGGCCGCCGCACATATGGGGGTGGTGAAATGGTCGTTGTTGAGTTTGAGGATGTGTTTGTAAAGTACGAAACCTACACGGGTGGGGTCTTGGCATTAAGGGGAGTAACCTTCAGTTTGGATAAAAGCGAAGCAATCCTCATCATGGGGCCCTCTGGAAGTGGAAAAACCACAATCCTCAAGGCCATCCTCGGATTAGTTCAACCAATGCACGGAACAGTCAAAGTTTTCGGGATTGAACCAAAGGACGAGAAACGTGCCTTAGAAGTCAGGCGGAAGATTGGTTACCTTACCCAGGAGGGGAGAATGATAAACGAACTGACTGTGTGGGAGAACATCGTCTTCTACGCAAAGGGCAGGGGGAGAGGCTTGGACGATGGTAGGATTAGGGAGCTTGCGGGGGAACTCAACATTGAAACCATCCTCGACAAGCGTCCGGGCCAGTTGAGTGGTGGTGAGCTTAAGAGGGCTGAGTTGTTGATGGTGCTTTCTGATGATCCGGATCTCTTGCTCCTCGACGAGCCGACTTCGATGCTCGACGCGGAGAATTCGGAGGCCGTTGTTAGTGTTCTCTCGGCGCTCAAAGGGAGGGTTCCAATGATAATCACCTCCCACGATCCAAGACTCCAAAAGATCAGCAACAAAACCCTGGAGATAATAGGAGGAGAACTAAAAGGGGCTCGAGGGGGGACCGCGTCTTCATCTCGGGGGGAGCGAGTCCCCGTCAGGAGGGATGAATCTCTTCATCGCCCCGGCTGAATAGCCCCTTCCCTTGATAGACTTTTTGGTTTTCGATTCTGCACCGCCGTGTGGAAAAAGTTTTATACGATCGTGATGATTTAGGCACACCGTAAAATGGAGGGATGGTGATGGTTAAGATACTCGCCTCAAAGCTCAGGGACGTTGAGCTTATCACGGACACGGGAATCAGGCTCGGATGGGTCTACGATCTCAGCTTCGACGAAAAGACCGGGGAGTTACTCGTTATAGTCGCGGAGCCCGACGAGGATCTGGACACGAGCGAGTTCGTCACCGACCACGAGGGCCTCCTTCTGATACCCGTGAGCGCGGTGAGGAGCATCGGTGAGGTTATAATCATCGACTCCAGCAAGCTGGCTGTGAAATCAAAGCTCAGGGGGATACGGCACCGTTAGTAGCCCTCGAAGAGCCTCTCCGCAAGGAACCTCGGCAGTCCGGCTTCCATTATCTTTCTTGCCGCCTCTTCTACGTCGTATTCAACGCGGTGGAACTCCACCCTCCCCGGGGGTTCTGTGTCGATTAGGGCGTAGCTGGCCCTCCAGTCCCCATCCCTGGGCTGTCCAACGGAGCCGGGGTTTATTATCCGCCTTCCATCGATGACCTTGAGCATCGGCACGTGGGTGTGGCCGAGCAGAAGGTCGTCCTGCCTGACGTAGCTCAGGACTGCCCTGAACTCGCTCTCCGGGAGCCAGGGAAAGAGGTACTCGTCGAGTGGAGCCCGAGGAGAACCGTGAATGAGCAGGTAGCTCCTCCCCGCGTCGTCCTCAAAAAGCTGTTTCACAGGCAGTTGTCTGAGGAACTCAAGGTTTTCAGAGCTCATGACCCACTGATGCCACCTCACGGCCTGCCTCGCGTAGGGGTTGAAGCTCCAATCCGCCCCGAAGGCAATCGCGTTGTCGTGGTTTCCGCGGACGCAGAGGAAGGTTCTCCTCTCCATCTCTCGCCTCACGAAGTCAACGACCTCGTTTGGGGAAGCGCCGTAACCAACGAGATCGCCCATGCAGAGGAAGACATCGGCGTCCTTGATCTCGTCCCACACGGCTTCGAGTGCCTCCAGGTTCGAGTGGATGTCGCTGATAAGCGCTATGATCAAGGCCACCACCGAAGGAAAATGGGAGAAGGGACTTAAAACTTCATCCCGTAGGCGAACAGAATGATGCCCGCGAGCATGAGGCCGAGCCCGAGGGGAAGCTGGTATCGGGGGGAGCCGCTGGCCTGGCAGGCTTTGAGGGTCTCCTCGTAGTGCTCCGCGCAGTTTTTAAACCGGAGGTAAGAGGCAGGGTTATCGTAAACGACCATCTCCCTGACCAGCGTCCCGTTTTTCACGAGTATTCCCTCAAGGGGCCTCTGATAGAGTACGTCCTCCAGGCGGAGGGTGCCGTTGAGGTAAGTGGCCTCATACGTCCCAAAGTTCTCTGCGAGGGCGAGTTCAAGCCTTGTCGTGACCCTCGGGCTCACCCTGCCCGAGACCTTCATGTAGAACTCCCTTAGGGGCAGGTTGTAATCGCTCAGGAAGAGGTAGCCCCCGATATCGTAGGTGACGTTTGGGAGGGTAACGTTGGAGAGGTACGTTTTGACCGTGTAGACCGTCAGGTTTCCCCGGCATTCGGAAACGTAAAAGCTCCCAAAGTGCTCCATTCTGTCGGCGACGTAAACCGGGCCCTTTCTCTGGAACCTGACGTTTCCGCCGTCGGAGAAAACGTCGTGGACCTTACCGCTGCAGTTCCCCTCGAAGGCGATGACGTAAGCGTTAACTCCCCCGCCGTTTTCCACGTTGTAATCGGAAAGCTCGAGGACGGGAAAGCCGGAATGAAAACAGGCAATCCCCGAACAGTCTGGCCTGCTGTACGTTGCGGTGAGAACGAGGCCGATGATGAACACAAAAATTCCCACGATCCTAAGACGGCCGTTCATACGGACACCCTGACCGCTTACGTCAAGGTGGTATAAAAAGGTTTTGAAAAGTCGGGAAAAGAAAGATCACTCCTGCTTGGCCTTCCACCTGCTCCAGCGGTAGAGCGCCGCCAGGGCCTTTATCGCCCTCTCCGGTTCGGGATAGGCAGGAATTCCCTCCTCGTTGAGCATGTCGATGGCCTCTTTGGCCTCGATTCCACCGACGATGGCAACGACGAGGGGCTTCTTTCTTCCGCTCTCGTTGTACTCACGGATGACGATCTTGGCGAGGTCCCTCGGGTCAAGGACTGCCGTCTGACAGTAGAGGACCGCTATGCTGTGCATCTCGGGGTGAGCGAGGGCGTCCCTGACGGCTCCTTCGTAGCTCTCGGCCCCGGCCATACCTGTTAGATCAACGGGGTTCTTGTAGGATCCGAAGGGCGGCATGTGGTTGGCGAAGATCTTGAGCTCCTCGAGGTTGTCGTAGAGGTGCAGTCCGGCTTCCTCTGCCGCGTCCGTTGCCATAACTCCTATTCCACCGCCGTTGGTTATTATGACGAGGTTCTCACCCTCGGGCTCGGGGAGGTTGCTGAGGGTTCTCGCGTAGTCGAAGGCCTCGCCTATGGTGAGGGCCCTTATGACTCCCGCCTGCTTGAACGCTGCATCGTAGATCTTGTCGCTTCCCGCGAGCGAACCGGTGTGGGAAGCGGCCGCTTTGGCACCGCGCTCGCTCCTGCCTGCCTTGATGACGACTATCGGCTTGACCTTGCTGACCTTCTTCGCGACCTCCATGAAGCGCCTTCCGTCCTTAACGCCCTCCATGTAGATGAGTATGGCCTTGGTGTTCTCGTCGACCTCGAAGTACTCGAGCAGGTCAGCGTCGTCGATGTCGCTCTTGTTTCCAATGCTGACGACGGCGGAGAGGCCGACCTTCTCAAGGATCGTCCAGCCCATGAGGGCTATTCCCAAGGCACCGCTCTGGCTTATGAGGGCGAGCGGGCCGGGCATGACGTCGGTGGGCCCGAAGGTGGCGTTGAGCTTCTCGGGGGTGTAGACGACGCCGAAGATGTTCGGGCCGAGGATCCTCATGCCGTACTTCCTGGCTATCTGAACGAGCTGCTCCTCAACCTTCTTGCCCTCCGGCCCGAGCTCACCGAAACCGGAACTGATGATCGGAAGAACCTTGACGCCCTTCTTTCCACAGTCCTCGACGACCTGCGGGACGAACTTGGCTGGAACGACTATAACCGCCATATCCACCTCATCGGGGACATCGAGAATGCTCTTGTAGGACTTGAAGACACGGTTGCCTATCTTTATCTCAACGCCCTTGATGTTGACGGGGTAGATCTTACCCTCGTAGCCGTACTCCACGAGGTTCTTCATAATCGCGTAGCCTATCTTTCCGGGTTTCTCCGAAGCGCCTATGACGGCGATGCTCTTCGGCTTGAAAAGGGCCTCGATGTTCGGGTCAACCATTTTTATCACCTCGGATGACACTTACAGTTTTACGTCTGTAAAAGCCGTTAAAACCTTTCTCCTCTCTTTTTGCCGATGTTCAACTCGACGGACGTTAAAAAACCGCAGGTTTGGAACGGAACGTTCAGGGCTTCCCGGAGGGAGAATTAGGCTTTCGGACAACTTTTAGATTCTCCGAAAAGTTTTTAGAGCGAGCCTCAATTTTTAGGCGGGTGTGCGGATGGGCAGGAAGCATCACGACATAGGGTTCATAGAGGACAGCCTTATCAAGTGGCTCAGCGTGATCTTCGACATAGTTGTTATCGGCCTCGCCACCATAACGATGGGCTACGTCGTGTACATGATGATAGAGCTCCTAATAACGGCCCCTCTCTCGATCGAGGACGTCCTCCACCACATCGTTCTCATCATAATCTTCCTCGAGATCTTCGAACTGCTCACCATGTACGTCAAGGAGCACCACGTCAGCATGAGGAACGTCGTCGAGCTCGGCGTTCTGGCCATGGTGAGGAAGATCATAATAACCCTCGACTACAACCTCCTCGGCTGGCAGACGCTCTTTGGAATGGCGGCCCTCATATTCGTCATGGGCTGGATCTACGTGCAGGAGAGACAGAGGAGGACGAGACACGAGGAGTTCCTCTTAACCCACGGCATCAAGAAGGTCTAGCCGATGACGACCCTTCCCCTCCCTGAGCGGTGATGAGCAACCCGGTAGGCCGAGGCAAACCCTAAATACCCCTTTCCCCACTTTTCTTGGGTGGTGAAGATGGGAGTCCAAATCGGCGAACTCATACCCAGAAAGGAAATCGAGCTGGAGCGGCTTTATGGAAAGAAGGTGGCGATAGATGCCTTCAACGCCATGTACCAGTTCCTCTCGACGATCAGACAGCGCGACGGGACGCCTTTAATGGACTCAAAGGGCAGGATAACCTCTCACCTGAGCGGGTTCTTCTACAGGACGATTAACCTGATGGAGGCCGGCATAAAACCTGCCTACGTTTTCGACGGCGAGCCACCGGCGTTCAAGAGGAGAGAGCTTGAAAAGAGGCGTGAAGCCAGAGAGGAGGCCGAGGAGAAGTGGCATGAGGCCCTTGAGAGGGGCGACATAGAGGAGGCCAAGAAGTACGCGATGAGGGCGACTAAACTGAACGAGACCCTCATAGAGGACGCCAAGAAACTGCTCGGGCTGATGGGCGTTCCCGTCGTCCAGGCCCCGAGCGAGGGCGAGGCACAGGCCGCTTACATGGCTTCAAAGAAGAAAGTTTACGCCTCCGCGAGCCAGGACTACGACAGCCTTCTCTTCGGGGCACCGAGGCTCGTCAGGAACCTCACGATAACCGGGAGAAGAAAGCTCCCCGGCAAGAACGTCTACGTTGAGGTCAAGCCGGAACTCATAATTCTCGAAGAGGTACTCAAAGAGCTCGGCATAGACAGGGAGAAGCTAATCGAGCTGGCCATCCTCGTTGGGACGGACTACAACCCGGGCGGAATCAAGGGAATCGGGCCCAAGAAGGCCCTGACGATAGTCAAACGCTCGAAGGACCCGCTGGCGAAGTACCAGAAGATGAGCGACGTTGATCTGTACGCGATAAAGGAGTTCTTCCTAAACCCACCTGTCACGGACGACTACGAGCTCAAGTGGCGCGAGCCCGACGAGGAAGGAATCATTAGGTTCCTCTGCGATGAGCACGACTTCAGCGAGGAGCGCGTCAAGAACGGCCTCGAAAGGCTGAAGAAGGCGATAAAGGCCGGAAAACAAAGAACTCTCGAGAGCTGGTTCCGCTGATCAGCCTATCGGAACCTTGAGGTTGAGCTTCTCTATCAGCTCTTTGTACCTGTTTCTTACCGTTACCTCGGTGACCCTCGCTACCTCGGCAACCTCGCGCTGGGTTCTCCGCTCTCCCTCCATGATGCCCGCTATGTAGAGTGCCGCCGCAACGAGGCCGGCCGGGCTCTTTCCGCTCGTGAGGCCCTTTTCGTAGGCCTCCTCAAGCAGTTCTATCGCCCTCCTCCTCACCTTCTCGCTCAGGCCGAGCTCGTCCGCGAACTTGCTGACGTAGTCCGTCGGCTTGACAAAGAGCTTCTTTGGAGTGAGGTTGAGGTGCCTCGCTATGAAGCGGAAGCTCCTGCCTATCTCCTTCTTGTCGACGCGGGAAACCTCCGCTATCTCGTCGAGGGTCCTCGGGATCTTGAGCAGCCTGCAGGCGGCGTAAACGCAGGCCGCTATGACGCTCTCAATGGAGCGGCCCCTTATCAGGCCCTTTCTGACGGCTTCTCTATAGAGTCTCGCTGCTTCCTCCTCGACGTGCCTTGGAAGGCGGAGGTTGCTTGCCAGTCTATCGAGCTCGCTGAGGGCGAACGCCAAATTCCTCTCGGCGGCGTCGCTGACCCTCAGGCGGGACTGCCACTTCCTAAGGCGGTACATCTTCTCCCTCATCAAACCCGTGAGGGAGCGGTCGATGCCTATGTCCGTCGACAGGCCTTTATCGTGAAGGAGTATGCTCTCGGGGGCACCTGCACGGGCCCTCTTCTCCCTCTGGCTCGCGTCAAAGGCCCTCCACTCGGGCCCCATGTCCACAACGTTTTCCTCAATAACGTAGCCGCAGACCTTACAAACGACCTCTCCCCTGCTGGGGTCGTAGATGAACTCGGTGGAACCGCAGATGGGGCAGACCCTCTTCTTACTCACCCAAACACCCCCACGGCGGGCCCTATACGAGTGCCTCTTATAAATGTTCCCACTCACTTTCCCTTTTTGGCGGGAACGTAGCGGAGGATCCAGGCGAGGTCTTCCCTCTTGAAGGTTATCCTCTCCAGAACCCTGACGTCCTCGTCCCCGTCATCAACGACGTTCGCGTATATCCACAGGAACACGGGGTCGTCGTCGCTGCCGAGGTGGAGGTTGCGGTAGAGGATGTCCACCGTACCGTCCCTGTTGTTCTTAACGGAGATCGCCTTCCAGGTCTCGAGGCTTACCTCTCCTTTCTCGTCGAGGATCTCGATTATCCTCTTGATCTCCATCTCTTCACCTTCCGCTACCACCTGATCCTGAACTCCCTTCTCGTCCTCGCGTCGATCTGGGCGAGGATTTTCTTCAGCTTGGCGTCGTCTATGGGCTCCCTTATCTGGCCGGCTTGGTAGAGCTGAACGAGGACTAGCTCAACCTGTCTCGCGAGTTCCGGCTTGACGAGCTTAACGCGACCGAGCCTCTCCCTCGCGTCCGGTGTCAGGATTTTCCTCATTATGGCATCGAGCTGGGCCTGGAGCTCCATCTCCTGCTTTATTGCCTCCTCCTGGGCCTTCTGCTGTTCGAGGTACCTCTTCTGAAGCTCCATGAGCTTGCGCTTCCTAATCTCCTCAATGTCCTCGGCCATGCCCCTCACCTCCGGTTGGGGCTCAGAAGTAGGAGTTAAAAAGGTATTGGGTGGGATGTGAGAAAAGGGGAGCTCAGTACTTCTTGAGCTCCGGAATCTGCTCCTCGAGCTCCTTCTTGAGCTCGGTGGCAATCTTGTCGAGGAAGCTCTGGCCCTTCGGGGTTATGACCCTTCCCTCTCCCGGAACCTTCTGGACGAAGCCGGCCGCCTCAAGCTGCTGGAGGGCCTTCCTGATTATGCTTCCCCCGGCCTTGTAGAAGTGCTCCGGGGCGTGTCCGCGGTTCTTCCTGCCTCCGTACCAGGTCCTGAGCCTCTCGATTCCAACTGGACCGTCGATGTAGACCTTTCTGAGTATGCTGGCAACTCTGTAGTACCACCAGTCCTCCTGCTCGGGAAGCCTCTCCTTGTGCCTTCCGGTCTTAACGAAGGGCGCCCACTCGGGGGGCTTTATCTCCTCAACTTCTTTGAGTGCCTGCGCGACCCTCTCGACGAGCAGGTCACCGGGAACGTCATAGACAGTCGCCATCTTTCAATCCCTCCCCTTTCTAAACTTCTTCCTGAAGTTAGCGATGTCGAGCCTGACTTTACGGACGGGCTTCTCCCGCCTCTCAGCCGACGCCTTTCTTTCAAGGCGCCTTAAATACCTTTCCCAGCCTTCCCTCGGTTTGAACAATATAAACCTTTTGCCCCTGACGTCTATCAGCTCGCTGTCGGTGAGCTCGGCTACCTTCTCCGCTATGGCCTTCCTGTCCATTCCGGTCGAGATGAGCGCTCCCTTCCTAATCTCGACCTTAAGGACACCGTCCTTCTCAAGCTGTGTCTCAATCTCCTCAATCACGCTCTCGGCGAGACCCTTCTTACCAATCCACGCTCGCGGTTCGATGTCGTAGTATCTCGCGCGCAGAGCCCTCCTCACTTTACCGGGTAAGCGTTTCTCCATCTCTCTCACCTCTTAACCTCTCGCCCGGAAGGGCCTTAAAAAGGTTGGCCTTTTAAGGCTATTTGCCGAACCTCTCCATGACCTCCTCAGGCGTTAGAACCTCGGGAAGCCAGCTGAAGTCCTTTTTATTGTACGTAACCAGCGGGGCGTTGAGCTTTAGAGCCAATGAGCCTATCATGTAGTCCCTCGCGTTCTTTGAGAAGTCCCAGCGACCGAGGGCAGATTCCACCGCAAGCTCTGCACATTCCCAATCAAAGTCCATAACCTCAATTGCCAGCGAGTTGAAAACGGCCATTAACTTGCTCCTAGCTTCGGCGAGACCCTTTCGTCTGGCATATTTGTAGAGCAGTTCCATATAAACCACCGAACTCGTTACCGGCTCAAGGCCTGAGTGCCTCAACCATTCGAGAAAGGTCCTGTTGTTGAAGACGTTGGTATCGAGTACAACGTTCATTCCTCTCCCTCCAGCTCGCGCAGAGAGCGTTCTATACCCCTCGCCAGTCCCTGTCTAACTTCTTCAACTGTCTCGTCTATGTCACTTGTTATCTCGCTAAGCTCCTTGAGGAGGTCGGTAAGCTTCATCAAAACGTAACGATTCCCCTCTCTAACGAAAACCACCTCGTCTCCGGCCTTTATTCCAAGCGCCTCCCTAACCTCCTTGGGTATCGTGACCTGGTATTTCTTCGTGACGACTGGCATTACCTTCACCAAAATAGTATTACCCTCAACCCTTAATAACCCCTGCGGTCGCTAATAAGCCCGAGAAAAGGTGATGAGGATGAAGGTTCACCACCTCTACTCCGGCGGGAAGGACTCAAGCTTGGCCGCGTGGATTCTGAGCCAGCTCGGCTACGAGGTCGAGCTCGTGACGGTCACCTTCGGCCTGCTCGACAACTGGAAGTACGCGAGGGAAACAGCTGAGAGGCTCGGCTTTGCCCATCGAGTTCTGGAGCTTCCAGTTGAAATCCTCGAAAAAGCCGGGGAGATTGCCATAAGCGACGGCCACCCGAACAACGCGATACAGTTCATCCACGAGAGGGCTCTGGAGGCTCTGGCTTCTCTTCCCGAGGTGGAAAGGGTGAGCGACGGAACTCGGAGGGACGACAGGGTTCCGCTCCTCGATTTGCCTAAAGCGAGGTCGCTGGAGGACCGCTTCGGCGTTGCATACATAAGGCCACTCCTCGGTCTCGGCTACAAGACGATACGCGAGCTGACAGAGAAGCTCTTTGTAGTCGAAATCCGGGAGAGCGAGGAGCTTGAGAAGGCCGACTACGAGGTCGAGCTGAGGCATCTCCTCAGGGAGAAGGGTATCGATCCGCTCGAAATCTTTCCTAAGAGACACTACCAGTCAAGGGTCTTGGGCTGGAGGGGGAGATAAATGATAAGCCTCGAAAAAACCGCAAATGAAATGATACGCAACGGCACCTGGGCCTTCAGGGACGGCACTTTCTACCAGGCCCTGAGGCTGAGCAACGGGAAGACCGGAGTTGTTTCATACGACGGGGACTACCGCTTTCCCGAGGACTGGGGAAGGGGCGAGAGGAAGGAAGCGAGGGAAAAGCTAACTTTCGTTCTCGGCCTCGACACGGATTTGGATTCCTTCTACGCCGAGATAGGCGATTCGCCCTTTGCGTTCCTCATAGACGAGTTCTACGGTCTCGTTACCCCGGCGTCGCCGAGCACATACCAGGCCCTCATCGAGGTGATAGCCCAGCAGCAGGTTAACTACGAGTTCGCCCAGCGGACGATTAGAAACCTCGTCAAACTCGCCGGAGAACCCGTTGGCGAACTCTACGCCTTTCCGACCGCCGAGAGGATTGCAGGGCTGAGCGAGGAGGAGCTAAAGGGGGCAAGACTAGGTTATAGAGCGGGCTACATAAAGTCCCTCACCGAGTCCTACCTAAAGGGCGAGCTGAACCTCGAACTCCAAAATCTTGAAGTCGATGAAGCAATCAAATACCTCACGAAGTTTCGAGGAATAGGGAAGTGGAGCGCGGAGCTGTTCCTTGCCTATGGCCTTAGGAAGAACGTTTATCCGGCGGGAGACCTCGGGCTGAGGAGGGGGATAGCGAAGATTTTCGGCAAACGGCCGAAAGAAGTTAGAGAAAGGGACGTTAGGGAAATCATCGAGCCCTACGGAAGGTGGAAGGGGCTTCTGGCCTTTTACATTCTCTGCTACGACAGGAAGACCGAGATGGAGAGGAGGAAGAGATGAGCGATGTTGTGATTATCCTGCCCCGCGAGAAGTTCAAGTCCCTGAAGGGAAGGGACGTTAAGGCCTTAATCGAGGAGAACCTGCCCAGGGTTGAGGAAACCCTTAGGGCCGAGCGGGAGGAGTTCCTTCGGGAGAAAATTGGGAAGCTCGAGGAGAAACTTCAAGAAATGGAGAACCAACTCGGCGAGCTGAGGGAGTTCTACGAGAAAGCCCTGAGGGACAGGGAGCTAATGATGGCCGAGCGAGATAAGCTGAGAAAGGAGAACGAGGAGCTGAGGAAAAGGCTCGAAGAGAGGAGAAGTTCACAAGACGTGAACGACTCGTTCACGGAGCGTGAACAAAAAGTTCATAAATCATGAACGAGAGTTGGTAACATGTTCGAGCTCATTTCAACGCCGGAGCGGGTCAAGATTTTGACTATGCCCTTGAGAGAAAAGCGTCGGCGTCGAGGAAACCGCTCGGGCGACCGGGTTGAGCAAGGGGCTCGTTTCGAAAACGCTGAACCTCCTTACCAAGTACGGAATAGCGGAGAAGAAGGGTAGGAGGTTTGTAATTCTTCAAACACCAAAAACGCGCGAGTTAAAGAGGTTTTTGAACTTCGTCGTGCTCTCTGGGAAGCTTGAGCCTTTGAAAGAGGACTGGGTCTTGGCCCTTGGAGTATACGGAAGCTTTGCGAGGGGGGAGAACACCGACAAAAGCGACCTTGACGTCTGGATTCTTGTGGAAAAGCCGAGCATACTGAAAACTGCCTCGTTGCAGAGGAAGATAGAAACCGCAACCGGAAGGGAAGTTGACCTGCTCGTTCTGACACCGAAGAGGGTCAAAGCGCTCCGTGAGAACGACCCAGTTTTTTATTACTCCCTCGCCTACGGCTCCATGATAATCTGGGGTGAAAGCCTTGAACGGATTCGAGACGTGCCTTCAAAGGAACCTGCTGAGAAGGATTACACCCTCACGAGAAAAGGCCCTGGTAAGCCTAAGACGAGCTGAGGAGTGGCTCGAAGAGGCCAGACGACACCTCGGGTTCGGCTCTTACAGGACGTCGCTGGTTGAGTCGTACATGGCGATGTTTCACGGCGCGAGGGCTTTGCTCTTCAGGGACGGGTGGAGGGAGAAGAGCCACTACTGCATAGCCCGCTACCTCGAGGAGTTCTACGTCAAAAGCGGAAAACTGGACGGGATATGGGTGGAACTGCTCGACAGGATGAGGGAGCTGAGACACGAGGACCAGTACGACATCGTCTATGAGCCGATATGAGCCGAGGGCCGATGAGGCAGAGGAGGCTCTGAAACTCGCGGAGGAGTTCCTGAAGGTTATGAAGTTGCTGGTGGGTGGGGAAGATGAAGCTCACAATCAAACCCGATAGGGGCTTCGGGAAGGTTGAGGTCGCGCTCGATAATACCGAGGTTGAAAAGCTCGCTGAGCGCTACGGCGTCTCTCCTGAGAGGATTATTAAAATCGCACTCACCGGAGAATTCAAGGAGTCGAAGGGAGAGCTTGATCAACTTGAGAAAAAGGCAGAAGAGCTTGAAAAGAAGGTCTGGAGGCTCGAAAAGGAGTACGCTCCGCTCCGTTACAAGGCCTACGGCCTGAGCGAGGACAACAAAATCCTCGCAATCGAGCTCTCCGGCCTGATAGCGGAGAACAACCAGTTAAGGCGCTTCTTGAGGCTCCCCCCGAACAGGAACCTTGAGCTGAGAAAGCTTATATCCTACTACCTTCAAGGTTAAAACGCGGATGATGACAGCGAATTGCACCGAACGCTGTGATGACGAGGACTGGCCCTGACGCCGTCCCGGGCCGGCCGTGAGGAATCCAAGACGGGATGAGCGAAGGCGATGATATACCCTATGAGCGCCGAGCCGGTCCGGGGCGTTGGACAAACCGCAACTTCTGGAAAAACTTATAAATTCGGCGTTCGTTTCTTTACATTAACAGCCGGAGGTGTGCACCATGAGAAGAATAAGCGCTCTAATAATACTCCTTGTCTTTCTGGCCTTCGTGCCCGTTGGCAACGTCCCCAGTGTTGGAGCGGTCCAGAGCGACCTCAGCGGCTATACAATCTGCGTCGATGCCGGCCACGGCGGAACCGATCCTGGAGCGGTTGCAAACGGCGTTCAGGAGAAGGACATAAACCTCGCGATAGCCCTCAAGGTTGCCAAGCTCCTCGAGGAGGACGGTGCAAAGGTCGTCCTGACAAGGGACGGCGACTACTTCGTTACCCTCTCGGGCAGGGTTCAGATAGCCAACTCCGCCGGCTGCGACATCTTCATCAGCATACACGCCAACGCCGGGCCGAGCTCGGCGAGCGGATTCGAGGTCTACCACTACTACGGCTCGACCAGGGGCAACCTTCTCGCGACCTACGTTGACGAGGAGATAGCCAAGGAGATCCCGCTGAAGAACAGGGGCGTCAAGGAGGCGGGCTTTTACGTCATTAAATACACCAAGATGCCGGCGATACTCATCGAAACTGGCTTCGTCACCAACACCTACGATGTGAGCATCATCACCGACGAGAACTACCAGTGGAAGTACGCCTACGCCATTCTGCACGGCGTCCAGCGCTACTTCGGCGTTCCGGTCCACGACCCGGTTCCGACCGTTACGGGCATAAGGTTCGCCCAGCACGACGGCTACTTCCGCGTCGTCCTCGACCTGAGCAAATCCGTGAGCTATCACGTCTACTACACCTCGTACTCCTACGGCTACCACCTCGTGATCCAGCTCGACGGCGCAAAGCTCGCGGACCTCGGCTGGAACACCTACAACGGCTGGCAGTACATCTACACGGGCTCCCCAAGCGTTCCCTACATCTACGCGACCGAAAGCAACGGCTACGTCTTCATCGTGCTCGTGCTCAACACGCCCTACCTGCCCTACAACTCCTTCACCCTCAGCAACCCCGACAGAATAGTGGTAGACGTCTACAGCTAAACCGCCCCCGCCTTCTCCAATATTTTTGGTATCTCACCCGGTTCGAGGGCGCTCTCGACGATGTATCCCTTCTCCACGAGGATTCTCGAAACGAGCTCCTCTCGCGTGAAGCCGTCCAGTGTTCTGTCGCCGTAGAACATCAGCTCCGGCAGAAGAAGCAGACCGAGGTCGACCTCTGGAAGCTTTTCAACGGTTCTGAGAACGTCCCTGCCCGTGAGCAGGCCCGCCGTCCCTATGTTCCCTCCGAAGAACTCGTTTTTAACCGCCACGACGGGAATCCTCGGGAAGATTCGCCTCAGCTCTGGATAGGCCAGCTCGCCGGTCAGTATGTAGGTCGGCATCTCCGGCTCGATTTCAAAGGGGCCAACATCGAGCCGGAACTCGCCGAGGAGGGCCTTGAAAATCGGCGGAATCACGACCTTTATCCCGGTCTCTCTCCCGACATCGAGGGCAGTTTCTTTGACGAAGATTAGTTCGTCCCTCGTTAAGGGCCTAACGTCCCGGTTGTATCTCGTCACGCCGACTGGGAAGAGCCTGACCTCGGCAACGCCCATCGAGGCCAAATCCTCTATTATCTCCCCGATGTCGTCGACGTTGTAGCCCGGAGTGAGGATTATGTCCGCTATTACCCTAAAGGTCCGGGCCACAAGGGGAAGGAGGTCTATAAGTTTGCCGGCGAGCGGGCTTCTCATGAGGGCAATCCTCTTTTCCTTCTTGGTGGTATGAACTGAAATCTGCATCTCGTCAAGGCCGGCTTTCCAGAGGCTCTCAATCCGTTTCTCGTCGAGTCCGACGTTTCCAGCTGTATCTGTAACCCGAATCCACAGCTCGGGATAGTGCTCGCTCACGTAGGCAATCCTCCCCTCAAGCTCGGGGTCGTTCAGGGTGTCGTGGAAGGAAACGCGGTAAATCATCTCCGGTGGATTCTGCCGGAGGTAGCAGAAGAGGCAGTAGCTCCCGCACGGGCCAGCCCTGCTCGATGGAGGAATGACCACCAAATCGTCCCGCTCATCGACGCCGTCCAGCTCGTACTTGGTGATTCGCCTGAGCTTGAAATCCTCGGTGAACTCGTACATACTCGAAACTCCGGGCTGGGTTTTTAAAAGCTTAAGGTGAAAGCTTAGAGGGTGGTGGCATGATAATCGCGGTAACCGGAACGCCCGGGGTCGGAAAGACGACGGTTTCGAAGCTTTTGGCTCAAAAGCTCGGCTATGAGTACGTCAGCCTGAGGGACTACGCGATGGAAAAGGGCATCGGCGAGATGAAGGGCGATGAGCTTGAAGTCGAGGTTGACGAGCTGGCCTACAACTTCGAGCGGGACTTTAAGGGAAAAAACGTCGTCGTTGACGGGCATCTCAGCCACTTCCTCAACGCCGACCTCGTGGTTGTGCTCAGGGCTCACCCGAGGCTAATCGGCGAGAGGTTAACCGAGAGGGGTTATTCGCGGGAGAAGGTTGGGGAAAACGTCGAGGCCGAGCTCGTCGATGTCATTCTCGTCGAGGCCCTTGAGGAGAACGAGAACGTCGTAGAGGTCGACACTACCGGAAAGACGCCGGAAGAGGTCGTGAACGAGATTCTGGAGCTGATTGAGAAAGGTGTCAGGAGAAGGGTCAGCGTAGTTGACTGGAGCGAGGTCTACGACGAGGTGATTCCCTACCTGCGCCTCTGACGCCTCCTCTTTTTCCTCGGTATGAGTCTAACCGGACTCCCGCAGTCGGGGCAGATACCTTCAGGGGGCATCTCAGAAAAGCGCTTCCCACAGCCGATGCAGACGTAGTTCCAGCGGATTACCCGCTTTATCCCGCGCTTGAGGGTCTTGAAGGAAATCCCGAGGGTTTTGGCTATATTCTGGAGGTTGTAGTCATCGGTGAGAATTGTGGCTTTAAGCTCGTACGCCAGCGCGAGGACCTCAACGTCGGCCTCGCTGAGCTCTTCCAGTTCCCCGGTCCTTCTTGCAGCTTCCTTAACGGCTTCAATGCTTTCTTTCGATGGAACGAGCACCCTAACCTTTCCCGCGCTTATCAGACCTTCAAGGAAGAGCCTTGACTCCGGGTCTTTAACCTCTTCAACGACCTTCGGCGTCGTGAAGCCTTCAACATCTATCCCCTGAATGAAGATTGCCGCGTCTATTACCTGCATAGTTCAAACTCTGGGAAAGCCTTTTTTAGATTTCCGTCGAAATGAGGCCGGTGGGAGCATGAGGGTCGATTTGAACTCCGACCTCGGGGAGAGCTTTGGCCGATACAAGCTGGGCCTCGACGAGGAGGTCATGAACTACATCACGAGCGCCAACGTCGCCACCGGCTGGCACGCCGGCGACCCGCTGGTTATGAGAAAGACCGTCAGGCTCGCGAAGGAGAAGGGAGTTGAAGTCGGTGCGCACCCGGGCTATCCCGATTTGATGGGCTTCGGGAGGAGGTACATGAAGCTCACGCCGGAAGAAGCTCGCAACTACATCCTCTACCAGATTGGGGCACTCTACGCGTTCACTAAAGCTGAAGGTCTCGAACTTCAGCACGTCAAACCGCACGGAGCACTTTACAACGCCCTCGTTAAGGAGGAGGAACTCGCGAGGGCTGTGATTGAAGGAATCGCTGACTTCGATAAAAAGCTAATTTTTGTAACCCTCTCCGGTTCAAGGCCCGCCCAGATAGCCGAGGAGATGGGCGTTAAGGTTGCCCACGAGGTCTTCGCTGACAGGGCCTACAACCCCGACGGAACGCTCGTCCCGCGCTCGAAGCCCGGAGCGGTTATCCACGACAAGGAGGAGATAGCGGAGCGCGTTATCTCGATGGTCAAGGACGGCGGGGTTAGGGCCATCAACGGCGAGTGGATTGAGCTTAAAGCTGATACAATCTGTGTCCACGGCGACAACCCGAAGGCGGTTGAGATAGCGAGGCACATCAGAGAGGTCCTCGAGAGGGAAGGAGTTAAGATAGTGCCGATGAAAGAGTTCATCCGTTAGGTTTATCACGCTTAACGAGTATAACAAACTGGGGGAGAAAAATGGAAGTTATAGATGCCGTTTACGAAAACGGGGTTTTCAGGCCAACCAAAAAGCCTAACATTCCAGATAAAAGGAGAGTGAAGCTAATTGTAATTGACGAGTTCCTGAGGGACTTGGAGGATGCATTTGGAATCTTTGAAGAGGACATTGACGTCAGAAAACTTCGCGAAGAGTGGGACAGGAATGTATCTGGTGGACACTGATGTCCTGATAGACGTGCTGAGGGGAGTCAATGAGGCAAAGCAATACCTAACGGAACTGGCCGGGGAAGGACTTGCGGTCTCCGTAATAACCGTCGCCGAGCTTTTCTCCGGCAGGGACACAAAAGACCCCATTAAGAGAGAAAAAGTCCTTAAACTCCTGAGGCACTTTGAAGTAATCCCTGTTGATAACGAAATAGCCGTTCTCGCAGGGGAAGTTCGGAGAGACTACGGCCTTCATCTGGGAGACGCAATTATCTCGGCAACTGCAATAATCCACGGCCTAACCGTTGTAACCGGCAACCTGAAACACTTCGGGAAGGTTGAAGAGCTTCCAGTAATCAAACCGCCGTACAGGTGAGACCATGAACCTCAAACCCCTCGGCGACTCGGCGTTACTCGTCTCCTTCGGGGAGGTAATCGACGAAGAAACAAACGACCGCGTTCACGCCCTCGCTGGGGCGATAGAAAAAGCCAACTTCGAGTGGCTCATCGAAGTCGTTCCGGCCTACTCTTCCCTCGCTGTAATCTATGACCCCAAGCTCATAGACTTCGAAGGGGTCAAGCGGGCAATCCAGGGGCTTGAGTTCTCGGCTGAGAAGTTCGAGGGGAAGCTCGTTGAGATTCCGGTTCTCTACGGCGGTGAGTACGGCCCGGATTTGGAGTTCGTAGCGGAATACAACGGCCTGACTCCCGAGGAGGTCATTGAAATTCACTCGAAACCGGTTTACCGCGTCTACTTCCTCGGCTTTCTGCCCGGCTTCGCCTATCTGGGTGGAATGGACGAGCGCATAGCGACGCCGCGCCTTGAGAAGCCCAGACTGAAGGTTCCCGCCGGCTCCGTTGGAATAGCCGGAAAGCAGACCGGGATTTACCCCCTCGAAAGCCCCGGTGGCTGGAGGCTCATCGGCAGAACTCCGCTGAGGCTCTTCAACCCATCGAAGGAACCGCCGACGCTCCTTCAGCCCGGCGACAGGGTAAAGTTCGTGCCGATTGACGAAGAGGAGTTCGAGGAGCTGTACAGAGCTGAATGGGGGCGCGGAAATGATTGAACTCCTCAAAGTCCCGTCTTTGCTGACGGTTCAGGACTCCGGCAGGAGGGGCTACCGAAAGCTCGGCGTCCCGGTTTCCGGTTATATGGACGATTTCTCCGCGAGGATAGCCAATTACCTCGTCGGAAACTCCGGCGATGCCCCGCTTTTGGAGTTCCTCCTAATGGGACCAACGCTGAGATTCAATTCCTCTGCCGTTTTCGCCGTTGCCGGCGACGTTGAGGTTAGACTCAACGGCGTTCCCATCGAGCCCTGGGCAAGCTACTGGGCGAAGAGGGGAGACATCCTCGAAGTCGGAACGCTGAGGAGCGGTCTCTACGGCTACATCGCCTTCGCCGGTGGGATAAAGTGCGAGGGGCTCCTGGGCAGTTGCTCGACCTACGCCAAAGCGGGTTTAGGGCGGCCTTTAAAAACAGGCGACAAGCTGAACTTCGGCTACGCGATACTGACGGGCAGAGAGGGGCGCAGACTTCCAGAGGGGCTGAGACCAGACTACTCGGCGGTGGAGATAACCGTCGGCGTCGTTCTCGGCCCGGATTTGGACCATTTCACAGAAGAGGGCGTGCGGACTTTCCTAAGCGAGGCATACACCGTAACGCCGGAATCGGACAGGATGGGCTACCGCCTCGATGGAAAGGTTATAGAGCACTCTGAAAAGGGAGCTGGGATAATCACCGGCCCGCTCGTTCCCGGAACGGTTCAGGTTCCTGCCAATGGAAAGCCAATCGTGATGATGAAGGATGCTCAGACCACCGGCGGTTACGCGAGGATTGGCGTCGTTGCGAGTGCATATCTGCACCGCCTTGCCCAGCTGAGGCCCGGTTTTAAGGTGCGCTTTAAGGAGATGAGCGTCGAAGAGGCCAGAAACGAGCTCTTGAAGAAGGAGAAGACGCTTGAGGCGATAAGGCTTTTCCTTGAGGGAAGGCTGAGGGCCTACAGGATAAAGACGAGATCGCGGGAGTTCAGGGCGTTCGCGGGTTAACGTTAAAAACCGAGACCCCTCACCCCCACCGGTGGAGGAGATGATAAAGGCGATCTCGCTCGATATAGACGGCACGATAACCTATCGAGACAGGACTCTGAGCGTCGAGGCTTTAAAGGCGATACGGCTTGCGGAAAAGCTCGGCGTTCCGGTTATGCTTGTAACGGGCAATTCGGTTCCGTTCGCCGAGGCGGCGGCGGTTTTCATAGGGACGAGCGGGCCGGTTATAGCGGAGGACGGAGGGGCTCTCTCGCTGAAAGGAGAGGGAACGATGAGGGAGCGCGTTTTTTTAACGGACATGGACGAGGAGTGGATCCTTTGGAGCGAGCTCAAGAGGCGCTATCCGGAGGCGAGGCTGAGCTACTCGACGATGGAGAGGAAAGCTGGACTCGTGGTTATGAGAACTGTTCCCGTGGAGGCGGTGAGGGAGATTATAAAGGAGCTCGGGCTCAACCTGGTCGCGGTCGATTCGGGCTTTGCGATCCACATTAAGAAGCCCTGGATCAACAAGGGGACTGGTATAGAGAAGGCCTGCGAGTACCTCGGGATAAAGCCGGACGAAGTTGCCCACGTGGGGGACGGGGAGAACGACCTCGATGCCTTCCGCGTCGTCGGGTACCGCGTAGCCATTGCCCAGGCCCCGGAGAGCCTCAAGAGGAAGGCCGACTACGTAACTGAGAAGCCCTACGGTGACGGCGGCGCGGAGGCGATAGTCCACATCCTCAGGAAGTTCGGCTACCTCGGTGAGGGGGATGAGGATCCGCTTCGCGACCCTTGATGACGTCGGGGGAATAGTTGGACTCCATACCGCCGGAGAAGAGGTCAGCGGCAGCCTTTACGAGCGGTACGTTCAGGGCGGCCCCTGGATGGCCGTTGAAACCCTGGCTATTCACCTCAACAACCTCCTCCTCGATGACCAGCTCGTGGCCGTTGCGGAGCTGGAGGGCAGGATAGTGGGTGAAATCGAAGTGCTGTTCTCCGAGGAGCCCGTTAACGGCGAGATCCGGAGGATAGGACACGTTGACGTTATAGAGGTTCATTCCGAGTACAGGCGAAAAGGTATCGGGCGGGCGCTCGTGGAGTTTGCTGAGGACGTCGCGAGGGAGCGGGGAGCAGAGATGCTGACCGTCCAGCCGGAGAAGGAGGCAGAACCTTTCTACGAGAAGCTGGGGTTCGGGAAGAGGGTTTTCTCGGGCAAAGTGGCGTGGGTTCCCACCGGGGGTGAGGGGAGCGTTAAACGAATGAACCTCGAATGGGAGGCGATTAAGGGCCTTGAACTCGCGGCAGGGCGCTTTCAGAGTTCGTACAGCGTATGGTTTTCGGCTTTCAGGGACGAAATCGCCGGAATTCACTACACCATCGAAAGCGGAAGGGCCGGGAACTCATTCTACGCCCTACGAAACCTGCCGGGACGGGACGGCGTTGCCCTCTTCCTCTGGGGCCGGGTTGAGGATCTAAGGCCGGTTCTCGGAAGGGCAAAACTGCTGGGCTTTGAGAGGGCCCTAACCGTGCTCCCGGAAAACATGGAGAGCGCTGGCATGAGGACCGTGGGAAAAATAGAGATGCTCGCGAAGGAACTCACCTGAGGAACTCCCTCGCGAGGGCAACCTCCATAGCCGTGCCGATGTGGAGAACGTCCTCGTCCACGTCAAAGCGCGGGTGGTGGTGCGGGTAAACGATGCCCTTCTCCTCGTTCCTTATTCCCAGAGCCAAGAACGCCCCCGGAACCCTCTGAAGGTAGAAGGAGAAGTCCTCGGCGCCCATGGTGGGCGGAACTTCGTCGTACCTCAGCCCGTACTTCTCAGCTACTTTACGGGCGAATCCGGCCATCTCGGGATCGTTGACGGTTGGGGGGGTGAGTTCGTCTATGCTGAGCTCGTACTGGATGTTGTGGGCGATGGCGATTCCCTTGGCGATCTCGTCCATCCTTCTCTTTATCAGGTCGCCAACCTCCTGCTTGAAAAACCGGAAGGTGCCCTTGAACTCGGCCCTCTCGGGGATGATGTTGAAGGCGGTTCCCGCGTGGACAGAGGTAACGCTCACGACGCCAGTCTCGATTGGATCGACGTTCCTGCTGACTATCGTCTGGTAGGCGAGGATCAGCTCGGCTAGAGCGGGCACGGGGTCCTTGGCCTCATGGGGTGCCGCGCCGTGACCCCCTTTTCCAGTGAGCCTTCCGCTGAAGATGCCCGCGCCGGCCAGGAACGGGCCGTCCCTGATGCCTATCACACCGCTTGGGAGGTCCATCCAGACGTGGAAGCCGAAGATCGCATCGACGCCTTCGAGCGCTCCGCCTTCTATCATCTTGAGCGCTCCGTTTCCGCCTTCCTCCGCCGGCTGGAAGATGAGCCTTACCCTGCCGCTGAACTCCTCAACGTGCTCCGCGATTATTTTGCCTGCCCCAAGGAGCATTGCCGTGTGGGCGTCGTGGCCGCAGGCGTGCATCTTTCCCTGAACCCTCGATCTGTACGGAACGTCGTTTTCCTCCTGGATCGGCAGAGCGTCCATGTCCGCGCGAAGGGCGATGGTTTTTTCTCCCTCCCCGATGTCCGCTATAACCCCCGTCCCGACGCGCTTGATCCGGTAGCCCCACTCCCTGAGGTGCTCCTCGACGATCTTTGATGTCCTCTCCTCCTCGTACTTGAGCTCCGGCCACATGTGGAAGTCCCGTCTCCAGGAGATTATGAGGTCTCTAATCCTCTCCGCCTCAAGAACCGGGTTGAACGTCATGGAGACCACCAAACCATGTTGTAAAAGGGAGATATTAACCTTTCGATGGAAGTCTCATCCCCTTCCGTGCCTCTCGTACCAGCCCCACTCCTTCTTCGGCCCGAAGGCTCTCACTCCTTTCTTCGCCAGCGTTATCCTCAGTTCTTTCGCGATCTCTGGCGTTATCTCGCCCCTGCTCTCCATCCAGTTGATTATCTCCAAAGCCTCTTCGTCGGTCTCGCATCTCCGGAGGAAGTCTATCACGGTTGGATTGTAGCCGGCGAAGTTCCTCGGTTCGGCCAGCTCTTCACCCTCCTCAGCGGAGCTGCGGTAGGCGTCTATCCCCAGGCCCTCCCCTTCCTCAAGCTCCCTCGCGAGGGCAGGAAACATCTCCCTGAACTCGTCTTTGTCGTACTCCTGCCAGGCGAAGTCGTCAACTGGTTTCCTTCTCTCCCTGCGTTCCCCCATAGCTTACACCTAACCCGATATCGAGCCCGAAGTTTATAAACCCTCAGTGGAAGCCTGGGGCATGAAGGGTTCGTACTTCCTCGTTATCAGGCTCGAGGAAGGGAGAAGGATCCGCACCAAAGGAAAAACCTTCGAGCTCAAGCCGGGTTACTACGTTTACGTGGGCTCGGCCATGAACTCCCTCGAAAAGCGCGTCGCGAGGCACTTCCGGCGGGAGAAAAGGCTACACTGGCACATTGATTACCTCCTCAAAGAGGCCGGGCTTCTCAGGGCCTACCTCATCCCGAGCGAGGTGAAGCTGGAGGAGGAACTCTCGCGCGAGGTTTCTCGCTTCGGTGAGCCGGTTCCGGGCTTCGGGGCCAGCGACGTCAGAGTGAGCACGAACCTCTACCGCTTTGAGAACGAGCCGGACGAAGTCCTAACGAGAATCCTCGATAAGCTCGGACTGGGCTGGAAAATCGTTAAAAGCGAAGACGACATAGGGAAAATACGGTGGTGATATGACAGTCATCGAGGCCGTCTACGACGGCGAGACATTCAGGCCCCTAAAAAAGGTAAACCTCCCGAAGGGAGCGAGGGTCAAGGTAATCGTCGGTGAGACGATATGGGATTTGCTTGAAGAGATTGAGGGAATTCCCGTTGATGCAAACGTCGAGGAAGTGCTCGAAGATGTCAGGGGACGAAAGAGGGTTCGTTATTGACACTAACGTCATAGTCGGAGCGTTCTTTTACGAAAGGAACTACCCCCAGATTAGAAACAAACAAGCGGTGCTCAGAAAATGCAGATTGATACTCGACTTGGTGAAAGGGAAAAACGTCGCAATCCCCCGAGTGGCAGTTGTTGAAGTCATAAGCGTTGTAAAAAGGATAAGCGGGGATACAAGTCTCGCCATCAGGCTTGGAAACGCCGTCGAGGCATCATTTGAGGTAGTGTCCGAGGAGGAAATCTATGGAATCGCCAAGGAAACTGCTTCATTAGTTGCGCCTTCTGGATTCGATACTTATTTCCTTGCCCTAACACTAATGAAAGGATACAGTCTGATAACACGTGATAAACCCCTTTGTTCGCATTCAAAGGATTTAAACGTTCCTTGTCTTCTCATTGATGAATCTACCGATGACAATATGATTAAGGAATTCTTGGGGGTGTGAGCATGTTGGAAATAGGCAAAGTTGAGCGCTACATTCACGAGAAGCTGAAGAAGGAGAAGCTCCACTTCGTTCTCCTCGACCCGGACGACGTTTCGCCGGAAACGGCGGGAAAGATAGCGGAGATGAGCGAAAGCATTGGCGTTGACGCGATAATGGTCGGGGGCTCGACCGGGGCCGAGGGAGACGTTCTCGACAGCGTCGTTAAGGCGATAAAGGAATCATCCAGTCTGCCGGTAATTCTCTTCCCGGGCTCGCACGGCGGGATAAGCAGGTACGCCGACGCGATATTTTTCATGAGTCTGCTCAACTCGAGGAACCCCTTCTTCATAACCGGCTCCCAGGCTTTGGGAGCCTTCACCGTCAAGCGCTACGGAATAGAGCCGATTCCGATGGCCTATCTAATAGTCGAGCCCGGTGAAACCGTCGGCTGGGTTGGAGATGCGAAGCCGATACCGAGGCACAAGCCGAAGATTGCCGCCGCTTACGCTTTGGCCGGCCAGTACCTTGGCATGCGCCTCGTTTACCTCGAAGCGGGTAGCGGTGCGCCACAGCCGGTCCCGCCGGAGATGATTGCCCTCGTTAGGAAGGTCATAGACGTTCCCCTCATCGTCGGCGGTGGCATAAGAAATGCCGAGCAGGCGAGGAGAGCGGTTGAAGCGGGGGCCAACATCATCGTTACCGGAACGGCGATAGAGAAGGCCGGCTCGATTGAAAGGGCAAGGGCAAAGCTCGAGGAGCTCAACTCGGGAATCAAAGGATGAGTTTTTGCCCCAGCTCTCGAACCACAACTTTTTTATAAACTTTAGGCCAGCCTAAAGCGGCGGTTGTTCAGCGGAACAAGGGGTGATGGGAATGAACGCAACCAGAGGTGAGGACGATGACGGTAATAAAGAGCGCAGTGGGCACCTCGGGAACGTTCAGGGGCAAGCTCAGGGACGCGCTTCTGCTGTCGTTTCCGGCCCTGTTCCTGTGCCTGATATTTGACTTCGTCGGCGGTGCGGTTCTCGGCAAGAACTGGGACACGATAATGAGCTACTTCCCGATTCTGGTCTTCATAATGCCCGGCCTCATGGATTTGAGGGGCAACATCTTCTCGGCTTTGGCTTCTCGCTTCACGACCAAGCTGTACCTGGGGCTCATAGACGGCATCCGCGATCCGGAAGTCACGACCCAGATCGTCATGGCGATCCTCAGCAGCAAGATCCCGCTCGTCGTGCTCTGGGTCGTTGGGCTTTTCCTCGTCCACAATCTCGTTCAAGACGCGATAGTCCTCCTGATGGTCGTTGCCTCCGCAATCTTCATAGGCGTTATCCTCGGCTACGGCACGGCCCTGATCACGATAATCCCCTTCAAGAAGGGCTACGATCCCGATTTAATCGCCGCGCCGCTGATAAGCTCCGTCGCCGATCTGATAACGATGCCGACGATGGTTTACTTCGCCCTGCTATACCTCCGCCATGAGGGGGTCTTTTACGCCCTGTCCTTCACGATGCTCGCCCTGCTCCTCGTTCTCGCGCTAAAGGCGAAGTTTAAAGGAGAGCACAGGAGGGCCTTTGGGGAGCTTGCGGCGATAATAGGCGCGATGGCCCTGATAGAGACCCTGACCGGAGGACTGCTTGTAACGTACGACAGGATAATCAACGCCGTGATAATAGTCAGCGTCATGTGGCCGAGCGTGAACGACAGCATGGGCAACTTCGGCTCGATAATAGCGGCGAAGGTCTCAACCAAGATTCACCTTGAAGGAGTCGAGGCCGTCAAGAGCAGGGAAACGCTCTACGATTTCCTCTCGCTCCTAATCCTCGCGCCGATAATCGGCTACCTGACGAACCTAATCTCGATGTGGGTTGTGGTCCATTACATCCACAGGCCCGCGAGAATTCTCTGGCAGTTTGTACTCGGCTTCCCGGCGATAATCCTCGTGGCGATGCTCATCGGGCTCGTCGTGGCAGTACTTGCCGACAGGTACAACTGGGACCCGGACAACGTGGCGATTCCGGTCGTTACAACCCTCAGCGACGTCATAGGAACGATGTTCCTCGTCTGGGTGGCGCTGAGCGCAATGTAAAAAGAATCAGGCCTCCGAGAGCACTCTAAACGAAAGCTTTCCGTTCTTTACTATTCCTTTGAGCTCCTGAACGAGCTCCCTGCCTCCAACGAGCTCCAGCCTAACCTCCGACATACCTGTGGCGTCAGGGGGAAGGAAGTGTATATCCCTTATCCTGCCGGAAACTCTGGAGAGCAGACGGCTTAACACGCTCCCCCTCTCACGGTAGGGGAGTTTGATGTCAACTTCAAGAATTTGCATAGCCATCACCGTTTTATTCTAGGGAAGAAGGCCTATAAAACCTTTTTCATTCGCGATGGTAATCTCCGGAAGCCCGCGATATTCCCCGGGGTTATAACCCGGAGCGGCCAAACTTATATAAGATGTCGCACCATTTGGCCTTTAGGTGTCGAGTATGCCGTACATAGAGAAGATTGAAATGAAGGGCTTCAAATCTTACGGTAACAGGAAGGTTGTCGTTCCGCTCTCCAAGGGCTTCACCGCCATCGTCGGTGCCAACGGTTCTGGAAAGAGCAACATCGGCGATGCTGTTCTGTTCGTTCTCGGAGGCCTATCCGCCAAAGCGATGAGGGCGACGAGGATAAGCGACCTCATTTTCGCCGGGAACAAGGCAGAACCACCGGCCAAGTACGCGGAGGTTGCGATGTATTTCAACAACGAGGACAGGGGCTTTCCAATCGACGAGGACGAGGTCGTGATAAAGAGGAGGGTTTACCCCGACGGCAGGAGCACGTACTGGCTGAACGGCAAGAGGGCCACGAGAAGCGAGATACTCGATCTCCTGAGCGCGGCCATGATCTCACCCGAAGGCTACAACCTCGTCCTGCAGGGCGACATAACGAAGTTCATCAAGATGAGCGCGACGGAGAGAAGGCTGATCATAGACGAGATATCTGGAATAGCCGAGTACGATGCAAAAAAGGAGAAGGCGCTCGAAGAGCTCAAGAAGGCGGAGGAAAACCTCGCCAGGGTTGATCTTCTGATCAAGGAGGTAAAGAAACAGCTCGACAAGCTGGAGAAGGAGAGAAACGACGCCCTCCGGTACCTCGACCTTAAGGAGAAGGTGGAGCGCGCGAGGGTGGCCCTGCTTCTCGGAGAGATCAAGAGGCTCGAACTTCTGCTCGAGGAGAGCAGGAACAGGGATTCCGGCATTGAGGAGGAGATAGGGAAGGTTGAGGCGGAGCTAAAGGCCCTCGTGAAGGAGATCATAGCCAGGGAAAGGGAACTCAACGAGGTCGAGCGCGAGCTGGAGGAGAAGAGCGAGGACGGAATCCTCGAGGTCACTCGGAAGATAAGCGAGGTCAAATCGAGGATCGAAATGGCCAGGAGAAACATAGAGAACGCCCGCCGTGAGATAGAGGAAGACCAGAGGAGACTCTCAAAGGCAAAGGAAGAGCTCAGGAAGGTCTCAGAGGAGATAGAGAAGAGCAAAAACGCGATAGTCCGGTGGAAAAAGAGAAGGGAGAAGCTCCTCGCCGAGATCAAGGAGAAGGAAACCGTGAGGAACAGCCTCGTCGTCAGGCTCGGGGAAATCGACAGGAGCTACGCCGTCGCGAGGGAGGAGTTTGATAAGGTTGTCGGCGAGCTGGAAGAGGCAAAGAAGGAGATGTACACCAGGGAAGCGGAGGTCGAAAAGTTCCGAGAGGAAATAGAGAGGCAGAGGTCGCTGATAACGCGGGCAAACCTCCGGAGAAACGCGCTCAGGGAATCCATAGCGAAGCTCAAGTCGGAGATAGACGAAAAGCGCTCCGAACTTTCGAACATCGACGGGAAGATGTCACGGATCGAGGCGAGGATAAGAAAGGCCGAGAAAGAGCTGGAAGAGAAGACCGCGAAGCTCAAAAAGCTCGATCCAGAGCTGGCAAAGGCAAGGGAGGAGCTCATAAAGGCCGAAGCCCAGAGGGAAGTCCGCGGCAATCGCGCCGTCGAGTTCCTGAAGAAGAGCAACATTCCCGGCCTTTACGGCACGCTCGGCGAGCTGATAACGGTTAAAGACGGGAGATACGCCCTGGCGGTTGAGGTGGCCCTCGGCGGGAACTACGACAACGTGGTTGTTGAGGACGACAGGGTCGCGGAGAAGGCGATAAAGCTCCTCAAGGAGAAAAAACTCGGAAGGTTAACCTTCCTCCCGCTCAACAAGATAAAGCCCCGCTCTATGCGTGAGAAGCCATCCCTCGGAATCCCGGCTATGGACGTCGTGAGCTACGACCCGCGCTTCAGGAACGCCGTCGCTTACGCCCTCGGAGATACCCTCATCGTCGAGGACATGGACGAAGCGAGGAGCGTCGGCATAGGGAAGGTCAGAATGGTGACCCTTGGCGGCGAGCTGCTCGAGAGGAGCGGGGCAATAACAGGCGGCCACTACAGGCCGAGGGGCAGGCTCGGGGTCAACGTCGACGAGATCAGGGCGAAGGTCGAGAGGCTCGAGCGCGAGAAGGAAGCCCTTGAAGCGGAGGTTAATTCCCTGAAGGTCGAGGTAAACGGCCTCAGAAATGAACTCTTCGAGCTCCGCATGAGGAAGAGCGAGCTCTCAAAGGACCTCCAGGTCGCGCAGAGGGAGATGGAAAGACTCCTCGCGGAGGACAGGGCGCTGAAAGAGGAGATAGAAACTGCAGAGGAGACGATAAAGAAACTAGAGGCCAAGATAGAGGAGTACAGGGGCGAGATCGCGAAGCTCCGCGGGAGGATCGAGAGACTTGAGAGGAAGAGGGAGAAGCTCAAGAGGGCCCTGGAGAACCCTGAGGCGAGGGAGCTCAACGCGAAGATAAGGGAAGTTGAGGGACAGATCGCAAAGCTCAAGGAGGAGCTCAGCAGGGTCGAGAGCAAGCTTGAGAGTCTTGAGAGCAGGATAAACGAGGAACTGCTCCCGAGGAAGGCCGACCTCGAGGAGGAAATCGAGGGCTTGATCAACAGGATAAACGCGCTCCAGGCCAACATAAAGGAGAACGAGGAGGCGATAAAGAAGTTTGAGGCGGAGCTTGAGGAGCTCAAGAAGGCCGAGGAGAACGTGAAGGATGAACTCAAGGAGCTCCGCGAGAGGCGCGAGAGGCTGAGGAACGAGATAATCGAGCTGAGGGAGAAGAAGGACGAGCTGAGTTCCAAACTTCAGGAGCTCAGGATAGAGGCCAACACCCTCAAAATAAAGATGGGGCAGTACGAGGCCGAGCTCGAGGAAAAGAGGGCGGAGCTCAAACACCACGATCCAAAGCTGGTCAGATCGATAAAGCCCGACGAGATACCGGAGCCTGAGAAGCTCGGTGAGCTCAAGGAAAGGATCGAGTCTATGGAGGAGGAGATACGCTCCCTTGAGCCCGTGAACATGAAGGCCATCGAGGACTTCGAGGTCGTGGAGAGGCGCTATCTCGAACTTAGCAGCAAGCGCGAGCAGGTTTTAGCGGAGAAGGAGAGCATAGAGGAGTTCATAGCCGAGATCGAGGGGCAGAAGAGGGAGGTTTTCATGAGAACCCTGGAGGCAATAGCGAAGAACTTCTCGGAGCTGTTCGCCAAGCTCTCGCCGGGCGGGAGCGCGAGGCTCATACTCGAGAACCCGGAGGATCCGTTCTCGGGGGGCCTGGAGATAGAGGCCAAGCCCGCTGGGAAGGACGTCAAGAGGATCGAGGCGATGAGCGGCGGCGAGAAGGCCTTAACTGCCTTGGCTTTCGTCTTCGCAATCCAGCGCTACAAGCCGGCCCCGTTCTACCTCTTCGACGAGATCGACGCCCACCTCGACGACGCGAACGTCAAGCGCGTTGCGGACCTTATCAAGGAATCCTCCCAGTCGAGCCAGTTCATAGTCATAACCCTGAGGGACGTCATGATGGCCAACGCCGACAAGATCATCGGCGTCAGCATGAGGAACGGAATAAGCAGGGTCGTGTCGCTCAGCCTTGAGAAGGCCATGAAGATACTCGAAGAGGCCAGGAGAAGGAGCGACGAGGAGCACAGGGAAATGTTCGGCCATCTGGAGGGCTGAGGATGTTTGATGAAGAGGAATACAGACGATGGATGGACCAGGCTGAATACACACTCAGGAGTGCGGAGAACGATATGAGGGCGGGCTTCTACTCGTGGGCGTGCTTCAAAGCACAGCAGGCAGGGGAATACGCGGTTAAGGCCCTTCTTTACGGGATGGGCGTGATGGCTTACGGGCACTCAATAAAAAAGCTCCTCGATGTGTTATCGCAAAAAATAGAGGTTCCCAGCGAACTGTTCAACAGGGCAAGGCTACTTGACAGGCATTACATACCCCCCAGATATCCGGATGCGTACATAGAGGGTTCTCCTTACGAGTACTACGGCGAGAATGACGCCAGAGAGGCAATAAATTCGGCTAGGGAGATAATAGAGTTCATCAGGAGGATTGCACATGAGAAGATTGAAAAATCCTGAGAAAATACCATACTGGGAGGAAATTCAGCGATACGTCCAGGACGTTGTTAGGGCCATTAATCCAAAGTTAATTCTCCTGTACGGCTCAATATCCAGGGGAACCTTTGGAATTGGAAGCGACGTTGACCTGCTCATAATCGCGGATAATCTGCCCAAAAACCCAAACGAACGACTCAAACTGCTCTATTCCCTTGACAGGACAAAAGCACCACTCGACCCCAAAGCTTACACTCCCTCTGAGGCTTTAAAAATGCTCAGAAAAGGACACCCCCTCCTCATGGATGCACTGGAAGACGGGATAATCCTTTACGCAGACGAGGACTACTTCCGGGAACTCGTGAAGGCATTTCAGCTGGCGAAGAGAAGATACCAGCGCTTTGAGAGAGGTTGGATTAGGATGGAGGGCTGAGGATGGAATCGAGGTTTGAAACCGAGATAACTCCCGTGGATATACTGCTCCAGCTGGTCAAAATGGGAAAAGTCGACCCCTGGAACATAGACATAGTGGACCTGACCGAGAAGTACATAAAGATGCTGCGCGAGATGAGGGAGCTCGACCTCAGGGTTTCCGCGAGGGCCATTTTAGCGGCTTCAATCCTCGTCAGGATGAAGACCGAGGCCCTTCTGAGCGAGGACGAAGAGGAGGAAGAGGAGAAAGGCGAAGAGAGGATCAGGGTGGAGGTTGAGCCCCTCGCACCGCCGATAAGGAGATCGGAGCGCTATTACACCTTCGACGACCTCATAGAGGCCCTCATGGATGCACTCGAGGAAGCGGAGAGAAGAAAGCCGAGGAAGCGGAAGAAGGAGAACATAGAGGAGCAGGTCTTTGTGGTTGATGACTTCCGCGTCGACATTGAGAAGCACGTCCACAGACTGCACGGCATAGTGGTGAAGCTCTACCGCGAAACAGGGAAGCCGATAAGGTTCTGGGACCTCGTCTTCGATCCGAGCCCGAAGATAGTGGCGAGGACCTTCCTCTACCTCCTCTTCCTCTCGAACATGGGGAAGGTAGAGCTCATTCAGGAGGAGCCCTTCGGGGAGATCCTTGTTCTTCCACTCGATCAAGATCGCAGCCGGCCAGCGTGAGGGAAGAGAGAACCTTTTTGGCCTTGTTTTCGCTTATCCTTCCTTCTTCGATCGCCTTCTGGAGGAGGTACTCTATCATGAAGCACTGAGCCGGGAGGAGGGGATTTCTGGTTAGAGCGTAGCTCTGCTCCCTCTTGAACATGAAGTGCCAGTCGAGCTCGGCCAAGAGCACGAAGCCGATGACGGCGAGGGTGTAGGTGACTCCCACGAACTCCCGGAAGCTGAACCTGGAGGCTATCCAGGGAACTGAGTAGAGCTCCTTGGCGAACACGAAGAGGATCATGAAGCTGTTCGCTATGCTGAGGTAGCTCGCGGCCCTCGTTATCTTGAGCTTCCACAGGACGATTCTATCCCGGGCTTTAACGAGGCTTTTTGCCCTCATCATCGTTCTCACCCGAAGGGGCACTCTCAACGCCAGCGATAAAGTTTTCTGACGGTGTTCTCTCCTCTCTCTTCGCGGGCCTCAGCGTTATCGCGAGTAAAGGCTCCTCTCTCCCGATGTAGAGGCTCCGCTTTTCCCTGTTGAGGTAGAAGCAGTAAATGCCGTTCGGAATTTCGGAAAGGAACTTGATTGGGGACGTTTCCCTCGCGAGCCTCTTATCAGGAAAGACGCAGCGGTAGGTCCCATTTAAGCCCTTCACGCGCTCCCGGATTTCATCGAGGTGGAGCCTCTCGCACTCGAGTTTTGCACACACGAGGCTCTTCCTTCCGTCGGTAAAGATTACAACGCGCTCGTTGACCTCGATCCTCCGCGAGCGGTCGAGGAACGACCAGAGCTCCGAGTAGACCCGCTCAAGCTTTCTCCTCTTTGCCAGCCTCTTCACGAGCCTTTCCTCGGCGTGCCTCGTCAGGAGCATAGGCAATCTCTCCAAAGCTTTGAAGGTCACGGATGCACCTACACAGGTACGTACATATGCAGGTTTTGACTAGTGAAAAAGGTATTTAAGTCTTAGAACCTGAGAGGAACCCATGAAGGGAAAAGTTTACCTGCTTGCCTTCGTGGCCCTCGCGCTCATCGACGCGCTCACAACGTGGTTCGGTGTTAGAATGGGCTTTGTCGAAGCCAACGGGATAATAGCCGAAAGACTGAGGAACCCGGTTCTTTTCTTCGGCAGCTACGCCCTCTTTACCGCGCTCGGCGCCGGCGTTATCGTCGTCTCGATCAGGCTGGAAAGGCTCAGCCCCGCTTTCAGGCTTGTGGTGATCGGGATGATCATCCTCAAAGCGGTTCCGGCAGTTAACAACCTCCTTCTCCTCGCGGGGATTTCGAGGTCAAGCGTCCTTCTAACGACTGCGGAGCCGCTGTTAAGAGCCCCATACGCAGCCAATCTGCCATGACTTTTTAAATCCTTTTGTAACTGCTTTCATCCCTTCTAAAGAACGCCAAAAGACAAATTTATGGGCAGGATACGGAGTTATGTGAAGCTCTTCAGCGAGCTCATCAAGTTTTTGAAGAATATTGCGTGTTTCCTCCTCAGACAGCCCCTTAAGGGCCTTTTCAAGGTCTTTGTAGAATCGTTCAGAGACGAGGACTTTCCACATTACCTGATCAGCCCCCGCGCCTTACCCCATCTGGTAAAGTCCCCTGGCCGATACTCCCGAACCTCCACAGCATCATCAACATGAAATTCCTCGTCGTCTTCGGGGATAAGGGCTTCGATAACCTCTTCCAGCACGTCAAGGCGTCTCTCTATTTCCTCTATTCTGTGGAGAATACGTGAGACCTCAACTCTTTCCACACCCCTCACCGAGGGGAAGTAGGGCACGGAGGATATTAACCTTGCTCGGAAAGCTTTTATGGTTGGCCGCCGAAGGGCTCAACATGTCCTATCTCAGAAGGGATTTAATCGAGCCCCGCGTTTACCAGGAGGTCATCTACGCCCGCTGTAAGGAGCGGAACTGCCTCGTCGTCCTGCCAACTGGCTTAGGAAAGACGCTCATAGCGATGCTCATAGCGGATTACAGGCTCTCGAAGTACGGGGGAAAGGTTCTCTTCTTAGCTCCAACCAAACCGCTGGCTATGCAACACGCCGAGAGCTTTAGAAAACTCTTCAACCTTCCGCCCGAGAAGATTAACGTCCTCACGGGTGAGCTTTCCCCGGATAAGCGCGCTGAACTCTGGAGGAAGAGCGTCGTCATTACCGCAACGCCCCAAACAATTGAAAACGACCTCCTAACGGGCAGGATTTCGCTTGAGGACGTCGTCCTGCTCGTCGTCGATGAGGCTCACAGGGCCGTTGGCAACTACGCCTACGTCTTCATAGCGAAGGAGTACCTTAAGACCGCCAAACATCCCCTCGTCCTCGGATTAACTGCATCGCCGGGGAGTGACGAGGAAAAGATTCGCGAGATAGTTGGGAACCTTGGGATAGAGCGCATAGAAATCAGAACCGAGAACTCGCCGGACGTCAAGCCCTACGTCCAGAGGATAGCCTTTGACTGGGTGAAAGTTGAGCTGCCGGGAATCTACAAAGATGTAAGAAAAATCCTGCGCGAGATGCTCAAGGATTCCCTAAAGCCCCTCGCAGATGCCGGGCTCGTGAGCTCCTCTTCACCGGACATCTCGAAGAGGGAGGTCCTTCAGGCGGGCTCGAAGATAAACCAGGCGATGGCCAAGGGCGACTACTCCATCGGCTACCTCAAGAAGCACCAGGCCAAGGCCATGAAGCTCCACCACGCGATTGAACTTTTGGAGACGCAGGGGCTAACGGCCCTCAGGAGCTACCTCAAGAAGCTCCGCGAGGACCGCTCAAAGTCTGGGAGAGAGCTCATGGAAGACCCGCGTATGAGGAAGGTCACTTACCTCCTCGTTCAGGCGAAAGAACTTGGCCTCGACCACCCGAAGATGGAGAAGCTGAAGGAGCTTATCCGGAAACAGCTCCAGAAAAAGCCGGACTCGAAGATAATCGTTTTCACGAACTACCGCGACACTGGGAAGAAGATAGTCGAGGAGCTCCAGGAGATGGGCATCTCGGCAGAGCGCTTCATAGGGCAGGCGAGCAGGGGAAGAGATAGGGGGATGAGTCAGAGGGAGCAGAAGGAAGTCCTGGATAGGTTCTCGCGCGGTGAGTTCAACGTTTTAGTTGCCACGAGCGTCGGCGAGGAGGGGCTGGACGTTCCCGAGGTTGATTTGGTCGTCTTCTACGAGCCCGTGCCTTCAGCAATAAGGAGCATTCAGCGCCGTGGCAGGACCGGAAGGCACAGGCCCGGAAAGGTGGTAATCCTCATGGCCAAGGGGACGCGGGACGAGGCCTACTACTGGAGCTCCCGGAGGAAGGAGAAGGGCATGTTCGAGGCGATAAGGAAAGTCGCGAGGGAATTGGAGAGCCTTGAGAGGGAATCCAAAGGCCGGGAGAGGGTTGAGGTGGGGAAGGGTAAGATAACATCCCTTGACGCGTTTCTAAAGGTTGGCAGGAGCAAGAAGGCCGGGAGTGAGAAGGAGAAAGAACCGGAGAAAAAGGCCGAATCAAAAGCTCCGCAGGTTCAAGATGAGAAAAAAGAGAAAAGCAAGAGCGGGGAAATCCCGGTTAAGCCGATATTCGTGAGGAAGCCGAAGGGGATAGTCGTCTACGTTGACTCGCGCGAGCTGAGGAGCGGAGTGCCGAAGATTCTGAAGGAGCTCGGGGCAGAGATTGAAGTTAAAACCCTTGATGTGGCAGATTACGTCGTCAGCGAGGAGGTGGGAATAGAAAGGAAGAGTGCCAACGACTTCATACAGTCAATAATAGACGGCAGGCTCTTCGACCAGGTTGAGAGGCTCAAGAGGGCCTACGAGAAGCCCGTGATAATCATCGAGGGCGAGCTCTACGGCATCAGGAACGTCCATCCCAACGCGATTAGGGGAGCCATAGCCTCGGTAACCGTTGACTGGGGTGTTCCGGTGCTCTTCTCCTCGGGAAAGGAGGAAACGGCGAGCTTCATCTACCTCTTAGCTAAACGCGAGCAAGAGGAGCGGAAGAAGGAGGTAAGGCTGAGGGGCGAGAAGAAGGCCCTAACCTTAGCTGAGAGACAGCGCCTAATCGTTGAGGGCCTTCCAAACGTTTCCTCGACGCTGGCCAAGCGCCTGCTCAAACATTTTGGCAACGTCGAGCGGGTCTTCACGGCAACCGAGGAGGAGCTCAAGGAGGTCGAGGGGATAGGGCCAAAGAAGGCGAGGGAGATAAGAAAAGTTATAACCGCGCCCTACGTGGAGGACGAGGGGTGAAGAACCGCCCTCAGAACCGGGAGCCTGTCCCGATACCACGTGAGGTTTTCAATGTTGAAGAACCAGGTATCTGCGTTGATGTCGTAGGGGATTCCGGCGCTCCAGAGTGCCGAAGCCATGACCTTTCCGAAATCCTCGTCAGCCTGAATCGGGCACTGAACGCTTTTATCCTTCTTTGAAAACCAGAATGGCCTCCACGCACCCACCCACGTGGGAATTCCCGTCTTTTTCGACCAGGCAAGAGAAGCGTTTATCGCGCTCTCTATGAGCGTCATATTGTAGGTGCAGTGCTTTGGGCCACCCGCGTATATGTGCCACTCGGCGAGGGTGTAGCCGTCGTTGGTAACGTTGAGGTACTTGAGGTAGAAGGGACTTGAGACTCGCGCCGGGGTCACGAAGACGAGCCGGTAGGGGTCGATTTTTCTGATTTCGGCTATCGTCTGGGCGTAAACCTTGTTGAGAACGTCGGGATAGCTCTTTATCGGGCCGCTCGACTCGATGAGGAGGTCGTAGGAGAGGAGGTATGAGGTCCCCCTAAAGTACTCGGCGACGGTCTTCCACCAGAGGACGAAGTGCTCCTGGGCCTTCTCGCTCGTCGGGTCGTTCCTCAGCTCCGGTGCCGTGTAAGTGATGATTGGAATAAGGCCAGCGCTGAGGGTGTCGTTGACTATCTCGCCGAGCTGTATCAGAGCAGTTCTGTTGTTCACGACGTCAGCTTCCACCCTTATCCGGACGTTGGAGAAGCCAGCTTTCTTGAAGTACTCCGGTATGTTAACTCCTTTCGAGCGCCAGTAGAAGTAGTAGCGGTGAACCCTCGCGAAGCTCATCCAATCAACGTCGATTCCAACGCCGAGGAGCTTCTCGTACTGCTGAGCCATTATGGGCTCTTTTCCAAGGAAATAAAGGGACTGATTGGCTGCAGGAGCAGCGGTGTGAGTAGGGGTCTGGTTTTTGATGATTCTCGTGTGCATACCCCACAACACGAGGAGGAGCAGGACGAGCGCGAGACCGAGCCTCTTCATGAGGAAAAGGACGAGCTGGAACAGTTAAGCCTTTTGGTTCAACTATGGGTCAGAGATGTTCTCGGGGTTAAACGCTCTGAAATTAAACCCAATTGATACCTCAAGAAAGAGTTACGAACCTTGGTCAAACTTCGCCTGCGCGAAGTTTGCTAGAATGGTGCCGGGGCGGGGCTTTGAACCCCGGACCTCTCGGTTTCTCAGGCTCCCCCGAAGGGGAGCGGCCCTATGAGCCGAGCGCTCTGACCAGGCTAAGCTACCCCGGCACTGCCCGAGCGCTCGACCTATACCTTTCGGAGGAGCTTTTTAAATCTTTCGATGCCCTAAAGCCTGAAAAGACCGAGGATCCAGAGGCCTATCGCGATGAGCAAAAGCCCGGCAACAACCGAGAGCTCGGCGGAGTGCCTCACCATGGCCCTCGAGAACTCCTTGCTCTCCCTTAAGCTTCCCATCGCGAACAGTATCGTGAGCAGGGGAAGGATGAATATGAGGTTGTAGAGAGCCAGGAGGAGGAACACCATCGCGGTCGAGGCCCTGGCTATAACGGCCGCGTAGACGAGGTAGGGTCCGGCGGAGCACGGAAGTAGGGTTGTTGAAACGCTTATTCCGAGTATGAGCGCCCCTATGACCGTTGTCTCGGCCGAGAACATCTTCCTGCGGAGGGCCCTTTTGTCACCGGTCCTCGAACGCTCGGCCAGGCCGGTGAGAATCGTGTAGAGGCCAAAGGCTATTGCGAAGTAGCCGGCCCACCTCAGGGGAATTCTGCCGGCTATGAGCGTTAGGCCCAGCCCGAGGGTGTAGTAGGAGATGTAAACAGCGACGACGAAGGAGAGACCGACGATGTAGAGCCTCTTCTTGTCAACTCCCTTCACCGAGAGCGCGATGAGGAAGAGCGTGTAAACCGCGAAGGTGCAGGGGTTCACCGAGTCCGTCAGGGCCAGCGTCAGGAACTGCGGTATGAAGTAGGACATGCCCAGCAGGGAGAGAACGGCCGCGCTTATCCCGAAGGACAGGAGAATTATCAGGAGCAGGTACCTGAACTCCCTCTGGTGCAGGATTTTCTCCGACATGATACCGGCTAAGGGCCGGCGGATATTAGGTTTTCCTAAACCGATGGTTCTCAACCTTGGGAGCGGAGGCTTTAACCTAAGGTTTGGGAAACCCATAAAATCTGGCCGGCGGAGAATCAAACGGTGGGATCATGATCATCTCGAAACCCTGCGTCACGATGAAGGGCGTCGTTATAGGGGCCTACTCGTGGGAGAAGAGGATAAAGCTCGACCTGACGAAAACGGCCCAGTGTTTGAAGGGGCGGGGCTACACGGTAAAAAAGCTCCTGCCCGGAATGATGCTAATCCTGGAGATGGAGGGCTACGAGGTCAGCGTTTACCCGAGCGGGAAGATAATCGTCAAACTCTTGGAGGATGCGAAGAAAGGTGAGGAAATCGCGAGGATTGTTTACGACTGCGCCGGGGTTCTGGAGGTGGTATCGTGAGGATTCCGGAGGATGTTAGGAAGGACATACCGCTGACGGGCGAGGTTATCTACTTCGACAACACGGCAACCTCGTTAACGCCGAAGCCGGTCGTTGAGGCCATGGACGAGTACTACCTCAGATACCGCGCCAACGTCCACCGCGGTGTGCACAGGCTCTCCCAGATGGCGACGCACAAGTACGAGGAGAGCAGGAAAGTGGTTGCAGACTTCATCAACGCGAAGTTCGAGGAGATAGCGTTCACCAAGAACACGAGCGAGAGCCTCAACCTTGTCGCCCTCGGCCTTGAGGACGTCTTCAAGCCGGGGGACAAGATAGTCACGACCCCGTACGAGCACCACTCGGATTTACTTCCCTGGCAGAGGTTGGCTAAAAAGCTCAACCTCAGGCTCGAGTTCATTGACGGGGACGACGAGGGCAACCTCGATTTGAGCGATGCGGAAAAGAAGATTAAGGGAGCCAAGCTCGTCGCGGTTCAGCACGTTTCAAATGCGCTCGGTGTTATCCACGAGGTCGAGGAGCTCGGAAAGATGGCAGAGGAGGAAGGAGCGATATTCGTCGTCGATGCGGCACAGAGCGCCGGGCACATGGAGGTTGACGTTAGGAAACTACACGCGGACTTCCTGGCCTTTTCCGGCCACAAGGGGCCGATGGGACCGACGGGAATAGGCGTCCTTTACATTAACGAGGAGTTCTTTGACGTCTTCGAGCCGCCGCTAATCGGCGGTGGGACGATTGAGGACGTTGATTTGGATTCCTACAAGCTGACCGAGCCACCGGAGCGGTTCGAGGCCGGAACACCGAACATAGGCGGTGCGATAGGACTGGCTGCAGGAATAAGGTACATTGAGAGGATTGGGTTAGACAGAATCGAGAGGCAGGAGAGGAAGCTCGTTAAGCGCACTACGGAAGGCCTTGACGAGCTTGAGATTCCCTGGTACGGGCCGAGAAACCTCAAAAAGCACGCCGGAGTGGTTAGCTTCAACGTCCCGCCGCTTCACCCGCACGACGTCGCGGCGATACTCGACGAGAACAACATAATGGTTCGCTCCGGTCACCACTGCGCCCTGCCGGTGATGAAAAAGCTGGGGATAAACGGAACGGTGAGGGCTTCGTTCCACGTCTACAACAGCCTTGAGGAGGTCGAGACGTTCCTCGGCGTTCTTGAGGAGCTGGTTAAGGGGCTGAGGGCCTAAAAGGGCACCTCCCCCCACTCCACGTTTATCGTCTCGGGCGTGCGGTATACGAAGGCTCCCTCGTCCTTCTGAACGTACCTCCTCATCGGACCCGGAGGAACGCCGTTGGCCTCGTAGATAACGCTCTGAGTGTCCGGCTCGTGGTACAGGACGAGGGTCGGCCCGGACAGGTTCATTATGGAATCGACGACGTAGTTCGTTCCCAGAACGGTTACGCGGCCCCTCAGCGGTTTCGTTATCAGGGGGACCGCCGCGCTCCCTATCTCGGTGTATGCGAGAACGGCGGCGTCATTTACGGCGACGACAGTTTTTCTCCTGTGCCTCACCACCGCGCTGACTATGAGGAAGGCCAGACTCGCCACCGTTATGCTGTACGCCCCTCCAAGATCGACGAGGACGTTCCTCCCGAACTCAGGCGCATCCCCCGAAAACAGAGCCTCGTCGAGGGGAGTGTAACTTTCGGCAATTACCTCGGCGTATTTCTCGCCGGAGGAGAGTGCCTCTGGAACGCTCCTGACCTTTCCCCGCATGAAATCGGCGTAGAGCCTCTCGGTCAGAACCCTGTCCAGACCGTAAGCCGTCTGAACTATCGTGGCGGCGGTGTAGCCATCGAGTACTCCCCGGGATGCGAGGGTTATGGGATCCAGTCCGGCCGGTGAGCCGTCCCGAACCTCGATTATGGTATCAAATCCCTCCCGGGGAAAGCTTCCTTCGGTGTCGAAGACGATGGTCCCGTAGTCCAGCTTTCTGTATGCCGAAACAACGTACTCCAGTGCTTTCGCCGGCCAGTCATCCATACCGAAAACCTTCAGCGTTCTGCCGTGGAAAACCGGGTCGTAGAAAACCGGCTCCTCGGCATCGATAATCTTTATCGCGATTCGGCTGTGCTTCATGAAAACCACCGGAAGAAATAGGGCGAGGTACTATAAACGGCTTCCGCTCAGGCCACCTTCACGAGCTTCTCCATCCAGGGACTCACGCGGACCCGCAGGTAGCCCCTGAACTTCCCATCAACCTCCGGGTCACCGGTGTAAACGCGAATCGGACCGGTCAGCTTGTCCGGCGTTGCAACGACGATTACGTTCTCCCTCGGAATTCTCCTGAGGACTTCGGCCGAGAACTGCTGGTTGCCCCTGCCGAAGAGGAAGTTGGCCCCCCCAACGACGGTGACGACCACTCTGGGATTTCTATCGACGAACCGGAGCAGGTCTTTCTCCGTCGCGTCCTTGACGAGGAGCTTGGCCTTGCCGTCCTTCACCTCAACGATATCGACGCCGAGGAGCGTCCCGTCTATGCCGAGATTGTCCTTTATCCTCTTCACCGTCGAGCCCGAGCCGAGGAAATAAATCCCCTCGCTTTCAAGGATTTCCTCAGCCAGAGCCTCCGCCAGGGTCTCAAGCTCCTCGCTCTCGTCGGCCTTGATAGCTTCCTTGCTCCCCTGCACGAGGTTCTCGACGACTGGAACGAGGGCCTTTCCGTAGGTTTTAGCTCTAATCTCGTCCCTTCTGAAAGCCTCTTCGTCGATGTCCCTGATTTCTCTCTCCTCGAGTTTAGCTTCCCCGCGCAGGAACCTAACGAGGACTTCCGCGGCCTTCTCCGGCGAAACCGCGAAGACGCCGGAGTACATCTTGACCCCGGTTGGAATCCCGAGGATTGGAACCTTCCTACCGACCACGCTGACGATGTCGCGGGCGGTTCCGTCGCCGCCGGCGAAGACTATGAGCTTAACTTTATCGGCCATCTCTCGGGCGAGCCTCCTGGTGTGCTCCGAGCTCGTGTCAGGAATCCTAACGCCGTTGATCTCGCGGTGGTGGAACTCGAGGGGAATAACCTCAAAGCGGAAGCCGAACTCCCGAAGGTAGTCCTCGCCGAGCGGGCCGGGGCCGGTGAGGAAGGTTATCGAGCGGGCCTCGGGATAGTGGGACAGCTCCTTCAAAAAGAGCCTGACGAGGTCCGGAGAAACCGGCCTGGCACCCCGCCTGATGGCCTCCTCAACCACCCCATCGGTGCCCTTGAGGGCCACTCGCCCGCCCATTCCGGCTATGGGGTTCACTATTAGCCCTATCACGCTCTCACCTCATGTACTTCCTCGCGAACACCGTCAGGAAGACCGCCCACATGAACATTCCGAAGAGGGCCTCTATTGAGGCTATTACCCTGCCGACGCCTATCGGGTGGTAGTCGCCGTAGCCGAGGGTCGTCGCCGTGACGACGCTGAAGTACTCGTAATCGAGGAGGGTCATTCTGCTGGATAGGCCCTGGACGCTTCCAGTCGCGAGGAAGAGGATCGGAAAGAGGACGTTGACCGCGAACAGCCATATCATGATCGGTCTCTTCCAGTCCGTTCCGTACTTGCAGGTTAGATCCGCGAAGAGCCACTCGAAGAGTATCTCCATCTTTCTGAGGAGCTTTTTCCATCCCCTTCTTCTCGCGGAGGCCCTTATCTTCCTCTTGGCGAGCATTTCAAGGTAGTAGTACTCGTCGGCCTTTTCAAAGTCCCCGCTCCTTTCCCAGCTCGTTCTGGCCAGGCGGTAGAAGACCTCCTCGGCGTAGGGACTGTTGAAGGAGCACTCCTCCACGATGACGAAGCCCTCAACGTTGAGCTCCAGCGGCAGGGTCGGCAGGACGGTAAGGTTCCATGTCGGCGAGACCACCACCGTTGACCTGCGCAGGATGAAGTTGCTCTCGATGCGGACGTGAACGAACTCAGGCGAGAGCAGCCTGCTCTGTCTCACCTCAACGTGGCCAAAGACCTCGAGGTTCTCAAGGGTCAGCCTGCCCGAGAAGCCCCTAACGGTAAGCCTGACCTGCCTCTTGAACCTCGGGGCTGTGTCGAAGCTTATGTCCCTCAGAACCAGCTCCCTCGCCCTGACCATCCGGGCCTTGCCCTCTGAGACGCTGACGCCGTGCTCCTCCAGGATCTTCCTGAGGAGGGGATAGCGGGTGTTTATGCCGATCTTCCTCACGTTCTCAAGGCCTGAAACCTCTATAACTCCGAGGATCTCCTTTTTCTCCCCGTATGCCGCTTCCTCGCCTTCCTCCCCACCGCCCACGTAGCGGGTGGAGTTTATCATGAGGTACTTAACGTCGGAATCGCGGACGGCTATGTGGCCGCTGAAATCAACGCGGAGTATGTTGAGACCGAATATCTTCGAGTCCTTGAAGAGGAGAACCTCAAGTTTCGTATCGAAGACGATGACCCTCTCCACCGTCGAGCCGACTATCACGAGCCCCTTAACGGACGAGCCATCAACTATCAGGTTCTTGATGTGGGAGTTCTTGAAAACCAGAACCCTCTCGGAGGTGAAGTCCTTTATCGCAACGTCGTACAGGTAAACCCCTTCAAAGTAGCTCTGGCCTGTTTTGAGCCTTTCCGCGAACTTCTCCGCTTTAATCCGCTTTATCTCCTCTCCGAGGAGCTTTTCGCCCTCATCGTAGGGTATGTGCAGGGGACAGTACTTCGACCCCTCGACGGGCTTTAGCCTGCACTTCCTTCCGTTGCTGTAGACGTACTCACACAGCGCTACTCCCCCCTGAAGAGCTCGTATATCAGAACGTCCACGAAACCCTCACCCGGGACGTACTGGTGTTTCCTCAACCGGCCGGCAAGCTCGAATCCGTTCTTTTCGAGAACGCGGGCCGAGGCGGCGTTTGAGCTGAACACACGGGCGTAGAGCTTCCTGAGGTTGAGCCACTCGAAGGCGTAGGTCACCGCGAGAGAAACGGCCTCGGTCGCGTAGCCCTTCCCCCAGTGCTCCGGCCCGAGAAAGTAGCCGAGCTCGGCGTTCCCGCTGTGGAGGTCAACGTTGTGAAGACCGATGAGGCCGATGAGGGTTTTCCCCTCGTTCTTTACGATGGCAAAAACCTTCTCCCTCGCCTTCTCCCGCCTAACCGCTTCGTACCACTCCATCTCATCCTCGAAGAAAAAGATCTCGTGGGGTTTGGTGAGGTACCTCCTGACGGTTCTGTCGTTGTACCATCTCCACAGGGTGTGAACGTCCTCCCTCATCGGGACGGCGAGGCTAACCTTCCTTCCCTCCAGTATGATCGGCCTCATCTCAAGCACCTTAAACTTAAAAGGATCGTCCCGTATTTAAAGCTTGATGGAGAGGGAGAGACTCATAGATGTCGTCGCGAGGATACTTCAGAGGTCCGGCCTCAAGGTTGCGAGGGTCGAGCTTAGGGGAGGGTGTTTTGACCTCGTCGCGAGCGGGCTCTTCACGCTCCTCTTCATAAAGGTAGTCACCAACATCGACACGGTTACCCAGGAGCAGGCCGAGGATCTGAAGAGGCTGGCCAAGCTCTTCAAGGCGACGCCGATGATAGTCGGGATCAGAACCAAGAACTCGGAGATAGAGGAAGGTGTGATCTACGAGCGCTTTGGGATCTACGCCCTCAACCCCGCAACGCTCTACCGGGTTCTCGTCGAGGGTGAGTTTCCAGCGATATTCGCGGAACGCGGCGGCCTCTACGTCCGGATCAACGGCGAGCTTTTGAGGAAGCTTCGCGAGAAGCACGGCTACTCCGTGGGCGAGCTTGCCTCCCTTCTGGGGGTTTCGAGGAAGAGCCTCCTTAACTACGAGCGGAACGAGCAGGCGGTTTCCCTTGAAGTCGCGCTCCGCATGGAGGAGCTCTTCGACGAGCCCATAGCCGAGCCCATAGACGTCCTGAGGGCGAAGGTTGACGTCGAGCTCAAGCCCGCTGAACCGGAAACGCCCCTCGAGCGGGACGTCTTTGAAAAGCTCAAGGAACTGGGCATGGGCGTGGTCAAGGTGAAGAGGGCTCCCTTCAACGCCCTGTCCCGGGAGGAGGAGGTCACGATTCTTACCGGCATAGACGAGAGGAAGACCCGCTCAACGGTTAAGAGGGCCGAGATGGTCGCCGAGGTGGGGCGGATAATCAACACGGGCGGCCTCTTCGTCCTGGAGAAGTCCAAGATGGAGGTCGTTTCCGAGGTCCCGCTGATCCCCAAGGAGAGCCTGAAGGAGATAAAGGACGTTGACGAGCTCATCGAACTCATCGAGGGGCTCAAAAAGGAGATAAAGAAGAGCGTTTAGGAGAAGAGAACCTTTCTCCACACCTCCCGGAGCTTCTCCACGTACTCCGCAGGCGATGCTATGAGAACCGCCCATCTGGGCGTCTGCCTCCTTTTGAGGGCATTCGCGAGAGGCGTAACCCGGGTCAGGGGTTCGAGCTCACCGTTCTCCATGAGCACGTTTATCTCCGTCGCCTTGAGCCTCGGCTCGCTGAGCATGAGATCCGCTATGCTGAACTCGAGGATCACCTCCCCCTCCCTGGCGCCGACTTCACTCGCGAGCTTCCTCTCGAGCTCCTGTCTCTTCTTCACGTTGCGATAGGCCGCCAAAAGTTCCCTCTTCTCCTCCGAGCTGAGCTCCCCAGCCCCGGCCAGAACGGCGGCCTTGTAGAGGTTCCTGTACTTCACCCTCTTCCCCATCTCCGAGGGGAAGCCCTCAAGATCCTCCAGCTCGACCATAACCCGGCAGTCTATCATCTTCCAGAAGTCCCAGAGGTGGCCTTCCTCAAGGGCGAACTCCAAAGCCCTCGTCAGCATCCCCTCTGCTATCTTGACCGTGTGGTGGAAGTAAACCCTCGAGTACATGAGTGAGCGCGCCACCATCATGCCCTCTACCGCCTCAACGCCCTTCTCCTCGACCACCAGCTCATCGTCGTGAATCGTCAGGACCTTCAGCAGTCTCTCCATGTCTATTATCCCGTGGGCGACGCCCGTGTAGTGGGCATCCCTTATGAGGTAGTCTATCTGATCGACGTCCACGTCGCCGTGAAGGGCCTGGCCGAGGTACCTCTTCTCGTGCTTTCCGAGGATGAGGTCGGCGACGGCTTTGGGATCGATGCCCCACCTCTCGAGTATCTCGGGGATAGTCCCCCCACCGTTCCCGTCGGTTATGTCTATCTTGCCGAGGATGATCCTCTGGCCGAGGCGCATGTGGTCGTATTCCTTCGTGTAGTGCTTGTAGATGCTCTCAAACGTGTGGCTGAAGGGGCCGTGGCCTATATCGTGGAGCAAAGCGGCCGTTTCAAGGAGAAGCGCCTCCTCCTCAGGCAGGCCGAGCTCGGCCGAGAGTCTTCTCGCCACGTTCCAAGCTCCCAGCGAGTGTTCAAAGCGGGAGTGGTTGGCACCGGGATAGACAAGAAACGCCAGACCGAGCTGTCTGATGTGCCTGAGCCTCTGGAACTCGGGGGTTTTAACCACGTCGAGGACAACGCCGTCTATCTTCATGCTCCCGTGTATGGCGTCGTGTATGACCTTTGCCATTCGCACCACCTGAGAACAGTTGCCAACGGGTTTAAAATAGTTTTCCGCAGAAGGACAAAAGATCAAGGGGAAAATAGGACGAAATTCACCGGTACTCGCGCTCCAGCTGCATCTGTTTGAGCTTGGCTGTAAAGCCCTTCAGCGGTGCGGTGTCCTCCTTCAGGATCTTCCCGGTCCTGGAATCTATCCTCGCATAGTAGAGCCCCCTGCTTCCGGAGAGCTTTATGTGGACGTAACCCCTGTCCTTGTAATGCGTCAGCCTCTCAGTTCTGAGCTCGCCCTCCCCGTACTTCTCCTTCACGTGCTTCCTGTACATCTCCTCTATGGCCCTCTCCGTGAAGTTCACCCTCTTCTCGATGACCCCGCCGGTGGCCCTGTGGAGAACCAGCTCCCCGACCTTTGAGACCCCCGTGAAGCGAACCACCCAGTTCTCGGCCAGTTCGATGCCCTCGACCTTGGCCTCCGGGTCGATCTCCCTGACCCTCTCCTCCGCCATCTTCTCCGCCAGCTTTCTCCTCAGAACCCGGTCCACTTCCTCGATTACCTTTCCGTCCTTGCTCAGGCGAACCCTGATCTCGTGGGTTTCCCCTTCGGCGTCCACCAGGTACTCGTCCTTTTCGGCTATAACTGAAACGACGCTGTAACCGGGGTACCTCTCGGCGACGAGTTCTCCGGCTCTCTTCTCGGTGATCTCAAGGTAGTAGTCGAGCATGTCGCCGGTGGAGCCGTCTATCTTGACCCTCGCCCTTCCATCCTCTCCCTCAAGCTCGAGTTCGAGGTACTTATGGCCTGTGACGCGGAAGGACGAAAGCTCCAGCCCCTTAACCGGGAAGTTGCTCTCGATGACCTCTTTGGCCTTTTTGATCGCGCCGTCGAGCGGCGGGAACTTCGCCAGCTCCTCCATCTTCCCGTTCCTGAGGTCGATCCTAACTGCCAGGACCGTTCCGTTCACCAGAACGTCCGCCACGGCACTCTTTTTGTTGAGCTCTATCCCGAGTATCTCGCTTCCGGGATAGCTGGACTCTATGAGCTTCCTCACGGCATCATCGCTCATCCTCGTGTCGAGGTGGAGCAGCTTTCCGGTGTAGGGGTTGAAGGACGCCTCAAAGGAAAACCTCTCCGTTTTGCCCCTGACGGTTATCTTGCGCTCCTTCTGGATGACCTCAACGGCTCTGACTTCCTCCCCCGTCTCCTTTGAAACGGCCTTCACAGTCCGCTCTATGAAGTACTTCTCGGGGAGTGCTCTGAGCTCGACCTCAACCTTTCCATCGGGGAGTTCCACAAGGGCCTTTCCCCTGTTGGAGCCAACCCTGAACTCAACTTCGGCACGCCTGGGTATGTAGACCTTCCGCCTGTCAATGATCCTGACCTGGTTTTCGGTGACCCCGAACTCCCTGGCGGCCCGCTCCTTGAGCAGAACCACCGCCTCACCCGGACTGAGGGGGGTGTTTATCGTCCGCTCGGTCGCCTGAATAACGGCCGGAGAGTCCAGCTTGACCTTTCTGAGCTGGTTGGCCAACTTGGGATCGCTTTCAGCGTTGAGTATCATCTCGTCCCCGGAAAGAACCAGCGCCTCGCCGCGCTTTCCTTCCTCGACCGACCAGGAGACTATATAAGCTGTGTCGAGGTCTACCCTCAGGGATGCCAGCTCCACCTCGTCGGCCTTTACCGGGAAGCGCGAGGAAACGATCTTCGCGACCCTCTCAAGTACTTTGTCGGGCGAGAAATCGTAGAGAAGGGGAGCGTCGAGGTGGTACTCGTTGAGAACTGCTTTTTCTTCCTTTTCCTCTCTCTCAGCCACCTTCAGGTCATCGGGGACTGGGATCGAGTAGTTGTTGAGCAGGGAGGCAAGCTTCTCCCCGTCCCAGGGAACGATCCTTCCGCGGTATTCCCTCGAAAGGAGCAGCTTGGCGTCCTTCGTGAAGCCGGCCGGAGAGACGAGTATCCCCTTGTCCGCCTTCTGGGAGTTGATGATGTCGGCGAAGACGTTAACGTCCCTCGACGATGCCAGTCCCTTCTCGTGGACGGCTATGACTATCTTCTCGGTCCCGGCGATGGGGTCGCTCCTCAGGGCCACGATGTCGAGGCCCCACTCGCCCCTCCTCGCAACCTTCTCGTACTCCCTGAAGCCCATCCTCTTGAGTAACTCAACGATGAGATCCACGAGCCTTTCACGGGTCACCGACATGATCGTTTCAACTGTCCACATCGCTGTCACCACCACACTGTGAGAGTTTGTCGGAGGCCATATAAATCTCTTTCTTCTCCCTGTTTATCACCCGCAGTGTGCGGAACGTTTTTTAACACCGGTGGGGCAAGATACGACCGGGGGGCGATGAATGGAAGGCATATTCCGGCTCACCGACTTCAACTTTTACAACAAAACGGTGTTCCTGAGGGTCGATCTTAACTCACCCGTCAAGGACGGCAGGATAATAAGCGACGCCCGGTTCAGGGCGGTTCTCCCGACCGTGAGGAAGCTCCTCGAGGACGGCGCCAAGGTCGTGGTCGCGACGCACCAGAGCAAGCCCTACAAGAGCGACTACGTAGCCACCGAAGAGCACGCTGAAATACTCGGAAGGCTCCTCGGCGTTGGGGTTGAATACGTCGAGGACATCTTCGGAAAGCTCGCAAGGGAGAGGATAAGGTCCCTCAAACCGGGCGAGATCTTAATGCTCGAGAACCTCCGCTTTTCGGCCGAGGAGGTCTTCTACCGGCCGCTCGAGGAGTGCGAGAGGACGCACTTCGTCAGAAAACTCGCCCCTCTCTTTGACTACGCCGTGAACGACGCCTTCGCCGCCGCCCACAGGAGCCAGCCTTCCCTGGTGGGCTTTGCCCGACTCGTGCCAACTGCCGCCGGCTTTCTCATGGAGAAGGAACTCAATGCCCTAGAGAAGGCCTACGAACACGGTGAGAGGCCCAGGGTTTACGTGCTCGGCGGGGCCAAGGTTGACGACTCGCTCAAGGTCGCGGAAAACGTTCTGAGGAAGGAGAAGGCCGACCTCATTCTGACCGGTGGCCTGGTGGGTCACGTCTTCACGCTCGCCAAGGGCTTCAACCTCGGCGACGCAAACATCATGTTCCTCGAAAGGAAAGGCCTCCTCGAGCTTGTGGACTGGGCCGAGAGGATACTCGATGAGTTCTACCCCTACGTCAGGACGCCCGTGGACTTCGCGGTGGACGTGAACGGCGAGCGCGTTGAGGTTGACCTCCTGAGCGAGGAGAAGGAGCTCTTCGACCGCTATCCCATACTAGACATAGGCTCGAGAACCGTTGAGAAGTACCGCGAGATCCTCCTGAAGGCCGGAACGATAGTTGCCAACGGCCCGATGGGAGTTTTCGAGCGCGAGGAGTTCGCCCTTGGAACGGTGGGTGTCTTCAGGGCGATAGGGGAGAGCAGGGCCTTCAGCGTCGTCGGCGGGGGCCACTCGATAGCGAGCATCTACCGCTACAACATAAAGGGGATAAGCCACGTCTCGACTGGCGGGGGAGCCATGCTGAGCTACTTCGCCGGCGAAAGCCTTCCCGTCATCGAGGCCCTCAGGGAGAGCTACCGGCTCTTCAGGGCTTGAAGTCGAGGAAGGGGCCTTTCTTCACGTTCTTCTTTGCCCAGCTCAGGGCCCTGAAGTAGTCGTCCTCCTCAACCAGTTCTTTCAGCAGTTCGTCGAGCGTCCACTTCATCGAAACCTCCGTGGGGGCCGCGAAGATCACCCTGCCCAGGCCCAGCTTTTTGACCTTCCCGATTATCTCCCTGATGGCCCTTCCATCGACGTCCGCCATCAGGACGAACTTCCTCTCGTGCCAGGGGCACTCGTCGCCCTTAGCACTCTCAAAGACCTCTGAGACCGGCATCTGGAGGCAATCCCTCGAAACGCACTCCACCGGAACTTCCAGGGTCTTCCGCAGGAGGTCGAGCTCCTCACGGCTGAAGCCTATTGCCAGAACCTTTGGCACCGAGAAACACCTCCACCGCCTTGAGGATTCTCTCCATCCCCTCCCCAGCGGGCTTGGGAATAAAAACATCGGCTATCGGCGTTATCCCGCTCCTCTTCGGGTTTATCTCTATCACCCTTCCGCCGTGCTCCTTAACGACGTATGGGATGTACGCGGCCGGATAAACGACCCCGCTCGTGCCTATGACGAGAACGACGTCGGCGCGCGAGGCCAGCTCAAAGGCCCTCTCAAGTGCATCCTGCGGGAGCGGCTCGCCGAACCACACCACGTCCGGCCGGAGGAGGGAGTTGCAGCGGGGGCACCTCGGAAGATCCCTTGAGGAAAGGAACTCCTCAAGCCTTCCGCTCTCCTTCAGGTTCTCGCGGTAGGTGCATGAAGTGCAGCGGACCCGGAAGATGTTGCCGTGAAGCTCGATGAGATTCTTCGTCCCGGCCTCGCGGTGTAAATCATCGACGTTCTGGGTTATCACCGCCTTGAGGATACCCATCTCCTCGAGCCTCGCGAGGGCGAGATGGGCCTTATTCGGCCTGGCCTTCGCTATGAGCTGCATCCGCCACTTGTAGAACTCCCACACCAGTTGGGGATTCCTCCTGAAGGCCTCGGGGGTTGCCAGCTCCTCCGGCCTGTAGTTTCTCCACAGCCCGTTGGCGTCTCTAAAGGTTGGAACGCCGCTTTCTGCGCTTATTCCCGCCCCGGTGAAGGCTATTGCAAACTTCGCCTTTGCCAGAATCCTCCCGGCTTCCTCGCAGAGCATGATCCCCTTTGGGAGGCAAAACTTAAATCTTTAACTGACCAGTTCTAAACGTTAAGATGGCATTCGAGTGGGTGTCGCCGATGGCTCCGATGGAAAAGGGGCTATTCTTCTGGGGCTGCACATAACGTCCTTCTACGAGTTCCTGAGGGAGAACATCACCGCGTACTACGTTCTCTCGGCGATGCTCCTCACGACAATCGGAGCCATCACCATCATGTCCATACGGAAGGAGGAGGTGGGATGAATGTGGTGGGAGAAACCCGGTCATCTGCGAGCTGTTGGTAACAGGCTTTTCATCGGGGAGCACGACGTCGTTGAGCTCGCCGAAAAACACGGAACGCCCGTTTACATTTACAACTTGAGCAGAATACGGGACAACTACCTCAGAATGGCCGATGCCCTCAAGAAAGCCGGGTTCAGGGAATGGAGGATACACTACGCGATGAAGGCGAACAACAACAAAGAAGTCCTCGGATTGATCAGAGAGCTCGGCGGTGGGATAGATGCCACCTCGCCAGGAGAGGTCAAGCTCGCGAGGGAGATCGGCTTCAAGGATGAGGACATAATATTCACTGGAACATCCCTCAGCAACGGTGACCTTGAATTCCTCGCCAAAACGAACGTGCTCATAAACTTCGACTCCGTCTCCTCTCTGAGACGCTTCAACGGCGAGGAAGGGCGAAAGGTCGGCCTCAGGATAAACACCGGCGTCGGGATCGGCAGGGTTGAGAAGACCACAACCGGCGGGCTCGAGGTAGGGAGCATTCCCGTCAAGTTCGGAATCTCCGGAAAGGCCATTGACCGGGCCTTTGATCTGATAGAGGAGAAGGGCCTCGAGCTTCACTGCCTGCACCACCACGTTGGCTCGGACTGGGTTGGGGAGAAGATCGCCAGATACTTCCAGGCGCTGGACAACCTCCTCAAGGTGGCCGAAAAGGCAGAGGCCCGCTTCGGCGGATCCCTTAAGGTTATCGACCTCGGAGGAGGTTACGGAGTTCCCCACAGTGCCGAAGAGGAAGAGTTCCCCGTTTACGAGTTCTTCCAGCGGGTTAAAGAGCACATGGAGGAGTACGGCTTCGGCGACCTCAAAGTCATCGTGGAGCCCGGAACCTACCTTGTGAGCGACGCCGGCATTCTGGTGGCCCAGGTCAACACCGTTGAGGAGAAGAACGGGAGGATTTTCGTGGGCGTTGACGCGGGTTTAAACGTCTTCAACTCGCCCGCCCTCTACAACTACTATCATGAAATCGTGGTCTGCAACAGGGTCTCCAGCGAGGAGAAGATGGTCGCCACCGTTGTCGGGAACATCTGCGAGAGCGGAGACATATTTGCGGTAGACAGGGAGCTGCCGAAGATAGAGGAAGGGGACTACATAGCCATACTGAACGCCGGGGCCTACGGATACGTCATGGCCAACAACTACAACCTCCGCCCCAAGGGAAAAGAAGTCGTCGTTGGCGGTCCAGTTCGATTCCCTGATTGATCTCCCCCATTCCGTTCGGAGAGTTCCGGCATCTTCGAACGTTTTTTGAATTTTCTTTCAGATTTTCGTGGGAGGGTTTAAATTGTGTTCATCCGTACATTGGACTGGTGAGAGAGATGCCGGTCTCGGAGGGTGTTGAGAGGAGAAAGGTTACCACGTCACACGGTCGCTATTACTCGGCGAGAATAGCCGCGCAGAGGCGGAAAAAGCTCATAGTGATCCAGAACATCAGGCGGAGGAAGTGCATCCGGGGGTTGAGGGTAAGCACGATCCGCGTCGAGAAGAGGCGCATAACCCAAGGAGAGGCCCTGGCAATCCTCGTGGGGACGCAGATAGGCGCTGGAGTTCTCGGCCTGCCCTACGCAGCGAGCAAGGTCGGCCTCATACCTGCCCTTGCAGTGCTCATCGGCGTGATGTTCCTCATGCTCTGGACGGGCCTCATAGTTCTCAAATTCTCCGCCGGAATGGGCGGGGCGCAGATGAGCACCATAGCCCAGCGCGTCCTCGGAAAGGCCGGCGGCTGGCTGATGTACGTCAGCATCTTCATCATGAGCTTCGGGGCCATCTTAGCTTACATAGCGGGAATGGGAAGCGTCTTCGCAAGCCTCTTCGGGATAAGCGAAACGGCGGGAGCTTTCATATTCTGGGTTCTCGCCTCGATAGTCGTCTACCGCGGCCTTGAAGCGAGCGGAAAGACCGAGCTTGCGATGAGCTACGTCATGCTGGCGCTCTTCATAGCGGTTACGCTCATGCTCGTTCCCCACGCGAAGCTGAGCAACGGCCTCTACACCGACCTCTCGGGAATCCTCAGCATAACCGGTGTCGCAATATTCGCCCTCGGCTGCCACACTGTAATTCCCGACGTCTACAAGGGCCTCGGGAGCTACGAGGAGACCAGGAAGGTCCTCGTCTGGGCCTTTATAATCCCCACGGCCATCTACGCGATATTCATGGTGGCTTTCCTCCTCGCCTTCGGCAGGAACACGCCCCAGATAGCCACGCAGGGCCTTGAGCTCCTCTACGGGCACATCGGAAGAATCGTCGGCAACCTCATCCCGCTCCTGGCAATAACCACGAGCTACATCGGAATCGCCCTCGCACAGCAGAGCAACAACGAGGAGTTCGTCAGGCTCAAGAGGCCGATGGCGTGGGGCCTGACGGTCATTCCGCCCGCAATTGTATACTTCGCCGGCGTAAAGAACTTTGCCGACGTCTTGGCCTTCGCCGGTGACACCGGGGACATGATGGCCTTCATAATCCTGCCGATACTCATCTGGCTCGTTGACGGGCTGAGGAGGAAACGGCCCCATTAATGTACTTTTTTGTGCGCGTGGACAGCTGTGGTAAGGTTTATATCCACGTCGTCCAAAGCACAATCGAGGTGTTTCCCATGAGCTACCGTGAGTACCGCGACAGGGTTCTGAACTTTATTGAGGACCACGAGCACTGGAGGGCCCACACGATAAACCTCATAGCGAGCGAAAACGTGACTTCTCCGACGGTCACAAGGGCCGTCGCGAGCGGTTTCATGCACAAGTACGCCGAGGGCTGGCCGAGGCAGAGATACTACCAGGGCTGTAAGTACGTGGACGAGGTCGAGCTCATCGGCGTCGAGCTCTTCACCAAGCTCTTCCAGAGCGATTTTGCCGATTTGAGACCGATCTCCGGAACAAACGCCAACCAGGCGGTCTTCTTCGGTCTGACTCAGCCGGGCGACAAGGCGATAGTCCTTCACACCAGCCACGGCGGGCATATAAGCCACATGCCCTTCGGAGCGGCTGGAATGAGGGGTTTAGAGGTTCACACCTGGCCCTTCGACAACGAGGCCTTTAACATCGACGTTGACAAGGCCGAGAAGCTTATCCGCGAGCTCGAGCCCAAGATAGTCGTCTTCGGCGGCTCGCTCTTCCCGTTCCCGCACCCGGTCAAGGAGCTCGCGCCCGTTGCCAAGGAAGTTGGAGCGTACGTCATGTACGATGCCGCCCACGTCCTCGGACTCATAGCAGGAAAGCAGTTCCAGGACCCGCTCCGCGAGGGCGTTGACGTCATGACCGCCTCGACCCACAAGACCTTCCCCGGACCGCAGGGTGGTGTCATAATCTACAAGCGCTTCGGCGAGACCGAGGAGATAGCCAAGCTCCAGTGGGCCATCTTCCCTGGAGTTCTTAGCAACCACCACCTCCACCACATGGCCGGAAAGACCCTAACCGCGGCCGAGATGCTCGAGTACGGTGAGAAGTACGCCGCCCAGATAGTCAAGAACGCGAAGGCCTTAGCTGAGGCCTTAGCTGAGGAGGGCTTCAAGGTCATCGGCGAGGACAGGGGCTACACCGAGAGCCACCAGGTCATCGTCGATGTTTCAGACCTCCACCCCGCTGCCGGAGGCTGGGCGGCACCGCTCCTTGAAGAGGCCGGCATAATCCTCAACAAGAACCTCCTGCCCTGGGACCCGCTTGAGAAGGTCAACGAGCCGAGCGGTCTGCGCATAGGCGTCCAGGAGATGACGAGGGTTGGAATGTTCGAGGACGACATGAAGGAGATTGCCAGGTTCATCCGCCGCGTCCTCATCGACAAGGAGGACCCGGCCAAGGTCAAGAGGGACGTCTACGGCTTCCGCGCCGAGTTCCAGAAGGTCTACTACTCCTTCGACCACGGTCTCCCGCTCAGGGAGTGAGGCTTTTCCTTCTTTCCCCTTCTTGGACCGAAAAACGTTATAAGTTTCAGGAGCGTAGTCTCTTCTCGTGCGGTGCCCGGCCTTCGTCAGCCATGCACCCCCTGGTGGTTGAACGGCCGGGTGCCGCACAACCCTCAGAACACTACCTCGGCCCCGTATTCTTCGATGTCCAGCGACTTCAGAACCCTCAAGCGGGACTTTCCATCGAAGGTCAGGCTCAGAACCCTCGTGCAGTGCTCCCTCAGCTCGTTTAGGGTTCTCTCGGAGATCAGGTCCCTGTTCACGAAGTAGACGGTTACCCTCTCGGGGTTTCCGAGGTGGGGGCGGACGAGATAGCCGAAGATGCGCTCCTTCTCGCGGGGGTCGTTCTCGTAGCTGGCGAGCACCTTTTCAAACCCCACTATGAGCCGGAAGCCCTTCTCCTCGCCGATCCCGGCCAGTATGGCCTCGTAGTGCTTCTTTCTGACGGGAGGTTCTTTGGCCAAGTCAACCTTTCCGACGACAGAGCCGGTCTCTATTATCCCGCCCATCTTCACTACCTTGGCGTTGTCGATAACGCCAGCGTCAAGCCCCATTATTCCGAGGTGAGTCCTGAGAACGTGGAGCTGATCGAGCTCATCGAGGATCATGAAGGGCCTTCCAATGTCATTGAGGGTCCTGAGGAACCGGTAGAAAAGGATGTGAACCGGCGCCGTCGAGGAGTACTCGACGAGAACGTCTTCACCGGGCTTCAAGCCCTCTATAAACTCGCCGAGGGATACTTCGAGTTTCGTCAAGGACATCACCTGTAGGGGTTACGGTTTTCGGCGTAAAAAGCTTTCTAAGTTCGTTTTTCAAACACGTAGAAGTACCTCTCAAGGCTCTTGTGAACCCTCTGGTAGTACCTCCCGAGCGTTTTGAAGCCGAGCCTTTCAGCTTCTTCCCTGCCATCAAAGCTCACGGGGAACGCTATCGCGAGCCGTCCTCCGGGCCTCAGAACGCGGTAAACGCTCTCCAGCACCTTCCTGTAAAGCTCTTCCCTCTTCCTCCCCGCGAGCGTCGCAGCGGTTCCGTAGGGCGGGTCTGTTGCTACCGCCTCGAACTCCTTTCCGGGGAAGAGCTCCTCAAGCCTCGTCGCGTCGCCGAGCCTGAGCTCGAAATCCTTCACGCCGTAGTGCCTGAGGTTCATCTCGGCCCCTTCGACCATCTCCGGCTTTATATCGACGCCGTAAACCTTGAGCCCGAGCAGGCCCGCCTCGATCAGTATTCCGCCGGCGCCCATCATTGGATCGAGGAGCTCTTTCCTCGCCTTCGTCAGGTTCACCAGCGCGCGCGAGACCCTCGGGTGGAGTGAAATAGGCCGGAAAAAGGGCCTGTGGTGGGCCTTTCTCCTCTCGAAGTCCTTGGGGTCAAAGAAGCGGAGCCTTATTCCAGCGTAGAGCCTCTCGCCGCAGTAAACCCTCACGACTGTGTCGGGCCTCGACAGGTTCACGCGAAAGCCCTGGGAGTGAATCACCGCCCCGAGCTTCCTCGGGAGGTCGAGAACGTTAAAGCGGCAGTTGGCCATCGTTTCAGTATCGACCTTGAAAGAACCGCGAATCGGCCACTCGATCTCACAGGCCTTCTTCAGGAGATCCTCAACGGAATTAGCCTCCACCAAAAGCCGACCGTACTCGTGGGCGAGGCCGAGGCGGTTGAGGAACGGAAAGGCCCTCTCGGAAGCGTCAACCTTCAGGAAGAGGTAGTCCTGGCCGATTACCTTCCCTTCCCCGAGTTCGAGCATGGCCCTTACCTCGTCCCTCGCCATCTTCGGCAGGTTGCCCAGTATCTCAACGTAGAGCAAAGCCACCACCTCACAGGACGTTCAGGTACTTGTGAACCTGGAAGCTCAGCCCGACGTTCTTCCGACCGAGGATCAAAGCGGCCTCGCGGTAGAGCTCCATAAGCTTTTCCTGGCCGATCTCGATCGGCTCCCTCGGCTGGATTACGAGCGGGGCGAGGCCCCTTAACAGCTCGGCGTACCAGCGGACGTTTTCGAGCTTTGTCTCCGACGTAACGACCAGCTTGGCGTAAACTTTGGCCCCGGCTTCCTTCAGAATCCTTATGCTCTCGACCTCGCGGAGAACCAGGGAGCGCCAGTCCTCGGTAGCTTTAGCGGTCTCGTCCTTTATATCAACGCTCGCGTAATCGGTGAGATGAGCCACTTCCCTGATGAGTTCAGGCAAACCCCCGTGGGTTTCGAGGAAGTTGTCGAAGCCGAGGCTTTTCATCTCTTCCATGAGAGCCTTGAGCGGCTTCACCTGGAGGGTCGGCTCTCCCCCGGTGTAGCTTATCGAGTGTATATCGCCCGTGTCGAGGCGAGTAACGGCTTCAACGACCTCATCGAGCGAAGCGGGGTTTGGCCTGTACTCGAACTTCCCCGTGAAGGGCTCCACCTCATACCTCCAGCGGGAAACGCGGGAGGCATCGATGTACTCGCGGGAGTCGCACCAGGCACAGTTAAGGTCGCAACCGGCAAATCTAATAAAAATCTGCCTCCTCCCGAAGGCAGAGCCTTCAACGCTCCCCCCTTCGCCCTGCCAGCTGTTGAAGACCTCGGCCATTATGACTCTCATGGATTGAACTACCCGACCGGGGTTTTAAGGATTTGGCTCCGGCTCTCGCGGACTTGTTGGAGTCATCGGGCGAGAAATAAAAAACTGGAAATCCACTATACCGAAACCGTTAGAGGCTCTGACCATATCTTGAACGAGTCCCTGTAATGGGCATCAAAGGACAGCTCGGCAAACGCCCGTATCCTGTACTCCCCTCCGGGCAGTTTCAACTTAACCCTCTCCCTGTGGATCCTACCCGGGCCCAGCGTTGCCCTTATGAGAACATCAACCACGATGTTGGGGTATATCCCCAGCTGAGTGCCGTTGGCGTCTCTGACTTCAACGAACAGCATCGGCTCCCCGCAGTAAAATGTCACGGGTTCGGAGCCTTCGTTTTTTACGTAAACCTCGACGAGTATTCCGTCGCTTTCCTTTGTTACGTTCCCTACGTACACCTTTAGCGCCGTCCAGTTGCCTCCGATCGGGGGCATCTCAAGGTTCCCGGGATCCGCCGCGTTTGAAGCCGTGTCTTCCGCATGGGACGGCATCACGTGACCCAGTGCAGCGGAACCCAGAAGGAGCAGCATCAAAAGGCCCGCTATGAATGGCCCCCTCCCAAAACCCATTCTTACACCGCCACAGATCTTTATGACGGTGCCGATATTTAAGACTTCCCGTGCAATTACGGGCAAAATTTGAAAAAAGACGCCCACTCAAAGGTCTCAGAGTTCAATGCCCTTCACCTTCTCGCTCACGTAGCCCTCGAGGATCTCAACCCTGACTTCCCTCTCCTCGCCCGTGAAATCCGCCATGAGCCGAACCGCCCTCGCGTAGTCCCAGAGCCTTCTTTTCGCCCCGGGCGTGACCGCTTCGGCCATCACTATGAGCTCCCTCTCCTCCGGATGGGCGCTCATCCACTCGATCACTTTTCTCGCGTCCTCCTCCGTGAAGGTTCCGCGCTTCTTGAAGAGCACCACGATCACCTCATTATGTGATTGCATAATAACTCAATTGCCGAATTGTGCGATTATGTCAGAGGTACTTGAGGAGCAGGCCAACCGCTTCCTCGAAGACCTCCCGGTCCTTCCCCTCAAGGACGCCCTCCAGGTAGTTGAGCGAGACGAGGTTCAGTATGATGTAGGCCGTGCCCCTGTCGAGCCCGAGGGAGTAGGCGTCGTAGTAAACCCTCTCCTCACCAAGGGCCCCGTTCATGAGGTCGACGTAGTTCGCTATATCCTCCACGCTCAGCTCGGCCCACTTGGACTCCATCTCGTCGAAATACCTCTCGAGGATCCGTAGTCTCTCAAGGTCGAGCTTGAGCAGGCCCTCCACGAAGGGGAACTCGCCGACGCGGAAGACCTTCATTCCCTCGTCGTCCCTTATCCCGAGCTGGTCCCAGAGGACGACGCCCTCGATGGGGTTGTGGCCGTATTTGCTGGCCAGGTATGAGAACGCCTCCAGCGCGAGGTCGAGATCGTTTATGAAGGTTTCCTCGTCATCGAAACGGACTATTCTGCTCACGGTACCAACCATCTCGCGCACCGATTCCTGGAGCGGTGAACGGGTTATAAGGGTTTGGTAGGAAAGGCTTTTATCGGGAAAATCCAAGTTTCAGTGCCCGACGAGTATTGGGTTGCGATGACGTCGGGACCCCCAGGGGGGCGACAGCCCAAACGCCCCCCTTCTGAAAGGTTAAAAAGCCGTCACCGTTTCTTTAATTATGCGGGTGCTCTGGGAGAGGGAAGTTCCAGCTAAAGACATAAGGGTCTCACCGCGGCCGGTGTGGAAGTGTAAAGCCTGCCCGATGTACGGTAAAAGGCCGAGCTGTCCCCCGCACGTACCCGATTGGAGGGAAGCGAGGGACTGGATAGGAGCCTTCGAGCGCGCCATCCTCGTGAAGTTCGAGATCGACATGAAGGATTTCGAGAACGAGAAGAGAAGGGCCATCCTCTGGCTTCTCGACAGAGAGCGGGAGCTCTTCCGGCAGGGAAAGCTATACGCGATGGCCCTCTTCCCCGGAAACTGCAACCTCTGCCCGGATTGTCCCTTCGAGAGGGGCGAACCCTGCAGGATGCCCGAGAAGGTCAGGCCCAGCGTAGACGCCATCGGCGTGGAGCTGAGCTCCCTCGTCGAGATAGACTTCTCGGAGAGCGTTCTCTACGGCCTGATAATGGTTGAGTAGGTGGTGTTATGACCGTCCACGTGGCTTTGCTCGGAAGAACGCCCTGGGCCCTCGTGAACACCTACTACGCCTCGGTCATGAGGGGTGAGCGGCCGAGGGCCGTTTACGTTGTGACGGAGAGGAGGTACTCTCGCCACCTCCCGAAGATAGTCGAGGCCCTGAGGGAGATCTCAAGGGCTTACGGCTTCGAGCCGGCGATAGAGACGAGGGTTATAGAGGACGACGACTTCCTGATGGCGGAGAGGGTTTTCCGCGAGCTCTTCTCAAGGATAAACGGCGAAGACGTGATCCTCAACATGACCTCCGGAAGGAAGGCCCTCGTCGCGGCGGCGATAGTCCAGAGCAGAAACTGCAACCTGAGGGAGATCCTCTACATGGCGCTGCTCGACGTGGCCTTTCCGAACAGGCCCTACATGATGCTGCCGCTTCACATGCAGAGGCTCAAGAACTTCCTCGGTGATGGCGATGATCGAGGTCGTGATTGAGAAGCCCGAGCTCCAGATACTGATAAACCTCCTTCAGAAAAACGGGATCACCGTGAGCTATCCCCTTTACGAGATACCCCTCTTCTCCGCCAGAGAGAGCGAAAAAGGCTACACCCTCAGCGTCCTCGCGGGGAGGCACGACTTCAGGGGCAGGCACCCGGAGCTTCCCACGTACTCGGACTTCTACGAAACGTTCATCTCGTCGGGCATCGTGACATACGACAACATAGAGGAGTTCGCCCACATGCTCGAGGTGTACCGCGTTCTGCGCAAGGGCGTTTCCTTCGCCCCCGACACGAACCTCTTCTACCACCGCTTCATATCCTCCTACCGGCCGCTCGATGGTTACCAGATCGTCGTTGCAGAGGACGTCAAGAACGAGATCGAGGCCGCGATGAACTATAAGTACAGGCACCAGCAGCTCATCGAGATCTCGCGCGAGGTGAAGAACGGCCACCTCCTCCGGGAGCTCTCCAACAGAAGGACCAAGAAGGCCAGAAAAGCTGCCTACATAGCCCTCAAGGAGTTCGAGGCCCTGAGGGACAGGATAATAATCGCCGAGAGGTACGGGAGCGGCCACAACAACGACGAGGTTATCGTGAAGACCCTCAAGCACTTCGACGAGATGAGTCCCTCTCTGCTCGTCTTCCTGACGGCGGATCTGGCGATAACGGACGTTGCCCGGATGGAGGGCCTCGAGTACTTCCTCTTCGAATACCCCACGGGGCCCCTTGGAACGCACGAGGTCTCGGCGTACCAGCTGAGGACGCTCATCTTCAACCTGGCGGCTGTTTTTGGCGTTATAGACCTCAACGGGACGATAGTGTACGGCGAGTTTGGTGGAAAGAGGAAGCTCAACGAGCTCAAGCTCCTGTTCCGGGATGATGAGCTTTTCCAGAGATTCCTGTTCCACCTGAACCTCTGCAGGAAACTCGAGGCGATAATGAGAGGGTGAGCCCTGAGGTACATAAAAGCACTTCGATGTTCATCTTTTCGGTGAGGTAAGATTATAAACATCGCCGCGAAGGTAGAGCGGTGATGCTCATGGCGCTGAGCGACAGACTCGAGCTGGTTAACCCTTCTGAGATCAGGAAGCTCTTCGACCTGGCCGCGGGTATGGAAGATGTCATTTCTCTCGGAATCGGCGAACCGGACTTTGACACGCCCGGGCACATAAAGGAGTACGCCAAGGAGGCCCTCGATAAGGGCTATACCCATTACGGTCCGAACGCGGGCCTGCCGATGCTGAGGAAGGCCGTTGCGAGGAAGCTCAAAAGGCAGAACGGCATCGAGGCCGATCCAAAGGACGAGATAATGATCCTCGTTGGGGCGAATCAGGCCTTCCTGATGGGCCTGGCGACCTTTCTAAGGGACGGTGAGGAAGTCCTCATCCCGGGCCCGATGTTCGTTAGCTACGCCCCGGCCGTTATTCTCGCCGGCGGAAAGCCGGTTGAGGTCCCGACCTACGAGGAGAACGAGTTCCGCCTTTCCGTTGACGACCTCGAGAAGCACGTGAGCGACAGAACGAGGGCGCTCATCATAAACACCCCCAACAACCCGACCGGTGCGGTTCTGACCAAGAAGGACCTTGAGGAGATCGCGGACTTCGCGGTCGAGCACGACCTCATCGTCTTCAGCGACGAGGTTTACGAGCACTTCGTCTACGATGGCGCGAGGAACCACAGCATAGCCTCGCTCGACGGCATGTTCGAGAGGACGATAACGATAAACGGCTTCTCCAAGACCTTCGCCATGACCGGCTGGCGTCTCGGCTTCGTCGCGGCTCCAGCGTGGATAATCGAGAAGATGACCCGCTTCCAGATGTACAACGCCACCTGTCCGGTTACGTTCATCCAGTATGCGGCTGCCAAGGCCCTCGAGGACGAGAGGAGCTGGAAAGCCGTTGAGGAAATGAGAACCGAGTACGACAGGAGGAGGAACCTCGTCTGGAAGCGCCTCAACGAGATGGGCCTCCCAACGGTGAAGCCCAAGGGGGCATTCTACATCTTCCCGAGGATCAGGGACACGGGCTTAACCGACAAAGAGTTCAGCGAGCTCATGCTTAAGGAGGCGAAGGTTGCCGTCGTTCCGGGCTCGGCCTTCGGAAAGGCCGGCGAGGGCTACATAAGGATAAGCTATGCAACGGCCTACGAGAAGCTTGAAGAAGCGATGGACAGGATGGAAAAGGTTTTGAGGGAGAGGAACCTTGTTTAGTTTCCCCTTTCCAGGACGTGCCTCTCAAGAACGTAGCAGTGGAAGGTACCCTCTAAGACCCTCTCTCCCCTCTCGTTCAGAACCTCCGCCCTCACGATCTTTTTTCTCCCGAGATCCTCGGCAACCTCGGCCCTCGCGATCAGCTTTTCACCGGCCTTAACGGGCTTGAGGAACCTCACCTCGGCTTTTCCAAGCACGACGGTGGGCTCGTTGACCGCGAGCATGGCCGCGTAGTCGGCCAGACCAAAGGTGAAACCGCCGTGAACGAGGCCGTACTCGTCAACCGCTATCTCGTCGGTCGTTAAAAGCTCGACCTCGGCTTTCCCGGGCTCGATCTTCAGGGGCCTCCCAACGAGCCTCTCCGATGCAAGCTCGTGAGTCCTCTGCTCCATCGCGATCACCGGTTAGAGTTCCACGAGATCCTTTAAAACTTCCCTCACTCCCGGACCAACGGCCTCAAAGAACTCTTCCCTGCTCCTGAAGGGCCTTTTCGCGAGTATCCTTACGGCGGTTTTCCTGCTAATCCCGGGGATGAGGCCCAGAACCTTCGGACTCTCGCGGTTCACGTTTATCGGAACCGGAACCCCGGTTATGCTCCTGAAGCCGTGGTCCACTATGAGGACGTCGTAGAATCGGTTGAGGGGAATTTCCTTGGGAATGCCCACGATGAGTGGATAGCTGCCTATCTGCCTCCCGTAGGTCAGCCCGTTGTCGAAGACCTCCGCTCGAACATCCCTCAGCACCGTCCCAACGGGGACGACCCTCTTGAGCATGGGCAGATCGATCTCGTGCCTTATCTTGTGCCTGTAGTGCTGGATTAAGCGCTTGTGCTTTTCCGTCTTGACCTTGCTCCTCATGTGCCAGAGCGGCGTTCCCGGAAAGACCACCACCTGACGGATGTTTATCCTCCTGACCATCAGCCCATCGTCGAGGAGTCTCTTGAGGAACTGGAAGGTTATCTCGTAGCTTTTCTTCGTCTCGCCCGGCAGGCCGAAGATAATGTTTATTCCGGGCAAAAGCCACGGCATGCCGTTGTAGCCCCTCCTCGCGCCGACCTCGTTGAGGATTTTCACTGCCTCGTAGGTTTCCTCGGCGGTTGCGTTCAGGTTGTTCAGCTTTGCCACCTTCGGATCCGCGCTCTCGAGGCCGAAAGCAACGACGTTGCCCGGCGTTCCGTACTTTATGAGCGCCTTCGCGATTCTCACGCTCTCTTCCGGGTAGTTCGCTATGACGGCCGGATTCGCGTTGTCCACGTGGAGCGTTTTTACTTCCGGCGCAACAGAGCGGATTCCAGCGAAGAGCCTCTCTATTGCCTCGGGGTTGGGAACCGGCACGCGACCGTTCGGCCTCGCCATGTAGGAGAATATGCAGCTCTGCCTTCCAACGCGGAAGTGTCTCACGCCAAGCCCGTATAGGGCCTTCACCTCGGCCACGACGTCCTCAACCGGCCGGTCTTCAACTTTTCGGTACCTCACCGGCTCGGTGCAGAAGGAACAGCCGCCTATGCCCATCGCCTTCGGACAGCCGCGCTGGGTTTCAACTTCGACGATGACGAAGTCAGGGAAGTCGGGAAACTGTTTCACGACCTCCGCTCCGAGGATTGCGTAATCCCTCAGCTCCGCATAGGTCCTGAAGCGGAAGGGGTCGGCGTCCTTTGGGCTGGTCAGGTAGTCGAAGAGGAAAGCCTCCAGATCGCCGTAGACGACGTGATCGAAAACGCTCTCGGCAAGCTGGAGTTCCTTGCTCGTGATCTTAACGCCGCCCATCGAGGCCGAGCCCATGAAGGCCGGTCCGCCGAGGATTTTGGTGGCTTTCAAATCCCTTATGAAGCGCGCCACCTCTTCAACGCTCCCCGGGACGGCGGAGAGGTATTTTCCGGGCGTGTGGAGGCCGCCGATGTAAACCAGCAAATCCGCCCTCTCCAGGATCTCCCTGACCCTTGGAAAGTTCGGAGTTTTGTTCCTCGTCTCTATTCCCCTCTCACCGAGAAAAGTTGCCCTCAGGTCGTCTATCGTTAGGTAGAACACCCGAGCGTCCTTCTTGGCTTTTTTTATCGCACCGTAGGCGTATCTCGGATAGATCCCGAGGTATGGCGGAACGCCCAGACCGGCAGGCTCGTCGGTGTAACCGTCAACGAGAACTACCCTCATGGCCTCCGACTGGGAGGGGGAATTTAAAAGGGTAGCGTTCAGCCCGAGAAGGAGATGTAGAGGAAGATCGCGTAGATCGTCAGGAAGACGAGGCCGGTCTTTCTTCCAACGCGGTTGTTCCTTCTCAAGGAAAAGGTCAGGATTAGCATCACGAGGAGGGTCAGCGGGACCGTTCTGTGGAGGATCTCGGGATCGACCTTTATCGGCCTTATGAGCGAGGCTATGCCTATAACCATGAGGATGTCCAGTATGTCGGCGCCGATTATGTTGCCCACGCTTATGTTGGGGAGACGCTTTATGGCTGCCATAACCGCGTTCGTGAACTCGGGCAGGGAGGTTCCGATGGAAACGAGGGTCAGGCCTATGACGACCTCTGAAATCCCCGCGGCCCTGGCTATCTCGACGGCGCTGTTGACGACGAGCTTCGCGCCGACGACGACGAGCAGGCCAGAGCCAAGGAGTATGAGGACGTCCCTCTTTGGATTGCCCCTCTCCGCTTCGATGGCCTCAAGGCTCATGTGCTCGCGGTAGAGGTAGTAGAGGAAGCCGAAGTAGATGAGGATGAGGCTCAGACCGTCGAGCCTTCCGATCGTGCCGTCGAGCATGAGGAGTGAAACGTACGCCGTTATCGCCACCAGGAAAACGGAGTGCTTCCACGAGGTTTCATCCACGTCGAGGGGGAGTATCATCGAGGCGACGCCGAGGATGAGGGCTATATTGGCGAGAGCACTCCCGATGGCGTTGCCCAGGGCTATGTCGCTGCTCCCCCTGAGGGCGGCTAAAGCCGAGACCGTGACCTCTGGCAGGGTGGTGGCGACGCTCGCGAGGACGAGGGCTATTATGAACTCGCTCACGCCAAAGCCCTTCGCAACCCTCGCAGCGGCCTCTATGAAGAGGTCGCTCCCCTTTATCAGGAGAACCAGGCCTACCGCAAAGGCTCCGAGAACGACGATCATTGATTCCATTGTCATCACCGGGCTTCCTCGTTTTCGGTCTTCCGCGAGGGCGTCATCTTGATGACGTAATCGGCGGCGTTCTGGAGGGCAACGGAAAAGCCGGGCTCAACGCCTATAACCACGGTCTCCTTTCCGCGCCTCTTCGCCTCTATTATGAGGGGCAGAAAATCCGCGTCGCGGGAGGCGAGGGCTATGACGTCCACGTCGGCGGTGTAGATCATCTCCATCGTCTCGATCGCGACCCTGACGTCGGTGTCGCCGGCAACGATGACCGGCTCGAGCCCCTGGTTCACTATCGCCTCAACGAGCCCCTGGGGGGCGTACTGGTTCAGTATCACCTTGGCTATCCTGACGCTCCCGATCCTGTTGAGGGCCTCGATTATGTCCTCGAGCTTTATGCCGAACTCCTTTCGCAGTATGTTGGGGCCGTCTATGATGAGGCCGATCCTCTTCTTGGGCTGTTCCTCCTCCTTCTCGCCCCTCTTGAGTATCCTGAAGAGGCTATTCCTCATCCTCCTCACCGCCGAGAACTATGGCGTAGTCTGCCGCGTGCTTCAGAGCAACCGAAAAGCCGGGCTCAACGCCTATAACAACCGTTTCCTTGCCCTTCTCCTTGGCCTTGAGTATGACGGGCAGGAACTCAGCGTTCCTCGTGGCTATGGCTATGACGTCGATGTGGGGGTTGTAGATCTCCTTCATCGCCTCGACAGCTAACTTAACTCCCGTCTCGCCCGAGACTATCATCGGCTCGAAACCCTGATTTGAAACGGCCTCTATGAGCCCCTGAGGGGCGTACTGGTTGAGAACGACCTTCGCAACGCGGATGTCCCCGATCTCGGAGAGGACTTCCACGAGATCCTCGAGCTTGACGCCGAGTTCTTTCCTCAGCATGTTGGGGCCGTCTATCAGGAGGGCTATTCTCTTGCCGCGCGATATCTTGCTCTTCATCTGGCCGATGATCCTTATGCCGCTCTTCGTCATCGATACTATCTTCTCCCACTTGCCGCTCATGGGGAACACCGGGGACACCGCTGTTACACGGGGAATAGAGGGAAGGGAGTTAAAAAGCTATTCATGCCTTCAGCAGGCGCTTGTAGTAGTACCAGAGGCCCCTTATGATGTCGCGCACCTCAATCATTGTGAAGGTCTCGGTTCTGTCTATGAGCTTCGCCGTCTCCTCCCAGCTGTGGGCCTGGAGAACGCGGTAGATGAGGAGCCTTATCTGCCTCTCGTCGAGGTAGGGCTTCATCCAGCCGTCGAGGAAGTAGAGCTTCACTATCGGCTTCACCGCATCGACCACGGTATCGTAGGTCAGGACCTTGCCCGTGAAGGCATCAAGCCTCTTCTTCTGAATCTCCGTGAGGTGAACCGGATAATCAACGGCCTCGCCGAAGGGCGTCTCAAAGAGCCAGCGCGCTATCTCTGGCTCGAGCTCCCTGTGCGTGTCTCCGAGCCACTCGGTGAGCCTTATCCTGAACTCGTCGTTGGCCTTCTTGATTAGCTTCTTGGCCCTCTCGCTTATCGGCTTGAGGACTATAGCGGTGAACTCACCGCTGACCGGGTTCCTCGCGGGGCTGAGGTGAACCACCGCGAAGCCGTTCCTGACCCAGAAGCGGACGAGTTCCTCACTCGCGCCAAATCCCGAACCAATCCAGTCGAGGCCCTTTTCGCGAGCCTCCTTCTCAAGGAGCTCCAGTGCCTTGCTTCCCAGGCCTCTGTCCATCGCGTCCGGGTGGGTTGCTATCCTCACTATCCTGTAACCCTTCAGCTTCGCGAACTCCTTCAAATAATGGTGCTTGACCATCATGTCCGGGATTATGTTTCCGCGAGGCTTGTAGCCCTTGGCCATCTTCTCTATTACTTTCTTCGGGATTCCTCCTTCCTTGGCAATCTGTATCGCCGTCACTATCTTGCCGTTCTTGAGCCTGAGCACGCGGGCCTCGTGGTGTGGAGCATCAGCGAGTAAAGCCACGTCGCTCGGCCTGTTGCGGTAGTGCGCTAAGATATAGATTCCAACGAAGTTTCTGAGGTCCTCCCGGTCGTTCTCGAACCAGTCGTCGAGGTCGGGCTCTTCCAGATAGACCTCCTTCTTCTCAATCAGCTCGAAGTCCTCCTCGGTGAGCTCCACAGGCTCGGCATCGAGCAGGAGAACGTCGAAGAGCCACCGTTCAATCGGGTCGTTTTCCGCATAGCGAATCGGCTCGTCCATGTGGAGCTCCTTAAACTCCCTCTTCTCCCTCGCCCTCTTGAGGAACTTCACCGAGAAGCCCCTTCCCGCTCCCTCGTAGCCGTGAATCGTTGAGGAGTAAACGACGCGCTCCTTGTTGAGGTACTTGTGGAGTATCGGGACGTGGATTCCTGCCGCTTCGTCGAGAATGTAGAGGTCTGCGCTCTTCTTGTAACCATCGGCCGGCGGGTAATAGCGGAGGCCGATTTTCCTCGCGTAGAGCTCCTTTATCAGCCCGCGCTCTTCAACGACGTAGGGCTTGAAGCCGAGCCTTTCCAAAGCCCTCTTGGCGAAGCGGAACAGGGCCTGAACGTTCTCAAGCTCGGGGGCGGTAACGACGATTCTCGTCCTCTTCTTTAGGGCCAAAGCTAAACCTATCGCGCCGATTCCGACGGAAACGCTCTTGCCCCTTCCCCTATCTGCCGTCAGAACGAGCATTCCGCCCTCGACCAGCTCCTCGAAGGCCTTCAAAACCTCGACCTGGCCCTCGGTTAGGGCCATCTCGTAGAGCTCCTTCGGGAAGAGAGTCTCCTCCGGGATAGGAACTCCCTTTCTCGCTTTAATCCTCGCCTGGCTCTTGCTCCTCTTCGGCTTTTTCCTGGCCTTTCCGCCCTCGGTGATGATGTAAATTCCATCGTGCTCCGTGAACTTCCTGATGAGCCTTCTATTGAAGCGCTTCTTGACGTCGTCTATGGTGTAGGGGGGCGTTACAAGGCTCTTGTGAAAGCCCGTCCACATGTTCTTCCACTTCTCGAAGGGGTGAGCCAGTATGAAAATCAGCCCTCCACCACGAACGGTCTCGATAATCCTTCCGAGGTCGTTCGGCGAGTAGTCGTAGCTCATATCGAGGATGAGCAAATCGTAGGTCCTTCCGAGGATGTCGCGGGTGTGCTTGAAGGTAACGGCCTTTACCTCGACGTTTGAGCCAGCCAAGACGTCGAAGTGCTTCCTGAAGGCCTCGTAGCGCTTTCTGCCGAAGGTCTCCTCGCCGAGCGCGTCGGTGGCGTAGAGGACCTCTATTTTATCCTCGCTCTCGTCGCGGAGGCGCTTCTTCATGAGCTCTTCCAAAATTCCGCTCAGAACCCTCGCGGAGGCCCCCGCGAGTATTCCGGCCAACTCGGCCTTCCTCAGTGTATCGCCCTCGATTACAATCATTCTCCTGTGGAAGTTCTCAAGGGCCTGGGCTAAAGCCGTCTCGGTGAGCTTTAAGATTGAGTCCTTAACCTTCTCGCCCTTCGCGTAGTCTCTCACTTCCTTGTCAAAGCGGACCTTCACGGTCATAGCGACCCCCCGCTAAAGGGGAGAAAGTTGGCTTAAAAAGGTAGCTCAAACCTTTTAATCTCCACCGCGTAGCTTTGTGCATGAAGGCCGAGATCAAAAACCTCATAGACAGGGGGACGTACAGGAAGCTGCCCCTCTTTGAGGGAGAACTGCCCGAGAACAGCTACGCCCAGATAGTGGAGATCAAGCCCGGGCAGACGGTCGGGAGGCACTACCACCTGCACCAGTACGAGCTGTTCTGCATACTGAGCGGCGAGGCAAGGCTCGGCATCGGCGATGAGGAGTACCTCGCGAGGCCGGGCGATATATTCCTCGTCAAGCCGAGAACTGTTCACTGGGTGATCAACGAGCGCGACGAGCCCTTCAGGCTCTTCGTGGTTAAGCTGAACTACCGCGGAGACGACTCGGTGTGGCTGGATTAACGATAGGCACTTTCCCGGGGTCTTAGGTCCGTTACCACTATCACTTTTTCCTCCCAGTAGACCGTGTAGAAAAGGCGGTAGTCCCCAATCCGAAACCGATACGTATTGGTGTGACGGCTTTTGGTTCCTTTCACTGGCTTTACATCAAAGGGAGGTTTGGGAAAAGGGTTGTGCTCCAGAACCCTTAAGAACTCCGAGAGCTTTTTCCTCTGGCTCTCTTTCAGGTATTTCTTGGCGTTCCTGATGACATTCCTGTCCACCACAACCTGAAAGGGCATTCAATCACCTCATGCCTCAAGCTCCCTGAGGGCCTCCTCAAGGCTCATGCCTTTCTCTGGGTTTTTCCTAAGTTCCTCTGCTTTCCTGAGGAGTTCCTCGTAAAGTTCCTCGTTCACGATCTCAGGCTCCTCAGACTCGGCTATTAGCCTCAGAAGCTCCTCTTCAATTTCATCGAGCTTCTTCCGCATCTCTCTGATATCATTGAGAAGCCTGATGACACTCACTCCCATGATACCACCGTGTTCCGTACGCTATGGAGTTAAAAAGGGTTTTGGAAAAGCTTAATTTCTCCCGGCGCAATCCACATTGGTGGGACGAAAATGGAGAGAACGATCGGCATCCTCGGCGGCATGGGCCCGCTCGCGACTGCGGAACTCTTCCGGAGGATAGTGGTGAAAACGCCTGCAAAGCGGGATCAGGACCATCCGAGGATCATCATCTACAACAACCCGAAGATACCCGACAGAACCGCCTTCATCCTCGGTAAAGGCCCGGATCCAAGGCCCGAGCTCATCGACAGCGCGAAAAAGCTCGAGAGCTGGGGCGCGGACTTTATCATAATGCCCTGCAACACGGCACATTTCTTCGCAGAAACGATCCAGAGGGCGATAAGAATTCCCCTCGTGAGCATGGTCGAGGAAACGGCTGAGCGCGTGAAGGAGATGGGCCTCAGGAAGGTGGGCCTCCTCGCGACGGACGGAACGGTTAAGGGCCTGGTCTACCACCGTGCCCTTTTGAAGAGGGGAATAAGCATAGCCGTGCCCGGGAAGAACGATCAGAGGCTCGTCATGAGGGGCATCTACGAGGGGGTAAAGGCCGGAAACCTCGAACTGGGCCGGGAACTGCTCCTGAAGGTCGCGAAGAAGCTCGAAAAGAGGGTGGAGGGGATAATAGCCGGCTGTACTGAGGTCAGCGTTGCGCTCAGGCCAGAGGATTTGAGCGTTCCCCTAATCGACCCCATGGACGTCATAGCGGAAAAGGCGGTGAAGTTAGCCCTCGGCCTTGAGGAGCTCAGAGCTCGATGACCATTCCGGAGTGGAGCCTGTGGAAGCGCTCGCCGTAGGCCTCAAGGAAGGCTGCCTCGGCTCTTAAACCTGTGCAGTGGCCTGTGTAGACCTCCTCAATGCCGAGCCTCTGGAACTCCTTTACGGTTCTCTTTATCCTTTCCCCGCTCGCCTCAATCAGGTGAAAGCCACCTATAACGGCCCTAATCCGCTCCTCCCCCGTTAATCGTGTCGCGTGCTTCACTATGCTCACTATTCCCGCGTGACTGCAGCCGCTCACAACCACGAGGCCTTTCGGCGTTTTGGCAACGAGGCTCATGTCGTCCCTCAGTTCGTCCCTAACGACCCTTCCGTTCTCGATTGTGTAGACCTCGAGCTCGGCCCTCTCGAAGTTTTCTCTCTCCGCTATCTCGCCGGTTGAGAGGACGTTTTCCGTTATCGGGAGCGGGTCGGCGGTGAGGTAGAGCTCAGCGAGTTCTTCAACTTCCTCCCGCCTGAAGGGAACGCCGACCTCGCGGAGGTATGGCCTCGTGATGAAGTGCCTCCTGAAAATCGAGGGATGCGCTATCACCGGAACGCGCCTTCCGATGGCCCTTAAAATTCCCAAGAGCCCGCCGGTGTGGTCGTAGTGGCAGTGGCTCAGGAAGACATAGTCTATCGAGGAGGGCTCTATTCCGAGGAGCTTCATGTTGTAAAGCACTGGCTCGGCGCTCTGGCCGGCATCGAAGAGGATTCTCTTTCCATCTGCCTCGATGAGGAAGCTCACCCCGTGCTGGGCCAAGAAGGGGCTCTCGTAGCCGGAGTAGTCCTCGACGAGTACGTACACCTTCAAGCGGCTCACCACAATAAAATAGGGAAAGGGCGTTTATGCCTTTCGCCTCCACAGGAACGCCGTGAGAAGGGGCAGTGCAATCAAAAGCCCGGGCCCGCAGAGCTTCCAGCCGCCCTTTGAGGAGGTAGTGGTTGTTGTGGTTGTGGTAGCGGCGGTCGTGGTTGTTGTCGTTGTAGTTGTGGTGCTTGTAGTTGCTGTAGTGGTCGTGGAGCCCGAGCCCCCGGATGAAGTGGTCGTTGTGGTCGGGTTTTCAGAGGGACAGAGGGCCTTAAGGCCGTCCCTGATCGTCTTGACCCGGGGAGTAACTTCCTGAACTGAGACGCTCGCGGGGACGGGCTTTCCTCCGGAGCGGACCCACGTTTTGGGATTGACGCCCTCGACCGGAAAGTCGAGCCTCTGAACCGTGACGCGGCAGTTAGTAAAGCTCCCGTTTTGTGAGAAAATCCCCAGGAAGAAACTCGACTTCGCTAAGCTCCCCGTACCGAGGCTCGTTCCGTTCAGTCCGCCCGCGAAGACTATCTCACCAGAAGGGAGGGGCTTGAGGGCCCTTATCCAGTCAATACCCCTGCTCCCGAGGAGAACGGACTCCCCAACGGTTCCGTGTTCGTCCATGAAGAGAAGCCACGCCTGTGGGGTCGGGGCGGAGTATGTTATGCCGCTGAGGACCAGCTTTCCATCGGGAAGGAGCGAAACCGCGTTTGCCCAGTCCTCGCGCGGACCCCCGATGAGCCGGGCCCAGAGGAGCCTTCCGTCGGGGTTCGTCCTGATCACGAGCAGGTTGACGTTGGTCCTGTTGTTGGAGATGGTACTGTAACCTACGAGCGTTACTCCTTTAGCATCGACTTCCAGGTCGTAAAGCCTGTCCATACCTCTGAAGCCGTAAGTCCTCTCCCAGAGCAGCTTTCCGTCTGCATCTACCTTCGCCAGCCAGAAGTCAGGTGAGCCGGTGGCGTTGGACTGGGCGATTCCCGCTATGTAAATCCCCTGGCCCGGAAAAACCCTCATCGTGACGGGGACGACCCTGAGGCTGGTGTTGATGATGTAAGCACTCTCCACGAGCCCCTCTGAATTCAGCCTGAGCAGGAGGGGCTTCTCGCTGGCGGAGGAGAGGGCGAGAATTCCACCTCCGTAGGGAACGGCGGAGTAGATCATCTCGGTGTTGTATACCCTGCTCCACTTCACGTTCCCTTCCTTATCAACCAGAAAGATCCAGCCCCCCCGGAAGGAGGCGCTTCCGCCGGCGATGAGTATTGAGCCGTCCGGGAGCACTTTAACGCTCGAGACGAGATCCCTGCCGGTCCCGCCGTAGGCCTTCTCCCAGAGAACCTTTCCGTCTTCCCTGAATGAGACGAGTACAACGTCGAAGTCGCCGATGCCGGTTCCGTTGGAGATCCCTGCGGCGACTATGGCGTTTCCACCAGCGTCCACCGCGATAAAAGAGCCGAGTCCAGGGGTGGTTCCCTCCATCATGACGGCCCCTCTGGCAAAGCCAGCCGTTAGCAGAAGGATGAGCACGAGTAACCTGACCTTCAATCCCTTCACCCGGAGTGGAATCGAGGGGGATAATAAAAAGTTGCCGCTCACTCGAACTCGTCCGAAACCTCAAGGCCGTTGCCGTTCTCCTCTTCCAGCTCCCTTATTTCAAAAACCTTGAGTGGAACCCTCTTGAGGGCCTTCCCCACCACGGCCTTCGCTATCCTCTCGGCGTGCTCTATACTCTGGGCGTTGAAGACCTTGAGCGTGAGGTATATTCCAACCAGCCCGACGGAACCTATCACGAAGGCGCTCTCGAAATGGGCGCCGCAGACGGGACACTGGGAGTAGCCGATCTCGACCCTCACGAAGTCGAGGTTCTCCTTGTTGAGGGCCTTCGCAACCTTGCTCACCGCGACGTTTATCGCGTCCTCGCTCGTTTCCACGTCCTTGACGATTATCGGGGCCTCGAGCACAACGACGTAGTCCCCCATGGTCTCACCTCACCCGAAGGCAAAGAGCCTGTCGTCTTCACCCCTGAAGACGCCGAGCCTCACACCGGCGTCGATAAAACCGTGGGCGTAGTTCAGCGCCGCGAAGGCGGTCACGTAATCACCCCTCTCGTAGTAGTATTTGGCGTCCTCAAAATAGCTCCTCGCCATCGTCAAAAAATCCTCGGCAACTCTGTGGAGGAGGCTTTTCTCGTGAACTGCAACTTCGAGGGCCTTGAGCGCCTCCTCGGTTATTCTAAAATACCTCTCGAGCTTCTCCTCGGTGATCTCTCGCCCCACCGGTCTCGCCTCGCTGAGGGTTGGGCCGCGGTTTTATAAACCTTGCCCACCATCACCGTTAAATATCCGAACCCCGTAACTCCAAGGGGTGAGGCCATGATAAAGGTCGTCTTCTTCGACCTTGACGACACGCTCATCGACACGAGCAAGCTGGCGGAGATCGCGAGGCGAAACGCGATAGAGAACATGATAAGGGCCGGCATGCCCGTCGATTTTGGAATAGCCTACCACGAGCTCCTCGAGCTCATAAACGAGTACGGGAGCAACTTCAGCAGACACTTCGACTACCTCCTGAGGCGCCTCGACCTCCCCCACAACCCCCGCTGGATCGCCGCAGGGGTTATAGCCTACCACAACACGAAGATCTCCCATCTCAAAACAGTTCGGGGGGTTAAGAGAACCCTCCTCCGCCTCAAGGAGATGGGTCTCAGGCTTGGGGTGATCACGGACGGAAACCCCATCAAACAGTGGGAGAAGATCCTCAGGACGGAGATAGAGGACTACTTCGATGCCGTTCTCATCTCAGACTTCGTGGGCGTCAAGAAGCCCCACAGGAAGATCTTTGAGAAGGCTCTCCGGAAGTTCGAGGTCCAGCCGGCCGAAGCCCTAATGGTCGGGGACAGGCTTTACTCCGACATATACGGGGCCAAGAGGGTTGGGATGCACACGGTCTGGTTCAAATACGGGAAGTACGCCAACAGGGAGCTCGAATACCTCGAATACGCCGACTTCGTTATCAGGTCTCTTGAAGAAGTGCCGAAGATCGTGAGGGGACTCGACGATGAGGAGAAAGAGCGTGCAGATTCGGAAGTTCATGCTGATTGACTCCGCCTACAAGTCGAGGATCCTGCGGGGAGACAAGGTTACAACCATACGCTACGGCAGCTACGAGGCGAAGCCGGGGAGCGAGGTCTACCTCGTGGTAACGCCGAGCGACACTGCCATAGCGAAGGTCAGAATCACGAAGGTCGAGCGGAAGAAGGTTAGGGAGCTCACCAACGAAGATGCAAAGCTCGACGGCTTCTCTGACGTTAGAGAGCTCCTCCGCGAGCTGAACAAAATATATGGAGACCTCTACGGGGACGACGAGGTCACGGTGATAGGCTTCGAGGTCGTCAAGACCTTCAAGGACGGAATCCCGCTGAAATGGCTCAAGGGTCTCAACTACCGCGAGCCGGAGGAGATAGCGCGCCTTTACCTCGAAAACCAGGAAAAGTTAAACTTCAACCGCGAAACGGACTTCATAATGCGCAGGATTTACAACGAAGGTCTCGGAAAGGCCGTCAGAACCTTCGGGCCGAAGAGGGTCCAGCAGGCGCTCCTCAAGGTTTACCACGGGCTTTACAACGAGGGGCTGATTTAGAAAAGCTTTTGAGGAACTCTCACTTTCTCCAAACATGCCCGATGAACCCCTCAAGGACTGGAAGTTCCTGCTTAACACGGCACTACTGGCTCTCGTTCTTACCCTCCAGCTTGTGGGAGCGTTCAAAGGAATAAACGAGACCGTTAATTCGGTCATTCCCCTCATCGAGGCCCCCTGGACGAGGTTCCTAACGGCACTCGGGAGCGATTACTTCTTCCTTCCCCTCTTAGCTCTCCTTGTTTTCTTTGACTGGAGGAAAAACGGGCCTTCGCGGAAAACTCTGGCCTTTCTGATCGCCGCTTTCATGGGGCTTGGAATCGTTGCGGCGATGAAGGTAATCCTCGCCGAACCCAGGCCAAGACCCCTACCCGGCTCAGATTTCCTCAGTTCTGGAGCGTTTCCCTCGGGCCACACCTTCAGGGCGGCAATAATAGCGACCTATGTTTCAGACCGCTGGGGGAAGCTGGCCCCGCTTGCATGGGCTTATGCGATTGGAATAGGTCTCACAAGGCTTCTCCTGCACTATCACTGGCTCAGCGACGTACTCTTCAGCCTTCTCCTTGCCCCCTGGCTTTACAGCGTTGCCAAAGCCGCTGTTGGGGTGAGAGGATGAACCCCCTGATTGAGGTTTTCGTTCTCTCGCTGGTTCCCACGTTCGAGGGTCGCTACGCGATAGTCTACGGCATAGGACGGGGTTATCCCCTCTGGGAGACCCTATTGAGTGCCTCCCTCGGCGTTCTGCTCCTCTCACTCCTCCTGCCGGCGGTGTTGCCTTACATAGACCGGATAATGCTCTGGCTCGAAAAAACTCCCCTCAGAAAGGTAGCACACCTCTACCTCTACTACGTCGAGCGCGTGAGGAAAAAGGCGCACCCCTACGTGGAAAAGTGGGGCTTCATCGGCCTCACAATCTTCGTTGCCATCCCACTGCCCGGGACGGGGATATGGACAGGGGCTTTGGCCGCTTACCTCCTCGGAATCGAGAAAAAGCAGACGGTTCCGGCCTTAATCCTCGGCGGGCTTCTCAGCATGGCGATAACGGTCCTGCCGGCGCTGGGGCTGTTGGGATAGCAACCCCTGGAAATCTCTCAGGTCCCATATAAACCAGCCTTCTTTCCTCAGCTCCCCTTTTCCTTCAACTCTCTTGGCAACCAGCCCGTAGCTCTTCTTCCAGCCATCAAGCCCCACAAGCTCGGCCTTTCTCTTTAAATCTTTCAAAATCCCCCGAGCTTCCCTTTCACTCAAATCCTTCCACTTCACCTCAACGAAGAGCCCCTTCTTCTCCCGCTCGTTCAGCGCTATGAGGTCAATTTCCTCACTCTTACGCCACCACCTGCCGATTTTTGTAAAGCGGAAGCCCGTCAGCTTAAGAAACACCTCCGGATCCCTTACCAGCCTTTCGAAGACCGAGCCGAGGTAGAGGTTAAAGTCCCCCGCCGAGCGTTTCCAGACCTCCTCCGCAAGGCCCGCTTCAAGGTAACTCTTGTTCGGCAGAACGTAGCGGAACCAGAAGGCGAAGTAGCTGTCGGCTATCGAGTAGAGGCCCCTCTTGCTTGCCTCTTTCACGGTCGCCGTAACCGGCACTTCGCGCTCAACCACACCGAGCCTCTGGAGAACGGCTAAATACTTGGACACGAGACTCTTGTCGAGGCCAGTAGCGTTCACTATCTCCCCGAACCTGCTCCTTCCGCTCGCTACCGCCTGCAGTATCGCGAAGTAGTTCGCCGGTTCGCGTAGTTCTTCCCTGAGAAGGAACTCCGCCTCCTCGTAGAGGAAGGAACCCTTCGAGAGCACCCTCTCAACTACGTTCTCGTCAAAGTTTTTCTCCGGGCTGAACTGGAGCAGGTAAGCCGGGATACCTCCAGTAACGCCCCAGACCTTCACGAGGTCTTCAACGGTGTAGCCGGGCAGAAACTCCCCGATGTGGAAGAAGGGAATCTCGGTCAAACGCCACTGGCCCGTTCTCCTCCCGTAGAGCGGGCTCTTGTAGGCCAGAACCTCGCTTTCCATCGCCGAGACGCTTGAACCGCAGAGGACGAGCATTATCTTCGTCTTCGAGAGCTTTAAATCCCAAGCCCTCTGGAGGAGCGAGAGGACCGGGCGGTGGTGCTCGGCCAGCAGTGGGAACTCGTCGATTATCAGGATCACCCTTTTATCGCCTATCCTCTCGGCGAAGGCCATTAAGAGTTCATCGATTTCCTCAAAGGAAATCCTCTCAAAGAGCGTATCCCCTAAAAACTCGGCCAGAAGTCTCTGAAGCTCCCTCAGGTTATCATGGTATGGTTTCTCCGTTGCGAGAAAGTAGACGTGAGGCTTATCCCTTGCGAAGTGAAGGAGCAACTCGGTCTTGCCGATTCTTCGCCGGCCGTAGATTACAAGGAATTCGGCCCTATCGCTGTTGTAGGCCCTCTCAAGAAACTCCAGTTCGCGCCTTCTGTTTATGAACTTTTGTCTACTCATGAGTATAATACCCACGCTTCAACTATTTAAACGTTTCTACCAACCGTCAGAGCATGGCGTCGAAGTCCTCCAAGTCCCAAACGAACCAGCCCTCTTTTCTCAGCCCTTCCTTTCCCCTAACACTCTTCGCAACGAGACCGTAGCTTTTCTCCCACCCGTCAAGCCCAACGAGCTCAGCCTTCCGCTCCAAGTCCTTCAAAATTCCCCGCGCTTCCCTCTCGCTCAGGCTCTTCCACTTCACCTCGATAAAAAGCACCCGCTTTTCCCGCTCGTTCAGAGCAACCAAATCAATCTCCTCACCCTTACGCCACCAGCGGCCAATTTTCGTAAACCTGAACGGCAGCTTTCCATCCCTGTTCAGCTCGATTAGAAACTGTCTGGCAACTTTCTCAAACACCGGGCCGAGGTAATGGTCGTAGTCCCGCTTAATCTCCCCGACGTCAAAGACCCCCCTCCTCGATGGCCGAGAGGTTTGGATATATGAAGCGGAACCAGAAGGCGAGGAAGTTGTCGGCCACGTGGTAGCGGCCCCTCTTCGAGTTCGGTTTTTCGGTTACCGGAACCTCCCTGAGGACGAGGCCGGTCTCGATTAGGTTTCTCAGGTAGGGGGTTACATCTGAGTGTCTCATTCCGATGAAGTCCCTTATCTCCTTCGGCGTCGTTCTGCCGAGGGCTATCGCCTCAAGGATTCGCCTGTAGGTCCTCGTCTCCGTGAACTCGTACCTCAGCAGGAAATCCACCTCGTCGCGGAAGAAGCTTACCGGGTTTCTCAGCTCCCCCTCAAGCCACTCCCAGAAGGGCAGCCTGACCTGCGCTACGTAGAACGGAATCCCGTTGGTCATGCCATAGACCTCCAAGAGCTCCTCCCAGCTTGCGCGGGGAAAGAACTCCCTCAGATGGAAGAACCTCAGGGGGTTGAGCTTCATTGAGCCCGTCCTTCTTCCATAGAGGGGACTTTTGTAGCTGAGCACCTTCTCCGTCATAATGCTCACAGAGGAGCCGAGGAGGATGAGCTTCGTTTTTGAGTTCAAAAGGTCGGTGTCAATTGCCCGCTGGAAGAGACTCAAAACAGATGGGTCTTCCTTAATCAGGTTGGGAAACTCGTCGATGATTATTATCCGGCCCTTGAGGGCGTGGAGCAAACTCTCCCAGTTCTCCCCGGCGTATTTCACCTCCGGAAAAACTCTGCTCGCAGTCTCTCGAAAGTGCCTCAGGTTGTCCCCCTCAACGGCCAGGTAGTAAACGTGGGGAACGTCTTTAACGGCTTCGAGAACGAGACGAGTCTTTCCGACGCGCCTCCGGCCGTAGATAACGATTAGCTCAAAGTTCTCGCCCGAGAGCCGTTCTCTCAGTGCCCTAAGCTCCTCCTCCCTGTCCACGAACCTGACCATGTGATAATCACCGTTATGATAATCTCAATTATCACTTTAAGCCTTTCGCCCGGCCGCAAGCCTTTTATAACTGCGGGACGTATTGAGGTCATCACGATGATGAAGTGGTAACAATGTTAAGACACCAGATGAGCGTTGGTCTGCTCTGTGCGGCAGCGGGCCAGGCAGTAGGTACACTGGCAGAGTGGAGCCATGTGAACCCCAACGCGGACAGGTACATCATGGTGGAAGGAAACCTGGCAGATGGGCTGAGTATAATTGCCAAGGCGGGAAGCCAGACGTGGACAATAAAGGTGGGGTGATCCCCTTCTTTTTTATACTACTGAAGTGTAGTTAAGAGTAGGTGAGGTGGAAGAAATGGTGCCGATACCGGACAAGGCGCATGAAAGAAGAATTGGGAGAACCAGCGAGCACAGCCACGAGTCGGCACTCCTTGCAACATGCTGTCCCGACTGGCACGGCCTCGTGCTCCCTCCGCTAAAGGAGGCAGCAAAGAAAGACTGGAGAGGCATATGGGGAGACGTCTATAAGCTAGACTACACAGCCGCGGAAGAAGAGCAGGACCGCTGGAGCTACGGCGCGCTGAACGTGATGATGCGCACGCTCCTGAAGAAGAAGTACGATCCGGGCAGCTGGGCATATTTGACACAGCCAGTTGAAGAAGCACTTAAGCACGTTACAAAGAAAGACAAGGAGATATACTCGGGGAAAACTTTCTGGGTGTACAAGGATTTTGACGAGATTGACGTGAAGAAGGCGCTCAGGGACGCAGAGGCGTGGATGAGGATAAACTCAGATAAATTCCCGCCAGAGGCTATAGAGGACTTTAAGAAGCTGTTCCCGGTGGCGGTAGAGGCGGCAAAACCCATTGGCAAGTTCATGAAGGTATTGGCAGAGAAGGCGCGGGAAGAGATGAAAAGAAGGGGCAATCCGCGCTATACTCCTGCAGACTACCTGAGGGACATGGTAAAGGAGCAGGGAATACCTCCGCAGCTGCACCTGCCCAACTACCTGACGCAGGAGGAGATAGAGAAGATACATCTGGCGCACAGGCTGTTGTACGAGCTCCTGGGGATGCATGCGAGGGTCATGTTTGAGAAGAAGAGCGGGATGGAGGAGCTGCTGGGAGAGGAGAGAGTCAGGGAATTGGAAGAGGAAGTGCAGCGGCTGAAGAGGGGAGAACACCTGAAGAAGATCTTCGGGGAGACACCCACGAGAAAAACCGCTGCAGTGCCAAGACCGCCTGTTGTGCAGAAGCGAACAGCGCCTCCACGTCGGGTTCAGGAAGAGAAACAAAAGACTACAACGCAGCAACCAGCGAAGAAGGTACCATTCACCATAGATGACGTGGATATGAGCAAGGTGGAGAAGCCACAAGTTACCGGTAGAATCGTGGCGATATTCGAAGAAAGAACGTTTGCCGAAGAATTCGCATCACTCAAGGGGGGCAAAGTGATTCAGACACCCGAAGGGAAATACGCTGTTGTACTGGAAGACCGTGCAAAGCAGCAGATGTCCGGGAAACAATCTGCCCCAAAACCATCGGAGGGCCTAAAAGGAAGGGATACAGCGGAGAAAGAAACGCACACACCAGCGAAGCCTAAAAGGCACTGGGTTGAAGAGGTGTTGGGAGTTCCAAAGGGACTGATAAAGAGGCATCCCGAGACCGGCTATGAATACGTGGAGAAGGGTGGGAAGATTATCGTGCTGCCAACTAAGGACCCCAGGGAGCTGGGAATGAAGGGGCCAGATCCCGCCAAGTCTGCGATTTTTAAGATAGTCCTGCCCTCAATTGTCGCGCACAGCAAAAAGCCTGCCGAAGAAATTCTGGAGCTTGCTAAGATATACAAAGAACTGGAAGAGGAAATACGGGCGGGAAAAATAAAATCAGAGAATGAGGTGAAAGAACAAACGAAGAAAAAAATCAAAGAGCTTGAACAAAAAGGTTACACCACGGCCAGCGTACAGGCAGGATTCCTCACGCAATCTGTTTGGAGCGGACTTGAAAAAAGTATAGAAATGGAGCACGTTGCGGGGGAATACAGATATATCGCGCTAGTGCTGTACGACGCAGCGAAACTTGTTGATGATATGCTCAAAAATCCGGAGAAGTACGGCCTGAAAAAGAGAAACCTAGAAAAGGCACTATACAGAGGCTCGGCGTCAGAGAAGATATTCAAGAAATACATAGTCGGTAGATACCTCAGATTCCACGGATAAAACAACTTCCTCCGGAGCTCGGACAGTAGGCGAAAGCCGCCCTTACCTTTGGCTCGAAGAACAGCACGGGTTCCATGATACCACCATGACGGGTAGGTAGAAGGATAAAAAACATTTCCCTACAAAAAAAGGAAATTGACGGCGAAGCTCACTTCGTCGCCCTCGTTATGCCGACGTCCTTGACGAGGACGTAGGGCGTGATTACGGGCCTCGAAACCTCCCACCAGTGCACCTGGAACGGCTCGTTGCCTATCGCCACGACGTTGCTCAGAATCCTCTGGAGGTTGTCGCTCACCCTAATGTTCCGTATCGGCTTGAACTCGCCGTTCTCAATCAGGAAGATTCCGTCGCGCGGTATCGTCGAGAAATCCCCTGTAACGTAGTTCTGGAAGCGCGTGTACCAGACGTTGGTGATGTAGATGCCCCGCTTAACCTCGCTGAACAGCTCGGCCTTGGAGTAGTCGCCCGGTTCGAGAACGAGGTTCCAGGGCCTCGGCATTATCAAGCCGGCGTTGGCGGTTGTCTCCGTTCCGTACTTCTTGGCGAGGCTCGTGTTGAGGAGGAACGTCTTGAATGTCCCGTTCTCTATGACGGTGGTTTCCCTCGTCGGAACGCCCTCGTCGTCGAACTTCCTCGTGCCGTAGCCGTTGGGCAGGTTTCCAACGTCCTTGAGCGTTACCAGCTCGCTCGCGACCTTCTGGCCGAGCTTTCCGGCCAGGAACGAGAAGCCCGCCTCGGCCGCGTAGGCTGAGAGCATGAAGCCCATGTAGCTGAGCAGGTTCGCGAAGGCGAGCGGGTCGAAGATGACGTCGAACCTTCCCTCGGGCCCCTGAACAGGGTCTTTCGCCATGTGGGCAATCTCGCCGGCCTTCCTTCCGGCAAGCTCGGGGTCGAACTTCTTGAGAACCCTCGCGGAGCAGGTTCCATGTCCGCTCTCAAGGTCGCCCACAAAAGCGCGAACGCTTATCTCTATCCCCGTGCCCTCGTCGAAGGCCTCCACCCCGTTGCTCGTGGTCAGGTAAAGCCTGTTGTGGTCGGTGTAGAGAACCCCTGCCACGCGCTTGGCACCTTCGCTCAGGGCGGTGTTTATGGCAATCTCGACGTAGTCGTTCGGCTCGTCGAGCTCAACTATCGCCTTATCAAAGGTCTCTGGGATGTCTTTATACTGGAACGGCCCCTCGGCGATGCCGTAGTAGTCCTCCTTGGGCGAGAGGTTCTCGATGTTCTTCTTGAGGGTCTTCAGAACCCGCTCGACGTTCTCCTCGCTCAGCTCGGTTACCGTTGTGCTCGCTATCCTCTTGTCCTTCTCCACGAAGAGTTCAACCTTCCTCTCGTGCCAGTGCTTGGCGACCGTTATCTCGTTGTTCGCAAAGCGCACCTGTCTTCTGTTCGTTTCATAGCTCAGAACGACGACGTCGCCGAAGCCCAGCTCTTCGGCCTTCTTGAGTATGAACTCGTTAAGCTCGAACATCGCCACCACCTCACGGCCTCCTCAGGGGTATGTCCCTAAGCCTCGCGTGCGCTCCACCCATCCAGACGGGGACGCCCTGCCCCGGCTCACCCTTGCCACAGGTTCCGGGGTAGAACTCAACGTCTTTGCCTACGGCGTCAACACTGCTCCAAAGGGCTCTCGTGGTTATCTCAAGGATTGGCCTCCTGACAGGGTGCTTTATCTCGCCGTTCTCGATGAGGTAGGCTTCCCTGCCGATGTACCTCTGCTGGTAGCGCCTGTCGTCTATGTTCCACTCGTTGAAGGACACCATGTAGACGCCGAGCTTTACGTCCTCAATCAGCTCTTCGAAGGAGTGGTCACCGGGGGCTAAGTAGGTGTTGGCCATCCTCACTATCGGCTCGCGGTTGTAGTTTATCGCCCTCGCGGCCGCGTTCGAGCGCTGGCCGAGCTTTGCCGCGTACTCCCTGTTGGTTAGGAACTCGGTTATGATTCCGTTCCTAATCAGGTAGCGCGGTCTCGCCTTCACGCCCTCGTCGTCATACAGATAGAAGCCCCAGCTGTTCGGAATCGTCGGGTCGTCTATGACAGTGACTACCTCGCTCCCGATTCTCTCGCCGAACATATCGGGCTTGACGAAGCTCTCCCCTGCCTGAGCGGCTTCCCTGCCGAAAATCCTGTCGGACTCGTAGGGGTGGCCGACGCTCTCGTGAACCGCTATACCAGCAACTTCCGGGCTTATGACGAGGTCAACCCTTCCCTCCGGTGGCTTCTTGCCCTCCGTGATGAGCCTCTTCAGGGCTTTGACGTCCTTCACCGCCCAGTTCCAAGGCTCGTCCTTCTCAATTAGCTCGAAACCGCCGGAGAAGGCCCTCTGGACGAAGGGCGCCTGCTCCATCTGGCCGTTCTCGAAGACGACGAGATTGTAAACCACGGAAACGCGCGGGATTTTGCTCTTCACGTAGGCACCTTCACTGTTGACGAAGACCTTCTTCCAGAGCTGGTCGGAGTACATTAAATAGCGCATCGGCACGTTGACACCGGTGGCCTTGACTTCCTCCTCGATTTTCCGGAGGATTTCGAGCTTCTCCTCAGGGGAAATGTCGCGGAAGTCCTTCTTCATCTTGACCTTGTAGGAAACGCGGTGGAAGTCCTCATCGCTGAACTCAATCGGCTCGTTTCTGACCTGGGAAGCGGCCTTCGCCAGCTTGACGGCCCTCTTAACGGCCTCGGCGACGCTTTCCTTAGTTAGGACGTTCGTGCTCGCGAATCCCATTCCGCCGTTGGCGAGGACCCTTATCCCTATTCCCCTGTCGGCCTCGATGCCCATTCCCTCGGGAGAACCGTTCTTCATGGCCAGGTGAGTCCCGCTCTTCTCCTCGTAGCGGGCCTCGGCGTAGGAAGCGCCAAGCTCAAGGGCCTTCTCGACCGCGAACTCCAAAAGCTCCATGCACATCACCTCGGATTACTGCATAGAATAGTTCACGGGGGAGTATAAAAGTCTTTTCGCTCAGATGACAGTCGAAAGGAGAGGAAGGCTTAAGCCTAATCTGAAATTAAAGGGGAGATGGTGAGACAATGGACGGAGCTGTGAGTCTGAAACAAAGAAGCTCGCTGAAGAGGAGGTTAGTGAAGAAGAGCTTAGAGAACTTGGAAGACTCTCGAAGGAAACGCTGGAAAACGGGATTCCCTGGGAAGAGGCTAAGAAAGAGCTGGGACTAAAAGATTAAAACTTCTCCTCGCACTCACAGGGCCTCTTCCCGCAGTAGGGGCAGACTCCGGGATATTTTTTCTTTGCGGCCTCCTCCAGGTCAACGCCAAGCAGGTTTGCAAGGCTCGCGAGCCACGCCAGAACGTCGGCAAATTCTTCCTCCATCGCCTCGCGGTCGTTCTTCCTTATCGCCTCGCTCAGCTCTCCCACTTCCTCGACGAACCAGAGGAAGGTTTTCTCCACTCCTCTCTTAGAGTCCTTGTGGAAGTAAATCTCCCGAATCATCTCCTGGAATTCCCTGATTTCCATTCTCTCACCCGAGGAAAGGGAAGAAGAGGGCCTTAAAAATCACTCGCTCGCGACTTCAATCAGTTTGCGCATGTGAATCTCCGCCGTGTCAAAGACCTCAACGGGGACGTCGCCGGGCCTTATCGCGAGGGGAAGCTCTGTGCAGCCGAGGATTACGCCTTCAATCCCCCTCTCCTCCCGGTACCTCTCCACCAAGGACAGGAGGTAGGGCTTGCTCCTGAGATCTTCGAAAGCTAACTCCTCGAAGATTATCCTGTTCACTTCTTCGATCTCATCCCCCTCAGGCACAACTACTTCGAATCCCGCCTTGAGAAGTGCCTCCCGGTAAAAATCAGCGGTCATAGTTGTCTTCGTCCCGAGAAGGAGAACCTTCCGCACTCCCCTCCGCTTCATCTCCTCGATGAGGGCGTCGATTATGCTGACCATTGGAACGCTTACAGCCCTCTGGACGTCGGGAAAGACTATGTGAGGCGTGTTCGCGGTGAGCGCTATTACCTCAGCCCCCGCCCTCTCGAGGGCCCTTGCGGCGTTTATTAGAATTCTCTTTCTTCCCTCCCAGCCATCGGGGGCGTTGAGGAACTCATCGAAGTTTATCGAGTAGACTATCAGCTCGGGGAAGGTGAAGGGGCCGAACTTTTCCCGGCTCAAGCGGATGTAGTTCCTGTAGTAGTAACACGTCGACTCAGGCGTCGTCCCACCGATGAGCCCGATCCTCTTCATGAGCATCACCGAAGGGGATACGCCGGCCCCGATATGAACCTTTTGGTTCAAAACGAAAGGTTTTAGTCAGGGGCAACTAACGGAATAAGGGTTTAAACCGGAAAAACGAAAAGTCTTTCGAGGTGAGAACATGCCCGTGACGACCAAGACCGGCGATAAGGGATTAACCGGCCTCTTCACCGGCGAGAGGATCGTTAAGCACTCCATGATAATGGAGGCAAACGGGACGATTGACGAGCTCGACAGCTTCATCGGCGAGGCAAAGCACTACGTGCCTGAGGAGATGAGAGAAATCCTCGAAAAGGTCCAGGTCCAGCTCTACGACCTCATGGCAGAACTCGCGAGCAAGGGAAAGTACGCGAAGGTCGGGGATAATGAGATTCGCTGGCTCGAAGAGCTTACGAGGAAGTACGAGGACGAGCTCCAGCTCAGGGCCTTCGTCCTGCCTGGCTCAACGGTGGCGAGTGCGAAGCTCGACGTCTGCAGAGCGATAGCGCGAAGGGCCGAGCGGAAGGTCGCGAAGCTCTACCTTGAGGTCGGCATAGGAGAGAAGGCGCTCGTCTACCTCAACAGGCTCAGCGATTTGCTCTTCGTGATGGCGAGGCTCATAGAAAAGCGCGAGAGGAAGCTGAAGGAGGTCAAATAGAGCGCCGGTACTCCTCCATTGCCTCCTCGTAGCGGTCGCTGAGGAGTTCGTTTGCCCTGCTTTCCACGTCTTTCAATGCCTTCTCGGCCTCTTCAAGGCTCGGGCTGACGACGGCAACTCCGAGCCCGCCGATTCGCTTTATCGCTATCACCTTCTTCCCGTTGCGGATGAAGACCTCTACGCTCCCCTCAAGGCCCAGCTCTCCAGCCTTCTTCTCGATGTAGTGCAGAACGTCCTCTATGTGCGCCCCGAGCCTCTCGTTGCCCTCAAGGCTGAGGCCGTCCTGAGTGATGACCATCTCGTAGATTTCCGGCTTGTCCCTCCACAAAAATGAAAGAATGCGAATGGGCATGGCGACCACCTCAGTAGAGCATCTCCTCGAGCTTCGGAAGGACCTTCCTGAGCTCAAGCTTCATCCTGCCGAGGTTGAGGTCGGCGTCGCCGATGACTATCAGGTAGTAGTCGCTTCCTATCGGGTTGGTGAACATCCTGGCGTTCTTGAACTCGAGAATGGCCTCCCTGAGCTCCCCTGCCCCGAACTGGTCGCCCATCAGCTTTATGGCAGAAACGAGCTCGTGGAGGACCCCGGCGATGGCCTCGCGGTCGAGGTTCTTCTTCATCGCCGACTCGATGACGAGGCCGTCCTTGTCGACCACTATCGTTCCTATGACCCCGTCGATTTCCAGCATGTCCGTGAGTATTTTACCCATCACGAGGTCCACCGCGCTCATTCTACCACCCCCACGAGCTCGTCAACTAAAGTTACAAAAAGTATTTAAAAGTTTTACGGACCAGAATTGGTCAATGAAGGTTTAGAATCCGTTACTACCTCGTTAATGAGGATTTCACGGTGTTTAATCCAGTAGTAAATCACCACGACCGCCATTCCGACCCAGATGCCCAGGGTAACGAGCCACGCGGGGCAGTGGTTCAGCAGCGGGCCGACGAGCACGAGACCGAGGGGCGTGGCAACCCTCGTGAGGATCCCAAGGGCGGAGAAGACCCTGCCGCGAACCTCGCTAGGAACGGCGCGCTGAATCTTCGACTGTATCGGAATGTCTATGAAGGCCTCGGTTATCCCCCAGAGAAGGGCCACCGCGCTGAGGAGCAGAAACGCCTCTCTCCTCTCAAGCCCCGCCAGCGGGGAGATGAGCCAGATGAATACCAGCATGATGATGCCGTTGACGAACATCGCCCTGAAGAGAAAACGCCCGGCCTTCTTCCCGAACTTCACCGCTATGAGAACGTTTCCCAGCAAGGCCCCACCCATGAAGAAGCTTTCCATGAGGCCGAACTGGACGCTCGTGAACCTGAGCACTTCCCTCATCGCGTAGGGGAGAAGCACTGCTCCGAAGGGCGCCCCGAAGATTCCCATGAATATCGCGAAGGTCATCAGGGTCTTAAGGTAGCTGTGTCTGAAAATGAAGCGGACGCCCTCCTTTATGTCGCTCAACACCTGACCGATGCCCTCAATCGGCTTCGCCTTCCATTCGTACCGTATGAGCATCTCAAACAGGCCCGAGCCGAAGAAGCTTACCGCGTTTATCAGCATCGCGAGCTTAATCCCGCCGATTCCGTAGATTAAACCGCCAAGGGCCGGCCCAAGGAGGCGCGCTATTATGGTCAGCGAGGCGACCGTCGAGTTGGCCTTTTCAAGGAGCTCCTTATCCACCAAATCCGGGAACATGGCCCCGGTTCCAGCGGAGAAGAACGAGCCAAGGATTGCCATGACGACCTGAACGGCGAGGAGCTGGGAGATGCCGAGGAAGTTGAGGGCTATGACGCCGAAGAGGAGAACTCCCCTGAGCAGATCGAAGCCGACCATGAGCCACTTTCTGTTGTAGCGGTCGCCGACGACGCCGGCGAAGGGCATGACGATAATTGAGGGAATTATCTCGGCGAGAATGAAGAGCGTCATCATCGAACCGCTGTGGGTCTGGTCGAGCACGTAGAGTGGCAATGCGACGTCCTGAACCGCCCAGCCGAGCTGGGAGATGAAGCGACCGATGGCGAAGAGCCAGAAGTTCCTGCCGAGGCCTTCTCCCATACTGATCACCGTGTTCTTTAATTCTTTAGTTGGCGAATTAAGTGATTAAACAATTAAATGATCAAACCAGCTCAACCCGGACGTCGCCGTTCACGGTCTTCACCCGGATCAGGAAGTCCCCTGTTCCGATAACGCCGTCGGGAATCCCGACCAGCTCCACGTCGCCGTTGACCCTCTTCGCCTCAACCCTCGCGTCGCAGAACTCCGTTAGCCGAAGGGTTATGTCGCCGTTGACACAGCTCACCGAGACGTCCCCTTCAAGTCCCTCCATGACCACCGTTATGTCCCCGTTCACGGTGGAGACCTCCAGCTGACCGGCAACGGGAAGGTGTGCCTCTATCTCGCCGTTCACGCTCTTTATGATTTCTGCCTCGCAGTCCCTCAGCTTTATCTCCCCGTTCACCGTGGTTACCTTCGTGAAGCGAACTCCCTCAGCTATGAGCTCCCCGTTGACGTTTTTGGCCTTCACAGGGACCCCCTTTGGAACCTTGAGCTCCATCTCGACCCAGCCTTCCTCGGCCTTGACGATGCCCACGAATTTGAACCTTCTCTTCGGCTCCTCCCTTATGACGAGCTTCCCTCTCTCGTTCTCGATTATCACATCCACCTCGCCGTGCTTGACGTAGTTCACCTCAACGTGGTCGTTTTCCCAGCCCTCAATCTCAATCCGGCCGTTGGTGGCCTTCAAATCCACTTCCCGGACGTTTTCAAACATCATCGAACTCACCCCAAGTATCAACCACAATGACACCTTTCACGCTTGAGAGCTGAATCCTGTGCTCGCCACTCCCGAGGAGCCGTCCCGAATTCAGGATGACCCCGTCAGCGTTCCCCGCGACCTCCACAGTCGCATCACAGTCTTCGGGCAGGAACAGTTTGAGGGAACCCATGACGACCGAAACGTCGATTGGAGCCTCCAGTTCAAGCACCTTGAGCTCCAGGCTCCCCATGGAGACCGCTATCTCAGTTTTCTCCAGGACGTAAAGGGAGCCTCTGAGCCTCGCAGGGCCAACCGCGAGATTTCCGACTGAGCAACCTGCGAGCTCTACGGTGGCCTCTCCAATCGCAAGGGAGCCGAAGCTAGCCCCTTCGGCGTGTAGGGACACTCTTTTCATCCCTCCAGATATTTCCACACCTTTTGGAACCCTCACGACCAGCCGGGCGCGTTCTTTGGCTTTCCTCGGAAGGTTTCTGAGCTTCCAGCCGGTGGACGTCAAGATGCTGAGCTCTTCGGAGTGCTCCTTCAGGAAAACGCCGACTCCGGCTCGGCTTCAACGTGAACCGTTCCGTCGGGCGAAGGCAGTACCTCCACATCTGCATCAACGAGTTTCATCCAGACCCTTTCGACGCCGCTGAACTTCATAGCCAGCCCCCCACGAGCTCAAAATCAAAGAGAGGAACCTCCGGGCCACTCCTCCCTTCCAGCCCTTCGCTTTCCTCTGCCGGGGCCTCCGTCCCAGCTCCCTTCTTCACTAACCTCACCCCACGTAGTTCATCAGCTCGTCGAGGAGTTCCTTGACGCGCCGGGTTAGCCTTGCCCTGTCAACTCCGAGGCCCTCGATGAGGCCGGCGCTCTGCTCGTCCACTATTTCCTTCGCCTTCTTTATCACGAGGCGGTAGGCTTCCTCGCTCTCGATCGTATGGGTCCTTCCGCCTGCCCGGATCTTAACCACCCCGTCCCTGGCCGAGATGACAACGTCCTCGATGCGTATCTTGGCCCGCCCCCTGCCAACGGTAACCGAGATATCCCCCGAGCGGAGCGAGACGGCTTCGCCGAGGCTGAGCGTTTCGTTTCCGCTCCTGTAAACGACCCTGTTTCCGTCTACCTCTATGGAGAACTCCTCCGTCTCTATCTTCAACCGGTCGCCGACCTTGGTGAGCTGGAAGCCGTTGCGGAGTTCCCTGATTGTGAGCATGCCTTCCGGCTTCCTCGGCTTCCCCTCGCGGATTTTGAAGGGACCGATTTTCACCTCCTCGCCGTGGGGCGTCTCTATGACCTCGATGAAGGGAACCTTGACGTACTCAAAATCCTCTCCCTCGTAGACCTTGATGATTCCGAGATCCACAACGCTCTCCCCCTTCTTCCTGTAGAGCCTGTCCGGGTTTATGAGCCGGTTGGCCTCTTTGACGAAGTTTTCGTCCGCTTTCGTTTTCCTTCCAACGCTCAGCTCGCCCCACACAGCTACCGGGCTCGAGAGGGCTTTCCGTATAACCCCGAGGGGAGTTTCGGCCTCAACCTCAAGTTCCCCATCGATCACCCAGCCAACGCGCTTTCCGCCGACCTTTACGGGGTAAGCTCTGCCGTTTCCCTTCAGCTTTACCTCGCCGAAGTCAGCCCCCTCGAACTCGTAGGCCTTCTTCTCGACCCTCCACTCAAAGCTCCTCCTCTCCCCCCGACCGATGAGGAGCCCCGCTATGGCGAGAACGACGGAGTAAGCGAAGGCCCTCCCGGCGAGGGCGTGGAGACTGTAGGGCATGCCGAGCCACTTGCCCACGTAGAGGAACAGGCTCGTCCAGAGCGAGGCCTTGGCAAGGGCAAAGAGGATCCCGCTGATCGTTACGCCCAGCCATCTGCCAACGCTAAGCAGCTCAAAGGCGAAGATCAGCGCTATTATCGCGTAAACGAGGTAGCGGTTGTAGTCCTCAAGGCCGAGGCTGTCTCTGAAGAGCCAGATGATCAGAAGAACCGCCGTAAGCTTCTTGAGGTACTCGGCAACCCTAAAGCGAGGACTCTCATCAACGAACGGGACGTAGCGATAGCTCATTCTTCCACCTCCTCCAGAGCGGTTATAATCTCAAGCAGGCGCAAAAACAAACGTCCATCGGGCGAGATCTCATACTTGTCGCCTTTCCTCACCATCCTCGTCCTGAGGAGGAGCTTGAGATGGTGCGAAACTGTCGGGCTTTCGACGCCGAGGGCCTCTTTAATCTCCTTGAAGCCCATCGGCCGTTTGGACAGCATCTTGAGGATCCTAATCCTGTCCGGGTTTGCCAGAGCTTTTAGGGTCTTTGCTGCCTTCTCCTCGTCGAGTTCCGGAAGCTGGCCGTCGCTCAGCTTCTTCCTGAGCCTCTCCTTTATGGAGAGCATTACCTCGTCAACTGGATCAACGCTCTCCTCAAGCAGGGCCAGCTTCCTCCTCAGCTCCTCAAGCTGGGCCTTCAGCTCGTCCATGCTACCACCAGGTACAGACTTTTGTAGTACAATTTTCTGTACTTAATTAGCGCGGTAGGTATATAAAAGTTTATCGGTCCGGGAAATGGGAAAGAAAAGGATCAGCCAAGCCGGGTTTCCAGGGTCTTTATCTCCTCGTCGAGCAGATCCCTGATCTGCCTGAGGAGGTCAAGGTACTCCCTCAATGTTTCCTTGTCTATCTTCCTGTCCCTGCCCATCTCCTCGATCTTCTTCTTGAGCCTCTCGTGGTAGCTTATCGCGGTGTAAAGCGAGCGGAGGGCGAGCTCGTTGGACGTTCTGAGGTACTCCCAGCCCTTGTCGGTGAGTCGGTACTTCACCCGCCTCAGTTTGCCGCGGTATTCCTCCCTCGGTTCGAGGAGGCCCTCCTCAACCATCTTGTTGAGGAGCGTGTAGAGGTTGCTGTGGCTCGGCTTCCAGATCCCAACGGTGAACTTCTCGAGCTCCTTGAGTATCTCGTAGCCGTGGGTCTCGCCCTTGAGACCAACGATGACGAGGATGATGTTCTTCAGCGGGACCGTGAACAGGCCCTTGATGATTCTCCTCTCCACGTCTGTCGTCGGGATCACCCCTAACATGGAGATGACCAAAAACCTTTATAAACTATTCCCCATCATGACATGTCGGAAATAGACATGTTTAAAAACGAAGTGTTAAAGTGCAACATAGGTGGTGGCAATGGCGTGGAACGACTGGATAGTTAAACACGCAAAGCTCATCGTCGCGGCATGGATAGTTATCATAATCCTCGCGACGCCGCTGGCGATGAAGCTGAGCAGCGTTACCAACTACAGCATGAGCCAGTTCATGCCCAAGCACGTTGAAAGCGTTGAAGTGCAGAACAACATGAGCAAGTACTTCCCGAGCTTCGCCCAGAACGACAACATGACATACATCATCATAACGGGCATCAACGTGAACAGTCCCGAGGCAAAGGCCGCCTACGAGCGCTTCAAGGTTGAGGCGAGGCAATACGGGAGCAACTTCACCTCATACTACGACGCTATAGAGCTCCTCCACAACCAGTCCTACGCGATCGCCCTGAACCTAACGAAAACGACCGCCAACCTGACGGGCGTTCTCTACACCTCCGCCCTCAACGCGAGCAACGCCTACGGAATGACCCTGAACCAGATCAAAAACCTCAGCGAGCAGGTTAAGACCCTCAACGCAACGATTCCCCAGCTCGCGCAGGCTTATCTGGCGCTCAAAGCCAACCTGACCGAGCTTTACAACCGGAGCGTCACGCTCAGAAACGCGCTCAACCAGACGGATTTGGCCTACGTCGAGCTTCACAGGAACCTAACCCGGGCGAGCGAACAGCTGAAGGTCCTGAACTCGACCATAGCGAGCCTTAACGTCGGCCTCTACAACCTGAGCGATGCCTACGCCAAGACATACCTCGGCGTTCTCGGAACCTACGGGGCGCTCGTCCAGGCAGGGGCTTACGAAAGGGGCCTCGACAACGTGACGGCAGGAGCGATAGCGGCCAGGCTTGGCGTTCCGGTTGAGTTCGTATACGCGGTATACAACGCGACTTACCCTGCTTACTCCGCCTACGGGGCAACGGCCATAACCGACGCTTTCCTGGCCAACGTTACGAAGTTTATGGTTCTGAATCAGATAAGCGACCCGATGGAGAAGAACCTCGCGGAGGCTTACTCTGTTGCGTTCTACCGGGGAGTTCTGGCCTTTGACGGACAGGCAGGCAATAACTACGCCCTCATTGGGCTCGGCGAGAACGCGGTCAGGCCCGTTGAGGAGATAGCGAGCAACGCGCTCGGGAACCTGCCGGCGGTCATCGAGATGGCCGGCGGGAACTACACGGTTCCGGGCTTCGGTGAGGTTCCGGCCCAAACCCTCGCCTACATCGTCAACGTCTCGATAGGCCTCGGAAGGGAGCCGGGCGCTTTAGCGGTTGAGAACGCCACCATAGAGGTCGCGAAGGCAATCCTGACCGGCAGTCCTCTCCTTCAGATGCCCAACGCCGACGAGATACTGAGGACGCTCCTCGTCTACGGCCCGACCAAGGAGCTCGAAACAAATCTCCTCACGAACGCCCTGAAGGAGAAGCTTCCGGCCGAACAGAGACCGTTAGCGGAGCCCATCGTGAAGACAGTCCTTACCTTCGATTCCAACGCCACCGGCGTTCTGGCGAAGAACCCCGCTTTACTGAAGAAGGCAACGGTTTCACTGCTCGTTGAGTTCATGAAGGAGAAAGGCGTTGAGCTTCCGGAGAGCGTCATAGACGAGGTCTACGACTCCAACGGAAACGTTGCGCCGATAGCGAAAGGGCTGCTCATCCAGAAGACCGCCGAAAAGCTGGGGGACGAGAAGATAGCCGAGGCAATCGTGAACGTCGTGCTCAAGAACCCTGAGGGACTCGCGAAGGGGGCCGGCGTGAAAGAGGCCGTTGAGGAGATCATCGCGGGGATGGCAGGAAACGCGCCGGTCGACCTTAAGAGGGTTGTTGATGAGATCTACGCAGGAAAGAGCCCGGACGAGATAGCCTACGAGCTCTTTGGGGAGGGGGTTAACGAGAAGCTCGCCAACGTGACGGCCCCGGAGGACGTCAAAGAGGCCCTGAAGGAGATAATGCTCACCGTTGCCAGGGACTATCCGATGAGCGATTCCCAGATCGAAGCCCTCGTCAAGGAGAAGACTGTGAAGCTCGTCGAGAAGTTCGTGAAGGAGATAAACCTCGGGGTCGAGCTCAACATAAACGCCACCAGGCTCGTTGATATAGCCTTCCGGTTCAGGGACGACCCGAGCAAGATAACAAGGGAGGACGTCAAGCCGATAGAGGAGGAGATATACCCATCGCTGTACGAGATAGCCAAGAGCTACATTGGCATGCTCAAGAGCCCGGACAACACGACGATGCTCATAACGATGATGCCCAAGAGGATCAACGCAACCGACCTCGAGAAGAGGACGAAGTTCCAGTACGACAACACCCTCAAGGCCAAGGAAGTTCTCCTCAAGGAGATGAGGAAGCACTTCCTCAACGCCAAAGCCTACATCAGCGGAACGCCCGTTCAGACCTACGAGATGATCCACTACGGCAAGGAGGACAACGCAAAGACCACCAAGTTCAGCTTCATCGGAGCCCTGATAGTGCTCCTCATAATCCTTGGAGTTGCCCTCCTGGCGACGCTCCTGCCCTTCACCGGTGTCGCGACGGCAACGCTAACAGCTCTCGGAATCCTCTACCTCCTCGCCAAGGGAGACGTGCTAAACATTGGAAGCTGGGCCCAGATGATAACGGTGACGACTGCCCTGGGTCTCGGAATAGACTACTCGACCTACTACCTCTACCGCTTCAAGGAGTACCTGGCCGAAGGCTACGAGCACACCAAGGCGGCGAGTGAGGCTTTGAAGAGGGCGAAGGACGCGGTTTTGGCGAGCGCCTCGACCGACATCATAGCCTTCGCCAGCTTCATCTTAGCGTGGGAGTTCCCGATCTTCAAGCAGATGGGCATGGTGGCGCCGATAGCGGTCATAGTTGTGCTCGTCGCGAGCCTGACGTTCATTCCGGCAATCACAGTGCTCATCGGCGACAAGCCGATATTCTGGTGGCCGAGGCACATAAGGCACGTCAGGGAGGAAGACCTCCATGAGGAGAGCAGGATCGCCAAGTGGTCCATAAAGCACGCGAAAGCGGTACTCCTCATCTTCCTGCTCCTGCTCGCGCCGGCAGTCTACGCCTTCGCCAACTTCAACGGCACCCACGACGTCAAGCTCTTCCTGCCCAAGGACAGCGAGACTTACCACTTCCTTGAGATAAGCCAGAGCAAGCTCGGGGCCGATGTAATGGGCGCCACCTACATCATCGTCAAGTTCGACCACAACGTTACCGATAAGGACCTCGCGACCATCAACGAGATCGTGAGCGACATAGAAAAGATCGACGGCGTCAAGTACGTCTACACCGTGACACAGCCCTTTGGAAAGCCCATAAACGCGAGCCTTGAGCGGCTGAAGGTCATAGGCGCCGACAAGTACATCTCGACCACCGGAAACATGGTGCTCATCGAGGTCGTCAGCAAGTACGAGGCAACGACGAAGCCCGCCCACAGGATGGTCGAGCGGATCAGGGACCTCATGAAGGGCTACGAATCCAGCGGAAAGATCGTTAAGGGCATGGTCGGCGGCGGGGCCGCTTTGGACCTCGACCTCAGCAACCTCATCAACAACATATTCTGGCACAGGATCCTTCCAGTTGCGCTGATACTGATGTTCCTCTCGCTGATTCCGACCCTCAGGGGCCTGCCGGCGGTCGTCTCGACGATGGCCACCATCGGCACAGGAGTGCTCCTCAGCATAGCGATCTCGACCTGGCTCTTCCAGAAGGTCTTTGGCCAGGAAATCATGTGGTTCCTGCCGCTGATGGTCTTCGTCGTGCTCATGGGAGTCGGCATAGACTACAACAGCTTCTACCTCGTCAAGGCCAGGGACGAGTTCGAGCGCCGCTCGCCGGAGGAAGCCCTCATAGTTGCGGCCGGAACTATGGATCTTGTGGTCATCGGCCTGGCTCTCGTGCTCGCGACGACCTACGGGGCACTGGTGACCAGCTCCACCTGGGGAACGAGGGAGATAGGCTTCGCCTTAGCGGCGGGCGTCTTACTGACGGCAACGTTCGCGGTCTACTTCCTCGGGCCAGCAATGATGAGCCTCTTCGGCGAGAAAGCCTGGTGGCCACTCCACAAGTCCGGGAAGAAGGAGAAGAAGTGACCAACCTCTTTTCTTTTTGATTTTGTTCATTCCGTTTCTCGTTTTGTTTCGTGAGTAGGTGCTTGGCAGGAACTCAGTCGAAGGGTTTATTATCATCGGCGGATTACTCCTCCATATGAGCGAGATAGTTGTGAAGATACCTGAGGGAGTAGATGAAAGGCTCGCGAAACTCGCCATAGAACGGGCACTGAAAAGGCTGAAGGTTGCCAACGAAACTTTTGGAACGCTCAAACCGAGGAGAGACACCGATGAGCTTATTACCGAGGCCGATGAGACATGGACCGCGTGATGCTCGATTCTAACATGGGCTTTATCTTCAAAGTTACTGCTTCGACACCCTTTTAAACGCTGAGCTTTAGTTCTAACCATGAACATCGCCGAGATGCTCGCGCTCATAGCTTTAGGCTACGTCCTCAAGCGATTGATTAAATCGGAGGAGCCCTTCGATTACCTTCGGATTCTGGTGAACGATATCCTCCTCGCCCTGTTCATCTTCGGCAACGTCGCGAGCAAAGATTTGGCCTATCTCCTCAGCATTAAGACGGTCTTCCTCTACGTCTTTATCATAATAGGAATAAGTCTCTCAACCTCGTACCTCTACGGCCGCTTCAAGCTCAAGAACGACCCCTGGGCCGGGGCCCTGATGGTGCTCTCGGTTTACCCCAACACGGCCGCCCTGGGCTTTCCAATCGCGAGCCTCTTCCTCAGCGACATAACGCCGGCGATACTCTACTCGACGACCAACTCGATGATAGTCATTCCGATTGTGACGTTCATAGCGGCCCACTACTCCAGCGGGGGCGCGAGCGTCAGGGAGAGCTTTCTGAAGGCACTCAAGTTCCCGCCGACGCTGGCCAATTTAATCGCTTTGGCACTCGTTATCGCGGGAGTAAAGCTTCCCGCCGGAATCATCGGGCCGGTAAAGACAATCGGCTGGCTCAGCATACCTCTCCTCCTCATCTACTTCGGCTCGAGGATAACGCTGAGGGCCTTCGACGTCAGAAAGCTCCTTGAGGTCGGAACCTTCAGGATTGCGATTCCCTTCGCCTTCGTCTTCCTCACCCTCCGCTGGGAGAGGCCCGAGGTTTTCTACTCCGTCCTCGTCGAGGCGAGCATGCCCCCGGCAATAGCGGCCAACGCGATTCTGGCCCAGTACAAGCTCAAGGCGGAGGAAGCGATAAGCGTGACCTTCGTGTTAACCCTTCTCACAATTGCACTCTTCGTTGCACTCCGGCTCATCCTTGGGCTTGGATGAAGTTTTCTGACGATTTTCCGGGTTTTTGGCATTTATCTCGAAATTATTTCGAAAATTTTTGCAAAACGCTCGGCATCAGTGCGAAAACATCGCCCATTAGGTTTACCTAAGGAAAGGATAATAAGGACGTGTGACGTAACCCCATCACAAGATTTCCCTGTACGGAGGTGGTAGGTTGAGGAAGGTACTGCTCGGGGGACTGCTCGTGCTTTTGGTTTTTGTGGCTGGCTGTATTGGCGGCCAGTCCCCCGGAACCGAGGAGAAACCGTCCCAGACTGGAACCGCGTTTTCTTCAACGACCACCGAGAGTACTCCACCGCCTTCGGAAACGACGTCTTCAACCGAAACGACACCCAGACAGACCGAAACACAGGCACCTTCAGAAGACTGGGCGTATCAGGACCTGTCCCTTACCCCCGAAAACGAGCCAGAATACAGCCTTCACCGCGGTGCAATTTCGGACAGCGGCGCCAGCGTTGAGGTTCTTCTGATAAAGGGCCCCGCGAAGTTCGTGAAGACGAGCGCCAACTGGGAAGCCTCTTCCGGCGAATCAAGTGCCAACAACGTGGTCTTTCAGGTGGGTCATGACGTCTATTACTTCGAACTCGGTCCGAACGGCGTCTATTACGAGGGTGGCCGGGTTGTGGGGGATCTCTTCGACTTCGTGAGGTTCACGGAAGATAAGTACCTTGGATGGGAGAACGGTGTCGTTCGCGTTTACTCGAAGTCCCTCAACAAATACCGCGAGAAGAGGGGCGTCATGGCCTACGCGGCCACGCTGATAAACGGAAAGTTCGCGATCGTTACCTCAATCGAGGACAACCTCACGGTGACCACCTTCGTGAACGGCGAAGCAAGCAGCGAGGAGTACTCCTTCGACTGTCCGATTCTCTCGATGCATCCAGCTTTCACGGGAGACACAATCTCGGGCTTCTACATGGCCACGACCTGCGGCGTTTACTACGTCAGCCCGAACCTCGAGACCTATGACTCGGGTATAGGGGATTCCGCCTGGATAATCATCTCGAACGATCACGATGACTTCGGAACGATCGTAGTCTATTCAAAGGACCTCAACGAGGTCGTTGGTCCGCACTACAGCGCCGATCACGATTCAATACTCCACAGCAAGCCGCTCTCCGTGAGCTACCGCCCGGACGCGGCCTCGGTCAGCGGGCTCTACCTGGCCCTCGCAAGGGGCACGAAGTTATACCTCTATGAACTGGGCGAAGACGGCGCCTATCACGACTTTGGAGTTCTGAACTTCCCCTACCCGATTAGGGACGTCAAGATAAACCAGCTCTCCGGCAACCAGATTGAATTAGGCGTCGCGTGGAAGGAGGGCTTCGCCCACATAGTCGGAAAACCGGACGATTTCAGGGGAGAGCACTCCTTTAGCATTGGGGGAGAGATAACAACGACCGGAACTCAGACGTCTACACCCCCGGCACAGAACGAGCTCGGGGGGATACTTGACCTATTCACGATCGAAAAGGTCAGCTTCGGCGAACTGTGGGGGGCGAAGGTGCACCTCAAGAAGACCCCTGATTATCGCAACGTCCACGACTGGCTCCAGATCAAAGTCTACGAGCCGGCGGGTCTTCCCGATGCCTACTTTGCCTTCGGCAGGTACATGGTCCATGTGACCTCTTCCTTCAAGAACCTCGTCGAGTCGAGGAAAGACTTCACCAAGTACGACGTTACGGAGGTTTATGAGCTGCCGTCAACGCCCAAGGACTTCACCTTCGGCATCTACGACACGAGCGACATCTTCATGGCCGGCCGGGACGGAAAGCTGTACCTGATCTACGACGGCGAACGGACGAAGGAGCCCGTCGGAGACGAAGAGATAAGGCTCTGGAAGCCGAAGGCGTACGTTACATGGAACATCGATGCGGATGGCGTTAACGCGATGTCCAGGGGGGACAACAACTACTTCGTGGCCTGGAAGGGCGATAAGCTTTACGTCATTCGCTACACGGACGATCAGCTCTACAACGCCGAGGAAGAGGGCCTGCCCGAAGTCCAGCCGGAAACGGTGAGCTTTCCCGAGGCAATAGTGGCAGTCTACGCCCTCCACTACGGCAGGGGAATTCTCGTGAGGACCGAGACTGGCCTCTACCTCTACGACCCAACCGGCTACTACGACTACGGCCCAGGAAAGGTCTACACTCTGCTCCAGAACGTTCCCGGGAGGGCCGCTTTCCAGATCTACACGGATGACCTATACGTCTACGAAAACGGAAAGTTCCTCATGGTATCCATGACCTCCAAATACGATTCAAACGACAAACAGATCCCCGCCGTTGAGGTTTATCCGTCCACCGTCCAGATGCCGGGTGTTGTGGCCTTTTCCGGAATGTACAACACCTACGACACCCAGCTCGCCGTTGGGTTCGAGGGTAGGATAGCCCTCTACAACGTCACGGCCAACTATTACTACGACGAGAACGACAACAGGGTCTACTTCCTCAACCTGACCCTCGATCAGTCCTTCAGTGTCCCCTTCACCCCGGACTACGTGTACGGCGAGGACGAGTGCTACTGTCACGTCAGGTTCCACGCCGACTACTTCTACGCCTGGGCCGGCAACGACTACTACGTCCTCTTCGGCCCGAAGAACAGGAGGTGGTGAGCTTTCTTTTTTCCTTCCGCTTGAGGAGGTGCCGGTATGGGGTTTATGGATTCCCTGAAGAGTGCCGCTTCCAGCTTCGTCAAATCCATACGCCACAAGACCTTCAAGATACCGGCAGAGGAACTTGCCGAGAAGTGGGAGAGACTCAGGCCCTACGGGGTTGAGATAGAGGCAGACACGAAATACGGCGGGAAGTACAACACCTCGGCCTGGTTCGTCATCGAGGACGTTACCGTCAAGGAGGTAGAGGTAGGGATCTTCCGGAAGTCCCGGAAAAAGAAGATCACCGTGAAGTGCTACCGCGAGATTGAGCCCTACGATGAATACGAAGAGGAGGAAGAGGAGACAGACTGGTTCGATTTCTCAAGGGAAGAGGACACAATAGAGAGAAGGGAGCTCACGTTCTGGGAGGGAGACAAGGTCAAGATACGCATGACCGAGGCGGACTATGAAAAGATGGTTGAGCGGGAGGGGAACCTGCTCTGACGGACGGAGGTGGAGGTAGTGAAGAAAGCCCTGCTGGTTTTTGGATTGATACTGCTGCTCCTGGCGGCGGGTTACTTCACCGGGTTCATAGACAAGTCCACCGTTGACGACCTGCTCAAGAACCTCCAGAGGGGCTCGAATACCGGCACGACGGGGGAGAAAGAAGAGAGCCATAAATCGGAAACTCCATCGATGACGGAAACCTTTTCAGAAACCTCGACGGCTCCGGGAGAGAGTTCCAGCGAAACGACCAGTGCGGAATGGGATCAAACCGAGACATCAAGCCCGGGGCAGGGAACAACGCCAACAGAGGGTGAACTCAAGAACTTTTTCGATCACTCCTACTCCCTGGGAACGCTGAGCTTTACCGAGGGGGACTACGATTACAAGGGGATGAAGATCATCCCGGAGAAGGGAAGGCTCTACTACTTCCCGTACACCTCCAGCCTCGTCTATCTCGTGTCTGGCAAGATAATACTCGCCGTTTCCCCCTGGGACGATGACTTCCTCATGGGATCAAAGGCAACCCCCGAGATAGGCCAGTCGTCCAAGTTCCTGATCGTGCTTCCGATTGAGCCCGAGAAGCTCTCCATCCTCACGGGGGAGGGCACGATCCCGAGCATTATAGCGACGGACGGAGAGGGCAGGCTCCACATCTTCATAGACCCCCAGCAAGTTGAGGGGGACGAGATAAACTGGTACATCCCTGCTGGACACGTAGTCTACAACTTCGACGCGACCGGAGTTGGCATCGGGGAGTACGGCACCTACCGGGAGGACTACAACATCTACCTCGCGTGGAAGGGAAGGGAGCTGCGGGTGTACACATACTCACACAGAACCCTTGAGGACATCGAAGAGGGCAAAAACGTAACCGTCGAGCCCGCCGTGTACACCCTGCCCGAGGAGATCAGGGACGCGAACGCGATGCTCTACGATAACTTCATCCTCGTCCTCACCGAGGGAGGAACCTACCTGGTGCCGAGCCCCTACGGCCGCTACGCCAACGACACGAACGTTTACAGGATTGACGGCAGAGTGGACATGATTACCGGCTGTGGAACCTGGGGAGAGGCCTCGGCCGATCCGACCAACATGAGCTTCACGGTGTATTCCTCGGGCAGACTCTACGTCCTCAGAGTTCTTTACTCGGAGGAGGGACGGAAGGTCACCGTAACGAGGGAGGCATCCATGAACGCCCCCAACATCGTTGGGATATTCAGCCCCATGACGATAGACGGCTCCCAGATCGTTGCCGTTTCGGACTCGAGCGGGGCACTCAAGGTGTACCACGTTAACTGGAGCAAAGAAACCGGCAGAAAAGAATTCAACCTCCTCCAGCAGTTCAAGCCGGGCGTTCCCCTCGTGGAGTTCAGGTTCGGGAACTTCCTCGGGGCGATGGCGAACGGAGTCGGCAGGGACGGGGCGTTCTACATGATAGTAATGCGGCAGAGCAACACCTGACCGGCGATTTCTTTTTAACCCCTTCGATTTTTATTTTAACGGTGGTTGGAATGGAGCGCGTCGTTGAGGTTCTCAGGGAGATCCTGGAGATTCCGTCCCCGACCGGCTACACGAAGGAGGTTCTCGCGCACATTGAGAAAAAACTTGACGATGCCGGAATAAAGACGAGGTACACCAACAAGGGAGCGCTTTTGGCCTACAACCATCCCGAGCCGGAGCTCGTCATAGCGGGCCACGTTGACACGCTCGGCGCGATGGTCAAGGGAATTTTGCCGGACGGACACCTGAGCTTCACGAGAATCGGCGGGCTTCTCCTCCCGACCTTCGAGGGCGAATACTGCACGATAATAACCCGCTCCGGGAAGAGGTTCAGGGGAACGCTCCTCCTCAAGAACCCGAGCGTTCACGTCAACAAGGACGCCGGAAAGAAGGAGCGCAAGGAAGAGAACATGTACATCCGTCTCGACGAGCTCGTTGAGAAGAAAGAAGACACAGAAAAGCTTGGCATAAGGCCAGGGGACTTCATAGCCTTCGATCCAAAGTTCGAGTACGTGAACGGCTTCGTCAAGGCCCACTTTTTAGACGACAAGGCGAGCGTCGCGGTCATGATTGACCTCCTCCTTGATCTGGCGGACGAGCTCGAAAAGCTCCCGGTGGCGTTCTTCTTCTCGCCCTACGAGGAGGTCGGCCACGGCGGTTCCGCCGGTTACCCGCCAACGGCGAGAGAGCTCCTCGTGGTTGATATGGGCGTCGTGGGCGAGGGCGTTTACGGGAAGGAAACTGCCGTTTCGATAGCGGCGAAGGACTCAACCGGGCCCTACGACTACGAGATGACGACAAAGCTCATCGAGCTGGCGGAGAAGAAGGACATACCGCACGTCGTTGACGTCTTCCCCTACTACGGCTCCGACGGTTCCGCTGCTCTGAGGGCCGGCTGGGACTTTCGCGTCGCCCTCATCGGACCGGGCGTCCACGCAAGTCATGGCATGGAGCGGACGCACGTTAAGGGCCTGCTCGCGACGAAAGAGCTCATAAGGGCCTACATCGAGGAGCGATTCCGCCGGTGACGGTTATGAAGGCCAGAATCGTTGAGCGCTTCAAGTTCGAGGCGGCACATTCGGTGGTCGTCGAGGGAAAGCCGGAGGAGATCCACGGCCACACCTTCAGGCTGGAGATAGCTGTGGAAGGGCCGCTGAAGAACGGCTACGTCATGGACTTCATCCAACTCAGGAAGATCGTCGGCCGGGTTGTGGGGAAGCTGGACCACAGGAACCTCAACCACATCCTCGATAACCCCACCACCGAGAACCTCGCGCTCTGGATTGCAGGGGAGGTCTCGCGGGCCCTTCCGGGAGAAGTTCGACTCAAGCGGCTGACCCTCTGGGAGGGGGACGACAACGGCGTCGAGCTGGAGTTTTAGCCGATTCTCTTTAATTTGCCCCTCTCAAGGAGGTACACCGCGTCGCATTTCGGCTTCAGAAGCTCGATGAAATGGGTAACGCTCACGACCGTCTTTCCTTTCTCCCCGAAGAGATCGTAAACCGACAGCATAGCTTCTCTCGACTCGACATCGAGGGAAACCAGCGGCTCGTCGAGGAGGACGAGCTCCGGATTTCCGACGAGGGCGCACACAAGATCGAGCTTTTTCACGGTGCCGTGGGATAGTTTCTCAACGGGAACGTCCATGAACTCCCGGAGACCGAGCATGGAAACGAGGCCATCTATCCACTTCGGGTCAGCCCTCCCCGAGAGAGCCGAGAAGAGCTCGATATCGTCCCTGACGGTCAGCCGGGAGTAGAGGGCCGGCCGCTGGGCCACGAAGCCTATCCCCGAGACGTTGAGCTCAACCGTCCCCTCGAAGTCCGTCAAACCGGCGATGATCCTGAGGAGGGTGCTCTTTCCGCTTCCGTTCCTGCCAACTATGCACACCGAATCCCCCTTTCCCACCTCGAGATCGACGCCATCCAGCACCAGGTTCCCACCATAGCGCTTCCTGACGTTCCTGAGGATCACTGCACGCTCCATTTCAAAGCCCTCCCGTGAACGATTAAGACCGCTATCGAGAGGAGAACGACCGAGACGACGTTGATTGCGATGTAATCGATGTAAAGCGACGGATTAACGGGGCGGAACATGAAGGACCTCATTAAGACCGCGGAATAGTAAGTCGGCGTCAGTCTCGCGACCCTCTGAAGGGCTTCCGGGAAAAAGCCGACTGGATAGAAAAGGCCGGAGATGAAGATTATAAACCCCATCAACACGTGGAGGAACGTTTTGGCGTGGGGCTCAAACCTAAGGAGCATCGTGACGAGAAGGCCAAGGAGGGAAAAGAACAGCGTGTTCAGGAGCAGAATGGCCAGGGAAGGCCAGTTCAGGGGCATCTCGACCTTCATGACCCAGTAAACGGCCATGATTATCAGGCTCTGAAGAAGGACCAGGAGGAGCATGACGACGAGCCGCAGAAGGACGTTTCTGCCTGCAACGCCGTACAATTGAAGACGGGGAAGAACCGGCCTCTCGGAGATGCAGTTGTCGGCGACAAGCTCAAAGCCGATCAGCATGGCGACGAACAGAAGAACCCCCGGAAAGAAGAACTCGGGCAGGGAGACGGCCTCGTTGATCCCCACCGCCCTCACGCTAGAACTCCCCAGTTCAATCCGGAGCAGCCGAAGCAGGTTCTCAGAGAGCGATGCCACGGGGTTCATAGAGCGGTCGTAATAGACCACGTACTCCCCGTGTTCGAGGCCGTTGAAGCGCTTGACCTCGATTACGACGTAGTACTCCTCGCGCTGGAGTCCGTCGATGGCCCGGCTGAGGTTCGGCACGAGGTGGGGGTGCGAAAACGTCCGCGCGAGCTGCATGATGGCGTGAACCTGCTCAGGGCTTGCGTTCGCGGTTATCACTATCGCAACTGGAGTGTCCTCTGGTATAGCCGTTCTGTAAGTGCCCGAGACCGCACCTAGAAAAAGGGGTACGAAGAGAAGAAAGAACAGCACCGATTTCCTGCGGGCGATTAGTTTGATCTCCTTGAGCAGCAGTTCAAGCTGCATGTGCTCACCCCGGCGGGACCTCATTCAGGAACTTCCCGAAGGCCTCGAACCTCTCCTCATCGCTCCGTACGCGGATTAAAACCGCCCTTCCGTCGGAAATCACCGAAACGTCATCGCTCAAGAACCTTGAGGCCTCAGCGTTGCCCAGGGATCGCGCACTAGCCGAAAGCTGAAGGCGAAACGCCTCGTACACGTTTGCAAGATCCCTGGCTGTACGATCGTCCCTGGCCATCAAGCACACGACGATGCCAACGTTATCTCCACCAGCCCTATAGGAGAAACCGATGTAATCAACGCCCTCCGCTAGATCCCCTCCCGGGGAACCGGGTTCGGCATCGAGCCGGTTCAGCATCTTCCTAAAGTTGTACACGGCCGTTATTTCCCCCGTGCCAATTTTTTCCACGACCTTCCTGAACTCCCCGGCCCAGCCGTTTCCCCCGAGCTTGAGGTTCAGTATCTTCACCACCAGCCCAAGATCCCCCAGTATGAAGAAACCATCATCAACGACGAGGCCTGTCCTGTACCCATCCCTCTTTTTCCACCAGAGAACCGTAAAGCCCCTGTAGGTGAAGTTATACGGCCCCCTCCAGCGATCCTCCTTTGTGACGGCCAGTATTCTGCTCGTAATCCTGGCAGTATCGTTGAAGCCGCCCTCAACGTAGAGGGCCGCGATTATGGTCGGCTCGTAGTCCTTGACCACGAGCACCCCGTAATTCACACGCGAGTAGTCGATCCCAATCGAACGGTTGAGCTCGCCCATGAAAGATCCGTACCGATCGCCCCATCCAAATGAAGCGAGTATTCGCCGGGTTGAGTCATCGTGGAGTACCTGGCCATCAAAGTAAACCGCACCGAGGGAACCAGCCGGAACGAGTTTAAGCCATTCCCCCTCCTTGTACGAAACATCCCCAGAATAAAGGGTGCTCAGAAGGAGCACGACTACAAGCGGGAGTATCAACCACCGACCGAGCCCCCTCTCCATCCAGAGCCCTCCACAGTACGTTTTTCCGGAGGAACAAAAACATTGCGGTGCGTAACAGGAGCTCAGGTACCCTCGGTTTTAAGCTCGCTTACGCTCTCCACCAGCGCCACGCTGCCCTTTCCGTTTTCAAACGAAACCTTTCCAGGGAGGGAAACCTTAACAGGCACGGATTTCTCCTTCCGTTCCGTAACCTGCCAGCTTATCAGATCGCCCTCTCCAACGTCGAGGGCCCGGATTAGGCCGACCGGCCCCTCGATGATGTACCTGGCTGATTTTTTCGGGGTGTAAACGCGCCACTTCCTGGCCGTCGTGAAATCCACAACGCGTCTCGTTGAATCGAGCCAGATCACGTCGATGTCGCTCAGCATAAAAAACATGTGAATCGAGGCGTTGAGCCTGCTTTCAACCGGGAGGACGAAAACGAGGGCGTAGTTCACGTTGCCAACGAGCATTAGCCCTTTGAATCGCTTGAGGAATGTATCCGCCAGCTCAACCCGACCGTGCCATGCCCTGCCCTTGGTTTCGTTGATTATCATGTCATAGGGTTGTTCCCGCCCCTTAATAAGCCTTGTGAGGCGAAAAGCTTTTAAATACAAAAGGTAACTAAAATATGGGGGCGAAAAAGGGAAGGGGGTGATGGGAATGGCCGAGGAGAAGAAGGTTAGGACCCTTGAGCAGATTCAGGACGAGATCAGAAGCTACCTCGGTGAGATTGAGTACCTCAGGAGCCAGATTGGAGCAATCGACGCTACCATCGCCGACCTCAGGATAGTCGACGCGACCCTCGCCTACATCAAGGAGAAGGGCAAGGGCAAGGCAATCTACATCCCGCTCGGGAGCGGCATAGCGATAAAGGGCAAGATTGAGAACCCCGACGACGTCATCATGGACGTTGGAGCCGGAATCCTCGTCGGGGCAACAATCGACGAGGCCAGGGAGAACATCGAGAAGAGGATTAACGCCCTCATGAACCTCCGCCTGGCCCTGCTGAGGAAGATTGAGGAGGACACCAGGAAGGTCAACGAGCTCCTCAAGGAGCTCCAAGAGATGCAGCCCGAGAAGAAGTGATCCCTCCTCGGTCATTCTTTTTTATGGGGGTGAGAGCGTGGAGGCAGTGAAGGCTTACGAGCTCGAACTTGAGCTCAGGCAGGTTAGGGAGCTCAGGAAGGCGATAGAGCTCAAGATGAAGGAACTTGAATACGCTGAGGGGATTATAACGGCAACCAAGGCCGAGAGGAAGCTCTACAGGGCCTTCGCGGACCTGCTCGTTGAGGTAACGAAGGACGAGGCAATCGAGCACATCGAGAGAATGCGCCTTGCCTACAAGAGGGAACTCGAAAGGCTCAAGGAGAAGGAAAAGGAGATAATAGAGAAGCTCTCCAAGCTCAGGACTTGAGCTCTTTCGCTATCTCAAAGCCCTTCTTGAGGGCCTTGACGTTTATTTCCTCGGTCCCCCTTGGAACGGCGTCGCGGACGGCCTTCTCTATCGCTTCCCTGCTCACTATCCCTGTCACGCCGACGAGTATGCCGAGGGTTAGAATGTTCATCGTCAGGCTTAGCCCGGTGGTTTCCTCGGCTATCTCGGTCAGGGGCAAAGCGATGACGTTGAGCCTCTTCTCGAACTCCTCATCGCGGTGGGGAACGAGGTCTTTCTCAACTATTACCGTTGCTCCTTCCTTCACCGTGTGAAGGTACTTGCTGTAGGCCTCCTGCGAGAAGAAGACGGCGTAGTCTGGGTGGAGCGTCTTGGGGTAGTCAATCGGCTCGTCGCTTATAACCACCTCGGCCCTGCTCGCACCGCCCCTCGATTCCGGCCCGTAGCTCTGAGTCTGGACCGCATAGAGGTTCTCGTAGACAGCGGCGGCCCTTCCAAGGATAACGCTCGCCAGAATGACACCCTGGCCGCCGAACCCGCTGAAGAGAACTTCCTTCCTCATTGCTCCCACCCCATCATCTTCTTGGCCCTCTTTATGTACTCCTGATACTCCCTCACGAGGCCGGGCCTGTCCCTGTCCGCGAACTCGCCGATGACTATCTTGCCCTCAAGCTCCTCCTCGCTCATCTTCTTAGCTTTGGCGAGCGGGACGGTTATCTTCTGGTACCAGCGGATTAGCTCTGGTGCCGTCTTCATCCTGTTCCTCCTTCCGAAGCTTATCGGACAGGGCGAAAGGAACTCAACGAGCGTGAAGCCCTCCTTCTGGAGAGCCTTCTTTATGCTGTTGATTCCCTGGAGGTAGTTGAAAACCGTCCAGCGAGCGACATAGTTCGCCCCGGCGGAAACCGCCAGGTTGGCTATGTCGAAGGGGTTCTCGAACTGGCCGTAGGGAGCGGTAGTCCCGCGCAGGCCCTTTAGAGCGGTCGGGGCGACCTGTCCGCCGGTCATTCCGTAGGTGAAGTTGTTGATGAGGATTACCGTGACGTCAAGGTTCCTCCTGATGGCGTGGATGAAGTGGTTTCCGCCTATTGCCGCGGCATCTCCATCGCCCATGAAGGCGATTATCTTCAAATCGGGGTTGGCGAGCTTTATGCCCGTGGCAAAGGCCAAGGCCCTCCCATGGGTCGTGTGAAGGCCGTCGAAGTTGACGAAGCCCGGAACGCGGGAGGAACAGCCTATTCCGCTCACCCAGACTATCTCGTCCTGGTTGAGGCCGAGGTCGTCTATGGCCCTTAGTGTGAACTGGAGAACGCTACCGATTCCACAGCCCGGACAGAAGATAGTGGGCAACATGTCCTTTCTCAGGTACTTGTCGCGGATTTCGTAAGCGGACTTCAGGTACATCATCCCACCACCCTTTCGACTATCTCCATCGGCGTGTGCACCTCACCGCCTATCTTGACTATCAGCTCGACCTCCGCCTTTCCGTTGGCGCCTTCCCTGACGAGGTGGTAGAGCTGTCCGAGGTTCATCTCCGGCACGTATATCTTTCTCACGCGCGCTGCCAGCTCCTCGATGTAGTCGAAGTCGAAGGGCCATATCGTGTTGAGCTTCAGCAGGCCGGCCTTGACTCCCTTCTCGCGGAGTATCTTGACGGCCCTCACTGCGGAGCGCGAAACTATTCCGGTCGTGACTATCGCGATTTCCGCGTCTTCGAGCATGAACTCCTCCCTGCTGATTATCTCGTCCTTGTGGTCGAGTACCTTTCTGAAAATCCTCTTTATGAGCCTCTCGTGGATTTCCGCCTCAACCGTCCTCGGCCTTCCGCGCTCGTCGTGCGTTAGGCCCGTAACGTAGGTTCTGTAACCCTTCCCGAAAATCGGCATCGGTGGAACGCCGTCGCCATGAGGGTCGCCGAAGGGGAGCTTCGCTTCCTCATCGTTCTGGGGAAGCTTGCGGTAAACGGTCTCAATCTCCTCCGGCTTCGGAATGTAAACGCGCTCGCGCATGTGGGCTATCTCGGCATCGGTGAGCAGAACGACCGGCGTCCTGTACTTTTCAGCCAAGTTGAAGGCCCTAATCGTGAAGTCAAAGGCTTCCTGAACGGTTGACGGGGAGAGAACTATCAGCATGTGGTCGCCGTGCGTTCCCCAGATGGACTGCATTATGTCGCCCTGAGCCGGTAAAGTTGGCTGGCCCGTTGAAGGCCCACCGCGCTGGACGTCAACGACAACAATCGGCGTTTCAGTCATCACGGCGTAGCCGAGGTTTTCCTGCATCAGCGAGAAGCCGGGACCGCTCGTTGCGGTCATCGCTTTCGCTCCCGCCCAGGAAGCGCCTATTATCGCCGCTATGCTCGCTATCTCGTCCTCCATCTGTATGCTAACTCCATCGACGAGGGGCATGTAGAGGGCCATCGCCTCGAATATCTCGCTCGCGGGGGTTATCGGGTAGCCAGCGTAGAAGCGACAGCCGGCCAGTATAGCCGCCCTCGCTATGGCCTCATCGCCCTGGATGAAGTCGGACTTGCCGACCGGAAACGGGTACCTCATGCTACCACCCCGCTCGGAATCCTGAGGACAAGCTCCCTGAAGTCAACGGACTTAGACGCGTCGAGGATTTCTATTTCCACGACTTCCCCTTTTTCGTTCAGGTGCGCGATAACGCCCTCGCCGAGGTCAACCGAATCGACGACTTCGTCATCCCTGAGCCGGATAACCAAGACGTCAGCATCTTGCGAGTACTCTATCTTCATAAACACCACCACCCATGAAGTAACGCTCTTTACGCGGTCTATACACCGTCACAACTATGGGAACGCCATTCTCATACTCGTAGATAACCCTGATAATATGGTCATTCTCTGCTTTATGTGCTATAAACCTGTCGTGGTGCCCCGTTAGGACCTCTTCAGGATACAGTATCGCTTCCACGAGCTTTTCAAGCGAGAGTTTCCAGTGCCTTGCGCGGGAAAGTGCGTGGTGTGTTATTAGGATTTGGCACTCTTCCTCATTCGTCTGAATTACTATGATTCTGCCTTTGGGGTGGTCTCTCTCCTCAACAACCTTCACTTCAGCCCCTCCTCATAACCGGCCCTGAAGGCCTTGATGTTTATCTCCTCGGTTCCCTTCGGAACGCGCCTTCTAATCGCTTCCTCAACGCTTTCTTTCTTCACAACGCCCGTCTTCGCCACGAGGTAGCCGAGCGCGACCATGTTGACCGTCAGGGCAAGCCCGGTTGTCTCTTCGGCGATTCTGGTGAAGGGCGCGCCGACGTAGTCCCTATCGGGCTTTACAAGGTCGGTCTCGATGATTAGAAGCCCGTCCTCCTTCAGCGAGTCCTTGACGGTGTCGTAGCCGAGCTGGTGAAGCGCGACGAGAACGTCCGCCCTAGTGACCATTACGTCGTAAATAGGCTCCTTTGAGATTATGACGTCCGCTATGGAGTGGCCTCCCCTGCTCGCGGAGCTGTAGTCCTGGGTCTGAAGGACGTTCAAGCCCTCAATCGCGGCGGCCTCGCCGAGGATTACTCCGGCCAAAACAACTCCCTGACCGCCGATTCCGGCGAGCCTAATCTGCATCCCTCACACCTCCAGATACTCCTTCGTGAACTCCAAAAACTCCTCCGCGCCTTTCAAAACGTCCCGGGCGTCTTCCTCGGTGTACTCGACGAAAACGTCATAATCGGCCGTATGCCTCATGTTCAGGGCCTTTGAATACGCTGTGTAGAGCTTAGCCGGAAGTATCCCAGTCTTCACGAACTCCTTTCCGAGCTGGGCATGAACCCCCGCGTGGCTCTTGGGATTGACTCCCTTTGAGAGCAGAAGCGCCCTGGCGCAGTAGAACATCGAGTAGTACGCGCTTGAGATTGCGAAACCGTAGTAGCCCTTGGAGTAAAGCTCCCAGGAAGCTTTGAGCCTCTCCTCGGCCCTTCTGATGAGTGCCCCGATTTCCTCGTTCATACCGCTATGCCCTCCCTCACGGCGGTCTCGTAGAGGCTGTCCTTTCTCGTGTGAAGGACAATCATGACCGAAATCCCCAACTCAAGCGTTAGCCCGGCGCTGAGCTCTCCTGCCCTGTCCCAGTCCTCAGGCTCTATCTTATCAAGCACCACGAGGACGTCGAGGTCGCTCTCGGGTTTAGCGTCACCCCTCGCCCGGGAACCGAAGATTACAACTTCCTCAACCCTGTCCCCAAAGGCTTCCTTCACTTTCTTCCCAACGGTCTCAAACATCATCGCCACCCTTAAGGCCAAAGTGCTCCTGAACCTCGTCAATCAGCTTGTTGAGCTCCTCTGTGAACTCGGGCCTCTGCCTGTTGACGAACTCTCCGATGACGAACTTGCCTTCAAGCTCCTCAGGCGACATCTTCCTGGCCTTGCTTATCGGAACGCTGTTCTTCAGGAACCAGCGGAGCATTTCGGCGGGCTCTTTCATCCTGTTCCTCCTTCCGAACTGAACGGGACACTGCGAGATGACCTCGACGAGCGAGAAACCCTTAACAGTTAGGGCCTTCTTGATGCTCTCGATGAGCTGGTAAACGTGGGCTGTGGTCCATCTGGCTACATAGCTCGCCCCTGCCGCCGCTATCGTCTCGGAAATCTGGAGCGGGTGCTCGATGTTGCGGTAGGGTGTTGTCGTCGTTTTTGCCCCGAAGGGCGTCGTCGGAGCGACCTGTCCGCCGGTCATTCCGTAGATGAAGTTGTTGACGAGAATCACCGTTATGTCGATGTTCCTTCTGGCTGCATGAAGCAGGTGGTTTCCGCCTATACTAGCTAAATCGCCGTCTCCGCTTATGACGACGACCTTCTTGTCCGGCAAACCGACCTTAACTCCCGTAGCGAAGGCTATCGCCCTTCCGTGCGTCGTGTGGAGGGTATCTGCCAAGAAGTAGGGGGAGGCTATCCACGCGGAACAGCCTATTCCGCTCACGACAACCAAATCCCTCGGGTCGAGCTTGAGCTGGTCAACCGCGTTGGCGAAGGCGTTCAGAACCGTTCCACCGCCACAGCCGGGACATAGAGCGGTTGGCAGGGCCTCCTTGCGGAGGTACTTAACCATCGGGTACTTAGAATAAATCTCGGGCATCAGGCAACACCCCTTATCTCGCGCAGGATTTCCTCAACGGTTAAGGGAACGCCACCAATCTTGTTCACGCCCTTGAGCAGGACGTCGTCGTTGACGTAGCGCTGGACCTCGAGAATCATCTGGCCGAGGTTCATCTCCGGGACGAGTATAGCCCTAACGCGCTTTCCGAGCTCCTTCATCCTCTCTCCGGGGAACGGGTGGACAGTCTTCGGCACGAAGAGGCCGACCTTTATTCCTTCCTCCCTTGCCTTCAGAACGGCTCCGAGGGCAGGTCTTGCCGTTACTCCCCAGCTGACGACGAGTATTTCGGCATCGTCGGTGAAGTGCTCCTCGTACTTCTCATAGACGTGCCGGTTCTTCTCTATCTTCCTGTGGAGCCTCCTCACGAGCCTGTCGTGGACTTCCGGCGTGTAAACATCGCGCAGGCCGTTCTCCTTGTGGGTTGAACCTGTTACATGGGTGAAGTAGCCGTGGCCGAAGAGGGGCATCGGCGGAACGCCATCTCCGTGCGGGTCGCCGAAGGGGAGCTTCGCTTCCTCCTCGTTGGCAGGAAGCTTGCGGTAGGTTATTTCAACCTCATCAACGTCGGGAATCTTGATGAGCTCCCTTGTGTGGGCGAGAACACCGTCGAAGAGGAACACCACTGGAGTCCTGAGCCTCTCGGCGATGTTGAATGCCCTGATGATTTCCCAGAAGGCGTCTTGCCCGCTCGTCGGCGAAAGGGCTACAATCGGGTGGTCGCCGTGCGTTCCCCATCTGGCCTGGAAGAAGTCGCCCTGTGCTCCCTTCGTGGCCTGGCCCGTTGAAGGCCCGCTCCTCTGGACGTCAACCAGAACGAGCGGGGTCTCGGTCATTACTGCGTAGCCAAGGTTTTCCTGCATCAGCGAGAAACCCGGGCCAGCCGTTGCGGTCATGACCTTGAAGCCCGTCCAGGAGGCACCTACCATCGCCGCGATGCTTCCAATCTCGTCCTCCATCTGGAGGTAGTAGCCACCGAGCTTCGGAAGCTCCCTCGCCATCGTCTCCGCTATCTCGCTCGACGGAGTTATCGGGTAGCCAGCGTAGAATCGACAGCCGGCGAAGAGCGCACCGTAGGCAACTGCCTCGTTGCCCTGCATGAAGTAGTTGCCGGGCTTGTAGAGCTTCCTGAGGAGCCTAATCTGCTCCGGCTCGTCACCGCGGATTATCATGGTCACCACCTTACCGCGATGGCGAAGTCCGGGCAGAGGAGCTCACAGAGTTTGCACTTGACGCACTTCTCCGCGTGAACAGGGACCGGGTAGTGTACACCCTTCTCGCTGAGCTCCTTGCTCCACTCGAAGACCTTCCTCGGGCACATCTCGACACAAATTCCACAGCCCTTGCAGAGAAATGTATCAACGTCAATCTCAACGATTCCTTCCGCCTTTCCGACGACAAGATATCCGTTTTTTTCAACAACAGTATTCGCGTTTTCCGCCATAGGCCTCACCCCACCAACAGGCGCTTTTACGTTTGTCAACATTTAAAGCTTTCGTGGAGGGACATCGATGTCCAGAGAAAGTTCATCCGCGAACCCCAGTTTCATGGAGTAAAAGTTTTGGAGAACAGAGCTCCTCCAAAAAATCACCAGGTAACCAACTGCCAGTCAAGTAAACCGTTCTCGACGATGTAGCTCCACCGCTCCCTGCACTCCGGCTTGAGGTTTTCGATGTATTTCAAATCCTGCGTCGCCGAGAACTTCTTTATCGCCCTGCCGATAACCCTGTCGTAGTCTGTCAGGCAGTTGTGGGGGCCTCTCTTCGAGCCCGCTCCAACGGGATCGCTCAGGATTCTCTTGTTCGGAAACTTTTTCTTCGCCCAGATTAGAACCTCGACCGCGCTCCAGAGCCACGGCGGGCGGTACTCGTTCTTCTCCCAGAGCCTCTCGTAGAGGGTCCTCTTCTGAATGTCCGTGATGTTTATCGAGAAGGTGTCGGTGTAGGGCTCGGCCCTGATTATGCTCTCCTTGACGTCCTCGATGGCCGTTCTCTCGCTCAGGAAAATCGGCTTCAGCAGGAGGTAGGTTTTGACCTTCGCTCCGGCCTTTCTCGTTATCTCTGAGGCCCTCACGAAGTCCTCGAAGGTGTTGCCCTTGTTTATCGAGACGTCGGCGACGTCGTCGTTGGCCGTTTCCAGCCCTATGGCAACCTCGAAGTGCTTGTCCGGGACTATCTCGGCCAGCTCTTTAACCGCGTCGTAGCGAACCAGCTCACTCCTGCTCTCGATGACGATTTCCTCAACGTTGTCCATCTCGGCTAAGAGCTCAAAGATTTTTCTCCTCGTTTCCGGTTTGAGCTCACCGTTGTCGAGGAAAGAACCCGATGTGAACATTCTCACCGCGAAAGGACCTTTTTTATCTCTGATTTTCTCCAGCGCTTCCTTCACGTAGTCAACTATCGCTTCCTGACTCCACTTCACCCTCGGCGCGGCCGTTGGATAGGCGCACATGTAGCAGGCCTTCCCTATTCTGAACCGGTAGCAACCTATCGTGGGCAGGATTATGAAGAGCGCCGTTCCCGGTTTGCCAGCGACGTTGTCCTCGCTCGTCCAGTAGGTCATGCTCTCACCTGAGGGGCGTTGGGACAGGGGTTTTTAAAGGTGAGCCATGTCAAAACGTATTTAAGGGTGGTAATAAAACCAAAAAATGGTGAGAATATGGAAGTAATGGTAAAACGCCTCGACTCCCAAGGCAGACTTCTCATTCCCCGTGAGATTAGGGAGAAGCTTGGCGACGAAGTCATAATAGTTGACCTTGGAGACAGGGTGGAGCTCCTTCCGAGGAAAAGGGTGGACCTGAAGAAGTTCTTCGACAGCGTTGAGATTGATGAGCTGAAGGAGTGGGAGGAGCTCAAGAAGGAGCTGTGGATGGAATGAGGTTTATTGATGCCAACGTCTTCATATACGCGTTTCTAAGGCCGAAGAGGGAGCCTTCGGAGAACGTTAAGGAAATCAAGGAGCGGGCCAAGGCAATACTCACAAGGGTGAGTGATGGCGAGCGTGTTGTAACTACGGTCGTCCATCTGAGCGAGGTGGCCAACGTCGTTGAAAGTAGGGGAGGAAAGAAGAAGGCCGTTGAGGTCATTCTGGCGGTTTTAACGGGTGAGAACATTGAAGTTCTTCCGGTCTCTCCCAGTGATTACTTGAAGGCAACTCTCATAGCCGAGGAGAAAAACCTCGGCGTGAACGACGCTTTGGCCTACGTTAATGATGAAAGAGCTCGACATAGGAGAGATTTATACATTCGATAGGAACTTTGAAAAGCTCGATGTCAGGGTGGTGAAGGTTTAAATCTCCTTGCGTCGAGAAATGGTTGGTGGGAAAATGGAGGAAGTTACCGAAGTCCACATTGTAATTAAAACATCTCAAAAAAACGTTGAACGGCTAAAGATTGAACTGGCGATGCTACAGGGAAAACTAAACGTGGAGGAGGCACTCAAACGCGCGAAGGGGATTATGAAGGGAGCAAAGCCCTGGCAGGAGCTGGAGGCAGAGATGTATGATGAGCTTGTTCCTTGATAGCAACGTGTTTATTGAGAACTTTCGTGGGAATAGTGTAGCCGAACAACTTGTCGAGAAGCTGTTCACGGGGAGATACTCCCTGTTTATAAACGACGTAGTTTACAATGAAGTTCTTTTTATGTATCTCAAGCACAGAACAGGTAAGGGATACTGGGGCTTAAAAAAGCATCCAGAGCTTGTTAAAAAGGCCGGCAATGAGTTTGTCGACTTTATATTGCCCCTTCTCGCGTTTCCGAAATTCCTGGATACAACGAATGAGATAATAGTTGAGGCGCTTACAATTGTCACCACCTATGGTCTCCTTCCAAGCGACGCTCTAATCCTTGCAACCGCCAAATACTACGGCCTCGACGGAATAGTGAGCCTTGATTCTGATCTGCTTACCGTTGCACCACGGGAAGGTCTTTTAGCGATTTCAAAAGTTGAGGACTTGGAGGTGTAGCCTTGAGAATCCTCCTCACCAACGATGATGGAATCTACTCCAATGGACTTCGTTCGGCGGTGAAAGCCCTTAGTGAGCTCGGCGAGGTCTACGTCGTTGCCCCCCTCTTCCAGAGGAGCGCGAGCGGTAGGGCCATGACGCTCCACAGGCCGATAAGGGCCAAGCGCCTCGATGTTCCCGGCGCGAAAGTGGCTTACGGAATAGACGGGACTCCAACGGATTGCGTGATTTTCGCTTTGGCTCGCTTCGGTGGCTTCGATTTAGCGGTCAGCGGGATTAACCTCGGCGAGAACCTGAGCACGGAGATAACAGTCTCAGGGACGGCCTCAGCAGCGATAGAGGCCTCAACTCACGGGATTCCGAGCATAGCGATTAGCCTCGAGGTGGAGTGGAAGAAAACCCTCGGCGAGGGTGAAGGGGTTGACTTCTCGGTCTCAGCGCACTTCCTCAGGAGAATAGCCGGTGCTGTCCTCGAGAGGAGCCTTCCGGAGGGCGTTGACATGCTCAACGTCAACGTTCCGAGCGACGCGACGGAGGAGACGGGGATAGCAATCACCAGACTCGCGAGAAAGCGCTACTCTCCGACGGTCGAAGAGCGCATTGACCCTAAGGGCAATCCCTACTACTGGATTGTCGGCAAACTTGTCCAAGACTTCGAGCCGGGGACAGATGCCTACGCCCTGAAGGTCGAGCGAAAGGTCAGCATCACGCCGATAAACATCGACATGACGGCGAGGGTGGAGTTTGGGAAATTAAAGGAGCTGTTCTTAACTCCCTCTGGATAGGGCTGGTGGGGGCATTTACTCTCTCGACCATCAGAAACTTTTGTGTTTTCTGAGTTGGACCGCTGGTTTTTTCCAAAGTCTCCAAGTCCAGCAACACCCCTAATCCCAGAACCTGAAACATGTTTGGTAATATGGACCCCCAACCGGAAATACTTTGCGATCCATAGGTTTTTCGCGATGTAAAACCTTTGGGATTCACAAAATTTATAACTTCCGTGAAGATATTCTAACCGGTGAACGCCATGAAGCGGCTAGCAACCATCATAGCGGCTTTCGTGTTGTTTAGCGTTTTCGGATTTGCCATGGCCAGCGCTACCACCGTTGCAGTGGACTTAAGTCACGGTGAGAATGCCAAGTATCTAGTTGACCCAGTCGTTGACAAGAACAATCAGAGCCACATTCTCGCGCCTTCAATCGTTGAAGGCGTCGGAGACATGCAGTGGGCCTACTTCGGAAGCCCCGACATGTTCCCCAACAACACCAAGATCAAGAACCTTGGAGACACCATAACCCCAGAGGCTCTCAAGGACGTTGACATACTCATCCTCGGCCAGCCAACAAGCCCATTCACACCCGATGAGATACAGGCCATCAGGGACTGGTTCGCCCAGGGCGGCAAAGTCCTCTGGGTAGCAGCTGACAGCGACTACGGAAGCGGCGTCCAGGCCCAGGACATAGCGGACAGCCTCCTCGAGCAGCTCGGATACGGAAACCTTAGAGTCGACCTCTGTTCAGTTGAAGACCCGAGCAGCAACGCCGGCGCAGGATACCGTGTTGTTGGTCACGTTAACCCCGATCCTGACACACCCTTCAGGGGAATGCTCACCGAGGGCTTCCTCCACGGTGGAAAGGTCCTCTACCACGGTCCTGGTGTTGTTGCCTGGGTTGACGAGAACGGAACCTGGCACCCGCTCAACGAGACCTCAAAGCCGCCACTCACCTACAGGATTGTGGTGACCAGCGAGAACGGTACGATCGTCGAGAACAACGACCCAATGGCCAACGCTTACCTCGCCGGTGACACTGGAGTGTTTACCCTTCTCGCGGCCCAGATCGTCCCGCTCAACGGTACCCAGAGCCTGCTCATCGTCAGCGGCGAGAGCCCGTACGGTGATTATGAGCCAACCTGGAGCCCGCTTTACCACGGGGTCGCGCTTGACGGTCCACAGTTCGTCAGCAACATACTCCACTGGGCGGCGGTAGTCGCCAAGTACGGTGCGCCCGAGAAGGTGTTCTCGATCTCGGATCCCGTTGGTGACGACCACGGTCCGGGAACCTACACATATCCAACCGACCCCGTCTTCAACAAGACCGGACTCTTCGACCTTACCGGTGTGGACATCCTCAAGGCCGGTGACAAGTACATATTCAGCTTCCACTTCAAGAACCTCGGAGGCAACCCGTGGAACGGACCGAACGGCTTCAGCCTGCAGATAATCGAAGCCTACTTCGACTTCAAGGACGGAGGCAACACCTCAGCAATAAAGATGGCCGACAATGGACCCGGAAGCAACGTTAACCTCGACCCGAACCACCCGTGGGACCTCGCCTTCAGGGTTTACGGATGGGGCAAGGCCCTCGTTCTTCCGAACGGAACCGTTCTTGACGACATCGACGTGTTCGCCGACCAGGGCCAGAACACCATCAACGTTGTCGTTCCGGCCAAGTACTTCGGCGACGGCCTCAAGGTTGAGGGCATCAAGTTCCCGAGGCTTGCCGTTCTCGTTGGCAGCCAGGACGGTTACGGTGTTGACCAGTGGCGTGATGTTCAGGTTAACGCTTCCCAGTGGAGGATTGGTGGTGGTGACGCTGACGCTATTATAGCTGGCGTTGCCCCGCGCGTCATGGACCTCCTCGTCCCAGACTGGTTCTCCCCAAGCCAGGAGGAGCAGCTCAGCAGCTACAACGCCAGCGCAGGAAAGAGGGCCACCGTTGACATGATCCCGGTCGTTCCAACCGGCTACCTCACGATAACCAGCGATCCGGTTAACGCCACCGTTACCATCGACGGAACCGTCGTCGGAAAGACCCCCATAGAGAAGCTTGAACTCCCGGCCGGACTTCACAACGTCGTCCTCAAGCTCGACGGCTACAAGGATGAGGAGTTCAGCGTCTCAATCCAGGCCGGAAAGACCCTCGAGGTTCCGGTGACCCTCTCAAAGCTCACCGGAATGCTTACCATAATCACCGACCCGAGCGGCGCCGAGGTCTACATCGACGGCAAGAAGGTTGGAGAGACCCCGCTCGAGCAGTACGTCCTTCCGATCGGAACCCACAAGGTCGTGATCAAGAAGGACGGCTACAAGGAGGAGAGCTTTGACGTCTCCATCCAGGCCAACAAGGAGCTGAAGTTCACCTACACCCTCAGCCCGATTCAGACAACTACTACCACGACCACTACCACGACCACCACAACAACTACAACTACCACCAGCACCACCGAGTCCACAACGACTACCACTACCACGACCACTACCGGTGGTGGCAAGGGCTTCTGCGGTCCGGCCGCCATAGTCGGCCTCGCAATAATCCCGCTCCTCCTCAGGAGGAGGAAGTGAACCCTTTCCTTTTGTTTTATTTTCCCGCGTTTCTGAGTTCAAAGGGCATTCAGAAGAGGGGCTATTTCTTTGTCGATTGGAACCGAATGCTCCCCGAGGAGACCAACCAGCTCTCCAGGCGCCCGCAGAAGGGATATGCCCAGACGATAGTGTCCCCTGTAGGAAGTGACCCGAGCGACCATGAGGTATTCAAACAGCTCCGGGAACTCAAAGTACCGCCTGAACTCGCCGAAGAGATCCAGTTCGTTGAGAACTAGAGGTGTATGAGTCAGAACCAGGGTTAAATCCCGCTCACTGGCTTTCTCAAGTACTTTTACAACAGCCGAGCCGTTTTTGCCGTCCAGCAGGGGAAACCCAGAGACCACCAGTGCCGAACCGGGCTCAACAAAATCCATGGCCCCGATTACATCCTGGAGGCGGTACGTTTTCCCAAAATGGAAGTTTCCTGTATCGCTCACGATCCTGCGGATCACCAGGGGAGAAAAACCACCGCCGACCTGAACGTGGTAAACCTTTCCCCCTTCAAGGAGGGCGGCCTCGAGGTAGGCGAGGAGAAAGACCTCCGAGAGTTCATCGGAGAATAGCATGGCAATGGAGCTACCCCTCTCTATCCCAAGGGGAAAACCCTCGAAGGGGATTATCTTCTCCCTTTCCTCCGGGACGGTGAAAATCAGCGCCATCACCCAGTGAAGGGCGTGAACCTATTTATACCTTGCGTTCCGTCCGGACAAAATAGAAGAGAGTCAAAGGACGGCCGAGATTGCGAACAGGATCACCGCGTTGATGACTATCGCAAGGATCACCGCGAGGAGCCACGCCACGAAGGCCCTGAGCCAGCCTGTGTTGAAGACGGTCTTAATGACCCAGAGGTACGCTATAAAGGCCAGGATGAAATTGATAACCGGCAGAAAAACGAATATTGCCCCGACTATCATCGCCAGGATTCCACCGCCGAGTATTGCGATCAGGCTTTTTCCGAGGGTAACGTTCTCTATTCCTGCGAGCTTTGCCCCCATCTCCATGAAGAACGCGGCGATGAGCAGGCTCAGCAGGGCGGAAACGAGTATTACGGTTATGCTGAAGCCGGCGAGGGTCAGTCCCTCCATACCACCGTGCACGGGCATCGCGATCACCGGGGCATATTAAGCCTTATAAAGTAATAAGTCTTGTCCCTCACTTTGCCATGCTCCGGAGCACGACCTCGAAGGGCGCGTTCGTCTTTATGGCTGTCGGGGAAAAGTGCGTTCTCGTTGCCTCAAAACCAAGGGAGCGGAGCCTCTCGATAACACTCGTAACCTTCATAACCTCAAGGCCGTTTCTCCTCGCAAGCGCGTGGGTGTCGTAATGAAACGGCACGTCGAGCTCCTCAGCCAGAAGTGATAGGAATTGGAGGGTTTTTCTGTGGGATATAGACTCCTCGGAGGTCTTGGCGAGTCTCAGGAGTTCCTCGATGAACGCCCCGTTCTTAAGCGATCCGAGCCACATCGGCCCGTACGCTCCCTCATTTCCGGGGAGGAATCCCCTCTCGTATCTGAACTCCCCCCGCTCATCCTGCCAGAGGTAGCCCAGTAGGTCAACGCTCTCATCGGCCTTTTTTGCCCCGCTCTTAAGCCGCAGAAATACCCGGAAGTAGTGGTCCCTGTAATAGGCAAGCAGAACCTCAACACCGAGATCGTATTTGGCCGCATACCTGACGATTGTGCCTATCAGGATCCTGAGGCCCGCTTCGTGGCAGAGCTCGCCGCGAATTGGCTCGGCGAGGTATTTTCTCAGACATGCCCTCCGGTAGGCCCCGCAGAGAACCCCTGTATCGGTCGCCGTGACACCGAGAAAGCCCCTTCTCTTCACGGAGCGGAGGGCCGAATCAAGGAATTCCACGGGCGATCCGAACGGATCCAGGTCTATAAAGTCGAAGTACCTGAAGTTCTCGGACATGATCCTATTTGCATCGCCAAGGGTTACAAAGAGACGTTTTTCCGGCAGCTTGAGCTCTGCCATACCCTCCATGACCTCGGGTGTCAATCCAAAGTTAAGTTCAAGGTTCTTGAGGATCAGGCGGAAGGCTTCTTCGTTAATATCGTTCATCCAGACTTCTCTCGCGGACGTTTCAAGGGAGTATCTGAGACCCCTGATTCCTGTTGCCGAGAGCGCATCGAGAACGCGCCCGGGAGAGAGAGCCTTCACGACCAGAACGCTGATGTCCCTGTTGAGCGCCATCACGGGATTGTAGAAAACCGGCGCGTCGTATATTCTCTCCGCCTTCGGAACCAGTACCCTCGCGAGTCCCTCTCTGATCTCCACAAGCTCCATTCTCCCACCGGAAAAAGAAATGATGGAGGGATTTAAAGGATTTCGACGTAATCACCGAGGGCCTGGCCCGGGAGGCCGGGCTTGAAGTAGGCCTTGACCTCCCCACGGTTGCCGTGGGCCCTGAGAATCTTTCCGAAAATTTTCCTGCCTGTTGGAGTTCTCCACACGACCTTCCTGCCGATGAGGGCGCTCGCCCCGGCCCTGTCTTCGACGCCGATCGGCTTGAGAATCATGTGGTGGTTGTGCCTGTGCTCGTGGGAACCGGCGTAGGCGAGGATCAGAGCCTTCCTCGTGCTCATGACCCTCACCCGGAAAGAGGTATGAACGTGGATTTTTAAAATTTGCCGACCTTGAAAAAACTTTTTAAAGAATACCAACTACTCACGGCGATTAAAATGAAGGCCAGGGCTATCCTTGGGGTTGCTCTCGGGCTATGGTTGGTCTTCCTGTTTGTACTTCCCTCAAGCGCGGGTGAGGTATCATCAGTACCCAAGGTCAACGCAACCTTGAACTGCTCCCCGATAAAGGTTACTGCAGTTAACACAGGTGGGGGAATTCATTTTATAGCCAACGGAACCTGCGAGGGATACATAATCAACCCCACCAAACTAAACCTGTCGCCGAGCCAGAGCGTTTACCACCTTGGCCACTGGAACGTTACAGGCCCGTTCCATCGCGATTACAGCATACTCCGCGTTCAGGAGAACGTTTACAGGCCGGGGGAGCTCATTCCGATCACGGTACATTTCAAGATGGGGTATAAGCCAAGAGACCTGCTCTGGTGGGCTTTAAGACACGATTCCATAAACGTGAGCCTCTACCAGTTCATCTAGTTCCATCCCATTGGTGAAAAAATTCCGACTACATAATAACTATCGACACGTACTGGAGAGGGACCCTCCCTGTCGAGATTGACTGGGCAAGTGTTTTGGGGGGATTACTTTTTAAAATCCCCATTCTCCTTGGGTTTGTAATCGCCCCCATAGTTGCGGTTACCGTTAAAGGAAAACGGCTTGGATACACCATCTGGAACGCGGGCTTTTTCTTCGGCTGGCTGGTCGCTCCTGCAATTGCCTCAACGAGTTTAAAAACACAGATTGGAAGCTTTATAGTCGTTCAGCTCTTGTTTATGGCAGTTTGGTTTTCCTCAGTAAACTACGCTTCACATATAACATTATCCAAGCCAGCAAAAACCCCTGGAAACGTTGCAGTCGCCCTTTATTTTATAACAGCCGCGTTTTCCTTCGCCTGGGCAATAAAAACAGAGGACAGTCTCTCCGCCCTTGGTCTATTCCTCCTGATCTGGATTTTTGGCGTTTTGCTCACGATGGGAATCCATAAGGGCCTCGATGAGCTCAAGGCCAATAAGGAAGAGATGAATCCAAGCTCCCTGGGTGTACTGCTTTTCATGGCGTACGTTCCATTCCTCTTTCTCTGGGGCGGTGTTATGAAGTCAGACCAGCTCACGCTTTTTGCCACCGTATTTTTCGGAGTCGCCCTGCTCGCAGGTGTGTTGATAACAAAACACTGCTGGGAAAAGAATAATATACACGAACCGCCCAACCTCTACTAGTGCTCCCCATGCTCGGCTTCCTGAGGAAGAGAAAGCTCAGAAAACTCAGGCAAAAGAGTAAAGAAACCCTCGTCATGCACATAGGGGACACGCCGGAGCGCGTTTACCCCTTTCTTGAAAGTCTCATCGAGGAGTTTCGGCCGGACGTTGTTATCCACACCGGGGACCTGGTCGACAACGTCAAGCTCGAACGGAGGCCCGACTTAAAACCGACCTATGAAGCCGGTCTGCGAAAGCTCGCGCGAATCCTCAAAGGTTCCGGCGCGAGGCTCTACATAGTTCCGGGCAACGAGGACGACCCGGAACTCTTACGGCGGTTCTTCGGGGAGAACTTGATTGAGCCGGGAAGCGTCGTCGAGATTGGCGGGAAGACCTTCGCCCTCGGCCACTGCTGGAGGGACGTTGCCGGTAAAGCTGCCGATTTCAAGCTCTACGGCCACAATTTCAAGGTCATTCCGAAGGGTTTGAACGCGATTCTCGGCGTCAACTTCATCTTCCTGCCGAGCGGGAGGGTCGTGAAGGTGGACTACCCCGTGGGAACCGACACCGCTCGCGGTTACAAGCTCAGGAGGGGATTGTGATGAGGTTGCTCCGCTTCGGTCCCTCCATCGTGTTCCTGAGGGGGGACGTTGAGAGACTGAAATCCGGAATCCGGGAGCTTTTTGGCGTTGAGGAGATTCCAACTGAGGAGGCAATAAGGGAGAGCAGCGAGTTCGAGACGATACTGCTCGTTACACCGCCGAAAGAGACCCGGACGATACCGCCGGAGACGGGCTTTCTGATAAGGAGGGGAGCGAAGGTTGTTCTCGCAGAGGTAGCGAACAGCAAGCTACCCGTTGAGAGGATAGAGATTGAGAGCACGATAATCCTCCTTCGCGTCCCTGAGAAGGTCGACGAGGCCCTGAAGCTGCTCGCCGAGAAGTTCGAAGGCGAGGTAATGACCCAGCTCGACGCCCTGAACCTCGGCGAGGCCTGCGATACCGTGATTTCCGTTACGAGGAAGAAACTGAGCTCGCCAATAGGGCCGGAAGATGTGGAAGGGGCAGTTCTCGTGAGGAAGGACTTCCTGAGCGTTTACCGGGAACTGCTAATTGACACCCCTCTGCTGCTATTTAAACTCCTGCCAGAGTGGAACGAGCTGACGATAAAGCTCTACGACACCGAGAGACGCTACGAAGAGAACATCGAAAGGTTGATCCTCGTCATAGAGGATCTCGACCTCGGCTTCATCGTCGGCGAGGGCTGGGACTGGGACTACCCGAGGCCATTCATGCGCGTTCCCGTTTACAAGCTCAAGCTCCTGACGTGGGAAAAACCGGAGCGCGTGAAGTTCCTGCTGAAGGGGCTCGAATACAGGGGCTACAAGAGGCTCTGCGACATAGACGTCTTCGTGGAGGGCAAGAAGATAGCCTGGGTAAAGCTCGGGAAGTTCAAGTCGAAGTTCGAGCTGGCCGAGAAGGCCAGGGAGGAACTCGAAAAGCTTCTGAGTGAAGACGTTCGGAAAAAGCTCCACGAGATCGAGGAGAAGCTCTTGGAGAGCTCCGGCAAAAAAGCTGAGACTAAAGCTTCCTGAGCTTCGCAACGAAGAAGCCGCTCGTTCCGTGTTTGTCAGGATAGAAGCGCCTCGCCTTCTTTATTTCCTCGCTCAGCTCGATTCCGAAGGGTTTAGTCAAAGCGGGCTCACCGTAGCGGAGGGGCAGCAGTTCAACGTCGAAGTTATCAAGAACCCACTGGATTACGAACTCGTTCTCCTCGGGCTCGAGGGAGCAGGTGGAGTAGACAAGGATTCCGCCCTTCCTGAGGACGCTTAAGGCCTTCTCAAGCATCTTCATCTGGAGGTTCTGGCAGAATTTGACGTCCTCCATAGTTCTGTTAGCTTTCCGCTCGGGGTTCTTGTGTATGGTTCCAGAGCCGGTGCAGGGGGCATCGAGGAGGATTTTATCGAACTCAACGCCGAGTTCATCTATGTAGAGCGAAGAGCGGTGGAAGAGGACGGTGTTCGTAACGCCAAGGCGCGAGAGGTTGAGCCGGGTCTCCTTTAATCTGTCCTCGCCGACGTCGAAGGCGTAGATAATGCCCTCGTTTTCCATTAGCTGGGCCAGATAGCTTGTCTTTCCGCCCGGGGCGGAAGCCATGTCCGCAACGGTTTCACCGGGCTTTGGTTCGAGGGCAACGGGCGGATACATCGAACTGGCCTCCTGAATGTAGAGGAGACCGCTCAGATACTCAGGCGTGGAGGTAATCGAGAACGGCTCGCGCGTGAGGCAGAAACCTTCCCTCGCCCAGGGGACGCGCCTGAACTGGAAGCCCTTCTTGTTGAGGAGCTTGGTGAGCTTTGGAACCTCTATCCTGAGCGTGTTTACGCGGAAGCACCTCGGCAGGGGCTTCTCCATCGCCTCGGCAATAGCTAAGGCCCTCTCGCCCCAGAGCTCGTAATAGCGCTCCGCGAATGTCTTAGAGTAGCCGAGGCTAAAGAGCTTTTCGAGCATGGTGAGGAATTGGGGAGGGGGTTTAAAATCCTTCGTTTGTGCATGGACCACTCCCACGAACTGAGAAAGGGAGAAAAGGGACAAAGCGAAAGGCTCACTGCTGCGGGCAGACGTCCTTCTCGGTCGGCGGGTTCGGGTCGAGGCCCTTCCTCTGGCGTATCTGCCTGATTATCTGCTGGGCGAGCTCGTTCGGAACCCTCTTGAAGCCCGCGTGCTCGGTTGTCCAGAGGGCCTTTCCGCTGGTGGCTCCACGGATGGCTCCGGCGAACCCGAACATCTCGGCAACCGGGGCCTCGCCGATTATGATCATGACCTCGCCCTCCTGCCTCATGTCGATGAGCTGACCGCGCCTCTGGTTGAGCTCCCTGCTGACGGCACCCATGTACTCGTAGGGTATGTTGATGATGACCTTCTGGTAGGGCTCGTAGAGGACCGGACCAGCCTTCATCATGGCGCAGTGGATGGCCGTCCTGATGGCCGGGTAGATCTGGGCCGGACCGCGGTGGACGTTGTCCTCATGGATCTTGGCGTCGTGGAGCCTGACGATGACCTTCATGACGGGCTCTTTAGCCAGTGGTCCCTCGTCCATCGCCATGTGGAAACCGTCAACCAGGAGGTCCATGACCTCGTTGAGGTACTGGATACCCTTGGTGTTGTCGAAGAACATGTTGCCGTTGTAGACGTCGACGATGCCCTTGGCAAGCTCGTAGTCCATGCCGAGCTCCGCCAACTTCTTGGCGACCTCCTTCGGGTTCTTGGGCCTGCCCTCGGGGATTATGCCCTCCCTTATTGCCTCGTAAATCTCGTCGGGCATCGGCTCGACGGTGATGTAGAACCTGTTGTGCTTGTTCGGGGACTTTCCTTCGACGATCGGGCTCTTCTTGGTTACGCTCTCGCGGTAGACGACGATCGGCGGTGAAACGTCAACGTCGAGCTTCCACTCGGTCTTGAGCCTGTAGAGCTTTACCTCGAGGTGGAGCTCACCCATACCGCTGAGGAGGTGCTGGCCGGTCTCCTCGTCGATCTTGACGTGAAGGGTCGGGTCCTCCTTGGCGAGCTGTCTCAGAGCCTCGATGAGCTTGGGCAGGTCCTTAACGTTCTTGGCCTCTATGGCCACGGTAACGACGGGCTCGCTGGTGTAGTGGAGAGCCTCGAAGGGCTCGATCTTCTCAACTGAGACCGTCTCACCGGCCATCGCATCGCGCAGTCCTGTGACGGCGACGATGTTTCCAGCGGGAACTGCTTCCATGTTGATCCTCTCGGGACCCATGTAGATACCGACCTGCTGGATTCTGGCCTTCCTCTTGCTGTTGATGAGGTAGACCTCCTGACCGGTCTTGACGGTACCGCTCCAGACGCGGCCGGTAGCAACCTCACCGGCGTGCTTGTCGAGGATGATCTTGGTGACGACCATGACCATCTTACCCTTCGGGTCACACTTGAGCATGGCCTGGCCGACGTCGCTGTTTATGTCTCCCCTCCAGAGGTGCGGGATCCTGTACTTCTGGGCCTCAAGCGGGTTCGGGAGGTGCCTGACGACCATATCGAGGACGACGACGTGAAGCGGGGCCTTCTGGCGGAGCCCCTTGAGGTCGCCCTTGTTGGTGAGCTCGACGATGTCCTTGAAGGAAACGCCGGTCTTCTTCATGAACGGGACGCTGAGGGCCCAGTTGTAGTAGGCCGAACCGAAGGCGACGCTACCGTCTTCAACTTTGACCATCCACTGGCTCTTGAACTCCTCGGGGGCGTAGCGCTTGATGAGCCTGTTGACGTCGGTGATTATCTTCGCGAACCTCTGGAGTATCTCGTTCGGGCCGAGCTTGAGCTCCTTGATGAGACGGTCAACCTTGTTGATGAAGAGAACCGGCTTGACGTACTCCCTGAGAGCCTGCCTGAGGACGGTCTCGGTCTGGGGCATAACTCCCTCAACGGCGTCCACAACTATAATCGCACCGTCGATGGCACGCATGGCCCTGGTAACGTCACCACCGAAGTCAACGTGACCCGGGGTGTCGATGAGGTTGATGAGGTAGTCCTGGCCCTCGTAGTTGTGGACCATCGAAACGTTGGCCGCGTTGATCGTAATACCCCTCGCCTGCTCCTGCTCGTCGAAGTCAAGGACGAGCTGCTTTCCGGCGAGCTCTTCGCTGATCATTCCTGCTCCGGCGAGCAGGTTATCGCTCAAAGTCGTCTTACCGTGGTCAATGTGAGCGGCGATACCCATGTTCCTGATTCTCTCAGGCTGGGTCATCAACTCCTTAATCTTCGCAATCATCTCTTCCCTTCTTCCCATAACGCACCACCTTTGGATGAGCTTGTCGGCTTAACTTAAAAGGCTCAGTTATAAAGCTTTTCCCCGAAAGCGGAAGGGTGTTTGGGAAGAGGATCAGAGACCGAGGAGTCCCCGAACTAACTTTTGAACCCTCTCAACCTCCGAACTCCTGGCGTAAACCCCCCACCTCCAGTGGGTGTCCTTCAGATCGAAGAGCGAGCGGACCAATGGAGAAACGTCGCTCAGCCTCTTCAGCTCTCCGCCCGCTAAAACGAAGGCGTTCTTCTCTTCGAACTTCGGCTTCGGCGGGTAATCGAGCAGCGCGAGGTGCCCGAACTCGGCTTCGAGCTCTTTCCTCAGCTCTTCAACGAGGTCCTTTTCAAGGGGTTCGGAGCTCCAGACGACGCGCTTGTAGAGTCTCCGTGAGTCTATTGCACGAACGAGCTCCCTAACCTCGGCCCTCTCACTCCTCCTAAGCCTGGCCACGAGGTCGATCTCGTCCATGAGGCGTATCTCGTCGAGCGGAATTCCCTCCAGCTTAACTGCCTCAACGAGCATTGCCCCCGCTATTCTGGAAACGTGGTGGAGGTAAACGGTCGGGTACATCATGCTCCTCGCCAGGAGAAGGTTCTGGGCTGCCATGATGCCCTTCTCCAGAACCACGAGCCTCTCCCCGTCCCAGCGGAGGTTCCTTATCAGTCTGTCAAGATCCACGAGGCCGTAGGCGACGCCGGTGTAATAAGCGTCCCTGACGAGGTAGTCCATTCTATCGGCGTCGATGTCGCCGCTGACGACGGGATGCTTTAGGAGCCGGAGAAACTCCCCGATGGAGTAGGATTCCTCGATGATATCCCTGATCTTACCGTTCTTGACGAACCACTCCGTGTTCCCCTCGTGCCTTGGATAGATGACCTCAAGGGTGTGGGAGAAGGGGTACTGGCCGAGATCGTGGAGCAGAGCGGCGTAGATAACCCCCTCATCAACATCGGGGTTGCGGTTCGCTATCTTCCCGGCGAGGTGAAACGTTCCGAGGGAGTGCTCGAAGCGGGTGTGCCTGGCGGTGGGATAGGCGAGAAACACGAAACCCAGCTGGGTTATCCTCCTGAGCCTCTGAAACTCCGGAGTATCGACGAGCTTAACCGCGAAATCGTCGAGCTCTATCGTCCCATGAACGGGGCCATGAACGAGCTTCATAGGGATCCCTCAGTAAACGTTCTCGCGCTTTCCAATTTTCAGAACCTTTATCACTTTTTCACGTTTCTGATACTCGAATATTATCCGGTATTCCCCCACCCTGAGACGGTATACGTTTTGGTATCCCCTAAGCTTTTGGACATCGAGCCTCGCAAGAGGAAAGAAAGCCAGTTTAGAAATGCGATCCTTAATTAACTCCCTTTCCTTTTCAGGAACATCTAAAAGCTCCTTAGCAGCCTTTCTGCTGATGAGGATCTTGTTCTCAAAGCTCATCCTTTACCACGTCCCAGCTAAGGAACTCGTCTTTCCTTCGTTCCTCAACGGCCTTCTTCTCCCATTCCTCCGGTTCAACTTCTTCTATAAGCTGGAGGTTGACCTCAATAAGCTCGCGGAGGAACCTCTCCAGCTCGTCAACCCTGTGGAGTATATCAGCAAGGGTGTTCATCACACCACCTCCGGGAATGGAAAAAGAAAGAAAACCTCAATCCTTCTCCCTGACGACGCGGACGAGCTTGTACCTCTTACCACCGCACTCGACGTCGTCGAGGATCTCAAGGATCTTTACGGTATCACCTTCAAAGAGTCCCTCCGGCTTTACGAGGTCTGCTTTCTCAGGATCCGGACAGTCCACGAACTTCAGCGTCACCTTTGAGCCCACTATGGCCGTCCTTGGATCAACGAGTAGCTCTATCGCCGGCTCGACGACCTCAACGACCCTGACCTTGCCCTCGTGCAACGGGCAGGAGTGCTCTATGTTCCTGACCTTGACTATCTTGTAGCGCCTTCCGGGTTCGAGGTTTCCAACGCAGACCCTTGCCAGCCTGCAGCTCTTGCACGGTTCAGCGGGCCCGTAATAGATGAACTCAACCCCGGGCTTTGCAAGCTTTTCCCCAACCAGTGTGATGACCACCTTAAACACCTCCCAGCTCTGAAGACATGACCGTTAGATGACTCCCGTGATTTTAGCGGCCTTCTCCGCTGCCTCCCACGTGAGGCCCTCCTTCCCGAGGATGGTGTAGCGTTCGGGCCTTATGGTGTGGGCTATCGTGAGGGCCTTGATTATAATCTCGGGATCGATTCCAAGCTCGTATGCGTTGGTAGGTGCGCCCACCCTCTTTAAGGTTTCCCTAACGCGCTCCCATTTGAGACCGTGAAGGTAGGCCATTATTATCGTCCCGACCCCGCACTGCTCCCCGTGGAGGGCCGGCTTTGGAGCGAGCATGTCGAGGGCGTGGCTGAAGAGGTGCTCCGCCCCGCTCGCCGGTCTTGAAGAACCCGCTATGCTCATCGCAACGCCGCTGCTTATGAGCCCCTTGATGACCTTCCTCACGCTCTCCTCGTTGCCGAGCCGGATTATATCGGCGTTCCTCATGACCATCTTGGCGCTCATGAGCGAGAGAGATGCCGCGTACTCGCTGTAGTACTCGCCGCGAATTCTATGGGCCAGCTGCCAGTCCTTGACTGCGGTTAAGTTGCTTATTATGTCCCCGACCCCGGCCGCGAGGTAGCGGTAGGGCGCGGTTTTTATGACCTTAACGTCCGCTATGACCGCTATCGGGGGCCTGGCCTTCACCGACGTTTTGGCCCCCAAGTCCCTTATTGAGGCGTTGGCGCTCGCTATTCCATCGTGCGAAGCGGTGGTTGGAAAGCTGACGAAAGGAATTCCCAGGCGGTAGGAGGAGAGCTTTGCGACGTCGATTATGCTGCCCCCTCCAACCGCGATCATCCAGTCGGCGGGGGTTTCCCGGGCTATTCTCATAATCCTTTCCACTTCATCCATCGTGGCCCCCTTGACGACGACACCAGAAACTTCAAACTCCCTGGAAAGGTTCTCCTCAACCTCCTCTCCCGCTATCTTTTTCGTTCTGGGGCCGTAGAGAACGAGAGCCCTCTCACCGAGCTTAAGCCTCTTCGCAACGCTCACGGTTTCTCCAGCCAAACTCTCGCCCAAGAGCACTTCCCGCGGAAGCTCCATCAGGTGCACTTTCTTCACCTCATTTAACTAAGGTACCTGGACTTAAAAATTGATTGGAGGTTAAAGTATCCCGTCCGGTGGGCACTTGAGGTGTTAGTGGCGCGAGGATATACGAAATCCATAAATATCATGACTTCCCACTTCTGATAGTTTTATACTCACAGGTGATGCTCATGGCGTACTGGGCTAAAACTTACGGGCCAGGCGAAGCTAAGGCTGTGGCTGTTGATAGGGACGGGGATATTATTGTTGTTGGGGAAAGGGAAGGAGACGGCTTCGTGGCTCGGCTTGACCGGGATGGAAATGTGAAGTGGTTTAAGACGTATGGAGGGGACAAAGACGATGTATTCAATGATGTGAAGATTGCTCCCAACGGAGATATAATCGTGGCGGGATACACTGAGAGTTTTGGAGTTGGGGGCAGGAGCGTTTGGGTTCTTAGACTTGATGAGGAGGGTAATGTGAAATGGCAGAAGACATATGGGGGGAAATACAGTGATGGGGCTTCTTCAGTTGCCATATCATCAAATGGGGATATTATTGTCGCTGGTTATACTTGGAGCTTCGGCGCTGGTTGGAGTGATTTTTGGGTTCTCCGTTTGGATGAGAATGGGAATCTCAAATGGCAAAAAACATATGGTGGAGAGTGGGATGAGAGAGCTGAGACAGTTGCTATTGCCCCAAATGGTGACATAATCGTAGCTGGTTATACTGAGAGTTTTGGGACTGAAGGTAGAAACGTTTGGGTTCTTCGTTTGGACGAGAATGGAAATGTCAAATGGCAAAGAATATACAAAGGAAACTATTATAGTGAAGCTTTAATGGTTTCCATAGCTAAAAATAACGATACAACTGTTGCGGGTTATACAAAAGGCCTCAACACTAGCAGTCATGACGTCTGGGTTCTCAAGCTTGATGAGAATGGAAATATCAAGTGGCAGAAAACATATAGCGGAAACAAGGATGATATAGCCAACGCAGTTACCATTGCAGAAAACGGTGACGTGATAGTGGCTGGAGGAACTAAAAGCTTTGGCATGGGCTCTTATGACGTTTGGGTTCTTCGTTTGGACGAGAATGGAAATGTCAAATGGCAAAAAACATATGGTGGAAGCAGTAGTGATCATGCTAACGCTGTTGCTATCGCTCCAAATGGGGACATTATTATCTCAGGTTGCACCAAAAGCTTTGGCATGGGTTCTTATGAGGTTTGGGTTCTTAGACTTCCCTCAAACGGAGAATTGCCTAACTGTGACTTCTGCATGGACTCAAACGCCCAAATTATCGAAACTAATGCTAAAGTTCTGGAAACTACATGCGAAGTTCTAAGTGGGGTTAAAAAGGGCCTTCTTGGTAAGCTTATTAAAAAAGAATTGGTAAGTAAATCATCAAGTGCGAGGATCAATGAAATCTCAGTAAAACCACAGATTCAGTATTATCTCGACCTAGAGCTCAAACATAGCCTTCAAGACTTTCTCACACTCTCAATCCCCCAGCTCATAGAAGGCACTGATTCAATCATTAAGTTCTCGGTCAAAAACGACTTTACGAACTCCCTCAAACTCACCCTCGACCTCTCGGAAAACGACTTCCTTGACTTTGAAACGACTTCTCTCGAATTTCCAGAGTTAAAGAAGGATCAAGAAGTTTCCAAGAGCCTTACCGTAACCCCCAAACATGCGGGAAACTTTGACTTTAGAATCAAGGTTAGAGCAATAGTAGACGGCATCGAGCTTGAAACTGAAAAGGTAATTCCAATAAAAATCAAAGAGCACCCAGCCAAGAGAAGACTCAAAGAATGCGTTGAACTCTCAACCTCGGATCTAATAGAAGAGATCCCCTCCACCATAGAGGCACAGGTGGACAACACCGTTGCCGGCACCCTCAAACTCATCCTTGACTTCTCCGATAATGACTTCTTCGATTTTGAAACCACCACCTTGGAGTTCCCAGAGCTGAAAAAGGGCCAAAAGATCTCGAAGAGCCTCGCGGTAACGCCGAAATACGCTGGCAGTTTTGACTTCCGCGTCAAAATTAAAGCTATAGCAGATGGCATCGAGTTTGAGACTGAAAAGGTCATTCCGGTTGAAGTCGCCGAAAAGACGACAACACCAGCTCATCCCACGCCCCGGACTCCAGCAACACCAGTCACCCCAGTTACTCCAACGCTCCAGGCAGTAACTCCAACTCCAGCACTCCAGCCGGCAACACCGATAACTCCCTCCCCCTCCTATCCGGTCCTCAGATCTTTCCCGGCCGAACTGTTGAGCATTTATGAGCCGTTGGAAGAGCTCGGCAGAGGAGGATTTGCCAGAGTCTTTAAGGCCAAACGCAAGAAGGACGGTGAGATCGTTGCCGTGAAAGTTCCCCTCAGCTTAGACCCGGTGACGGGCAAATCCTTCCTCCGCGAGATAGAGAACTGGGTTCACCTAAAACATCCAAATATTGTGAAAGTTTACGACTACAACATTCTGCCGGTTCCGTTCTTCGAGATGGAGTACTGCGAGAGCTCGCTGGAAAGACTTCCAGTGCCGATAAACCCAAAAGAAGCCGCTTTGCTCGTCTTCAACATCGCCGAGGGCCTCAAGTATGCACACTCAAAGGGCATCATCCACCGCGACCTAAAGCCGAGCAACATTCTCCTGAAGCAGGGAATACCCAAAATAAGCGACTGGGGGCTAAGCAAGGTTCTCGGTAAGAGCGGGACGACGACAACGAGCTTTACAGCCCTTTACGCGGCCCCTGAACAGTTCAGCAGGTCGAGGTTTGGGCCGACGGACGAGAGAACCGACATCTGGCAGCTGGGAGTAATCTTCTACCAGCTCGTTACCGGAAAGTTGCCCTTTGACAGTGAGGATCCCTTCGAGCTTATGTTCCTGATAATGAACGAGGAACCCCTCAAGCCGAGCGAACTGAACCCGGAAGCCAAGGAGGTCGAGCCGATAATCCTCAGGATGATAGCAAAGCGCAAGGAGGACAGGTACGAGAGCGCAGTAGAGCTCCAGAGTGACCTTGCCAGCTACCTCGGAATAGAGTTCAGGCGCGAGCTGAAAAGGAGCAGAACGATGGGGGATAAGCGTTTGGTGGTATACTACCTCGGGAACCTCCTGATAATGAGCGTCAAGATGGGGAACCTGAGCGGTGCCTACAAGTACGCGAGCGATTTTGCGATGCTGACGAGTGGAGAGCTTAAGGAGGAGTTTGAATCTCTGGCGAGCCAGTTCAAGCTCCGCCTTGAGGAGGGACTTGAGATTCCGGTCGAGCTGATTGAGAAAACAGACGTGCTCGTGCACAGGGCGATGGTTCTGGCTCGCTGACTTTCATTGTTTCCTCTCATACAGGGAAATATTTAGGGAATGTTTCCCGACATAGAGGGAAATATTTAAATGATGTTTCCTCCTATGAGAGACCATGCTTGAGAAAGACCTTGTCCTTCAGTATCTGGTGGATTTTCAGGAGAAGGAGCTCCCCGACTTCATCGAGAGGGAACTGAGGGTTCCCTTAAAAAAGGACTACGTGATAGCCGTAATCGGACCGAGGAGGAGCGGAAAAACCTTCTACTTCTATCAGCTGATGAGAGACCTCCCGAGGGAGGAGACCCTGTACCTCAACTTCGAGCATCCGATATTCGAGGGTTTTGAGACAAAGGACATCGTTGAAGTCCTAAAGCTCCACCGCGAGGCCTTTGGAGAGCCAAAATACGTTTTCCTTGACGAGGTTCAGAACGTTCATGGCTGGGAGAGAATGGCCCGCTACCTCAACGATGAGGGGTATCACACCTTTCTCACGGGTTCCTCCTCAAAGCTCCTCAGCGGGGAGATAGCCACATCTATGAGGGGAAGATCCCTGACGTATACCCTCCTCCCATTCAGCTTTCGGGAGTTCCTGAGGGCTAAAGGTGTCCATCCCAAGAAACCACTGAGCTCAAAGAAAGAGGCCATGGTTAAATCCATGCTCACGGAGTATCTGAACTGGGGGGGCTTTCCTCAGGTCGTGCTTGAGACAAACGAGACAGTACGGGAGAAGCTCCTCTCCGAGTACCTTGATATGGTGGTTTACAAGGACATAGTGGAGAGGTACGGTGTCAGAAACCTCCACGTCATGAAAATGCTCATCCGTTCCCTCATGCGCTCCTTTGCCAAAGAGTTCAGCGTCCATGCGTTCTACAACACTCTAAAGTCTCAGGGGATGAAGGTGGGCAAGGGGGTTTTGTACGAGTACCTCAGCTACGTGGAGGACTCGATGAGCGTTTTTCTCCTCAAGAAGTTCAGCTATTCACTGAAGGTCTCGGAACTGTCAATCCCGAAGGTCTACCCAGTGGATGCAGGCTTCACGAGGATGTTCTCCTTCAGTCCCGACATCGGGAGGCTGATGGAACTGGCCGTGTTCCTCGAACTCAAAAGGAAAGGACGGGAGGTTTACTATTACAAGAACCATCGGGAGGTGGATTTCGTCATCGTTGAGAGAGGCATGCCTATAGAGCTGATACAGGTAACCTACGCGTTTGACCGGAGCGACATAAAGCCAAGGGAAGTGGAGGGTTTAAAGAAAGCCGGAGAGAAACTGAAAGTCGACAGAAAGCTCGTGATCACGTGGGACTACTCGGATGAGAAGGAGGGAGTAGAATTCGTCCCCCTGTGGAAGTGGCTCCTGAGAGGAAACCTTTAAGTGCCCCGCCCCGACTCTTACACGGTGGTCGGATGGGCATTCAGGAGTTCTTCCAGCGGTACTTCGTGGATCCAATAAAGTACAACCAGGGCTACAACCCCGTGAACACGCTCGTGTACGCGATAATTCTCGGAATCGCGGTTCTGCTGCTCTACCGGTTCCTAAAGCGTCTTGGAGTGAAGGTGGACGAGAGGTTCTTTGTGGCGCTGATGCCCTACATCTTCCTCGGTCCGCTGATGAGGGCCATGACCGACGTAGGAATGCTCCCGAGGACCTACCTCACCGTGAGCCCAGGCGGCTACTTCGTGATAGCTGCCTTCGCGATAGCTTCCCTTCTCATCGTGTGGAGGCACGTTGGTGCAGGGGAGAAGCTGTATCCCCTCTACCGCGACGTTGGTTTTCTCCTCCTCGCCGGTCTCGTCTTCATCCTGATAATAAACCTCGACAAGGTGAACTTTCGGTGGGATTACTTCAAGTACTTCATCCCATCTCTCCTCGCGGCCGAGGCCTTCATATGGGCCCTCTCCCGGAAGTTCGAGCTCGTGAGGAACAACAGGCTGCTTTTCTACACCCACTTCTACGACGCGACGACGACCTTCGTGGGAATACAGTTCTTCGGCTACTGGGAGCAGCACGTCCTGGCGAGGACGCTGATAAACCTTACGGGAACTGCGGCGGTGATGTACCTCGAAAAACTGCTCATCCTCCTTCCAATAGTCTGGATCCTGGACGTCGAGATGAAGGACGAAGACCCGGATCTGATAAACTTCGTTAAGCTGGCCATGTTCATACTCGGCTTCGGGCCGGGGACGAGAAACCTGTTAATAACGCTCATGGGGGTGGGAAGATGAACGATCCCTCCGCTGTTATGTGGAACGAGGTTGTCTTTTCCCTCGCGAAGGATGTTGAAAAGGCAGTTATGCCTATATTCGGAAAACCCAAGGCGGGAAAGACCGTCGGAACGAACGTCAGCGGGGACGTAACAAAGTACGTGGACAAAGTCGCCGAGGAAATGGTTCTTGAGAGGCTGAAGGTTCTCGGGATAAACGTCGTTAGCGAGGAAGTTGGCTCCATTGACGTTGGAAGCGATTATACAGCAGTCGTCGATCCAATCGACGGATCCTACAACTTCGCCGCTGGCATACCGATCTTCGCCTTCAGCTTCGCCCTGTTCCGGAAGGAAAAGCCCGTTTACGCAGCCCTCTACGAGTTCGCCACAGGAAACTACTACGAGGCGATCCCCGGCAACGGGGCGTTTCTGAACGGGAGGCCGATCAAAGTCCAGCGGGTTCCGGCATCGAGGGCGGCGATAAGCTTCTACACCCGGGGGAGGGGAGTTGGGCTTATAGGCCGCGTTAAGAGGATTCGGGTTCTTGGGGCGATAGCCGTGGAACTTGCCTACCTCGCGAGGGGCACGCTCCAGGGCGTGGTGGACATAAGGAACTACGTGAGGCCGACGGACGTTGCTGCCGGGGTCGTGCTCGTGCGTGAGGCGGGCGGAGTTGTCGTCGACGACACGGGAAAGGAGGTAAGCGTGCACCTGAGCGCCGAAGAAAAGATGAACCTCATAGCGGCGAGCGACCGGGAACTGCTCGAAATAATCTTGGAAGAGGTGAACGATGGTGGGCGTTGAGGACCTCGCAAGGGCCGTCAAACACGCGTGGCTCACCTACACGATAGCCTTCATCAACGTTGCGGTTTACCTCTACGAGCTCTACTTGAGCGGCTCAATAGCGGGGCCGTCCCTCTACGCCCTCCTGAAGCTCGCGCTCGTGAACGTCCTCGTAACCCAGTACCACGAGTGGTGGAGGCTCTTCACGGCGATGTTCGTCCACCTGAGCTGGATTCACTTAGCTATGAACACGTTCTTCCTGATCTACCTTGGAAGCCAGCTCGAGCTCTTCGTGGGCAGGTGGAGGTACCTCGTCCTCTACATAACGGCCGGCCTGTTCGGCAACGTCCTGAGCGTTGCCCTTATGGACCCGTACACGATAAGCGGGGGAGCGAGCGGGGCCCTCTTCGGCATAGCGGGGGCCCTGATAATGATAGAGGGCATACTGAAGAAGAACATCCAGAGCGCACTCGCCAACGCCTTCTTCCTCTTTTTGATAAACAGCTGGATGCCCCACGTCAACGCTATAGCCCATCTGGGCGGGCTGATCGTTGGAATAGCCCTCGGCTATATCTATGGCAACTACGTCAAGGAGAGAATGGCCCGGATGCTCTACTGGGAGGAATTCTACTGAGGTGGTGGTATGAAACGGGACGAAAAGTGGGATGGGGTTTACTCCTTTGAGGACTCGCCCTTCATAATGGAGGTGCTGACCGAGCTTAGGAACAAGAACACCGACAGCATAGCCTTCAGGAAGGGCCTCGTAAAGCTTGGAAGGTACATGGGGTACGAGCTGACGAAGACGATGGACGTTGAGGAGATCGAAGTCGAAACGCCCCTGGAAAAAACGACGGGAATCCTCGTAAAGGACAGGAGAAACGTCGTCATCATAACCGTCCTCAGGGCGGCGATACCCCTGATGGAGGGCCTGATTAAGGTCTTCGAGCACGCGAGGGTCGGCATAGTCTCGGCCTCGCGCGGGAAAGCCCCGAAGTTCGAGATCGAGATGAACTACATCAAGATACCGAACGTAAGGTCAGAGGACACAGTCATAGTGGCTGACCCCATGATAGCCACTGGCTCGACGCTGATCAGGGTTCTCGGGGAGGTGTCCAAGTACGGAAAGCCGAAGAGGCTCATAGTTCTCGGAGTGCTGGCGGCTCCGGAGGGGATAGACAGAATCAAGGAGGCCTTCCCGGAGGCGGAGATATTCGTCGCCAAGATAGACAGGGGGCTGAACGAGAAGGGCTACATCCTGCCGGGCCTTGGAGATGCCGGTGACAGGGCCTTTGGGGCGCCTCTGAAGAACCCCTGACCGGTTCGTTCTTCTTATTCTTGGAATTTCGGGATGACGTTGGGGAGTACTTTAAGTCCAAGGGTGCGTTACGAAAACCTTATTAGCATCGGACTCAAAAATCAACTGTCTACAACCCAACCCGGAGGGGCTAAAATGAGAATCGAAATCAGGCTCAGGCCCGTTGGGGATGATCCAATCCTGCCCTTCAACTACAACTACGAGGTGTACCGCCAGATCGTGGAGAAGATCTCGCTGATCTCACCGCCATTGGCCCAGGAAGTTGAGGTCAGCCACGTTGACCACTTCACCTTCTCCCGCATACTGGTGAGGAAGAGGGAGCTGATACCCGAGAGCGGCATAAGGATTCTCTCCGATACCGTCTCGCTGTACGTTTCGTCTCATTCTCCAGAGGTTATAGGGGCCATAGTCGAGGGATTCATGGCCAGCCCCTCCATAAGGATCGGCGAGACCGACTTCGTTGCTGAGGACGTTAAACCCCTCAAGGAGCCCAAGATAAAGGACGGAACCCTTTTCTCAACCCTGAGCCCGATAATAGTTCGCACCGTTAAGATCTCCAACAACAGGATGAAGATATGGGACCTCTATCCCAACGAGCCCACCTTCTTCGACAAGCTCCGAAAGGTCATGCTCCTCAGGTATTCGGAACTCTACGGGAGCACGCCGGAGGACTCAACCTTCAAGATCGAGGTCATCAAGTTCAAACCCGTGAGGATCCTCGTGGCTGACACCTACTACCGCGGGTCGCTCATGATCTTCCGCTACTGGGGTTCAAGGGAGATAGCACAGTTCGGCTACGACCTGGGCTTCGGGGAGAAGACCAAGTACGGTTTCGGCATGGTCAAGGTCATCGACGAGAGCACCGAGGAAAGGTAGTCCCTTCTTCGAACTTTTTCCGAAAGGATAGAGTTAAAAAGGCAGTTCTCGGTAGTATAGTCGGGTGAGAGAATGGGAAGTTTCGACGAGGTAAGCCGCGATACGGGTTACGATGATTACATCACTTTCCTCAAGAGGAGGATAAGGCAGCTCGAACTCCAGGTCAGGACCCTGGAGGCGGACAAAGAGAGACTGGAGAGAGAGCTCTCAAGGCTTAGGACGGAGATGTCAAGGCTAAGGCAGCCGCCGGCCTTCGCGGGCAACGTCATAGAGGTTCTCGACGATGACAGGGCGATAGTCCAGAACTACAACGGACCGCGCTTCGTCGTCAGAATCGCCCCGTGGATAGAGAGGGACAAGCTGAAGCCGGGCTCAAGGGTAGCTTTAGACCAGAGGACGATGGCGATAGTCGAGCTCCTCCCAACGGAGAAAGACCCCAGCGTCCTCGGTTTCGAGGTCATAGAGAAACCCAGGGTCACCTATCAGGACATAGGTGGTCTTGACAGACAGTTAGCTGAGCTCAGAGAGGCCGTGGAGCTTCCCCTCAAGCACCCGGAGCTCTTTGAAGAGGTTGGAATCGAGCCCCCGAAGGGTGTCCTCCTCTACGGGCCACCTGGCTGTGGAAAGACACTCATGGCCAAGGCCGTGGCGAACCACGTAAACGCCACCTTCATCCGCGTCGTTGGGAGCGAACTGGTTAGGAAGTTCATCGGCGAGGGGGCAAGGCTGGTTCACGAGCTCTTCGAGCTTGCGAAGGAGAAGGCTCCAACGATAATCTTCATCGACGAGATCGACGCAATAGGCGCGAAGAGGATGGACGAGACGACCGGCGGCGAGAGGGAAGTCAACAGAACGCTCATGCAGCTCCTGGCCGAGATGGACGGCTTCGATCCAAGGGGAAACGTCAAGGTCATAGCGGCAACCAACAGGCCCGACATACTCGACCCGGCCCTGCTTAGGCCAGGGCGCTTCGACAGGTTGATTGAAGTCCCGCTTCCGGACTTCCGCGGAAGGCTCGAGATACTCAAGGTCCACACGAGGAGGATGAACCTCAGGAACGTCGATCTCAGCATCATAGCCGATATAACTGAAGGTGCCAGCGGTGCGGATCTGAAGGCGATAGCGACGGAAGCCGGAATGTTCGCGATAAGGGACAGGAGAACATACGTAACGCAGGAGGACTTCCTCAAGGCGGTTGATAAGGTCCTGGGAGCTGAGAAAAGGCTTGCCCAGGCAATAGCGATGCACGAGGTCATGTACGGCTGACCTTTTCTGTCCCCTTTATTACCCCCCACGCCAGGGCGTAGAGAACCGCTATGGCGAAGAATGCCTCTCTATAACCGAGCCTGTCTATAAGCCAGCCCGTGAAGTACGGCCCGACAGTTGCCCCGAAGAAACCCACCATGTTAACGAAGCCCATAACCGGTCCGAGGTTGTCCTTTCTTGCAGTTTCGGCGGTGAAGGCTGTAACCATCGGACCGACCGAGTAGAAAGTCAGGCCGAGGGCGAGGGCGGAGATGAAGCCGGGTTTCAAGACGAGGAGAACGATTAGGAGCGCGTTTGAAAGGAAGGCGAGTTCAAGGGCCTTTCTTCCGAGCCGGTCGTAGAGAACTCCACCGGTGAGGGAACCCACTATGCCGACCAGCGAGAGGAGGGAGAAGAGGTAAGAAGCCGTTTCAACGCCCATTCCCGTCGAGGTCAGGAAGGCGACGAGGAATGTCAGAACGCCGAAGAAGGCCATCAGTGCGAGGAAGTTCGCAATCGCTAAGTTCACCGAGCCGACCTCGATTGAGAGCCTCGCCTTACCGCTTCTTTCCTCAAGAGTTCTGAGGGAGATTACGAGCAGAACTCCAACGACAGAGCTCATAACGGCCAGAATCGGGAAGGCGTAGCGCCAGCCGAGGTTCAAAGCCACAGGCACGACAAGGAGAGGAACTATCCCGGAACCGACGGGCGGGCCGAGCATGAAGACGCCGAGGGCGGAGCCCTTCCTCGTTCCATAGGTTTCGGCTATCAGTGCCGTTGCGGGGGCGTAGTAAAGGCCGGAGAAGAAGCCGTAGAGCGCTCTGAAGGCCAGGACTTCCCAGTACTGGGAAGCGAAGAAGAGCATCGCGGAGGAAATTGAGTAGCCGAATATGCTCAGAGCGAGGAGCCTCTTCCTCCCGAAGCGGTCGCCGAGGTAACCTGCCGGAACCTGAATGAGCGCGTAGGGGAGGAGCAGGGCAGTCATGAGAAGTCCCGCCTGAGCGTTGCTCAGATGGAACTCTGCCTTTATCATCGGAAGGAGCGGGGAAACGGCCATCCTATGGGCGTAGTTGAATATCCAGCCCAGGGTTATCAGGATAAGCGGAACGAGCATGGTTTCGATGAGGAATTGAGCGCTTAAAAGTTTGTTGGACAAAGGTGGCCGACGAAAGTTTATAAGAATCCGGGCGGTAGTAACGGGGGAGGAGAGAGCGAATGGTCAGCAAGCTGTTGGCGCTCGAGGCTTATCCGAGCCTCCGCGACCTGGACTTCAGAATCCTCAGGGGAGTAGAGCTCAACATGAGGCACCACAAGTGGGTGCCGTTAGAGGACATAGCGCGCTTCGCCAGGGTGGACGTTGAAACAGCCTCGTTCAGGCTCGGCAAGCTCGACGACATGTCCCTCGTCAGGAGGAGGAGCGACATAGGCTACATCGGATACCAGCTCACGATACACGGCTACGACGTTTTGGCCATAAGGGCCCTCGCGAGGAAGGGAGTCGTAGAGGCGATAAGCACGACGCAGATTGGCGTTGGGAAGGACGCGGACGTTTACGTCGGAATAACGCCAGCCGGCGAGAAAGTTGCCGTTAAGTTCAACAGGATAGGAGGCAGAACGGCTTCGCGGAGGGCTACCTACCACTCCCACGTCTTCGCCGATAAACACCACACGAGCTGGCTCTACGTTTCAAGGCTCATCGCGAAGAAGGAATACGACGCGCTGGTTCTGCTCAGCCCGATTGCGAGGGTTCCGAAGCCAATAGCCTGGAACAGGCACGTCCTCGTCATGGAGTTCGTTGAGGGAACCGAGCTGGCGGAGCTGAGGGACGACGAGCTGACGAGGGAGGAAGCCAGGGAAGTCCTCGACAGAATCCTCGAGGAGTACCTCAAGATAGTGCGCTTTGGTATAGTCCACTCGGATTTAAGCGAGTTCAACGTCGTTTTAACGGGCGACGACATCCTGATAATCGACTGGGCCCAGCACCTGACCACCGCCTATCCGGATAGCTACGAGCTGTTGAAGAGGGATTTAACGGTCATAATCAACGCCTTCAGGCGGAGGTGGCGGGTTGAGAGGAGCTTTGATGAAATCTGGCCGGCCTTCGAGAGGGCCTGGCACGAGAGCAGGGGTGAGAAGTATGGTGATTAAGTACGAGCCCCTTAACAGGCGCGAGAGAATCCTTAAGCTCTTCCGCGAGGCAATCGAGGCCGAGAACAGGAAGGACCTCGAAACCGCGAAGAAAAAGCTCGACGAGATACTTCACGAGAGCCTCGACGTTGAGCCGGAGTTCTACTTCGAGGCCTGCTTCCGCCTGGCGGAGATCTTCCTCCAGGAGGACAACTACCGGGGAGCGGTTAAGTGCGCGATACGTGGGACGGCGAGGGCTCCGAACGGGAACCTGTACCGGCTCGGTGTGAAGAGGCTCGGGGATATTCTGGCCGTCATAAAGGAAGCCGGGAAGCTGGATGATCTCCTGGACGATCCCGAAAGCTTCATAAGACAGGCTGGGGAAGATGAGGAGCTCAGAACGTTTGTGAGGGCAGTCTTAAACGCGATCCAGGGGAAGAAAGTCGATGAGAAGTTTTCCCTGAAGGAGATGGAGGAGGTCATCTCCGCCCTTGAAAGCTCGAGATGATCCTCCCCACGTACTCTTTTTCCGGCGGGAACGGGAAGTTGTAGGGCTCTTTCTTTGGCCTCTCGTTGTAGTAGGGTCTGTTGCAGGCGGGACAGCCGTGCGTTGCGAAAACCGCCGGCGGAACCTCGATGCCAGCTAAATCGAAGCCCTCTATGGAGTCCCCGTCGAAAATTATCCTGTCACCCAAGCCTTTTTCGACGAGCCACCTCGCCAGCTGGATTTTACGGTAGCGCTCGATGCTCGGCGGTTCAAGGTTCTCAAGCCCCGTTCCCCTCAGGGGGGTGAATGCGAAGAGTGAAACGTCAGCCCCAATCGCGTAGGCCCTCTCGAAGACCTCTACCAGCTCCCTGTCTGTTTCGCCGAGGCCGACTATGACGTGGATTAAAGCTTTCCCCGGGCCGAGGACGTCAACTATTCTCGCGGTGAAGTCCCACATCTCGTCCCACTCAAAGTCGGGTTTTATTTCGCCAAAGAGTCTCTCGCTCGCAACGTCAAGGCCAACCCCAACGTAGTCAACGCCGAGTTCCTTAAACTCCTCAAGCGTTTCCCTCGAAACGGGCGTTATCGAGACTGATACCGGCAAGCCGAGGGGCTTGAACGCCCCCAGAAGTGCCAGAACGTCGTCGAGCATTCCGGGATAGTCTATCGTCTGGAGGCATATCCTCCCGAAACGGCCGTTGGGGAGAGCTTGAACGACTTTTTCGAGCTCAAAGGCCGGCCAGGTGATGCGAGAGAGCCTGTCGAGGTTCGCCCTGCTGGAGCGGGCCTGGGCGCAGAAGGCGCAGTCGTTGGCGCACTTGCCGGGCCAGTAGGTCATCAGATACGCGGTCGTCGGCCTGGCCAGGAGCTTCGCCCTGATTAAGCCCATCGCTATCGCCGTTCCGTAGGAGACCCTAACGAGCATTGGCCTTCCCCCAGATGACGGGCGCGTAGAGGGTTATAAACCCGACCCCCAGGATGAGCGGGAGGAGAGGAAAGACTCCAGCGTAACCCCTGAGCTGGGCGACGTAGCCGAGGCTGACCTGACCGGCGAGCGTTCCGAGGTCGAAGAACATCGTGTAGATTCCCGAACCCATCGTCCTGATTCTCCTCGGAAGGTTGCCGAGGGCCATCAGCTGCATAGCCGGAACCGCCAAGCCAAAGCCGGCCCCGATTAGGGCGGCGCTGACGTAGGAGCGGGGCGGGAGGGTGTAGAGGTTGAGCAGGACGTAGCCGAGGAGGAGCAGGGTGAGGCCGAGGGTTATCACGGGAAGGGGCCCGCGTTTGTCGGCGCTCTTACCGCCAACAACGCGCGTCATGAATGAGAACAGCCCGATGACCATCATGTAGTAGCCGAAGAGACTCTGGGGAAGGGAGAGGGACTTGTAGAGGGCTGGGAGGTATGTGGTAACCCCCGCGTAGCTCATAGAGAAGAGGAAGAGCGTCAGCGATGCTGAGACGAAGGTTACCCTTAACAGCTCGCGGTAGCTGGCCCTCTCGTGCTCTCTCGGCTTGACGACTTCACCTGCCTCGCACCACGCGATGAGCGCGAAGAGTGCCCCAACTCCGGAGAAGAGAGCGGTGAGGGCAAAAGCTCCGGCGAAGCCTATCACGTCGGAGGCGTAGCCACCTATGGCCGGCCCGATTATGTTGCCGAGGGAGAACATCATGCCACGCCAGCCAAGGGTCTCGCCAACCCTTCCCTCTGGGGCCAAATCAACGGCCGTTGAGAGGCTTGAAGGGAAGAAGAGGCCCATCGAGAAGCCGTGAATGGCCCTTGCGAAGGCGAAGAGGTAAACGTTGGCGCTTATTGCTGAGACCACGTAGAGAATTCCGGCGAGGAGGCCGAGCAGGTTCCCGCCGACGAGGGCGTGGAAGCGATAACCTCTGTCTCCAACTGCACCCCCTATCGGCTTGGAGACGAGGGCGAGAAATGAAGTAACACCCGCCACGAGGCCGACGAGAAAGGGCTCGGCGTGGAGGCTCACAAGGAACGGGGAAACGACCGGGGTAACGACGCTTATCCCGAGGAAGAAAAAGAAGGTCGAGATATTGAGAAGCCAGACGTTCCTCATCGAGGCCACTAAACACCAGCCTCCGGTTCGTCCATGCCGTCCTTCATGAAGGCGTAGCTCATGTGCTTGGTGTTCTTGGCGAAGCCCACGTTGCCCCTTGCATCAACCATGATGATGCCCATGGTGTCCCTGCCGAAGTACTTCGTGGCTAGGCTTATCGCGGCTTCGCTCGCGGCCTGGGCGTCGAGTCCGAGCCTGACGAGGTCGGTGGCACTCTTCGCCAGAGCGAGCTTTATCGCGACCTCTCCGAGACCGGTGCAGGAAGCTCCAGCCACTTCGTTGGCGTAGGTTCCGCCACCGATTATAGGCGTGTCGCCAACGCGACCGAACATCTTGAGGAAGACCCCGCCGGTTGAAGTCCCGGCAACGACTTCGTCGCCATCGAAGGCAACGGCTCCAACGGTGCTCCTTAAAACCTCGGGGTACTCCTTGATTAGCTCGTTGAGCTTCTTCCAGTGCCTCGTTTCGCCCTTCTCGATGAGCTTCTTCCTCAGCTCTTCCCACTGCTTGAGCCTCTCCTCCGTTACCGGGTCGTACTCCTCGAAGCCGAGAAGCCTTGCGAACTTCACGGCACCCTCGCCGATTAAAAGGACGTGGTCGGTCTTCTCCATGACCTTCCTCGCGACGCTTATCGGGTTCTTAACGCCCCAGATTCCAGCAACGGCTCCTGCCTCAAGGGTCTTCCCGCGCATTATGGCGGCATCCATCTCAACTTTTCCGTCGAGGGTTAGAACGCTCCCGGTTCCGGCGTTGAAAATCGGGTTGTCCTCAAGCGCCTTTACCGCTTCCTCGACAGCATCAAGAGCGGAACCCCTCTTCAGCTCGCGCCAGCCCGCTAAAACAGCTTCCCTAACACCCTCTATAACCTTTGGAATTCGCTCCTCCTTCCTTATTGTACCAGCGCCACCGTGAACTATTATCGCGGCCATGAGAACCACCGGGAAAAGTTCCTTCGAAAGGTTAAAAGGATTGTGGAAACGGGTCAACCGGCGGATATAAGGAGTATCCCCGCTATCGCCAGGGCCAGACCCTCCCAGATCCTCGCGTTCGGCCTCTCTCCGAGCACGAGAACGGCCAGCAGGGAGGTTATCAGAGGGTTTATAGCCGAGACCGGGGCCGAGATCTGGGATCCAACAATCTGAGTGGCATATACAAAGAGCAGCTGCCCGAGAAAGAGTCCGCTGAGAGCTGCCAGGGCCAGAACTTTGAGCTCCCTCAGGTTTACCTCCCGAACCTCGGGCCAGTACCTCGGGAGGAAGAGCGAAACACCGATGGCGGCGGAGAACATCCTCAGGGCGGCGAGGGGAAGCGGATCAAAGTACTTAGTCAGCCAGTCCATCAGGGTTATCGCCAGGCTCCACGAAACAGGGGCGAGGAGGGCGAAGACGAAGCCGAGGGGATCGGACCCTTCCCTTTCCTCGGCCCTCTTGACTATTGTGATGGCAAGGACTATCAGGAAAGCGCCCGCGTAGACCCTGATCGGAACCTTTCTGCCAAGGAAGAGGGCGGCCCATACAACGGCCCAGAGGGGGTAGGTGGAGGTAACCGGTACAGTTCTCGAAACGCCGAGGCGGTGGAGGGCGTTGAAGTAGAAGTAGTCCCCTATCACGAAGCCAAACTGGGCCGAGACGAAGGCCATGACGAGATACCTCGGCTCGGCCCGGAGGATCTCGTCGAACTTGCCAGTCAGGAGAAGGGTGAGTGCGTAGAAGACGGAAACCAGGTAAAGGCGGATGATGTTGACCGATACTGGGCTCTTTGAGCGCATGCCTATCTTTATCAGGATAGTGGAGGCCGCCCAGCCGAAGGCAGAGCCTATGGCAGCGAGAACGCCGAGGATGAGCTGGTTCATGATCGAAGGGATAACCCCTAAACTTAAAAACTTAACGTTTCGACGGTTTTCAAAAAGAGACCTATAAATCCCCGGAACGAGTTAACGGTGTGATGACCTCGGCAGTTGCTGACGCAAGGATGATGAGGATCTTGAGTGCTGATAGAGGTAAAGAGGTATCTCAGCCGTGGAACACGGTATGGGGCGGATATACGAACACCGATAGCTTTATGTCCTTCGGGGAGGTCTCTAAATAAGGCGGCATGCTAATTGGGATTATGATCGCTGGTGTCAGAGAATAAAACTCAGCACTTGCATCGTATTTGAAGATACCGAAGTGGCAGGCGTTGCCGGGTGACCTGACCTTTATCGTTACGGCACTCTCGAAAAAGAAGGACTTGCCGAACGCCGGCGGATCCGGCAGCAGGGGGACGTTCTTTTTAAAATCATACGCGTGAAACTCCACGTAATCGTTTGGGTTAAGCGTATGCGTGTCCATTCTAAAGTAATAGCCATCGTTGGTGTTCAAAGAGTAACCGGCGCTTGCGCTGATCTTGGCTGTGCTATCTGGACTCAACTCCACAGTCACTGCCTCCGAGTAGCCGGTTGTCGGGCCTATATGCCCATCGGGAAGGAAGTCGTCGATGGCTTCATATGCCCCCTCTTTGCTCACGCGTAAACGGAGATCCTTGAGAGCCATGTCCGAAGATGACACGTCCCCACGGATCTTTGTTTTCGCGTAGTACTCAATTGTGTTGGTATCTATGGGGTAGTAATAGTAGAAGCCCTTAAGCTCAAGGACGCCCTTACCGCTGAAGAAAGACCCGGTCGTTGAAGTTATCCAGTCTATTGAGCCTGCGTAGTTCCAGTTAACGTTGGGTTCGATTGTGGAGCTAACTTTAACGCCGGAAACTTTGGTGCTGAAATGAACCCTGGCGAATTCTTCGAATTCCCTTTTTAGCGCTCGATATTGCGCGGGTGTAGCCCCTTCCACTATAAGGTAAGCGGGCACGTAGGTGTTTTCGCCCACCGGTCTGAGAGCCACCCCCACAAAGGTCACGTTCTTTTCAGAGCCAAGTCCAATTCTCAAAGTTAGACGCTTTCCGGCGAGGAATTTTGAGACCTGTTTTACGGCATCTTTTCCGGTGAAAACTTTTGAAAAGCCCTTAAAATGCTCAAAAGGGGGCAGTGCCGGGGTTTTCAGGGGAGAAACGCCAGCGGTTACACCGTAGCTTGAGATCCCCACGAAGGCTATGAACACCACCCCCAGAAGCACTATACCCAAAGGTTTCACGAACATGAATCCCCCTCGGTATTTTTATGGGCCCTTCGAAATACCTACCATGGCTTAGTTGTATACCAGGCCTTTATGAATTTTTCGATTTGATAGTAATTGACATCCACAAAAAAGTAAAGAGCAAGTTCAATGTTTGGTTAAACCCAGAAAGACCACCTCCAAAGATCACTTAAAACCCAAAAAGAACAAAACGATGATTAGGTAGAGGATAAAACTCGCCAAAAACAGCGTGAAAACGGCTTTTCTTATGTCTCTCCTCTTTGTGAACATCAGAGGCATCGACGAAAGAGCCGTATATAGGACAGATGAAACGAATGCCACGACGATTGGAGTTAGTGAAAAAGGCAAGTGCTTATCAATCCCAAGGTAATCAACGATGGCCGAGCCCGCGAGGATGAAATACGGAATGGAAAGAAAGAGGATAATCCCGTAACCCATCGCGATAACGACGTTTGTGGTCTTCATGGTTGCCCCCTAATTCATGCTGTTACGTAAGTTGCAGCTATGGGGAGGAGCAAATAAAACAGAAGATCACCCCTTCAAAAACGCCTCAACCAAATTCCTCGTCTCGTTTAAGGCCTCCAGTGGAATGCCCTTGGGCAGACCGCCGATTTCTCCCTTGACATCTTTGAGAACGCCCTCTCCAGCGCCAAGGAACATACCCTCGCTGACTATTCCCCTGAAGTTGGCCGGCGGGAGCAACGCGACCGCCACACGGTTTCCTTCCTTCACGGTCAGGTCGTTGGTGACGACGGTAATGGCTCTGTCGCCGATGTTCACGTTGGTGACGAGAAGCCTGTCGGCGTTGGGGTGCTTGGCGACGCTCATAACCTCGCCGACCTTGATGTCGACCGCTATAACGGGGTCGTTTATCTTGCCGAGGGCGAGGCGCCTGTCGAGACCTAGTATCGTGTTCAGGAAGAAGCGGATTTTGGCCACCTGCTCCTCAACCTTCTCGCGCTCGTCCTTTGAGGCGTTGCTTATGAACTTGTGGTGCCAGTCCTCTCCGCCAAGGGCCTCGATTATGGCTAAGGCTTTCTCCTTCAGGGCCTTCATCTGGGGGGTCTCAATGAGCTCCTTAGGCTCTATGTAGCTGTATCTCATCGCCTGTATCTCGGGGAGCATTTCCTTTCCGAGCTTTACCGCCCTCTTCTTGTCCCAGTGCCCCTTGAATTTCGCGCCCTCTATCGTCTTGAGGAACAGCTCTATCGCCTTCTCAGCCACGAGTAAGCGGTAATCCTTGCTCGTATCCCACATTGCCGCCACCGCCAATCTGCTGGAGCACCTTGCTCTTAATGGTTTCGTTCGGTATGCTGAAGGCTATTGTCCTCGCCATGAGCTCGTCGCCCTCGTGGAGGTACTCAACCGCAACCCTCGCGAGGACCCTTGACGACAGCTCGTCGTTCCTTATCAGTCTGACGAGACGCATTGCTAGATCCGGATAGCCGAGCTTTACGAAGTCCATCGCTATGCCCGAGAGATAACGGTCCGAGATCCCGAACCGGGAGAGGAGATCAAAGGCATCGTTGAAAACCTGCTCGCCGAGGTCTTTCCTGCCGTTGGCGAGCAACCAGAAGGATATCTCCAGAAACGCACCCCCCTTCACATCCGGGGGCATGTAGCGGGCCATCAGAACGGCTCCGTCGAGCCAGTCCTCGGCGAGGATCCTCCTGAGGAACTGAATGTCACCGGCAACTGCCCTCTCTATCAGGGCGGCCTTGGCCCTTGCAGTTTTTGCCGGAATCCCCAGTCCGGCGTGCTCGTAGACCTGAGAGGCCTCTCTGAGGAACTCAACCGCCCATTCTCCCGAGTCAATCCACTCGACGGAGAAGACCATTGAATCGCCGAGCTTCCGGAACAGACGGAGGGCCTTCTCAGGTTCCTTACCCTCAACGGCCTTAACGGCCCTGAACGCCTCGTTGAAGAGGTACAGTGCGTCATCGTAAAAGCCCGCCCTGACGAGGTTGAGGGCAACGCCGATTAGGGCCTCCGCACGCCATGCCTCGATGCCTATCCCCCTCGCTACGGACATGGCCTCCCTGAGGAACTTGATCCCCTCCTTCTCGTCCCCAGCTGAGAGGAGGGCCTCCCCTATAACGGACAGTATAAGCGCCTTGGTCTTTCTATCTGGAGCCTCGTACCTGCACCGCAGGAGTTCCCTCTTAACGTAGCGGTAGTCGTCAAGCCGGGTAACCCTCTTGAGGAGCTCCGCCAGGAGTTCGGCCTTGACTACACCATCTCCCTCGCTCAGAATAAGCCTGACCGCCTCATCAACTCGGTCTCTCCTCACGTACTCCTCTATCCTCTCCATCCACATCCACTAGGCCTCCCCCACCCCGTTCATTATTGGGACGCTCTGATTCGATCATCGCATCGAGGTGCGACAGTGTGCTTTCAACACCCTTTATGGCCCTTAGTACCTTATCCCTAATAAGTATATCGCCAATCCTAGCGGCCAGTTCGCGGGCGTGGTCGACCTCACCCCTCCTCGCGTAGGCGATCGCTATCTCCCCCACAAGCTCGGAGAACCTCCGCTCGTCCTTCAAGAGACCGGCGAGAACCAGGGCCTCCTTGAGCTTCCCTATGCGCAGGAGCTTGTAGGCGACGACCTCAATTTCGCTCTCCCTCACGTCGAACTTCCCCACGAGGAGCATCTCGGTTGCGTCGTTGAAAACGGCCCTCGCCAAATCGGGATAATCATGGATGAACAGCCAGTACGTGACGTTGAGCATCGCAACCGCACGCTCGGCTGGCGGCAGGAAGCGGGCCATCTGGAGCGCCCTATCGACGTCTCCCCTTTCGAGGAGCTCCGTAACGGCCGAGGAGCCCCTTTTGAACACCTCCCTTGCGATCTTTATTTTGGATTCTATCTCCCTCGCCTGCAGTTTGAAGCCTATGCTCTCGTAGATCTCCCCGGCCAGGCGGTAGAAATCGAGGGCGGTCTCGTTTGGGATCTCCTCCGCGCTCTTCTCAACCCTTCTGGAGAGGTTCACGAGGTTTGAGACGACCTCGGAGTACATGGCCCTGGCCGACTGGATCAGCTCAAAGGCCCGTCTGAAGGCGGCAAGTCCATCGCTGTACCTTCCAGACAGGACGAGGTTCTTGCCGATTATTCCGAGGACCTCCGCCCTGGCAACGGGGGAGCTTATCTTCTCCACGAGCTCGAGGGCACGCTGAAAGTGCATCTCCCCGTCCCGCTCCATCTCCAGGGCATAAAAAGCCCTGCCAACGTAGGACTCAGCCACCGCCCTGTCGATCGGCGATTTTATCTCGTTGAGCGCGTCGAGCAGCTGGGGGACGAACTCCTCCCTGTAAGATCTCGTCACGATCTCAGCTATCATTACAGTTCTCTTGAGGGGATCCCTAACGCGGAGTGCCTCGGCAAAGGCCCCCCGATAGTTCCCAAGGCGAAGATGCTCCCTGAAGCGCTCCACCCTTTCCACCCTTCGCAGTTTGGGTTTGAAAACCTAAAAGGGTTTCGAAGTGGGGAGTTTAAACTCCAAGGGCGGACTCGAAGTTCACCAAAACCTCGTTTACAATAGTCCACGCCATCAGGGGCTCGCGGTAGAGGCTGACCCTCTTCCCCTCGACCTTACTCCTGAAGTCCCCGTGCGGGAAGCCGCCAACGATTACAATCGGGTTCTCCAGCCCCGCTAAAACCTCGCCGAAGTCCCTCGGCTTCATCAGCTCCCCCTCCTCGTGCATCACGAAGACCCCGTCGGGACCAATCTCCTCCACGAGCTCACCCAGCGTTTTCTCCTCGATGCGGAGTAGAGCTAAATCCTTTGGAACGACGCGGTTCTTGAAAAGGCTCTCCATGAGACCGAGAAAGCGGTTGTAGTTCCTCGGAAGCCTCGTCTCTGGCTTTATGTATATCACCTCGTCGTTCCTCGTGTGGACGTAAATGCGGAGCTTCCCCTCCCTGTTGGCTATGCTCTCCAGAGCATTGAGGAGGCAGATGTGCACTATGTCCGGCCTTCCCCTTCTCTCGCCGTCTTCAAGTTTCTTGAGCGCCGCGTGGTGGTAACTGCCCTCAAGGATTACCTCCTCCGGCTTCTTGCCCCTCCTCCTCGCGTAGTTCACAACGGCTGGATGCTCCACTATCGATTTTGGCACGAGCTCAAGCTCGGAATCAGCTATCACCAGGTGGAGCATTCTCCTCCCTCCTCGGCCTTATTCCTCTCTCCTCAAGGTCGGTAATGATTCTCTCGAAGGTGTCTATGCGCATGCCGAGAATCTCGGGCGGAATGACGCCGAAGATGCAACTACCTTCTGCTACGAGCCTCGCTATGGCGGAGGCGGTGTAACCCGTTACGCGTGCCATCGAGGTGAATTCCCTCTCCTCATCGTAGAGGGTGTAGCTTATCGTCCTTCCGGGCTCGCTTCCGATAACTTCCATAATCGAGAAATCGGGACTCTCATAGGTCATCAGTGGGGTTATGACCTCGAGCGTCTTGTCAACGTGTTCCTCCTTGAAGAACCCAAGCTCCCTTAAAACTTTCATCTTCTCAAGGTGTCCCGGCCAGCGGAGCGTCCACTCCTCAAGTCTCTCGACCCTCACGCTCTCAAGCAGGCTCCTCAGGCCGTCGCTCGGGAAGGCCTCGAAGGTGAAGCCCTCTATTTCAACGGTCTTAACCTCTGAGAGCGGGTCTATCCCCTTAACCTCGCCGTCCCATATAACCCGCGCCGGCCGGGTGTACTCTTCAATTAAATCCTTAGGTGACCATGTAATTCTGTAATAGAGCGGCGGTTTCGGCTCCTTCGGAAGGCCTCCAACGTAGATGTAGCCCTCGCTCATGTCGTCGAGCTCGTTCCAGATTCTACCCATCAGAATGTGGCTCAGTCCGGGGGCGAAGCCCGCATCGAATATCACCGTAACCTGTGCGTTTTCAGCTTCTTCGCGGAGTTCAAGAGGGTTCTCTCTCATGAATGATACGTCCACCATGTCAACGCCGGCCTTTATCGCGGCCTTGATTGATGAATAGCCGAAGCGACCGGGCAGTGCGCCGATAACGAGCTCGAACCCTTTCATTGCCTCGACGAGCCTGTCGAAGCGGGAGGCATCGAGCTTGAGCGGTGTGGCGAACCCGGAGACGGCCTTCAGCCTCTCCTCGCTGAGGTCGGCGACGTGGACGTCGAACTCGTCCCTCAAGTCCCACGCTATGGCCCTTCCAACGTTTCCGGCACCGAGAATGAGGATCTTCACTTCAATCTCCCTCCTCAACGAACTCGGAGAGCCTTTCATCTATATCGAGGATCTCCCTGAGGCTCTTTATCTTGAGGAAGTTCTCCCTCTCAAAGAGAAGCGCGACGTCGTGCTTGTAGGGGGACGCCTTCTGGACGAGGAGCGTGTTCTCGTCCGTTATGTACGTGAACCTTCCAGGGCTGTCATCGACCCACACTATCGGTTCCTCAGGATAGAGCTCCCTGATCGCCTGGAATTTCTGAAGCATGTCCCTCGTGCTCTTGAAGGTTATAACCGAGTCGAACTCATCGTACCAGTTCGTCTTTTTGAGGAAGATCACCTTTCCACCGGGATAGGTGTGCTCACCGGAGAAGCTTATAACAGTCCTTCCGGCCTTTCGAAGGGTTCTTACAACCCGTCTCGCGTGGGGCAGATCCTGGATGAAGCGCGGCATCAGGCGGTAGTACTCGTGTATCGTGCCCTGCGCAACCAGTTCGTGAATGACGCCGAGGTGGCGGTAGGTGAGCTTCCCCTTGATGAAGAGGAAGAGCGCGGTGTAGTACTCGTCGTAGAGATCGCTCTCGATAACCGCGGGCATCGTCCTCTCTATCGCAAGTCTCAGGGCCTTTTCAACGGCCTGATGACTGTCCACGAGCGTCCCATCGAAGTCAAACAGGTACACCACCATGGCCAACACTGTAAATATCTTCCGGGCAGGGAATATAACGGTTTGCCCGTGCAAAAATTTTAAAAGTCCAGGGTTGTACACGGAATGGAAAATTTTTGCAAGGCGCAGGTTTATAAGGGCTCTAACCGAGTGAGTGGGGGTGATGCTCATGGCTTACCACAGGGGAAACAGAGGTAAGGGTAAGAGGAACAATCAGGAAGGGGAGGAGATAATTCGCGTTCCCCTCCCGGACAGGAGCAAGGGACAGCTCTTCGGGGTTATAGAGCAGGCCCTCGGAGCGGGCTGGATGGACGTCCGCTGCGAGGACGGAAAGGTCAGGAGATGCAGGATTCCGGGCAAGCTCAAGAGGAGGATGTGGATGCGCGTTGGCGACGTGGTCATCGTTCAGCCCTGGCCGGTCCAGACCGACAAGAGGGGCAACATAGTCTACCGCTACACCAGAACCCAGGTTGACTGGCTCCTCAGGAAGGGCAAGATAAGCCAGGACTTCCTCACGGGCGGCGAAGTGCTGTTCTGAAAGCTCCTTCAGTGGTGGCGATGCGCGAAGAAGCCCTGGAACGAGAGATCGAGGAGATACTGGGTCTCCGGGAGAGAAGGGAGAAGGACAGCGAGCTCTACAAGATAGCCAACGAGGTCTTCGACAGGACGACCAAGGAGACTTTAGCTTACCTCCACCGTCGCGGTAAAATCGAGGAGCTCTACGGGGTAATAAGCACCGGCAAAGAGGCCAACGTCTTCGCGGGAGTTGACGCAGAGGGCAACAGGGTAGCGGTGAAGGTTTACAGAACTTACACCACCGAGTTCCGGAGGATATGGGAGTACCTCGCGGCGGACCCGCGCATCGGCTACCTGCCGAAGGACATGAGGAAGCTCGTCTTCGTCTGGACACGGAGGGAGTTCAAGAACCTCCAGAGGGCGATAAAGTACGCCGTTAGAGTTCCTGAGCCGATAATCTTCCGCAACAACGTCCTGGTAATGGAGTTCATTGGCGATGAGATGCCCGCTCCAAGGCTGAAGGACGTTGAGAGGGAACTTGAGAAGAAGGACTTCGAGGAACTCTACGATTACCTCATCGGCGTCATCGAGAGGCTCTGGAAGCGCGGTGACATGGTTCACGGCGATTTGAGCGAGTACAACGTCCTGCTCTGGGACGGGCCCGTTGTAATAGACTGGTCGCAGGCCACCGTTAGGAGAAACCGCATGAGCGTTGAACTGTTAAAGCGCGACCTGAGGAACGTTACCAACTACTTCGCGAGGAAGGGGGTTGAGGTTGAGGATTACGAGGTTAAGCTCCGCGAGCTGATTGAGAGGTGAGAGCATGGACGAATTTGAGAGACTCCTGAAGAAGTACGAGCGCGTTGATAAGGACGGAAAACCGATTGAAGAGCCCGAAGAGGTTGAAATCGATTACCTCGCCGAGGGTGAGCAGGAGGAGTTCGTCAGGATCCCCAAGGAGAGGATAGCCGTCCTCATAGGCAGGAAGGGCAAGACCAAGAGGGAAATCGAGGAGCGCACCGGGACCAAGATAGAGGTCGACAGCGAGACCGGAGAGGTCTTTATAACATCCACGAAGGAAACCAAGGACCCGCTCGCGGTCTGGAAGGCGAGGGACGTCGTGTTAGCCATTGGAAGGGGTTTCTCGCCGGAGAGGGCCTTCCGCCTGTTTAACGAGGGTGAGACGCTCGAAATCGTGAACCTTACGGATATCGTCGTCGGGAACGAGAAGAACGCCCTGCCAAGGGTGAGGGGTAGAATCATCGGAAGGAGAGGTAGGACGAGGGAGATCATCGAGGAGATGAGCGGTGCCGACGTTAGCGTTTACGGGAAGACCGTCGCGATCATCGGCAACCCGATTCAGGTCGAGGTTGCCAGAACGGCTATAGAGAAGCTCGCCAAGGGCTCGCCCCACGGAGTCGTTTACCGCTACCTCGAGAGGAGAAAGAAGGATCTGGAGCTCGAAAGCTCCGCCTACTATGAGGCCCTTGAGGGCGAGCCCGAAAGTCTGGAGGAGGAATGAGCATGGCCGAGGCAAGTCAGCTCTTTAAGGAGTTCAAAATCCAGAGCGTCAGCGAGTTCTTCAGGCGAAACGCGGCAATGCTCGGCTACACTGGCAAGGTCCGCTCGCTTACGACGCTCGTCCACGAGGCCGTTACGAACTCGCTGGATGCCTGCGAAGAGGCCGGAATTCCACCCTACATAAGGGTCGAGATTGAGGAACTCGGAAGGGAGCATTACAAGGTTGTTGTTGAGGACAACGGCCCGGGAATCCCGGAGAAGTACATAACCCACGTCTTCGGAAAGATGTTAGCTGGAACGAAGGCCCACAGGAACATACAGAGCAGGGGCCAGCAGGGTATCGGTATAAGCGGTGCGGTGATGTTCGCCCAGATAACGAGCGGAAAGGCAACGCGCGTGATCACTTCAACGGGCGACGATATAATCGAGGCCTGGGTAAAGATCGACGTCGATAAGAACGAGGGTAAAATCGTCAGGAAGGAGAAACACCCCAACCCGGACGGCTGGCACGGGACGAGGATAGAGCTCGAGGTCAAGAACGTCAAGTACATGCGCTCGAAGCAGGGTGTCTACTGGTACCTCAAGCTCACCGCGATAGCGAATCCACACGCACACATTGAGCTCATCGAACCGGATGGAAAGCTCATAGTCTTTCCTCGTTCGAGCGACGAGATTCCTGAACCGCCTGTTGAGATGAAGCCCCACCCGAAGGGTGTCCTGACGGACGACGTCTACAGGATGGCCAAGAAGACGAAGAGGCAGAGCGTAAGACGCTTCCTGATCGGCGAGTTCTCGAGGATAAGCGACAAGAAGGTTGACGAGCTCGTCGAGTACATAGCGGCATTAAGGCTCATCAAGAAGGTCGAGGACAAGAAAATCCAGGAGCAGCTCTACGAGAGGCTCATGAAGGGAGAGGTCAAAGCCGTTCTCCGCTCCTTCAGGGGCTACACCAAGGTCGTCAAGCAGGTCGCTAAGATGATGGAGAAGCCGCCCGAAAAGTTAACGTGGCACGAGGCCGAGGAAATAGTCGAGGCCTTCAAGTACATGAAGTTCCTCGCCCCGCCGACGCACGGCCTCAGGCCCATAGGCGAGGAGAACATTGAGAAAGGTTTGAAGGGAATCCTCAAGCCGGAGTTCGTGACAGCCGTAACGAGACCGCCGAAGGTTTACTCCGGTGGAATCCCCTTCCAGGTCGAGGTCGGTCTCGCCTACGGCGGTGAGATACCGAGCGGTTTCGAGCTCCTCCGCTACGCGAACCGCGTTCCGCTCCTCTTCGATGCAGGCTCGTGTGTGACCACCCAGGCGGCCCGTTCGATAGACTGGAAGCGCTACCGCGTTGACGACCTCGACAGAACCCCGCTCGTGCTCATGATTAACGTCGTTTCAGTCCACGTCCCCTACACCGGAACCGGAAAGCAGAGCATAGCGAGCGTCGATGAGATTTACAACGAGATTCGTCTGGCCATAATGGACGCGGCGAGAAGGCTGCAGACTTACCTCAGCGGAAAGCACAGGCGCCTTTACCAGGTCAAGCGGAAGAAGACCTTCGAAAAGTACGTGCCCGAGATAGCGAGGGCTCTGAGCGTTCTCACGGGTGAGCCGGAGGAGAAGATTAGGGAGTACTTCATCAGGTTTATAGAGAGTCACTTTGCCTCCAAGGGGCAGGAGGTGAGCGAGAATGCCTAAATCCAAGGCAATAAAGCGAGAGAGGCCCAAGGAGAAGTTCTCCTACGACCCGAGAAAGGTGCTCAGCAAGCTTGAGGAGTACGGAAGGAGCGTCCTTGAGGCTATCAAGGCCGGTAAGAACCCCTACTTCGACATACCGACGCGCGGACTCAACAACGTATACTTCGACGAGAAGAGCAGGCTAATCAGGATGGGCGACAAGCTTTCGAGGCGCTACTTCCTCAACGTGGCTCACGCAAGAAAGTTCATGCAAACCTTGCTCATAATGGCCTACGTGAAGAGGCTCGTCGCCGAGGGCAAGCACGCGAGCCTTCGTGAAGCCTACTACGCCAACAAGCATACCATCCCGGGAACGAAGGAGAACACCTTCGAGGACCAGCGCGAGAGCGACCCGATTATCGAGGATTTGGAGAGAATGCTCGGTGTCCTGCGTGAGGAGATGCACATAACTGCCGACAGGCGCGGTTACATCTACGGCGACATAGTCATTCGCGACGGAGAGGACGAGTTTAACGCTTCAAAGCTCGGAAGCGGTGGCTGGGCGGTTCCCGGAACGGTGGAGCACATTCAGTTCCCTGAGATAAACGTTGATTACGCCCTCGTTGTCGAGACCGCCGCTATGGCCGACCGTCTCATCGAGGAAAAGTTCCCGAAGAAGGAGAAGGCTCTAATCATAGCGACCCAGGGACAGGCCTCGCGTGGCGTTAGAAGGCTTATCCACAGGCTCCACTACGAGGAAGGCCTGCCAATCATCGTCTTCACAGATGGCGACCCCTACGGTTGGTACATCTACTCCACCATAAAGCAGGGCTCGATTAACCTCGCCTACCTCAGCGACAAGCTGGCAACCCCGGAAGCGAAGTTTGTGGGAATGACGATGGACGACATAAAGCGCTACGGCCTTGAGAACGTCACCGAGAAGCTCAAGGGGATTCCTCCCAACAAGAAAGGCGGCCCGACGGGAGACTACAAGCGCATTTTGGAGGAGATGGAGTACCCCTGGTTCCAGAACAGGGAGTGGCAGAGACAGCTCAAGATGGCCCTCAAGTGGGGTGTCAGGATTGAACAGCAGGCTCTAGCTAATAAATCCCTCGAGTTCGTCGCCAAGGAGTATTTACCTGAAAAGATAAACAGCGGTGATCTGCTGCCATGACGACCACCGAGGAGCTCGTCGCCCAGGTCAACAAGATACTCGACGACATCGGGATAGACATGGCCGGGTTATTTGAGAATCTCAACGTTCCAGAGCTGGTCTACCGCCTCAACAGAAACCTCGCGATACTCGGCGAGCTCCAGGAGGAACTCGAAAGGCGCGTCGGAGAGGTTCCGTCCGCCCCGGCCTCCTATGACAAGAAAAACCGCGATCCCCACCTCCAGTGGGTTTACAGGAAGAAAAGAAACCGTCTCCTCGCCCTTGAGAGGTTAAAGTCGGCGATAACCGCCCACAAGATGGCCCTCGCCCTGATTTCGGCCAACTACACCTTCAAACTGGGAAAAAGGGAGCTGAAGGCCGAGGAGCTGAAACCCGAGCACCTGCCGAAGGTCAGGGCCGTGGCAAAACCCGTTCAGCTCGGCAGGCTTGAGGTCCTTCCGCACCTCGCCTACTCGGGGGACGTGCTCAGGCTCTTGGCCAGGGAGAGCATAGACGTCAGGGAGCAGTTCAAGCTCATAAAGGGCAAGCTCAGGGAGAAGGGGACCGTCCAGACCAAGAGCCTCAGGATAGAGGTCGAGTACTTCGAGGAAAACAGGCTGAAGAAGACCCGTCTGGACCTCCCGGCGGACGCTGACATAGAGGCCGAGCTGAGAAAACGCTTCGGCAGAAGGTTCCGCTGGAGGATCCTCAGCTTCGTCAAGACGAAGGGCGTGCTCATAAACAACCACTACACCGTTGACAACCTCGCCTTAGCCTACGCCTCCCTCGATCCGGAGAGGGGAGCCGAAAAGCTCGGCCTCGACCTCTTCCGCTACTACTTCCTGACATCCGAGACGGAGAGGCAGAGCCTCGGCCTCTATCCCGACATAAGGCTCTGCATCGACTGCCACTACTCCATCTTCGACCTCCCGTTCAGGGGCGAGGGAGATTTCAAAACCGGCTACGGGAGCATGCTGATAATCCGGAAGTGTGAGATGGAGGGCCAGCTCTCGGGGAAGAGGGCCGACATAAGCACAATTCCCAACTACGTCCTCGGGGGCGTTCTCCTCTATGGAATGAGCGGCTGGGACGAGAAGAAGGTCGCCGAAGTCCTCGCGATCCCCCTTGAAGAGCTGGAGGAGGGACTGAAGAAGTTCGTTATTTCCGGCCTCCACAGGGTCATCTTTACGAGAACGAGATCAAAAGATTTGAGAAGTTCATGCCCAAGAGCGACCGGGCAAGGAGTTCCTGGCGCTCCTGCAGGGTGAGGGAATGAGGGTGAGGTCAAGGCCCGGAACACGCCGAGCTCATACGAGCTCGGAGAAGCTCGGGCTGAGTGACGAGTCTACATAACTCGCCCACGAAGAGATAGTGTGAGATCCTCGAAACGCCCCACGTGCGCAGATAAGCTGTCCGCCGAGCCTTTACCCAAAGGTCTCGAAGAAGATAATCCACGCCCTGTCTCAGATAGGCGTGCAGCTGGTTCCCGAGGGCTACCCGAGGGGGAGACCGAGGAAATACGACGAAAAAACTGTTCGGGAGATACTCAGGATGCTCTCCTCCGGAAAGGGGCCGAGGGAGATAAGCTCCTCGCTCGGAATCCCACTCAGGACGGTTTACTACCTGATTGAAAGGGCCAGAGAGGTGGAGGAATGGCCCTCAGAGTTAAGGCGGTGACCCTCTTCTCATTCCTCCTTCTGGCGATGGCGCTCCTGCTCGGTCCCTCAGTTAGGAGTGGTGTAACCGCAGTAAACCTCGACATCCTGTACCTCCTCTGGGCGATAGTCTCGTTCTCGCTCCTGGGCTACGCCCTCTCCTCAATCCGGGTTAAGGTCATCAGGCGGAGGAGAAAGAGGAGCCGGTACGCCATAATCTCGGGTCTGCTCTGGCTACTTGCCATCGGCGTCGCGATCTACTCCTTCCTTCACCCGGCTGAGCCCGAGTGGACTCCCGGCAACGAAACTGGGATCCCGGAGAGCGGGCCCTTCGAAACGATGCGCGGGGGCCTCAGCGTTTTCTACAAAACCGTCTCCCCGTATCTGTACGTGATCCCCTACGTTCTCCTCATCGCGATCCCGATTATCGTGTACCTCAGGCGGAGAAGATCAAGGGCCGTTCTATTCTCGAAGGCGCGGTTCGATCCCGAACTCAGGTATCAGGATATAACCGGATCTCCCAGGGAGAAGATCATTCGGATGTACCGGAACGTCGTCGCGGGCCTAGTCATCAAGGGCTACCCATACAGGAAGAGCTGGACCCACCGGGAACACGAGGAGAAGCTCCGGGAGATATTCCCCGATCTGGACGATCTGGACACACTGACAAGGCTCTTCGAGAAGGCCAAGTACGCCGGGAGGGTAGAGCTTGAAGACCTTGAACGGGCCGCCGAGAGTTACGAAAGACTGATGGGGTTCCTCAAGTAGGGTTTAAAAGGCCACGCCGGAGATAAGCTCAAGGAGGGATTGAGGATGACGATAGAAACCCAGGAGGAAACCCCGAGGATTAAAGAGCCCCTGCGGCGCGTTGGAATAACGAACCTCAGGAGCGTAGCGAAGATAAACTGGAAGGGAAAGGTCTACACCTTCCTCCCGCTCTTCGAGATAACGATAGACCTCCCCGCGGAGAAGAAGGGCATACACATGAGCAGGCTCGTGGAGAGCGTGACCGAGGCCATGAGCGAGGCCGTTGAGGAAGAGGTCAGGGAAGCCCACACGTCCCTGGAAGACCTCGGAAGGGCGATAATAGGCCGCCTTGAGGGGAAGCACCCCCATAGGAGGGCCGAGGTGTGGATCAGAACCCATCTCATCATACCCCGCGAGACCCCCGCGAGCGGAAAGGTCAGCTACGAGCCGTACGATGTGGAGGTCGGGGTGATAAAAAACGAGGACGGAACGTTTGAGAAGGTCCTGAGGGTGAAGGTTATCGGGAACACGGTCTGCCCCCACGCGATGGCGAACAACGAAGGGAAGACCCACATTCAGCGGGCCGTTGCTGAGCTCGAGGTCAGAACGGCGTTTGAGGAGAACGTTGCCCTTGAGGACATGATAGAGGTCGTCGAGAGCTCCTTCAGTTCACCGACGTACACCCTCCTGAAGACCGTTGACGAGAACGCGGTGGTCAGGAGGATGTTCGAGAATCCGAAGTTCGTCGAGGACGTTGCGAGGGAGATATTCTCAAAGGCGAGGGAGCGGTTCAAGGGAAAAATACACGTGAGGGTCATAAGCAACGAGAGCATTCACAAGCATGATGTAATAGCCGAAACGTGGAGCTAACGTCCCCCCGCGTACATGGCCATGTGGGCTATCCGCTCCAGGAGCTCGTTGAAGCCCTCGTAGGTAACGAGCGAAAGAGCAAGTGGCTCCTGCTCCAGCCTCTTCTTTATGATTTCCCTGAGCTCTTCCACGCGCTCCCTCGGAACGAGGTCGATCTTGTTGATAACCACGATTATCGGCTTGTCGTAGCGCATCTTCAGCATGTGGTGGAGCTTCTCCATCCCCCTGTGGAGGCCCACCGTCGCGTCAACCATGTGGATTATTATGTCCGCCGAGACTATCTCGTCTATGAGCTCTTTGAACTTCTCCTCGCTCAAAACCTTCCCGCGAAGCTCAAGCCTCGGGTCGAAGAGACCTGCAGTGTCGATGAGCACGAACTCGTCCGCCCCTCCAAGGGGGTTCTTCATTCCCTTGGGTATCTTCAGCTTTCCAAAGCGTCTCCGGATTATCCCCTTCGTCGTTCCGGGCAGGTTTTCTACCTCGCTTACCCTACCCCCGAGGAGGGCGTTCATGAGGGTCGATTTTCCAACGTTTTCGGCACCGATGATCGCAACCTTTATCAACTTCCCACCTCCGCAAGGTTTATCGCACCTATCGAAAATTATCCTAACGGTTATATAACTGCCGGAGGGGTGGGGATGGCCAAGAGGGTTAAGATGGGGCATCACTATTACTACATCGTCACTCCCGAGGACCTGAAATCCGGGGCGTTCAAGGGCAAGAACGTTGTCGTTGAGGGAGTTATAGCCGACAAACCCTGCGTTGAGTTTCTCCCGATGGAGCTTCCAAGTTACAGGACGACGTTCCTGCTCGAAGGGATCAAGGTCGAGTTCTCGGGGAGCCCCTGCATCGGGATCGGCGAGAGGGTTAAGGTCTACGGCAGGTTCCTCGGGGACGGGATAATGGCTACCGCTGTGGAAACGGAGCGGGCGATCTTCACAACGGAGGAGTGACCATGCTGGAGCTGTTCTTGGAGCTCGGAAACCTGAAGAGGCTCCCGAGAACGGGGTGGCTCCTGAGGGGGATCCCAAATCCAGAGCCCATAGCGGCCCACTCCTACAGGGTCGCCATGATAACCCTCTTTCTGGCCGATGAGCTCAAATCGAGGGGCGTTGAAATCGACGTCGAAAAAGCCCTCAAGATAGCCCTTCTCCATGACGTCGGCGAGGCAAGGATAACGGACGTTCCCCTGCCGGCGCAGAGGTACTTCGACAAAGTAAAGGGGGAGGTTATAGCGCTGGAGGAGATGCTGAGCGTTACAGGCAGGGGGGATGAATACCTCGGCCTGTTCCGCGAGTACGAAGAGGAGCTAAGCCTCGAAGGAAGGCTTGTGAAGTTCGCCGACAGGCTGGAGATGCTGATCCAGGCGTTCGAGTACGAGAAGGCCGGCTTCAGGAACCTCGACGAGTTCTGGGGCGTCGTTGAAAAGCTCAGGGAGAGCGAGTTCTACGACCCCTTCAGGGAGCTGGTTGAGGGGCTCGTGGAGCAGAGAACAACCTTTAAAAAGTAATTTCTCAATAATTGATCTGAGCAACATATTGGGGTGGTACGATGAGGTATCGAGTTTTAACAGTGTTCATTATTTTGCTAACTATTCTATCTAGTGTACCGTACACGGCTGCGGAGGAGCGCTCCAGCGACACTTTGAGAATAATGAGCATAGACACCGGCTATTTCCCCACCGTCAGAATGTTCTTCAGATACACAGGGACAGAGGAGATCTCAGGATTTGAGGTTTTTGAAAACGGTACAAAGATGAACGCCACGATTATTCAGAAATCGGGGTCAATATCTCCCGCCGACATAGTTTTTGTTTTCGATGACACCGGAAGCATGGACGACGAAATAGGAACGATGAAACGAAACGTTAACGAACTCGTGGAATCCCTCGAAGGGTACGGGATAAGGGCCCGCTACGCTCTCGTCACGTTCAAAGACAGCCCAAGTTTAAGGCTGCCGTTCACCACGAACGTATCGCTGTTCACCCAAACGGTGTCCAAGCTATACGCCAGCGGGGGTGGAGATACCCCGGAGGACGATCTGGACGCAATAGCTATGGCACTCAGGCTCAACTACAGCCGTCTAAGCCAGAAGATCCTGATTCTCATAACCGATGCCCCCACACACTACGCGGGAGACGGAAGCGGGTACTCTGACTACACCATACCCGAGATCGCCGAAATGCTGAGGGAGCAGGGCGTTCTCCTGATAGTCGTTTCCCCCAACTTCGGAAGCATAAATCCCAAAAATGACGTCAGGGAACTCGCAGTTCTCACGGGAGGGCTCTGGATAGACATACATTCCGCTGACTTTGGAAGAATCCTCCAGAAGGTTATAGACTCCATCGGGGAGTCCTATGAGATCCAGTACAAAACCAGCCTTAAGCCCTCCGGACTCAGAAAGGTTCTGCTCAAGGTCTACCTCAAAAACGGCACCGTGCTAACAGCTGAATCGGAGTATATGGCGCCGTCCTTTAACGTTACCCCGTACGTGCCCCCGAAGCCCAGAGAAGAGCCCGCCGAGGCAATACTAAGAAAACTGGCCGAGTGGTTCAACGAGAGCAAGACGGTTATAAACCAGACTGAGCCCAAAGGGGTCTGGGACTACTTCATCGAGAAACCGTACATACCCAAACTTCCCGAGTTCAGCTCTTCAGAGAGCAAGGAAGTCATGAAGGGAATCTTCGATTACATGCTTGAGGTGAACCGGCTTAACAAGCCCGCCCTGAGCGATGGGGACATGAGGTACCTCATGGACTACCTCTCAAACGTCACTTCCATCGTTACAATGCCCAACGGAACCGTCGTTCGTCAGACTGGCTTTGGCATTTACAGAGTTGAGGTTCCTGGATTCGATCCCTTCTACGTGAGCCTGTCCTCAAAATCCAAGACAACCGTTAAACACGTAACGTTTTTCAAGAAAAACTTGAACGTTAAGGTCACCGCTCACGGAGATATGCTAACCGCGTACATGCCTGTGAACGTGAGAAGGTTCACTCTTACAGTAACCCTGAACTACGTTAGGGTCTCGGGCTTCGTCAACGATTACCCCGTCTTCGACCGCCAGTTCATCTTCCCCCTCACGGACGTTTCGGATATGGTACTCTACGACCTTGGAAAGGCACTGAGGATCAAGTTTGATAAACCGATTCTCGATGGCAATCTCTACGGCACGCTTGAGCTCGAAGGAGGACTTTACTCACCCATTGGTGAAGTTTACGTAACCGGCGACCTCATCAGTATCGATGCCCCCCTCACGGATCTCCTCAACGGACTCCTGGGATCCATTGAAATCGCACCATCGATTGGATACACAATCGAAAAACCAAATGGAGACGAGTTCTCAGCCGATATAGCGATGAGCGTTCCAATTTCAGACTTTCGACTTGGAACCCACACCAAGATATTCCTCTACTACACAGCCTACAAGGTTTTTGACTCGGACTTCTTAAGAAAGCACTACCTCTATCCCAAGCTCGTGGACAACATTGAGAAACTGAGCTGGGAAGCGAGGTACAACACGTATCTTAGCTACGGAGAAAGCAACTCATTCCTTCCCTCCGACAACGAACTCCTCCAAATGCTCAAGAACATCGAGGGGCCGGGATGGATCAGCCATACCAGCGGATCGTTCATTTCCTTCGACTGGGATGTATCCTACGGACAGTCTGTCAGCACTAACCTGCTCCCCCTCACTTCGAGGGACTCAAGAATACTGTATCATGCGGGCATAGATGGGGACGTCAGCTTAAACTTAGGGGGAAACGCCTACCTAGGATACGGAGTCTTCATTGGACCCGTGAAGCTCGGAATAGGCGGCACGATCCGGGCGAAGGTTGGATTCTCCGCACCGCTCCTCGGCCTGACGGTTATCGATCCTCCAACCAACTCATCAACCCTTAACAACATCACCGTCAAGCTTGTCAACTTCACGGCGGAGGACGTTAACGGTAACGGTTACTTCGACGGCATTCTCCTCAAATTTAGTGTTTCAGGGCTTCCCGAAGGCAACTATACGGTGTACTCGCCGCTGTACTCGTCGAACGGAACCTTCCTCATCTCCGGGGTGAACGAGAGCGTCCACGGGAACACGTCCTCAATATCGGTGTGGATACCGGGGCAGTACGTTTACCAGACCCATTACAGCGGAAACGTCAGTGTCAGGATAATAGTGCAGAACAGCGGAGGGGCCCTTCTTTACAGCGGGACAGCCTCCAACAGGACCTTCAAACTCGACTACCGGCTGTTTGATCACGTCTCTCTGAACGCGACGATCAACACCTCAAAAACCAAAAACGGCCTGGTGGTCACAGTTAGGAACATCCCGCCGGGGGTTACAGTAAAACCATATCTGACGAAGCCGGGATGGTTCATAGAACTCAACTCCACAAACGGATCTTTCTTCATAGACGGCATGCACATCAAGAAGCTCGGCGGTAGGTTCTCGATCGTGATCGAGCTCATAAACAGGAGTACTGGAGTGTTCCTCGGTTCCATAGCCAAAAACGTAAGCCTAGACCCCACCGAATTTTCATCCGAGTATCCTTGGATACTAAACGTTAGACCCGCCACCGTGGATTACTCCCCGGCAGTGCTGGTTGAGGTGAACGTAACCCGCGCCTCAAACCTCAGCCTGAGGGTTACCTACGGAGTAGGAAACTACACCAAGAGTACAACCGCCGTCTTCTACAACGTCCCGATAGGGATAAAGAACCTGACGGTACCCCTCGATCCGGGCGTCTTCGTAATGACCGGCTCAAGAATGGCCCGTATTGACGAGGTCGTCCTGCGGACAAACGGACTGACCACTGATTCTAGGGTTGTAAACTCCACCTTCACCTACGACCTACTCCAGAGGGCTTACATCTTCAATGCAACAGCTTTGCCGTATCCCACGGGGAAGGGAGTAAACGTTTCATTCCTCGTTCTCAGCCATGCGGGAATAAACTCAACCGTCAGGATAGTCCTACTCTCGGGTAACTACACCGCTGTGAAGTATCTAACCCTGCCCAAAGAAGACGTCCTCTACAACGTCTCTCTCTTAATTCCGCTGAACTTCTCAGCAATTTCGCCGAAAAGTGTTGTGGAGATCACAGTCTACGATCCGTCCGATGTTATCGTTGCAAACGAACGCCTCAGAGTTAACCTTTCGATATTCTTCCCAAAGGTGAACTTCCACTGTCCGGCCACAGCAAACACGAGCTCTCCAGTGAAGTTTGAAGATGCCTCCATCGTATCCAATGGAAGGATCGTTAAGTGGATTTGGAATTTTGGAGATGAGGCGAGTGGGGAAGGAAACGTCACATCTCACTGGTACACGGTACCAGGAAACTACACCGTAACTCTGACCGTCTGGACAAACTGGGGAACAAAGGACAGTGCCTCAAAGGTGATAAGGGTAATCGACACAACCCCCCCAAACCTGACGGTACTCAAACCAGTGAACGGCGAGACCGGTAAGTCTTTCATCGTCAGGGCAAGGGCCACTGACAACTGGGGGATACGGCTCATCAGTATCTTCGTTGATGGGAGGAGCATAAAAGAGTGCACCTCTGCTTCGTGCAACGCTACGATCGTCAACCTCAGTCCCGGGAACCACACCCTAACAATCACCGCAATGGATCTCGCAGGAAACTCCGTAGCTAAAAACATCAGTGTGAGCGTACCCCAGCCAAAGACCTCGACTCCAAGTGAAACGCCATCGGGCCAGACAGATTCCGGACATGGGATACATCTTCCATACGCCTACGCAGTAATCGCCATTATCGCCATCGTCTTGGGATACGTTCTTTTGAGACGCCGGGGCTGATGCCCCGCAAACATTTCCATTTACGTTTAACGCTTTTATTTGCGCAAAATGTTTAAATACCCGTTTCTGTCCATTTCTTTGGTGATGCCCGTGAAGAAGGCCGCTCCTTTACTGGTTCTCGTCCTCCTGCTGTCGGTTGTGGCTGCCGGCTGCATAAACGGCTCGAATGCGAAGGAAGAGACGCTGATAATCTTCCACGCGGGCTCGCTGAGCGTCCCGTTCAAGCAGCTGGAGGAGGAGTTCTCGAAGTACGCCGAGGAGAACCTCGGAGTTAAGGTGAAGTTTCAGGACGAGGCCAGCGGTAGTGTCGCTGCTGTGAGGAAGGTCACCGACCTCGGGAAGAAGGCTGATATAGTCGCCGTTGCAGACTACACCCTCATCCCCCAGCTCATGGTGCCCAACTACACGGACTTCTACGTCCTCTTCGCGACCAACGAGATAGTCATAGCCTTCACCGAGAAGAGCAAGTACGCCGACGAGATTAATTCAACCAACTGGTACGAAATCCTCGCGAGGCCGGGCGTTACCTTCGGCTTCTCCGACCCCAACCAGGACCCCTGCGGCTACCGTTCGGTAATGGTCATGAAGCTCGCGGATTACTACTACGGCAAGCCCATCTTCGAGACCCTCGTCGAGAAGAACACCAACATCTACTACAACGGCTCCCTAATCGTTGCCCCGAAGGAAATCCAGGTGAAGAACGACAAGGTCGTCATAAGGCCGAAGGAGACCGATTTGACGGGCCTCGTCGAGAGCGGAAGCCTCGACTACTTCTTCATCTACAAGAGCGTCGCCGAGCAGCACGGCCTGAAGTACATCGAGCTCCCCAAGGAGATAAACCTCAAGGACTTCAAGATGGCGGACTACTACGGAAAGGTCAGCATAAAAATAGGGGCCACAGGAAAGGTCATCAAGGCAAAGCCCATCGTATACGGTGTCACCGTTCCAAAGGACGCCCCCCACAGGGAGCTCGCGATGGAGTTCCTCAAGTACCTCCTGAGCGAGAAGGGCAGGGACGTCTTCAAGGCCAACTACCAGGACTTCATCTGGCCGCCGATAGCGTTCGGCAACGTCCCCGAGGAGATAAAGGACGAGGTAAAGGTCGAGGGGTGAGCTTTTTATTCCCCTCTCCCAACTCAGGGGGAGAGCGATGAGGCGCGACTACACCCTCTACTTTTTCGCGTCGCTGGGAAGCTTTCTCATCGTCTACATAGCCCTTCCGTTAGTGGTTATCTTCGCCAAGCAGCTCTCGGACTTGGGGATGCTTGTCAAGACGCTCCACGACCCCTACGTAACCGAGGCCCTCAGAAATTCCCTCCTGACGGCGACCGCGACGGCATTAATCGCTCTCCTCTTCGGCGTCCCCCTCGGCTACGTTCTGGCCAGAAGGGATTTCCCGGGAAAGAGCCTCGTTCAGGCCCTCGTTGACGTCCCAATCGTAATCCCCCACTCCGTCGTCGGTATAATGCTCCTCGTCACCTTTTCGAACGCCATACTCGACAGCTACACTGGCATAATCGCGGCGATGCTCTTCGTTTCTGCGCCATTCACGATAAACGCCGCGCGCGACGGCTTTTTGGCGGTTGATGAGAAGGTCGAGGCCGTCGCGAGAACCCTCGGCGCTTCCCGCTTAAGGGTCTTCTTCTCGGTCTCTCTGCCGATAGCCTTTCCCAGCGTGGCGAGCGGGGCGATAATGACGTGGGCCCGGGCCATAAGCGAGGTTGGAGCCATACTCATCGTCGCCTACTATCCGAAGACCGCCCAGGTTCTCGTCATGGAATACTTCAACAACTACGGTTTGAGGGCTTCGAGGCCGATTTCGGTGATACTCATCGCGATAAGCCTCACGATATTCGTCCTGCTCCGCTGGATCGTCGGGAGGAGTGCCAATGCTTCGCGCTGAAGGAATCTCCAAGGACTGGAAGGAGTTCCACCTCAGGGATATAACCCTTGAGGTTAAAGAGGGCGAGCACTTCATAATACTCGGCCCGAGCGGTGCGGGAAAGACGGTTCTCCTCGAGATAATCGCGGGGATAATAGAGCCCGATTCCGGGAGGATTTACCTCAAAGGCAGAGACGTTACGGACCTTCCGCCCGAGAAACGCGGTTTGGCCTACGTCCCCCAGAACTACGCCCTCTTCCCGAACATGGATGTCTTCGATAACATAGCCTTCGGTCTAAGGGTCAGGAAGGTGCCAAAGCCCGAAATAGAGCGCAAAGTGCGGGAAATTTCCAAGGTTCTGGGCATAGAACACCTCCTCCACCGGAAGCCGAGGACGCTGAGCGGTGGGGAGCAGCAGAGGGTAGCTTTGGCGAGGGCGCTCGTCGTCGAGCCACCTTTAATCCTCCTCGACGAGCCCTTCGCGAACCTCGACGTTCAGACGAGGGCAAAGCTTTTGGGTGAGATGAAGCGCTGGAAGCGAGAGCTGGGCTTTACAGCCCTGCACGTAACGCATTCCTTTGAAGAAGCGATAAGCCTCGGCGACCGGGTTGGGGTGATGCTCGATGGAAAGCTCGTCCAGGTTGGCGAGGTGAGGGATGTCTTCTCAAGGCCGGCGAGTGAAGAGGTTGCTCGCTTCCTCGGCTTCGAGAACATAATTGAGGGAATCGCCGAAGGAAGAAAGCTCAGGGTCAACGGTGTTGAGATTGAGCTTCCGGTCGAGGCCGAAGGGAAGGTCAGGGTCGGCTTAAGACCGGAGGACATCATAATCTCAACCGAACCGATAAGGAGCTCCGCGAGGAACGAGTTCAAAGCAACCGTTGAGTCAATCGAAGAACTCGGTCCGCTCGTGAGGGTCCACCTTTCCCTCGGCGAGATACCCCTTACGGCATTCATAACCCGCTCATCGATGCTCGAACTTGAGATAGAGAAGGGGAAAGAAGTCTACGTCAGTTTCAAGGCGAGCGCGCTTCACGTTTTTTAACGAATTTACAACTTCCGGTAGTTTTCCAGATTTTGCTTTCTCCCTCCGGAAGTTTGCGAAATCTGGATAGAAAACGCTTATATATTCTGTGTGCACATAACATAACGATGAAGATGAGGGCCATAGTTGAGCGGGATGTTAATAGAACTGTGAGGGAAATCCTGCCGTGGGCCACATCGAACTACCTCGAAAGGGCCATGGAGGAAAGGAAGAGGGAAATGACAGAAGTTCTGGAGGTCCTCGATTCTCTAAGCCTCTCAGAGATCCCGGAGGAGATCAGGGACATCGTGAAGAGGCCCCGGTGGGAGACCCTGCTCGCGGACTGAATCAGTACAGGGTGACCTCTACTTCCTCCCCCTCCAGGTATCCCTCGCTGTTCTCGGGAATCACCAAGTACCCGTTGCTCTCTACGAGCGAGCTTATTATTCCGCTACCCCGCTTTTTAATGGGCTTCGCTTTTCCATTCTCATACCCCACCTTCACGAACTCGTACCTTCCGAGCTGGCTCGAAACCCTGTTGGTAAGGATCGCCTTGACGCGAACCTCGTAGTTTCTGGCCCCAACGAGTTTCGCCAGGGCGTGCTTGACGTACAGGTGGAACTGCGCGAAAACAGCCACTGGATACCCGCTCATTATGAAGACCCTCTCCCCGTAGCCTATCGGCCGGCCAGGCTTTATCGTCGTCCCGTGGAAGAGCAGCCTAACGAACCTGTGGGCAAAGTCCCTGTCCCCAAAGGCCGAACCACCGGTGACGAGCACGAGGTCGTTCTCGGCCTTCGCCCTCTCGATTGCATCTCTTATCGCGTCTTCATCGTCGGGAACAACGCCGTAGAAGACTGGCTCGCCGAAATATTGCCTCACGAGGCCCTCTAGCATAACGGAATTGCTCTCAAGGATTTTGCCGGCGTTTAAGGCGTTCTCATCAAACTCCTCAATCAGCTCGTCGCCGGTTACGATTATCCCAACCCGAGGCCTTCTTTTGACCCTAACCGTCTTGAAGCCCACGCTCTTGAGAATCGCGAGATCCTGAGGCCTGAGCACCTGCCCCTTCTTCAGGATTACTTCTCCCCTCTTCACGTCCTCACCCTTGAAAGCAACGTTCTGTCCTGGAGCAACGGGACGGAGAACCCTTATCACGTCCCCCTCCCGCTCCGCCATTTCCTGCATCAGAACCGCGTTCGCCCCCGCGGGGAGCTTCGCCCCCGTCATGAGCTTTACCGCAGTTCCGGGCTCTACCTTCGCTCTGCTCTCCTCTCCAGCGACAATCTCATCAACGATCTTCAGCTCCACAGGATTATATTCCCTCGCCGGAAACGTGTCTTCAGCTCTCAAAGCGTAGCCGTCAACCGCCGAACGGTCAAAGGGAGGGCTGTCTATCGGTGAAACGACGTCCCCCACTAAGACCCTGCCGAGGGCATCGTCGAGCGGAACTTCCTCGGTTTCATCAATCTCGCTCAGGTCGTCAAGGAGGAGCTTTAATGCCTCCCTATAGGGGGTGAGGCGCTTGAACTCCCTCATGTCACTCCCTCCCGTGCTTGAGGACGTGGCCGGCCTCGCGGAGGATGATCTTTATTCCCGTCTTCGCTGCCCCGAGGCTTCCGGGGAGGCAGAAGATAGCCATCGCCCGTCCGGAACTCCGGATTATTCCGGCGGTCGCCCTGGTCATCACGGCCGCCGTACCTATCTCCTCGTAGCTTATCAGCCGGAAGATCTCGCCGAAGCCGGTGAGCTCCTTGTCGAAAAGCGGTCTGAGGCTTTCTATCGTGACGTCCCTGCTCGCTATTCCAGTCCCTCCCGAGGTGACGACAACGTCCGCCCCCGCCTCAAAGGCCTCGACGACGGCACCAATGATGGAAATCTTCTCATCGGGCACGACCTTGTAAAGAACGCACTCGTGTCCGTTTCTCTGAAGTTCATCGACGAGGAACTTTCCGCTCGCGTCTTCTTTCTCCCCCCTGCTCGCGGTGTCGCTGACCGTTATGACAGCAAAGCGGAACTTCCTGGGTGCCTTCCTCTTGTGCTCCTCAACGCCCATGGTACCACCGCATGAAGTTGATCCCGTGGTTAATAACGTTTGCCTTGTTAAAGGACACCGTTTAACCGGCGATGCGAGATTTTTTAACCCTTCAAACGAAGATCGAACGGTGATGCCCATGTTCATGGCCGAGTTCAAGCTCAGGTTTGGGAACAGAAAGTGGTACGTCAGGAGAATCGTCGAGGCTTCCTCGCTTGAGGAGGCTGAGGAAAAGGCAAAGCGCTACGCAGAGCTCATGAACAGGGGAGAAGTGGAGTGGAAGCTGAGCTACGTCATAGAGGCGAAGAGGCCGCTCATAATAGGCGACGAAGAGCTCAAAAAGCTGAGCTGAGCTCCCCGGCGAGGTTTTTCTCCATTATCCTCCTCACTTCTTCAATTTCCCTCGTCCTTCCAAGTGCGTACATGAGCTTGACGAGCGTCGCCTCCTTCGTCATGTCTCCAGCCGGAATAACGCCGGCCTCGAGGGCCCTCCGTCCCACTTCATAGCGCGTCAGATCAACGCCGCCGTAGAGGGCCTGCGTCGTCATGACCACGGGTTTTTCGCGGGCGACCTTTGAGACGGCCTCGAGGAGGTTCCGTCCGCGGTAGGGAATCCCCCCGGCGCCGTAGCCTTCGAGAACTATGCCGTGAACCCTCTCCGCAACCGCGAGAAAGACCTCTGGAGAGAGGCCCGGCGTTAGGCGAATGTGAACGACGTTCGGATCTATCCTCGGGTCGAAGGACGGTTCCCCGACCGGGAGCTCGGGTTTGTGCCTCACGATTATTTCATCGCCCTTGATGTAGGCGATGTCGGGGTAGTTTATGCTCTGGAAGGCGTTGAGGCCGAGGGAGTGCACCTTTGAAACCCTCGTTCCGAGCATTATCTTGTCCATGAACGCCACATAAATCCCCGGAAAGCCCTTCATCGCGAAGGTTAGGGCAGTTTTCAGGTTCCTCGGCGCGTCGCTGTTGGGTTCCGTTATGGGGAGCATCGAGCCCGTTAAAACGACAGGAATCGGGACGTTCCTCAGCATGAAGCTCAAAGCCGAGGAGGTGTAGGCGAGGGTATCGGTTCCGTGGGTTATGACGATTCCATCGTAGTCGTTCAGGCTCTCAAAAACCGCCTCTCCAATCGTTATCCAGTCCTCCGGCTGCATGAGCGTGCTGTCCACGTTCAGAACGTCCCGCGTCTCTATTTTAACGCCGTCCCCCCTTATTCCAGCGATCGCAAGGATCTCATCAACGCTTAGCTTCGCCTTGTAGCCCCTCTCGGTCTTCGCACTCGCTATCGTCCCGCCTGTGCCCATTATTAGAATCCTCACTCCCACCACCGGGTTCAGTACGCTCGACGCTTTTTAGTCTTTTTGACAAATTTTACCTGAATAAAGGCCAAAAAATTGTAGAAACGTCAGGAGCGGTCCCGTATCAGGATCATCAAGACAAGGGCGAGAAGGTTCATGAAAGCGGCGAAGAGAAAGCTATACTCCAGCGAATAGGCGCTCCAGAGGTAGCCGGCCATAACCGAGGCGGGAAAAACGAAGATCCCGAAAACGGTGTGATATGCACCGATTATTGTTCCCTTCTCGTGCTCCTTTGCGAGATCAGCCATGTACGCCCTCGGAACCGTGTCCTCAATGGCTATGTAGAGGCCGTAGAGCACGAACGCGATGATGAGGGTGTAAACGTTCCTCGCGTAGGCGAATGTTAAAGCCGCCAGAGTCGCGATTCCAAAGCCGAGGGTTATCATCCTCTTCTTGCCAAAGGTGTCGGAATAGAGACCTATCGGATAGGCGGCGAGGGCGTATACGAGGTTGAAGAGGGCGTAGAAGGCTATGTCCTGCTCTAGGGAATAGCCCAGCTCGCGGGCCTTCCACAGGGTGAACGCGTAACTGTACCTCCCGAGGGCGCCGATGGCTATAACGGCCAGGAACAGCTGAAGGCTCCTATCCCGAAGGGTCGAGATGCCCTTTACCTTCTTCCTAACCTCCCCGCCCCTATCCTTCACGAAGAGGAGTATGACGAGAAGAGACACCGCTCCCGGAACTGCGGAGATCAGAAAGACGTGCCTGTAGGCGCTTTCCTTAGGAAGGTTTTTCAAAAGCCCCAAGAGCGCTATCGCAACGATTGGCCCCGCAACGGCGCCGAGGGTGTCCATCATTCTGTGAAAGCCGAAGGACTTCCCAGTTTTTCCCTTTTCGCTCGACTCGGCTATGAGGGCATCGCGGGGAGCTGTTCTAATGCCCTTCCCCACCCGATCAACCGCGCGGAGCAGCAGGAAGTCCCACCAGTGGCGCGTAAAAGCGAGGGCTCCCTTCGCGGCGGTGGAGAGAGCGTAGCCCGTGAAAACGAAGGCCTTACGCTTTCTAAAGATGTCGCTGAAGTAACCGAAGAGCACCTTAAAGAGCGAGCTCATGCTCTCTATTGCGCCCATGACCGAGCCGCTCGCGAGTTTTCCAGTCCCGAGGACGTCCGTTAGGTAGCTGGGAACTATCGGCGCTATCATCTCACTGCTCATGTCGTTGAGGAAGCTGACGATGCCGAGGAGAAAGACGTTCCAGCTGATCCCGAAGACCTTCCGCTCCTTCTCCATATTCACTCCCCCAGGAGTTCCTCGCAGAGCTCCCTCAGCTTTTCTTTCCCCTCTACAAGGGCTCTAAGGCCATTCTCCGTTATCGTGTAGACCCTAACCCGCCGTCCGTTTCTGATTTCTTCCCTGCTCGTGAGAAGGCCCTTTCGCTCGAGCTCGTGGAGGAGGGGATAAATCGTACCGGGACTGAGTTTGTAACCGTGCCTCCTAAGTTCTTCCATCATGAAACTGCCGGTGACCCCTTCCCTCGCGTGGTGGAGGACGTGTAAACTCAGGAAGTCGCGGTACTTCATATTGAACACCGATATCGAGATGCGATATCTCGGTTAAAAACCTACCCCAAACCACTGGCACAGAAGGGGCTCGGAGGGTGTTCACTTCATCATGAGTCTCAGAATGCTTGCTATTCGTCATCGCCCCATGTCACTACCCCCCAGCCTTTAAAAACCATCCCTCCCAATGTTAATGGGGATCGAAATGAAGGCCCCCGAGCTGGGAATCAAAATCGGCGTTTACGAACGCGGAGAGAGGAACTCTATAGCGGATTTGGGGGTTAAAGTCGGCCACGCGACGCTCATCGAGGGAGAAGACGTGAGAACTGGCGTGACGGTTCTCCTACCGCCGGTCAAGAACCCCTACAAAGAGAGGCTCTTCGCATCAACCTTCGTCATGAACGGCTTCTCCAAGCCGATAGGCTTCGTTCAGGTTGATGAACTCGGCTACATCGAGACGCCAATTGCTTTAACCAACACGCTGAGCGTCTACACGGTCGCGAGCGCGGTTGTGAGGCACATGATTGAGCTGAACACCGATTTAAAGAGCGTCTCCCCGGTCGTCATGGAGTGCAACGACGCTTACCTCAACAACGTCAGGAAGATGGCCGTTAGGGAGGAGCACTACTTCGAGGCCGTCAAAAAAGCATCGCTGGACTTCGAGGAAGGTGCCGTTGGAGCGGGAACCGGAATGAGCGCCTTCGAGTTCAAGGGAGGAATAGGCTCGTCTTCACGGGTCGTTGAGATAGGTGGCGAAGAGTACACCGTTGCCTCGCTCGTCCTTGCGAACTTCGGAAAACGGGAGGACTTAACCGTAGCGGGCGTTCCCGTTGGCCTCGAGCTGAAGGACTATCCGGGAAGGGGAACCTCTGGTAAGGGCAGCATCTCGATGGTCGTTGCAACGGACGCTCCGCTAACGGCGAGGCAGCTGAGAAGGCTCGCGAAGAGGGCAGTTGTTGGCCTCGCGAGAACCGGTGGCTACGCCTATCACGGCAGCGGCGACGTCGTTCTGGCTTTCTCGACCGCTCAGACCGTTCCCTTCGACAAAGAACCACACCCGATAAGCTTCCTGCCCGACAACGCCCTCAGCAGGCTCTTCAAGGCAACGGCGGAGGCAACGGAAGAGGGGATAATCAACGCCCTCCTGGGGGCGAAAACCGTCGAGGGCAACGGCCACGTTAGGTACGCCCTGCCGGTCGAGAAACTGCTCGAGATAATGGAAAGGTACGGGAGGCTCGAGAGGGCCTAAACCTTTATCTCCTCGTACTTCTTCTTCATCAGGAGCGCGTCCTCCTCGATGTTGGGGCTCTCGCTTATGACGACGCCCTTGACGCGGAACTCCTTTAGAACCCTGAGCAGGTCCTCCCACTTCATGTCGCTCTCCTGGAGCGGGAGATGCCTCTTCTCTCCCTTCTCCGTGTACTCGATGCCGCTCATGTGAATGTGCATGTTGTCCAGAGCCTCCCTGCCAAGCCTGTCCTCGATAAAGGCCAGCATCTCGCGCCACTCCTCAACGGAGTTGCACCTGCCTTTGTTCCTCGCGTGGGCGTGCGCGAAGTCTATCGTCGGAAGAACAGTCTCGAGCTCCTCGCTGAGCTTCACTATCTCCTTCAGGTCTCCGAACTGGGTCGGCTTTCCCGTCAGCTCGGGCCTGAGCCAGACCTTGACGCCCCTGTCCAGGAGTTCCCTCTCAATCTCCTTCAGCGCGTCCCTGATTCTGTTGTAGACCTTCGCAGGGTCCTGCTTGAGGTAGTAACCGGCGTGAAAGACGACGCTCCAGCCACCGGCGTCGTAAAGCCTCTCGGCACTCTGGATTATCCTCCTCTTGCTGGCCTCGACTTTTGCCTTCTCGTTCGCGTTGAGGTTGATGTAGTAAGGGGCGTGCGCCGTGAGCAGGACGTCGTGCTTTTTGGCGACGTACTTGATTTTCTTCGCGAGTTCCGGCTTGAGGTTGACCCCTCTGACGAACTCAAGCTCCATCGCATCCAACCCGAGGTTCCTCACGTGGATTATGCCGTCTATCGTTGAGCGCTTCGGCGTTGAGAGCGGTATTCCAGCGGTTCCGAAGCGCAACCTGTCCACTTTGAACATCTCTCCCACCGGTTTGATTAGGGTTGCCTAACTTAAAAACTTAGCCCAAACACAAAAGATGAGATGAAAAACCCTATCCGGCCACGAGACGGCCATAGCGGATCTTGTAGTGAACGTCCCCTATCTCGATGAGCTCAGAATCATGTGTTGAAACTACCACAGTTTTTCCGTCGTCCCTTAACGCCTCTAGGAGTCCAATGACTCTCCTGACTGATTCCAAATCGAGGTATGCAGTGGGTTCATCGAGGACTATGACCTCTGGATCGTGGGCAAGTGCCCTAACTATGGAAACCCTCCTGAGCTCACCGCCACTCACTTCTCCGGGCCTCTTGGAGAGGAGATCCTTAACCCCCAGCATTTCGGCTAGCTCTAAGGCTCTCTCCTTACTTTTCCTGTTTAGTTTTCCTACCGCACTAAGCGTGAGCTCTACGTTCTCCCAAAGCGTTAATGAATCGACAAAAATCGGCTCCTGAAAAGAGATTCCAATTCCTTTCCTCAAATCTCTGATCCCTGGTCCAATAGAGTAAACGTCGATTCCATCGTATTCAACTGTTCCCTCGGTGGGAGAGAGGAGTGTAGAGAGGGTCTTTAGGAGAGTGGTCTTTCCCGCACCGCTCGGACCGAAAACAACCGTTATCTTACCCTCCTCAAACTCACCGGAGAAGTCTTTGAGAGCCTCATACCTTCGGTTTCCCATGGAATACACGACCGTAACGTTTCTGAGAACCACACGAACCACTCAGATCACCTCCTTTTCACTATTCACTATCGTGACCGCATAAAGAACCGGCGCAAGCCCCATTCCGAGGGCCGGAACGAGGAGCAGGAAAAACCTCGACGTTACGAAGCCGAGGGAGTAGAAGCTCAGGCCATCCTTTAAGATAAGGAACGATAGGAATAGCGCGGGCAAAAGGGCCAGCAGGGGGAGGTTGCTCTTCCCACAGCTTCCGCCCAGGGATCCAAGAAGGAACTTCAGCTTCTCCAACCTTTCGCGGTCCCTGAGGCCGAGGATTATGGCCGTCAGCGGCATCAGAAGTCCGGACAGCGCAAAGGGTAAGGTCCCCTTGAGGGTACCCAGGCCGTCCATGAAGTAGCCGGCGGGTTCCTCCATCGACCATACCTCGACGTCCTCACCGTACTTTGAGAGCTTTGCCCTCAGCTCATCGAGGATTCTTCTGTTTCCCTTAATGTACACCGTTTCCGGAATGGGCGTGAAGTTCTGAACTTGGTTCCGTATCAGGTCACAGCTTGCCATCGCCAGCCTGCCCATTCCACGCTGCGGGCTTACAAAACCCCTGATCCTGTACGTTTTGTCCCCCAGGTAGAGGTCGATCTCTGCATTCCCACCTTTTGGAACGCCAAGATCCTGGGCGATAGCATAACCTGCCATTATCCTGTCCCTGTTCTCGGTGAGAAGCCTGTAGAACCTCGACGCCGAGGAGCTGGCTGTGGAAGCTTCCCTGACGAATTGAACCATGTCGTCATCGTAGCATTCCATGTCCCCGAAAACGTTCCAGCTCAGCCCATTCGCCCGGTAGACCTTGCCTGCACTCCAGACCGTTGCGAACTCAACTCCTTCCGACCTCAGGAGCGAAACGGTTGTGTTGTAGGCTTCCAAAGTCTGCACGCGATCCTCGATGGAATTCGGGAACGAGACCGTTATGGTGGCCCCGTAGCTCCCGTCCGTTGCGGCGGAGTACAGCGAACCGGCTGGCAGGGAAAGCACAAAGCCCGTGTACGTGAGGAGAACCAGCAGGGAGAGAAGACTCGGAATGAGTATCCGGGCGGAAGCCCTTACTTCAATCCCTCCCCTGAGATCGAGGAGCAGGAGGATGAAGGCCCCGGCGGCTATCGAAAGGAGGAGGTGAGGCAGGTAGTGAAACGCGAAGATGAGGGCTCCCCAGTAGAGGTTCACATCGCCGGAGAGCATGAATGGGGAGGCAAAAGCCATGGCGGCGTAACGCCTAAACTCCGGCTCTAGTAGGGTCAAGGCAGAGGGAACGGCAGTCGCAAAGAAGAGAGCGACCAGGAGCAGTCTTCCAACCTCTCTCCTCGAGCCGGCTATGAAGTTTTTGAGGAAGAGGAACAGGACCAGGAGCAGGGTTATTATGAACCCGTATTTTGCTCCGAAGTAGAGAGACGCCACCGCAGAGCCGCCGAGGACGACACCTGCCGTGATCAGCTCCAGGAAGAGAGCGTCCCCGCCGTGAACGAGGATCAGCTCCTTCATTTTCCTCTCATCGCTCTTTTCGCGCCCCAGGATCACGAGCATCGCGGGAATGAGGGGCAGGAGAAGCACCAAGTACTGCCAGAGGTACCTCCACAAAGGTTTTCCTTTCTCCTCGTGCGCAATGACCCATTGGGATGTTATTACCCCCACCTCAGGGTACCAGCCCCTCGGGGCGAATTTCTCGTACAGGATCCGGTAGATGGCGCTCGCGTTGAATTTCCTTCCAGGAATTACCAGGAGAAACTCCTTCATCGATAGATTTTCAACGCCTCCTACTGAATTTACGGCGTCGATGAAGTTCCTGTAGAAATTGCCTCCAATTAGGCAATAGCCTTCGTACTCACTGAGGACTGCCAGCAGAACCCTGTCTTCCTCGGATCGAGGGTGAAGCCGTTTGACGGATCGTATCGTGGCGTTGTGATAGATTGCACCAACCCCCACGGGTGTCATGAGCCTGATCATATAGTTTGTACCGCCTTCAAAATCCGTGGATGAGCCACGGGCCACGAGGCAGTCCGCGTCACGCGGTTCGCCGCGAAGGGGCACAATGATCCCATATCCGTTTTCAAGGGCATACATGCCATAAACGTGAAAATCCCCGGCTCCGGCCTGCTCCAAAAGATGGACCACTTCCCCTAGGAGGGGCGGATGACCCGAGTCTGTAAAATTCCTGTATGTAATCAATGGAGCGTCGATTGTGAGCCCTCCAGGTTTAAGGTTGAAGACGGTCCGGGAGGGCGGAGTATTGTACTGGAACCTAACAAACAGGTACGTGTTCCCCAGATTGCCCAAACTCATCTCTCGGTACGTTTTTATCCCCGCCGAGGTCACCGCGGGGAAAATTGACACGAGCAGAACGAGGAGCAAAAAGAAAGAAGAGACCTTGAGGTAGAGGACCGAGATTCTCAGCCGGTTCATATTCACCACTCCCGCATCTCACCCATCAATCCCGTGTGACCATTATCACGGTCCATCAGCCCATGATTCCGCCAACTAAAAGACAAACACTCGAAGGGTTTATAAATCTTACGAGTCAGAATTGGTAAAAAGAAGCTCAAACGGAGTTTGGAGCCTCAGGTAAGAACTCTCTCTAGAAGTTCGATCTCTTTCCTAAGCTGCTCTTCCAGCGATCCCAACCTGCCGCGGAGTTTTCTGAGCTCGTCCTTAAGCTCATCGGCCCGCCTCCGGAGATCCTCCATCTCCTTGAGCCTGAGGGATGAAGAGCCCGCGAGCTCGGCTTCCCTTCGCGCTATCTCAGAAAGCTCCGCTTTAACATTTTGAAGCTCCCCTATTTTGGCAGGAAAGTTTTTCAAAATCCAGTCCGCGGCCTTCCGGCTTTTTCCGTCGAGGCTTGGATAGACCTTCTTGACGAGCTCCAGGAATTCCTCCGGATGCTCAACCGCGTAGGAAGAATCGCTCAGGAAGGGATTGGCTTCGGGAAGGCGCATCCTTTTCAGGGGCTTCTGAAGTTTTGAGGCCTTTGATCGGATTTCCGTTTCAAGGGTCCGGGCCTTAACCTCGAGCGACTTCCTTTCGCGTGAGATCCTCTCCAGCTCATCATCATTGGACGGGGCATTCTCAAGCTCAGAGAGGCGCTTTCTGACCCTTTCAAGCTCGGCTTCCAGCTTCCCTATCGCTTCCCGCGTCCTCTCGATTTCCTCAAAGGTTCTAGCTGGATCGACCTCGGGGAGTTTCAGCTTTGCCACCTCGGCCGAGTACTCCGCGTAAAGCTCCCCCAACTCCTTGAGAAGGCGGTTTATTCGATAGACTTCCTTCTCGAAAATCGCCAGCAGGTACCTCCCGTGCCCGACGTGGAGCTTTGAGAGCTCGCCCAGCTTCCGCCCGAGGTCCTCCATTGAGGAAACGCTTTCGAGGATTCGCCTGAGGGTCGAGACGTAGGCGTTCCTCTCCCTGAGGGCGATCTTCAGGAGGTGCGGGTCAACCTTCTCCGGCGGCTCCTTTTTCTCGAGTTCCTCCAGACCATCAAGGATTTCGCGGATCAGGGCACGGGTTCTCCGGAAGTATTCCTCCCTTACCTTCTCGATTTTCTCTTCACGCTCTGCTCTCAGCGACTCGTATTTCTTCAGAAGGTTCTTCAACTCCACCGTTACCACCACTGGCCCAGGATAGGAAGTACTTCCTTATGAACGTTGAGATGAGGACGCTAAAGATGACATCGACGAAGGCCCCGAGTATCTCCAGTATCGTGCTGAAGGAGTGGAAGTTTATCACCGCCAGCGCATACCTGGCCGTTACGTCGATTATTATCCAGAAAGCGGGAAGTATAAAGAGACCGGCTATGTTGTACCAGATGTGGGGATCCCTCCGGAGGTAGGCCTGAACTATGCGCCCGACCAGGACCACGGCGATTCCTATTATGACGGTCGTGTTTATGGCGTGAATGTAAAGGATGAACTTTATCAGCCCCGGTTCAGGGACGTAGCCCAAAAGCTGCTTGGCGTACGTATCGATGTTGACGTAGGCGTTTATCATGCCCGCGATTATGATAAGCAGGCCGGAGACTCCGAAGATAACCTGGATGAACTCGTTCGTAATCGCCCTGAACACCTGTATCCTGAAGCCCTTGGTGAAGGCGTAGCCGCCGATAAAGAGCAGTATGATACCGACAACTATGTTCGAGATGATGTTCATGCTCTGGGGATAGCTAACGGAGATCAGCTTGCCGACTCCATAGAGGAGGAATATCAGGCCAGGAATTCCGAGGAAAACCCTTGATGCCTCGGGGTCACTCAAGATCTCCTTGATGTACCGGTAAATGACGTAATAGGTCGTCTCGATGGTCTCGTTCTGCTTAACGACGACCCTCTTGGAGGATATTATCGGCAGACGGGAGGAGAGTATCGGGAAGACCTGCTCATCCTCCGCACCGTCGGTTACGGGAATAACTCCATCCGCCGGAAACTTCCTCAGAACGGCCTCCAGCTGTCTTCCGAGCTCAATGTCGCTCTTAACTCCCACGTCCGGATGGCCGGTGATGAGAGCAACTTCCACGTCCTCGAACTCCCCGCTCTCCTTCAGTTCGTCGTAGAGCTTAACCGCGGCGTAGAGAACGTTCGCATCGCTGTCCTCGGGATCGGCGAGGCTGAGCTTTAACGCAGCGTCAATGCACTTACCCTTCCCGATCACCGGCCCCTTCACGCCGGCCTTTATACCAAAGTCATCGTCCCTATCGATGGCCAGCACGAGAACTTTCATCACTACCCCCCACGGGCCTTCTCAAGGACGGATTGAACCTTGTCCTCCATATGGACCGTCTTATCGCGTCGGTCATCGATCCTAACGGTCGTCGAGACCCTCCTTGCACCGAGCCGGAACATCAGCTCGTGGGCCTCTTCGATCACATCGAAGGCATCCCTAACCGTTTCAACCTCTATTATCGTTGACATCGGAGTCAATTGATACTTAATTCCCCTCTCCTCTAAAAGCTTTACTACCTCCGCCACGTATCTGCTCAAACTCGTCTCTCCGAGGGGAACGATTACAAACTCCACGATAACCACTTTCGGCACCTGACTTAACTTCCTTCGGCACATTTTAAACATTGCGGCAGGTTAAGTTAATAAATAACCTAAGGGTAATTTAATCGGGGGTGAGGGACATGTACCGGATAAAGGACGAGTGGGGCGAGTTCTTGGTTAAGCTCGCGAGGAAAGCCATCGAGGAGTACGTGAGGAACGGAAGAATCATAGAGCCCCCAGACGACACACCGCCGGAGCTCTGGGAGAAGATGGGCGTCTTCGTAACGCTCAACCGCTACAACGTTCCACCGCAGACCGCGCTCCGCGGGTGCATAGGATTCCCCCTGCCGATTTACCCGCTGGTCGAGGCGACGATTAAAGCAGCTATTCACGCGGCCGTTGAGGACCCGCGCTTCCCGCCCGTTAGGCCGGAGGAGCTCGACGAGCTAACGGTGGAGGTCAGCGTTCTGACCCCGCCAGAACCGGTGGAAGGCCCACCCGAGGAGAGGCCGAGGAAGATAAAGGTCGGCAGGGACGGCCTGATAATCGAAAAGGGCATCTACTCAGGCTTGCTGCTCCCACAGGTGCCGATAGAGTGGGGCTGGGACGAGGAAGAATTCCTGGCCCAGACCTGCTGGAAGGCCGGTCTACCACCGGACTGCTGGCTCGACCCAGACGCGAAGGTCTACCGCTTCACCGCGGAGATTTTCGAGGAGGAGTACCCGAGGGGACCCGTTAGAAGGAAGCCGCTGGTTTAAAAAGAGGATTTAGAAAGCCATTAGGAACCAACGACCCTACCGTATCTGAGCCTGTAAGTGGCGTCCGCGATGCCGATGAGCTCTGGATCATGGGTCGATACGATGATTGTCTTTCCCCTTTCCCTCAGCTCCCGGAGTATCTCAACGACTCGCTTTGAAGACTCCTCGTCCAGATAGGCCGTTGGCTCGTCCAGTATGACCACTGACGGATCCTTCGCGAGGGCCATGACTATAGAGGCCCTCCTGAGCTCACCGCCGCTGACCTCGGTGGGCTTCTTCGACAGCAGTTTCTCAATGCCGAGACGCTCCGCCAGATCAACCGCCAGATCCCTGTGCTTACCGTCCAGTCTGCCCGAGGAGTTGAGTACGAGCTCTACGTTCTCCCATAGCGTGAGCTGGGAAACGAAGACCGGCTGTTGAAAGGAAATTCCAATTTCCCGCCTGAGGGCGAGCAGTTCCTTCTTGGGGAGCTCGTAGGGGTTTCTCCCGTCGTAATCCACCCTTCCCTCAGTCGGTTTGAGAAGCGTCCCAACGGCCTTCAGCAGGGTCGTTTTTCCCGAACCGCTCGGGCCGAACACGACCGTTATCCTTCCGGGGACAAATGAGCCGTTAAAGCCCTTAAGTGCAACGGTCTGGCTTTCTCCCGTTTTATACCTGACGGTTAGGCCTTCGCAGGTTATCTTCCAACCATTCGACAAGGATCACACCCCCTTAACCTTTCTCAGTATTGAAGCGAAGTAGAGGAGGAGCCCCGCGAAGAGGCCAAGCAGGGGCACGAGGCCGAGCAACATCAGCTTTCCGCTTACGAAACCTGTTGAGGCCAGGTAGTAGCCGTCCCTGATCATCGAGGCGGGAACAAAGGCCAGCACGAAGAGGATTGGAGCCACGACAGCCGGGAGAGCTAACGGCTCCTCCCCGTTGACCTTCATGAGCTCCGCCAGCTTTGAGAGCCTCTCCCCGTCCCTGAGGCCCACCACCAATCCGGTGGCGATCATCAGAACGCCGGAGAGCAGGGAGGGTATGAAACTCCTCGGGTCTCCAAACTGGGACTCAACGTGGGTGGAGATGCCCTTTAGAGACCACAGCTTGTCAAACGCTTCCGGATACGAGGCGGCCGTTCTGTTCACTTCTTCCATCGCTTCCCCAGTCGTTTTGGAGTCCCCGTTGAGCAGGAGGAACGCGGGTTTTGGGTTAAGGCCGTTTTTCCTCGCGACTTCACACGAGACGAGAAGGCCGTCGATGTTTCCGGGAAGCAGGTCAACGGTCTCATATGGGCCGGAGATCTCATGGGGGCTCCACTCATCGTCAACTACTGTGAAGGTGAGAGATTTTCCCGAAATCCGCACGGCCCCGGCCCTTTTGAGTTCGTCGAGGTAGTACTCTGGAACCACGATCGCCCCGGGGTTAGAGGACAGCTTGTGGTAAAGCAATTGGGCGGTCGTGCTAATCCCACCTGCCTTCTTCAGGAACTCCAGGAAGTCCCTGTCGTAGCATAGGAGCCTGCCATGGGTTGAATACGTCATCCCGCTACCTTGGACAACGGTACCGGCCTTCCAGAGGGTGGAGTAGACCACGCCCTTTCCCAAGACTGCCTCAAGGGTCATGTTGTAGACTTTTGGCAGCTCTTTTGAGTCCGCAAAGTTAATCGCCCCCGTGGCGCCGCCGCTGTAGGTGTCGACCACTGAGGCCAGCGAAACCAAAGGCGTCGAGAACAGCAACCCCGTGTAGAGGAACAGCACCCCTATGGACACGATCCCGGGGAAGAGAAGCCTTGCAACTGCCTTGTGCCCGGGCTTTCCAACCCTCGCCGCGAGGAAAACTAGCGAGAGGGCCCCGATTGAAATCAGAATTCCGGGTAGATACTTGAACGCCACCAGCGTGAGCAGCAATGAAGCGTCAGAGCTGCCGAGGGACAGGAGGTAACCCAAGATACCCGACGCGTAAAGTCTCAGCTGGAGGTTGTAATGGAGGAGAACTCCGAGGATGCCCAGAAGCACCAGTGGAAAAGCCACAAGGGTGTACCTTTTTCCGAGCTCCCGGCCCGCCAAAAAGTTCCTCAGGACGTAAACGAGCAGGAGCATCACAGCCGATAGGAGGGCGGCCCTTCTTTCGAGGAAGAGAGCCACCAGTGCAAGGGCAAGAAGAACGGCTCCCGCGGTTATTAGATCAAGAACGATTTTCCTTCCCCCGCTGGTCGAGATCAGGTACCTCATCCTCTCCTCGTCTTTCCTTTCCCGGCCCATTATGACGAGCAACGCGGGTAGGGCCGGGAGAAATAGAGCTATGTAACCCCACAGATAGTCCCAGAGGCTCCTCCCGGTGGAGGATTCCACCGCAAAAACCCAGCGGGGCGTTACAACCTTCATGACGACGGAGAGGTTGTGTTTAGCAGCCTCCCTGGAGATAGCCCGGTAGATATCATCTACGCCCTGGCTTCCATCGGTTATAGCTATTATCCCCTGATCCCCCACGGAGAGCTCTCCCAGATCGTCTCCAACGCCGTAGGGCTTGAGAAGTTTTCTCGCGAAATCCGGAGAGGCTATACAGGCCCTATCATCGTACTTCTCCCAGCTCTTTAGAACCGCCCTGAGGACCCTGCTCTTCTCGTCGTTTCTCGGGAGAACCTTGACTGTACCGATCCTGATGGTGGCGATTCTGTCATAACCTAGGGAGCTGTCATAGTAATAATACTTTATTTTAACTCCTTCAATTTTCTCGGCGGCCATTTCGCCCGAAACGTAGCAGTCAGCGCCTTCATATCCCCCTATGAGGGGCACAAAAATTATCCAATCTAAATTAGACTTATGGTCCGAAACGTACAGCGGAAGGTAAACTTTCGTGGCCCTTATTCCAGCGCTGGCAAGGATTTTCCGGACGTCGTTTACCGAGAGACCGCCATAAACCTTCACGGAACGAGGGGATTCAGCGCCAGTGGGGGCTTCTTTTTCGCTTTTCAGATAGATGATGCCCCCTTCATTGTAATCTTTTGGAAGAAACCGGAGCGAAAAGTAGTTACCCGAAAACTCCCCGAGCCTCATTTCGGTGGCCTGGTTTACCAGGGCGCTCGCCGTTGCAGGCAGTACTGCAACGAGGAAAACAAGGAGAAGGAAGGAGAGAAAAACCTTTGAGTAGTGCTTTATCATCGGTCTTATCTTCATTCCAACACCTCCATGCGGACACTGATCCACTTTAACCCCAGTTACCGTTTATTCCAAATGATCGTCGGGTTTCTGGAGGGTCGTAGAGCTCGTTCTTTAAAAGATTTACTCTAAATTGTGCGATGCTTAATACATAGCACAGGAGACAATAAGCACAAACGAGAAAAAGTAGTACATCATGTGGACTCACAGTCTACCCATCTTCGCTATGAAGAAGCTGTTGCAGTCGTGCCTGTGCGTCCACGCGCGGAAGACCTTATCGCCGATTTCGAGGAAGCCCCTATCGCCCCAGCTGAAATCGTAGGGGATTACCTCCAGTCCAACCCTCTCGACGGCGAAGAGGACGTTCTCCTCGTCTTCATCAACCCTGATTGAGCACGTCGAGTAGGTCATTTCCCCGCCTTCGCGGAGGTTCTCGTAGGCGTTGCGGAGCATGTTCCTCTGAACGCTTATTATGCGCTTAATCTTGTTCTCGTCGAAGCGCCACTTAACTTCGGGGAACTGCCTGTAGGTTCCGGAGCTTGAGCACGGCGCGTCGAGGATTATCCTATCGAACTTGGCCTTATCCCTAAAGCTCTGCCCGTCCGCGTGAACCAGCTTGACGTTCTTAATCCCGAGGAGCTTCATCTTCTCCTTCATGCGCATCAGCCTGTCGTAGGAGTAGTCCACCGCGACTATCTCGCCCCTGTTCTCCATTAACGCGGCGGCGTGGAAGGTTTTTGAACCGGGGGCAGCGGCCAAATCAAGAACCCTCTCGCCAGGCTCCGGAGCCAAAACGTGGGCGACGTAAGCACTCGCTAAATCCTGAATGACGAACTTCCCCTCTTTATACCAGTCGAGCCTCGTCACCGGCGTCCTGTAGTCAAGAACCTTCAGAACGTCCGGAACTGGTGTTAGAGCTGTCCTTACGCCGTTCTCCTCAAGGTAATCTCTCAGCGAGTCCACATCGGTCTTTAGAGTGTTCGCGCGAACGTAGTATCTCTGCGGCCGGTTGTTGCTGAGGAGAAGCCTTACAGCTTCGTCGTAGCCCAGAAGCTCTATTACGTACTCGACGTACCAGCGCGGGTGGGAGAAGCGAACAGAAAGCCACTCAATTCTATCCCTCTCCTTGAGCCGTTTCAAGGCCCTCTCCACGTCGAACTTCTCTATCGAGTGCATCAGCGCGTTGACGAACTTCGCCCGGCTGAAGTCAAAGCGCTCCTTAACGACCCTCACGACGGAGTCGGTAGCTATGGCGGGAGGAACCTTCCGGAAGTGGATTTCAAACGTCCCGATTCGGAGGAGATTGGCGAGATAGGGGTCGAGGTCTTCAACCTTCGAACCCCTCAGCACGGAGTTGATGATGAAGTCTATCTTTCCCCTCCACTTCTCAATCTCGAAGACGTAGGCGTGCGCCAGTCCGCGAGCCTTCTCCCTGTCCTTTCCGGCAACCTTCCGGAAGACCCGCTCAAGGGCGTGCTTGGAGGAGAGCTCGCGCTCCTCAACTAAGCTCAAAGCGTCCGCAACGACCTCCTGAAAGCTCACCCTGTAAAACAGCTCCATGCTCGGCCCTCCGAGGGATACCTTAAAAACCTGGCGGTGAGGTTTATTAGTCCCGACTGCAATTTCATAATGGTGAGAGCATGGAAGAGGTTGACAGGCTCGTCTTCAACTTTCCCCTGTTCAAAGATTACCGTGAGAAAGAGCGCTTCCTAAAGGTGATTGGACTGCTCGTAAGCCACCAGATAACGTTCGAGAAAGCCGCAGAGTTGCTCGACATGAGGTTAGATGAACTTGCGTTTCTCCTCGACAAGTTAGGCGTTGAGTACTCCCTTCTCGATGAGGAGGAGGCGAGGTTAGAAAAAGAAGAAGCAAAAAGAATCTTGGAGGAGCTGAAACGTGAGGGCCGTTTTTAATTCATCTCCTCTAATAACCCTCGCCAAGTTAGGATACATAGACGTTGCGGTTAGTCTTTTTGACGAGGCAATAATTCCCAGAGGGGTTTTGGAGGAGATTACTGCGAAAGAAGATGATGTCAGTTCGTCAGTACTTAGACTCATTGAAGAAAAACGCATAGAACTCCACGAGGTCAGTTCAACTCCGGTGTATCCCGGCCTACACAGGGGAGAGCTCGAGGCAATAGCGCTCGCAAAGGAAACTGACTCAATCGTCGTTCTTGATGATTTAAAGGCCAGAAAAGCCGCAAGGCTTGAAGGAATACGTGTTATTGGAACGCTGGGCATATTGAAAATTTTACTTGACGGTGGGCTTATTGAAGAGAAACCCGATGAGCTCCTGAGTAAGCTGAACCGTATCGGTTTTAGGATTCGTCCAGAGTTGTTTTATGAGGTTATGGGTGGTGAGTTGTCATGATTCTCGATACCGACTACATCACCGAGAACGGGAAGCCCGTGATAAGGGTCTTCAAGAAGGAGAACGGCGAGTTTAAAATCGAGTACGACAGAACCTTCGAGCCTTACTTCTACGCCCTCCTGAAGGACGATTCGGCGATAGAGGACGTCAAGAAGGTAACCGCAAAGAGGCACGGAACGGTCGTCAGGGTGAAGCGCGCCGAGAAGGTGCAGAGGAAGTTCCTCGGCAGGCCGATAGAGGTCTGGAAGCTCTACTTCACCCACCCCCAGGACGTCCCGGCGATTCGAGACAAAATACGCGCCCACCCCGCGGTTATCGACATCTATGAGTACGACATACCCTTCGCCAAGCGCTACCTCATCGACAAGGGCCTGATTCCGATGGAGGGCGACGAGGAGCTTACGATGCTCGCCTTCGACATCGAGACCCTCTACCATGAAGGTGAGGAGTTTGGAACCGGGCCGATTCTCATGATAAGCTACGCCGACGGGAGCGAGGCGAGGGTCATAACCTGGAAGAAGATTGACCTTCCGTACGTTGATGTCGTCTCGACCGAGAAGGAGATGATTAAGCGCTTCCTCAGGATTGTTAAGGAGAAGGACCCTGACGTGCTCATCACCTACAACGGCGACAACTTCGACTTCGCCTACCTGAAGAAGCGCTGTGAGAAGCTCGGGATAAAGTTCACGCTCGGCAGGGACGGAAGCGAGCCGAAAATCCAGCGCATGGGGGACAGGTTTGCGGTCGAGGTGAAGGGCAGGATTCACTTCGACCTCTATCCCGTCATAAGACGCACGATAAACCTCCCAACCTATACCCTTGAGGCCGTTTACGAGGCGGTCTTTGGAAAGCCCAAGGAGAAGGTTTACGCCGAGGAGATAGCGCAGGCCTGGGAGAGCGGGGAGGGCCTTGAAAGGGTTGCCCGTTACTCGATGGAGGACGCGAAGGTGACCTACGAGCTGGGGAGGGAGTTCTTCCCCATGGAGGCCCAGCTTTCCAGGCTAATCGGCCAGAGCCTCTGGGACGTCTCGCGCTCGAGCACCGGAAATTTAGTTGAGTGGTTTCTCCTGCGGAAGGCCTACGAGAGGAACGAGCTCGCCCCAAACAAGCCCGACGAGAAAGAACTTGCGAGACGGCGCGGGGGCTACGCAGGTGGATACGTTAAGGAACCAGAGCGGGGATTATGGGACAATATTGTGTATTTAGACTTCCGCTCGCTGTACCCCTCAATCATCATAACCCACAACGTCTCGCCGGACACGCTCAACCGCGAGGGCTGTAAAGAGTACGACGTCGCCCCGGAGGTTGGACACAAGTTCTGCAAGGACTTCCCCGGCTTCATACCGAGCCTCCTGGGAGACTTGCTCGAGGAGAGGCAGAAGATAAAGCGGAAGATGAAGGCAACGGTTGACCCGCTGGAGAAGAAGCTCCTCGATTACAGGCAGAGGGCTATCAAAATCTTAGCCAACAGTCTCCTGCCAGAGGAATGGATTCCGGTAGTTAAGAACGGAGACATCAAGCTCGTCAGGATTGGCGAGTTCGTTGATGGACTCATGAAGGACGAAAAGGAGCGAGTCAAAAGGGACGGAAACACTGAGGTTCTTGAAGTTACAGGAATTCGTGCGGTTTCCTTTGATAGGAAGACGAAGAAAGCCCGCCTAATGCCAGTGAAAGCCCTGATAAGGCATCGCTATTCTGGAAACGTCTACGAGATAACCCTGAGCTCAGGCAGGAGAATAACCGTAACAGAGGGCCACAGCCTTTTCGCTTACAGGAATGAGGAGCTCGCGGAGGTAACTGGAGGGGAAATCAGAGCCGGAGACCTCCTCGCGGTTCCAAAGCGCGTGCGCCTGCCCGAAAGAAAGGAAACGTTGAACATTGTCCAACTACTTCTCGAACTGCCGGAGGAAGAAACGGAGGACATAGTACTGACGATTCCGACGAGAGGCAGAAAGAACTTCTTCAAGGGAATGCTCAGAACCCTCCGGTGGATTTTCGGTGAGGAAAAGAGGCCGAGAACTGCGAGGCGCTACTTGAAGCACCTGGAGGAGCTCGGATACGTAAAACTCAGGAAAATCGGCTACGAAATCATCGACGGGGAAGGGCTCAAAAAGTACAGGACCCTCTACGAGGGCTTGGTGGAAGCCGTCAGATACAACCGCAATAGAAAGGAGTATCTCATCGAATTCAACGCCGTTAGAGACGTTATAGCGCTCATGCCTGAGGAGGAGCTGAAGGAGTGGAAAATTGGAACCAGAAACGGCTTTAAAATGAGCCCGTTTATAGAGGTCGATGAGAACTTCGCAAAGCTCCTTGGCTACTACGTGAGCGAGGGCTACGCGGGCAAGCAGAGGAACCCAAAGAACGGCCGGAGTTGTTCCGTTAAGCTTTACAACAACGATGAGAGCGTTCTCGACGACATGGAGCGTCTCTCAGAAAGGTTCTTTGGAAAGGTGAGGCGTGGGAAGAACTACGTCGAGATTCCAAAGAAAATGGCGTGCATTATCTTTGAGGCTCTCTGCGGGACTTTAGCGGAGAACAAGCGGGTTCCAGAGGTAATCTTCACATCTCCTGAGAGCGTGCGCTGGGCATTCCTTGAGGGATACTTCATCGGCGATGGCGACGTTCACCCGAACAAGAGGGTTCGCCTTTCGACAAAGAGCGAGATTTTGGTGAACGGCCTGGTCCTTCTCCTCAACTCCCTCGGCGTCTCTGCCATCAGGCTTAGATACGACAGCGGAGTTTACAGGGTCTACGTTAACGAGGAGCTTCCGTTCACGGACTACAAAAAGAAAAAGAACGCCTATTATTCCCACGTTATTCCGAAGGAAGTGCTTGAGGAAACGTTCGGTAAGGTCTTCCAGAAGAACATGAGCTACGAAAAGTTCCGGGAGCTCGTTGATAACGGAAGACTCGACGGGGAGAAGGCCAAGAGAATAAAATGGCTAATCAGTGGGGACATCGTCCTCGACAGGGTCGTGGAAGTCAAGAAGAGACACTATGAAGGCCACGTCTACGACCTGAGCGTCGAGGAGGACGAGAACTTTTTAGCTGGCTTTGGACTCCTCTACGCGCACAACAGTTACTACGGCTACTACGGCTATGCCAAGGCCCGGTGGTACTGCAGGGAGTGCGCCGAGAGCGTTACGGCATGGGGAAGGGAGTACATAGAAACCACCATTCGCGAAATAGAGGAAAAGTTCGGCTTTAAAGTGCTCTACGCGGACAGCGTTACTGGCGAAACCGAAATCATAATCAGGAGGAATGGAAAGGTTGAATTCGTGCCGATTGAAGAACTCTTCCAGCGCGTTGATTATCGGATTGGAGAGAAAGAATACTGCGTTCTTGAAGGCGTTGAGGCTCTGACACTGGATAACAGAGGCCAGCTCGTTTGGAGAAAAGTTCCCTATGTAATGAGACACAGGACAAACAAGAGAATCTACCGCGTCTGGTTCACGAACTCGTGGTATCTCGACGTTACAGAGGACCACTCGTTAATAGGCTACCTGAACACCAGCAGGGTGAAGCCCGGAAAGCCGCTGAGAGAGCGCCTCGTCGAGGTAAAGCCCGAGGAAATCGGCAAAGAAGTTAAATCACTCATCACACCAAACCAGCCGATTGCCAGGAGCATTAAGCCGACTCAAACCGCCGTTAGGCTGTGGGAGCTTATAGGGCTGTTGGTTGGCGATGGCAACTGGGGAGGGCATTCAAACTGGGCTAAATATTACGTTGGCCTTTCCCTGGGGATAGACAAGGAAGAAATAGAAGAGAAAATTCTGAAGCCTCTTAAAGAAGCTGGCATAATTTCCAACTACTACGATAAAAGCAAGAAGGGTGATGTTTCAATACTCTCAAAGTGGCTGGCAGGCTTTATGGTCAGGTACTTCAAAGATGAGAACGGAAACAAGAGAATCCCCAACTTCATGTTCAGCCTTCCCAGAGAGTACATAGAGGCGTTTCTGCGGGGACTGTTTTCAGCGGATGGAACGGTAAGCCTCCGCAGGGAAATCCCAGAGGTAAGACTGACGAGTGTTAATCCAGAACTCAGCGAGTCTGTAAGAAAGTTGCTGTGGCTCGTTGGCGTTTCAAACTCGATGTTCACTGAGACCAAGCCAAACCGCTACCTTGGAAAAGAAAGCGGAACTCACTCAATTCATGTCAGGATAAAGAACAAACACCGCTTCGCTGAGAGGATAGGATTTGTTTTGGACAGAAAAACATCAAAGCTCTCCGAGAACTTAGGTGGCTATACAACTAAGAAGGGTGCCTATCAGTACGGGTTTGACTTGGTGTATCCGCGGAGGATAGAAGAAATTCCCTACGATGGCTACGTCTACGACATCGAGGTTGATGGGACGCACCGGTTCTTCGCAAACGGAATCTTGGTCCACAATACGGACGGTTTCTTTGCGACAATCCCCGGAGCCGACGCCGAGACCGTGAAGAAGAAGGCCAAGGAGTTCCTCAAGTACATTAATGCAAAACTGCCCGGCCTGCTCGAACTCGAGTACGAGGGCTTCTACGTCAGGGGGTTCTTCGTGACGAAGAAGAAGTACGCGGTAATAGATGAGGAGGGCAAGATAACCACGAGGGGTCTCGAGATTGTGAGGCGCGACTGGAGCGAGATAGCGAAGGAGACGCAGGCCAGGGTTCTCGAGGCGATACTCAAGCACGGTGACGTCGAGGAGGCCGTCAGGATAGTGAAGGAAGTGACGGAAAAGCTGAGCAAGTACGAGGTTCCGCCCGAGAAGCTGGTAATCCACGAGCAGATAACGCGCGATTTGAGGGATTACAAAGCCACCGGTCCGCACGTTGCCGTTGCGAAGAGGCTCGCGGCGAGGGGAGTGAAAATCCGGCCCGGCACGGTGATAAGCTACATCGTCCTAAAGGGCTCTGGAAGGATAGGCGACAGGGCGATTCCCTTCGACGAGTTCGACCCGACGAAGCACCGCTACGATGCGGAATACTACATCGAGAACCAGGTTCTCCCGGCGGTGGAGAGGATTCTAAAGGCCTTCGGCTACCGGAAGGAGGATTTGCGCTACCAGAAGACGAAGCAGGTCGGCTTGGGCGCGTGGCTGAAGGTGAAGAAGTGAGTAGGCGGGTTATTCCCCGTTTTCTATTCTCTCCAAAACCTCCAGAATCCCCTCTACACTGGGCACCTCGAAGCCCCTCTCGTGGATTCTCCTCACACCTTCGGCCTCTGGATTAATCCAGACCGCCCAGAGGCCGGCCCCTAATGCACCTTCAAAGTCCTCCGCCTTCGTGTCGCCTATGTGTACGGCCTCCTCAGGCTCCACGTTGAAGGTCTCCAGCGGCTTTTTGAACATCTCAGGCATCGGCTTGTAAGCGAGAACCTCGTCGGCGAAGAAGGTTCTGTCGATGTAGTTCATGAGCCCGAAGCGCTCAAGGAGAAGTCTCGTGTACGAGCCGGGCCAGAACATCACGTTGCCCGTGACGGTAACCTTCAGGCCCTTCCGCTTGACGCCCTCAAGAGCCTTTTTGGCTCCGGGGAGCACTATCTCCTCATCGACCCTGAGGACCGCCCTCGCCGCGGCCCGCTTTACCAGCTCGACGTCTATTCCAAGGAGCTCAGCCAGCATCTCCTGGCTCTCCTCTAAAGCCCGCCTCGGGTCGCCTTCGCCCTTGGCGCGCATGGCCTTTATCCTCTCGCGCGTCAGCATTATTCCCTCGGCCACGTCGAGTATGCATGCTCCCATGAGCTTCGTGAGTTCCACCGTGAGGGCATCGAGCATAATCTCTATGTCGAGGAGGGTGTTCCAGACGTCGAATGAGACGAGCTTCATGTTCTCACCGAGGGAAGAACGAAACTCCGCTTTAAAAGATAAGCGGTTACGGTTCGACCGCTAAGTACTGGCCGTTTCGCTCGAAGGCCTCGAAGACCTTTCCCCCTTCTTTCGTCTTCAGCTCGACGAGAACCTTCTTCGGAACCTTTTCAACCTCGGTTTCAACCCGCTGATGGCTGAGAACCTGAATAAACGCATCGCCGAGCCTCTCGAACTCAAAAACGAGGTTTCCGTCCTCCCATCTCGTACCGCGGAAGTTCACTCCGCCCATCCTGAAGGTTACCTCAAGAACTATCTTCATCCTTGTTCCCCCGTTGTCTGTATGGATACCTCAGCAGGAGAGCTTAAAAAGGTGTGGCTGGTTTTTCCCCACCGAAAATTTATTAAAACTCATTATGTCGAGATTACAATGCAAGAACATAAAGGTGACAAAAATGGCCAAAAGGAGAGTGTACGTTGCTGTAATAACTTTGATTCTGATAGTGTTGGTATGTTCAACCGCTTTAGTCAGGGGGTACCTCTCTCCAGCGGACGTTGACGTTCAGACTAACACCAAAATTGAGTACTACCGGACTTTTCCCCTGATGAAGCCAACCTTAGAGTTCGAACTGCCGGGAAAGGGGCCGATGAGCCTCAGCATCGGGGGAATCCTCCCGAACGGCTCTTTTGTTGATCTCGGCCTGTACTTCGGAAAAGGTACCCTCAGAATCCCCCGAAAGAAACTGCTGTGGTACTTCAGGAAATGGGCCGAGTACGGGAAGAGGAACAGTCTAAAGCATGGAGAAGTTGTTCCCGGTCTGATACTGCTGGGGACGGTGGTGGAAGGCAATCAAAGCTATTCGATCGCTTCCTCTGTCGTGCTCGATCCAGGGAAGGTTCTCGGGGGTTACACCGTAAAGGTAGCCCTTCGCGGAGAGTTAGTTCCGATGGGGAAACCTCCACAGGTATCTAAAGATTCCACGTATGAAATTTCAAATCCTTACGGCTGCACCGCCACCGAGCAGGACCCCTTCTTGAGGGAGTACTGGAAGCTCGGGGAAGTCCTGGACAGCGGAAGCTCATTCGTGCCGCTCGGGAACGTCTACCTCCACGGCGACACTTCAAAGATCAACAACATTGTACTCAAGGAGAAGTTCCAGAGCACCGAAGACGTTGGGATAAAGTTCTCGGGAGTCCTGGCGTACCAGACAAAGAGCCTGGATATTCACTCGCAGCTTGTAGACACGGTGCTCGAGCTTAGGGGCAACCGCATATGGCTCAATTACCAGAAGGACTTCTGGAGGAACGCTGAAATAAGAGGGGCAACTCTTCTCGGGATGGGTGTGAGGGGGAGATACGTCATCGCCAGGTACTGGAAGTTCGTCGGGAAGGGCTGTCCCTGGGATTGGAATACGAGCGAGTCCGCGTACTTCATAGCGTTCATCCCCGAAATAAAAAACGGGGAAATGGTCGGAGAGTATCGGGTGGAATACAATACTCCCGAGGCCAATGATCCAGTTGAAACCCAGGGAGTGCTGTCAAGGACCATGTACTACGTCCAGAGGCACTACAGAGGCCAGGAGAGCTGGATGAGCGGGGCGAAGGTGATCGACAGCATAAGATCTCTCAGCTATGAAAGCGAGAGCCCCCTCTTCAGCCTTGGGATACCTCTCCTCCCGTTGCTGGGTGAAAGCGTGCCCCCATCGTTAAAGCCGCCTCTGATGTCGGCCACAGTGGGGATAACCTCCAACAAACAGGAGTTCTCAATTGTGGCAGTGGCAATCTCTCCAGCCTCCAAGGACGTTGAATACAGGGTTACACGTTACGAAAGTCCCGCAGTTTTCTGGTATAAGGGACAGTACTACCGGATATCGACGATGTTCCTCGACGTCTATGTCCCAGAGGAGAAGGAGGAGCGCCCGGATGCCTTAAGCCGGGTTCAGAGTTAGTATGTCCCACAAAAGAAAATGGATGAATGGTTGTCCATTTGCTCATTCTTTTTTCTTCAGCTTGACCACCTGCTTCGCGAACTCCTCAAGCACTTCCTTGCGCATGCCCTCGAAGAATTTGATTGACCCTGCGTAGCTGTGGCCGCCGCCCTCGATTCCAGCCGCGGGAAGCTTCTCCTGGAGCTTTGGAATTATCTCGTTGAGGTCGAAGCTGTAAGCCGCCATTCCGTCGCTCGCTCTAACCACGGCGAAGTCAGGTCCATAAGCCAGCGTCAGGATTGGACTGTCTTCACCGTACTTCTCCTTGAAGTGGTCGTGGATTAAACCGCTCAGCTTGCCCGGTGAAGGATAGCTGAACTTCGGCGCGAAGAGTTCGACATCGATGGTGTTGAACCTTATGCCGTTGGGCAGGACGACGCTCTTGACGTGCGGTAGCGATGCCTTCAGCGCTTTCTCCTGCTTCTCTTTCACTTCGGGGTAAATCGCGTTTATCAGCTCGCGGTGCCTCTGCAGGTTCCCGGTCAGGAGGAGAATCTCGTCTATTATCCCGTGCCCGTCCATGAACTTCCAGTAGAAGGCCTCGTGGTCTATGACCTCTGCAATCTTCTTCAGGTCCTCCTCGGTGAGGCCCTTCGCCTTCTTGGCAATCTCAAGATACTGGTAGAACTCCGGAGCCTTGCTCCTGTCGCCGGTTCCGGCTATGGCAGGCAGGTGCTTTATCTTGTCCTCAACGTCGGGGTTGACGAAGCGGGCCACCTCGGTGGCAAGCATTCCGGCAGTTAGTTCGTAGTAACCGCGCTTGACGTGGTGCGGATTGACGTGAACATCGACGTACTCGTCAACCTTCGCCTTGTCCTCGCTCACCCACTCGCGCGGGTCGTGGTGGTCTATGACCACTATCGGAACCCCGTAGGCCTTTATCCTCTTGTAGGCCGGGATGTCCTCGCTCGTTCCGCCGTTGTCCACTATGACGACGAGCGGGAGTGGGTCGCCGAACTTCTCGTGGTCCTCGACCATGAAGATTATGTCCTTGAGCACATCTTCCAGCTCGTAGAAGGGGGCCCTGCTCGGTCTGCGCTTGAAGAGCTTCCACCTCGCCTGCGGGTCCGGCGAGATGCTCTCTATCAGCGGGACTATCGCGTATTCAAGGGCCAGACCGGAAGTGTAACCGTCGGCATCGGAGTGGTGCCTCAGGAGAATCGGCCTGCCCTCGAAGATGGCCCTGCGTATCATGAAGGCAGCCTTCATAATCTTCGGCTTGAGCTTTTCGAGAACCTCGCTCTGGACGAGAAAGCCGACATCCTGGGGCTGGGCGCGCTTGTCGAGCTCGGCCTCTATCTGCTGCTTCACTCTCGCCGCGTCTGGCCCCCAGAGCCTCGCCATGTCGCTGACTTCAATCTGAATCTCGCCAGAATGGAAGGCTATCTTTCCGATGATTTCCACGATGTCTCCTACCTGAATGTTGGGATAAGCTCTCACTCCCGGCGCCTCGAAGGCGGCCGCCCACGTTATTCCCGTTCCGTCGGTTATTGTGAATACCGTCGGCCCGCCGGTGACCTGTATCTGCGTAACCTTACCCTGTATCCTCACGGTCTTTCCGGCCATGTCCTTGCTGAGCTCGGCTATCGGCGTTACGGGCAGTTCCTTCCTTACAGTCACCGTCTTGTAGTTCTTGAGCGCCGACTCGATGAGGTCTATCTCCCTCTTGTCGGGCCTGACGTCGAGAACCTGGACGAGTATCTCCTCACCCGGCTTGTACTCCCTTCCGCCGAGAAGGTCCTTCCTCTTAATCAAGCCAACCACGTGGGGGTTGAGCCTGACGAAGACTCCAAAGCGCTCCACGCGGTCGATTGTTCCCTTGTAGACGTTTCCGATCTCAACGTCCTCGTAGTCGCAGGTTTTGTCAAGGATGTAAACGACCTTGTACTTCCGCATGCAGTCTGGGCAGACCCACGTCGTCTCCATTCCCGGCTCCCACGGTTCTTTTATCTTGCCGCAGATGTCACAGGCGAGCACTTTGCCGGTTCCGCCGCAGGTTGGGCAGGTGTCGTAAACCGGAACCGTTCCCTTGCCGTGGCACTCGGGACACGGAATCTCGTCGACTTCGTCCTCAACGCCAAAGTAATCAAGGTTCCTGTAACCTTTTAGCTTGTCTCCAATTTTAAAATCAGCCGGAACGTAGCCCCAGCCCTCGCAAACGGGGCACTCCTTCTCGCCTACCTTCACCTTTCCCGTTCCGTGGCATTCGGGACACTCCTTGACTACCATCGCTCCCACCACCGGTAAAATCTGCCATGATCTTATAGTCTTTTCCCAAACGGTTTTATAGTGTCGGGAAGAGTGAAGATCGCGATGATGAGTGAATCCAATGCTGACGGGATGATGAACCCCAAACCTGAGCGCGAGGTGGTTGAACTGGAGAAACTCCGAAAGAGCGTTGAGGAACTTACGAGACAGGTCGCTAAGCTGGAGGAGAGGAGAAAGCCAGATTCCCTAGGCTGGGACGACATAGCGCAGGAGATAGTCGGGGCGATAACCTTCGCGCTTCCCTTCATCTTCACCGGCGAGGTCTGGGACGTGGCAAAGGACATCTCGGTCGAGCGCTCGCTCGCCATCTTCCTCATGACGATTGGCCTCGCTTATCTGTTCCTCACGAAGGCAGGGCTCGGAAACCTGAAGCGCGAGGAAATTTTCCACGTCCCCAAGAGGCTTATAACCGTCGCCCTCATCTCATACGCCGTTTCCGCGGTTCTAATCTACCTCTTCGGCATAGATTACATAGCCCACTTCGACGCGGTCCAGTACTTCAACGCGACGGTCATAATAAGCACCTTCGCGGTCATAGGCGCGATAGCGGTTGACATGGTGAGGTAAATGAAAGTAGTAACGGGAAAGCGCTGGGAGGCCTTCGCCGATGAGAATGCTGTCCTTTTTCCCGAGTATCAGAAGAACCGAGACGAGCTGGTTGACTTCGTGAGCTCACTGAAGGGCGACGAGACGATAGTAACGGCGAGTCTGGAGCTGGTAGACCTGATAGCTAACCGATTTAGGAAGGGCGAGGAGAACGTTCTAATCTACTCCGACACCGGGAGAAGCATAACGCTCAAGGAAGCCTACGAGCTGAGGAAATACCTCGACTTCGACGTTCGCGGGGGCTTCTCGGGGGAAAATGCCAAGGCGAGCGTCCTCTTCGTCGAGGGAAAGACCGACGCCAAGTTCTTCAAGGCCGTCTTCAAGAAGCTCTTCGAGTTCAGGGAGAGCCGAAATGCCCCGTACCAGTTCAGGTTTATAGAGCGTGTCTTTGAGCGCGACAACTTCGACCTCCTAAGACGGGAATCGGACGGGGTTTACCTCGCCGTTATCCCGAGCGAGGGCAACTCCGGGGTGATTAGAAACCTCGGAAACTTTCTAAGGGCCATGGAGGTCTTCGATTTCAGTGTTGAGGGGCTCGGCGTTGCCATCGACATCGACGAGAGCAGGGAAAGCGCCCTCGCCTCGATAGCGGGGAAGCTCTCGGGCTTTGAGCATGGGACGACGGCGAGGGGCTACCTCGTCGGAAAAACCGAGGTAATTCCGCTCGTTATCGGACTGCCCTTCGAGGACGAGCTGATAGAGTGGAAAAAACCGACGGTCGAGGACCTGATGCTCCACCTCATCGAGCGCGAGGGACTGCTCGACAGGGTCAGGCCGGGCATTAAAGCGCTAAACGAGAGCCTCGGGAGAAAGCTCAAGCCCAAGGAAGTCATGTATCTGGCGCTTTCCGCATACGGACACTGGGGCAACCTCGAGGGCTTCTACGAGCTGTTCGTCATGCGCTCCCGGTTTAGAAACCTCAAGGCGGTTCTGAGGGAAGCCGGGCTTATGGAAGGACTCAGGTATCTCGCATTCGTGTCCTAGTTTCAGGAGTTACTTGGCGGGTTACTGAGAAGGGCAACGTAATAAGGAGGGAGGGTTGATCACCCCTCAATGCGAAACGCAACAAGGGGAACTCCTTGATCTGTTTCCTTAGATTCTGATAAGCCTTCAAAGACCAGGTGGCGCGAACCGCTCTCACCGTAGAGGTCGAGGGTAAAGGTGAAGGCGCTCATGTTATCGCTTTTGTACCTCACATCAATGGAGAAGTTCCCCGGCCAAACGTCGGGAATTGCTCCCTCTGGAGACAGAACTGAGACAAAACCTGAGGCATCAATTGAGAAATAATCACTGGGAAGCTCGTTCAGCGAGAACTGGTAGTATGGATACGTGATGGTATCCGAGGTGTACCCGCCCGCGAGCTTCCACGAACTAACCGGGGCGGGCATTACGTTGGGCGGCCTCTCGTGTCCCCACGAAAGCGAGGCAGGTTCGAAGCCCTTTACGAAGACGTACTCCTCGTAGAAATTGCCACCGCTTACGTGCACACTCCAGCGTTCGCACCTGTAGGTAAAGTTCATCCAGACGTACACGCCTTCACCGCGACCAAATGCCGCGTGAGAGACGCTCCCCCCATGGGGGCTGTAGAGATAGACCGTTCCCACTCTCATCAATTCCCCGTTGAGGAAGACGTAAACTCCGAATCCAACGCGCGCGTTTTGGGAATAGCTCCAGGTTACCTGTCCCCAGCTGGTGTTGTCAAAGTTCCTAACCTCCGCAACGACCGCTGGGATAGTCATTTCTTTCGATTCTTCAAGAACCTCGCTGACATCATCCGATCCCGAGGTGCAGGAAGAAGTCCCGCTCTGCCCAGGCGACGCGTTAACCTGCAAAAGCCGCCTATACCTTGGAACGATCGTTATTTTTGAAGAGCGGGCCTTTTCGTCCAGGGGAAATCCGTGAACGGCAACTTCGCAGCCCCGCACAATGGTCAGCACAATGAAGGGCTCACCTCCGTAGGATCTCTTCTTTACCGCTTCACTCCATGCTCTCCTCAGCCCGGACACGTCCAGATAAACGGTTCCTCCCTTAATCGAGAGGGGCTGGATTTCCCTAAAGCCATCGGGATAGAGGGCCTTAACGAGAATCCTCGCCCCCGTGGAATTCTGGATCTCGATCGCCACGACCTCCGAGGAGGACGAGTGAGCGTGAAGTGCCATCGCAAGAACTCCCAACACGACGAGGATCGCCGTTAACAGTGCAAGCATCTTCCCCTTCATGGGAACCACTAAAACAATGTAGGCTCATCATGATATTTAACAATTGCTGTTCATCGCCGATATTTTGCATGAGTATATTGTTCTTTCGACTGTGCAAAGTATAAAGAAGCTCCAGTTGGGGCCGTTTGCGGTTTAGTGGGCTTGAGACTGTCCCAAGGAACCCACAATTAAACAAAAGTATAATTACCGAATTAAATAATTATCGGGGCTAAACCCCGAGCAGGAACTTCCAGAGGGGAACGACCCTTATCTTCCTGCCCTCAAACTCCCGCACGTCTTCTTCGTCGAGAGTAACTACCGTCAGATTCTTGCAGTTGAGCGTTTTGGACGCGCGGATAAGGGCTGAAATCTCTCGTTCCCTGGCATCTTCAAGGCTTAGGGTGACCTGAATCAGTTCAACGACTCTCCCGGATTCAGAAACCACGAAATCAACCTCCTTCTCGCCGGAACCGCCATAGTAGTGAATCTCCAGGAGAGGATTGAAGTAGTGCTTCCTCCTGAGTAGCTCAAGGAAGACCGCGTTTTCCATGTCCCTTCCGGTCTCTTTGCGCGAGAAAAGGGCAAGGCCGGTGTCCACGAGATAGACCTTCTTCGGCGCCCTGAGGGATTCCTTCTCGGAGCGGGCGAACCTGGGGAGGAAGAAAACGAAGAACGAGTCTTCCAAAGCCCTGAGGTACTCAAGAACGGTCGTCTTCGACGTCCCGAACTCCGACTTGAGAAAGCGGTGTATCGCGCTGTACGACGTGTACTTAGCGTAGCTCGCCAGGAGAAGCTTGACTATGGCCTCAACGAGGGCCACGTTCCTTATCCTGTGCCTCTCAACGACGTCCCTCGTTATCATCACCGAGAGATACTCTTCAAGGATTCTAACCCTGTCCTCGAACAGCGCCACTTCTGGAAAAGCGCCATAATAAAGGTACTCGTCGAGCAGTTTCCGCACTCGATTGGTGGTTCTGCCGTAGATGTCCTTCCGCTCGAAGGATAGGCCCCTGAACCTCAGGAACTCCCGGAAGGATAGGGGAAGCAGAGTGTACGCTACCCCCCGTCCCCTGAGCTGGGTGGCGACTTCCCTCGACAGCAACCGCGACGAAGAGCCGGTGACCGCCACGAGGAAACCCTCATCGAGGAGGTATCTAACGCCGATTTCCCAGTCCGGGACGTTTTGAACCTCGTCGAGCAAAAAGTGAACCGTCTTCCCGATGTTTTCGGGGTAGAGGTCAAAGTAGGCATCAACGAGGTTTGGAAAGTCACGTCCGGTTATTCCAAAGAGAAGGGGGTTTTCGAAGTTCATGTAAACGTAGCGCTCCCGTTCTTTACCTATCAGCGAGTAGAGGAGGTACGTCTTCCCTGAGCGCCTCGGGCCGACAATCGCGGTTGCCTTGCCCGGAATGAACGTGAGCTTGAGTTCTCTCTCGATTACCTCAGGAAGTTCACGCTCATGGAAGAGCCTTATGTATCGCTTGACGTCCTCAGGGTTCATGGTACTATACACTGTACCAATGCTTAAAAAGATTTGGTACGCTTTACTGTACCAAAAACAACTTTTCTTGGTACATCGCACAGTACCAGTCAAAGGCAAGCCTAACGGTCCCGGAGAGAACGGGAAAATATCAGAGCGCGCCCTTCTCTCTCAGAAGCGCGAGATAGCTCGTGAAGGCTCCCGTCGAGATTGTATCGCCGAGGCCGACCGTCGAAACCGGGTTCTTAACGAGCCTCGTCGGGATTATCACGACCTTGTATTCCCTCGTGCGGAGCCTCCTCTTGGCCTCCTCAAAGCGGAGCTTGACGTACTCCCCGCGCTCGTTGTAGGGGACGCTTAGACCGACTTTAAAGTCCTCGGGCGAGCGGACGTCGCCGAGCGAGGCCCTCGCCGCCGCTAAAGTCGTTGCCAGCTCAAGGCTTCTCCTGAGCTCGTCCTCGCTCAACGGGTTGTCAGCGTGGGTGATGTACATGAGGTAGTAAATCGTGTGGATTTGAAGAACCTCGAGGTTCATCTCGTCGATGAGGATTTTTCCGCCCAAGACAGTGTCCTCGATGCGGTTGTAGGTGAATATCCTGTCGGCGAGCTTGGAGTAGCCGAGGGCGCTCAGAACGTAGGCTATCTCAGACTCGTCCATGCCGACGCTGTCAACGAGCGGGAAGAGGTTGTAGATGACCTTCTTCCTGAGTTCCCTGCTCTGTATCGAGGCGAACTCGAGGTGGACCTTGACGTCCTTCTCGCGCTTGAGCAGGAGAATGTCCTTCTTGGCCTCCCTGAGGTAGTAGTTCGCGTCCTTTCCGTCGGAATAGCGGAGCCTTATCCCCTGATAGCCCGAGAGGATTGCACCGTCAATCTGGAGGCCAATCTCGGGGAGGAAGGGTTTGAGCTTCTCCTCCGTGTAAATCCTTATGCTCTCGAAGCGGGCCGAAACGATGAAGCGACCGGAGTACGGAACTGTAATCGTCTCGTCGCCCAGTCTGAAGGTCGTTCCAGCGCGGAACTCAAAAATCCTGTTCACCTTGACGGGGTCGTTCTCGCGGTAGGCCTCGCGGGGGTGCTTCAGAACGAGCTTTCTGTTCTCAACGACGGGATAGAATAAGTTGGGCTTATTAACGAACATCTCCGCCTGCCTTTTCGCGAGGTGGGGAGTGTAAACGATTACCTTCCTGAAGTCGAGGTTGGCCAGGAGGTTCGCTATTATTCCAGCCTGACCCCCGATTCTCTCAACGTCGTACTTGAAGTGGCTGTCGAACCAGCCCTGGAGCTCCTCGTTGACGAGTGGAACCGCCATCGGCTTTCCGGTCTTGAGGGCGTGAACGAGCCTCGCAACAAAGTCAATCGGCTCCTCAATCTGCCGGGGGAACTCCTCCATTCTTTTCCTGACCGCATCGGCGCCGAACTCGTCGATGAGCCTCTGAACGGTCTCGCCTTTCAGGTAGACTATCGCGTCAACGTTCGCGTTGTAGGCGGTGAAGATCGATAGCTTCCTTGCCTCGTCGAGGAGCTCCATCATTATGTATCACCCTCAGTGAGTAAAGAGCTCTGAATCTTAAAAGGATTTCGGGAGGCTTTATCACTCCGAGTGTTCAGGCAAATTTTAAAAGCACATGCACGTGATTATCTTTCGGGATTTTGAGGTGGTACACATGCGATTTAGGAGAACCGTTATGTCGGTAGGCCTGGCCCTTCTCCTACTCCTAAGCGTGGGGGGGGCCGTTGCACTTTTGGAGCCACAGCCAAAGCCAGACCTGATCGGGGACCTGCCAAGGCCGGTGATAATCGGGATGAGCGTGCATAAAACCGTCTGCAACGGAAAGGCCACCATCGACGTCACGGTGAACAACTACGGGGGAAGCACCGCCATGGGCACGCTCAAGGCCTACGTCGACGGAAACGCCGGGGACGGCGTGGCCATAGAGGTTGACCCATACCACCCAACGACCTTCACAGTAGAGGCCCCCGCAGGGCCCGGTGAGCATACTGTCAAGGTCGTTCTCACCTATCCGGGCGGAAGCGACTCGATGAGCAAAACGGCGACGCTCCTCAAGGATTCCGACTGCGACTACCTCAGCGATCGGGAGGAATACGAATACGGAACCGACCCACTGAACAAAGACACCGACGGGGACGGTATTATCGACTCCCGGGACATGAACCCCGTTGGGGACTACAGGATAACGATCTACATCCTCAGGGCGAGGGCGCTGGACGATGTTGACAGTTCGATTACCGGTCACAACCCTGCGGACATGAGCCTCGACGTTACCGTGAACGGACAGACCAAAACGCTCCGCCTGACCGACAATCAGGACGACCTGGAGAGAAAGATCCCTGCCGGTGCGGATCCGCTCTTCAACCTTGAGGACTACGCAATAGCCAAGGCTACCTTCGACGTCCCGGACGACAGGGTTTTCGTCCCGATAACCTTCCACCTCTACGACAGAGATAACGATGACGGGACAAAGAGGACCGAAATGGACGTTTCCCCCGGTCCCGACACCGTTGCGAGGATAATGTACAACCTCAAAACAGGAACCTGGAGCGGCGACGATTATCCGGGGGACGCGGAGAAGTACTTCGGTTACGGCCACCTGAGCGGCTGCGGCGACGGCTCGTGCGGCGTTTCTTCTCACGATCCCGACAAGGATCTGAAAGTCTACGTCAAGTACGAGAGCATACTGCAGAAAAAGGGAATCGACGGGAGAATTTTGAAGGTGTACTCGCCCGCCAACGTCAGTGAAGTAAGGCTGAAATCCGGAAAAGACACCATGATCATCAGAAAACCGGAGAGCGTCCACGTGGCTGAAGTTCTCCTGAGCAACGGGAGCGTTGTGAACGTCACCCTCGTCAACACATACAACGCCAGGATCTTCGACCTCAAGCCAATAAAGCCCCCCGTCAATCCGGACGTTCCCCTGGCCAGGAAGAACCTATCGAGCGTGGAAGTGATAGCCACCACCCCGGAGGAACCGTTAAAGGGTGAAGTTGAGATAATTCCACTGGAAGGCGGCCTCATCGATCCCGGCCTCGGGGACGTAGTTACGTACTCCTCCCAGGAGGAGCACGACGGGGAGATCTGGTTCGTCATCGTGCCGGACGATTCCGACGGGATACCCTTCTGGCGCGAGGTCGAGCTGAACAAAGAGCTGGAAGCGAACGGGTTCTCAGAGAGGTTCGACCCGGGCGACGGCTACATGATAAGAAGCTACTATCCAGAGCTCGCCGAAAGCCTGAACGAGATGGACGAGCTCGGCGACTACGACGGTGACGGTGTTCCGAACGCGGTTGAGGTTTTGATCGGGAAGGATCCTGCGAAGAGAGATATACTTGGAATCCAGCTCAACGTTTCCGTTGAGTGGAAGATGAGCGATGAGGACAAGGAAAAACTGGTTTACAGCATCAGGAAGGCGAGCGACTTCATCTACGACTACACGGACGGCTACGCGATGATTACGAGGATAACGGTCTGGGACGACAAGAGGAACTGGGATAAGGCTGATGTTAGGGTGCACGATACAACATGGGTGATTCCCCAAACTGGTTTTGAGATTTTCTATCAGGGGTGGCCAAAATCTGCAATAGGAGGATATTGGACTGGCGGAAACGTTATGATGCCTGAGAGGTATCAGGGTGGACCAGGGAACGGTGGTTCCATTGGTGACGTTAGCTGGGGCAGGACTTTGGGCCACGAGCTCGGTCACTACGTCTTCTGGCTTGGGGACGAGTACATGGACTGGCACGGTCATAGTTACCAGCTCTGGTACTATGGAACACTGGAGGCCGCGGCAACTGACTCGACAATAATAGCAGGCGGGGTACTCTCCGCATTGGATTTAACATACTACGCCTATAAGATACAGTTTGGGGACTTTATGAATATTCATTCGGTCATGAATAAACAGTGGAAGTGGAGTGAGCTCAGCACGCCCAGGGATTACGAGAAGTTCAAGAAGGATGCGAGTGAGCTATGGGACAAAACCGATATAGTGTGGAAACTCCTAGGATACAACTCACCCGACGACATGCTCACAGACCAATGGGGTAACGTAACAAAGAACTCTACAACCGACTATGGAATTTGGCATTGCTCAGCATGGGAGGCTGTTTATTCATTCATCACAGACCATAACACTCCTACTTGGATTGTTAATAAGTTTAATAACCCTAAGACACCCCCACGCCGTCAGAGAATCGTAATATCAGCGTCTTTGGCAATTGATAAATGGTTTAAACCCAAAACAGGCCCATATACTGGCGTTGGTTATTTCATGGAGGTGACTTGGGAATGAAAAAGGTTTTAGTTGCTCTCCTCTTGATTCTGCTCCTTTCCTTCTTCGCATATAACGCGTACACTTACCATCAGCTCTCCTCAGCGGAAGGAGCTTACAAGTTAGCGGGAATTTCAGGAGATGAAAAGCTCATTGCGGTCTACCATGATGCTCATTTCTGGCAGTTCGCAACGTACAATCCAAAAACCAACACGCTCAAGCTCTACACGGTTGAGCAATCTTCTATATTCTGGCTGAAGAGCATAACAATGGAAAGCGCGAAGGCTTTAGTAAACTACACTCCCTTAGCTTTAGACTTAAACCAGCTCAAACGATACAAGCCTCACAGTAAAGCACTTCTCTTCAAAACCCTCGGCTGGAAGTACGACTACCAAATCAACGGTTCATACTGGGCAAACTTAAGCGAAATCATCCGGCCGGGAGAAAAATATTATCGGATTTATGGGCTCGGGAGCAGTTCTGGACTTTGGATTAAGTCAAAAGCCGTGTGCAGAAAAACCACCCTCGAGGCTGTATGCTACGGAACAGTGGGGACTAATGGGATTCTCGTGATCCCAGGATTTAAGGATAGTAAAATGCTGTGGGTAGTTGAAGGAGTTAAGGGAAATCCCCAAGTGGCATTCTTTTATCCTGGAGTGGTGCTCAAGACTGTGACAGAGGAGAACAAAGTATTCACGTACTCCAGCGAAGATGGTGACGTAATTGAAAGCATCGTCCAAAAGCTTGAGGGAAAAAATCCCTTTTACCTAGAAGTATGGTTTTCAAGAAAAGCCAAGTGCCCAGGTTACGGACAAATTCTGGCCAACAGGGGAACGTTTTGTGAGCTCTATGCTTGTTACAACGACAATTCAACAAATATAGAACTTGAGAATATTTCCTGCATTCCAAACCTTGAACTAAGAAACGGGTGAGGGAGACATGAAAAAACTTACTGTGATTTTTGGACTCCCTCTAGCTCTCCTCTTGCTCTTCTCTTACTCATACCTCCCAAGCGAGAACATGAACGAACTCTACCAAAAGATTCCAGAGCAAATGAGAGAGAATTCTCAACTTATCGCGGCTTACTACTCCTCCCAAACCGGCTTTAGCGGCTTCAGAGAATACCAATTCGCATTCTACAATCCAAAAGAGCGGACAATTAGCATTTACACGTTCAAAATCTCCAAACTCTTGAAAATCTGGCCAAGAATGACAGAAAACAAAATAACCTGCAAGACCCCATTCAACTACTCAATCCTCGCAACAAGTCCGAAAAAACTCAAAAACTTCACAAACTGCAACAACTGCAGAATACTCCTCTACACGGGCAGAATTTACAAGAATGAGGAAATTGAGAGAATTCAACCAAGAATAGATAACATTCTGCAGCGTAATCGGGAATACTGGAAGGTCAAGGGGATAAAAAGCTCTGAACTCTCTGTCGGAACCGTTAGCATGTATTCAGGAGACACTATAAGGGATATCGGATTCGAAGGTTACCCTGGAGCGCTTCTCCTGCCCAATCAAGGCTCGGAAGTTGGAAAGGCCGTATGGATCGAGATTTACCTAAAGAACAATAAAACAGTTGTGAACGTCCACTATCCAATGAACATAACCCTCAGCGCGATAGCCAAATACAAGATTACCAATAGCTCACTGTGGAGTCCTGACTACACTAAACTCCAGAATATGCTGAGTGAACTGGAAAAATTCGGGAAGTACTCAAAGAAGGCATGGAGATTTAAAGTCTCAATATGGGATCCAGATACAGTATGGATCGAATGGATAATCCCCAGTAAGAACACGTATAGCTATCTCAAAATCGGGAACCAACCCATTCCCATTAGAAGGATATACTTCAAAAAGGTCTACATAACCCACTGTTCAAATAACTAACACGTGATAGACAAGTAGGAGGGCAGACCATGAGAACTCTGGCTGTCTTTGGTTTCTTTTTGATCATCCTTTCCTTCTTCGCCTATAATGCCTACACTTACCATCAGCTCTCCTCAGCGGAAGGAGCTTATAAACTGGCAGGGATTCCAGGGGATGAAAAGCTCATCGCTGCATATCACGATAATGGCTTCTGGCAGTTCGCAACGTACAATCCAAAAACCAGAGAACTCAAAGTCTACTACCTCAGCCAGGGTCATCCATTAGATTTTAGAATCAAAAAGACAAAAACCGTAAAAACATCATTAAACTACTCTCCCCTCGCCCTTGACTTGAAACTCCTTAAGAAAGCGCCGGAAGAGACTCCAGCGTTGCTCTTCGCGGGGAAATGGTACACTAAGGAAAACCCACCAAAATTCCCTACAGTTGAGCAAATCCTTAAAGAGTGCGGCAACAAAACAATAAGGAGATTGAGTGCTTATTATGCCGAAAAGGAACTCTGGATTGGGGCAATAACCATGCAGACAGGCGATGCAATTTATGGAGGAATAGGGCCCGGGAGAATCCTCGTAATACCAAGTTTGAGATCCTACATGGAAAAACCCTTTGTGTGGCGTGTTGAAATTCCAGCAGGAAGGGATAGGTCCCAGCACATTGTCTATTACCCAGGCGGAATTGCAATCAAGGGATATGGAGAAGTCGTTCTCCCAAAAGCGTTTGTGATGGAGAAATGGGTTCTTGAAAAGTCTTTAAACGCAACATTGAAAGCACTGGCAAAGCCTACTCCAATCTCAGGCTCTGCAAGAAGTTTTGTCGATCTCACGATATCCTGCTGGGGCTCAAACTCAATAGAGTGGAGCATCATGTACATTACCAGATACTGGCCCGGCATCTCAATGCAGAACAAAATACCGGAAGGTTACGTTCTTAGTGACTATGGTCAAACCCCCGGAAAATGCCAATAACAAGAACAGCCAATTCACAGGGGTGATCCGGGATGAAGAAGTTCCTTGCTTTGGTTTTACTTTTCCTATTTTTCGCCTATAACACCTACACTTACCATCAGCTCTCCTCAGCGGAGGGAGCTTATAAACTGGCGGGAATTCCAAGCAGTGAAAAACTCATCGCTGCATATCACGATAATGGCTTCTGGCAGTTCGCAACGTACAACCCAAAAACTCGGAAACTCAAAGTCTACGCCATTTACACTGACAAACCAATCCTCCCATGGGGAAGGGACGTAAAGAGCGTAAAAACACCCTTAAATTATTCCCCACTCGCGCTCAATCCAAAACTCCTCGAAAAAGCGCCAAAAGAGACTCCCGCATTACTCTTTGCCGGAAAATGGTACACAAGAAAAAACCCGCCAAAATTCCCAACGGCAGAGCAAATAGCCAAAGAGTACGCTAATAAGACCCTGCGAGAACTCACGGCATACCACGCCAGAAAAGAACTCTGGATCGGAGGTATAACCATCCAAACCGGCGATGCGATTTACGGAGCAATTGGGTCAGGTGGGGTTCTGGTAATACCAGATCTAAAACAAACGGGAAAAAGTTTCATTTGGGAGGTCGAGATACCTATCGACTCAAACGCTTCTAAGTTTGTTGTCAGGTATCTCACTAATATGACAGTGAGAGGAATAGGTATACCCACTCCATCCAACGATTTCATAGTGACCAATGAAACTGTAGAGAAAGCACTAAGCCTATTTGAGAAATCGCAGGTTTCGAAAGCTAATCCCATTTTCCTTGTGATTACCTTATACTCAAGGAGTTCGAATCTTGTAAAGATAAGCATCATGTCGATCACTACATATCAGAAGGGAATATCAATGATGGACAAAATTCCCCGCGGGGACACTCTTGGAGATTACCAAGAAATTCCGATAAACAACACAGAATCAAAGTCTAAAATGCCCGACTAGCATCAATACCAAGTGGAGGTGGCTTGGGGATGAACATCGTTAAGGCTTTGTTTGTTTTTCTTTTTGTCTTTCTCCTCTTGCTTGGCGGATTAGCTTATACAAAGCACACAAAGAACGAGAGATTAAAAGACCCCAAATTCGTTTACGAACACTACCTAAAAACCTATGAAGCCCAGAATTACACCCTCCTTGGAGTCTACTTTGAGCTGGACAGGAGTTCAATACTCAACCCGTGGAAGCCTAAGTGGGAGTTCTATCTCTACAACTCAAGCGGAAAACTCGTGAAGCTTACAATAACGCCAGACGGAGAGAGCAAAGAAAAAGCCAAAACAATCCTCAACTACACAAACCTGACGGTACCTATTAATCAAGTCCAAAACCTACCAAAATACGAGGAAAGATTCAGGGAGATAGTATACCTGCCCAGAGAAGGAAAACTGATAGACCATCCGGCAAGGGGTTACAGTGATTTCAGGAAAGTATGTGTAAAACTCAGCAGAATCCTTGACAACAGAACCTTCAAACTAATCAAAACCATTCGTGGAGGAGTCTATCATTGGTTAACCTTGAAGAACACGAGTATTGTTGGTGGTGTTTTTACGGTAATGAGTTCTACTGATCCGCTTTGCGAGGGCACTTGGCTGGTGGTTGAGCCGTACAACGAAACGCACGATTTAGTAAAAGTCATTTACCCGCACGGGAATGCAAGTACACTAGTAAAAGCACTAAACCTGCCAGTCTTCCAAGGAAAAGAGTATTTGGGACTTTTGAAGAAAGTGGAGGCGGGACATTGCTCGGCTGTGGAGGGTACTTTAGTGAATGCCACTGGAATTTACGTTAATCCTCACGCTCAGGAAATCTTCAACCAAACGGCACCAAAAGCAATAAAGGAGAGGAGATGCTTCACAATCATACAAGTGATAGTCCTGAAAAACGGCACGGTGAAAACATGGGCAAGAGGAACAATATGGTGTGCCAGAGGAGACTAAATACCCACACACTAACACTGGCTACTTCATGGAGGTGGTCTGGGGGTGAAGAAGATCGTTGCCTTTTTGTTTTTGTTCCTTACATTCACAGTGTCTTGGATACTGTGGGAGAGCCATGAAGCCGTGTCCTGTTTTAACTCTCCATATTGCATGACGGAACATCTTAACATAACAGACCACATACTCATCATGCAACACAACGGAAACGAATGGAGAATCGTTACCTACACCGCGGGGAAACTGTCCCTCCATAAAATCGAGCTCAGCGGTTTTATAATCCCCAACATCAGAGACTCCGTGAAAAGCGTCGAGACACAAGTTGATTATTCACCCCTGACTTTTGAAAACAATGCCCTCAAAGGCTTGAAAGGAACAATTGGGCTCATTGCGAAGTTCAACGGAAGCGTTAAGGCCATTCCACCCACTGAGCTTCAAAAACCCCTTGCTTATGAAGAATTACTGAAACTGTGTTCTTCATGCAAGCTCCTCCTTGGCGAGGGCGGGAATTTCCTAAGGCTCGGCTACACCAACCTCACAAGTGGTTACGTGGTCATGCCCTCCCCTAAAGGTAGCTCCAGATTCGTCCTTGAGATCCAATCTTACAACGCAACCAAAGATGTCATAATCGCCAAATACCCAATGGGAACCGTCAAGGGATATATCCCAAAGCTTGATCTTCCTCGTATCGGAAACACGCGCATTCCAACTGACGCTTCCCATTACCTCGAATCCGCTTGGGGTATCCTTGTAACAAAGAATGAAACAGTACTCAATCCAGATCCGTGGAGCATTGTTGAGGAACTAGGAGAATGCAGAATGGTGTACAAAATTACAATTTACAACAACGGAACAATAGAAAAAACAGAATACGGGCTGCCCTGCTGGAGAAGGTAAAACTAAAACCCTTACAATAGTGTTGGCTACTTCATGGAGGTGAGGTGGGGATGAGAGCTCTGCTTACTCTCCTCTTAATTTTGCTCCTTTCCTTCTTCGCATATAACGCGTACACTTACCATCAGCTCTCCTCAGCGGAAGGAGCTTACAAGTTAGCGGGAATTTCAGGAGATGAAAAGCTCATTGCGGTCTACCATGATGTTCATTTCTGGCAGTTTGCCACTTACAACCCTAAAACTCGGGAGCTTAAGGTGTACTACGTCGGTCAAAATCTCCCCCTGCTCTTCAGGACAAAGAAAACAAAAACCGTGAAAACGCCGTTAAACTACTCCCCACTCGCCCTTGACTTAAAACTCCTAGAGAAAGCCCCAAAAGAGACTCCCGCATTACTCTTTGCCGGAAAATGGTACACGAGAGAAAACCCGCCAAAATTCCCAACGGCAGAACAAATCGCCAAAGAATACGAGAACAAAACCCTGAGAGAACTCACGGCATACTACGCCAGAAAAGAACTCTGGATTGGCAGCATAATCCTCCAAACGGGAGATGCCATTTATGGAGGCATTGGGCCAGGACGAATCCTTGTGGTTCCGGCTCTGCAGGACAACATTAGCTTCGTCTGGTATGCTGAAATTCCAGTTAATGCAAATGTTTCACTGAAAAGAGCCGCGTACCCGGGAGACATTACAGTGAAGGGAACCGGAAAGACTAGCCTTTCGACGAGACCCTTTATAATTACAGGGAGGATATTGAACAGGGGACTAACTTCAGCTTTGCGTTCAATTGAAGAGTATCAAGCAAAGGCCGGGCAAAAAACAGAGTTCGCATCCATAACCTTCTACTGTTACCCTGAGAATATTACTTGGGGTTTGATATTTTTAGACGAGTACTGGAAAGGAATTTCAATGGAAAGGAAAATCCCAAGGGCCTACGGCCACATAGATGTTGGTGACACTCATGAGAAATGCAACAAAACCTGAAAATCCAAAAACAGGCCCGTATACTGGCGTCGGCTACTTCATGGAGGTGACTTGGGGATGAAGAGATCTCTTATCCTCTCTAGCCTTCTTTTGATCTTTCTCTTGCTCTTCTCTTACTCCTACCTCCCGAGCGAAAACATGAACGAACTCTACCAAAAAATTCCAGAGCAAATGAGAGAGAATTCCCAGCTCATTGCGGCTTACTACTCTTCCCAAACCGGCTTTGATGGCTTCAGAGAATACCAATTCGCATTTTACAATCCAAACGACCAAACACTCAGCATTTACACTTTCAAAATTTCCAAAATATTGAAAATCTGGCCAAGAATGACAGAAAACAAAATAACCTGCAAGACCCCATTCAATTATTCAATCCTAGCAACAAGCCAGGAAAAACTCAAAAACTTCAAAAACTGCAACAACTGTCAGCTCTTCCTCTACAAGGGCAGGATTTACAAGAACGAAGAAATCGAGAGCATTCAACCAAGACTCTCGGAAGTGTTGAAAGCAAACGAAAGCTACTGGTGGGTTCAAGTCCTCGGAGCCAGCGAACTATCAACAGGAAATATAATAGGCTCCTCTGGCGATGCTGGAGAAATGTTTGGTCTATCAGGGTACCCAGGATTGCTGATTCTTCCGGCAGGAAATAACGCAAGCAGGGGAGTAATCATTGCGATTCAACCGTTGAATGAAACTCATGAGGTTATCAGAATACACTTTCCGCTGAACGTTACTTTTGAATTCGTGGAGAGACATTATGGCAACCCAGATTTTCCCCTCTGGGATTTGGAGAACTTGTCAAGTGCTGTTAAGCGCTTGCAGGCTTTTAAGATTGAACCAAAACCCTGGCGCTGGGAGGCCACACTAAGCGGCAAATACGCCGGAATAGCATGGTTCACACAATCAGGAGCGTACTACGAATACGAAATACATCCTCAGTCAAAGTGGATTTATAATGGTGACTTCACAATATCGCGGTTCGAGTTCAGGTGTAGGAGAGGAGGTGCATCCCCATACTCATACTACTACCCATAACGGAGGTCGGAAGATGAAGGGACTTCTCATGGTTTCAGTTTTTGTCTCAATCCTTTTGCTTTTCGGGATGACTAAAGATAAGCTCAATAACCTGAATTGGGGTGATCCTAGATGAAGCGCATAATGTTGCTTTCCCTTGCCTTGCTCTTTCTTTTAATTGGAGGCTGGACGTATCATCTCTACACCAAAAACGAACAACTAACGGATCCAAGCTTTGTCTATGACCACTATCTCAAACCCTATGAGGCTCACCATTACAGATTAGTTGCAGTGCAGTACACACTTAAACCAGGTTTCATCGTTCAATGGGAACCCCACTGGAAAATTTACCTGTACACGGATCACAGACTTCTTGAACTCGATGTGGACTACAGAGGGGGAAGTACAAGGAACTATTCGACTGTTCTGGACTACTCAACGATCAGCACCTTAGTAGAGAATTTTCGAAATTTGGATCTGCCAGCTAGGGACTATTCAACGTGGATCTACGTTCCCAATGAAGATAGACTAGTTGAATATCGTGACAAGTGCATGAAACTTGAGAAAGTGCTCGACAATAGGACGATAAAGTTGATAAACTCAACGTTTAGCAGAGATCTTCCCAATCCAAGGGATCTTAAACTCATTAAAATGAAACCCATCGGAGGGGTTTTGGCGTTGCACTATTACCGGGGCTGCAAATGCTCGGCCATGTGGGCTGTATTCAGCCCCTACAATGAGACCCACGATCTGGTGTGGGTAGTTTATCCATGGGGAGTCGTGAAGGGCTACTCACCCGCGTTAAAGGTTCAGCCTTTTAATGGCACGTACTATCTCAAACTTGCGGACAAACTAAACAATAGGTACTGTGAATTCCTCGGGGGGGTCATTGTAAACGCGACTGGAATATACGTTAATCCCAATGCTGAAGTTGTCTTTCGAAAAGTTATTGAGGAGGCCAAAAAAGATAGGCGACGGCTTATAATCCCGAGCATAACAATATACAGAAACGGCACTATAGATGAAAGGGGAATAGGCGTTATGTGGCCTTCTTACGGATCCGGGTAGGTGATATATGAAAAAGAGCGCTTGCGTTTGTTTAACCCCTTTTTTCTACCCTAGCACCCCAATAGAATCATTGAGATCTAACCGGGGATAACACCTGAAAATCTGAAAAGGAGCACTAATACTCCGTCAAAAGCCTCCCAAGCTCGGGGATCTTCTCCATAACGTCCATCTCTCTTAAAGCCAGCCAGAGAGAGGCCTGGTTGCTCGTGACGACGGGAACACCGAGATCGTCCTCAAGGGCCTCGATTATCTCGAACGTTCTCCAGTTGGTGCAGCTTATGAAAATCCCCTCAACCTCGTCCATAAAGGCCGACTTGGCCAAACGGTAGGCCTCGTACGGCTCAAGCCTTCCGATCTGGAGGTTGTCCGTGAGGCCAAGGCCGACTATATCGAGGACGTTGAACTCGTTTGCCTCAAGGAACTCCTTTTCGCGCCGGTTTATCTCGTCGGTGTAAGGGGTCACGACGAGTATATCGCGAACGTCGAGAATTTTCAGGGCCTCCACAACGGCGGTGCTCGTGCTTATCACTGGAACGTTCACCTCGTCCTCTATCCTCGCCTCGAGTTCCTTCTCGAAGTCCTTACCGCCGATGAATGAACCGCTCGTGCATCCATAGAGGATCAGCTCAACGCCAGCATCGCGGAGGAGTTTTGCGCCCTCAACCGCCATCGTGCTCATTTTGAGAAGTTCCTCCTCGGTGACGTCCCTCAGGGGCATCCTTGAAACGTGAAGCGAGACGCCGTAGGGGAGGTAGCTGTGGAGCTCCATCTCCATCGTGGTGTTTGATGACGGCACTATGAGGCCGAGCCTTCCTCTCCATCCGTACATGCTTTCACCCTTTGAAGTTTCTCGAGGGCTCTATTAAACCTTTGGTTTTGAAAAGGGATTAATACGCAATCCACCAACGATCCATGGTGGGAGCATGGAGCTGGACGAGGCTATAAGGAAGAGAACCTCGGTGCGCTACTTCCGCGAAGAGCCCGTTCCAGAAGAGGCCATCAAAAAGCTAATCGAGGCCGCGATAAGGGCTCCAACTGCCAGCGGACTTGAGAACTGGCTCTTCGTGGTCTTCAGGAGCGATGAGGCGAGGGAGAAACTCTACGAGCTCATGGCGAAGGGCATGGAAGTTTACTACCGCGCGGTCAGCCTGCCGGAGGAAAAGATAGAGAAGCTCAGGAAGAGGATGTACGAAGAGGGCATGTACCGGGCGCCGGTCTACATAGCGGTCTTCATAGACAGGCGCGTTCGCTTCCTCCCGGGAGAAGAGTTCGACGAGGTTGAGTTCATCTGGAGCGTCGAGAGTGCAGCAATGGCGATTCAGAACCTCATGCTCAAAGCTGTGGAGCTCGGCCTCGGCACGGTCTACATCGGCGTGACGAACTTCAGAGGCATCGAGGAGAAGGTTAGAGAGCTCGCGGGTCTCGACGAGAACCACTACCTCGTGGGTGTCATTCCAGTTGGCTACCCGAAGACCGAGCCCAAACCGAGGCGGAGAAAGAAGGGCGTTGAAGATGTGACGATGTTCATCTAAACTTTTTTATCCCCTTCACCCAAGCAGGGACGATAGCCATGATAGAGTTCGTGATCCTGCTGGGCGTCATAGGCGGCTGGTTCATAGCCACGACGACCCTCATAGCCATGCTCATCTTTGGGAAAATGTGGGGACTGATCGGCGTCCCCCTGCTCGTGCTGGGCGTTGAGCTCAACAAATTCCTGAAAAGGCGGTACATGGACGTCGTTGTCTCCAACTCGCCCCGCGCGAGGGAGATATCCAAGCACATCTTTGAGATGAACGAGCTCATAATTCTCTCCTCCTACGCCGCCGCCCTTTTCCTGTACATCGTCGTGCAGAAGTACGTTGAGATCGTAATCAAGGTGCCACCGAGGTGATTCCATGAACGTCGTCATAGTCCGCTACGGCGAGATTGGAACGAAGTCGAGGCAGACGAGGAGATGGTTCGAGAACATACTCATGAACAACATACGCGAGGCTCTGGTAAGCGAAGGAATCGACTTCAAGAAGGTCGAGGCCAAGCACGGGAGGATTCTCGTGAGAACGAACAAAGCCAAAGAGGCCGTTGAGGTCCTTACGAGAGTTTTTGGCATAGTCTCGCTCTCACCGGCGATGGAGGTCGAGGCGAACCTTGAGAAAATAAACAAAACCGCGCTAAAGCTCTTCAGGAGGAAGAAGAGGGAGCTCGGCCTTGAGAAGCCGAAGTTCCGAGTTACCGCGAGGAGAATCACCAAGGAGTTCCCGCTGAAGAGCCCCGAGGTTCAGGCCAAGGTCGGGGAGTACATACTCGAGAACGAGGAGAGCGAGGTTGACCTTCACAACTACGATATCGAGGTCGGCGTCGAGCTGATGGAGGGCAAAGCGTACGTCTTCGTTGACAAGGTGAGAGCCTGGGGAGGACTGCCGATAGGCACGCAGGGCAAGGTCGTTGCGCTCCTCAGCGGGGGCATAGACTCACCTGTGGCAGCTTTCCTGATGATGAAGCGTGGTGTCGAGGTCATTCCGGTTCACATCTACATGGGCGAGAAGACCCTTGAGAAGGTCAGGAAAATCTGGAACCAGCTGAAGAAGTACCACTACGGCGGGAAGGCCGAGCTTATAGTTGTCAAGCCGAAGGAGCGCGAGAGAATCCTTGAGAAGCTGAGGGAACTCGGGAAGGAGAAGTACACCTGCGTGTTCTGCAAGTTCATGATGGTGAGGCACGCGGATAAGATAGCCAAGGACTTCGGCGCGAAGGGCATCGTGATGGGCGACTCCCTCGGACAGGTGGCGAGTCAGACGCTTGAGAACATGTACATCGTCAGCCAGGCGAGCGACTTACCGATTTACAGGCCGTTGATAGGCATGGACAAGGAGGAGATAGTCAGCATAGCGAAGAGAATCGGCACCTTCGAGCTTTCAACGCTTCCCGAGGACGAGATACCCTTCATCCCGAAGCACCCGATAATCAGGGGCTCGTGGGAAGAGTTCAGGAAGCTCTACAAGGCGGTCTTTGGCGAGGAGCCAAGGAAGAGGGAGTGCTGAGGTGGTCGCGGTGGAACTCGAACGCTTCGCCTCCTACGTAGCCCTCTCCCTGCCCATCATCTTCATCGTGGGCTTAGCGGTGGTTATCCACGCCAACCCGTGGTTCTCCTTTACAGACAACGCGCTGAGCGACATGGGGTCCTTAAAAAACCCCAACCGCTGGCTCTTCAACGGCTTCGTGATGTTCTTCGCGGTAGTTGCAATGGTTCCATCCGTTGTAGCCTTCAAGCACGGTCTCTCCTACCTGATGCCCCTCGCGCTGGTCTTCCTGTTCCTCGTTGGAGTTTTCCCGGAGGAGCTCCCCTACCACACACCCTCAGCGGTTCTCTTCTACGTTCTGGCTTTAGCTGATATAGCGCTCGTCGGGATAAAGCTCGGGCGGAAAAACCCTATCAACTACGTCTGGAGCGTTCTCTCGGTTGTCGTGTTCCTCACGATGCTCTACCTGATTAGGGCGAGGGTCTTCAAGGGGCTGGCGATTCCGGAGTTGATAGGGGCATCGCTAATCCTCGCGTGGTTCGTCTACATCGGCCTTCTCCTCAAGGGTTTGAAACCCTGAGTTGAAGAAAGCCTCATAAAAGCCCACCCGAAGTTCCGGTCATGAAGGCCGTCACACTGCTCAGCTCGGGCATCGACTCACCTGTGGCAATCTACCTGATGCTCCGGAAGGATGTCGAGGTAGTTCCGGTTCACTTCAGGCAGGATTCCATCAAGGAGGAGAAGGTTCACGAGCTCTGGGAGGTTCTGAGGAGGTATGGCAAGCTCGACGAGCTGATAGTTGTAGATTTTGCGGAGGAGCACGTCCCGGTGTTTGAGAGGCTGAAGGAGCTCAAGAAGGAGCGCTGGACCTGCGTCTTCTGCAAGTGGCTGATGCTTAGAAGGGCCTGCAGGATTGGGCACGAGGTCGGGGCGAGTACGATAATAACCGGTGACTCCCTCGGACAGGTCGCTTCACAGACGCTCGACAACCTCCTAATCGTCAGCAGGGCGAGTGATTTACCGGTTCTGAGGCCCTTGATTGGACTCGACAAGGAGGAAATCGTTTGGATAGCCAAGGAGATAAGAACCTTCGAGATAAGCGCCCGCGAGGAGCCGGGGTGTCCCTTCACGCCGATGTATCCGATAGTTAGGGGCTCACCTGGAGAGTTCAATAAAGTGTTGGAGGAACTTCGAAGAAATGGGAATAGTTTATAAACTGAACCATTCCATTAAGCCCAACGGTTCCAATTTTGGATCCAGACGGTGGTGTTAATGCCGGACTCTTCGATTGTGATCGCGGGTGCCCTAACCGTGATGGGCATCGACGTACTCGCCGCACTGCTGATATTCTCGATTTACCTTAAGAACAGGAGAACCTCCGCACTCCTCTTTTCAATGGCGTGGTTCTCGGATTTTCTGGCGATAGCGACGTCCTCTTCGTCAGCATTAAGGCCTATCAGCCTGTTAATGCTCCCCCTCTTCTCGTCCCTTATGTTCGCGGGCTCGTTCTACCTAGTCGATGAGGAGGGCATAAAGATCAGTACAAAGACTGTTAGGCTGTTCTCCGCCGCACCGGTTGCTTACATGCTCTACCTACTCATGGTCTACTGGTACACGCAGAACCCAGAGTGGACGGCGACGGTTGCGGCTTCACTGGGTATCACGGGCGTTTTTGTGACCGCATCCGGGCTCATAGTGAAGAACGTGGTTAGCATATATCAAAGTGTGGCAAAGTATCTCTACGTTGGGATAACCCTGTTCGGTCTCCACCTGATCCCCGCCGCCCTCTTCGGCCAGGAACGGTGGTATCAGCCAGTAGGATTCCTGCTCTCCGCGAGCCTGATCGTGGTGATGACGACGGCGATGGTCAAAATAATGCGCTCGGAGGGCTTCAGGAGGATATCCCTTCAGGAGCTTCCCCAAGAGCCGGAGGCAGAATTCGAGAGCCCGGTGGTTATAGTTCACCCAAGGGAACTACCAGAGATAAAGGAGAAGTTCAGGGATTTTCCTGTGCTCGCGTTTCTCAGAAACACGCGTGACGTCCCCGATGCCTGGACCGTTTACTTCATGACGACGGTTCCCTTCAGCGAGAGGAGGAAGAGAACCATAGAGCCAACGGAACTTCCCAGGATGGGGGAGATAATCTACCGCTACCTTCAGGAAATGAAGTCAAAGAACCTCAAGGGTGTCGTACTGTTCGATTGCGTCGAGTATCTGCTCGTGTACAACAGCCAGGAAAGCCTCCTCAAGTTCCTGGCAAAGGTTAGGGATTTCGTGGTTGTGAGCAACGGCTCTCTGATACTGGCGGTTGATCCCCAGGGAGTTGAACCCCAGTTCATCGCCCAGCTCAGGAGGATACTCCTCTGAGCTCAACTTTTTATACCCATGTTCTCTACTCCCTCTGCCCCCGCGCGAGGACCCCGGGGAGAATGAACCGGGGGGCGATGCGGGGGCCACAGCCCGGTCTCAGCGAGGTCCCCGCGGGAGGGCCTTCCGCGTCCCGGAGCACGATGACCGCGGGAAACCCAGACCGGGCACAATTCTCGGCCCGCCTGGGTTAGCCCGTCCAATTCTGCCGTCCGGCTGAGATGAGGGCGGGAGTTACGGGCGGGCCACACTCTTGAATTACTCCAAAGAAATTCACAGAGAGCTATTCTCTGCCGGTTCTACTCAGAAACCTAGAAAAGGATCAAAAAGTGGAGGGAAATCACTCGAGAACCTCGAGGATCTTGGCCTTGATGATGCCCTTACCACCGGTCGGCTCGACGAGGGTTGCACCGCAGACGAGGCAGCGGACCTTGGTGGCCGGGTGGCTGAAGACTATCTGCTCGTTGCCGCAGTCAATGCACTTGACGCGGAGGAACCTGCTCCTCGGCATCGGGATGAGGTTCTTCGGGAGCGCCATGTTCACACCTCCACCAGCTCGAACTTCTTAACGCGGAAGCCCTTTCCTCTGGTGTGGGCCTTGCCGCAGACGGTGCAGCGGAAGCGGAGGTCGAGCTTCTTGACCGGCTTCTCCCTGCCAGCGGGGTTCGGCCTCGGGAAACCGCGGTAACCCTTGAGGATTCTTCTAAACCTCCTCTGGCCCTGGCTGAGCTCGCTCCTCGGCCTCTTCTTGACCTTCTCTACCTTGTGGATGGTGTGCTTCTTACAGTACGGGCAGTAGGTTCTTATCTTCTTTGGATACTTCATCCCACTCACCTCCAGAGGGAGCCCGGTGGGTTCCTCCTCGGATACCCCCGAGCCATGAGGCGTGATAGTGCCTTCGCCTTCGGTTGGGGCGAAGCTTTAAAAAGTTTTGCCGGGGAAAAGTTTAAGAACAAAAGGTAACTAAAAATCTCGGAGGTGGTTGAAAAATGGTCGGAATCGAGGAGACCATCAGGGAAATCGAGGAGGTTGAGAAGAGGGCCGAGAAAGAATACAGGTCCATTCTCAAGAAGCTCAAGGACCCCCAGTACGCCGACTTCAGGGTGCTCCTCCTCAGGATGGCCATAGACACGGCCCTTCACAAGCATCTCGCGGAGGCCCTGAGAAAGGCGTACAAGGAGGCCGTTGAGCTCGTCGACGAGTTTGGCTACACCGACGGCATTGAACTGCCGGAGGACGCCCCGAGGAGGCAGATGAACGAGGAGATCGTCGTGATACCCGGACTGCCGAGCATAATACTCCCCGGCGGCGAGTTCATGGGTGGAAGGATACCCCCTGAGGAGGCGCTCAGAGAACTGCTCAACCTCAAGCTTGAGAACGTCGTCATACCCCTTGAGAAGAAGAGGGACATAGTCAAGGTCGTGGATGAGATCCTGAGCCTTGAAGGCAGAATGAGGGACGGCTACTCCCACCTCGAGAAAAGGGCGATACACCCATTGATAAAGGCGATCGCCGTGGAGAGCAAAAACAACGAAGAACAGCACATAAGCGTTCTCCAGAAAATCAAGGAAAGGATGGAGTGATCATCCTTTCATCTTTTTGTCCCAGTTCTCGAGCATCCTGTCCAGAGCTAAGAGGCTGTTCAGTCTGAGGCGGACGCGCTTGTTCTCCCAGTCTATCGAGCCCTTGAACTCGTTTAGGAGCTCAAAGACCTTCTCGGCCTCCTCCCTCGGCAGGTACTTGCCGTAGAACTCCTCACCGCAGTGGGGGCACTTGAAGGCGAACTCCTCGATGGCCTTCAGGAACCTCTCGCGGTCCTTCAGCGTTTCCTCGGCGTTCTCAAGGCTCAGCATCTGCTCAACCAGCTCCCCCCAGTCGAGGGGCTTTCCGCACAGCGGGCACTTCGCCATCTCAATCACCCGTTCTCCCTGAGGAAGTTCTCAATCTCCTTGAGGATTAGCTTTATGGCCTTATCAAGGTTGGCCTTTCCGTTCGCTCCTGCGGCCCCGGCGTGGCCACCGCCAGAGCCTTCAATAACGGGCCCCACCTTCTCCATGATTTTTCCGAGGTGGAGGCCCTTCTTAACGAGGCTCTCTTTGGCCCTTGCAGAAATCCTAACGCCCTTCTTCTCGCTCCCGACTATCGCGATATCTGCCCCAAGCTGGAGGAAGACCTTGCAGGCGTAGGATTCGTAGGCCGAGACCTTCGAGACGGCGATGATGTACTTCCTGAACTTCATGATTTCGAGCCTCTGGCAGGCCTTTAAAACCGCCATCCTCCGGGCGTTGTCGGTGTTTTCGTCGCTGGCAGGGGCAACGAGGGAAAATACCTCCCCCATCTGGAGCGGAAACCTCTCCAGTATCTCGCTCACCGCTTTGAAGGTCTTCGCGTTGGCAAAGCGAAAGTTGGCCGTGTCGGTAACGATTCCCGCCAAAAGGGCTCTCGCGCTTTCCTCGTCGGCAAAGCCGAGGTACTTGAACAGCTCCCACACGATTTCAGCTGTTGATGTCCTTGAGGAGTCAACGACCGCTATATCTGCTTTAATCGGCCTCTCCTTCTCCACGTGGTGGTCAATCAGGATTACCGTCTTCCCCTTCGGAATCTCAATCGGTTCGAGCTGTTCGAGGGAGGAGGTATCGAAGATTACGACAACGTCCTCCTCAACGGTCGGGTTTTTCTCAACGGGAACGGGCGAGAGCGTCAAAAGCCGTTTCGCGTAGGAGGAAACGCTCTGGGCAACGCCTATTCTAACCATCTCAACGCCGATAAACCTGAGGTAGCGGGCGAAGGCTATCGCCGAGCCGAGGGAATCGGGGTCGGCGTTGTGGTGGCAGAGGAGGAGGTAGGATTTGTCGCGCGAGCGCTCGAGAAAGCGCTTAAGCTTGAGCTTTCCCTTCATTTCAGCTCCTCCAATGCTTTTTCTACCCGCTCAATAAAGCGTTCTGCGTCCTCTATTATGCTTTCGGCCTCCTCTTCACTTGGGCGGTATGTTGGGTCATAGTCAGCTCGCTCCCTACTTGTCTCAGCAAGGGAAAGCGCCTTTGCATAGTATTTTTCAACGATACCCATGTTCACGAACTCAAGCCCGAATTTTGCAATAACTCCTCGGTGGCTTTTTGTGACGACCCCTTTAGCACGAAGAAGGGCACTTGCCGCATAGAACATCGCATAATATGCTCTGCTAATCGCATCTCTGTAAAATCCATTCTCAAGAAGCACTCTTGCCGCTTCAAGGGATTCATGGGCATCGTTAAGGAGTATTTCGACCTCAGTGGCCAACCCTAACTCCCTCCCTGCTCACGTTGATGTAAAACGCCGAGTTTATGCCCTTCATGAACTCGAACTCCTCGACGCTCAGGACTTTGGGGGATACGTAGACGCCGTACTTGAGAAGATAATCAACGACGAGGTCGGCAAGCTTCTTTTGGCTATCCCAAGGGTTTTTCTTGACAATCACGAGGATATCAACGTCGCTTTCCTCACTGGCCTCTCCCCTCGCGACGGAGCCGAAGAGTATGACTTCGATGACGTTGTCTCCCAGCAGTCTTCTGACGTCCCTTGCGAAGGCCTCGGCTACTTCCCTGTGTCTCATTCTCCCACCAAGAAGATGTTGTCAAAACTGAATTTAACCCTTACCCGCAATCTCCCTCAGCTTTCTCTCAACCGCTTCGTAGGCCTTCTCGAGGGCCTCGTCAATCAGCCTCTCGACGTCCACCTTGACGAAGACAGGCACTTCGAGGTAGACCTCGATTTCGAGGTTGAGCGTTTCGTCCCGGTTTATCCTCGTGGTTACTTCGATGTCCTTGACGTCGCTCCTGTTGAGGGCGTCGAAGACGTGCTTTATTATGACCCTCTGCGCCAGCTCCCCGATTTCGATGAGCTGTTCTTCGCTCAGCTCTGGAAGACCTATGTTGATAACGCCCCTCTGCTCCATGCTCACCACCGGGGGAGAAAAGGGAAATCAGCCCGCCGTCGGGCGGAGCGAGCTCTGTATCTTGGCGGTCAGTTCCTTGAGCTTCTCATTGAGCTTCTTCTCCTGCCTCTCAAGGGCACTGAGGCGGACTTCGAGAGTTTCTACCTTCTCCTTGAGCTCCTCGACGGCCTTGGCCTTGTCGGTCTTGACGATGAGCGTCCCAACGGTCTTGTAGACGACCGCGTCGTCGGGGAGCTTTTCAATCTCCTCAAGGGCCTTCTTGGCCTCGTTGAGTTCGAGCTGGACTTTCTGCTTCTGCTGAACGAGAAGCTGAAGCTGCCCCTGGTAGCTCTCAAGCTGGGCCAGCATGGACTGAACCTGTGGCGGAATACCCTGCATGACAACACCTCCGTAATCGTAATGCCGGGTTAGAATAAGGGCGGGGCTTTAAATAGTTTAGGCCGGAAAAGTTAAACTCAAGCCGGCGGGGAAGCCCCGGAGCCGGACTTCATACTCAGCCGGTAGAGGAGGGCACCAAGCAGGAGGCCCAGCAGAATTATCCCCGAGACGAAGAACCACACGACCCCATCGTCGCACGTTGTTGGCGTGCAGTTTCTTGTGAGGACGAGATACAGGACAACCGACACCAGCATGACCGTCAACACTGAAGTCAGGCCGAACTCGGCGGGGGGCTCACGGGTTCTTCTCAGGAACAGGAACGACGCGAGGGCAGGCACCGCTATGAGGAGACCAATTTGGAGTAGCTCCTCGATGGGACTGGACCCTTCATCAGAGGGAGGAAGGAGCATTATGGCGGCGATTATGGAGAGGTAAACGAGGAGAACAAAGAGGAAAGAGGCCAGGGTTCGATTCATCAACAATCACCCCTCTGGATTAGTGTGTTCCATTCACTTTTGTTATGTAGATCCCCGGTTATAAGCTTTACCACTTCTTGTTATTAATTTCCAGAGGACGTGTGAGAATCACACAAAATCAGAGCTCAAGGGAATCCATCGCGACCTTAATCCATCTCAAATATGAGTTCAGCGTTCCCCGTAATGCCGAGTTGTCTTTGGCCAAAAAGCGGATTACGATTTTCCTCCCGTCGAGAAGGAAATCAATCCTGCTCCGCCTGTAGGGGACGGTCTTGTGCTCGTAGAGAACGCTCTCGTAGACAACTCTGGCCGTTTCCTCGTCGGGAAAGGCGAGCTCAATCACTCCCTCGATTGGCCAGACTTCCTCAGAAGAGCTTCCTTGTAGTCCCATCTCCGCCCGTCCTCCATAATCCAGATTTTCACGAGGATTAAAGGCCCTACCGGCCGGTCCTTTGTGACGTCGAAGCGGTAGAAGTTGACGGCCATTCCCCTGGGATAGTTCTCGATTACGCCGATTACGTCCGTGTTGTTCTTGTCCGCGATAGTCTGGAGACTCTTGTTACCGCGCGGGACGAACTTTCCGCCGGTGAGCTCGGCGAAGGCCTGGGCGAAGGCTGTGTGGTCTATGCCAACGCGCTTGGCGGTGGTTACAACGAAGGGCATCTCCTCGCGGATTGGCCTGATGTCCCTAAAACCGATTTCACGCTGGAGCTTAATGCCGTGGAGGTAGAGGTAGCCAAGGTAGCCCCAGTCGTCGGGGTCAACCTTGATGAAGGTCATCTTGAGCGGGTTGCCCTTCCAGACGTTGATTATCAAGAGCCTCTCGTAGTTCCTGTCGTAGGCCTCCATGAGCAGGTCCTGGATGGTCTTCTTTCCCCTGGTCAGGTAGAGCGAGTTGGGGAAGACCTTCTCCAGGTCGTGGCCGAAGCTCCTCGTCCTCCTCGTCGGTCTGTGGGAAGTCGTTATCAGCATCATGGCATTTCTTAGCTCTGGTGCAGGGTTAAAAACCTTTTCCCGAGCCGGTTCTAATTTTCTCGAGAGCCGTTCTGGCTTTCCTCTCGAAGTCCTCCTTGTCCTGGTACTCCCAGTAGTGCTCGGAACTTGGAAATTCTCCGGCCTTGACCTCGCGGTTGTACTGACTCAGGGCCTCCATTATAACCTTCCCCAGCTCGGCGTAGCGCTTGGCGAAGGGAGGCGAGCTTTCGTAAATTCCAAGGAGGTCGTGCCAGACCAGAACCTGACCGTCAACGTACGGACCCGCCCCGATTCCTATCGTCGGTATCGAGACTTCCTCAGTTACGAGCTTCGCGACATCAGCTAAAACGAACTCCAGAACGACCGCGAAGGCTCCGGCTCGTTCCAAGGCTTTCGCGTCGCGCAGGATTTCCTCGATTTCCTCCTCCGTCTCGCCCGTGATTCTGTAGCCACCGAGCCTTAGATAGCGCTGGGGAGTTAAACCAGTGTGCCCCATAACCGGAATTCCCATTCTAACGAGCTTCCTGACGAGCTTCTCGTGGTCGGCACCGCCTTCAATCTTCACAGCATCGGCTCCGGCCTGAATAAGCCGAACGGCGTTCTTAACGCCCTCCTCGATGCTGACTTCGTAGCTGGAGAAGGGCATATCCGCTAAAACGAGCGCCCGCTTAACGGCCCTTGCAACGGCCCTCGTGTGGAATACCATCTGCTCCATCGTCACGTTGAGCGTGTTGTTATCGCCGTAAACGACCATGCCAAGGGAATCGCCAACGAAGACGATGTCAATTCCCGCTTTATCGGCCAGGAGCGCCGAGGGATAATCGTATGCCGTCACCATCGTGATTTTCTCCTTCCCCTTCATCTCGCGGATTTTCTTCGGCGTTACCTCCCTCATGCCACCACCGGCTTCGTTTCGACGGCGGTCTAATTAACGGTTTCGATAGGGTTATATACCAACGTCGGTAATTACCTACAGGTGGTAGCATGGGCAGGGTAAAGACGAGCGTTTACGTTGACGAGGAGCTGTGGAGAGAATTTAAAGAGCTGGCCCTTCGGGAGGGAAGTGAAGTTAGCAAACTGCTGGAAGAGGCAATAAGGAACTACATAGTCAGGGAGCTGATAAACGTTGACGACTCGGACATCCCAATATGGTTCGAGCCGGTTAAAGTTAGGGGAAAGCCAGCATCAGAGATAGTGAGGGAGATGAGGGATGAACGGGAGAAAAGCCTACTTGGACAGTAGCGCACTCATCAAGCGCTACGTGGACGAGAATGGGAGTGAGGTCGTCAAGGAGCTATACAAGAAAGCCTACAGCGGGGAAGTCAAGCTTGTAACGAGTCTCTGGAATGTGGGAGAAGCACTCGGAGTCTTTGACAGAAAAAAGCGAAGAGGCGAGCTTGATGAGAAAACTCACGACTTCGTAAGGAGAGCCCTCCTTGCGGACATTAAACGACTCTCAACCCTTGGTGTTCTCGAACTCGTACCCGTCCATTCCATGCTCCTCGCCGATGCGTGGGAGTTGATTGAGGGGTATCACATTTATCAGGCAGACGCCTTGCAGATAGTTTCGGCGAAGTACGTTGGAGCCGATGCCTTTTACACCGCAGATAAGAGGCTTCACGATGTGGCCCTTAAAGAGGGCCTGAACTCAATCCTCCTGGGGGTGAGAGAATGAGAACCTGGGAGCACTACGAGCACACGGCAGACATAGGCGTTCGCGGTTACGGCTCAACTCTGGAGGAGGCCTTCGAGGCGGTCGCGCTGGGTCTCTTCGACGTGATGGTGGACGTGAGGAAGGTCGAGCCGAGGGAGTGTCGCGAGGTTGAGGTGGAAGAAGAGGACCTGGAGGCGCTCCTGTACAGCTTCCTTGAGGAACTCCTGGTGCTCCACGACATGGAGGGGCTGGTCTTCGGCGACGTCAGGGTCAGGATAGAGAAGACAGAGAACGGCTACCGCCTCAAAGCGAAGGCCTGTGGAGAGGTCCTCGACTACGAGAAGCACGAGCCGAAGGAGGAAGTCAAGGCGATAACCTACCACGACATGAGGATTGAGAAGCTCCCCGACGGGAGATGGATGGCGCAGTTCGTCCCCGACCTGTGAGGTGATTGGATGAGCGCGAGGGACGTTATCAGGGAAACCAATCCCCCATTTTACGAACGCTACTCAAGGCTCGACGATTCGGACGAGTTCTGGGAGTTCATGGTTAAGCCCCTCAGGCAGAGCATCAGGGTGAACACGCTCAAGGCACCGCTGGAGGTTGTGGTTGAGAGACTCAGAGAGGAGTTCGAGCTCGAGCCGATTCCCTGGGTCAGGGAGGGGTTCTTCATCAACGTTGACAACCTCGCGAAGGTCCCGGAGCACGGCCTCGGCTTAATCTTCGGCCAGGAAGCGAGCTCAATGATTCCGCCGGTGGTTCTCAAGCCGAGGCCGGGGGAGCTGGTTTTGGATATGGCCGCTGCGCCGGGCTCGAAGACCGGACAAATAGCCCAGTACATGGAGAACGAAGGCTGTATAATCGCCAACGACCCCAACAGGGACAGGGCCAACGTTCTGATAGCGAACCTCAACAGAATGGGGGTCCTGATAGCGAGGGTAACGACGAGAGACGGGGCCAAATTCGCGCGCTTCGAGAATACCTTCGACAGGGTTCTGCTCGATGCCCCCTGCTCCTCGGTGGGGATGATACGAAAGAGCTGGCGCTTCCTGAGGGAGTGGCGTGAGAAGGCCGTCGTCAAGTACATGAACATTCAGAAGAGGCTCATCTTGGCGGGCTACAAAGCGTTAAAGCCCGGCGGAACTCTCGTATACTCCACATGCACGATAGACCCGCTGGAGAACGAAGAGGTCGTTGACTACCTCCTGAGGAAGACCGACGCGAGGCTTGAAAAGATAGACCTGCCCGTGAAGACGAGCGAGCCCGTCCTTGAGTGGGAGGGGAAGACCTACTCGGACGAGCTGAGGAAGGCTTTGCGTATACACCCGAACGACAACGACACCGAGGCCTTCTTCATAGCGAAGATAGTCAAGCCGGGTGATGGGGAATGAGCAACCCAAGAAACGAGATTGGGAAAACCGGCGATGCCGAGCTCGTTAAAAGGCTCCTTATCGAGAACTATGGTTATGCTCCGGAGCTAATCTACGAGATAAGGGGCAACCACAGCAAGGTCTACGCCTACAAGCCTTGTCAGTTGAAGATAAGCGACACAGGCAGGCGAGGAATTTACTTCGGCAGGATAGAGAGCGACGGGATAAGGCTTACCATCGAGGGTGCCTTCCTCGTCGGACCAAGGGCAACGAAGAACGTTGTTGAGCTGGACGATGAGCGAGCGAGGCGCTACTTGGCCGGGGAGAGTGTTGAGATTGATGCGCCGGACGGCTGGGTGCTCCTCAAATGGCGCTCCTACTACCTCGGCTCCGCTAAGGCCAAGAACGGGAGGTTGCTCAACTACGTCCCGAAGGAGAGGAGGTTAAGGCTTGAGTAACATTTCCGTCCCGCGAAAGCTTAAAATAATTTTAGGGCAACCTAAGGAGGGGTGAGAAGATGGTTCCGCTGAAGAGGATTGACAAAATCCGCTGGGAGATTCCGAAGTTCGACAGGAGAATGCGCGTTCCGGGCAGGGTTTATGCTGACGACCAGCTCATCGAGAAGATGCGGCAGGACAGGACGCTGGAGCAGGCCGCCAACGTTGCCATGCTCCCGGGCATCTACAAGTACTCCATAGTGATGCCCGACGGGCATCAGGGCTACGGCTTCCCGATTGGCGGCGTCGCCGCGTTCGACGTAAAGGAAGGTGTGATAAGCCCCGGAGGCGTCGGATACGACATTAACTGCCTTGCCCCCGGCTCAAAAGTCCTCACGGAGCACGGATACTGGATTAAGGTTGAGGAAATGCCCGAAAAGTTCAAGCTCCAGGGTCTGAGGGTCTACGACGTTGACGAGGGCCACAATGATTTCTCACAGGTTGCCTTCGTCGCCGAGAGGGACGTCGAGGAGAACGAGCTCGCGGTGAGAATCATCACCGAGTCAGGAAAGGTCATCGAGGGCAGTGAAGACCACCCGGTTCTAACCCCCCAGGGCTACGTTTACCTCGGCAACGTCAAGGAGGGGGATGAAGTCCTCATTTATCCGTTCGAGGGCGTTGAGTTCGAGGAGCGGAAGGGCGTTCTCCTAAGCGAGGATGACTTTAAGGGCGAGGACGGCCAAATAGTGAAGTTCCTGCGCGAGAGAAAGCTACTTCCGCTCCGCTGGGACGACCCGAGGATAGGAACCCTCGCGAGAATCCTCGGCTTCGCCTTCGGCGATGGTCACCTCGGCGAGATGGACGGCAGGCTCTACCTGAGCTTCTACGGGAAGGAGGAGACGCTGAAGGAGCTCAAGAAAGACCTTGAGAGGCTCGGCATCAGCGCGAACCTCTACGTGCGCGAGAGGGACTACCACATCGAAACGGTGAGTGGCGAGTACGAGGGCAGGAGCGTTTCAGCAGAGCTGAGGGTCACCTCAAGGAGCTTCGCCCTGCTCATGGAGAAGCTCGGAATGCCGAGAGGTAGGAAAGCGGAAACCCTGTACAACGTCCCTGAATGGATTAAGAGCGCGCCCCTCTGGGTGAAGAGGAACTTCTTGGCGGGTCTCTTCGCGGCCGACGGAAGCATCGTCGAGTTCAAGGGCAACACTCCACTTCCGATAAACCTCACCCAGTCAAAGGCGGAGGCGCTTGAAGAAAACCTCAGAGGGTTCATGGAGGAAATAGCAGGACTTTTGGCGGAGTTTGGCATCAGAACAACGGTTTACAGGGTCAAGTCGAAGAAGGGCGTAACGTACAGGCTGGCCCTCGTTGGAGAAGAGAGCATCAGGAACTTCCTCGGCAGGATAAACTACGAGTACGACATCGAGAAGAAGGCGAAAGGCTTAATCGCCTACGCCTATCTGAGGTTCAAGGAGCGCGTTAGGGCCGAGAGGAAGAGAGCCGCCGAAATCGCGAGAAGGGTTTACGCCGAGACCGGAAGCGTAGCAAAGGCCCACGAGGCCGTCAGAGATGTCGTCAACAAGCGCTTCGTAGAGAGGGCAATATACGAGGGTGAGAAAGAACCGCGCGTCCCCAAGGATTTCCCGACCTTTGAGGAGTTCGCGCGCGAGAGGGGCTACGAGGGCGGCTTCGTCGCCGAGAAGGTCGTTAAAGTCGAGAGGGTTAGGCCAAGCTACGAGAAGTTCTATGACATCGGCGTCTACCACAGGGCGCACAACTTCATAGCCAACGGAGTTGTCGTTCACAACTGCGGCGTCAGACTGATTAGAACGAATTTAACGGAAAAAGAAGTCAGACCAAGGATAAAGGAGCTCGTTGACACGCTCTTCAAAAACGTCCCGAGCGGACTTGGAAGCAAGGGAAGGGTGAGGCTCCACTGGACCCAGCTCGACGACGTCTTAGCGGACGGCGCCAAGTGGGCCGTTGACAACGGCTACGGCTGGAAGGAGGATTTGGAGCACCTTGAGGAAGGCGGGAGGATGGAAGGTGCCGACCCGAACGCCGTCAGCCAGAGGGCGAAGCAGAGGGGAGCGCCACAGCTCGGCTCCCTCGGCTCCGGAAATCACTTCCTCGAGGTTCAGGTCGTTGACAAAATCTACGACGAGGAGATAGCCAAGGCGTACGGCCTCTTCGAGGGGCAGGTTGTGGTAATGGTCCACACCGGTTCGCGCGGTCTCGGCCACCAGGTGGCGAGCGACTACCTCAGGATAATGGAGAAGGCCAACAGGAAGTACGGAATCCCCTGGCCCGACCGCGAGCTGGTGAGCGTTCCCTTCCAGAGCGAAGAAGGTCAGAGGTACTTCAGCGCGATGAAAGCTGCCGCGAACTTCGCCTGGGCCAACAGGCAGATGATAACCCACTGGGTCAGGGAGAGCTTTGAGGAGGTCTTCAGGAGGAAAGCGGAAGACATGGAGATGCACATCGTCTACGACGTGGCACACAATATAGCCAAGGTGGAGGAGCACGAGGTCGACGGGAGGAAGGTTAAGGTCGTCGTCCACAGGAAGGGAGCGACGAGGGCCTTCCCGGCAGGCCACCCGGACGTGCCAAGGGCTTACCGCGACGTCGGACAGCCGGTTCTGATTCCGGGCTCGATGGGAACGGCGAGCTACGTCTTAGCTGGAGCCGAGGGTTCGATGAGGGAGACCTTCGGAAGCTCCTGCCACGGCGCAGGAAGACTGCTCAGCAGAAAGGCCGCAACGAGGCAGTACCGCGGTGACAGGCTCAGGAACGAGCTCATGAGGCGCGGCATCTACGTCCGCGCGGCTTCGCTCAGAGTCGTCGCAGAGGAGGCCCCCGGAGCCTACAAGAGCGTCGATAACGTCGTTAACGTCGTCCACCAGGCTGGCATAGCGAAGCTCGTCGCCAGGATGCGCCCGATGGGCGTGGCGAAGGGCTGAGGTTTTTCAGCTCTTTTTTTGCTTTTCTGTATGTTCCCCGGATCAATATCGAAAGTCTTCCAAATCCCAGGCGAGACAGTTCTCGTTTTTCAACTCGTCTTTTTCAGAAATATCTTTTGCCACCAATCCATAGCTCTTCTCCCAGCCATCAAGTCCCACAAGCTCCGCCTTCCTCTCCAAGTCCTTCAAAATTCCCCGCGCTTCTCTTTCCTCCAACTCCTTCCACTTCACCTCAACGAAGAGCGCCTTCCTCTCGCGTTCGTTCAAAGCAACCAAATCAATCTCCTCGCCCTTACGCCACCACCTGCCGATTTTTGTAAAGCGGAACGGCAGCTTTCCGGCCCTGTTAAGGGCGATTAGAAACTGTCCCACAACGTCTTCAAAGACGCCTCCGAGGTAACGGTTGTAATCCTCCAAGAACTCCCCCCAGAATTCGAGGCTCTCAAGCTCTATCCGCTCCCTGTAGCGCTCGACAAAGCGGAAGTAGAAGTTCAGGTAGTTGTCCTCAATCCGGTAGAGGGTGTTCTTTGTGTTGGGCCTCGCCGTTACGGGGATTTCCCGCTTGAGAAAGCCGAGCCTTTCGAGAACTTCAACGTACTTGAAGAGGTTCGAGCGCGGGATTCCCGTGTAGTTGCTTATCTCGTTGAACCTCCTCCTCCCTTCGGCGACCGCCTTCAGAACCAGCTTGTAAACCCTCGGCTCCCGCAATTCGCTGGACAGGAGAAAGTCCGCCTCGGCGTAGAGGAAGCCCCTCTTATCGAAAGCCAGCCTCTTCACGTCCTCAAACCTTTCAAACAGCTCAAGGTAGGCGGGAATTCCGCCAGCTATGCCATATACCCTAATCGCCTCCTCGACATCCACCCCCAGGAGTTTCCAGGAGCTGAAGAAATCGAGTTGGGAAAGCTTAATCTGACCGTCCCTCCTGCCGTAGAGGGGGCTCTTCTGGCTCAGAACGTGTTCCTCCATCATGCCAACCGATGAACCCACGAGGATTAGGTGAAGGCTTGAGGCTCTCACTACCTCGTCCACGATGTACTGAAACTCGCTGAGAACCCTTTTATCCGACTGAATGAGATATGGGAACTCGTCTATCACAACGATGAGCTTTTCCTTCTCGGCGAGGTATTTAAAGACGTTGGAAAAGCTTGAAAAAGAGGCCACGCTGAGGAAAGGCGCCGGAAACCGCTCAAGAACCGCCCTTGAAAACTCCCTCAGGTTGTCGAGGTAGGTGCTATTCCGGGCCAGGTAGTATACAGAGGGCTTGCCGGTTATGAACTCTTTGATGAGCCTCGTTTTTCCGACCCTTCTCCTGCCATAGACTGGAATGAAGGAGTTCTTTCTCTCCCACAGCCTCTCGAGGAACTCAAGCTCCCGCTCCCTGTCAATGAAAGTTATAGGCATGGTATAATACTCGGGCTATAACTTTTTAAGGATTTCGAAGGAACCTAAGGCCTCGCGAAACGCTCAAGGAACCGCCCGGCCCCCTCGAAGTCTCTTCTCTCGAGGAGCCTCTGGAAGCCGAGGTAGAGGCCGAGGAGCTCAAGGTTTTTCTCCTTCATAAGCTCATCAACCCGGGCGTCGAGCTCTCTGAGGGCCCTTTCGACGGCCTTCTCGGAATAGTCCGCGAACTTAAGGCCGTTCAAAATCCCGAGGAGTTTCTGGGCCTCGAGCTTGACGGTTTCAGGCGTTCCCTCTTCCTTCACCCCAGCCTTGGAGCCCTTCGGCTCTACCCTCTTCCCGCTGATTTCCGCCAGGAACTGCCTGAACTCCTCAAGTTCCGGCTCTATATCGATGCCTGCTTGCTTGAGAACTGGGAATGGGTTGTCCGCCTTGAGTGCTGTGCGGAGCGCCTTAAGTTGGTCCTCCTGATATTTATCATATAACTTGTCAACGATCTTTCCTGCCTTTTCCACGGCTGTCCTTATGGTTTCCCGCAGTTTTTCCTTGTCGTATCTGTATCCCAGCTTTTCTAGTTGGAATTGAATCTTATCCACAATTAGATCCGGATTTTGCTTCAGATGGTCGTAGTGTTTTCCATCTTCTGCAATATCTGACAGAGCATTTCCAACAATGTGTCCAATGTTCCCGTTGTATACACCTGTGTGCTCCGCCAGGGCCATCGCAAGGAATGGCTGTATGAATACTAATTTTACGAAAGGCGGCTCTTTAGTATGCGTTGCAATCTCGTGGAATTTCTTCCGCATCGACCTTATATATATAATAGCTACCTCCACCAATATCGAGTATTTTCCTTATCTTTTCCTCGTTATTATCCGGATCTGCGCGTTTGAGAAGCTCGATGATCCCCTGTCTGTGCTCCAATATGGTGGCTGTTAGGTGACCTATCGCATCGTACGTCGTGTCGTACTTTGCCGCCACGCGCCTCCTTAGTGCTTCCCAGTCGACTTTCTGCACCTCTTTCTTCTTTTTCCTGAAGAGCATCACACCACCCATCAAACTACGGCGGAAGAAGAGAAAAGGGTTTCGAAGAAGACCTCACCTAATCCTCGCGCCGAGCTTTACCTCCTTGTCGGGCATGAGTAAAGCCACGTTCTCGCCGTCGTCAGCGGCCAGAAGCATTCCCTGGCTCTCGACACCGCGGAGCTTCTTGGGCTCGAGGTTCGCTATGATGACGACGGTCTTGTTGAGGAGCTCTTCCGGCTTGTAGTACTTCTTAAGGCCAGCCACCAGCTGTCTGACCTCGTCGCCCAAATCAACCTTGACCACGTAGAGCCTGTCGGCGTTCGGGTGGTCCTTGACCTCGATTATCTTTCCAACGCGGAGGTCGAGCTTCGCGAAGTCGTCAAAGCTGACGTAGTCCATCTTTCCACCCTCCTTTTTCTTCACCTTCTCCTTCTTCGAGGCCTTTCCGGGCTTTTCGGACTTAACCTCGAGTTCCTCACCGTAGACGCTCTTAAGGATTGCGAAAGCTTCCTCCCTGTTCTTGAAGCGCTCAAGGGCGACCTTCACGACATCGTCGCGCTTGTAGTACTTGTCGAGTAGCACCCTCGCGCTCTCCGGGTTTCCGCGCGCTATGTAGTTGAGTATGAAGTGGATAATGTCCTCGTCGGCGACCTTCCTGAACATCGGAGTTGCCTTCCTGACGCGATGACCGGCCGGAATCTCGGTGAACTCCCAGCGCTTGAGCTCCTCGAGGTTGAGCAGGTGCCATATCTTCTCGCTGGCATCGGGAAGGAACGGCTCAAGGAGGATTCCGAGGGCCTTGACTATCTGGAGCGAGACGTTCACGGTGGTGGCCGTCCTCTCGCGGTCGGTCTTTGCCGTCTTCCAGGGCCTCTGGTGGTCGAAGTAGCGGTTGCCGAAGATGGCCAGCTCCATAACCCTTCTGAGCGCGTCCTTGAAGCGGTACTGGCTTATGAGCTCGCCGACCTCCTCGAAGGCCCTCTCAATCTCCTCGAAAGCCTGCTTGTCCAGCTCGTTGAGCTCGCCCCTCTCCGGCACGATTCCGTCGAAGTAGCGGTTCACGAAGGTGAGCGCACGGTGAACGAAGTTGCCGAGGTTGTTGACGAGCTCCTCGTTTATCTTCACCTTGAAGTCGGCGAAGCTGAAGTCGCTGTCGCGAGTTTCGGGCATTATCGCGGTGAGGTAGTAGCGCAGGTAGTCGGCAGGGAAGGCGTCGAGGAACTCGTGAACCCAGATGGCCCAGTTCCTGCTCGTTGAGAACTTCTTGCCCTCGAGGTTGAGGTACTCGTTGGCGGGAATGTCGTATGGGAGATTCCACTCGGCCTCGACTTCCTCGTCCTTATACTTGCCGTAGGCCATCAGGAACGCCGGCCAGAATATCGCGTGGAAGGGTATGTTGTCCTTGCCGATGAAGTGTGTAACTTTGGTCTCGCCGTCGAGGTTGAGCCAGAACTTCTTCCACTCCTTCTCCTTTCCGGCGCGCTTGAGGGCCTCGATGGTGATTGAGATGTAGCCGATAGGAGCTTCAAACCAGACGTAGAGGACCTTGCCCTTGACGTCCTCGTCGTCGAGGGGAACCGGGATTCCCCAGTCGAGGTCGCGCGTTATGGCCCTCTCCTCAAGGCCCTCGTTAATCCACCCCAAAACGGTGTTCTTGACGTTGGGCTTCCAGTGCTGGCTCTCAACCCACTTCTTGAGCCTCTCCTCGAAATCCTGCATTTTGATGTAGTAATGAGCTGAATCCTTGAAGGTTATCGGGTTCCCGCAGATGTTACAGCGCGGGTTGATGAGGATTTCCGGCGTTAAGGGCCTTCCGCAGACCTCACACTGGTCGCCACGCTGGTTTTCGGCACCACAGTAGGGGCAGGTTCCGATGACGTAGCGGTCCGGGAGGAACATCTTGTCGTGCTCGCAGTAGGCCTGCTTGGTGACCTTCTTGACGAGGTGGCCGTTTTCCAGGGCCTTGAGGAAGAACTCCTGGCTTATCCGGTAGTGGACGGGAAGCTCGGTCCTGCCGAAGTAGTCGAAGCTGATTTTAGCCCTCTCGAAGGTCGTCTTTATGTGCTCGTGGAACTCGTCAACGATTTCCCTCGGGCTTCTGCCTTCTTTGAGCGCGCGGAAGGTTATCGGCGTTCCGTGCTCATCTGTGCCGCAGATGAAGAGCACTTCCTCGCCCTTCAGTCTGAGGTAGCGGACGAATATATCGGCTGGCAGATACGCTCCCGCCAGGTGGCCCGCGTGAATCGGCCCGTTCGCGTAAGGGAGTGCCGAGGTTACCATGTAGCGCACCATTTCAACCACCGTTGGCCGTTGTTTCCCGGTTTTATAAGGCCTGCGGGTTTTAAGCATTACGGTGGGTTATTAAGTTGCGGGTAAAATATGCAGGGTTTGATATATCACTTGCCGAGGGAGAGGCTCTTGGCCCTCACCACGATAGCTCCTTCGGGAAGCTCGATTTCTCCCCTCGTGATTATCAGCGCCCCGTCGTAGGTGGTCATCGTCAGCCTCGTCTTCTTGAAGCCGCCGGTTTCGCCAATTATGACGAGGGGACGCCCCTTGAGTTCGAGAAACCTCTTGAAGTCCTCCGGCTCAACGAAGATGAGCACTCCCCCAGCCACAACCCGGTTCGCGTCAACGGCCATCCCGCAGCCCATGGCACCACCGGGACTATTCCGATCCCGTTCCTAATTGGTTTTTCGCTCGAAGTCCCTTGACGAGCTCCACCAGCTCCCAGAGGTCAGACACGTAGAAGTCCGCACCGGGGACGCGCTCAAAGCGCACGATGTTCACCGTCCTTATCCCCGCGTTTCTCCCGGCCAAAACGTCGTTGGAACTGTCGCCGACGAGCAGGACTTCGTTTCGTTTCAGGCCGAGTATCTTAAGGGCCTTGTTCAGCAGGTAGGGGTTCGGTTTGACGCCGTCGAGGTAGGAGTAGTCCTTTCCGAGGATCACGTCGAAGTGCCTGTCGAGCCCAAACGCCTTGAGTACGAGCTCCGTATTGTCCTGAGAGGCGTTGCTGACGGCCGCGAGCTTCAGACCGAGGTTCCGGAGCTCTCCAAGGGCCCCAACGTCCGGGAAGGGTTTTATCTTCCCCGCCCTCAGGAGTCTTTCCCGATAGGCCCTGTTTGCCCTGTCCATCGCCTTCCAGAACTCAACGTGATCAATCCCGAACCGCTCAACGTACTTCCTTGAGAGCTCTCCCCGAACTATCCTCCTGAACGTCTCCCAGTCGAGGAGAACACCGAGTTTTTCCATAGCGGGCTTTCCGACCTCCTCATACCATCCCCGCAGGGTGTAACCCTCGTAGTAAACGAGGGTCTCGTCAACGTCAAAGATCAGAGCCCTGAGCATGTGACCCCGCCCCCAGCTTGTCCCTTATCTCCACCGGCAGGCCCTCGTAGACCTCCTTGAGGGCATCGATGAGCTCGACGAGTTCTTTAGCGGTTAGAGTCGTCGTCTTCGGACCGATTTCGAGTATCAGCGCATCGTATTCCTCCGGCGAAACCTCCTCAAGCTCGTCTAAATGCTCCGCTTTCCTCGGGATTATGTTCACCTCTCCAATCATTCTACCGGCCCTTATCTCGGCTTCCCGCTCCTCTATCGGCACCTCCTTGGGGCAGTCGTAGCGCTCGACGAAAATCTTGATGTCCACCACGGGAGTTCCGTCGAGGGCGTCAATCTCGTCTATGTATAGCCTCCCATCCTCGATGCGGTGTATCCTGACGGTGTAGAGAGCTATCGGATTCGGCCTGTAGGGCGAGCGCGTGGCAAAAACGCCGGTGAGCGGGTTCTTTGGGTTTCCGTAGGGGTGCACCTTGAGGATTTTTCTTCTGGCGGGCGTGTCGCTCTCGTGGAACCAGAGGACGAGCTTGACCCAGTCACCTTCTCTGAGGCCCTCCGTTGCCTCCCGGAACTCGGGCAGGATTTCGATGTGCGTTTCCCCGCTTTTCCTCACGAAGCCGACGGGGGTTATTTTGAAGGGCTCGAAGTTCATGGGCACCACATCTTTAGTTCACGGGGGATCTTATAAATCCCAGCACTCCGCAACTTTTAAAAATGGCTGTTGTTTTCAAAATACAAAGGTAAATTGAAAACATTTGCGAGGTGTAGACAGTGAAGCCCAGCAGGTTCAGGAGTATTGTGGAAGAGATAACGTCCACGATATCTTCGGTGTACATTGGAAACGAAACGCCGATAAGAAAGACCCTTGCAGCCCTTCTCGTGAACGGCAACGTTCTCTTTGAAGACTATCCGGGACTCGGCAAGACCCTTCTCGCCAAAGCCTTTGGAAAGACGCTCGGACTCAGCTACACGAGGATCCAATTCACCCCGGACCTCCTGCCCGCAGACATAATAGGAACCAAGGTGTGGCGCCACGATAAGGGGGTTTTTGAACTCGTTAAAGGCCCAATTTTCACCAACGTCCTGCTCGCGGACGAGATAAACCGGGCTCCCCCAAAGACCCAGTCGGCACTGCTTGAGGCCATGGAAGAGAGGCAGGTGACGATAGAGGGGGAAACCCACAGGCTTGAGAGGCCTTTTTTCGTCATAGCAACCCAGAACCCCATAGAGTTCGAGGGAACGTACCCGCTCCCGGAGGCCCAGCTTGACCGCTTTCTCCTCCGTCTGAGCGTCGGTTACCCCAAGAACTTAGAAACCGAAATAGCCATCATGGAGGCCCGCCTGCGCTGGGGCAAGGACGATCCCACCGGGGACATAAAACCTGTGATTGACAGGGAAACCCTCTTAGAAATGCAGGCCCTCGTCGAGGAGAGCGTCTTCGTCGGACGGGAAATCCTGACCTACATTGCGAGGCTTGTAAGAAACGCGCGTTCTGACGGAAGGGTTGAGGCCGGCCCGAGTCCAAGGGGAGCACTTGCCCTGATGAAGATCGCCAAGGCCAACGCTTTAATGGAGGGAAGGGATTACGTCATCCCAGACGACGTAAAAGCCTTCGCAATCGAGGCATTGGCCCACAGGATAGTCATAAAACCGGAGCGTGCCTTTGAGGGCGTCATGGGTAGGGATGTGGTTTTGAGTGCCCTCCAGAAAACACCTGTACCAAAGGGAGAGAACGATGAGGCGTGAGGGATACGCTCTGATGTTGCTCCTCTTCATTTTCCTCGCAACCTTGACCCTTGGATACGGGAGTTCTTTCAACTCTGGAGACGGCAGTAAAACGAGGAACATCATAAGTGAACTCCTGAAAGAAACATCCAACAAAACCGAAAAAGTTAGCGGTTTAGATTCTGGAATCAACGGAAAGCCGACTTTGATGGAACCGTTCACCCCCCATCGTAGTGGAAATCAGGAGCCTGGAATCCCACCGACCGACTTGAAGTTCACCCCAACTAACCTGAAGGTTCAATGTCCTGTTGCAATCCTGCCGAGGGATCCCATGCTGGTCTGCGTTAAACGGCCCGCCAAGAGCGTTCCACTTATCTCCTGGAGCTTCCCCCGGGACTTTAAGATGGTGGTCTGGTACAGGGGAACGTACTACATCCCCTACATCAAAAGCCCCACTGGCCCGGACTACCTGAAGGGCATCAACGGCCGGCCCCGGTATAGCCTCGACACGGAGACCCCAATCGTCGTAACGACCTATGGAATCTCAAAGAGGTTCAGGGTTTACACCAACTTCACGGGCCCGCTCAACTATACCTCCGGACTTCCCCTTAAGGTTGAATCCTGGACTGAGAGCGGCTCCACAGTCCTTTACACATTCGAAATCCCTCCCCTTGATAGAAACTACACCCCTGGTTACTATCCCGTTTTCATCTCCATCCAACCCAAAACCGGCAGGACCGTTCTCCTCATGTGGATAGCCCTCCTTGAAAAGCCCTTCGTTAAGATAACAAAATACCCCAATGTCCTTGCTGGCAACGGTGATCTTAGAATGTCAGTTTCGGGAACCGTTGTTTACCCAAACGGAAGCCCAGTCAATGACGGTATTATCACCGTAACCCTCAACAGGACAAAGAACACAACGGGCACTATAGTCGGTACCGTTCGGATCAGCAACGGCACGTTCAACCTGACCGCCGTCATCCCGGAGGGTGAAACGCCCGGAAGCTACCACATAATCGCCCACTACAGCGGTTACCTCGCATACCCCTCCAACAGCGATCCGGTAGTCAGGATAAAGAGAGTTCCAGAGGTCAGACTTGAGCGTCTAAACGGGACACTCGAGATTTTTCTAAACTGGAACGGCAATCCCCTGCCCAACAGGACGATAACCATTGTCGCTGGAAACCTGAGCACGAATCTCACGACCGATGCAAAAGGCCGCGCATTCCTCAGAATCGACAACGCCACAGGAACCATCAGGGTGGTGTATTCTGGGGATAGCCTTTATTTACCCCTCGACAGAACATTTAAAATTCCCCCCGCGGGAAAAGGTGGGAAAACGGATTCCACAGGTAAAAAGACGAGGCACTTCCCCAGCGCTTCTCAAATCCTGGGGTTAGCAAAATTAGCATCCGGACTTTTCATAGGTGCGGGCCTCGTCTACGTTGTGATGAAGCGTAAGAACCTCCCCAAACTCCCCCTACAATCCCCACTGGCCAGTGAGGAGCCTTTAAAAGTTCTCCGGCCGACCAGGAGGGTTTTCCTGCTCGATGAGCCGATAAGGATCGTGCTGAACAGGCCCGCTGAAGCCTTCCTTGACGGGGAGCCCCTTGGGAAGGGGGACACGTTTGAACTCCGGCCGGGAGTTGGAACCCACGTCTTCTCGTCAGAGAGCATTAGTTTTGAGTTCTATGTTCTTCCCCCGCGAGAAGCCGTGATTAAGGCCTACAATCTTCATTTCCTCCCCTATGTGGAGTCCCGGGGAGTGCCCACCGGGAGAAGAACTCCCTTCGAAATAATTAAGGATCTCAGGGGAAAGGGGCTTAATGAATCGGCCCTTGAAGAGATCGCGCTACTCTTCGTTCTCGCCGACTACGCGGAGCGTCCCCTCAGGACCCGTAGCTTCCAAGAGTTCATAAAAGCCCTTGAGAGACTGGGGGTGTTCGATAATGGAGATGAAGAAGGTTAATTCAGCCATCTCAACGGTCTTCACCTGGACAGTAATCGGTTTGATGTTCATGAAGGATCCCATCCCTTCCATTCTACTCGGCATCGGAGCGGGGGTTGCAGTGTTCGCCCGATATGCCGGAAGATACCGCGACCTCCTCATCCGGGGTGCTGGGTTTGGAATAGGTTCCATCGCGTTTCTCCTTTACCCCAGTTCCCGGTGGTACAGGTGGTTCTTCGTTTGGATCACCGCGTGGGTTGCAGTCTCCTATATCCTCTCCTATCTTCTGAGGGCGAAGTTCAAGAGCGACTTCGTTGAAAGGAACTTCCTCGCGTTCCTCTCCGTGGGGGCAGTCTTTTCGTTCCTTCTTGCGTACCCGGATCCGAGGGGAGCACTGCGTTTGCTGATCCTACTAACTATAAGCGCGCTGATCCTTTACTTGACCTATGCCGTCTCCACGTACATTTCCTCACACTTTGGAAGGGGGTCGCGCATTAAACCTCTCCCGCTCCACTCTCTCAAAGTTCGAGATGACCACTACTCAAGAGAACTCAAAAAGATCATAAGCACCTTCGTTGAGAACGGAGACAAAGTTCCCCTGGCAGTTTTCCTTATCAGAAACGCTCCGGAGGGCCTAACCGAAGACCAGATTCGCGAAATCGTGAGACCAATCGTTGATTACTCGCCACCTCACGTATCTTCCCTGTTGCCTCCCTGGGTTGCCGAAAAGATTATGGAGGAGGAAAGGGCAAGGAGAGCCGAGGTTCTCAGGCAGACCCTTAGAAAGCTCGGCTTTTTGGGGGTTGACTCATGAGGCGGATGAATGTCCTCCTGCTAATTACTCTGACCCCGTTCTCAATCGCCCTTCTTACGGGAATTTTTGGCCTCGCGTATGCGAGTCTGATCCCGGCGTCAATACTCGCGTACTCCCTGGTGGTGGAACCCCCCTCTGGTTTCCACGTGGAAAGGACTGTTGAGGCGGATAAGATAGCCGTCGACAGACGGGCCAAGGTTCGTGTAAAGCTCACCGTTGAGCGGGGCGCGGGTTTGGTTTTCATCGGGGACGTTGCATCCCCCGGACTTCGGGTTTACGGCCGAAACCGCAGGGTTTTTGTAAAGCTCCCGAGACGGGTTCTGAAGGTCGAGTATTCCTACGAGGTCTCCCCCTGTAAAAGAGGCCTCCACTCAATCTCGCCTGTGGAGGTTATAAGCCAGGACTTCCTTGGAGTCCTCGGAACTAACTACGAGATATTTGAAGACGAGGTAACAATAGAGGCAAGACCCGCTGTCAGCAGTCCCAGGATGGACCTTCTAAAGAGGACTCGGGCCAGAAGACTTGGTCTGCCCCTTCTTCTTTCCCGCAGGGGCGCGTCGTCTAGAGAGTTCAAGGAGATCAGAAATTACCTGCCGGGAGACCCGCTCAATGCGGTTAACTGGAAAGCGACCGCCCGCCTCGACGTTCCCCTCGTCAATGAGTATGAACCCGAGGGCATGGCAACGGTCATGATCTACGCGGACACGACGGCCGAGATGGGGACGGGGGACATCTTCAACGGGGCCCTCGAAAGCGCCCTCAGCCTCTCGCTTTCCCTGGTCTACACCCTTCTCCGGGCAAACCTGAAGGTCGGCCTTTACCTGGCGGGCTCCGAAAGGCTCGTGACACCGAGAATTGGAGCTCAGGCGTTTTCAAGCTTTATGAGGGCCGTTCTTTCCGCAGGCCCATCCCCCAATCCGGAACCGATAACACTTGCAGTGGAGCGCTCAAAAAAGGCAGGAAAGATAGATCTCGCGGTAATCATAACTCACATTACCCCCTACAAGGTCCTTGAGCTGAAGGAAGCTATCGAAAAGCTCAGAAAAACCTTCAATTGCAGGGTTCTGCTCGTGGATATCAACCCGTATGGGGCAATGGACGAGGATCTCATGCACCTTTCGCGCATTCACAAGCGAAAGCTTGCCAGGAAACTTGGAGTGCCCGTGATAGAGTGGATCCCCTCACGGGAAAAGTCGAGCACGGTCCTGAAGAAAATCTTAGGGGGTGCCTACTTTGCGCTTTAGGGTCTCAACGAATTCACTCAAGCTCGCCGTTCTGGTCTCGTTGCTCCCGCTGGCATGGTTGGCTTCACTGACGGGCGTCCTTCAGTTGCTCGCTCAGACAGTGGAGGCCCAATTGGGGATCCCTGTTCCTCCCCTGCTTGCGGGAATTGTCATCGTGCTCGTTCCCGCGTTTGCATACACCTATATAACAGGAGATCTGTTTAAACTCTTTCTCGCGGCACTTGCTCTATACCTACTCCCGGCGATCTTTGGAATGGACTTTGATCTGCTCGATAGATACGTTCCCGGGGCTATCGTGCTGTTTACCGGTTTTCTATTGGCGCTCTTTATAGCGTGGATTGAGCGAGATCTCGGTTATGTCAGGAATGAAGAGAGAGAAGGACTTTTGATCTTGGCCCTTCGCGAGGTTCTCATGCCCCTGCTCCTAGGAATACTGCTGACGGTTCCGCTCCTGTGGCGCAGTTCCTTCGGAAAACACCCGAGGAACCTTCTTCCCCTGGCCTTTCTGCCTCCACTCCTTCTCTTCGCCACCATGACCTTTGCGCTTCGCTTTCGGAGAGACCACAACGAGGTGCCGCGATCCCCTAAAAAGTCCTATCTAATCCTCCGCACCGCGATGAAGGCGGGAGATTCCTTCGTTATCGACATCCAGGAGAGAACTGAGAGGAGTGTAACGTTCGCTTTATCGGGAGGCTTTCCCGTGCACCGACCGGTACTCCTTAAGATTGAGTGGAACAACGAACCCCCCGAGGTCGTTGTCCTCAGATCCCCCTGGGACACAAGAATCCTCCTAAAAGCGGGGGAATTAAGAAAAGGAGAAGAGGATTACTTTCTCTACCTCCCTACGTCCCGTGCTCCCAGCTCTCTAAGTATTTTCTCTGCTCCTCCGTGAGCTCCTCAATCTTTATTCCCATTGCGCTTAGCTTAATCCTCGCGACCATCTCGTCAATCTCCCTCGGCAGGACGTAAACTTTGGGCTTAAGCCTCTCGTGGTTCTCCTTGATGTACTGCGCCGCCTTCGCCTGCAGTGCAAAGCTCATGTCCATAATCTCCGCCGGATGGCCGTCGGCCGCCGCTAAATTGACCAGCCTTCCGTCGGCTAAGAGGTAGAGCCTCCTTCCGTCCTTAAGCTTGTACTCCCTGATGTTGGGCCTCGGCTCGCTTATCTCAACGGCGAGCTCCTCCAGGTCGGGCTTCCATATCTCAACGTCGAAGTGGCCGGCGTTGGCGAGGATTACCCCGTCCTTCATCAGCTCGAAGTGCTCCCTGCGAATGCACTTGATGTTGCCCGTTGAGGTGACGAAGATGTCGCCTACCTTTGCCGCTTCCTTCATGTCCATGACGAGGAATCCGTCCATCCTCGCCTCCAGTGCCCTAATCGGGTCAACCTCAACAACGATTACGGTAGCGCCGAGACCCCTTGCCCTCATCGCTATTCCCCTTCCGCACCAGCCGTAGCCGACAACGACGACGTTCTTTCCTGCGACGAGCAGGTTGGTTGTCCTTATTATGCCGTCCCACGTGGACTGGCCGGTTCCGTAGCGATTGTCAAAGAGGTACTTCGTGTAGGAGTCGTTCACCGCTATGATCGGGAACCTCAGAACCCCGTCCTTCTCCATCGCGCGGAGCCTGATAACGCCGGTCGTGGTTTCCTCGCTTGCGCCCCAGATGTCGTCTATCAACTCTTGCCTTTCGCGGTGAACGGTGCTTATCATGTCCGCGCCGTCGTCTATGATGATGTTGGGCCTTATATCCAGAGCGCGGTGCATGTTCTCGTAGTACTCCTCCCTGCTCTCGCCCCTAATCGCGTAGACCTTGACGCCGGCCTTGGCTAAGGCCGCGACGACATCATCCTGCGTGCTCAGCGGGTTGCTGGCGGCGGCAGAAACCTCCGCTCCTCCGGCCTTGAGGGTCAGGAGCAGGAAGGCGGTCTTCATTTCGAGGTGAAGGGTTGTGGCGATTCTGACGCCCTTAAAGGGCTTCTCCCTCTCGAACTCCCCCCTTATCGTCTGGAGAACGGGCATGAAGCGCGAGACCCAGTCAATCTTCTTCTCCCCGCTCGGTGCGAGCGAGATGTCCTTAACACAGTAATCCTTCGTGCAGTCCATATCAATCACCGGTGGGTTTTTAATTTCCGGAGTTAAAAAGGGTTGGTGTTGGCATGATAGTCGACCTCTCGCTCCCCCTCGGAGAGGACACGCCGGTTTACCCCGGCGACCCTGAGGTGAAGGTCAAGCCCTGGGCCTTCATCGAGCGCGACGGCTACTACATGAATGCCCTCAAGCTTGGCGAGCACTCCGGGACGCACGTAGATGCTCCGGCTCACTTCATCCCCGGCGGGAAGACGGTAGACGAGATGCCCCTTGAGAAGTTCATCGGCGAGGCCTTCGTCGTTGACGTCCGCGATGGGGAGGGAACCGTCAAGCTCGACGAACTGCCCGATTCAGGTTATTACGGGAAAATCGTCCTCTTCCTAACCGGCGGAAGGGAACTTTCGCCCGAGGTCGCGCTATTCCTCGTGGCGGAGGGGGTTAAAGCCGTTGGCACGGACGCGATGAGCATCGGCGACGAGACGGTTCACACGATTCTACTCAGCGAAGAGGTGCCGGTGTTCGAGAACCTCGTTAACCTCGATATCCTGCTCGGGAGGACCTTCACCTTCGTGGCCTTTCCCCTGAAAATCGAGGGCGGCTCCGGAAGTCCGGTAAGGGCGGTGGCACTGCTATGATTCCTCGGACTCCTCGCGCTCGAGAAGCATCTTGAGGGCCTGGGACAACTTCTCGTTCTTCTCGCGGAGGGCAGCGTTTTCCCGCTCCAGTTCATCAAGACGCTCCTGGAGACGCTTCAGCTCGCTGAGTAGGGGGGCAACCTTGGATTTTGGAACGTATTCCTCCTTCATGCGCCTGACCGCTTCGAGCGCTTCCTCAAGGGAACCGGCCCCCGTCAGCCGGAGGAGCTCACGTTCGGCCTTTGAGAGCCTTCCCGTCTTCTTCTCGTACTCCTGGACCCTCTTCTGAAGCTCTTCAATTCTCCTGTTCAGCTCGGCGTAACTGGAGAGCTTCTTCTTCAGCTCAGCAAGTTCTCCCTCCTTTCTCTTGAGGGCCCCCCTGAGCCTCTCAACCTCTCGTTTCAGCTCGTAGTTCTCGATTATGAGCCTCTCGTGGCGCTCCTGCAGCTCCTTCAGGGATTTCGCGAGATCCCCGCTGAAGCCCAGAATAGAGCCCTCAAGCTCCCTTATGCGCCGGTCCACGAGTTCCTCGACCTTCTCCTCGATGAGGCGGAGGTAGCTCTTCTCGAACCTCGCCAGTATCTCGGCCTGGTTCATCTCGAGCTTTTCCTCGAGCTCGTTTATCCTCGGCAGGAGGTTGCTTATGCCCTCTATGAGGAGGGTTTTCCTCTGGACATCGCTCAGGCCCTTTTCGAGAACGTTTATGCGCTTCTCCAGCGCGGAATCGCGCTCCCTCATCTCGGTCCTCGTGTCCTCAAGCTTCTGGCTCAGGGACTCGATTCGCTCCCCGAGGAGACCGCGCTCGATGTGAAACTCCTTTATGAAAGAGGCCAGCGCCTGGAGGGAGAAGAGTGAGTAGTCGCCTAACTTTTCGGCCTCCGGGACGACGGCCTTAACGGTATCCCAGTCCCTCAGGGTTTTAAGCTCCGAAAGAATCTCTGGATGCCTCTCCCGGAGGTAGTCCCATGTAACTCCCTGCTTTCCCTTGTCGAACATTCCCATCAAAGTGTTCAACGAATCCAGAACTTATATAGCTTTTGTGTAGGCGGTTCCTAAGGACGGAGGTAACGCAGGTGTTAGAAGAACCCAGCACGGAGAAATTAGTGGCCGGCGGCGTTCCCGGTTTCCCGCCCCCTCTCGGAGGGCAGTACACCCGGGAACGCAGGCGGGCTTAACTTCCGGGGTCGAAACGAGACCGGGTGTAACCCCGCCGCCATGGCCGCCGTGCCGATACCTCCCTCCAGAGATGACTTTATAAACTTTGCGGTCCGGCAAAGGTTTATCAGATCCAACCGCCAATCTAAAACGCCATGGAGGAGCTCTACCTTGAACTCATGAGGATCGCAAGCCCAATCGGCGAACCCCTGACACCTGAAAAGAGAGCCCGGGATTTCATAGCCGAACTGCAGGGGACTCCCAACGGGGAGGAGATAACCGTAAGGGGCTTCCTGCTGCTCAGAAAACCTCCAAACGCACCCAAAGATGCCGCGTACTACCTGCTCTCCGCCCTGAGCCCGAGCGAGCTCAGAAAACTCCCCAGCAGCGCCCCGAGACCATACATCGTCGTGAGGATCGGGCCGGAAACATCGATAGGGGGGAAATTCCTCTCGGGCTCGTACGTTGAGGTCAGGGGGATCCTTGAGCCGTACCCATGGGGAAACCTCCGAATGATCCGGGCCCTCTCGCTGAGGAGCGCGGACTACTCGGACTACTGGAAGGACTACAGGGAGATGGCACTCGGCCCGAACGAGGTGGAGGAGCTCATCGAAAGCTCGATATACACCAACAGGGAGTTCCAGCTGGGCCTCATCTACGCCCTCTACGGCTCGCCGCCCGTGCTCGAGTCACCGAGGGGATGGAGCGAGGGGTACGAGCTCTCGATCCTCGGTCAGAGGGGCCGGGAAGGTTCACTGCTGACCCTCTGGAGGATCCTCAGGTTTCTCTACACAAGTCTCCCCGAGGAGCTCAGGTTCAGGAAGGGGAAAAGGAGCGTCTTTACCGACGGTTTCCTTGACCTCGATTTCAAGATCTTCGATCCAAACGGCACGCCGGTGAGATACTACGTTCCGAGAACCCCCGGAAAAGTGAGCAGGTACGCCGAAAGGATGATCCTCGCGAAGAAACTCGCCGGGATGCTCGCCCTTCCGAAGAGGGCCAGCCCGACAGACGGCCTGAGCAGCAGGGCGGAGACACCCTTCGTCTTTATTCCCGAGGAGGACGAGCGCCCTTACCTCGAAAACGAGTCCATGCTGAGGGACTACCTGCCGAACCTGATCGTCACGATCTTCGTTGAGAGGGAGCGGATAAAGAGCCTCTCGACGTCCGGAAAACTTGGGGAGACATTCCAGAGAAAGTTCGAGGACTGGCTAATGGAGAAGAGAAACGAGTACGGGTGGGCCTTTGACGTGCTCACCATTCCCGGTGGCGTTTTTGACGTGGGAATACGCTACGAGCTGAGCCTTCGGCTCCTCGGATCGATGGCGAGGCTGGATGGGAAGGTCAGGAGGAGCCACCTCGGAAGGGTAAAAACGCTCAACGACGAGATCCTCAACGACTGGATGGCGGTTCTCTCGTCCATGCCCCAGAGCGAACTCCAGAGGCTGCTGAAGCTTTACAGGGGCTACATGCCCGGCGATCATCGGGCCGCAAAGGCGCTCCAGCTCTTCAGGAACCTCGCCTCAACAACCTTCACGGGGGAAGTTGCGAGGGAAACGTTCAGGGCCGAGCTCATAAGGGCAGGGTTCTCCGAGGAAGCCGCCGAGAGGATCATCGAGACGCTCGTGAGGGAGGGCTACCTCTACGAGCCCTCCGCGGGAGTTCTAAAGCTCGTTCGGTGATGGGAATGGGGAAGAAGAGGTTCATCAGGGAAAGGGAGCAGAGGGAGAAGAAGAGGATCGCCCGGGAGAGGGTTGAGACGCTCTTCACGATGGCGGAGAGGGTGTTTCCGTACAGCAGGGAGCTGGCCAACAGGTACGTGGAGATAGCCCTCGCCGTCCAGCAGAAGGCGAAGATAAGGCTCCCGAGGAAGTGGAAGAGGCGGTACTGCAAGAGGTGCCACTCATTCCTCGTCCCCGGCGTCAACGCAAGGGTAAGGCTGAGGAGCCGGCCGTACCCCCACGTGGTCGTCAAGTGCCTTGAGTGCGGCCACATAATGCGCTATCCCTATCTGAGGGAGAAGAAGGAAGGCAGGAAAAAGTCCTAACCGCTTTCCTCCTCTGATTCGGCGAGGGCTATCCTCATGAGGCCCTCCTTAACCTTCTCCATGACGAGTTCGCTGCGGTCGTTGAGTTCCTGGAACTTGACCTTGATGATCTTCCTGAACTTCGGGCTCTTGAGTGCCAGCTCCGTCAGCGTCTCGACGGCGCTTATCCTCACTATCTCGTTCCTGTCGTAGAGGAGTGACAGAAGCCTTGGAAGGAAAGGAGTGGCGTAGCGGGTCTGGTTTTCAGCGAGGGCGGAGATGAAGTTGAGGGCCGCGAGACGATCGGTCTCATCGGGAGAAGTCAGCATCGAGGCTATCTCCCTCGCTATGTTGCCGAGCAGCCTGGGATTGTTCCGCATGATCTCCTCGAGGACGTAGGCCATGTTTATCCTGATCTTCGGATCGCCGATGCGGTAGTTGGCGAGGATCACCGGGACTGCGCCCCTGACGAGCTCGGGCTTGATCCTGGAGAGCACGCCGATGGCCCTCGCTATCTCAAGGGTAAGGGGTATCGCCTCGCTCTTCCGTATCATCACGAGCAGCTTCCTGAGCAGGGGGTCGATCAACTCCTCATGATCCTCGATGACGTTCATTATTACTATCAGAGCGTTTTTCTGGACTATCCAGAGGTCGTCGTCGAGGTACTTTATCACCTGATCGAGGACGTCCTTGTCGTACGAGGCCCGGACTATAACCTCGTCAAGCTTCTCGCCCGTCGCGAGGGCCTCCCTAACGTCCAGCTCTTCCTCCATGGGAACCACCCCTCACGGCAAAAGCAGCGAGCACGGACAGGAAAACGATGAAGGCCGGCCCGCAGATGCCCTTAGATTTTCCAATCTTTGACAGGTCCAGAACGTAGAAGTACGAGCTCCCAGTTCCAGCGACCACTAAGCTTCCATCGATCGCCAAGCTCCGGACGTAGCCAACGTTGAGGTCCTTCCAGAGAACCTTTCCGTTTTCCGGGTTTAGGACGTACAGGCCCCCCTCGCTGTAGATCTTCGTGACGTTGCCCTCTTTCCTGCTCTCGAACCTGCCGATTCCAACGACGAGCTTGCCGTCGCCGTAGGCGAGCGTTTTGGCCCTGTACGGGAAGTCCTCGCTCCAGAGGAGCTTCCTCTCCTTCAGGTCGTAGGCGGCCACCTTTCCGTTCCTTCCGTCGAAGCCCGAAACGTAGAGGGTGTCCCCAACGACGAGGAGATCCTCAACGAAGAACGTGCTCTCGTTCCACAGCACGTGGCCCTCTCCATCGACCATCAGGAGGTAGCCCCGGGTGTTGTTGAAGCCCGTTCCCGCTATGGCCATGCCGTCCCAGACCTCCAGGTCCCTGACCCACCAGCCGGTGCTGATGTTCCAAAGTAACCTGCCGTCGTAGGAAACGCCGTAGAGCGCGCCGAACTGGTAGTGGGCGGAGTATCCCGAGGGCAGGCCCGAGCCCACGTAAACGACATCCCCCACTCTAATTCTGCCCGGCATAGTGGGAAGCTTAACCCTCCAGCCGCCTTTGAGGGAGAGGCTTCCGTTGTCGAGGAGTCTGGCCTTGAAAACTTCCCCCGAACTGCTGAACGTGCCGTTGGTGTACCAGATGTCCCCATCCACTCCGTAGACGTAGCCGTCCCTCATGACGAAGTCGTACAGCTTGTTGGGGGTTGGGAAGTTGGCCTTTATGCGGCCGTTCTTATCGAAGAACACGAAACCGCCGAGCCCCCCAGCGAGAACCCCGTTCCGGAGGGGCCGGATTTTAATCACGTAGCCCGAATCGTTCACCCAGAGCCTGCTCCCGTTGCTCGAATACGCGGCCATGAGGCCGAGGTAGTAGATCCCGATGAGCTCCTTTCCGGCGGTCATCCTGTAATCGCAGGCAGCGTAGATCGTGCCGTTTGAGATGGCAACCGCCTCTATGCTCTTCTGGTACGGGATGTTCTCTCCAACGGTCCCCTTGAACAGCAGGGGGTTCTCCTCCGCCATTACCGGCGCGAGAAATCCCAGCAAGAGCATCAAAGCCAGTCCAAGGGCTTTTCCCTTCATCCTTCACCGCCCTCCTTAAGTTTCCTTGCCAGGGGAGTTGGCTCCACGACCTTTCTTATGCCCTTAATCCGTAGGAGCCCCTTCCTTATCAAACTGTCGTAGATCCTCTCAACGTCGATTGGATCCATCCTCAGAACGCGCGGCACTTCAAGCGGGTCTATGCCCGTGAGCAGGGCATCGAGAACTTCCCTCTCAACGGGCTCAAGCTCTGGACACCGCAGCTCCCTTTCGAGCCAGGGGAACTCCCGGGAGAGATCCGCGAGGTAGCCCCATCTCAGAGGAGAAAAACGCTGGAGGTAGCGCAGAACGAAGAGCCTGACCTTCCTCCCCTCGATCTTGACCTCGAATTCCTCCGTGCCATAGGGGGAGTGAACTCTAAGCCTCCACACGCCGTTCTCGCAGGAGGCCTCGCCCACCGAAGAGAAGCTTATCAGTCTCTCCCCCTCCTTCCCAACCGCTAAAAGACGCCCGGGCCCGATTACGCGCAGGTACGCAACATTCCAGTCTTCCCCGGGCTTCCGTACAAAGACCGGAACCCCGTTCAAAAGCTCAACGAAGATCCTGTGGATGAATGCCTCGAACTTTCCCCTGTCGTAGATTAGGGGGTTGTCCCCAACGCTCAGTATCAGAACTCGATCGTCTGAGAAGCGAAGGGTGAAGTTGGGCTCATCGCAGGGGAAAGGGGGAAGGAAACCGAGATCCTCGAGCAGGGAGAAGGAGAAGAAGTCCTCACCGAGCTTTCCATCCACGAATCTCATGGAAACGCCGCTGTGGCTTAAGGTGACCACGACCTCCCTTTTCCTGGTTCTCTTGCCGTCTCTGAGAACTTCAGCCCGGGCCCTCACCTCAGCGGGCATATTCAACCCCCCTGGACCGCCTAAAGGTTCTCCTGAAGGGCTCGGGGTGCTCGGCCAGTTTCTCGATAAAGCCAGCGGAGGGGATGATGTAGACGTCAAGATTACTCCCGTGATCGTCGTGCACCAGCCCAACGAAGACGGGAAGTCTCTTTCCTCCTCCGAGGAAGTTCAGGATCCTTTCGAGCTGATCAACGGTTTTTATAGGAAAGGGCACGCTGGGAAGGAGATCGTAGCCCATGATGTTCGAGAGCCTGCTGGCAAACTGGCCGGCTATGACGTTGCCCATCTCCCTGAGAAGGGACTCCATGAGATCCCTTATGTCGTAAGTTTCGAGAATTCCGGTCTTTTTCAGCTTCAGGAGGCGGCTCACGATGGCGGAGGAGTTCTCGAAGTCGAAGGCCATTATGAGTTCCGGGCCCTCACCTATGGCAAAGCCCACTAAACTGACGCCCTCTAAGAGACCTTCAATGACCAGATCTGAGGACGAGATAACGCGGAACTCGGAGAGCTCCATCTTGCCGCTCGGATCGATTTTGGCAAGCGACTCTCTGAGGGCGATCTCAAGCAGCTCCCTCACGAGGTTAACCCTTCTCACGCAGCAACCCCTCCATAAGACTGATCAGATCAATAAGCGGAACCGGCTCATTGCCCCCCAGTATTATCACCCCGGTGAACACGCTCTCCTCGGGCTCGCCGAAGGGAACCAGAGAACGGAGCGACCTGACAACCGTCTCCCTCTCCCCGAGAATTCTATCAACGAGCACGAGCACCTTTTCCCGTCCCTCACGGTCGAACTGGAAGAGGAGCCCCTCAACCTCCCCCTCCGGCAGGGGGGCGAAGTCTTCAACCACATCATGGAGAAGGACAGCCGGGAAAATCCCCGACTCAACGGCCGCGACGTAGACACCTCCAACCTTTCTGACGCTCTCCACTCCAAGTCTGAACTTGCCGAGCACCCCTATTGAGGGGACGGCGTATTTCTTTCCCCCGACCTCGACGGTGTAAACCCGAAGGATCAGCACATCAGCAGGAACCCTCAGCGTTATCACAGTGCCCCTGCCCTCCTCGCTGCTCACGTGGACGCTGCCGTGAAGTTCCCTGATGGACTCCATGACCACGCTCAGCCCAAAGCCCCGCCCGCTCTCCTCGGAAACCTCCCTCTCGGTGCTCATTCCAGGCCTGAATATCAGCATGAGCGCCTCCTTCCGGGAAAGCCTCTTGGCTTCCTCCGGCGTTATTATGCCCCTTTCAACGGCCCTTTTCTTGACCTCAGCGATGTTGATGCCCCTGCCATCGTCCCTAACGCTGATCTCAACGTAGCTCGGATGAGGGACGATTGTTATCTCAATGAGCCCCTCCGGTGGCTTCCCGAGTCTGACCCTCTCCTCAGTCCTTTCAATACCGTGAATAACTGCGTTTCTGAGTATGTGCACGAGGGCCTCCCAGACGACGGCGGCAACGGCCCTATCGACGGCGACGTCTTCTCCAATGATAACGACCCCAACCCGCTTCCCCCTCTCTTCGGCCAGCTTCTTGATCGAGGGGACCAGTTCCTCTATCCTGTTCTTTAGCCTCACCGTCCGCATGGACGTTACCGTCTCCCTCAGCCTCTGCACGGCCTCCGAAAGTTTGTTGCTCAGTTCCACCATCTGTTCCGGGCCACAGTCGCCGGAAACAACGTCCCTCAGCCATTCCTCTATTGCAACGAGCTCGCCGAGGGAGTAGAGGAGCTCGTCCAGGGCGGAGACATCAACGGGAACCGTCCTTTTCCGAGTCCTGATTGGAGAGGGTCTAAAGGCGTTCTCTGGGAGCGATCTCGTCTCCATGAAATCCTCATCCAGCCCCTCGACCCTGATCACGTCCTTAACCCAGGGGTGGCGGAGGATAAGCTCCCTGATCTTCTCGAAGGGCATGTTGCTTTCAAGAAGAACCTCAAAGAAACCCTCGCCGAGAAGCGTACCTTCCCTTATCTCCTTCTCAGGGGGCTTCACCGATAGGAGCCTACCCGCCTTCCTGAGGTCCTGGATGATAAGAAGCGCCCGTGCAGCCTTAAAAGGAGTCTCCTCTGTAAGGTAAACCCTGAGCCGGAGCCTTTCTCCTTTCCCTCCGTTTTGTCCTTCATGTCCCTGCACCTCCACCTTCCTGACACCGTTCACGGAGCCAAGCTCTTCCCTTATTTCATCGGGGCTTAATGGAGTCTCAATGACCAGTTTGAGCCTTTCCCCGGGTTTGACCCTGCCCTCTATGATGTCGCTGACGTCGGGATCAGAGGAGACCAAACGGCCCAGTCTTTGAAGTTTGGACAGAACCGCGAAGGTCCACACCGGGATCTTCTCGGGCACGGGTTCAAAGTCCACCGTCACCTCGTACCTCCTCTCCAGCGCAACCTTCAGTGGGGGAAGCCTTCCGGCCTTTCTGGAGGCGTTTTTGAGGTAGAGCGTGGCCTTCGCTATCACTGGGGAGAGCTCAACTTCCCTCTCGTCCCCGAAGTCCTCGATCGAGTGTATGAGCCTGTCAATCGTGACGATGAGCTCCCAGATTATGGAGAGAAGCTCCTCGTCGGGGGAGAGGTCCCCTGCGCGTATCATGTCCAGAATCGTCTCAAGCCAGTGGGCGGCTTGGGTGAGCTTTGGAAACCCCGCCAGAGAGGCCGTTCCTTTAACGGTGTGGGCACTTCGTATCATATCCTCAACGGTTTTCGAGAGGTTTTCCTCCTCACCCCTAAGCCGGGAAAAAAGCTCTTTGAGTTCGGCGACCTTCTCCTTTGCCTCCTCCAGGAAACTCTCGATGTAGTTTGTCCCGATGACGCCCACCCCCGTAAAGGGCCGGCCGGGCGGTGGATCCCTGGAACCCTGGCCCTATCGTCCTTCTCAGTCTCACTCCCCCGGCCGGCCGCCTATTCCTGGCCCGACAGTACTCTCTCGACCTCCTTGAGCACCTGTGAGGGTTCAAAGGGTTTGACTATATAACCGGACGCCCCGGCCTCGATGCATTCTATAAGCTTCTTATCGCTGTCCACGGAGGTTATCATGATAACCTTGGCGTTGGGGTCGATCTTTTTTATCTCCCTCAGGGCTGTTATGCCGTCCATGTCGGGCATTATTATGTCGAGGGTAACGATATCGGGGCGGAGCTTCGAGTATAGCTCAACCGCTTCCTTACCCGTTGAGGCTTCTCCCACCACCTCATGCCCCGCCTCGGTGAATATTTTCCTGAGCAGGATCCTTGCGAAGAGCGCGTCGTCAACTATCAGTACTCGCGCCATCGTCCCTCCCTCTAAACTGTGTTTTTCGTAAACTAAAACCCTTATGTGTAGGTAATTGTGTAGCTACACTCCACCAATCTCCGCGGTTTTGGAAAATCTACAATACCCACTCGCGGCCATGATCAACATTTGGAAAAAATACAACGATCAGGGCATGAGGGTCACTCTCAGCAGGCTGCGACCGAGGGGTTCTATGGAGACGTCGAAGCCGTTGCCTTCGATAGCCCTGATGACCTCCTCCCTCCGGGGGAAGCCCACAAAGTCCTTGTTCAGCCTCTCGAAGAACTCCAGGGCCTCGATGTGTCTGAACTCCTCTCTGAAGGGCTCAAGGATAATCAGCCGTCCACCGGGTTTGAGGGTTTCCAGAGTTCTCTTCAGAACCCTGCCGTAGTCCTCGGGCTTCAGGTACTCCAAGAGATAGCTTATAACCGCAACGTCGTATTCGTTTACGGGCCGTATCAGGCGGACGTCGAGCTCTTTCAGCTCAACGGGGAGGTTGTCCATCTCAGCGCGGCTCCTCGCTATCTCCAGGATCGCGGAGGAGTAATCAACTCCGGTGTAGAAGCCATCGTAACCCACGATTCTTCCGAAGTAACTGGGCGCGGCCGATCCGCAGCCGAGATCAAGCACGCTCATCCCCGGTCTGAGTTCCGCAGCGGCTGAGATGGCTTTTCTGTAAAGATCCGCGAAGTCCGTGGTCATCCTTATATCCCAGAAATCAGCATCTTTGTCGAAGTCCATGAGCACGTGGGGATGCGTTGGCGTTATGAACGCGTAGTCTACCATCCTGTATATCTCCTCAAGCGTTGAAACCCATCCGGGTAAAAGCGTATCGTAGTGCTCCTGCGGGACCTTCAGCGTGTAGGAGAACCCGTTGAGCTTTAACCTGCCCTCGTGCTCCTCGGCAATACCTATGGCCTTCAGGGTGTCCAGAAACTCAAGGAGTAGCCTTCTGTTCGGTATGCCAACGGAATCGAGGACTTCCCTGTGAGTTGGCTCCCTTGAAAGGACCTTGAAAATGCCGTGCTTTGTGCCGAGCTGTATTATGTGGAGTATCGCCATCCTGACCATCTGCTCGATGTTGGAATCGACCACTGGAACGAGCCTTTCCAAGCTGTCCATGCCGACCACCTCACATGAACTTCCTGTAATACCTGTAGTATTCCTTGAGGTATTCAACCACCTGCCTTCCGTACTCGGTGAGCCTGTAGTACTTGAAGCCGCCGTTGGTTATTTCCTCGACGAGACCGAGGTAGACGAGGGAGCTTTCGCCGTTGTAGCGGTTTCCCAGTCCGACCAGGGCCCCCCGAACGTTCGATGGATCGGACCCAACAACCCTGGCGATCTCAGAAAGGTACGTTGCCGACGGGTATATTTCATTCAGGTACAGAAGAATTCTCTTCCTCAGTTCACTCCTGTGGAGGGATCTTAATACCTGCGGGTCTATGATCATTGTCCTTACGGCCATTTCTCCCCCACCTCCAGTGCTTCTCTGCGGCCTTTAGCCCGCTGATTTTACTGGCCCACTGATCATCCATGGCAGCCAACACTCTGTTTGTTTGGATACTATATAACGTTTTTGGTTTTAAATTGTATGCATTCCAGCACTTGTCCATTTAATCTGTGGCCAATTCATTGAATATAATTCATTTTGCAGGATTTTCAAAGTTTGTTTAGGGGATTTCCAAAGAGCGAGGTTCACCTACATATGCACCTACATAACCAGCTACACCACTAAGAACAAAAAAGTGCTTTATATCCAAAGCTTGTAATCATTAATGCAAACAACCCCAGGGGGTGCATGGCTGATGAAGGCCAAGAGCAGAAGAGGTGCGGTTGGTATTGGAACCTTGATTGTGTTTATAGCGATGGTGCTAGTGGCGGCAGTGGCTGCAGCAGTGCTCATTAACACGAGCGGCTTCCTCCAGCAGAAGGCCTCCAGCACCGGCAGACAGAGCACCGAACAAGTCGCCAGCGGAATACAGGTCATGAAAGTTACGGGCCATGTCAGCAGCGGAAAGATCGACAAGCTCGCTATCTACGTCGCCCCAAACGCGGGCAGCTCGGGCATTGACCTCAGCAATACCAAGCTTATACTCAGCAACGGAACAGTTCAGGCAGTTCTCAAGTACTCAGGAACCTATGCAAACGCAAGCAGTGATATATTCTCTGGAACGGTCTGGCCAGACCCAGCTACTGATGCGACTAAGTTTGGCCTTATAGTCGTCCAGGACTACGACGGCTCGCTCTGGAAGAGCCCGAGCACTCCAACACTCAACGCCGGAGACATAGCTATCCTCGCTGTTACCGTAGGAGGAACTAACGCAATATTCGGCAATGGAATTCCAGTGAGGACCCACATAACTGGCAAAGTAGTTCCGGAGTTTGGTGCCCCAGGCGTCATCGACTTCACAACCCCAAGCACCTACACCTCAGATATAGTGAACCTGCAGTGAGGAGGTGATGGGAAATGAGATTCCTTAAGAAGAGGAAGGGTGCCGTCGGAATAGGCACCTTGATTGTGTTTATAGCGATGGTGCTAGTGGCGGCAGTGGCTGCAGCAGTGCTCATTAACACGAGCGGCTTCCTCCAGCAGAAGGCCTCCAGCACCGGCAGACAGAGCACCGAACAAGTCGCCAGCGGAATACAGGTCACCAGCGTCGTCGGCTACACTCCGGACAAGGACAAAATAACAAGGCTCGCCATCTACGTTACCCCCAATGCTGGAAGCAAGGGCATTGACCTCAGCAACACCAAGGTCATACTCAGTAACAATGTTACCGAGGCAATCCTTCACTATGACAAGAATGCTAACACCTATGTTAAGGGACCCGTTGCAAACATCTTCAACAACATCCTAAACGATGGTACAAACACCTTCAACTGGTCCGAGCTCACCAGCACCACCTTTGGAATAATCGTTATTCAGGACTACGACAAGTCGGTTCAGAAGACTGCACCGACCCTCAGTGCCGGTGACATTGTCGTACTTGCAGTTGATGTCTCTAAAGTCTTCAGCACCATGAGTGGAATTCCCGTCAGAACCCACATAAGCGGACAGATCGTCCCCGAGTTTGGTGCCCCAGGCGTCATCGACTTCACAACCCCAAGCACCTACACCCAGAACGTTATTGACCTCCAGTGATCCCAGCGCTTCTCTAATTTTCCCTTTCGTTCTTTTAAGGATTTTCAGGAGGTGATGCTATGAGAAGGGGAGCAATCGGCATCGGCACGCTGATAGTCTTCATAGCTATGGTCCTAGTGGCTGCAATAGCCGCAGGAGTTATCATAGGTACAGCGGGCTACCTCCAGCAGAAGGCCCAGGCCACGGGCAGGCAGACCACCCAGGAAGTCGCCAGCGGGCTGAAGATCGTCAACATCTACGGGTACATACCGACCAACCCCCCAAGCAGCGGGCTCATTGAGAGGATGGCCATCTTCGTAACACCGAACGCCGGAAGTGAGGGAATCGACCTCAGTAACGTTAAGATAGTGCTCAGCGACGGGAAGAGGCTCGTGGTCTACAACTACTCCGCCCAGTTCCTGAACCCGGGCAGCATAAAGGACCTCTTCAACGTGACCGAGATACCCATCTGGACGGCAATAAACAACACCGCCAGCTTTGGAATAGTCGTCGTTAACGACATAGGAAGTAAGATGCAGGACACCCACCCCACGCTGGAGTTCGGTGACATGGTGGCGCTCTGCATATGGACCAACATGTTCCAGAGCGATGGCGGTAACGGCATAGGCCCGAGCACAAAGATAACAGGAAAGGTGATACCCGAGCGGGGAGCCGCTGGAGTTATCGACTTCACGACACCCGCCACGTTCAGCGAGAACGTGATGCAGCTCCAGTGAGGTGGTGAAAGATGCCAGGAAGACGCGGTGCCATCGGCATTGGCACCCTGATCGTGTTCATAGCGATGGTACTAGTGGCGGCAGTAGCCGCTGGAGTGCTCATAGCGACCAGCGGTTACCTCCAGCAGAAGGCCATGAGCACCGGCAGACAGACCACCCAGGAAGTTGCCAGCGGACTCAAGGTTATGAACATCTACGGCTACGTCCCCGTGAGTCCGCCCAGCGCCGGCAACATAACTGAACTCGTTATATACGTCACACCCAACGCCGGAAGCAGCGGCATCGACCTCAGCTACGTCAAGGTCGTCCTCAGCGACGGCTCCAAGATGACGGTCTTCAAGTACAACCCCAACGCGTTCTACACCGGGGACATAGACAACGTGTTCACCCTGCCCGTCTGGGTCAACGTGACCGGCACGAACTTCGGCATAGCTGTGGTTCAGGACTCAGACCTCAGCATGATAAACAACAAGGACCACCCTGTCCTGAACTGGGGTGACATCGCGGCACTGCTGATAAACACGACCGGGTTTGGCAAGGGCGCTGGACTGCCGCCAGCCACTCACGTTACCGGTAAAGTGATACCCGAGAACGGTGCCGCCGGAGTCGTGGACTTCGTAACACCTCACGCCTACACGGACAAGATACTGACACTGCAGTGAAAGGGGGTGGCAGAATGGCACTGGCTTTCCTTTCATCTTTATTTGGGAAGAAGAAAAAGGAGGAAGTGGCCACCCCCGAAGCGGAGGAAGTAACGTACGAGGAGCTCGAAGAGACCGTGGAGAACAGGGAGGAAAACGAGCAGATAACCCAGCTCATGGAGAGGATAAACGAGATCGAGAACGACCTCCCGAGGATAAAGATAAGCATCGACACCATAAAGAAGCAGATACAGGAGCTCCGCGACGACATCGACAGGCTCGACAAGACCATCAAGGACGTCATGATGCTCTACGAGGTCATCAGCCAGGAGATCAACCCCTTCAAGGAGCAGATGGGGCAGGAGAACCCGCTCAGCAACGAAATACAGGAGCTCAGAAAGGAGCTGGAGAACCTCAAGATGGAGCTGGCCCAGGTCAAGAACGACATCAAGGTGCTGGCAGGGTATGGTGTGGACATAGACTCGATAATCTACGAGGTGCTGGCGGAGGTGTGATGCAATGCAGCTAGCGGGGTTCGTCACCGAGGCCGACATCAACGCCAAGCTCTCGGAGCTCAAGGGCAAGGTACCCACCGTCGTCATAAACGAGCTCAGGGAGAAGCTGATAGCCAGGAAGGACCAGCTCACGCCGGAACAGCTCGACAAGATCGTCAAGAAGGTCCTCGAAACCTACGGAAACCAGGCCACGAAGTACGAGCAGCTGAGCAAGCGCGTCGATGAACTGGGCAAGAGGCTCACGGAACTCGGCATACAGCTCAGCCGGCTCATAGAGAGTCTCGAGGAGGCTAGGTTCAAGGTTCAGGAGAAGAAGGCCGAAGAGGTCACCGAGAAGGTTGAGGAAGTTCACGAGAAGATCGGAAAGCTCGAGGAGATGCTCGAAAAGAAAGAGGAGAAGAAGGAAGAGGAGGAACTCTCGGAGGAAGCCAAGAAGAAGCTTGAGGAGCTTCACAGAAAGGTCGAGGAGCTCGAGGAGAAGCTCAGCGGAAAGGTTGCCGAGGAGGTCATAGAGGAGGCAAAGGCCAAGGTCGAGGAGCTCGAAAGGAAGCTGGAGAGCGGGGAGGCAGTCACGGAGGAGGAGCTCAAGGAGGCCATGGAGAAGGTCGAGGAAGTAAAGGCCGAGGAAGTTGAGGAAGTTCCAGTGGAGGAGAAACCAGAGGAAGAAGAGGAAGAGGTTCCCGCTCCTGAGGAAGGGGCTGAGGAAGAGGTACAGGAGATTGCCGAGGGGGCAGAAGAGATCACCGAGGAAGAAAGACAGGAAGAAGTCGAAGAGGTTGAAGAAGCCGAAAAGCCCGAAGAAGTTGAGGTTGTTGGGGAAACGCCCGAGGAAGAGGTTGTTGAAGAGGTTCCCGCTCACGAGGAGGTTGTTGAGGTTACGCCTTCCCCCGAAGTTGTTGAGGAGGAAAAAGCCGAAGAAGGTGGTGTTGAGATGGCAGAAGGAAAACTCCAGATTCCCGAGGATATTGCGAACCTTCTCTTCGAGGAGGAGCCAAGAAAGGCCAGGCTCGAGAAGCTCCCGGAGGACGTCGTATCAACGATGATAGCCCTCAAGTGGCTCGGATTCCTCATCGACAGGGTCGGCATACAGAACCTGGAGAGGGTCCTCGAGTTCTACTACGAGATCGGCTGGATAAGCGAGGAAGTGCTCAACCAGCTGCTCCGCTACGCCAAGGGCACTAGGCCGCACCACAGGGACCCCGAGTGGAAGCCGGCCGACAAGCTGACCGTGCAGGACCACCTGATAAGCCTGCTCTTCATAGAGAGGCTCAGGGGGCTGAGGATCAACAGGGACGTCCTCGACAAGCTTGAGAGGGAGATAAAGCTCCTGGAGAAGACACTGGACGAGTTTTACGGCATCTGACTAGGCAATAGCAGAGCGGGGGAGGGTACAATGGGCTTCAGCGTTTCAGCGAGTGCAGCGATAATCTTTATCTCATTTTTGATCGCGGCAACAACGCTCTACACCGCCTGGGACAACAGCTACAACAACGTTCAGGCAGCTCAGGAGGACTGGTACAATCTCCGAGTCTCTCAGGTTCATTTTAGCATTAACGTGATAGATCTCAACCGTGTGGACATTGATGGGGACGGATACGATGATTTGGAAATTGATTTCACCTATGGGGGAATCCCCACAAAGACCGTAATAGATGTACTCCTCGATGGTGTGTACCATAACAGAGTCACGAGTTCAAAACTCAAATATCTGATTCCAGGCAACTCCTACGCAATCTATGTCCAAAATGGCGTTCCAGACACAAACTCTCACCGCGTAATACTAGCATTCAAGAATGGATGCAAGCTCATCATACAATACCACTATTCAACAACACAGGGTGATGTAGTTTTGGACTCCCAGCCAGTGACAACCTGTCCAGTGGAGGTGAGCTGATGGCGGCAGGAGGACCCGCCAGCGAGCTGATAATGTTCATCGTGGCAGTTATCGTTGCCGGTACCGTCGCGGGGGCATTAACATACGTGACAACCGACATAGCCCATGGGATAAACGATCGGGGAGCCCTCATGGCGGACAAGCTCAGAACGGACTTCGCGATAATCAACGACCCCACGAACATCCCAGTTTACGGAACGGGGCCGTACAACTACACGTTTTACGTGAAAAACACGGGGAAAATCCAGTTCCCATTCAACCCGGACGCGGTTCAGGTCTTCATAGATGGAAACCTGGTCCCGCCCTCAAACCTGACGTTCACGGACATCAACAACAACACGATCACATACCTCAACCCCTACGAAGTCGGCCAGATCATAGTCACCCTGGGCACTGCACTCCCCACGGGCACCCACAAAATCCTGGTCGTCCTAGAGAACGGTGTCAAGAGGGAGCTGATCTTCGAGACGTGAAATAAAATCAGCCAGCGGGGGTGATCGTGATGGTCGAGGAACTGCTCAAGATCGAGCTCAAGGGCGATGAGCTTCACAGACGCCTTGGCGGCGGCATTCCAGCGGGTACTATCATGCTCCTTGAAGGGGACAGGGGGACGGGGAAGTCAATATTCGTCCAGAGACTCCTCTACGGTTTTCTAATGAACGGCTACAACGCGAGCTACATCTCAAGTCAGTACACCACGGTGGAGTACATAAAGCAGATGACCTCCCTCGGCTATGACATAATCCCTTTTCTAATCAGGAAGAAGCTCGTTTTTGTGTCGCTCTATCCCCTCCTGAGCGGGGTTAGCGAGAAGAGAAAGTTTCTGAGCAGACTTCTTGGCGAGCCCCGCCTCTGGGAGCCGAACGTCATGATCATCGATTCATTTTCATCGCTCCTTTCCAGGGAGCAGGAACCGAACGCAATCCGGGATTTCCTCCTCTACGTGAAGAAGCTGGCCTCCCTCGACAAGGTCATAATAATGACCGCCAACACCGAGGAGATCGACAGGGATTCGCTCTTCGTGCTGGAGGAGGCCGCAACGCTCCTGATCCGGCTGAACGTCAAGGTGTTCGGTGGCGACCTCAAGAATTCGGCGATGATAGTGAAGTACAACAACGCCAAGGGCATCTTCCAGAAGATAATCCCCTTCCGCGTGGAGCCTAAGGTGGGGCTGATAGTGGAGATCGCGGCGGTGGTGTGATATGGCGCAGGTGATCAAGAGCGACACGCTGGAGGAGGCAATGCGGAGGAACCCCCACCTTAGGAGGTACGTGGAGAGCTTCAGGAAAAAGTACGGCAAAATGCCGGAGTTCCACGCCCAGCTCAGCAGGGACATGAAGGAGATAATGTACCCCAACATACTCTACCCCGTCGGCGATCCAATATTCATCCACATCTACGGCGACCAGAAGACCGACAAGAAGTACATCGTCATAGAGCCCAGGATAGAATCACCAATCGAGGAAAAGAAGTACGACATGATAAAGGACCGCATACTTGAAATCGCCCCAACCAGAAACATTCCTGAGGATCAGGAGGAGTTCGAGAGGTTCCTCGATGCCCTCTACGACGAGGCCGTTCTCTCGCTGGTAAAGGGCAAAAGGAAAATTCCGGGAACGAAAGAACCTTTCAGCCTCACCAAGGAGGAGATGGAGAAGTTCCGCTACCTCATAAAGCGAGACATCATCGGAATCGGCCCCCTCGAGCCCCTCGCCAGGGATCCCTACATCGAGGATATCCACATCATCGGCGCCAACTACGTCTCGCTCGTCCACAAGATATTCGAGGCCCTGCCGACCAACATAACCTTCGGCGACAACGTTAAACTAGCCGACTACTTCAAGAACATCTCGGAGCGCATTGGAAGGCCCGTAAGCGACAGGAACCCGATAGTGGACGGAGCCCTCCCCGACGGCTCCCGTATCAACATAATCTACTCGCCAGACATCTCTCTCAAGGGTCCGAGCGCCACAATCCGTAAGTTCACTGCGACGCCGATAAGCATAGTCCAGCTCATATCATGGGGAACCCTGAGCGCAGAGGTTGCCGCATACCTCTGGATAGCGCTCGAGTACGGAATGAGCGTCTTCGTCTGCGGTGAGACCGCTTCCGGTAAGACCACCCTGCTAAACTCGATAATTCCCTTCATCAAGCCGGGTTCAAAGATATTCACCGCCGAGGACACGCCCGAGGTTCAGGTTCCACACCCCACGTGGCAGAGGCTCATCACCCGTGAACGCGGTCCCGAGGAGAGCAGGGTTACCCTCTTCGACCTCCTCAAAGCGGCCCTGCGTTCGAGGCCCAACTACATCATCGTCGGTGAGATCCGTGGTGCCGAGGGAGCGATAGCGTTCCAGGCCATGCAGACAGGACACCCGGTTATGAGCACCTTTCACGCCGGCGACGTCAAGAAGATGATACAGCGCTTCACAGGCCACCCGATAAACGTTCCGATAACCTTCATCGACAACCTCAACATAGCTGTCTTCCAGCAGGCGGTTTACCTGAAGGGCAAGTTCCTGAGGAGAACCGTGAGCGTCGTCGAAATAGAGGGCTACTACGAGGAACTGGGTGGAGTGGCCACGAGAAACGTTTTCGAATGGGATCCGGTCAACGACAGGCACATATTCCGCGGATTCAACAACTCCTACATTCTCGAGAGGAAGATAGCCGAGATAGCCGGCTACGAGGATCCAAAGGATATATACAACGAGCTCTTCCTCAGGGCGAGGATCCTGCAGAGAATGGTGGAGCTTGGCATAACCAACTACTGGGACGTCTACCGCGAGATCAAGGCGTTCTACCAGCGCGGTATCGAGGGCCTGAGCTTCAGGCTCTGAGGTGATGACCATGCCCGACAAGGAGAAGATCAGCGTCTTCACCAAGGCAGACCTCGACATGAAGACGTACGTTCGAAAGATCCTCATTCCAAACGTGGTTATCTCAGCGGTTCTCTTCATAGTCGCCTCGATCATATCACGGCTGTTCATGCTCTCGTCCGCGCTCACAATGATGCTCTACGCCATTCCCGTCGTTCTGCTCATCTACGCCGCACTCTACCCATACATCCAGGCCGATTCAAAGAAGATCTCGATAAACTCCCGCATCCCCTACTTCATAACCTACTTCGCAGTCCTCTCAACCAGCGAAATGGGCAGGGCTGACCTCATCAAGGTGCTCGCGAGCGATCCAAAGCTCGGCGCCATAGCGAGCGAGCTGAAGAAGGTCTACATTATCGTCGATAAGCTTCACCGTTCGATGCCCGAGGCCTTCCGCTTCCTGGCGAGGAGAACACCGAGTAAAGTTTTCGCGGACTTCCTGGACAGGCTCGCCTATTCCCTCGACAGCGGTGTGGACATGAAAGAGTACCTCTTCCAGGAGCAGAAAACCGTCATGGACGACTACGAGACCTTCTACGAGGGTGCCCTCTACGATCTGGACGTGTTCAAGGAGATATACGAATCGATAATCATCTCTGTCGTCTTTATGGCGAGCTTCATAATCATCGGTCCGCTGATAACGGGCCAGGACATCGGAAGGCTGGCCCTCTACACCCTCGCGATAATCCTCGCGGCCGAGATAGGAGTGTTTCTCGTCATAAAGTTTAGAATGCCCGAGGATCCAATATGGGCGGACACCAAGGGAATAGAAACGGAGAGAATGAAGAGGCTCAAAAGGGCCGGCCAGATATCCGCTCTTGGCGTCGTCATAATGGGACTTGTGTACTACCTCTTCATCGCCCCGAGGTTTGATATACCAGAACCCTTCGCCGTCGCCCTGATCTTCACGCCCCTCTACTACGTCGGACATCTTGCGGCGAAGGAGGAGCAGTCGATATTCAGGAAGGACGAGAACTTCGCGGCTTTTATAAGGAGCCTCAGCTCTTCCCTGGCTGCCAGCGGAACGTCCCTCGTCCTCGTCCTCAAGTACCTCAGCGCCCACGACTTCGGATCCCTTACGGACGACATAAAGGCCCTCTACCGGAGGCTCGCCATACGCGTCGACAGGGAAAGGGCTTGGGACTTCTTCATTGCGGGAACGGGGAGCTGGCTGATCGGCATCTTCTCGGAGATATTCAGGGAAGCGATAAGGCTCGGAGCCGAGCCGGATTACGTCGGTCTCGTCATCAGCAGGAACTTCGAGAGGCTCGTCCGCCTAAGGAGAAAGAGACAGCAGAGCATGGCGAGCTTCATAGGCATAATCTACGGTTTAACGGCGTCGTTCGCCTTCGCCCTGGCGGCTTCGTTCCAGGTTGCGGCCTCGATAAACACCCTCTTCGCCCAGCTCAAGGTGCCAACCGAGTACATAGGCGATATAATCCACGTTATCCCCCCGGCTGGAATGAGCTTCGTCATGTACGTGATGCTGACCATAATGGTGATCCACTCGTTCCTCTCGGCGATAGCAATAAAGACCGCCGACGGCGGCCACTGGATAGTCGCGCTGAAGTACTTCGTCATCCTCCTGTGGATCTTCGCCGCGGGAATGTACGCGGGACAGGTGCTGATGAGCAAGATGATGGGCATAAACAGCCAGACCGAAACGACCCAGCTCCTGAGGGTTCTGGTGTCTTCCATCTGAGAAAGGCTTAAGGGAGAAGGCTCCCATATTTTTATGGTGTTCCGATGAGGGAAGAGGAACTCAGGGAGCTCTGGAAGAGAACGGTTCGAAGGCTTGAACTGGAGGGTATTCTGCGCGATGAACGGGTTAAGGAGGCCCTCCTGAAATGGCCCCGCTACCTCTTCGTCGAGGATAAATACCGGAAATACGCCCATCTGGACGAACCTCTGCCAATTCCCGGGGGACAGACGATAAGCGCGCCGCATATGGTGGCGATAATGCTCCAGCTCGCAGATCTAAGGCCCGGTATGAACGTCCTGGAGATAGGCACCGGGAGCGGATGGAACGCGGCACTGATGGCCGAGCTCGTAAAGGGAGAGGTATACACGGTTGAAAGGCTTCCCGAGCTCGTCGAGTTTGCAAGGGAGAACCTAGAGCGGGCGGGAGTTAAGGGAGTCCACGTTATTCCCGGAGACGGCAGCAAGGGCTTTCCCCCAAAAGCTCCTTACGACAGGATAGTGGTTACGGCAGGGGCGCCGGAAGTGCCGAAGCCCCTCATAGAACAGCTTAAACCCGGGGGCAAACTGATAATCCCGGTTGGAAGCTACCACCTGTGGCAGGATCTCCTTGAGGTTATCAAACTGGCGGACGGCTCGATAAAAATAAGAAACCACGGGGGAGTGGCCTTCGTCCCGCTGATAGGGGAGTACGGGTGGAGGGAATAACCTTTAATAACTCCCACCATACCCGAAAACGCGATGATGAGATTGGCCTTTGGGGTACCGATGCCCGGGATCGACGGCCTGAGCCAAAAACTTTAAATTGTCCCGATATTTCTTTTTCATGATGGTAAATGGAAGTCCTTCGATGCGAGCACTGTGGGGCTCCCCTCGACGTAACGCCAGAGGACGTAATCGTTGTATGTCCATACTGCGGCTATCCTAACTCCTACGACAGAATTTTTACCGAAAAGAACGTCTTCTTTGTTGAGAGCCTCCCAAAGAAGGAAATCCTGCGCCTCTTCTGGGAGCGCGTGAGGAGGGACAGGGACTACCTGGGCCTCCGCGGGAAGATCGAGGTTGCGAAGGTTGAGGGATTCTACGTTCCGCTGTGGTTCGGCAGGGTAAAGGGAAGGGGATACGTTAGGTACGTGGACAAAATCAGGGAGGGCAACAAGACGAAAAGGGTCGTCAGATCCCGGGAATTCCGGGAGGAATCTGTCGTCTGCGTCCCCGCAAGGAGGGGAGTCTACGATATAGCCGTTGAAGCCCTGGCAGAGAAGTTTGAGAGGGGCGGCTACCTCACCTTCAAGAAAATTGAGGACGCGCTCAGGTACATGATGGACGTACGGCCAATATCAAAGCTCACTCCAGAGAAGTGGGAGGAACTCGAACCGGAATTCCTGAACACCGATTTCGGAAGGGAGCAGGCAAAGGCGGCACTCCTAGACAGGGCGTCGGACAGGGCCAAGGAAATCCATGCTCCAGGGGACACCGAGGTAAAGGCCTTCGGATTCGGCGGGGAAGTTGAGGAGGTTGCCCTCGTATTTTATCCGCTCTGGAAGGTTTACTACGACATCGGGGGCGGGACGTATTTCATTGCATACGACGGCCACAAAGGGAGGGAAGTACTCGCCCTTGAGCCTGTAAGGGTCTGGCGGAAGATGGCGTACGGCCTTGCGGCGCTGGTGGGAGTGAGTGTGGCGGCTTTGTTCTCAACCCCCTACGGCAACGTGGAATACTGGGGGCTCGTTGCCCATGCCAAACAGGGGGCACCCCTGGCCCTGATAATCCCGGCGCTGCTCGCCTACTTCGGGTTTGAGCTGGCCAGGGGCTACGGGAGGAAGATGGCGCGTGACGTGAGGGTCGAAAGATGAAAATCAGGTGTCCTAACTGCGGTGCCGAGTTCGAGGCGGAAGGGGAAATGGTGACGTGTCCCTACTGCGGATTCCAGATAAAACTCGGCGAATCCAGAACGTTTACTTACCCCCTGCGGGTCGAAAATCCCTGGAACGTGCTGGCATCTTTTATACGCCTCCAGCGCCTGTCCCCGACCGACGTTGAATGGAAAGCCCGTATCATTGAGAGAGAACTCCTCTATGTTCCATTTTATGTCTTCTTCGTGAAGGCAAGGGGAGTTGCTAGTAGGGGCATCATTTCCAAAGAAGGGGCAGGTTACGTTGAGTTCTTCAACTATGCCACCGTGCCCGCAGTTGAGGGCTTTGAGGAGCTCGTTAACTACCCCTTACCCGTGAGGGGCAGGAGGTATTTCGATGGACACGTCAAAGGTAGGCTCCTTGAAAAGACGATTGAAGCCTCCGAGGCCGTGAAACGACTCAAGGATGAACTCAGAAGCATCCTCAAGAACGAAGCGCGACGGTACTTCCACTGGAGCAACGTTGAGGTGGGAATGCCAACGTTTGATGTCCACCTTGACGGACTTGTCTATTATCCGGTCTGGCGAATCAGGTATAAATACGGCTTTTTCACGTATCTGGCCTACGTGGACGGCGCCGATGGGAGGATCCCCTACGCCGAATTCCCGATAGCCCTGCCCAAGAGGTTCGTCAACTTCACCTTAGGATCCCTTCTTCTGGCATCGGGCCTTTTCCTCTGGAGGGTTCTTTCCCCCTACGGAGCGACATCTATCGTTGGTTCGATGGGTGCTGCCGTTGTTGCTTCCTTCCCGTCGCTGAGGCGCGCATTCACCCCTCGCGGAAGAGCCAGTGAACACCGTCTCCTGGCCGAGATGGCCGAGGACTACGCCCCGGAGGAGGAAGCCTTCGGGACGATAAAGCGCTTCTGGAAGGCCCACATGTGATCGTCAAATTTTTAAATCCCCTCTTTTAGTTACCTTCGGAAAGATTAAGGGGGTGAGACCTTGCCGGCTGTCATAGAGGAGGTCGCTAAGGTTTCCTTTGAGAGAGTTGGAATGCACTCCCACATAAAGGGCCTCGGCCTCGATGAGAACGGAAGGGCCAAGTTCATCGCCGACGGCATGGTCGGCCAGGTTAAGGCGAGGGAAGCGGCCGGAATAGCGGTCGAGCTCATAAAGCGCGGAAAGCTCGCCGGCAAGGGAATCCTCCTCGTCGGCCCGACCGGGAGCGGTAAAACGGCGATAGCGATGGGTATAGCGAGGGAGCTCGGCGAGGACGTTCCCTTCGTCCAGATAGCGGGAAGCGAGATTTATTCCGCTGAAGTCAACAAGACGGAGTTCCTCAAGCAGGCCATGAGACGGGCGATAGGCGTTAGAATCAGCGAGGAGAGGAAGGTCTACGAGGGCGAGGTCAAGAAGATTGAGATAAGGCGCACGAGGCACCCGTTCAACCCCTACGTCGAGATTCCGGAGAGCGTCATCATAACCCTCCGCACGAGGGACGACGAGAAGACGATAAGGGCCGGCAGGGAGATAGCCTACCAGCTCATGGAGCTCGGCGTTGAGGAAGGCGACGTCATACAGATTGACGCCGAAACGGGCAAGGTCTCGAAGGTCGGGACGACGAAGGAGGAAGAGGGGCTCTTCTTCAAGCGCAAGGTCAGCCTTCCGAGCGGTCCGGTGCTCAAGATAAAGGAGTTCACCTACACCGTTACGCTCCACGACCTTGACGTTGCCAACGCCCGCGGAAACATCTTCGGCCTGCTATTCAGCACTGGGGCGGAGATAAGCGACGACGTCAGGAGGCGCGTCGACGAGACTGTTAAGAGCTGGATTGAAGAGGGAAGGGCAACGCTTGTTCCTGGAGTGCTCTTCATAGACGAGGTTCACATGCTCGACATCGAGGCATTCTCGTTCCTTGCGAGGGCCATGGAGAGCGAGCTCGCGCCGATTCTCATCCTGGCCACCAACAGGGGAAGGACGAAGATAAGGGGCACCGACATCGAGGCCCCGCACGGAATCCCAGTTGACATGCTCGACAGGTTGCTCATAATCAACACCGAACCTTACAAGAAAGAGGAAATCAGGGAGATAGTCAAGATTCGCGCGAGGGAGGAGAAGATTGAGGTGAGCGAGGAGGCCATAGAGTACCTCGCGGAGCTCGGCGAGAAGACCAGCCTGCGCTACGCGGTCCAGCTCCTCGCCCCGGCGAGTGTCTTGGCCAAGGGCGGAAGGGTCGAGAGGGAGCACGTTGAAAAGGCCAAGGAGTACTTCGCCGACCTCAGGAGGAGCATCGAGTTCGTCGAGAAGCTCGAGGGAATGCTGCATTGAATGTTTTTATTTTAAAATATCTTGGTAATTTTCAGTTTGCGTGACTTCTTCAATTGATTGGAGAATGATAACCAGCTTACCTTTTGTTCTCTCATCCTTTATGGCATCAAGATTCCTAGTTATCTCAACTTTGGCGGATAGTGGGGGCGATAATATTTTTCCATGAAGATAGCGGAATACTTTGGAATCTAAACCATATAACACTACTACAGTTTTTTCAAGGGGTTTTCCTAAGTATCTTGGTGCGCTATTATGGATGTCAAGGAACTTGCGGAGTACCATGTCAAGATTGCGTCTACTGTGAGCAATTTTAATCTCAACTAGTATGTATCCATACTCAGTCATTACAATAATGTCTGGCCTAATTCTTTTCCGGTCTGCACCCTTAATTACAGGTTCAATTAGTATGTTGTTATGACCATAATGTTTTGATAATAGATTAAGGGTATGCGTAAATGCTAATGAATGGAGATTTTCATAGTCAATGTGTTTTTTGATAGTACTAAAGGGCACATCGAGAAATATGCTCTCATCCTCTTGAGTATCTTTTCCTATTGTAGATCTGATTTTTAATATCTTTTTTATCACGGGATATTCTTGCTTGAATAGAGGAGAGTCTCCTAGTAGATCTCTTAGTTTTTCAATATCTTCCTCTTTAAGATCAAAATCATAATCGCTTAAATTAGTATCTTCTTTCTTAACGATTCCCTGTAGTTGGGAAAATTCTTCCTCGCTACCTTTTTCAAGATAACTAACTAGTTCATGCCACAGATAGTCAATGATACTCATGTCTAAGACTATTTCCAACAACTCATCGCTCTTAATTCCAAGTTTTTCTTTTTTGTTAATGCTCTTTGCAAGAGCATATCTTAATATAAAAGTATTTAGAAATCTTTTTATCTCTCGTGGAGTTAGAGATTCCTCTAGAGCATTAACAATTTTTGTTCGTATCTTATTGAGTCTTTCGGTAGTTACTTCATAGCTTAACTTTGTCTTTTTAAATATATCATCAATTATCTTTTCTGCGATTTCTTCTTTGTCCCATTCTGGAAGGTTTATCCGAACTTGGAAGAATTTACTAAGATAATCTTCTGATGAATATTCCTCAGAGTATCCAACTTTTTCATAATACTTCTGTAGGAGAGCTTTTGTGACATATGGATTTAATGCAATCACATATATAATCCCTTCAATATCCAAGAATATTTTTATTGAATTTAAGATTTCTATAGCTTTATCAGGAGCACACCTGTCTAAGTCATCAACAAGTACTACTATTCTAAACTTGGGATTGTCTGTCCTAAGTTCTTTAATGGCATCTTCTAAGTACCTGAGTACATCATAATAAATATTTTTCTCGGGAGAAATCTCCGAGAGTATCTCCACGTTTTCTTTTTCAGAATCAAAAGAACCTCCAAAGCCAGTTGAAATTGATACGGGGGTTCCAGGTACGCCAAATCCTATTTGTGTATTTTTAATGATTCCTTCTATGACTCTAAGAGTCTTCCTTAGTTTCTCTTTAGTAGTTTCCCTAAGAGATGAGTTCTTTGATTCCCAGTTTTTGAGTGCAAAATAAATAGACTTCAATAATGGAAGCGTTGCATAGTGATTCTCACGCTCGTATCTCCATGCATTAAAAAAAACAACTACAATATTCTTTTGATTGTCATTCAAATGTTTTTCAAGGGACTTTAGAAAGGATGTTTTTCCTATACCCCACCCTCCAAAGACCCCAATTGTAAACCTCGGAGGCTCGCTATTGGTTATTATCTCTGATACTATTGTAACATAGTCCTTAAAGGAATCTTCTACAGGCACATCAGGTATTATCTGAGGAATGAATTCGGACATACATGATACAATAGATGGATAGTTTTATAAATTTTACGAATAATTTGGTCTTTGGTAGATAGTTTCATAATACTTTTAAGCTTTAATTCTTTAACGCTCACGGTGGGAGTACGGGCAAACAAACGCCATTGTTCTTGTTCTGATTCTCCTCGGGGCACTCGTTAGCGGGTGCATCTCGACCCCGGGAATAACTCAAACCCAGACCTACGGTGCCAGGAACGCCCCAACATCTTCTTCTCCCAGGACTCAAACCAGCGAAAGCTCGTCCTTCACGAGCACCGTTGGAAGCGCGGAGATAAATGGAACATTTTCCGGCTGGCTGATGGCCCCGATAACCTCTTCAAGAAACCGAACGATTCCTAGAGTCAATGAACTCCACCCTCTACAGGCTCAGGATCATGGTGGTTGCAGAAAACAGAACTGAGGAAACGACGTTCTATTTGGTAAACGTCTCAGGATGTGGAGTCCCGAGCACCCGGACAGAGTAACCGGAAACGTGCTCGGTGCGCGGCTTATCATAAAGGAAGAGAAGGGGAAATTCCTGCTCAGCGCCGTATGCAACGGTACGGCCGTTCCCCTCGGGTGTCTGAGGATACCCGACTCAACCACGTCTCCCAGAACCTAAAGCATTCCAGCTTTCACAAGCGCACAGAGGACGTCGAAGAATGCCGAACCGAGCCAGTGCAGGAGAAAGCTCTGGAGGAAGCTTCTCCCCCGGAGGTCCATCCAGCCGAAGAGTATCCCGGCGAGAAAGGAATAGGGGATCTCAACCGCCGGCTTTCCGAGGTGGACGAGGGCATAGGGGATGTCCTGGGCGAGGATCGCCGCCCACTTCCTCTCGGATGCGAGGGGAAAGAGCAGAAATCCCCTGAAGAAAGCCTCGTGGGCCAACATGACGACGCCTATGACGAGCTCCTTCCATAGAAACCCCATCCAGCTTGAATAGACAAAGTTCGGGTAGTAGGCCACCATTGAGGGCACCGCGAGACCGGCAAAGCTCATAACAACCGCCAGGCCGAGAAAGGCGAAGAAAACCCTCCAGTTATCGTCGGGAAACCTTAGTCCAACATCGGAGGGCCTGAAACCGAGAACCAGAGAAACTGCCAGGGGGACGAGAAGGTACCACAAAACGAGCCAGAGGGCCCATCTCTCAAGGGAACCGTCAAAAAACCTGGGAACGAAGGATAGGGGGAGAAGAACAGCGAACAGAACGTAGGGGTTTCTCCGCAGGCCCATCGATCACACCATGAAGCTTATGGTTACCGTTCCCGGGTACCTCTTGACCTCGATTCCGCGGTTTGTGAAGGCTATGCCTATCTCGAGCGGCCTGTTAGGGTTGGCCCTTCTCGCGACCCTTATGCCGATTTCGTCGCCGAGGCGATCCTTGTTGAGCCTCGCAACGTAGGAGTAGAGGAGCCTTATGAAGTTCCTATAGTCGTGCATGTCGTTGAGGAACTCCCTCTGCTCGGGGTTGAGGCGGGGCATGACGTACCTGTGGAAGAACCAGTCGAACGTTCCAGCGGTTTCAGAGGAGTACACGAAGAGGAGCTTGTAGAAGTCTATGTTCTTGTTGCCGAAGACCGAATCCATGTAGGGAATCGCCTTGCCCAGGAGCCTGCTGGCCTCGGTGAAGTTCAGGTTGACCAGCCTCACGAAGACGTCGCTCCCCTTCATCTCAAGGTGGATGAACCGGTTGTTGCCGAAGTCCATGTAGACGTGGCTGTAGAACATGACGAAGTTCCTCGGTCTCGTGCTCATCTGCTGGAGGATACGCATCATCACGTCCCTCAGCCTCGCCAGCCTGGTCGGATCGCCGATGAGAACAGCCTCTATGCCCCCAACTCTCTCCCTGAGCACGACGTCCCTGTCGAGTCTGAACTCAACCTCCCTCCTCCAGCCGGGCATGTTGTAGCGGTTGAGGATCCTGAACTCAAGGAGGGACACCATCGCGCTCTTCTCAAGGTTTCCAAACCTCTTCTTGAAGACGACCACTGGATGATAGCTAGAGGCCGGGTTGAGGTACGAGACAGGTATCTCCGTCACCTTCACGAAGGCATCCAGGGCCTCTCTGATCTTTCTCTCGTCAGCCTGTGAAAACCTGCCGACGAGATCCCTGACCAGCATCTCAAAGCGCTCCCTCGTCACCGCCATGCTCCCACCAGAATAGTACTCCAACGACCGAAATTATAAACCTCTCGGCGGAACCAATAAGAAAAGCGGAAAATGAGGGGCTCACTGCCCCGTCTTCTCGTCATCCTCAGGTGCGGTTGCTTCACCCGCTTCGTTCTCCCCAACGATCTCTTCGGTGGGCTCTGCCTTATTTTCGGTCTCTTCTTTGACTTCACCGGTCTCATCGCTCTCGGCCTTCTCCTCTTGGACGGTCTCAGCGAGCACCTCTTCAGTCTCCTCTTGCTCCTCAACATTCTCTTCAACGTTCTCCTCGGCGGCTTCCTCCGGAGGCTTGAGGAGCTCCTCAACACTGGGCTTGAAGGTTACCTCCTCGTAACCCAGGAACTTGAGGTCGCTCTCGAGGAGTATCTCGCCGAGGACGAGGGTGTTCTTATCGATTTCCTCAAGAACGGGCGTGAAGTTTATCGTGACGTCCTTCTCGCCCACCTCGATGACGACCTTGCTGGCGTCAATCCTCGGGAGGCGGAGCTCGATCATTGCCTTAACTTTCTCTATCGGGTCCTCAACCTTCTCCACTATCTCGACCTCGTAGACGAGGTGCTTGCCGGCGTAGGGATGGTTGAAGTCAACGCGGACGCGGCCCCCGCTGACTGTGAGAACCCTTCCCTTAATCTTCCTGCCGCCCTCACCCTCAATCTCGACCGGCATTCCTGGGAACGGGATTATGCCCTGCCTCCTGAACTGTCCGAGGGTAAAGACCTTTATGAGCTTCGGATCGCGCTTTCCAAAGCCTTTCTCGGGCGGAACGATGATCTCGTACTTCTTACCAACCTCGAGGCCCTCGAGCTGCTCATCAAGCCCCTTTATAACGTGGCCTGCCCCAACAGCTATCGGAACGGGGCCGTAAACGCCGTTCTCCTTGTAAATGCCAGCCTGCTTGGCTATTTCCTCCTCTGTGGTGTCGAAAATCTCGCCGGTTTCCTTAATCCTTCCGGTGTAGCGGAGCCTTATGACGTCTCCCTTCTCGACCTTGACCATCTTTACAACCCCCTTTTTCTTGCCTACTCCGAGTTGTGGAGTTGGTTTTTAAGCTTTCCCGCGGCGATAAGCTAATAAAAAGGCCCTCCCAAAAGGCCCCGGTGGTGGGAATGGCGATTAGGATATACAACACCCTCACGAGGCAGAAGGAGGAGTTCAAACCGCTCCGCGAAGGCGAGGTTAGAATGTACGTCTGCGGCCCAACGGTTTACGATTACCCCCATCTCGGCCACGCGAGAACTTACATTGCCTTCGACGTCATAAGGCGCTACCTTGAGCACAGGGGCTATACGGTTCTCATGGTGATGAACTTCACGGACATAGACGATAAAATCATCAAGCGCGCCAACGAGACAGGGGAAGACCCAAAGGAGCTCGCGGAGCGCTTTTTGAGGATTTTCCTCGAGGACATGAAGGCCTTAAAGGTCAAGCCGGCCGACGTTTACCCGCGCGTCACCGAGCACATGGACGAGATAATCAACTTCGTGAAGAAGCTGGAGGAGAAGGGCTACGCCTACGAAGGCTCTGACGGCGTTTACTTCGAGGTCAGGAAGTTCAAAGATTATGGAAAGCTGAGCAAGATAAAACTCGAGGACCTCGTGAAGGGCGCGCGCGTCGAGCCTGGAGAGGGCAAGAGGAACCCCGAGGACTTCGCCCTCTGGAAGAAGGCCAAGCCCGGCGAGCCCAAGTGGGAGAGCCCCTGGGGAGAGGGGAGGCCCGGCTGGCACATAGAGTGCTCCACGATGAGCAGCAAATACCTCGGCGAGAGCTTCGACATCCACGGCGGAGGAAACGACCTCATCTTTCCCCATCATGAAAACGAGATAGCCCAGAGCGAGGCCTGCTTCGGCCACGAGTGGGTTCACTACTGGATGCACACCGGCTTCCTGATGGTGAACGGCGAGAAGATGAGCAAAAGTTTAGGCAACTTCGTAACCGTTAGAGAACTCCTCAAGCGCTACGACCCGGAGGTAATCAGGCTCTTCGTTCTCCAGAGGCACTACCGCTCGCCCCTCGACTACAGCGAAGAAGGTATAGAGCACGCCAAGAACAACCTTGAGAGGCTTTACAACACTCTCGAAAACATCCGCGTGGCGATGGGGCGGGCGGAAATATCCTTCCGCTGGGACGAGCCCGAGTTCAGGGTCTACGAGGCCATAAGAGACGCGAGGAGGAAGTTCTACGAGGCCATGGACGACGACTTCAACACGGCCGAGGCTTTGAAGGCGGTCTTCGAGGTCAGCAACGCTATCAATAGATACCTTACCGAGGTCGAGACACCAAAGGAGAGCATCCTCAGGAAGGCGTGGGAGTTCTTCAGAGATGTTGGCGAGGTCTTCGGCCTGTTCGAGGACTACTTCAAGGAGCAGAGGGCCGGAAACGAAGAGGCCTTGATAGACCTACTCATCGAGGTCCGCGCCCAGCTCAGGAAGGAGAGGAAGTTCGACTTGGCCGACAGAATCAGGGACGAGCTGAGGAAGCTCGGAATCCAGCTGGAGGACACACCGCAGGGGACGGTCTGGAAGAGGATTAAGGTCTGAGAGAAGTTTCTCATCGTCTTTTGATTTAATCACCCTCTCCAGACTTCTTTTTAAAACTCCCCTCTCTCAGGATTTATCTTTAACCAAAAAGATAGATTCAGGTTGTCGAAGAACTTTGTATCACATGTGTCGCAGCTCCCCAGAGTTTCGGGGATATGTCTGACACGGGCTCACTTCTTAGATTACTCCTTTCTCATGGAGCATGTTGAGGTATTCCTCGTAGTTCATGGGGCATTTCACGAAGTCGTCGAACTTCTTGGGGTCGTCGAAGTGGAGTTGTTTCATGATTCTCTTCACGAGGGCCGGCCCGAGTTCCTCTTTGTCTTTCCCTCGACTGAGAATTGTCATCACGCGCTTTTTCTTGCCGTTCTCGGTCAGGATGTACTTGGTGTGCCGGCCGCCTTCCTTTTCGATGAAGCCCTTCTTTCGCAGGGCTTTCTGGAGTTCTCTTCGTTTCATGAGCTCACCTCTACGTGCCGGAGAAGTGCTTCCCGCAGTTTTCTGGCGTCCTCGTCAAGGTTGTCCTCGTCTTCGAGGATGTATTCCTCGATGAGAGCTTTGAAAACATCTTCCGCATCTCTTAGGGCTCTAGTTAATGTCTCACCGCAGCCGTAGAGCTCCAGCTCGGGGTTTTCCACGCACCAGATGTTTTCCTCGCGGTTGTACTCAACTTTGAGGGGGATTGGAGCTTTGAGCTTGTAGCCTGCGAATTCACCGGTTAGTTGCAGGGTTTCGAGGATTGGGGGGAGGATTTTCTTGAGTTCAACGAGCTCAAGTTTGAGTTCCTGGAGTTCTTTTTCTATTCGTTCGATTCGGTGGATGATGACTTGGACGCTTTCACTCATAGGCCCACCCCTGAATTAGTGTTTTATGTCTGTCAATACTGCGATATTCCTTAAAAGGTTTGAGAGATTTTCCAGTGTGGACTCTTGCCCGCTTTTCGAAAAATCCCCTCCGCCTGGGGGGATGAAGGAGCATGAAGTTTGGGGAAGACCGAGATAGCCAAGCAGTTGGCTACCTGAATAACAAAAGAAGTTAGGGAACGAAGCAACCCTCGGTTCAGCCTCAAAAAGGCAGTAAAAATAAAACACATCAAAATCACTCACGGCACCTGGAAAATCCTTATGGTGTTCGTGCCGACGGTCTTGCCCACCGGAGCGCCTTTGGTCAGCAGTACGGTGTCCTCTTCCCTTGCCAGACCGAGGCCCTTTATGACCTGAAGAATCTCAGCCTCGTCGTCGCTCTCGACCACGAAGGGATAAACTCCGTAGCTGAGCATCAAACTGTTGGCGACCTTCTCGTCCCGTGTGAAGGCGAGGATCCACTGCTTGGGCCGGAAGCGCGAGATAAGCCTTGCCGTGTAGCCGCTCCTTGTAGGCGTCAGTATGTAGCGCGCGTCTATGACCTGAAGGGCCTCGATTATGCTCCGCGTTATGGCGTCCTTTATCGTGCCCTTCTTCGGTATCTTCTCCTTCCACTCCAGCATCCTCACGTTGCCAAAGCTCTCACGGTAGCCTTCCGTCGCCCGTGCAATCCTCGCCATCATCCTCACGGCGTCAACGGGGTACTTGCCCACTGCAGTTTCCTCCGAGAGCATCACCGCATCGGCGCCGTCCAGGATGGCGTTGGCGACGTCCGTAACCTCTGCACGGGTCGGCAGTTTCTCTGTGGTCATGCTCTCCAGCATCTGCGTAGCCACTATCGCGGGCTTTCCGGCCATGACGGCCTTTTCTATGAGCTTCTTCTGAAGTATTGGGAGCTTCTCTATCGGCATCTCAACGCCGAGGTCTCCCCTGGCAATCATCACCCCATCGGCGGCACTCAATATCTCATCAAAGTTCCTAACCGCGTCGGGCCGCTCTATCTTGGCCACGACGAAAAGCCGGGCGTTGCGCTCCTTTATGAAATGCCTGACTTTGAGGACATCATATGCCGAACCGACGAAACTTATGCCTGCAATGTCAACGTCGTTCTCGATCATGAACTCAAGTATCTCGAAGTCCCTCTCGGTTACGGCCTCCAGTGGGATTCTGGCGTTTGGAACGTTTATGCCCTTATGGGAGTACAGCGTCCCTCCCACAACTACCTTACAGATAACCTCCTTTTCGGTGACCTTAACGACCCTCAGAACAATGAAACCGTCGCTGAGGTAGATAGTATCGCCTGGGGAAACAAGCTTTGGAAAGTCCTTGAACTCCACTGGAATTATGCCCTCCATTCCCTCCACGTCCTCAACGGTTAGCGTCACCGTCTGGTTCCGCCTCAGCTCGACCTTGCCCTCTAAGAGTTTGCCGACGCGAATCTTAACGCCGGGCAGATCACCGAGTATTGCAACCCTGCGGCCGAGCTTCTTGGAGGCCTCTCTAATTCTTTTTATGACCTTTTCATGTTCCTCGAAAGTCCCGTGGGAGAAGTTCAGCCTCGCAACGCTCATTCCTGCTTTGATCAGGCTCTCTATTGTCCTTCTGTCGTTCGATGCGGGCCCTATCGTTGCTATGATCTTTGTCTTATGGGAAGGCAGTCGCATGGCATCACCACCAATGAAGGATCTCTGGAAGAGAAGGTACTTTAATATATCGTCCCGTCAGAAATACAACTATTTAACGTAATTAGCCCCATTTGATGTCTCTCAAATGATGCTTGGTATTGTTACGCTAATTAAAAGAGACAAAATTTTTATTTAGACATTTAATTAATCTAACTTTAAACAAGATTATTTATAATACAAAATAAATGCAAATAAATTTTAGAATTGATAATATTGTCTATAGCAAAACATTAAAACATAATTTTTTTAGTTAGTTAACTACTAACAAGAGTTAATATATCACCACAAAGAACTGAACTTTGAAGCTATAAGTTACTTTATTTGATAGTTTATATTTTAGCATACCCAAAGAAGTGACAGAAAAGGCAACATACATTAAGAATGGAATTTGGAGCCAAAAATCTCCCCACATTTTGAGGGTTGACACTGTTGAGCGTCCTTTCAAGAGCGCCTTTGGGCGAACCAGAAACCGGCAACGGGGATAGGAATGATTGCCCGCAAACCTCCCCGTTAATGGTGAGAGGTTAACTTGTTGAAACCCTCACCCCTCAAGACGAGGAGGCGGTCAGATGCAGAACAACAGAATAATTCAGGAACAGCGGTTAGGGTTAGACATGCAGGTTTTATCCTCTATCTTGAACCACTTCACTCCAGTTCCTAAGTTGCAGTATCCACTCTAAAAACCTGCCAAGCAGAGGAATGGGTAATGAGTCACCCAATGACAATCTGATGGCTTTCATGATCCAATGCAATGCCTTTACTTATACATTGATTTTGGATATAAGGCACATTATATCCAAAATTCCTGGACAACATTAGCCATTCAAGAGGGCTGTTTCAGATATGCCCATAGGCCAACTCCGCTCTAATAAACAAAACAACGGGGTTCTTGGTTTTTAACCCAATGTATTTGCTCAAGATTTGTCTTGATCTTCTCGCTTATAGCTGTTAACCACGATTAATTGTAACTAAGAAAATTTTCTTTGGATCGGGGCTTTTAGGGGCAAAACTCCATGAAAAAGCATACTGTACAGTGTGTGCTATATATCTGGGCCCTTTTGATACTCTACAATCTCGTAAATTTTTTGAAAAATTTACTTTTTTAAAGTGTAAATAAATTAGAATAAAAAAGTTATAAATTTAACGCTGATTTATTTTTGTAAAAGTACTGTTAATAAAAATCAAAAATAAAAAAGAGCTAAAATTAACAAAGATAATCATTAAAAAAGTCAAAAATATGATACAATCAAAACGTAAACACACTCCCAAAAATACAGAGAGTTGATCTTTGAATGTGAGAATCATAGAGAGATCGTGAATAAAAAATCAGAAGGAAATTCTAAAGAAGACATCATAAACGCTCGCGAACGTAGCGAAGCACGTTGTCAACTATCTGAGGAGCAACACCGATGTAATTCTCGGGTCTCAGCGAGGCTAAATCTTCCTCGCTCAGGTACTTCCTAACTTCCTCGCTCTCCTTCACGACCTCAAGGAAGTCCCCTCCCTCCTCAAAGGCCTTCATGGCCAATTGCCTAACGAGCTCGTGCGCCTCCTGCCTGCCCATGCCCTTCTCGGCGAGCTTCAGCATCAGCGGCTCGGCCATTATGAGGTTGTGAGTCATGTAGAGGTTGCGCTCGATGTTCTCCGGGAAGAATTCAAGGCCCTTGAGAACGCGAATTGTGACGCGGAGCATCTCGTCGAGGAGAACGAAGCTCTCGGGCAGAATAACGCGCTCGACGGAGGAGTTCGTAAGGTCCCTCTCGTGCCACAGCGGATTGTTGAGCAGCGCGGGGATAACGTTCGAGTAGATAACCCTCGCCAGACCGCAGACCTTCTCCGTCCTTATCGGGTTCCTCTTGTGGGGCATCGTCGAAGAGCCCACCTGCTTCTTTCCAAATGGCTCGCTTACCTCAAGGATTTCCGTCCTCTGGAGGTTTCTAATCTCAAGGCCGATTTTATCGAGGGTTGATGCAACCAAGGCCAAAAACATCATCAGCTCGGCGTATAAGTCCCTCGGAACGAGCTGGTTGGTTATCAGCGCTGGCTTAAGGCCAAGGTCCTCCATGACGAGCCTCTCAATCTCGAGGGCATTCTCCCCGAATGAAGCGGCAGTTCCAACGGCACCACGCATCTTGCCAACGAGAACGCGCTTCTTGAGCTCTTCAAGCCTCTCAAGGTGTCTCTGAACCTCGTCGAGCCAGAGGGCGAACTTCATGCCGTAAGTTGTTGGAACCGCGTGCTGTCCGTGGGTCCTGCCGATGCAGACGGTGTACTTGTGCTCCTCGGCGAGTTTCATGAGAACGTCGCGGAGCTCCCTAAGGTAGCGCTCGATGAGCTCGAGGCTCTCCTTTATGAGGAGTGCGTTGGCGGTGTCGATTATGTCGTTGGAGGTCGCGCCGAGGTGGACGTACTTCCCGTCCTCGCCGCAGACCTCGCTTAAGGCCTTGACGACGGCCATTATGTCGTGGTGTATTTCGGCCTCTATCTCCTTGACGCGTTCGAGTTTCACCCACTCAGTGCTGGCCCTCTCGGAAATCACGCGGGCACTTTCCTCGGGAATGTTGCCGAGCTTCGCGTGGGCCCTCGCCAAGGCCGCCTCAACGTCGAGGAGCTTTTGAAGCTTGTTCTCCTCGTCCCAGATGCGCCTCATCTCCTCGCTCCCGTAGCGGTAGTCAATCGGATGAACGGCCATCGTAATCACCACTCTTGTGATTATTCAGCAGGTTAAAATGTTTTCTTTTGGCATCTCAGCGTCAATAACGTGCGGGATAATGGACAATTTTGAGGTCGGCTCGACCATTAAGAAGACTGGAGTGGGGAGAGAACCGAAAAGTATTTAACCCTATGCCCGCGATAGCCTAACGACAAAACTTCCGGAGGTGCCAGAAATGGCTGAGGAGCACGTCGTCTACATCGGAAAGAAGCCGGTTATGAACTACGTCCTGGCCGTTATAACCCAGTTCAACGAGGGTGCCAAGGAGGTCACCGTTAAGGCTCGCGGTAGGGCTATCAGCAGGGCCGTTGACGTCGCCGAGATCGTCAGGAACAGGTTCCTCCCAGAGGTCAGGGTTAAGGAGATCAAGATCGGCACCGAGGAGCTTCCGACCGCCGACGGCAGGACCGCCAACACCTCGACCATCGAGATCGTTCTCGAGAAGCCGTGAATTGATTAAATCCCTTTCCTTTTACTCTCACCCTCAGCTCCAAACTCTTTTGAAGTCGTGGAAAGGTTTAATACCTCGCTCCCCAAGTTGTTACGGGGGAACCACGTGGGCGAGGGGAAGATTATAGAGATCAGCGATGAGACCGCAAAGCTTTTGGCCCAGATCATAACGAACGAGAAGGCCTTAGCTATTCTGCATGCCATTGAGGACGAGCCGAAGTCCCTGACCCAGATCGCGGAGGAACTTGGGTTCCCCCTATCCACGGTGAGCTACCACATAGACAGAATGCTAAAAGTTGGCCTTGTGGAAGTGGCCGGAAAGAAGTACGGCAAGAAACTCCAGGAGGTTAAACTTTACCGGGCCTCCAACAAGCCAATTCTCATCGTGCCGAGAAGGGAGGCGCCGAAGGTCACGAAGAAGCTGTCCGCCTTCGAGAAACTCCACGTGATAAGCCTTAGCGTTGCCTCGATAGTTTCGCTCCTCGTTTACAAGGTTTTAGAAAGGTTCGCTGGAACAAGGGTCGTTGGAACCCTTTCCACGAACAACACCTCTGCAGTTGAGCTTAACGCGGTTAAATCAAACGTCACGACGACCCCCGGGAGGTTTATTCCGGGTTCAGTCTCTCAGGTTTCACCGAACGTGACGAGTAACACAACCATCGTTTCCCCTACAACTCCCGTGAAAAATGTTACACACAACGCCCAAGGGGGCGATCTGGCCCTGCTCGGCGCGGTTCTAGCCTTTGCGGTGGTCTTTGCCGTGACGTACCTTCTCCTGAGGAGGAAACGTTTTTAAGAGTGTAGCCCAACTCCCTCCGAAGGGGTGATAGAGTTGGCAGAGATCAGCGTGGGTCAGATCGTCAAGAGGAAGGCCATCATTGTAAAGCCCGACGACACCGTTCACAAAGTTGCCAAGATCCTCGCCCGGAACAGGGTGGGGAGCGCGGTGGTCGTGGAGAACGACGAGATAGTCGGAGTTGTAACCGATCGCGACATTCTGGACAAAGTCGTTGCCAAGGGGAAAGACCCGAAGAAGGTCAAGGTTAAGGACATAATGACCCAGAACCCCGTGACGATTGAAGACGATTACAGCATCTCCGACGCGATAGACAGGATGATGGAAAAGGGCATCAGAAGGCTACTCGTTACAAGACTTGGAAGGCCCCTCGGTTTCGTTACCGCCGCGGATCTGCTCTCTGCACTGAACGCGTACAACCACGAGGAGGAGGAAGTCGAGGAAGAGACCGAAGTCTACGGAATATGCGAAATATGCGGCCAGTACGGACCCCTATACCGGGTGTATATCGAAGGAGAGGAGAAGTGGGTCTGCGAGGCCTGCAAGGACAGCCTCAACCTCTAGCCTTCAGCTCTCTCATTATCTCATCGAGGATTATTCCGAACTCCCTGTTCCTGTTCTCAACGCTTAGAACATGAAGCCTTCCGAGGGGCCTGAACTTGTCGGCCATCCTCCTGTGGACGACCGCTAAGAGATGCTTGTCCGAGTTCAGCACCTCGCCAACGGCCTTCACGAACTCGTCGCTCTTGTACTCCATCGGGCCGATTTCGTCTATTACAACCAAGTCCGCCTCGACCAGCGCGCGCCTTATCGCCGAAACCCCAACTCGCTCAAGCTCATCAACGTGGACGACGTATTTTCCGAAGGGAACCCCCGGCAAATGCGAAGTTCCGCGCAGGCTCGCGAGCGTTCCTTCTTCACCGGTGTCGAGGGCGATGATTTTGAAGCCTATTCTCCTTCCGTTTCGCCTTACCTCTCTCGTTATCATGCCTCCAACGATGTAGCCCCATCTCTCAACTTCCCTCGCGACCCTCTCGACGAGCGTCGTCTTCCCAACCCCTGCCGGGCCGGTCACGAAAACCCTGACCATTTTCACCACCGAAGGAGCTTTAAGTTCCTCCCTTAAACCCTTTGGGGTGGTCGCGGTGGAGATAAGGTATAAGCCTGAAGAACTCACGAGGCTCCCGAGGAGCGTTCGCTACGAGCCCGGAAAGGTTATCATGATTGACCAGACGCTTTTGCCGAGGGAGTTCAAGACCATCGAGCTGAAGACCGTTGAAGAGGTCGCCGAAGCTATCGTCACGATGAAGGTGCGCGGGGCTCCTGCCATTGGCGCGGCTGCCGCCTTCGGTCTTGCCCTCTACGCGGACACGAGTAAAGCCAGAACCAAGGACGAGTTCATGGACGGATTCTACCGGGCCTACGACCTGCTGAAGAACACGCGCCCCACCGCCGTAAACCTCTTCTGGGCACTCAACAGGATTAAGAAGCTCGTCGAGGAGAACGCCGAGAGTCCTCTGGAGGAAATAAGGAAGCTCATAGTTGCCGAGGCGCAGAGGATAGCGGACGAGGACGTCGAGGCGAACCTCAGAATGGGCCACTACGGTGCCGAGGCCCTGCCTGAGGGCAACGTTCTCACCCACTGCAACGCCGGAAGCTTGGCTACCGTCCAGCTCGGGACCGTTGGAGCCGTTCTGCGCGTGATGAACAAGGACGGAACTCTCAGACTTCTCTGGGTGGACGAGACGAGGCCCGTCCTTCAGGGGGCCAGGCTTTCCGCCTGGGAGTACCACTACGATGGAATTCCGCTGAAACTGATAACGGACAACATGGCCGGCTTCGTGATGCAGCAGGGAAAGGTTGACGCGATAATAGTCGGCGCCGACCGGATAGTGGCCAACGGCGACTTCGCGAACAAGATAGGCACCTACACCCTGGCGGTTCTCGCGAAGGAGCACGGGATACCGTTCTTCACGGTCGCACCGCTATCAACGATTGACATGAGCATGAAGAGCGGGAAGGAGATACCGATTGAGGAGAGGAAGCCGGAGGAAGTTCTGACCTGCGGCGGTTGCAGAATCGCCCCAGATGTAGACGTCTACAACCCGGCCTTCGACGTCACACCGCACAGGTATCTGACCGGCATAATAACCGACAGGGGCGTCGTCTACCCGCCGTTTGAGAGGAACCTGAAGAGGTTGTTCAAGGAGCAGGAATGAGCTATTTCTTTCTCCTTATTTTCCCAAGCAACTCCCTAATCCTTCTCAGAACAGACTTCTCTTCCTCAATATCCTCGACGAAAACACCCTCTATTTCGCCGAGGCGCTCCTCGAAGGCCGGCAGGAGAAGGCCAACCAACTCAAGTGGTTCGAGACAGGGGCAGTCAACGGAGTAGTCGAGCGGTTCTCCGTCAGGAAACTCCGCCCTGAGCGTTAGACCTCCCTTCTCCTTCCTGACTTCAAAATGGGCGATGCCGTTCTTTCCGACGACCTTTCCCCTGACGAGCATCGAAGGTAGTTTGGAGGAAAATTTAAAGGCCTTTTTTGAACGGAGGGTTGAAAACGAGAAGTTAAAGTTCCTTTTCGAGGATAAACGCCCTCTCGAGGTAGCCTCTCTTTTTATACCAATCAAGGGCAGGGTTGTTGATCTCAACGCGGAGCGAGACCTTTGAGGCTCCTTTCTCTCTCGCCCACTCTTCGGCTTTTTTGAGAAGTGCCGAGCCTATTCCAAGGCTATGAACTTTGGTCTCAATGTCAAAAATATAAGCCGTGGGCACAAAATCCACTGTGTCCTCCATGATACAGATCCAAACGTGGCCGAGGTATCTCCCATAGGGGTCCACCGCAACAAAGAACTTGTGCTCCCCATGAGCCAAGAGGCGGTTTATAACGCGATAGTATGCCGAGGTATATTCATCGCCCAGATCTGCCCGCGAGAACTCTCTGCTCACTGCCAGATCATACTCGAAAATTTCATCAAGGTAGTCCTCCCCTTCAGTTATTTTAAAGTTCTTGGCAGTCTCCTCAATCGGGGGCAACTCAGTTTTCTTTTTCCTTCCCCAGAGCACCGCTAACAGCCTCCTCACGCGTTATCCTCACCCATTTGTTCCCCTTTAGGTAGGCGTAACCCCTCGTGTAGCCTTCAAAAATCGAGTAGAGTTTTTCTCTGAATTCCCGGGGAATTGCATCAATCCTTGAGCTTTTCCCGTCGAAATGCACCATCTCCACATACCAATGAGGCTTTCCATCGAGCGGGAAGTTGGGAAAGCGGCGCTTTATTAGGTAGAGCGAGTGTTCGAGCTCATCGCGGTCGAGCCTTACGAGGCCCTTCCTCAGCCTTTCAGGGAGCGTGACTATGTGCCAGTCCCTGTACTTAATCAACCTCGGATTGATGCCGTTGGCGAGCAGGAAGGTAAGGATTCCGTTGCACTTGAAGCAGGTTCCGCAGGGAACGTAGTCGTCGCCCTCCCTGTGGACCGAGTGGCAGCTCCTCTGAAGGACGAAGAGTTCTGGATAGCGGCTGTGAAGAATCCTCTCCACTATGAGACCCGTCAAAGGCCTCACCGCTGACCACTGGCGGATTTTAAGGCCCCTCTCGGCGAACCAGCGCGTCATGTAGAGCTCGAAGTCCTGGCTCTGGTCGTAGGTGGCGTTGTAGTGCTCTATCCCGTGGAAGGGCTCGTAGGAGCGGGGGTCGTCGTACTCGTTGCCGAAGAGCAGGTCCCCGATGGAGTACTTGTAGAGCAGCGGCAGGAAGGCGAAGGCGTAGCCCTCAAAGAAGAACAGCCTAATTGGATAAACTTCGGCCCTCTTCCTCCTCCCGACGCCGTGCAGGATTCTCATGTTCCGCTCTATGAAGGTGTAGAGCCTGTCGGCGTTGCTCCAGACTTTCCTTGTATTCGGTTCATTCTTTTCGAACCAGCGGTATGCAGGAACCGCCACGCGCCAGTGGGCACCGGATTCGTTGTAGAAAAACGGGTAAACCTCGCAGCCGAGCTCCTTCATGAGTCCGTAGGTCAAGAGGCTTTCCTTCCCGCCGCTGAGCATGACCGCACAGCGGGAGTAGTCGGGCTCGAAGTCTATTTCCTCCTCTTCGATTCCCTCCGGGGTTAGCTTCGCCATCGGCTCGGCCATCTCGGGCTTTATCTCCTTTGGCACGAACTCCGGTCTTAAGAACTCGCTCGGATTCGCGATTCTGTTCACGAAAATATCTCTCGCGGTCACGCGCATCATGTCCTCAAAGAACCTCATGTCCCTGCTATCGAGGGTGAACTCGAACCGAATTTCGGGCGTGAAGAGGCCGTAGTTTATAGCTGGGACGATGCTCATGAGCTTGGCAAAGGCTTCTATCTTAGGAATCCTCTCGCGGTAGGAGTGGACGAGCTCGTAGCCCTTTTCCTCGCCGTCAATTCCGAGGACGTAGCGCGCTTTGATGCGCCTTGAGGAAATCCTCGGCCGCTCTATGGCGATGTAGTCAAAGCACTTCAGCTCTGGCAGGCTCACCGCCAGTCACCTCCCTCCTAGAGAGCCGTAGGATAAGCCTCGCTATATCGCCGACCCCCTGGAGGAAGGGGACGCGCGTCATAATCCCGGTCTCGGCCTCTATCTTCCTCGCCCACTCAAGGGCTTCATCATCGCTCAAACCGGAGGAGTTAATCGTTATCGCCACAGGCTTCTTCCCGCTGAGGAGCTCTATGAGCTGGATGTAAACTTCAAGCGGGGGGATTTTGAACTCGGGGAAATCGTCGTAGGTCCTCCTCGAGGGGGCGTGCTGGAGGACGATGAAGTCGGGTCTCGCCGCGGCAATCAGGTCAAAGCCGCCTGGAAATGCCGGATGGAGGAGCGAGCCCTCGCCGTGGGTGACGATTACGTCTGGCCTCTCCCCAACCCAGGCGCGGTAGAAGACGTCCTCTATCGCCCCCGGCACGAAGTCGTCTATTATCGAGTCCGTGACTATAGCGTACCTGAAGCCCTGCATCCAGCCGGTCTGGCCCATCGCTATAAACTCGCTCTTTAAGCCGAGCTCTTTAAACGCCTCGTGGAGCATTATCGCAACGGTTCTCTTTCCTATCGCCGCGTCCGTCCCGAGAACAGCTACCTTTACCGCTTTAACCTCCGCTATCTTCCCCGTGAAGGGAATCCTCGTGTTGTAGAAAATCTTCCTCACGTCGACTATCTCCACGCCGTAGCGCCTCGCGAGGTGCTTGAAGTAGGGGTCGTCGCTCAGGAACTCGTGGAGGCCATTCACAACGCCGAGGCCGTTCTTTATTGCATTCTCAACGATTTTCCGGTAGTTCTCAGGCAGTTTTCCTCCCGGAGTTGCGACGCCGATGATGAGCCACTTCGCGTTCGGGTTTTCGTGGAGCGCCTCCTCCAGAGAGGCGTATATCGGGATTCCGCGCCTTATTCCGTCGAGGACCTCACCTGCGTCCTTTCCCGCGAGCGTTGAATCTATCAACCCCACGATTTTGAACCTCTTTGAATAGCGGACGAGGCCGTGGGCGGTCTTCCCGTCGGTCGTTAGATAACGCCCCTCGGTAAGGATTAGCGCCTCATCCAACCCGGACACCCCCAGTGACAACGAGGACGAACCGTCCGTTTCTCAGGTTAAATTTCCTCACGAACTTCACGAGGCCGGCCAGCACTAAAGCCGACGCGGGAAGGGGTCTTATCCCTGCCACGACGCGCATCAGCTCGGCACACCTCAGGGCGGTGTCGTCGGCGAATCCGAAGACGTAGCCGTTTGACTCGCGGACGGCTTTCAATGCCCCGTCGGCATCGAAGGACCTCTCCGAAACGAGGGGCTCGTTGAGTTCCGTCTCCGCGAAGTCTCCGTTTCCATCGCCGTAGAACCTCCTCAGGATTTCGTTGCCAAAAGCGGTAGTCACGCCGACCATCCTCGGAGCCAGACCGACAGCCTTAAACCCCTCCCAGAGACCCGCCATCGTCGTCCCGTTGCCGAGGGGCACGAAGACCGCGGTGGGGTTCACCCTTGACGCAATCCAGAGGGCCATCTCCGAGTAGGCCCTTATATCAACGGCGCGGTTACTTCCCGGGTTGGCGTCGTAGAAGCCGTTCTCCCTCGCGAAGGCCATGCTGGCCCTGACGGCCTCCTCGTAGGTGCCGGGAACTTCGATGACCTCCGCGCCGAGCGCCCTCATCTCGGGGAGCCTTTCGAGGGTATAGTCTCTGGGAACAAATATCACCGCTTTCAAGCCCGCGAGGGCGGAGTAATAGGCTATTGCCACGCCGTAGTTGCCGCATGTGCCGACCGTTATCCCCGGAAAACCGTGTTTAACGGCCTCACCAACGTGGGCGAGGGCGATCCTGTCCTTGTGGGTCCCGGTTGGGTTGACGCCCTCGTAGTCGACGTAGACCTCCCTAACGCCGAGGAGCTCCTCCAAAACCGTGGCACGGAAGAGTCTGCCGAGGCCGCCGGGCCCCTCACCTGCCTCAGATTCACTCTCTGAAAGACCTTCTTTGGACCTATAAGATCCGGAGCAGGCTGCTTTTATGGCTTCCATGGTTTAATTCCCCCGATATTTGGAATGGGGCATCATCGGGTTGGCTAATGGTATATAAACCTTTCTCCCAGGTATGGCCTTTTTCAGGGCCTAAATATGTTAGGAGCCAGTAAAATTTTTAGAAAGCCGAATAATTGCCATAAAAATGGAAAAGAAAAGTTTTTAACCCGTTGTCTAACCGTAAAGTGCCCCAGAACGGGGCGAGGTGGTGGAAATGTACCCACCCAAGAAGAAGGTTCGGCCCAAGATTGAAGAGGAGGAAGAGGAGTTCGACCCCCTTGAAAGCGTTGAAGAAGCCTATGAGGACTACGATGAATACGATACCGAATGGGACGAGGAGAGCTGGGACACTGAAGATGAAGATGACTGGAACTGGGATGAGGACGAGGACTGAGGGTTAAGTTTTTAAACTCTCTCCTTTTCTTCCGCGGCCATGCCGGTCAGTCAGAAGCGCAAGAGAGCGAACCTCAAGAAGCTTGAGAGAAAGAGCCAGATGAGGCACCGGCCGAATCCGGAGAAGTGGTTTTACTCCTTCGTCCCCTTCAAGGTCTCAACCGGTGGGGCGGCGCCTTTAATTCCCCTCCTCACAATGGAGCTCGGTGGTGGCCCGAGGGAGGTCGGCCTCGTCAACGCTGTCGGAAGTCTGTCCTCGATGCTCGGCGGTCTCTTCTGGGGGAAACTCAGCGACAGGCTTAACAGGCGGAAGGTCTTCCTGATACTCGGTTTCCTCGGGACGGCGCTGTCGACCTTTCTGTTCGCCCTCGCGGGGAGCATTCCATCGGTGGTTTTCGCAAACGCAATCTACACCTTCTTCATAGCCGCGACCGTCCCGATTCCCGTCCTCATAATAACCAAGGTCTTCCGCCTTGAGGACTGGGACTACGCCATAGGGAGGTTCAACGAAATAGGTGGCTGGGCGTGGGTGCTCGGGCTCGTGATTGGTTTTATCCTGTCCCACCTGCTCCCCATCAGGTGGATTTTCGCCGTTCTCGGCCTAATCGGTCTGCTCTCCGTCCCGTGGGGAATGCGGACGATAAGGGAGGTCCCACTTCACCTCGACAGAAAAGTCCTCGGGGTCTACGCGGGCTACGTCGTCGAGAAGTTCCGCTACCTCCCGAACTTTATAACGCACCTCCCGAGGTTCTCCACCTGCGGTTTTGAGAGGCTCTACCTCTCGGCCCTCCTCTTCTGGTTCGGGGCCATGCTCTACTTCACACAGTTTCCCGTCCTGCTTAAGGCAAGGGGCTTCGGGGCCTCGGTGCTCTACCTGATGAGCATAGGGAACTCCTCAATCTCGGCCTACATGTACACCCGCGTGGGGAGGCGCGTTAAGGAGAGGGGTGGTTACGGAACACTCAGATTCGGCCTCCTCCTCAGGGGACTCGCGTTCCTCCTGCTCGCCGTTGCAACGCCCATCAAGGGGCCCCTATTCCCGGTTCTCGCCTTCGTATCCTACTTCCTTGCGGGCTACACATGGGCATTCATCGGCATATCAACGACCGCCGTGATTTCCCGCCTCGCCCCACCCGAAAAGAAGGGGACGCTGATAGGGGCCTACAACCTCGTGAGCTCCCTCGGGGCCATAGCCGGCAACCTGACGAGTGGTTTCGTTGTTTCAATGCTCGGTTTTGCTGGCAACTTCGCCCTCGCGTCCGTCTTCCTCTTCCTCTCGCTCATCCCCATAGCCCGTCCGAAGGCTAAAGCTCGATAACGCTTCCAGTCCTCACCGCCACGAACTTCCCGGGGTACTTTCTCCGCACGTAGGCCTTTGCCTCCTCGCCCGAGCAGTGGGCAGGGGCTATGAACTCCGTCATCCCGGCAAGCCTATCGAGAGTCTTTCTGGACGGATAGTGAAAGCCACCGATTACGAGGTGCGCTTTTTCGTGGCCAGAGACCTCAAGAACGGCCCTCGTCAGCCTGTCCACACCCGGGTGAGAGCAGCCGACTATGACGACGAGACCGGAGTTCGTCTCAACCCCAACTGCCTGCTCGAAGTTTTCGACCGGTCCAGATGTCCAGACGCCCGGAAAGAACTCCCCCGCACCCTCAACGGGAACCACGTTCAGCCCCCAGCCGGGAGCGGACTCGATGGGCGGAGAATAGAGGTCAAGCCCCGGGTTCAGCTCCCCAATCAGCGGAAAGCCGCCGTAGTGGTCGTAGTGCCAGTGGCTGAGAACCGTGAAGTCGAGGTTCGTCAAGGGAACGCCAAGGAGTTCAGCGTTGTGGAGAATTACCTCTCCCCTCGTGTCAGCATCGAAGAGGAAGCGGTTCTTTCCCCCGACGAGGACGCTCCAGCCCCAGTCGTTGATGAACCCCTCCCCGGGAGTGTTGTCGTTTAGGATTACGAGCCTCATGGAGCCACCTCCAAAAACTCCCGCAGGGCACCGAAGCGCATCCAGCTTACGTCTATGAACATGTACCTTAAACGTTGCGAAAGTTAATGACGAGACCGTTAAAAGGACTCCCGCGAACTTAGTCCGGTGGTGGCGATGTTCTGGCTCAAGACAAGAATCATCGAGGGCAAAGGTTCTCTTGAGAAGCTCAGGAAAGAGGCGAGCGGGCACGAGAAGGTCCTTATTCTGGCCAGCAACTCGATGAAAAAGCACGGCTTCCTGAGAGAGGTGGAGGATTACGTTAGGGAAGCGGGAGCGGAGGTTCTGTCCATAGCCGGCCTTCCGGCGGAGCCGAGCGTGGAAACGATAGAGGAGTTCCTGCCGAAGGTGAGGGAGTTCAAGCCAGACCTGTTGATAGCGCTCGGCGGTGGAAGCGTGATAGACACGACGAAAGCGCTGAAGGTCTTCTACGATGCTCCCGAGCTGAAGTTCGAGGAGATAGCCTTCATAGACCGCTTTTCAAGGCCCAAACCCGTCCCTAAGCTGAAGACGAAGCTCATAGCGATTCCCTCGACGAGCGGTGCCGGGAGCGAGGTCTCCGGAGCGAGCGTTCTGAAGAAGGGAGGAATCAAGTACAACATCGTTACGCCCGAGATAGCGCCCGATGTGGCGATACTCGACCCGAGGCTACCGATGACGATGCCAAGGGAGGTAGCGCGGAACTCCGGGTTGGATGTGCTCGTCCACGGAATAGAGGCTTACACAACCAAAGTCGCCAACGACTTCAGCGACGCGATGGCGATTAAGGCAATAAAGACCGTCTTCAGCTACCTTGAGAAGAGCCTCGAGGGTGACGAGGAAGCGCGCGAAAGGATGCACTACGCCTCTACGATGGCCGGGATAGCTTTCCTCAACGCGCGCCTCGGTCTCTGCCACGCGATGAGCCACAAGGCCGCTTGGCTCGGTCCGCACGGACTTCTCAATGCCATATTCCTGCCCTACGTCATGGAGTTCAACGCCGGGAGAAGCGACTACGCGAGGAGGCGCTACGACGAGATAGCGAGGGAACTCGGACTTAAGGACTGGAGGGCGCTGGTTGATGCCGTCAGAGAGCTTAACGAGCGGACGGGCGTTCCGAAGCTGAGCGAGCTGGTTGACGAGGAAACTTTCATGGCGAGGCTCGACGAGATGGCCGAGAAGGCCTACCGCGACGGACTGGTGTTCTTTAACCCGGTTGAACCAAGGCCAGAAGAGATAAGGGAGCTGTATTTGAAGGCCTTCAGAGGAGAGTAAAAGGGGAAGAAAAGCTGGATTTCAGCCAACTTTTACCTCCTTTTCTCCCCCGTTCTCGACCCCGCGAATCTTTCCGCCCTTCATGACCTCGACGATAGCTAAGCTGAGTATCGCCAGGAAGAGGTAGATTCCGGCGGAGGTTCCAAAGAGCACCTCGTAGGCCTTCGTTGTCGGTATCTTTATCTTAACCCAAGATGGGGCACCGGGCGGGTGGAAGAGGGTGTAGTAGGTGCTCATGACGGTTCCCGCTATAGCTGGCCCCCACGTCGAGCCGAAGTTCCTAAACAGGCTGTTGGCACCGGTCGCGACGCCCATGACCCTCTGCGGGACGCTGAAGACGAGGACGTTGATGAAGGAGATGTTCATCAGCGTTATTCCCGCGCCAACGTAGGTTATCATCGCCACGAAGGCCCAGAGGTGGTTCGGCGGGAATTGTGGAGCATACTTGGCCAGAACTGCGAGGCCCGAACTCGCGATGAGAGCGCCCGTTATTGCGAGGGGTTTGGCGCCGATTTTCGGCATCAGCTTACCTGCCAGGGGGGCTATTACGAGCATGACGCCCGCCATTGGGGTCATGAGCAGACCGCTGTCGAGTATGCTCTTGCCGAAGCCGTACGGTGGCTTCATCTGGAAGATGTAGGTGTTCGCCTGGCTCATCATCGAGATTCCAAAGGCCGCGAACATGATTCCGAGGTTCACTATGGCAGGATTGCGGGATGTCACGATGTCGAGGGGAATTATCGGGTTCTCCGCCCGTTTCTCCCAGAGGACGAGCAGGACCGCGCCGACTATCGAGACAGCGAAGAGGACGAGGGTTTCCCTTGCGGTCCAGCCGACGTTCGGGGCGCGCGTTACAGCGACGAGTGCCGGAACGACGGCCCAAACGAGGAGCAGAGCGCCCTGCCAGTCGAGCTTTCCGGGGTTGATGTATCTGCTCTCGCGGAGTATCTTCCACGCGAGGATGAACATCAACACGGCGAATGGGGCGGCGGTATGGTAGGTCCAGCGCCAGCCCCAGTGCTGGGTAACGTAAGCTCCGAGCGGGAGGGCTATGACCATTCCCACACCGAACATCGCGCTTATCATTCCCTGAACCTGGGGCACCATCTCGGGCGGGAACTCCTCACGAACGAGGCTGAAGGCGAGCGGGAATATTGCCATTCCAAAGCCCTGGATTGCCCTGCTAAAGAGCAACCAGCGGAAACTCGGCGCAAAGCCGTTGAGTATGACGCCGAGGGTGTAGAAACCGAGGGCAACGAGAAACATCTTCTTCTTGCCATACATGTCGCCGAGCTTTCCAAAGACCGCGACGCTGACCGTTCCGACGAGGAGGTAGATTGTGAGAACCCAGCTGACGTCGTTGGGGTTTATCGCGAACTCCTTCTGAATCGTTGGCAACGCCGGTGTGAGCATCGCCTCAGTGTACATGACGAGGAGAGGGAGGAGAACCACGACGAGCGCCGCCTTCTTTGCATAGCTGAGGTCATAGGTTTCACCGTTCCTCGTGACGTTCATATCTCTTCACCGATATGTCGAACGATATATCGCTTTATAAAGTTAGCGGTAGGGGTTGAAAGCGAGTAAGGTATATAACCACTATTGAGAAACACCAAACCATGAAAGTCATAAGCGTGAAAGTTCCAGAATGGGTTTCGGAACAGGAAGCCGAGCTCTGGATAGCGGAGGGACTCGGGAAGAAGATATCAAGAAAGATAGTCCTTGAGGCCCTTGCCGAAGGAATACCCCTGGATAAGAAATTCTTTGAGGAAACAAGGGAAGAAGTCTGGGCCGAAGTAAAGCACAAATATATCAAAATGGGATTGATATGAGGGTCGTTGTTGATAGCAACATTCTGTTTTCCATCATAGTATCTGGAAGGAAATCAAAGGCATTCAGGCTTCTCGAAGAGCACGAGCTTACCCTCTTCGCCCCGGAAGAGGTCATCCTTGAGTTCAGACGGCACTCCACTAAACTTAAGAAGTTTGCAAAGGACTTTGAATACCGAACGTTTCTGACCTTTTCACTGGTTCAGATAATCCCGCTTGAGTTTTATTCCAACAAAATCAGAGAGGCTTATCAGATAGCCTCCAAGTTTGATGAAAAAGATACGCCCTTCATAGCCTTGGCCATGAAGCTTGGTATTCCCCTATGGACGGGAGATAAAAAGATTCTGAGCGCGGCTATCTCAACGGGAAGATTTTTGGCCCTCGATTCTACTGCATTAGAGTCTCTGCTGAATGGAAATACGCTGGAAAACGTAATCAACGAAATGAAAACTCGACTTGGTATTTTGAGAACACAGTAAAGTTCAAGAACTGAAGGTTCTCCCTTGAATCATGCACCTCCTCCTCAGGAAGGCCATCAGAGAGCGCTTTGGGAAGCTCAACCGGCTCCAGCAGGACTCGTTCAGGGAGGTTAGCTCCGGGAAGAGCGTTCTAATCATTGCCCCGACCGGTTCCGGAAAAACGGAAGCGGCAGTCCTGCCGGTTTTCAACGAAATCCTTGAGGAAGGATTAAAACCGATTTCGGCGCTCTACATAGCCCCGCTCAAGGCGTTAAACAGGGATTTGCTTGAGAGGCTCGAATGGTGGGGAAGGAAGCTCGGAATAACCGTCGAGGTCAGGCACGGCGATACGTCAGCCTACAGGAAGGCGAAGCAGACGAAGAACCCGCCCCAAATGCTAATCATCACCCCCGAAACCCTCGGCGTGATTCTGACGGTTAAGTCCCTCCGGAAGCACCTGAGCAACGTGAAGTTCGTCATCGTTGACGAGATAGCGGAGCTTGTAGACAATAAGCGCGGTTCTCAGCTCCTCCTGAACCTTGAGAGACTTGCCGAGATTGCTGACTTCCGGCGAATCGGAATGACGGCGACGGTTGGCAACGAGGAAGAAGTGAGGGACTGGCTCAGAGCCGAGGCGATAGTAAAGCCGAACTGGCGGAAAGCCTACCGCTTCCACGTGCTCTATCCAAAGCCGAAGGAGGAAGACAGGGAGCTTGCGGAGAAGCTGAGCGTCTCGCCGGAGATAGCGTCGAGGCTTAGAACGCTGTGGGAAATCGTTGAGAGACACGGAAAGGCTCTGATATTCACCAACACGCGCCAGTTCGCCGAGGTTCTTGCGCACAGGCTGAAGGCCTGGGGGAAGCCTGTCGAGGTTCACCACGGCTCGCTTTCGAAGGAGGCGCGCGTCAGAGCCGAGAAGGCCCTCAAGGAGGGAGAAATCAAGGCCCTAATCTGCACCTCCTCGATGGAGCTCGGCATAGACATAGGTGATGTGGACGTCGTAATACAGTATATGAGTCCGAGGCAGGTGAACAGGCTGGTTCAGCGCGTCGGCAGGGCGAAGCACAGGATTGGAGAGGTCAGCGAGGGCTACGTCATAGCGACGAACGTCGAGGACTACCTCCAGAGCATCATCATAGCGAAGAGAGCTTTGGAGGGGCGCTTCGAGGCGGTCGAGCCGATAGGCGGGCTTGACGTCTTAGCGCATTTCGTCGTTGGGTTGCTCATCGAACACAAACGCCTTCCGCGCGAGAGGCCCTACGAGATAGCGAAACGAGCGTATGTTTACAGAGATTTGAGCTGGAGCGATTACCTCGACGTTCTCCATGTTCTGGAGGACGCTCGCCTTGTCGGCTACGATGAGGAGAGCAACCTCCTCTACCTCAGGAGGGGAGCGTTCCAGTACTACTACGAGAACCTCTCGACGATTCCGGACGAGGTCTCGTGGCGCGTTTTCGACGCCAAAAGCGGGCACGTCATAGGAAGACTTGACGAGAGCTTCGTGATGGACCTCGAGGAGGGCATGGAGTTCGTCATGAACGGGCGGAGCTGGATAGTGCTCAAGATAGACGACGAGGCGAGGCTTTTGAAGGTTCGCGAGAGCAAGAGCCTCGAGAGCGCGATACCGAGCTGGGAGGGCGAGATGATTCCGGTTCCCTTCGGGGTTGCCTTCGACGTCGGCAGGCTGAGGAGGGAGTTAGCCTTCGACTTCAGAAAGGCATTGGGCCTTCTGGAGGGCGTTGAGTTCAGCGAAGATGAGCTTAGAAGGGCCCTCGAGGAAATCAGGGACGAGCCGTTTCCAACGGATAGGGACATCGTAGTTGAGAGCACGCCGAAAGCTTTGGTAATCCACGCGGACTTCGGGAGCAGGGCGAACGAAGCGATAGGGAGGATAGTCCACTCGCTCTTAATCCTCCGCTACGGCCGGGTCTTCTCCGTAAGGAGTCAGGGGCACGCGATAGTCTTCAAGACTCCGTTCCAGCTCAATCCGGAGGAGGTCAAGCGCTACCTCTACCAGGAACCCGAAAGCGTCGAGCTCATTCTGGCGAAGTCGCTGAGGGATTCGCACGCCTACCGCTGGAGAATGCTGAACGTGGCCAAGCGCTTTGGGGCGCTGAGGCGGGACGCGAGGATAAGGAGAATCGAGAGGCTCTTCGAGGGGACGGTGATTGAGAGGGAAACGCTCAACGAGCTCTACCACGACAAGGTTGACGTCAAAAAGGCGGAGCTCGTGATGGAGTTGCTCAAGGCCGGTTCGCTGAGGGTGAAGACCGTCCTAAGAAAGGAGCCGTCAACTCTGGCGAGGCTCAACATGACGGTGAGCGGGGAGTTCCTGCTGTCGGGTGTTCTTGAGAGGGACGAGCTGATTGAGCTGTTCAGGAAGAGGTTGCTCGAGCACGAGGTCGTTCTCGTCTGCACCAACTGCGGGTGGCACTCGAAGACGAAGGTGGCGAGACTTCAAAACATTAATCTGAGGCAGTGCCCGCGCTGTGGTTCAAAGATGTTGGCGGTGGCGCACCCGATTGACGCCGAGGAGTTCCTCTCGGTGCTTGAGAAAGTGAGGCACGGAAAACCGCTGGAGAGGAAGGAGGAGAGAGCCTACAGGAAGCTGTTAAAGGCGGCAGATTTGGTCGATACCTACGGCTTCGAAGCGGTGTTAGCCTTGGCGAGCTACGGAACGGGACCGGATACTGCCGCGCGACTGCTTGCGCAGTACAAAGGGGATGCATTAATCCTCGCGCTCATGGAGAGGGAAAGGCAGTTCATAAGGACGAGGCGGTTCTGGGTCGATAGGAAGGAGAAGGAAAGCGACAAAGCCGGAAACGGAAGCTAGTAGAAATCCTCCAAATCCCAGATGAGGTAGCATTTCTTCCTCAGCCCCTCCTTTCCCTCAACGCTCCTCGCGATGATTCCAAACCGGAACTTTCCATCAAAGCGGACGAGCTCTGCTTTGCCCTCCAGCCCCTTCAAAATCCTCCCCGCGTCCCTTTCGCTCAGGTCCCGCCACTTAACCTCAATCAGGCTGGCGATGTCTCCTCCCAATGCAACGATGTCTATTTCTTCGCCCCTGAACCACCACCTGCCGAGGGTCTCGAACTCAAACGGCCTCTTGAAGAGAAGGAACTCCCTCGCGAGGTCCTCAAAGCGAACCGAGAAAACCTTGTAGAGGTCGGCGAGCTTGGCGGTTCCCGAGGCTATCTCGGCCATCTGGGGGTAAGTCAGAACAAACCAGCTCAGCAGAACCGGGTCGCTTATCCGATATAGGCTCACCTTCCTGCTCCCGAGGATTGGTGTTTCCTTCTCGACGAAGCCGAGCCTCATGAGGGTCTCGATGTAGGGGTAAACGCTCCTCGCCGGAAGGCCGAGGTAGTTCGCAATCCTCTCAAGCCTCCTGTTGCCCTCTGCAATCGCCCTGAGGATGGAGAAATAGCTTTTCAGCTCCCTCAGCTCCTCTCCGAGGATTATGTAGGGTTCGTCGTAGAACAGGCCGTAGTCGCTCAAGAACTCTTCTCTAACGAACTCCTCAATCGATGAGTAGCGGGAAGCGAGCCTCAGATAGGGCGGAATCCCTCCAACGAGCATGTAAGCTCGTATCCCATATTCTTTATCCTCAAAAAACTTCAGGGCGTTGGGGTAATCTAAGGGCTTCAGGTGAAGGCTCCTCGTCCTCCTGCCGTAGAGGGGCGAAGCGTGGCTCAGAACATCGTCCCACATCATGCCAAGCAGGGAGCCGGAGATGACGAGCATGACGTTTTTCTCACTCAGAATCCCGTCCCAGACCCTCTGGAGGTCGCTCAGAATCTTCCGGTCGGACTTTATGGCGTAGGTGAACTCGTCGAGGACTATGAGGCAGTCCTCTGCCCTCTCGGCGAGGTAACTCAGAAGGTCGAACCAGTTATCAGTCTCAACCTTCAGTATCAGCTCGTCCCTGAGGAACGAGGCAAGGGCGCGCTTGAACTCCCTCATCTGCACTTCCTTTATCGCCTCGGGGAACGTAAAGAAGAAGGTCTTCCTGCCCTTGGAGAACTCGCGCATCAGCCTCGTCTTTCCAACTCTCCTCCTTCCGTAGAGAACGACGAAAGACGGCCTATTCTCCCACTCCCGCTCGAGAACCTTCATTTCCTTCTCGCGGTCTATGAACTCCACAGCTTTCACCAGATTGTATAAGCGCGATTATATATAAATGCGTTTCGATGAAATCCCCAATCCCCAACCAGTAACTGGGGGCCTGCTTAATAAGATTGGGTCAAAGGGGAAAAAGAAAATCTCACTCCTTTGGTTCGTTCCCGCCGTAAATCTCGTTGAGGGCCTTGAGGAACTCACTTGCCGTAACAACGTCCCTGACGTCTATGCGCTCGAACTTGGTGTGCGAGATGTCGAGGTTGCCGGGGCCGAAGACTATCGTCCTCGTTCCGTTGTACATGAAGTTTATCGCGTCCGTCCAGCTCCTCATTCCGCCGAACTCGTCGAGACCCGTCCTGTCCATCGCCTTCTTGGCGAGCTGGACTATCTCCTCGTCCGGCTCGAGCCTGTAGCCGTCCCATATCTCGGTGTACTCGTAGCTCTTGGTGTACTCGTCGAGTATCGGGTCCATTAAATCCAGAACGTCCTCGACCTCCTGCTCCGGCAGAAGCCTCGCCTCGAGCCTTCCCTTGCACAGGGCGGGGATTAAGTAGACGGGGTTCTCGCAGACGAGCTCCTGAATGCCTATGTGCGGGTCGAAAAACTCGCCTTTAGCTTTGAAGGGTTCGAGCTTCTTGAGTTCTTCCAGCATCTTGTATGTCTCTTCAATCGCGTTGACACCGCTCTCCGGGCAGGCGCCGTGGGCTTCCTTGCCGTCCACTTCGAAATACGCCTCGATGTTGCCTGCGTGGGCGATGTGAACCTCAAGGTCGGTCGGCTCAAGGACAACGGCCATTCTCGGTTTGTAGCGCTCCATGAAGAGCGCGCTCCCGCGACCGCCGAGTTCCTCGTCGCTGACGAAGACAATGCCGACGTTAAGGTCTTTGTTTTCCTTCCTCAGCTCCTCGAGCATGAGCAGAATCGCGGCCGCTCCACCCTTGATGTCGCTCGCGCCGGTGCCGTAGATTATGTTTCCCCTGACGAAGGGCTCGGCTCGAATCGGTATGGTGTCAACGTGGACTTCGTAGAAAAGCTCCGCTTCCGGGTTCACAACGAGGTCTATTATCTCGCCGTCGCTCTCTATCTTGACGTCGTAGTCGAGCCTGTGCAGGAACTCCATGATGTGGAGCATGAGCCTGTCTTCCTGGCCCGAAGGCGAGGGTATCTTCAAAAGCTGGAGGAGTATCTCCTTCGCTCTCTCGGTCTTCATTTGGTTCACCTAACTTACCCTCGACGTCGCCCTTTATAAACCTCGGCATTCCAAGCATTCTTGGAGCCATATGAAAAGACATCACGCGCCGTTCAGATTTCACTCCCCACCCTCTGACAGCCACCCCTCCAAAGTCCGAGTGACGAGCCTTAGGAACTCCTCCTTCGTCCCGCCCCTCCGGTAAAACTCCTCGAGCAGTTCCATGAAGCGCTTCTCATCCTCACTGAACTTCTCCCCCATCCAGCGGAAGATTTTGAAGCGTTCCCCAAGGAGCTCGACGGTGTGAAAGCCCTCGTCCCTCGGGGTTGGCTCAAGGTCCTTCACGAGCTCGACGGTGTTTATCGTATCGTAGCCGAGTCTCTTCCAGAAAGCTATGGCGTCCTTATCCTGCGGCAGGACGAAGAGGTAAAGAGCCGAATCCCACTTTAGAACCTCCTCCTCGGCCCGCTCTACGAGCGCCCTTCCGATGCCCCTTCCCCTGAACTCGGGCCTTACGAAGAGCTCTTCCACCCAGAAACTTCCATCCCTGCTCGAAATCCTGATGAATCCAACGGTTTTTCCGTTTTCAACGGCGAGAAAGATTATGTCGCCCCTTTTGAAGTAATGCGTTGCCTCGACCCTGTACTCTGCCTCAGCGTGTGGACTCCAGCCCTGCTTTCCCCTGAGCTCCTTGAAAAACTCGATGTAAAGCCCTTGGAAGTCGGGGAGGTTTTCCTCGGTTAGGCGAATTATCTCCATTTATTCACCCCCTCACGAGCCTCTTCCGGAAAACCAGAACGTTCGGCTCCTCAGTCTCATCCCAGAGGGAGAGACCTAACCTTTTGAGTCCGGGCAGGAGAGGTTTGACTCCACTCGGGAGCATGACGTCGAAGTTCCCCCTCCCGCGCTCCTCAGCGACCCAAGCCATAGCGGGAAGCATCGCCTTGAGAGTTGCCAGGCCGACGTCGAGGGGCGTAAACGTCGCTCCTCTCCTTGAGACGAGGAAGCGGAAGCCGTTGAAGTCGTAAATGTGGGCGTTTTTCCGAATCCAGTCTAAAGCCTCTTCGCTCCTCCTCACGAAGCGCCAGCCGACGGGAATGAGGCCGAGTGTCAGGTCGCTCAGCTCCGGCTCGATTTGCTCGGGCTTCTCTGGCTGGAAGTCCGCAGTTTTGGCGCTGAAGATAAAGAACTTCGCCTTAACCCTAAAGCCCGTCTTTTCGGCCATCGCGATGCTCTCGCGGTTGAGGAAGTAGGTCGCGAACTCAAGGGCCTCGATTTTTCCCTCCTTCGCGAGTCTCTCGCCGAGCCGGAGCATAAAGTCGTGGAGCTTTCGCCCGTAGCCTCTTCCGCGGTAGTCGGGATGAACCCTCAGCCCCTCGAGCCAGCCGACCTTTCCGGGCAGAATGGTTAGCTTTGCCGTTCCAACGACCTTTCCGTCCACCTCGAGCACGTAAAACCCGCCGTCCTCAAGCCAATCATCAAAGACCCGTGCTAGATAATCCTCACCACCCCACGTCAGCCTCGCTATCTCCTCGATGAAGGGTTTATCGTCTGGCCTAGCCTCGCGTATGATCATTCACCTCACCCATATGGGATAGGAAAAACCTTTTAAGGCCCTTTCTCAATTACGTACGGTGGTGTTAATGAGGCGCCTACTCGCGGTCATCGTTGCCCTGCTCATCCTCTCAGCTTTCCTCGGATACACATACCACAGGGTGGACGCGGAGGTAAAGAACGCAGAATCCGGCCTGCTCTCCGTTTCCATCACCGCCCTCTCCTGCATGAGCGACATGGACGCGTTCAAAACGATGCTTGAAACCAACACGAGCGCGGATCTGCTGAGGGAGCGCGCCGGGAGGTACGCCTACTGCGCGCAGGTTCTCAGCGAGGCTTCAGAGTCTCTATATGAACTCACCGGAAAGGAGACCTACCGGGACATCCACGCTGCCGCGTCAAACCTCGCGGTTTTCTTCAACCACGTGAGGAACAGCGGAGAGCCAAAAGAGCTCCTCCTCAAAAACGTGGACGTTATCGTTTCCATCGGTGATGCCATCTCAGAGGTTTACAAGGCCGAGCTAAGGGGTGGTTTGAGGAAAAACCAGACTGGTCGGCTGCTCAATCTAACGAAAGGTCTCTCGTGGTGAGCGCGAGGATTCCGAGGGCGAGAACTCCCAGGAGAAAGGCGCCGACCGGGAGATTCGCCCCTGTTCCCCTTTCAATCAGCCACGCAAAGGTCAGCTGGGACAGCGGAATGACCAGAGTTGCGAGGGCATCGAAAAGGCCCCTCGCGGTCCCAAGGCGCTCAAGCGGGATAAACCTCTGCATTAAGCTGTCGAACGAGACGTTGAGAAGCTCCCCGCCAAAACCGAGGATAAACACCGCTGGAAACAGCGCCACCACAGATGGGATGCGTACGATGAGGAGTGAGATGCTCTGGAGGAACATTCCGATCATCAGCGGGCCCCTGAGGCCGATTCCCTTCCTTTTTGCGAGAAGGGCAATAATCACTACGGCTGCAAGACTCCCGACGGTTGTGAGAGACTGCAAAATCCCGTAAACGAACTCCCCCGCGCTCAGCTTCCTCAGCGAGGCGAAGACGAAGATCCTGAACGAGCCGAGGGCGAAGTTGAAGAGGAGCACCGAGACGAGGACTCCTATGACGAACCGCTTATCAACGGCAATCCCTTCTCTCGAGGCCTCAAACGGGGTTTCCTCGCTCTTTCTCTTTACCTCGACGTTCAGATACGGAATTAGTGTGAGCGCTCCAACCAGAAGGAGAACCGCGTCGAGGAGCATGGCCTTTATCCCGAAGCGGTAAGACAGAAAGCCGGCCAGCGGAAAAGCCGCCAGCGAAACGGCGTTTCCAACTGTAGCGAGCTTTGCGTTGAGGCTTTGGAGCTCCGAGGGGTCGAGGGTCATCGAGGCGACCAGCGAGAAGCCGTAGTAGCGGTGGAGGATGTCGAGGGCGGAGATCCCGGAGACGATGAGGTAGAATGCAACGACGTTTGATGAGAGTGGAATTATGAGAACCGCGAGAATAGACTGAAGGAGGAGCGCGAGGAAGGCCAGCCTGACCTTCCTGGCCGTTCTGTCGAGCGTCCTTCCGAGGAGGGGCGGGAGGATAACCCAGGGCAGGTGGGAGAAGAGGGCAAAGCCACCGATGCTCAGGAGCGAGCCGGTGCTCTGGAGGATGCCCCAGGGCAGGGCAACGCTCTCGATGGCGTCTCCCACTGTTCTGAGGGCTGATGTGAGGAGCTGGAGGCGGTAGAGGGTCCGCTTCATGACCGGATTTTAGGGGAGGGTTTTAAAAGAACTGCGATTTGCTTTGGGCTTACGTCCGAGTTGTGGAACTGCTCACCCCTGACCGGAAACGCTAAAGGAATGACCACTCAATCATTAACCATGCCCGATGAGGAACTCGCCAGGGAAGTTCAGGAGCTCAGGAAGGCGCTCGAAGAGCTGAGGGAGAGCTTTGCCCTCGTTTCCCAGCTGGCGCAGGCCTATCTCCGCTTAATCAACCTCTACGCCCAGTACGGCGGGCTGGGAATAGAGGTGGCCGTTCCCGAGGTTACCGACCCCATATCGAGGGAAATCGTCCGGATTCTCTTCGACCTCAAGCGGGCGAACGTGAGCGAGATAGCGCGGGAGCTGAAGGGCAGGCGCGGAAAGGCCTCGCGGAACACCGTGAGGGCCAAGCTGAGGGAGCTTAGGGAGATGGGAATCGTCGTCGAGGTTCCCGGGGAGAGGGGAAAGTGCTACGCCCTCTCAAAGAAGGTGGTCAAAAAGTGGCTCGAAATAATCGGAATCCCGATTAACCTTGACCGAACTAAAGATTATCGAGGTGATTGATATGGAGGAGAAAGTTGGAACCCCCAAGAAGAAGCTGGAGGAGCTCCTGGACGAGCTCATGGAGGAGATGAGGAACGCGAAGACGCCGGAGGAAGTGAAGGTTCTCAGGGAGAAGGCGGAAATAATAGAGGACCTCATCGAGGCCTACGAGGGCGACAAGGACCTTGAGAAGATACCCCTCCTCATGGAGAAGGTCGGCGACATGGTGGAGGACATCCTTCAGCCGCTGAAAGAGCTCCTCAACGAGCTCTACAGCCCAGAGAGGGTTCAGGCGATTGGCAAGAGCGTGGCCGAGTTCTACAAGAACCTCGTCGAGGCGGGCATGGACAAGGAAGCGGCGCTTGAGCTCACGAAGGAGTTCATGGACTCGATAAACCCCGGGAAGAAGCTCATTGAAGCTCTGGCGAACCTCACCAAGAAGGGGGCTGTTGTGATAAATGGCCCGACATACTACGGGAAAAACGATGGGGAGGAGAAAGAAGAGTGATTCTTCCCCTTCTCCGCTTTTTTCTCCGCCTTCCGTTGCTCGCGTTTAAAATCGCCGGCCTCGTGAGGATAACCAATCGGGCGAGGCGGAGCTTTAAGAGAGTTCTCAGGGAGGAGGGCCTTCCCGGGGACGTAGTCGAGGAGCTCGCCGAACATTTCACGCCCAAACTCCCTTCGCTCCTCAAACGGTGATCAGTTCTTCAAGATTTTCACGAGTTACCGGAACTTCGTGGACGTCCGATTGAGCAGCCATTCCATCTTTAGTCTTCAGTTCCCCACATGGCCATAACGGTCGCTTTTACCGCGCTCTCGTTCCCGTAGAGGAGCATCACCCTGTCCATACCCGGCCCGTTGTACAGCTCAATGTACACACTTCCATTGCCCTCAAAGTAAGCCCTCCTGACGATCTCCCCCGCCGGATCCCGGGATTTCAGGGGTGGAAGGGGTTTCTCCTGGAAGCCCAGCTCCTTAATCCGCTCCTCCAGCTTAACGTAAACTTCTCCCCCACATCCCCATCTGTAAACGGCCACCTCTATTCTTGCCCCCTCGGGGGTGAAGCCGCTCGCCGAGAGAAGGTCGCCGGAGAAGATTTTGCTCCTTCCAGTTCTGTTTTCAATCCGGGTGTGCATGAAGAGACCGAGCACCTTCCCGGGAGATGGGCCCACCCACATCATGCTGAACATAAGCTTGTTGAGGGTGTACTCGGCCATGTCGGGCCACTCCTTGTCGTAGGGAACCTTCAGGATCACGATGAAATAGAATCCACCGAAATACGCGCCAAAGGCAGAGTACAGCGCATCCCTCCCCAGCCATTTGTCCCTGTCGGTGGCGTTTCCAATTGTGGCAAGTTTCTTTTTGAGCGCGCCCAACGCTTCTGCTGCCGAATAGGAATCCGGGTAAGCAAAAACGCCGACGTACGCGCTGGAAACCTTAAAGGTTTTATTTGCAAGACTGCCCTCCGGAACGGGGAAATCTGGCCTGGCTGGCACGACCGAGTACTTTTCTTTGAGGGGCTTGATGAACCCGGCGATGCTGCTGTTTGGATCCATCCCGCAGAGGGGATCCGATGGGGCTATTGTTCCAATTTCATCCAAAAACCCTTCTCTCATGGAGGTCATTGAGGTTGAGGTTTTCGTTTCAGGGGACTTCTCAGGGGAGCTCAGGCATCCGGCGGCGATTACGATGACAACCAGGATAAGGGTTAAAACTTTCCTCATGGTGACCCCTGCCTTACTACTTGAGGGGAGTATAAATAGTTTTTGCAGCGTATGTGAAGCAGCGTATGTGAAAACTCTGCGGGTTAGCCCGGTCGCGGCCGCATTTTTCTCCCAAACGCTACCGTTGGGGTTCTGTTTCCGCGGGGCTAAAAGTACCTTTCAAAGAAGTCTCCCAGGTCTCTTCCGCTCAACTCCTCCGCGAGCCTTCTGAAACTCTCGAAATCCACGTTCTCAGCTCCCGCGAGAATCCTCAGCAGATCGTAGAAGGAATCCTCCATTAGCAGGTGAAGGTCGTAAAGGATTAAGGCCCCCTTCGTGTACGATAGCTCCCATAGGCCGAGCCTCCCCCACTCCGACGGTTTGAGCTTCTCCGCCTCCGGAAAGCGCTTAACGATGGCTTCGTAGTTCCTTCTCAGGCCCTCGATGAAGCGGTTGAACGCTTCCTCGCCGTGTATCTCTCTAATCGCAAGCGCCGTTAGATAGTTGGCAAAGGCCTCGTCGAAGAACCTGCTCAGGTGCGCCTCGGGCGTTGCCCTCGGGTTCCAGAGGTGGGCGAGCTCGTGGTAGAGGTTTGCGGGTATCTCGGCCCTCAGCGAGCTTCCGGAGACGAGCGCGTAGCCCTTCCCGGCCTGCCCACCGTAGTTCTCCGGCGTCTCGATGACGGTGAACATATTCGTCCCGCGCCCCAAGATTGCCGAGTAGAACCGGTATGCCTTCTCAAGCAGTTCGAGCGTCCTTTCAATTCCTTCCTTGCCCAGAACGAAGAGCCTGAAAGGCTCCTCTTCAATCTCTGTGGAGGGCGCTATGGCGATGTCGAGCCTGTTTGTGCCCTCGATTCTCAGCCGGTTCCCGCGTATTTCCCCGCCAAAAGCGACCACCAACCCCTCTGGAACTCCCTCCACCGTTATTTCCGCGTTAAATTCGGAGCTAACGACCGACTTTATGAGGCTTTCAAAGTCCGGCTCCGATGGGATTGGGTAGAAGAGCGAGTCCGTTCTGAGGAGGGTGTACTCCGGGTTTACGGAGTCCTTGAGGTAGGAAAGGACGCTCTCGTAGCCCGCAAGCCTTCCCGAATAGCTAAGCTCGACTTCCTCGCGCGGTTCTTCAAGCCGAACGACGCTGGTCTTAAAGGCCTCAACGCCTCTGAGACCCTCCAAGCACCATGAAAACGGGACGCTCGTGGAGTCCACTTTCAGCCCCCTGTTGAGGAGGAAGGTTATCGCTTTTCCGGCCAGCTTTAACTTTGTCTCTACTTCCAGCGCTCCCTTTTTGAAGTCGAAGTTCAGATGGAGTTCCAAGTGCTTAATCATTCCCACTACTTCTGAACTTCTCGTAAATCAGCTCGTCTAAGTACCTCCCGTCGCTCCAGACGTGCTCCCGGAACCGTCCGCTCAATGAGAAGCCGTTCTTCTCGAGAACGCGGATTGAAGGAATGTTGTCGCTGTGAACCTTCGCCCAGACCTTACGCAGATTTAGGTGCCTGAAGGCGTATTCGCAGAGGAGCCTCACGACTTCCGTCCCATAACCCTTTCCCCTCTCCTCTGGTGCGAGGTAGTAGAACAGCTCACCCCATCTCGCGCTCCAGTTGGCCCAGTTGAAGCCCGCGATGCCTATGAGGGTTCCATCGTTTTTGAGGACGGCAAAGGCAGGCGCCTTTTCCTTGTTCTTCTTCAGCTCCTCGTAGAACTCCTCCTCTTCCTCTGGGAGTGTGAAGTAAGCAGAGTTAAAGAAGTTCCTGACCGTGCTTCTCTCGTTGTACCATTCCCAGCTTTTCCTAAGGTCTTCTTTGAGTAGTATTCCCAGAGAGACCTTTTCTCCCCTGAGGACTACCGGTCGCATGAAAATCCCCAATTATTACAACGCGAAAGAGTTTTAAGCGTTTTCTATGGCGTTGGTTTCAGTGGTGTCGATGAACCCGCTCGCGGTTTTCGCCTTGGCTTTCCTCCTCGGGTTCTCCAAGGGTCTTACCTTCGCCTGCTGGTGGGATACTTGAGCAAAAGGTTGTTATGGGGAGAAGCGAACGATGACCATCTCCCAATCCTCCGTCACGCCCGCCACAATTCCCTCCCCCAAAACCTCGACCCAGCCGTTTTCCCAGAGCTTCCGAACCTTTAGCCCCTTTCCGCCGACGATTTCAACGACGACGGCGTTTCCTTCGAGTTCGCCCCCGACGAGGAGCCTTTCCCTGAGGGGCAGGAGCGAGGTCGCGCTTCCCTCGCCGAGCTGAATCTCCCCTTCACCTGTCCGAACCCAGAATTTTTCGCCCCTGTAACCCGCCAGGACGAGTTCTTCGTTCCAGAGGCCGGCTGTGAATGCTATCCCTTCCGCGAGGGCTTCCTCCCCACGAACCCCGCCTTTTTCATCGAAGTCGAACGACCTGACCTCCCAGCACCCATCTTTGACGCTTCCGAGGAGTTTCAACCAGTTCTCTGATGGAAGCAGGGCCGTAAAGACCGCGTCCTCCCAGCTTCCAAAATCTTTCAACCAGAGGAGCCTGCCTTCACGGGAAATCCTGCCAATGAAGAAGCCTCTGTTCCCGGGCCTCCCTGTTTCCCCGGCAATGAAAAAGCCGTCCTTTGCGGGAAGGATTGAGTAGACGGTCCCATTGCTTCTAACCTCGAGCTTTAGCTCCCAGAGGGCGTTTAAGTTCTCATCAAGTCTTGCGAGATAGGCCTTCCAGCCCTCGCCGCCGTCCGGTGCCGCGGTTCCCTCGACCGCCCCGCCGATGAGGTAGCCGTCGTCGAGCTTAGCTCCACTATGCCCCTCCCAGTCGTTCTTCCCTGCCAAAAAGCGGGTCTCAGCTATCTCATCTCCATTGAGCCTTGCGAGCATGATTTTGTAGTTCCTCCCGTCGTGGACGCTCCCGACGAGCAGATCGCCGGCGAGGGCGACGGGGACGGTCTCGGTGCCGAAGGAGTAGGTTCTCATAACCTCAGCCTCCAAGCAATTCTACTGGAGCTTCAAAGAGCTCTGCTCTCCCGCTCAGCGTTCTGATCTTAAACGAATTTCGACCCCAAACCATATTCATCCCTGAGCCTAACTTTACTTTTTTGAGAGTGTTTAAACGTTGTCCGGCTTGGTCCCGACGGTCACAACGCTGAACATGCCCCTGTAGTGGGTTCTCACGTCGAAACCGGCCTTCCTCAGAACGAACTCGACTATCCACGGGGCCCAGACGTTGATTTTCACCTTGAAGAAGTAGCCTTTCTCGAAGTTCACAAAGAGCCTCTCCGCGATCCCGGTAAGCGTGTCAAGGCGAACGTGGAACGAGGTGAAGGGCTCTTCCACCAGCACCTCGCGGTAGTTCTCGTGGAGTAACCTGACCCAGTCCGCATATTCGACGACCAGAACCCCTCCCCGCTTCAAAACGCGGAAGGCTTCTCCAACCGCAGAGTCAAAGTCGTAGACGCTCATATGCGGCAGGGGGTTACCGAGGAAGGCAACGAGGTCAAAGCTCCCATCCGGAAAATCGAGGTTCCTGGCGTCCATTACCTTGAACTCGGCTTTATACCCGAGCTCCCGGGCGATTTCATTGGCTCTCTTTACGAGCTCCTCCTGCGTGTCTATCCCTACAACCTCAAAGCCCAGCTCCTCGAGGGCGAAGGTTGAAACCCCCATGCCGCACCCTACGTCGAGGGCCTTTCCGCCAAGTCGAGGAAGAACGTTCCTGAGGAGTTCCCTCATCCGTTCGAGCCTCTTTCGCCCAGTTTCACTCCTCGGGTCGTAGAGCCAGGGTTTCTCCTCGTAGGTAGGTCCGAAGGTCACCCCGAGGTTCCGGAACATGCTATCACCGTATTTACAACCCCAAATTGTTTTTAAGGGTTACCTTTGATTCGGAATTCAGGTGTCGGAGGTGGACGTTGAAAGAGCAGTTGAGCTTGCGCTGTCCCTCGGCGCTGAATATGTGGAAGTGAGAGAGGAACGGCTCCTTAAGACCGAAATCACGGGTTCAGAGGAGGTAACCGTCTCCACCCGCTCCATTGGCGGCTTCGGCGTTAGGGTTCTCGTAAACGGCTCCTGGGGCTTCGTCTCGGTGAACTCTCCAGAGGACATTGAATGGGCCGTTAGAAAAGCGGTGAAGCTCGCACGGGTCGGGAAAAGCAGCGTTAGGCTCGCCGAGATAAAACCCGTTCGCGATATCGTGAAGAGCAGGATGAAGGTTAGGCCTCCTGAAGTGCCGGTCGATGAAAAGGTTGAGGCTGTCCGGGGGCTCCTCAACGAGCTTCCAGAGGCCTCGCGTAAGATCGTCAAATACTCGGACTTCTCCGGCTTCAAGAGGCTCATCACGAGCGAGGGGACAGAAATCGAGGGGGAACTGGTGGGAATCTCCTTTGAGGCCGATTTGGCTGTTTCCTCTAACGGGAGGAGTGCGTGGCTCTTCAGCCTGACCGGCTCAATCGAGAGGGGCTTCGAAGCTGTTGAGGGCATGACGGAGAAAATCCTCACTGAAATCCGCGGTCAGATGAACTGCTTCCTCCACGGGAAGAGGCCGGAGCTTAGGGACGTCCCGGTTCTCCTATCCCCATACTTCGCCGGGATGATTGCTCACGAAGCTTTGGGACACCTCGCGGAGGCCGACGAACTGCCGAACACACCTTTAGCTGATAAGCTCGGCGAGAGGATCGCGCCGGAGTTCGTGAGCTTGAGCGACGGGAACGTTCCAGATGGGCACGGGAACGACATCTACGACGATGAAGGCGTTCCAGTTAGGAATGTCGAAATCCTGAAAAATGGGATTTTCAACGAGCCCCTCGTGGACAGGGAGCGGGCATTTGAGCTCGGCATTGAGCCTAACGGGCACGCGAGGGCCGAAAATTACGCCTTCGAGCCAATGGTGAGAATGAGGAACACCTACTTTGAACCGGGAGACTGGACGTTCGAGGAACTGCTCGAGGAAATCAAGCTCGGCTACTACCTCGTGAGCGCCGGCCCGGGGCAGACTGGACTCGACTCCTCGTTTACCGCCGGAATCCTTGAGGGCTACGTCATCAGGAACGGTGAGATAACCGAGCCAATCTTCGGCGCAACCGCCAGCGGTAAAGCCCTCAACGCGCTCCCCGGAATCAGGGGACTCGGAAAGGAGCTTGACTTCGAGAACTCCTACTGCGGAAAGGGTCAGGTGGTGAGGGTGAGCATGGGAGGGCCCCACGTCCTCTTCGAGAAGGGAATCCGGGTGGTGTGAATGGAGCGCGAGGTTTACCGCCTGAGGGAGGAGCGAACCGGCGTTTCCCTCGAGGGAAGCATAAAGCCCTTCGCCCGCGTTAGGGAGTTCACAGCGGTGAGACTCATCGAGAACGGAAAGGCGGGTTCTGCACTTGCCGAAGGTAAAGACGAGGAAGGGGCTTTGAGGCTCGCCCGCGAGACGCTCCGCTTTTCAAAGGAGGAGGACTACCACCTCCCAGCAGGTTGCAGGGCTCGCTGGGACCGGACATTTGAGGTGGATATAGAGGACCTCGCCGGCGAGCTCTCCTCACTGAGCGACGAGCTGAAGAAAAGGGGTTTCTCACTCGGCGCGACGATTGAGCTTATAACGAGGCGCTTCTCGGTCGAGAGCACCGCGGGGGCGGACGTTGAAGGTTCCTACTCCCTCATGAAGGCCGAGTTCGAAATCGGGGGCGAGCTTTCATTCTCCCTCTCCGCGGGCTCGGCTTCGAGGGTTGAGCTCACCGAGTTCATAAACCCCTACCTCGGACTCATCGAGGGGCTCGGCGAGGCCAATCCTCCAAAGGGAAACGTTGAGACAATATTCGCTCCAACAGCTCTTTACAGCATTCTACTCCTTCCCCTCCTCTGGAAATTCCGCGGGAGCACCGCGCTCAAATCGCCGGGAATGGAGGCAAAAGAAGGGGAGACCTTAGCTTCATCGCTCGTTACGATTCTCGACGACCCCCTCGATGAAAATTCCCTCCGCTACGTAAAGGCTGACGACGAGGGAGTTGAAGCAAGGAAGAACGTTCTGATTGAGAACGGCATCGCCAAAGGTCTGCTCTGGGATAGCCACAGCGCATGGAAGGCCAGTATGGAGAGCACCGGGAACGGGATAAGAATCGAGGAGAGAATCATCGCCGGTTCACATAACTTAACCCTTGTACCGGGAAACAAGACACTGGAAGGGATGATTTCGGAAATTGATAGGGGCTTTATTGCCCTCGGCCTCAGGGGTGCGAACGCCCTCGACAGGGCTACCGGCGACTTCTCGGTCGTAGTAACGCCGGCACTCATCATCGAGCGGGGTGAAGTTAGGGGCTTCTCACGCTTCGAGCTCAGAGGAAACGTCTGGGAGCTCCTCAAGAATGCAACGGGCATCGGGAGGGAGCTAACGAGGGCGTGGTTTGACGAGGGGTTTTCCATATCGCTCCCCTTCCTTAGGACAGAGGTGGTGGTATGAGGGACTCCCTGGCCCTCCTCGCGGTTCTCTTCCTCATCGCCCTTTTCTTCCTGCCCGCTTATTACATCGGGCCACTCTACTTCCTCCTCGTTGTCCTCTACCTCCTCGCGCTCTACGCTGTGGAAAGGAGGGGTCTCAAAAGGGTTGAAGAGCTCATCGACGTGGCGTTCTTCCTCACGTTGATGTGTCTCCTCATGAAGAAGTTTGGGGAACCCCTGTGGCAGGGGCTCGCGCTCGGACTGCTCCTCCTCGCCCTCGAGTTCATCAAGAGACGTGTTCGAGCTCAAGGGAGTTCTTGAGGGGCCCCAAAACTTCAAGCGCCTTCACGAGAAGGCCGAGCGCGAGAAGGCCGAGTGCAAAGACCAGCCTCGCCTTCTCAAGCCCGAGGGCGTTCACAGCAAAGCCGTAGACCGTGTAGAAGCTCCCCATGGTCAGAGCCGAGACCATCGAATCGGCCGAGAGTATCGTCGCCCTCTTCTCGCTCGGGAGCCGGTGTTGAAGCTCTATCGCGATGTTGAACTGAAAGGCCGTTGAGACGACCGTTGCGACGACACCGAGGAGCACAATCCAGAGCGGGTTCTTGTAGAGGACGGAGAGAACCGTTAAGATTGGGATGAGAACCGGGGCGACCGAATAAAGCCTGAGGCTCCACGAGTCCCGTATTCTAACCCCGATGAACTTTGGTAGGGTTCTCACCGTAACCTCGGCTATTCCGAGGAGTCCGAGGGTTCCGGTGATGGTCGTCCCGAGGTAGACGGCCAAAACCTTGCCGAGGTACGGCTCGAAGAACTTCCTGAACTGGTTGGTCTCCAGCGAAACGAGGATTGAAACGGCAACGAGCGGGAAGATTCTTCCGCTGAAAAGCTCCCTGAAGGCTCCAAGGGTGTGCTTTCCGTAGCTCTCCCTAACCGGCTCGAAGCCGTACTCCGGAATTGAGAGCGCGAGAATTATCATCGCAACCTCGACGATGAAAGAGAGAACCAGCGGAAGGGTAAAGCCGTAGAGCTGGGCGAGGAAGGCGCCTATTAAGAGCGTCAGCGCCGAGACGGGAATCGTCAGGCTCTTGGTGCCCTTCATGAACTCCCGGAACTCCCTCTCCCTGCCGAGATGCCTCATTGTGTCGAAGAGCCACGCCTGCAGGCTCCCGCTGACGAAGGCAATGCCCAAAGCCATTAAAAGGGCGTAGAGGAGGAGCATTGCAAAGCCGCTGAGGAATATCAGGACGACCGTTGCGATGGCGTTCAGCGTCAGCCCGATTAGAACGCTCAGCTTCCTGCTCACCCGGTCTCCGACTATGCCCGTGGGCACCTCGAGGAGGACTATCCCCCACGCGGTAAGGGCCGTGGCGAGTCCTATCTGGGCGTAGCTCAGCCCCTTGGAGAGGTAGTAGATGACCACGAGGTTCCCGAGGAAGCCCGTGTGCATCAGCACCATCAGGAGCCGGTAGCGGTTGAGCAGGTCCATGATTACCCAATATCCAACACCTTCGGTTCTCAAAAACTTTATGTTGGGTTGTTAAGACTACAACCTGCGGTGGGAGAATGAAGGTCGCGCTAATCCCTATGCGCGTTGAAACTGGAAACTTTGAGGCCAACTGGAGGGAGTTCGAGAGGCGCTTCAACGAGGCGCTAGTACATAAGCCGGATTTCCTAGTCTTCCCCGAGTACTGCCTGACAGGCTTTGAGGAGTGGGACTTCAGCGGGGCGGGGCTTTACGGCGAGATAGTCGAGAAAGTTAGCGCGCTCGCACGGGAGGCGGGAGTTTACGTCGTCTTCGGCCTCCTTGAGCCATACAAGAACTGCGTCTACAACTCGGCCCTTCTCATCGGACGCAACGGTGAGGTTCTCCTCAAGCACAGGAAGTTCCAGGAGCCGATGAAGTTCTGCACCGGGAACACTGTGCGAACAGCATGGACGGAGTTCGGAAAGGTGGCGGTGATAATCTGCGGCGACCTCTACAACAGGAGGATAGCGAAGTGGGTTAAGCGGAAGAAGCCGGACTACCTGTTCGTGCCGATGGAGTACTCGCCTGACTACGGGGAGCCCAACGAAGAGGACGTTGAGGCGATGGCGGAGCGGGTGAAGCTGCTTGGCGTTAAAGCGTTTATCGTCAACAGCTACCCTCCGGGAGGCGCGTGGGCCTTTGAGGGGGGCGGTAAGCTGCTGGCCTCTTCTAGGGGAAGTCAAGATCTGGTGGTGGAAATAGGGCCGTGATCAGACATGTTTTTATTGTTGAGGAAGTATTTCAATGGGGGTGTTTGAATGCGTGAAACCGAAAGCAACGGAGAATTTGACGCTCTTTTGAAGAACCTGAAGAACCTCGATGAGCTCAGCCCCTTCGAGTTCAAGGAGCTCCTGATAAGGCTCGCCCGGAGAAAATCCGAGCGGATGATGCTCAACGCCGGCAGGGGGAACCCGAACTTCCTGGCTTTGGTCCCGCGCTACGCCTATTTACAGCTCGGAAAGTTCGCGCTGAGCGAGGCCGAGCGGCACTTCGGCTACATGGGGGGCCTCATTGGAGGGCACAGCGACAGAGAGGGAATTGAAGCGCGCTTCGAGATATTCGTCAGGAACCACTGGAATGAAAAGGGAACCGCCTTCCTGAACTCGGCCGTCAGCTACGTTAGGGATTATCTCGGCTTCTCCGCTGGAGACTTTCTGCACGAGATGGTTCAGGGCTATTTAGGTTGCGACTACCCGTCACCGCCGAGGATGCTCCCGCTGGCGGAGAAGATAGTCGCGAGGTACCTCATGAAGGAGATGGGGGCAGGCTACGACCTCGGCTACTCCCTCGTTGACGAGACCCAACTTTTTGCTGTCGAGGGTGGAACCGGGGCGATGGCGTACCTCTTCGAGTCCCTCAAGGCCAACAGACTCCTCAACTCGGGCGACAGGATAGCGATAGCGGTTCCGATATTCAGCCCATACCTCGAGATTCCGAAGCTCGACACCTACCGGCTGGAGATAATCGAGGTCAGGGCGAAGGAGGAGCTTGGCTACCAGATACCGGACGAGGAGCTCGAGAAGCTCCGCGACCCGGAGATAAAGGCTTTCTTCCTCGTGAACCCCGGCAATCCGACCTCGGTGAAGCTCGGGGATAGGGTTCTCGAAAAGCTCAGGGAGATAGTCGAGGAAGACCGGAACGACCTCATAATCATCACCGACGACGTCTACGCGACGTTCGCTGACGACTTCAAGTCGGTCTACACCGTTCTGCCCCATAACACGATACTCGTCTACTCGTTCTCCAAGTACTTCGGCGCGACCGGCTGGCGCCTCGGCGTTATAGCGCTCCACCAAGATAACGTCGTTGACAGGCTCATAAGAGAACTGCCCGAGGAAATCCAGGAGATACTCGAGAGGCGCTACGCCCCGATAACGCCGAACGTCAGGGAGCTGAAGTTCATTGACAGGTTAGTTGCAGACAGCAGGAACGTCGCTCTAAGGCACACCGCTGGCCTTTCAACGCCCCAGCAGGTTCAGATGGTCCTCTTCGCGCTCTACGCCCTCATGGACGAGCAGGAGAGGTATAAGAACGCGGTGAAGCACGTGCTCAGGAGGCGCTACCGGGCGCTCTACCGGGGTCTCGGCCTCGAACCCGAGGAGAACCAGAACCTCACCTACTACTACACCCTCCTCGACACGGAGAAGCTCGCGGAGAGGCTCTACGGCAAAGAGTTCGCCGAGTGGTTCATCAGGGCACTGCCGATAGAGGAGTTCATCGTCCGCCTCGCCCTCGATGCAGGCGTGGTTTTACTGCCGGGCAAGGGCTTCGAGGTGCTCCACCCGTCGGCGAGGGTCTCGCTGGCGAACCTCAGGGAGATAGACTACATCAAGATAGGCCAGACGATAAGAAGGCTCATAGACGAGTACTATCGGCTCTTTACTGAGTCCTCCGGAGGGAGTTAACTCTCTCCCCTGTTTTATGGGGACACACTAAGAGATCCTGGAGATCCTGATTAAAAGACCCTGTTCAGAAAACAGCCAAAAAGAAAACAGAAGGGTAAAACGAGAGAAAACCGGATCATCCTCCGTGTCCGTTGCCTCCCCCTGTTTCCATTGCAGTACCGACGATTGCCTCGTACTCGTCCTCACTGAGGAGCTGGGGTTCGTACGTAACCCCGTAGTTGGCGAGGGTCTTCACGAAGGCCCTGAGGTGGTTCCTGCTTCCCTTCATTAGGTTCTCATAGACGGCTATTATGTCAAGCTTGTCCGTCTGGTCGATCCTTTCCTGGAGATCGATTATGTCGGTTTCCTCGATAAGCGCCCCTACCTTGAGGGCATCGATTTCACTCTTGCTTCCCTGCTCGATGAGCTGGTTGTACAGCGCCTGAAGGTCCGGGTTTGTGAACACTCCAACCGGTTCGTTGGCCGTGGGATCCGTGAGGTTGTACTTCTCGAGGAGCGAGCGAACCGCGTTAACGTGGGTGCTCTCACTCTGGGCGATGTTGTTGAAGATCTGCAGGCCCCACTTCTCGTAGAGGGTAACGTAGACATCATGAGCTAGCTTCTCCTCCTCAACCATGTAGAGGAGCCCATCGATCTCCTTCTGGGTCAGCTGACCACCTGCGGTGGAGTTTATGAACTCCTGAAGCTCGGTGGTGTTAACCGTGCCGTTTTCGTCCGTCACCACGGGGATAGTGTCACTGGCTGGAGGCTGCGCCTTTGTGGTCCCCGTCTCCATGGGGCTGTTGAGTATGGAGTAAAACTCATCCTCACTGAGCACCTGTGGGGTGTAGGTAACTCCCCTGCTCTCAAGCTGGCCGACGAACGCCCTCAGGTGGTTCCTCGAGCCCGCCATGAGGTTCTCGTAAACGGTTATGATGTCCACCTTGTTCGTCTGGTCGATTCTCTCCTGGAGATCCTTTATGTCGGTCTCCTCTATCAGGGCTCCAACCTTCAGCGCGTCGATTTCGCTCTTCATGCCCATCTCAATCAGCTGGTCGTAGAGCTTCTGTATGTCGGGGTTCTGGAACTCGCCTATTCCCTCGTCCTTGGTTGGGTCGGTGAGACCGTACTTATCAAGGAGCAGCCTCACGGCGTTAATGTGTGTGCTCTCGCTATCGGCGATGTTCTTGAAGATCTGGAGTCCCCATTTCTCGTAGAGCTTGGTGTAGACATCGTGCGCCAGCTTCTCCTCCTCGACCATGTACAGCAGACCGTCCTTCTCTTCCTGGGTTAGCTCACCAGCGGGTATGGACTCCACGTACTCCCTGAGTTCATCTATGCCGACGGTACCGTTCTCGTTAACGGCTATCGGTATCTGTCCCTGTTCTCCCTGAGGGCCTCCGGAACCGGCGCCCTGGCCATTACCTCCCTGGGGGCCCGGCGTGTGTGTTGAGCTCGGCGTGGTAGCTGGAGTGCTCGAAGTTCCGCTCTGGCTTGTCGTTCCGGTGTTTATACAGCCCGCTCCAAAGACGCTCAGGAGCAACACTCCAATCAGGAGCAGACCAAACAACTTCCTCATAGTTCGCTCACCTCTCCATATGCAACTTTATTATTACATATGTCCTTCTCTTTAAAAACCTTTTGGTTTCAGCCCAAGTAAGTTTTATGTTCGATTTTCGATTTAAGACTATTGCTGTTCATAATTCAATTAATCGAAATGAATTTAACTTGTTGTACCGATTTCATAGCAGGGATACCGCGATGGTCTGGCACATCGATGAGAAGGTTGCTTTTTCCAGAATCCCCTGGAAGGAAGATTTAGCCACGCTAAAGGGGCATTTCGAATGCATAGTTATCCTAGCTCCAGAGTTTGAGCTGCCCTACGGGATTAAAGACTTACTCGAGATGGGATTCAGAGTACTCCACGTTCCAATACCCGACCTCGAAGCCCCGTCCCTAGACGAGCTCAGGGCTATCGTGAACTGGATCCAGAACGAAGTTGGAACCGGGAGGAGAGTTTTGATAGCCTGCTCAAGCGGATGTGGAAGGAGCGGAACGGTGGCTGTTGCATGGCTCATGTACTCGGGCGGCCTCTCACTCCGGGAAGCGCTGGTAACGGTTAGGAGGATCCGGCACTGTGCCGTCGAGACCGAGGGACAGATGACGGCCCTTCAAAAATTTGAGCACTACTTGAAAAACGTCGAAAAATCATGAAAATATTCTCGAAAATTTGTCCCGATGACAGAAAATTATCAGATAACCTTATTAAGCACACGGAGGATCGGGGGAAGGTGTTTCCCTCATGATCCCGGCCTCCCCCACCCCCTCTCCATCCCTTCTTCCGCTCCGGGATAGCCTTCATCACCCCTTCTGATGAAACTCAAGGGAGGTGTTATTTGTGGGAAAACTCCTTTTAGCTGACTCTATCCAGCTGTCCAAAGTTGGAAAGGCTTTAAGACGAACCTTCGAGCTCTGGGGCTACGGCGAGGTCGTCCTGCCCACGATAGAGCCCTACGGGGAAACCCTGAGGGGCGGAACGAAGTTCGCCTACAACAACCAATTTTACCTGATAAAGCCCGACGTGACGAGCAGACTGCTAAGAAACTACGACATCGCCTTCGGCAAGCTCTATTACATCGGCGAAGTCCTCGACGGCGGAGTTGAGGGAAGGTGGCAGGCGGGAGTTGAGTTCATCGGCGGTGAGCCGGCCTTCATGACGGCCGAGGTTCTGAGCGTCCTCATAACTGCATTGGAAAGCCTCGGCATTGAGGAGTTCTACATCGACCTCGGGAGCCTTGAGGTCTGGAGAAGGGCAACGGAGGGAATCGAGGATTTCCGGGAAACAATCTGTCGGGCCCTCGAAAGGAGGAACTTCGGGCTCATAGAGAAGCTCCCGCTCGATGAGGAGAAAAAGGAAGAGCTGTGGCGCCTCTTCAACTTCCGCGGGAGGGAAACCGACTACGGCAAGCTCGCCAGAATTCTCGAGCTGGTTGACGACGAGAGGGTTTTCGTGGATTTGGGCACGGTCAGACCGCTTCCCTACTACCGCGACGTAATCTTCGAGGTCTATTCGCCAAAGCTTGGAAAGCCGATAGGCGGTGGAGGGGAGTACTCCTTCAGGGGCAGACCGGCGGTCGGCTTCGCCCTCGACCTCAGGGCCCTCATCGGGCTGGCGAAGGTAAGGGAAAGGGGGAGCAGGAGGTTCCTCAGGGGCATAAGCTCGTTCAGAGAAGCGAGGAAGCTCGTCTCGATGGGCGTTCCGGTGGAGGTGGAAAGATGAGGTTCGTCCTGCCGAAGGGAAGGCTTCTCAGGGGCTCGCTGGAAATCCTGAGGAAGGCCGGCTATAACATCGACAAACCGGGCGAGAGGAAGCTAATCGAGAGGTTCAATGGCAACGAGGTTCTTCTCGCGAGGGCCTTCGACGTTCCCGTTTACGTGGAGCACGGGGTTGACGTCGGCATAGCGGGAAGCGACGCCCTTGAGGAGCGCGGAAGTGACGTTTTCGTCCCTCTGGAGCTTCCCTTCGGAAAGTGCAGGCTCAGTTTAGCGATGCCGGCTGAGAGCGTCGTCCCCCCGGAGGACATGGACGGCTACCGGATAGCGACCAAATACGAGCGGATAGCGAGGAGCTACTTCTCAAAGCTGGGCGTTGAGGTCGAAATCATAAAGCTCAGCGGGAGCGTCGAGCTGGCCCCCAAAGTCGGCGTGGCGGACGCGATAGTGGACATAGTCGAGACCGGCGAAACCCTTCGAGCGAACGGCCTCGTCGAGGTCGAGAAAATCATGGACGTTTCGGCCCAACTGCTCGTCAACAGGATTTCCCAGAAGACGAAGTTCGATGAAATCAACGCCCTGATTCTCGCGATAAAGGAGGTGGTTGGAGATGGAACTTGAGGAGTACGTTGCGGGCATTTTGAGGGACATACGCGAAAGGGGAATCGAAGCGGTCAGGGAGTACTCTCGGAAGTTCGACAGCTACGACGGTCCATTCCGCGTGACGGATGAGGAGTTCGAGGAGGCGGAAAAGCTCGTTCCCGAGAAGGACAGGGAGATAATCGAGCGGACGATAGGGCGACTGTGGGACTACCACGAAAGGCAGAAGCCGGGAGACGAGCTTTTCGTCAAGAACGGCTCGCTCTACGGCCTTATCTACCGCCCGATACGGAGGATAGGAATCTACGTTCCCGGCGGGAAACCGCTCCCCTCGACCCTCATGATGGTCGCCGTTCCCGCGAGGATAGCGGGCGTCAAGGAGATAGCGGTCACGATTCCGCCGAAGGACGGCAGGGTGAACCCCTACGTGCTCTACGTGGCAAAACTGCTCGGCATCGACGAGGTTTACAAGCTCGGTGGGGTTCAGGCGATAGGGGCGATGGCGTACGGCGTTGGAATGAAGAAGGTGGACAAGATATTCGGGCCCGGAAACAGGTTCGTCAACGAGGCCAAGAGGCAGGTGTTCGGCGTCGTGGGAATAGACAGCCTCGCCGGGCCGTCGGAGATAGCGGTCATAGCCGATGAAACGGCCGAGAAGGACTACGTCCTGGTGGACCTCCTCAGCCAGCTGGAGCACGGGAAGGACAGCAAAGCATGGCTTCTGACGACCTCGAAGGAGCTTGCCAACTTCTGCTCCCGCGACGGGATTGAGGTGATACTCTGCGAAAGCCTCGCGGAGTGCGCCGAAAAGACGAACGAGATAGCGCCGGAGCACCTTGAGATAATAACCGAAGACCCGCTCAGCCTGGTTGACCTCATCGAGAACGCCGGGGCGATTTACCTCGGACCCTACACGCCCGTTCCCTCAGCTGATTACTTCCTCGGCGTCAACCACGTCCTTCCGACCGGAGGAACGGCAAAGTTCAGCGGGGTTCTAACGGTGAGGGACTTCATGAAGCCGATAACCCTCGCCCGGGTGAGCAGGGAGGAGTTTCTGAGCGAAAGGGAGCTTGGAATAAGATTGGCGGAGATAGAGGGCATGGAACTTCACAGGAGGAGCATGGAGGTGAGGAGATGAGAAGAACAACGAGGGAGACCGACGTAACTGTGGAGCTTAACTCGACCGGGGAAATAGAGACCGGCGACAGGGTCCTCGAGCACATGCTCACAGCTTTGTTCCACTACATGGGCAGGAGCGCGAGGGTTAAGGCCGAATACGACCTCAGGCACCACCTCTGGGAAGACGTGGGCATAACCCTCGGGGAGGAGCTACGCTCGAAGCTCCCAGAAAGGTTCAGGCGCTTCGGGAGCGCGATTATGCCGATGGACGATGCCTTAGTCCTCGTTGCAGTGGACATCTCTGGAAGGCCCTACGTGAGCGCTGAACTGAGCTTTGAGGAGGGGGAGGAGGGGTTCGAGAAGGCCCTGGCCAGGGAGTTCCTCTGGGGGCTGGCGCGCTCGTTAAGGGCGACAATCCACGTGAAGACGCTGAGCGGAGTAAACGCGCACCACGTCATCGAGGCGACTTTCAAGGGTCTCGGCGTCGCGCTGGGCCAGGCCATTCGCGAGGGCGAGAGGGTTGAGAGCACGAAGGGACTGCTGGAGGTGTGAGCTTGATAGCGGTGGTCGATTTGGGAATAGGCAACCTCGCCAACGTGAGGAAAGCCCTCAAAGGAGTCGTCACGAGCGACCCCTACGAGATTGAGAAAGCTGAAAAGCTCGTCCTCCCGGGGGTCGGCAACTTTGGAGCGGTGATGGAGAGGCTCGAACCGCTGAGGGGCGTTATACTCGACGCGATAACCGATGGAAAGCCCTTCCTCGGGATATGCCTTGGATTACAGCTCCTCTTCGAGGGGAGCGAGGAGAGTCCCGGAAGGTCCGGCCTCGGTGTCTTCAGGGGAAACGTCGTCAGGTTTCAGGGGGTTAGAACGCCCCACATCGGCTGGAACCAGCTGTGGAAGCGGAAGGACTGCCCGCTCTTCAAGGGGATTCGCGATGGCGCGTACTTCTACTTCGTCCACTCCTACTACGCCGAGCCAAGTGAAGAGGAAATAATCGCGGGGGTTACCGACTACGAGTCGAGGGGAAGGAGAGTGGTCTTCACGTCGGCCGTTTGCAGGGGCAACGTTTACGCCGTCCAGTTTCACCCTGAGAAGAGCTGGCGGAACGGTTTGACCGTCATGAGAAACTTCAGGAGGCTTTAGGATGGACGTCTATCCGGCAATCGACCTCATGAACGGAAGGGCCGTCAGGCTCTACAAGGGGAAGCGAGAGGAAGTCAAGGTCTACGGCGACCCCGTCGAGATAGCGGGGCGGTTTAGCGAGTTCGTTGATAAAATCCACGTCGTGGATTTGGACGGGGCCTTTGAGGGCTTCCCTAAGAACCTCGGTGTGGTTGAGAGGATAATCCGCGAGACCGGGCTGAGGGTCCAGCTCGGTGGCGGTCTGAGGAGCTACGAGGCCGTCGAGAGGGCCTACGAAATCGGCGTCGAGAACGCGATAATAGGCACGAAAGCCTTTGATTTGGAGTTCCTGGCCAGAATAACCAACGATTTCGAGGGAATAATCGTCAGCCTCGACTCAAAGGGTGGGAGAATAGCGGTGAAGGGCTGGCTTGAGAGCGGGATTCCGGTTAGAGAGGCCTACGAGACGCTGAGGGGCTACGTTGACAGGTTCATCTACACCTCCGTCGAGAGGGACGGGACCTTAACCGGAATCGAGGAAATCAAGCGCTTTTGGAATAACGAGGAGTTCATCTACGCGGGGGGAGTTTCAGGTATTGAAGACCTGCTGAAGCTTGAGGAAATAGGTTTTTCCGGGGTCATCGTCGGGAAGGCGCTCTACGAGGGCAAGGTCAGCCTCGAAGAACTGCTGGAGGTGGCGGAATGCTCGCGAAGAGGATAATCGCGGCGCTGGACATAAAAGAGGGCAGGGTCGTGAAGGGGATAAAGTTCCGGAACATACGCGATGCTGGCGACCCTGTGGAACTCGCAAAGCGCTACGAGAGCGAGGGGATAGACGAAATTGTCTTCCTCGACATCACAGCATCGTACGAGAAGAGGGGAATTCTCCTCGACCTCGTTGAGAGAATCGCGGGGGAGATATACGTCCCCTTCACCGTCGGAGGGGGCATAAGGACGGTCGAGGAAGCGAGGGAGATAGTCAAGCGCGGGGCCGATAAGGTCTTCGTGAACACCTCTGCGGTCGATAGGCCCGAACTCGTGGGGGAGATGGCCGAGCTGATAGGAACGGCAAACACCGTGGTTGCCATAGATGCGAAGTGGAACGGCTCCTTCTGGGAGGTTTACACCCACGGCGGAAGGAAGGCGAGGGGGATTAATGCTATCGAGTGGGCGAAGACCGTTGAGAGACTTGGAGCGGGAGAAATCCTCCTCACGAGCATGGACACTGACGGGACTAAGGAGGGCTTTGACATAGCGCTCACGAAGGCCGTTGCGGAGGCTGTGGATATTCCTGTGATAGCCTCCGGCGGAGCGGGGAAGCCCGAGCACTTCTACGAGGCCTTCAAAGCCGGGGCCGAGGCGGCTTTAGCCGCTTCAATCTTCCACTACGGGGAATACACCGTCGGCGAGCTGAAGGAGTATCTGGCCGAGAGAGGAATTCCGGTCAGGCTGGACTACTGAGGTGGTAGCATGGGCGCTGATGAGCTGATTGAAAAAGTTGACTGGGAGAAGAACGGCGGAATCGTCCCCGTCATAGTTCAAGACACAAAGGGAGAGGTTCTAACGCTGGCCTACATGGACAGGGAAGCGCTGAGGAGGACCCTTGAAACGGGCTACGCCCACTACCACTCCCGCTCGCAGGGCAGGGTGAGAATGAAAGGTGAAGTCAGCGGAAACACCCAGAGGGTTAAGGAAATCCGGGTAGACTGCGACAGCGACGCGCTCCTCCTCATAGTCGAGCAGAAGGGCGTTGCCTGCCACACCGGGAACTACTCCTGCTTCTACCGGAAGCTGGGCGAGCCTGAGCGCGTTCTGCCGATGGACTACTCGCTCACAATCATTAGGGAGCTTGAGGAGCTGATACGAAAGAGGAAGGAAGAGCCGGTCGAAGGTTCTTACACCTCGGAGCTGTTCAAAGCCGGAAGGGAGAGGATTTACAAGAAGTTCGGCGAGGAAGCGGTGGAAGTTCTCGTTGCCGAGACGCGGGAGGGTCTCATCTACGAAACCGCCGACATGCTCTACCACCTGCTCGTTCTCCTCGCTTACAACGGCGTTTCCCTCGGGGAGGTTATGGCCGAGCTGAGGAGGCGGAGGAAGTGATAAGCGAGCTGGTCAAGTCCTTTCAGCCGTATCGCGTCGTGGAGGGGAACTACCGGATAAGGCTCGACAAGAACGAAAGCCCCTACGACCTGCCGGACTGGGTGAAGGAGGAAATCTTCGAGGAGCTGAGGGAGCTTGACTTCAACCGCTATCCTCACATAACCTCCATGCCGGCGCGGGAAGCGATAGCCGAGTTCTACGGTCTCTCGCCGGACAACGTGGCCGTCGGAAACGGGAGCGACGAGCTGTTGAGCTACCTCGTGAGGCTCTTTGAGGGAAACCATATAATCACGACTCCACCGACCTTCGGAATGTACTCCTTCTACGCGAGGCTGAACGGCGTTCCGGTCGTTGAAGTGCCCCTTCGGGAGGACTTCACGATTGACGGGGAGGCGATAGCCAAAAAAGCAGAAAACGCGAGGGCAATCTTCATAGCATCGCCCAACAACCCCACAGGAAACCTCCAGCCGGAGGAGGAAATCGTCAGAGTCCTCGAAACCGGAAGGCCGGTAATCCTTGACGAGGCCTACGCGGAGTTCGCGGGAAAGAGCCTCTGGAAGCTCATCGAGGATTACAAGAACCTCGTAGTGCTGAGGACGTTCTCCAAGGCCTTCGGAATGGCCGGAATCAGGGCCGGCTACATGCTGGCGGGCGAAGAGGTTGTAGATGCCCTCTACCGGATAAAGTCCCCCTTCAGCGTCGGAATCATGACGATGACGGCCGTGAGGGTGGCGCTTAGACATGCGGACCTGATGGAGAGGCGCGTTAGGAAAATTGTTGAGGAGCGCGAGAGGATGAGGAGAAAGCTCGGGGAGCTGGCCTATCCAAGCGACGCCAACTTCCTCCTCGTTAAGCTCGACGCCTACGAGGAGCTTTTGAAACGGGGCATAGTGGTGAGGAAGCTCTCGGGAAGGCTCGAGGGGCACATACGAGTAACCGTCGGCAGAAGATGGGAGAACGACGCCTTCCTGAAGGCCGTGAGGGAGGTAGCCAGCTATGTGGGTGGTCTTTGACGTGGACGGGACGCTGATAGACGTGGGCGAGAGCTACGACATGGCCGTCAAGCTGACCGTGGAGTACTTCCTCCGGGCCTTCGGGGTGGAGCGGGAAATCGAGCTTGAGTGGGTCAGAAAACTGCGCTCCAAGGGGTGCTTCGGCGACGACTTCAAGGTGAGCGAGGTGCTGATTCTTTTCTCAATGGCGGGCGACGTTGAAGCTCTCGTTGAGGAGTTCCCGGCGGGAGAGGGCATAGAGTGGGTTCGGGAGCGGTTTGGGGTTGGAATGCACCGGGGGAGCATAGAGAGGGTCTTCAACACTTTCTACCTCGGGGAAGCCTATCCCGGAAGGCTCTTCGACTTTTCGGGCCTCTGGAGAAATGAAAAACCGCTCATCGGGGCGGAGCTTTTAAGGGAACTTTCGGAGAAGTTCAGAGTTGGGGTCGTCACGGGCAGGAGCGAGCTTGAGCTTGGATTGGCTGAACAAATTCTCGGCTTCCGCTTTGAAAGGGCCGTAACGAGGGAGCTCGGCCTCAAGCCGAACCCCGACCTGCTTTGGGAGCTGGTGAAAGGTGAAAGAGGGGTTTACGTCGGCGACACGCTCAACGACGAGCTGTTCGTCGAGAACTACCAGAGGGAATACGGGGACTTCGATTTCGTCATGGTCGGGCGGGACGTTGAGAACGTCTCGGAATTCGTTGAAAACCTGCTGGAGGGGTTGAGATGAGGGTTGCCGTTCTGGGAGCTGGAACAATAGGTGGGGCGATAGCGAAGGCCCTGAAAAAGGCCGGATACGATGTCGTTGCGACGAGGAGGATGGTTGAGAAAGCTAAAGAACTGCTCGAGCTTGGAATAGAGGTCATTCCGGACAACAGGAAAGCCGCTGGAGGCGCTGATGTTGTGTTCATCGCGGTGAAGCCCAGTAAGGTCGGCGAGGTCCTCGAGGAGATATCCGACCTAATCGAGGGCAAGCTGGTAATCTCTGTCGTCGCCGGCGTCTCGCTGAAGGAACTGAAGCGCTTCGCGAAGGCGAAATTCGTAAGGGCGATGCCCAACATAGCCGTTCTCGTCGGCGAGTCCTTCACAGCCTACGCGACGGAGCTTGAGGGTAGAGAAATTGAGCTTGTGGAAAAACTGTTGAGGACCTTTGGGGACTGCGTCCGCGTTGAGGAGGAGCACATGGACGCGATAACCGGGCTGAGCGGTTCCGGGCCGGCCTACGTTACCGTCTTCCTCGAGGCGATGATTTACGGCGGTCTGCGCGTTGGCCTGCCGAGGGATTTGGCGAAGAGGGCCTCGCTTCAGACACTCCTCGGGACTGCGAAGCTCCTCATGGAGACCGAGAGGCATCCTGCTGAAGTGAGGGAGTGGGTCATAACGCCTGGAGGAACGACGATAGACGGCGTCTTCGAGCTGGAGGAGGGCAAGATAAGAACCGCTGTAATGAAGGCCGTTGATGCGGCAACTAAGAAGTCGAGGATTCTGTCGAAGAGGGTTTGAGAGTCTTTTTCCCTTCAAATTTTCTGGCGGGCCGGGCGGGATTTGAACCCGCGACCTTCGGCTCCGGAGGCCGACGCTCCATCCAGGCTAAGCCACCGGCCCAACCCCTCGATAGTTGGGATGGACGTTTAAAAATCTAACTCGGCTAAGTTTTTAAGCCGGGCCGATGAAATCGGTTGGGGTGAAAGGGAGTGGCAATAGTCGATGTCAGGATTCTTGTTGAAGGTGCCAGCGACGTTGAGGTCGTGAGCAAGGCCCTCCAGGGCCTGGCGCTGGGAAGCGAGTACAACATAACGATATCCTCGATAATTCCCACGACCAACATAGACATTGCCAAGAGCGCGGCCGCCGGAGCGGACCTGCTCATCATAGCGACCGACGCCGACCGCGTGGGAAGGGAGCTCGCGGAGAGGCTCTTCAACGAGCTCGGGGAAATGGTCGGCCACATCGAGAGGATGAAGCTTCCCCTCGGCCACGATCTGGAGCACGTTGACGTCGAACTCGTGAGGAAAGAACTGAAGAACACCCTCGTAAGGGCCGGTCTGAAGAGCCTGAGGGTCCTCCCGGAGTACATGGAGCTCAGAAAAGAGTTGCTCGACGTTAAAGGCCATTACGACGAGCTGGCCCACCAGTACGAAGAACTGGAGCGCGAATACGAGGAGCTCAGGAGAAAGTACGAGGAGCTCAGAAGCGAGTACCTGAGCCTCAAGCAGGAGAACGAGAGCCTTCAGACCCTTCTTGAAAAGAAGAGCAGGCCTGTGAAGATCGAGGAAGCCTGGAAGGCCCTGTTCCCCGCGGAACCCGTTCCCCCTGAGGAGTTCCTGGCAATAGCAGTTGAAAAGCTCGGCCTCAACGGAAAGATCGTCGTTGGGCAGGGCTACATCTACGCGGAGGAGGAAGAGGCCGTCGGGGAGCTCCTGAAGACTGTGTACCTGAGCATGGCCATCTCAAAGGAGCTCGTTGAGAAGGAGAAACCGGAAGAAAAGGAGCCCGAGAAACAGGAAGAAATAGCCGAGGAAGGCCTTGAAGAGGTAATCCCAGGAATCGAGGAGGACTGAGTGCCGGGATGAACGGAGAGCATTCAACAGTCATCGAGGAGTTCGCAACGTACCTCGACCTCGAGGGCAAGAGCCCGAACACCATAAGGATGTACACGTACTACGTTAGGCGATACCTTGAGCAGGGCGGGGGGCTTGACTTCCGCTCCGCCCTCCGTTTTCTGGCACGCCTGAGGAGAGAAGGCTACTCAAACAGAAGCCTGAACCTCGTTGTGCAGGCCCTTAGAGCTTACTTCCGTTTTGAGGGACTCGATGAAGAGGCTGAAAAGCTCAAACCGCCCAAGGTCCCCAAGAGCCTTCCAAAGGCTCTGACGCCCGAGGAAGTTAGGAAGATCCTCTCGGTTATTCCCCTCACGCGCAGGAGGGACAGGCTGATAGTTCTCCTCCTCTACGGTGCGGGTTTACGAGTCAGCGAGCTCTGCAACCTGAAGAGAGGCGATGTGGACCTAGACAGGGGCATCATAACCGTTCGGGGCGGAAAAGGGGCAAAGGACCGCGTTGTCCCGATTTCCCCGGCACTGGCGGAGGAGATCAGGGCGTACCTCCGGGAGAGAAAAGATAACAGCGAGTACCTCCTCGTCGAGGTCAGGAGGGGGACGAAGGACAGGCTCTCGCCGAAGACCGTCTGGTATCTCCTGAACCGCTACGGCAAGAAGGCCGGCGTCAAGGTAACGCCTCACATGCTCAGGCACAGCTTCGCGACCCACATGCTGGAGAGGGGGGTGGACATAAGGGCGATACAGGAACTCCTCGGTCATTCAAACCTCTCGACGACGCAGATCTACACCAAGGTCACGGTGGAGCACCTCAAGAAGGCACAGGAAAAGGCGAAGCTCCTCGAAAGCCTGATGGAAGAATAAAAGAAAGCTCAGTCCTCCCAGGGCTCGCGGTACTTGAGCGCCCAGCCGAACTCCTCCTTGAGGATGTCTATGGCAGCACTCGGCGGAATGACCCCGCGCTCGGTGATGATGACGTCCACGTACTCAGGCGGGGTGACGTCGAAGGCCGGATTCCAGACCTCGATGTTCTTCGGCCAGGTCTTGAGTTCCTCCTCGGGGATTACCTCGTGGGGGTCGCGCATCTCGATCTCGACGAGCTGGCCGAGCATCGTCTCGGGGTGGAACTTGTAGGTTTCAGCGGCAATCATAGTCCAGACCCTGTGCTCCTTGGCGGTAAGCGCTATCAGGGCAGTTCCAATCTTGTTTATCACAGCGCCGTTGACGGTTATGCTGTCTGCCCCCATGACGACCTTGTCCGTCATCTTCATGTAGTGTCTGGCGGCAGAATCGACGACGTAGATGACCGGGATTCCGTAGCTGGCCAGTTCTTTGGCGGTGATCTTGCCCTGCCACTTGGGTCTCGTCTCGGTCACGATGACCTTGATGTCCTTACCCTGCTCAAAGGCCGTCTTCATGACGCTTATTGCCGCTTTGCTGTGGCAGTGGGTCATTATGACGTCGCCGTCCTCTATTCTCTTGGCTCCTATCTCGCCTATCCTCTCGACGGCCTTCTCGGAGTTGTGGATGAACTCCTTCGCGGCGGTTATTATGACGTACCTGAGCTGCTCCAAATCCGCACCGCTCTGATAGGCGATTTTACCGCGGTGCATGACGTAACGGAGGGCGTTGGGGAGTGAAACGGCCGTTGGCCTGGTCTCGTAGAGTATCTTCGCGGCCTGCTTCATCTCCTCCCAGAACTCGTCGACGGTCTTGGCCTGGCTTTTTTCAGCCTGTATCTGAAGCGCGTAGGCGGCCGAGCGAGCTATCTTTCCAGCCCCGCGTATCTCCATGTTCCTTATCTTCTCCGCTATCTCAAGGACTTCCCTGAGCACCGCCATGCTACCACCTCACATCTGCTTTGGGTAATCAGGGGGTTGGGAAAGGGGGTTTATATCGTTTGCGCAGGGGAAGATTTTTAAATAACCCACTCAACATCACCCGGGAAAGGGCTGGGCCCAATGAATCCCGCTGATGAGTGGAGGTGGGAGGAAATGGCTACGTTTAAGGTCGTTATATCCAACCCGAAGAACGGCATAGCCAGGCAGATAGAGATAAGCGGCGATGCCGCGGAGAAGCTCATAGGCAAGCGCATCGGCGATGAGATCCCGGTTAAGGAGCTCGGCATAAACCTCTCGGAGATCTTCGGCCAGGAGATCCCGGAGGATGCAAAGCTCAAGATAAAGGGAGGCACCGACAAGGACGGCTTCCCAATGAGGCCCGACGTTCACGGCCCGAGGAGGGTCAGGATACTCCTCTCCAAGGGGCCGGGCTTCAGGCCGAAGGAGAAGGGAGAGAGGAGAAAGAAAACCGTCAGGGGCAACACCATAAGCCCCGAGATCGTCCAGATAAACGCGGTCCTCGTCTTCTGAGGACCCTTTTCTCAATCCTCAAGCCATATTTCCAGCCTCTGCTTTCCTTTTCCGAGGCTGGAGCGCTTGAACTTCTTCAGGTGACCGATCTCCTTTATGTCCCTCACGTGGGTTCCGCCGCAGGGGATCACCTCGAAGTCCCTAATCTGGGTGAGTCTCTTCTCCCCTTCCCACCATATCTTCATCTCACCGCCCTCATCGACAAGCCTGTTGAAGGTCTCGATGATCTGCTCTTTCCACTGGTTGACGTTTTCAGGATAGAGGATGTCGTAGCGGCCCTTTTCGACGCTCATTCCGCTCCCGTAGAGCTCCCACTTTCCGGGCAGGACGAGGTTGAGGACGTGCTCGAGCAGGTGCATGGCGCTGTGAATTCTCATGAGTTTGTACCTGTAGTCCCAGTCTATCTTGAGCTCAACCTCGTCGCCGGGCTTGAACTTCTCCGGCTCGGCAACGACGTGCCAGACGTTGCCTTCATCGTCTTTGTAGACGTCCAGAACCTCGATTCCGTTTATCGTTCCCCTGTCGTGGGGCTGGCCGCCGCCCGTCGGGTAGAAGATCGTCTGGTCGAGGAGCAGGGCGTCGCCTTTCACCTCGAGAACCTTCGCCTTGGCCTCCTTGAGGTAGGCGTCCTCGTAGTATAGCTTGCGGGTCATTTAAACCACCGTAGAAAAGAGGGCGCCAAAGCTTAAATGAATATCGAAAAGGGAAAGGGGGATTCAGCGCCTCCTCCTGAGGAACAGGGGAACCATCGCAATCGCGATGATTAGTGCAGGACCGCAGACCTTCTTGTTCTCTTTGCTGGTCGTTGTGGGCGTTTCCTCGGGCTCACCGGCCTTTGTGAAGAGGTACTGGAGCTTCTCAACGATTTTCATCGCCTTCGTGTCGTTGTGGGGCAGGATGTAGTTGCCAGAGGCCAGCAGGAGAAGAGTGCCGTTGTGTTTTATCGCATCCCTCACGATCTGGGGTGTCACCGAAACGTTGTACTCACCCTCTATTACAGCCACGAGAGAACCGTTGTACACTATGCCTATAACCGGAACGCCGGTCACGCCGATCAGGCGGGAGATGTTGTTCATGACCTCGTCGTTGTGCTTGTTCCCGACAAGCTCGTAGTAGGTGAACTTGTCCGCACCGTAGGTCAGCGGGATGAGCTCCCTCATGTGCCTGCAGTGGGGGCAGGTTTTCATCCCGTACATGTAGAAGTGCACCAGGGAAGGGTCGAACTTCCAGTTTGAGGCGCTAACCGGGACCAGAGCCGATGAGAGCAGCAACAGCAGGGCCAGTGCAACAGCTCTTCTCATCCCATCCACCGGTGAGGATTGGGAGGAGGGGGTTATAAGCTTAGCCTCCACCAGATTTTTATACTCTCCGAACGTGCATTCATCAAGGTGAAGGCCATGGAGATAGGTGTAACCGTTTACCCGCGCTTCGTCACCAAGGACAAGAGCCTTGCCTCGGTGCTCGCGGACGTGAAGATAAAGTCGTACGACTTCGTTTCGATCTTCCCTCACACGCTGGGCCTCATAGTGAACGGCCAGGTCGTGGAGAAGAAGCTCAAGAACATTGAGAGCACCCTGAAGGGCGTTGGGATAGACTACATCGTCAGGATGCCAACCTCGATGAACCTGAGGGATCACATCTACCACAGCAGGCACTTCAGAGTTGCCAAGGCCATCGCAGACGTCGCCATAAAGTTAGGAGCCAAGGTCATAGTTATGCAGAGCGGCAAAACTGGCAGGTTGGACCTCGAAATAGAGGCGATCCAGCAGCTGGCGGATATGGTGAAGCCCTTCGGAATAAAGATAGCCCTTGAGAACACATACAGCGTCAAGGACACGCTCTACGTGGTTGACAACGTGAACAGGGACAACGTTGGCTTCGCCCTCGACGTCGCCCACGCGTTCCTGAGCGCACAGGGGGACGAGAACAAACTTCTGGAGGACGTTAAGCTCGGAACCGACAAGACGATCATCCTGATGATCCACGACAACTTCGGAAAGCTCTTCCCTCAGGTCGAGCCTGAAGACGCCCTGGCTTATGGTGTTGGAGACCTCCACCTCCTGCCCGGGGAAGGAAAGATCCCCTTCGGAAAGGTTCTGAAGCTCTTCGGCGACGTTCCGATCCTCCTCAAGGTCAAAGATCCCGACAAGTTCGCGAAGATACCGACGAAAAAAGGATTGATAGAGCTGCTGACCTCTCTCTGACCTCAATTTTCTTCCCCGAAGATCAGGTTCACGAACCACTTCTCGTCGAAGGGCTTTAGATCGTCGTAGCCCTGCCCGACGCCAACGAAGAGTATGGGCGCGCCTATGGCGTGGCTTATGCTCAAAGCTGCCCCACCCCTCGAGTCAGCGTCGAGTTTGGTGAGGATCACGCCGTCTATCCTGACCGCCTCGTTGAACTGCCTGGCCTGGTCGATTATGGAGTTTCCAGCCAATGAGTCGCCCACGAAGATCACCAGATCGGGCTTGGTGACGCGGACTATCTTCTTCATTTCGTCCATGAGGTTCCTGTTGAGCTCGTTCCTTCCGGCGGTATCTACGAGGACAACATCGATCCCCCTCGCCTTGGCGTGCTGTATGGCGTCATAAGCCACAGCGGCAGGATCGGCGCCGTAGGAGTGCTTTATCACCTTAACGCCGACGCGCTTCGCGTGCTCTTCAACCTGCTCTATTGCCCCGGCCCTGAAGGTGTCGCTGGCTGCTATGACCACGCTCAGGCCGTTCTTCTTGAGCCAGTGGGCGAGCTTGGCTATGGTCGTCGTCTTCCCGCTTCCGTTGAAGCCAACGAAGACTATGACGTAGGGCTTCTCCTTCTTGGCCCTTATCTCCTCCAGAAGGTTTATCTTTCTTGGAGGAGTCAGAACCTCCAGAACGGCCTCCTTAACGGCATCCTCAATTATCTTTGCCTTGTCCGTGCCGATCTTGACCTTTCTCCCGACGAGCTTCCGTTTTATGCTCTCCCTGAGCTCGTCCACGACCTCCAGGGCAACGTCCGCCTCAAGGAGCTCGATCTCAAGGTCGTCAAGGGCCCGCTCAACGTCCTTCTCCTTGATCTCGACCTGGAGGAGCCTCTCAAAGAGGCCGGGCTTCTTCTCGGGCTCTGCCTTTTCAACCTTCTTCTCTTCCTCCTCGACGTTCTCCTCGACCCTCTTGACGAAGCCCTTGAGTTTCTCCCTGAGCTTTCCGAACATTCTGATCACCGATCACGGGGGAACTTATTCATATATATCATTATCGGCATCGGCCTCAGCGATAGCTGGTGTCATCACCCTTCAGACCCGAAGCCACACATCATCGGCGCCTCACGAGCTTTGAGGACTCAACGACCCTTCCGTTCTCCAGCCGGTAGAGGTTAACGATCTCCGTATCGACCGTCTCGCGCCTGTAGGCGAGGAGGTAGTCTATAAAGTTTCTGATCGGGTACCTTGATATCGAGTCCCCCACGTACTTGTGCTCGTAGAGGACGACGAGCCTGTCACGATGGGAATCCAGCCACGAGTGAAGCCTTTCCCGCTCATTTCCCGTCCTCGCAAGGGGGTTGAGGATCAGGTAGACATCGAAGTTCTCGTTTTCGAAGGGGTCGCCGATGAAGACCTCTCCCTCAATCTGGAAGGGAAGCCCCTCCGCCAGCACCTTCCACCCCTGTCTGGCCCATTCGTTGAGGATTATCCTCGCTATCCTCTTCGGGTTGCCCGTCATGAGTATCCGTCCGGATTTGAGGTAAAGAAGATCCGTTAGCCTGAGTGCCATTCCCTTTCCTCCACGCGTTGTTAAAGCGAATAACGCAACCCTCTCAAAAATCTTTCGATCCGAGTTAGGGTTTTGTGAGGGGTTTTCTTTTACAGTTTAGCAAACCGCAAACTATATATCCCGTCTTTGCCCATTCAGATCGACAGCTGTATTCAGGGGTGTCCCTATGAAATGGAAAAGCGTGTTCGCACTTTTGGTTGTCGGGCTCGTTGCCCTTAGCGTAGCGGCCAGCGGCTGCATTAGTGGTGGAGGAGAGAAGACTGGGATAAACATTCTCTACACCTACACGGGATCCTTCGGTGACCCGGCCAAAGGAAAGCAGGCGGCTCAGGCCCAGCTCCAGCAGGGTGCGTGGGTTATCTACCAGGTCGCTGGAGGAACCGGTCTCGGTGTCTTCGAGGCCGTTGGCGACTACCTCAAGGCCAACAACAAGAAGATGGGTCCTCCGTTCGCGATAGGAGTTGACTCCGCTCAGGACTGGATTAAGCCCGGCGTTATAATCGCCAGCATGATGAAGCGCGTTGACGTTGGTGTTTACAACGCCGTCAAGCAGGCCGAGGAGAACAAGTTCAAGGGCGGCGTAGTTGAGCTCGGCCTCAAGGAGGGCGGCGTTAAGCTCTCCACCATAGACGACGTTAAGGCCATGTTCGACTCCCTCCCTGCCGACGTCAGGGAGAAGAAGCTCAAGGACCTTGGGTTTAAGAACGAGAGTGAGCTCATCCAGTTCCTCGAGCAGACCAGGAAGCAGGTTCCCGACTGGATATGGCAGGCCGTTGACGACCTCCAGAAGCAGATAATCAACGGACAGATCGTCGTTCCGAAGGCGACCTCCAAGGACCAGATCGAGGAGCTGAGGAAGCTCAGCGACTGGAAGAAGATGGAGGACTACGCCAAGCAGTGGGCGGCCAACGAGCCCAAGCCCGAGACCTACTCCAACGAGACCCTCAACGAGAGGCAGAACACCGGAAAGATAGCCATCGTTTACGACGTCGGCGGCAGGGGTGACCTCAGCTTCAACGACATGGCCTACATGGGTGCCGAAAGGGCAGCTAAAGAGCTCGGCCTCCAGCTCGATGAGCTCCAGAGCAACAGCGAGAACGACTACCTGCCGAACCTCAGGAGCCTCGCCAAGAGCGGTGAGTACGACATCATCATCGCCGTCGGCTTCATGATGACCAAGGCCGTCAAGCAGGTCGCCAAGGAGTACCCGAAGCAGAGGTTCGTCATCATCGACGGTTACGACCCGGAGATGCCCCACAACGTCCAGATGGTCCTCTTCAAGGAGAACGAGGGTTCGGCCCTTGCCGGTGCCCTGGCGGCTTTGATAACGCTTAACGACAACAAGAACACCATCGGAATCGTCCTCGGTATGGAGATTCCGGTTCTCTACAAGTTCGAGGGCGGCTACCGCTTTGGCGCCTACTGGGCCCTTGACTACTACAAGAACCACAAGCAGTGATCTTCTTCCCTCTTTTTGTTTCGCCCTTTCACTTTTTGAGTTCCGGAGGTGAAAGCGATGGAAGAGCGAACTCCAGTGCTCGAGATGAGGGACATCGTGAAGATCTATCCCGACGGCACAAAGGCCCTCAAGGGGGTTACGATCAAGGTTTACGAGGGCGAGATCCTCGGTCTTCTCGGCGAAAACGGTGCCGGAAAGACAACGCTCATGAAGATCCTCTTTGGAATGCTCAAGCCCACGAAGGGCAAGATCTTCCTCAGGGGTAAAGAGGTCCGCTTCAAAAGCCCCGCAGACGCGATAGCGAACGGGATAGGAATGGTTCACCAGCACTTCACGCTCGTCGAGGTCTTCAACGCACTGGAGAACATAATCCTCGGAATGGAGGGACACGGCCTTCTCTCGAAGATCGACGTCGAGAACGCGAGGAAGAAGCTTCAGAAGCTCATGGACGAGCTCAACTTCCAGGTTCCCCTCGACGTTCCAGTCGAGAACCTCCCCGTCGGCGTTCAGCAGAGGATAGAGATCCTCAAGATGCTCTACCGCGACGTTGACATACTCATCCTCGACGAGCCGACGGCTGTCCTCACGCCGATAGAGGTCAAGGAGCTCTTCGCGGTTCTCAGGAAGCTAAAAGCCCAGGGGAAGACGATAATCTTCATCAGCCACAAGCTCAACGAGGTAATGGAGATAACCGACCGCGTCACGGTCATAAGGAAGGGAGAGGTTATAGGAACCGTCAAAACGAGTGAGGCAACGCCCCAGCTCCTCGCGAGGATGATGGTGGGAAGAGACGTCGTGCTGAGGATCGAGAAGCCCCCCAAGGAGCCCGGTGAGGTGATCTTCCGCGTTGAGGATCTGTGGGTGAAGGGAGACAGGGGAGAGGAAGCCGTTCGCGGCCTGACCTTCGAGGTTCGCGCCGGGGAGATATTCGGAATAGCTGGAGTTGAAGGCAACGGTCAGAGCGAGCTCATAGAGGCCATAGCAGGCCTGAGAAAGATCGAAAAGGGCAAAGTTTACCTCAAGGGCGTTGACGTTACAGGAAAGAGGCCGAGGGATCTCTACGATATGGGAGTGGCGCACATCCCCGAGGACAGGACGCACATGGGCCTAATCCTTGAGATGACGGTGATGGAGAACTCAATCCTGGGAATGCACTGGAGGGAGGAGTTCTCCAGGGGACCGCTCATCGACTGGAATAAAGTTGAGGAGCACGCGAAGAGGCTCATAGACGAGTTCGAGATAAGCGCCCCCGGAACCAAGGCCCCGGTGAAGAGCCTGAGCGGTGGAAACCAGCAGAAGCTCATCGTTGCCAGGGAAGTCAGCAAAAAGCCGGAGTTCATCATAGCGGCCCAGCCGACGCGCGGCGTTGACGTGGCTTCGACAGAATACATCAGGAACTACCTCGTCAAGCTGAGGAACGAGGACAAAGCAGTTTTACTCGTCTCGGCCGATCTGGACGAGGTTCTCCAGCTCAGCGACAGGATGGCGATAATGTACGAGGGCCAGTTCATGGGAATAGTCAGGCCCGACGAGGTTACCGAGGAGCAGATAGGACTAATGATGGGAGGTGTTAAGGGTGAACCTCAAGGATGAGCTCAGGGGCTACGTCAAGCCCGTCGCCGAGAGCGTTTTGGCGATACTCATTGGAGCCTTCATAGGTGCCCTCGTCCTCTGGTTCAGCGGATACAGCCCGTTTGAGGCCTACTACTGGCTGATAAGGGGCTCCCTCACGTCTGTTGATGGCATCGCCGAAACCCTCGCAAAGTCCGCGCCGCTGATCCTAACTGCCATAACCTTCGCTATAGGCGCAAGGACCGGACTCTTCAACATCGGTGCCGAGGGGACAGTTTACTTCGGAGCGATGGCGGCGATAATAGTGACCCAGTACCTCCAGAACCCGATAGCGGGCCTTCTCGCCGGCCTTCTCATTGGAGCCCTGTGGGCCCTTCCCGCGGCGGTTCTCAAGGTTTACAGGGGAGTGCACGAGGTCATATCGACGATAATGTTCAACTGGATAGCCTTCTTCATCGTCAGCTGGCTCGCGGTCAGCGTCTACTACAACCCCAAGGATCCGAACAGCACGCTGCCGATTCCCCCATCGGCGAGGCTTCCGCTCCTCGTGAAGAACACCAGCCTCTCCTGGGCCTTCATAATAGCGATCCTCGCGGCCGTTATAATCTTCATCGTGATGTGGCACACCAAGCTGGGCTACGAGCTCAGAACCAGCGGACAGAACCCGAGGGCGGCCGAGTACGGCGGAATCAACCCGAGGCGCTCGGCCATCTGGTCCTTCGTCATCGGCGGAATGACCGCCGGACTGGCCGGGGCCGGAATAGTCATGGGAACGCCCCCGAGCTACGCAATAACCCAGGGACTGGCCAACGTTTACGGCTACGGCTTCGACGGAATAGGCGTCGCCCTCGTCGGCAGGAACCACCCGCTCGGCATAATCTTCTCGGGAATCCTCTTCGGAGCCCTGAGCGCAGGAGCGACCGCGATGCAGCAGCACGCCCACGTTCCGCTGGAGATGATCAAGGTCATCGAGGGAATAATCATCATCGCCGTCGCCGTTCCCGGGTTAATCGACCTCTTCGCCAGGCTCTTCAGGAGGGGTGGGGCATGAACGAGTCGATGATAATAAGCCTCCTCCTCGGCTCACTGGCGGCGATGGTGCCGATAGCGCTGACCAGCATAGGCGCTGTGATAAGCGAGAGGGCCGGTGTCGTGAACATCGGTTACGAGGGAATCCTGATGTTCTCGGCGTTCTTCGGAGCGATGTTCGCCGAACTCGCCGGAAACGGCTGGGTCGGCCTTCTCGGCGGGGCCCTCGTCGGACTGCTCTTCGGAGCTCTCCACGGATTCCTGACAGTGTACCTCAAGGGAGACCACGTCATTCCGGGCATTGGCCTCAACCTCCTCGGCTACGGTGCGGTGGCTTTTGGCATTCGCGCCTACTGGGGAACCGCCGGCCAGCACCAGGTTCCCAACAACGCCCAGATAAGCCCCCTGTGGATGGACGCCTTCGGAAACGCGCTGAGTCCGATGGTGCCGATAACGATAGCGATAGCCGTAATAGCCTGGTGGGTGCTCTTCAAAACGCCCTTTGGACTGAGAATCCGCGCCGTCGGTGAGAATCCAGAGGCGGCCGATGCCCTCGGAATAAACGTCGAGCTCTACCGCTTCACGGCGGTGCTCATAGCCAGCGCATTAGCGGGTGTCGCCGGTGCCTACCTCAGCGTCGACTGGCTCGGAACCGTTACGAAGCAGATTGCCGCGGGAAGGGGTTTCATAGCGCTGGCGAACATGGTCTTCAGCGGCTGGAACCCGCTGATAGCCCTCGGCGGTGCGTTCCTCTTCGGGTTCTTCGACAACCTGGCGATCTACATCCAGAACAACCCCTGGCTGGCGGGAACGATACCCTGGCAGTTCATAGCGACGCTGCCCTACGTGGTTACCCTGATAGTCGTCGCCGGAATAATAGGAAGGGCCAGACCGCCCAAGTGGGACGGCAGGCCCTACAAGCGCGAGTGATTCAGCCCTTCAGCGCGTAGCCGAGGGCGGTGCCAAGGGAAAGACCTGCGAAAAGGGCCGAGAGAACGTAGGCGAGGCTGTAGCCGTTTCCTTTTTTCTCCACCTCAACCCTCTTCTCACCGAGAGCCTTAAGGACGCTCACCGCGTTCTCCCTGAGGACTTCAGTGTAGGGCTTGCCCTCCCAGAAAACAACTACCCCTGCAACGGGCTTCCCGCTCTTCTCTGCCAGCTCGATCGCGGCCTCCTGGAGCTGAACAGGGCTCTGGAGGGAGTAGACAACCACGTCGGACCTCTCGGCAACGGGCACGAGCTCGTCCACACCTTTGGCAGGCACTTCCTCCTCGGGCTTTATCGAGGCCACAGCCTTTATTCCGAGCCACTCAACGGCGTACTGAACGGGGGGCATGTTTATAACCGCGCTCCTGTTTGCGGCAAAGCCTGAGAATGCCTCCTTTATGGCGGTAACCCTCGCCCTGAAGAGATCGAGGTCCCTCCGGTAGGTTTCAGCGTTGGCAGGATCAACTTTCTCGAGGGCACTCTCAGTCGCGGACGCTATCGCCAAGGCGTTGTCGGGATCGAGCCACGTGCCGTGGGGGTTGTCCTTGCCGCCGTACCAGCGCTCGGGGAGGTAGTGGAAGCCCTTAGCCTTGAAGTCGTCGATTAGCAGGATCTCCGCGTTAATAACCCCTTCCTCCTTGAGCTGGGCCATCTTGGCCTCAACGGGCAGATGGCCGCCGGTGGTCACTATAACGTCCGCCCTCTGGAGGAGGTTTATCTGCTCGGCGCTGAGCTGGTACTCGTGCGGATCCGCACCGAGGGGAATCAGCGTCACGACTTCAACCGAGTTCCCGAACGCTTCCTCAACTATCGACGTTATCGGCCCTATGCTCGCCACGACGAGGGGCTTTTCCCCGGCGCTGGCTACCGGGGTAAAGAGGCCCAGGATAAGGAGTATGAGCAGGAGCGCGTAGCCTTTCCTCATGTTAGATCACCCTAATCCGTTATGGCCTCCCTCTTTAAAGGTTGTCGGAAGCACACCAGACTGATGCAAGTGCCTCAAAACGGCCATAAAAACCGAAGAAATGACCGCGATGGTGTGAATTGTTACAGACATTGCATACAAATCGGACATATTATCTCCTTAATCGCGGGTTTAAGCGAGAAAAGGAACGGTGATCACTCCACATCCTCCCCTCGAACCGATTTCCTTTCCGCTCAGTCCTTTTTGAACTATTGAAGAACATTAAAAAGCTTAACTTGGTAGGAAAAAGTTTAAAGTATTCACCCTAAATGTTCCCGGGGATTCTCATGAACAGGAAGGGCACAACCGTGGCAATCCTTCTGATCGTTTTGGTTGTTGGTGTCATTTCGGTATACCTGATCGCCCCGCAGGAGATGGGCGGAACCCATGAGAAGCTCCAGCACAACACCACGATATACCACTTCTCGCCGAACGTCACCGTGGAGATATCACCCTCCCTGGAACTCTTTGGAGTAGTCTACTACCTCGCAATGGGCAACGACACATTCGTTACTGAGAGGGGGGCCTACCTAAACGATGTCCGGAGGTGGTTTTCGCCATTCCGAAATCACGAGGCGGTCAAACTGCTCAGGGAGACCCTTGAAGAGCGCATCAACGAAACACAGCATGAATACGGTGCCTACGCAGGGCTCTGGGTCAAGGGGTACACGATCTTCCTTGTGGAGTACACTCTTTTCAATTGCCCCAACCCTGAGAACATCAACGCCTCCCAGCTCCTCAACAGGAGCGACGTGCAGTGGTTCCCCGAGGAACAGCGGATGTTCCTGAAGAAATTTTTGCCCGCACTCAAAGACTTCGCGGAAAAGAGCAACTTCATGGAGTTCTACAGGAGACACATGAACTACTACAGGGGTGACCTGTCGATCTACGCGAACGCCCTGAAGGAACTGCCCCCCGACAGGTTCATGGAGAAGTACGCGGGCGTTTCTGGTGTCAGGTACCTCTTCGTTCATCCCTACCTGATAATCGCACACGGCCACAACATGAGGGAGAAAATAAACGGAACCACGATCCTCGGAGTCGGCGGCAGCATTCCCCTGGTAAGACGCAGTCCCCAGCGGACGCTCTGGAGCTACGAAACTGCCAAGGATGACCTCCTGAATCTACCCCTGAACAGGGACTACATTGTAAACCAGGGGCTTGATGAGCTGCTCTACCTCGAGTTTATCTACCACGAACTGGGACACGACATCACGATTCCCGCGTTGCAAAACGAATCCTCCGAACTCGCAGGCATGGAGTATTTCGTCGATGTTACGAGGGCCGACATGCCCTATCTAGCGCGCTACGACATGCACTTCCAGAGCAGGGCAGGATTGATCTACGAGGGCTTCGCCGATGCATGGGCCGACTTTGCACTCTCCCACGTTGACAGGGACTATGCAAAACTCATCATGTGGATGCAGCGCGGATGGGGTGAGTTCTGGATAGAGAAGCAGTACGAGCTTACGGAAAAGTACGTGGAGAGGGCAAGAGAGGAGGGGAGACCGTTCTCATACTACGTGCCCCAGATCCTGAGTGGGCTGAGGTCCTTTGTATCGCCGGACAACGTGAGCGAAGTCTACGAGGAAAACGTTCCAGTGACCCCGCTTAGGGCGCTGGACAGGGCAACCGTAACCGGCAGGGTCGTGGTCGTCTACGGCACGGGGGGAACCAACGAGGACGAAAAACAGGCCGTGAAGTCAGCCGCGGAGAAGATAGCGAGTACCCTGAGGAAATTCTACGGGGAGGGGCTCACCGGAACGGAAGTTATACTCAAACCGGACGCCAACGTAACACCCGATGACCTGAAAGGAGAGCTGGTCCTCGTCGGAACCCCGGACGTGAACTCGGTGGTAAAGGATATGGAGGGCAAGTTCCCCCTGTACTTTGTGCGGGAGGGCGATGGCAGGTGGGTGCTCCACAGGAACGGGGAATGGAACGTGACCTCCTTCGTTCTGACGACCCGGAAGGACGATCCTGCGGTAAAGGGAGAGCTCAAAGACACTTCCAGGGTCGCGATCCTGCTGGCGGTGAGGAACCCCAACAACCCTGAGAACTACGTTGTGTGGACCGCAGGAAGCACGGCAGGGCTCACGGGACTGTTCCAGGATCCCGCCTACTACCTCAGCAGCTACGAAATATGGAGTAAGAAAGGAATAGAGCTGGGCTTTTACGTTCAGCCGCTCTCTTCCTGACCCTCTTTTCCGTTCTCGCTCTTTATGTGAGGCTTGCCGATGGCTATCGTGAAGCCCTTGAAGCTGTCGTCCTTCCTGTTGAACTCAATTGCCAAGGGAAGGCCGTTGTCCTCGTTGAAGACTATTCTAACGATTCTGGCCCGGGAGTGGTCGTTCAGGTAGTCCTCCTTCAGGCTCTCGTAGTTGTCTATGACGTTGTCTATGCTCTCGCTGTGCATGTCGTAAATTTCCCGCGCGTAGACGCTGTGGTTCTTGATCTCCTCGACCTTCTTCTCCCTGTCCAAACTATCACTCCCTCAGGCTTTGCGCCACTTCCCGTCGCGGAACTTAAAAACCTTCCTGCGCTCGGCCATCCTGAGGGCTTCCTCAAGCCTGCCCTTGGGAACCTCCATGCCGTGGAGCTCCTTGAAGAGCTCGACTATCTCGTCGGTGCTGGCCGCTTCCTTCTCCTCGAGGATGTTGTTCACGAGGTTGATCATGTCCTCCACGAAGTTCCAGGGGAAGACTATCCAGGCCCAGTCGATTTCCTCGCCGAAGTAATACGGCTTGAAGCGCGAGCCCTTGATTGTCAGGAGTGTAGCCGTCCTTATCTCGGCCGGATTCTGGCTTTCCACGTAGTTTTTGGCCAGGGTTAAACTCTCGCCGGTGTCGCTGATGTCGTCGACGATTAGAACCTTCTTGCCCTCGAGGTTGTAGTTGCTGCCGTACTTGAGCCTGGCCTTGCCGTCCGGGGTTGCCGTTACTCCCCAGTGCTCGACCTTCAGGCTTACTAAGTCCTTGACGCCAAGGTAGTCGCAGTAGAGCCTCGCCGGAACCCAGCCGCCGCGGGCGAGGCCGACTATAACGTCAGGCCTCCAGCCGTCCTCCAGAACCTTCCAGGCCCCTTCCTTGGCCCATCTCTCAATGTCCTCCCAAGAAGCAAGCTTAGCAGGAAACTTCTTCATTGGATTTCCCTTAAGAAACGGGGGAGGAAGTCCTATTTAAGTTTTCCGCTAAAAGGAGATCAGGAATAGCGGAGCTTGACGTAGAGGTTAACCCCGCTCTGGAAGGCGGCCAAACCGTTGAGGGCGGTGAAGATCCAGTCCCTCGGCGGAAGGTACGCGTAGATGGTCAGCAACGTCGATGCGGTGAAGTATATCAGTATGAACTTCATGTTCAGCGGGCACTTCTTGGTCCTGAGCGTTTCAACGGTCTGTGGAATCCACGAGCCGACGAGCATGAGCATACCGATCAGGCCTATCATCTCGACCCATCCCATTCTCTCACCCCCAAACCCGGGGAGAGGGAGCATAGAAAAGGTTTTTGCACGATTTTGGCTCAAAAAAAGGTTATGAAGGGCCCTCCATTGAGGAAGAAACGGCAATCAGACCGTGGTCGCCATCCTCGACATGGCCCAGGTTTTGACGTCCTCGTCGAGGATGTCGTTGATTATCCTCATCGCCTCGGACACCTTGCCCTCCCTCGCGAGTTTCAGGGCAACCTCCGCCTGTATCTTCGACCTGTTGGGGAGATCCCTGATGAACTCCGCTATTCTAAGCGCTTCCTCGTGAAGGCCGAGCGAGAGAAAGTCGAAAGCTAGACTCATGAGGGCCTTGGTGGCGTCTCCGGATGAAAGATCGGACGTGACGTTAATCGCCCTCTCAAGGGCCTCGCGGTAGTCCTTACCCTCTTTGGCCAGGTGAACGGCTATCTTTGAAAATGCCTTGGCCTTCACCTTATCGTCCGGTATCTGCTCGGCCATCTCAAGGGCCTCTCCGTACCTTCCGGAGTTGAGGAGCCTCATAACGGTGTCGTAGAGGGCGCGTGAACGGTACCAAACCTGCATAGCCTTTCCCCCAAACCTCTAACGCGGTTAAGGTTTTAAACGTCCCGGTGGACAACTTTAAAAGAGATTCCTCCCATTAACCCGGGGGAGTTGAACATGAAGAGCGATGTGTGGAAGTACATCACTTTCATCCTCGTCCTCATTCTCGGCGTTTTCGTTATGTCCACGACCCTTCTCTACCTCCAGAACCAGAGCCTCAGCAACTACACTCCTTCCAACGCCACCTGCGGGACCGAGATCGTGATCGGCAACCAGACGACCGAAACCGCCCTCCAGGCCAGCATTGCGGAGCTCCAGTCCCTCATAAGGGCAATAGAGATGGAGAGAAAGGGCATCAACGCAACGAACTCAACCATAGCGGTTGTGCCAATTTTCGGCGTTATCGACGGCCAGACTGCGCTGAACACCGTAACAACCCTCGAAAAGCTGATGAAGGACGATTCCGTTGGGGGCGTTCTCCTCTGGATCGAAAGCCCGGGGGGAGACGTTGGTGCCGTGAGGGAGATCTACCACGAGGTCGAGGTTCTCAAAGCTAAAAAGCCGGTCGTCGCGTACACGGGAGGCATAGCCGCTTCAGGCGGCTACTACATCGCCGTCGGGACCGACAGGATAATAGCGGATCCCCTGGCCGAGGTCGGGAGCATAGGCGTTATCTACGTCCACTTCAACCTGGCGGACAACTACGCCTCAAACGGAATAAAGGTCGACGTATTCAAAACCGGACCCCACAAGGACATGGGCGCCGAGTGGAGGGCCCTCACCGAGTACGAGAGGAAGAAGATCTGGGGGATGATAGACGCCTACTTCCAGAGCTTTCTCCAGGCGGTCAGCATGGGAAGGGACATGACCCTCAACGAGACCAGAAAATACGCAACCGGAGAGACGTGGCTCGCCGTCGAGGTAAACGGAACCCTCGTGGACGAAACCGGCAACTTCCAGACTGCAGTTCAGGAACTCGAAAAGCTTATGGGGGTTGAGAGCGCAGAGGTTAAGGTGTACGGCTCGCCAACTCAGAGCTACTCCCTCGGCGTCCTCGGGGACGAGGCCCTCTACCTCGATCCCCGGTACCTGAGGCTGAGGGGGTGAGGGCATGCTCTGCGAGGAGAAGCTTGAGATCTTTGAGAACGGCTTCGAGGACGGAAAGTTCAAGCTCAGAATAGAGTACTACGGAAAGGACGCCAGAAAACTTCTCCTCGCGATAATACGGGAGCTCTACCTTCCCGACTACGGGGAGGACTACGTCTATCCCTTCGAGTGTGCCAAGGAGCACTGGGGGATCTACCTCGACCCGGGCGAGATCGTTGCCGAGGAGCCGGCCTTCAGCCCGATCAAGTTCGTCAACAGGAGCGTCCTCAACAGGCTCGAAAAGACCCTCAGGGAAATAGATGCCCCCGAGGAGATCAAGGAAAGCGTGGACATCGAGAAAGCAGATATCGTGAAGCTCAAGAGGACTTTACTCGCGCTCGGGAAGAACTTCGTCCTCGACGAGAGGGGCTACCTCATAGTCTTCAACAAGCCGGGCGCGAGGGAACTGATACTGAAGTACCTGGGGATGCTGGATGAGGAATGAAACCCTCGTTTGGGCCATCGTCACCGTCGTCATCCTCTACCTCGTGTGGTTAGTCGTCAGTCCGGTCGTTTCGCCGATAATCCTCGCCCTTGCGGTGGCCTACGTCACCTATCCCATTCACGAGAGGCTGTCGCCAAAGATAGGCCGCAAGAAGGCGGCTTTTCTGCTAACCGCGGTAATAGCGGTTCTGTCCTTCCTCTTCCTGCTCGGCTTCGTCCTCTGGATCAACGACGTCAAGTACCAGATCGTCAGGTACATGGAGATCTCCTTCAACTGGCTCCAGTCCGTGACAATATCCTCTCAGAGGATCAACGAGGTACTCACGGCCATAACTGAAGGCGTTCGCTCGAGGATCGAGGCGTACGTTATCAGCTACACCTACTCCATACCCAAACTCGCGCTCGAGATATTCGTCATGCTCTTCGTCTACTACGGAACCCTCGTGAACGCGGAGGAGATAGGGAGGGAACTCTACAACCTCCTGCCGCCCCAGAGGAAGGAGTTCGGGATCAGGCTTATCGAAGCGGCCCGCTATACATTGGATACACTCCTCAAGAGCTGGCTCACGCTGAGCGTCCTGAAGGGATCCGCCACGGCCCTCGGCTTCTGGGCCTTCAGAATCGCCCCGACGAGCGGCGCCATAGCACTGGGCATCCTAACGGCCTTCGTTGAGCTCCTTCCCTTCCTCGGCGGCTGGCTCATCTGGATACCCGGGGTCGTGTACCTCGTCCACACATCGCACTACGTCCTGGCCTTCCTCTTCGCGGTCTACTCCATCGTCTTCATATCCCCGTTGCCGGACTTTGTGCTGGCCCCCAAGATGACCCTCAGGAGGCGGGGCCTCAACGCCCTGATTTCCCTCCTCGGAATCTTCGGCGGCCTCTGGGCTTTCGGGCTCGTCGGGATAATAATAGGGCCAGTTTCCCTCGGCCTTTTGGCGACTGTGATCGAGGAGTGGAAGAAAGCGATGGAGAGCTAATAACGGGCTATATGCCGGGCAACCTTAATCGCGTCAAGGGTTTCCTTCACGTCGTGGGTTCTCACTATTCTCGCACCCTTCAGAACCGCTATTGCCGTTGCCGACAGACTGCCGGCGAGCCTCTCCTCCGGTTTCTCTCTGCCCGTTATCGCGCCTATGAAGGACTTCCGCGAGATGCCGACGAGGATTGGCCTTCCGAGGAGCTTGAGCAGGTTGAGGTTCGCTATTACCTTCGAGTCCCACTCGTACCACGGCGGCCACTCCGGGCGGAGAAAGCCGATGGCCGGATCAACGGCAACATCTTCAACCCCGTGCTCCTCCGCTATCGTCAGGCTCTCCTCAAGGAACTCAATGACGGTTCTAACCGGGTCCGAGAAGTCCCTAACATTTCCGTGGGCGCAGAGGACGGCCGGAGCACTGTACTTAGAGGCAACCTTAGCCATCCCCGGGTCGCCCTTGAAGCCTGTGACGTCGTTTATGATGTCGGCGCCAGCCTTTAAAGCTTCCTCGGCAACCCTCGCGCTCGTGGTGTCTATGCTCAGGGGAACATCAACCGCGTCCTTGACGACCTTGACGGCCCAAACTGCCCTTCTGATTTCCTCCTCGAGCGGAATCTGAGTCTCGAGGTAAGGGGCCGTTGATTTTGCGCCGATGTCTATGAAACTCGCGCCCTCCTCGACCATTCTAACGGCGGTCTCGGCCAAAGCCTTTTCATCGTTCCTAACGCTCCCCTTGTAGAAGCTCTCGGGCGAGACGTTGATGACTCCCATTACCCTCGGCTCGTCAAGATTAACTCCCGCAAACTTCATTAGCACCACCGCAGAGGATTCTCGGGAGTCAATAAAAGGGTGATGGGCATGATAATCCGGACGCCGAAGAGGCTTCACCTCGGCCTGATAGACCCAACGGGCTCGCTCGGAAGGCGCTTCGGGAGCCTCGGGGTAGCGCTCGAAGGTGGCTACGAGGTAAAGGTTCTGCCCGCTGAACGGCTCGAGGTAAAGGCCAAAGGCGAGGACATTGAGACGATAAAGAAGGCCCTCGAGAGAATGAACTCGACCTTTGGAACAGGAACCGGCTACCTAATCGAGGTGCGGAAGGCAATCCCAAGGCACGTCGGCCTCGGCTCGACTACCCAGCTGAGCTTGGCCGTTGGAACCGCAATAGCAAAGTTAAACAACCTGAACGTTTCGGTTGAGAGACTCGCCGAGGTTCTCGGAAGGGGGAAGAACAGCGGGGCAGGGATTTACGCCTTCGCTCACGGGGGCTTCGTCCTCGATGGCGGGGTTAAAGAAGGCGTTCCCCCACTCATACTCCGCGAGGAGTTCCCCGGGGAGTGGGCCTTCCTGCTCGTGATTCCCGAGGTAAAGCCGGGCCTCGATGAAGAGGAGGAAAAGCCGATAATGAGCGGGAACTTCGGCGACGTTAACGTTGCGATGGAGATAAGCCACCGCATTTTACTCGGCTTACTGCCCGCGTTGAAGGAGAGGAACGTCAGGGCCTTCGGTGAGCACCTTTCGGTAATACAGAGGCTCGTCGGCAGGCACTTCGCGGAGTTCCAGGGGGGAGAGTTCAGGGAGGACGTCAAGTTAATACTTGACTGGTTAAGCAAGAAAACCTACGGCGCAGGCCAGAGCAGCTGGGGGCCGACCGTTTACGGCCTAATCCTGAAGGCGGAGTTCCAGAGGCTTTCTGCCGAGCTTAACGACCACCTTAAGGAGCACGGGATAATGGCAAAGGTCGAGCTCGGCCTTCCGAGGAACGCTGGAGCGGAAATTGTGAGCGAGAACGCCTTTCTGGAAAGGTTGATAAGGAGCGTGGCGCAATGACGCTCGACCGCTTCGTGAAGATAAAATACCGGGAAGACAATGAGAAAGTTAACCGGCTCGTCGAAATACTCCGGGAGCTCGGCCTCGACTGTGCAAAAACCATTGAGGAGAAGGTTGATTTGCAGTTCGACGCCCTCAAAAACCTTAGGGAGAACCTGAAGGATGACGAGCTTTTCATCAAGCTCGTCATAGCTAACTCCCTCGTCAGCTACCAGCTGAGCGGTAAAGGTGAGGACTGGTGGTGGGAGTTCTCAAGGTATTTCTCGGAGAACCCGCCCGAGAAGATGGCGGAGGCCTACGCCCAGTTTCTCCCCAACTCAAGAACCAATAAGAGACTCGTTGCCGGAAAGCTCAAAAGAATCGAGAGGGTTGAGCCCTTCTTAGAGTCTCTCTCGATGGACGAGCTTAGAGATTACTACTTCAATGGCATGGAACGGCTTAAAGACGACCTCGCGAAGGTGATGAACGCTAAAAGGAGCGCGAAAACGATAGTTTTCTCTGTGAAGATGTTCGGCTACGCGGGGAGAATTGCCTTTGGAGCTTTCGTTCCGTACCCAATGGCCATCGAGATCCCGGACGACGTGAGGATAAACGCCTACACCAAGCGCTTCACGGGCGAGCCACCGGTTAGCTTCTGGAAGGGGATCGCGGAGAAAACCGGAATTCCACCGCTCCACATCGACTCAATTCTCTGGCCCGTCCTCGGAGGTAAGGGTGAGGTGATTGAGAGACTGAGGAGGTACTGCGGGGAAAAGGCAGATAAGATAATGGAGCTCAGGGATCTCTAAGGGGTGATGGTTTTGCTCCGGAGCTTTGGCGAGGGATTTAAGAAAAGCGTGAACGGACGGATGGTCGTTCTCTCGATGGGAGTGTTTCTGGCACCCAACGTCTCCGTGTTCCTCATGGGGAAGAGACTTCCACTCGGCGACCGAGGGGAGGTCATCAAAATAATCCACGCGGCCGTAAACCCCATAGTCCCCGCACAGAGCCGGGACGTTCTCGGCTTCCTTCCCCTTTTCCTTGCCTTAATCGTTGGGCTGTACTCCCTGAAACACGAGTGGGAGATATCATCCCGCCTCGCCTACCTGCTCGGAAGGTTCACGGGACATGCGGTAGTGCTCTCGGTGGCCTCGTTTGTCTCGGTCATAACCGGGTTCCTGATCCTCGTACACCTGGGGGCCCCACTCGATGACAGTCTGCTCAGGACGGTTCTCATCATTGGGGCGCTCTACTCCCTGGTTGTGATTCAGCTCCTGGCCCTCGGCTACTTTGTTTCGGCCATCATCAAAAACACCTCAAATCGCCTGCTCGTAGGCATATTCGCCGGCTCGATGCTTTTGATAGCCATACCATTTGCTGTCGCGATTATCTTCACCCTGATGTACGCACCGATGGGAGAGCTCGTCAAGGATCCGGCAATAGTCAGGGAGGAAACCTGGAGGTACATAACCTACATCCTTCCCTTCGAGCCGACGCTGCAGATGAATGAGGCAATTCTCATGTTGGGGGAGCAGAAAAGCCGGGCAAACGTTCTAAACCTGGTCGTTTTCTCGGTCTTTTACATCGCAGCCGCAGCCTTCTTCTTTTCAAGAGCCAACCGCTCCAGCCCGGGTTAACCGGCGCCCGGCCACTATGCCGGGGCAAAGATTTTTATACTAAGAGCGGTAGTTGAAAAGTGAACATGGAGGTGTTGAATTTGATGTGGGGATTCATTCTGGAGCTGAAGCAGAGCGTGAGGAGCAAGAAGTTCATTGCAACGCTTGGCATAATGCTGCTTCTCTACGTCCCATTCTTCTACATGATGAAGAGGTACGGCAACGTTTCCGCGATGGAAGTCAAGGACATCATCGGCAACATGATCCAGTTTCTGAGCGGAATGGCGATGTTCTTCATCGCGATCCTCGCCCTGCTTATGGGAACGACCGCCATCAACTCCGAGATAGAGAAGGGAACCCTGAGAATAGCCCTCAGCAAGCCAATCTCGAGGCTGAACTACATCATCGGAAAAATGCTGGCCCAGGCATTGGTCATTTTCATAGCACTGATGCTCTCCACGGGCACGGCGGTGATAGGCTTTGTCGCGATCGGGGTGCCGCTAACTGGACTCCTCGTCAGGGAGGTGTTTCTACTCAACATGGTCCTCTTCTTAGGCCTGGTGCAGCTGCTCTTCCTGGGCTACCTGTTCTCAACGTTCATCAAGTCCTCCACGACGGCCCTCGGTATAGCGCTGGTCCTGTTCTTCGTGGTGTCAATGATCGCCCCCGCGATCGTGACCTTCATGGCCCTCAGCCACTCAACCCCCGACAATTACGAGGAGGTCTACTCGGACTACGCAACCAAGTACCTCTTCTTCGACCCCAACGCTCAGGTGGGCATAGTTCTCAACAACGTGAACGAAAGGAAATGCTACGAATACGTCCAGACGTACAACAAGGAAACCGGAACCGTCACCCGGAAGACAAAGGAGGTGCCCACGTGTAACAACTACATCAGCCGTACCAATGTAAACGAGACTAGCGGAACGATTGAAAGCATGGGCTGCATCTGCAACGAAACGTACGCCGGGATCGCACACTCCATCAGGAAGAACTCCGTAAACCTTGGGATCCTCATCGGGATGACCATCATCTACGGCCTGCTCGCGGTTGGAAGGTTCCTCCGCATGGATCTGAGGTGATGCCCATGCTCGAAATAGAAAACCTCGTGAAGATGTACGGCAATCTTAAGGCACTGGACAACCTAACGCTCACCGTTGAGAAGGGTCAGGTTTACGGCTTCCTCGGGCCAAACGGTGCCGGAAAGAGCACCACGATACTGAGCACCCTCGGCCTGATCAGGCCCCAGGCAGGGGTCATAAGGCTCTTTGGGGAGGAGGTTTTCAGGGATGGAAGGTACAGCGAGGGCAAGCTCGTCAAGGCCAAGGCAAAAATCGGTTACATGCCGGAGCACGCCACGCTGTGGGACTTCCTCACGCCGCTCCAGACCCTTGAGATAATCGGGGAGTCCTTCGGCATCCCAAGGGACGAGAGAGCGAGAAGGGCCCGTGAGCTCCTCGAAATGCTGAACCTCTGGGAGGTAAAGGACGTAAAGGTCGGCAGGTTTTCAAAGGGAATGCGCCAGCGTCTTTTGCTCGCCCAGGCCTTAATAAACGACCCGGAACTTTTGATCCTCGACGAACCGATGACCGGCCTCGATCCAAAGGGCATAGCGGAGTTCAAGGACATAATAAGGAGGCAGAAGAAGGAAGGGAAGACCGTTTTCTTCTCCAGCCACATTTTAGCCCACGTTGAAGAGGTCTGCGACACAGTCGGGGTCATAGTCAAGGGCAAGCTCCGCGTGGAGGACAGCATAGAGAACATAAAGAGGGAGTTTCTGGCGAAGGCCGGCTATCTAATACTCCTCGAAACAGATAAGCCCGTCCAGTTCGGGAACGTGAACTGGGAGATAGAGCGCGTCAGTCCGACCAAGTACAAGATAAAGGCCCCCGAAGACGTCAGGCCCCAGATAAACGAGATAGTGTGGAGCCAGGGGGCGAAGATCCTCCAGCTCATGGTCAGAGTTCCAAGCCTCGAGGAGATCTTCCTCAAGCTCGTTGAGTAGTTCCCTTTCCAACTTCTCAATTTTGTTCAGAAAACTTTTTAGGTTTCAATTTCGAAGGGCTCTGAGGTGTTCGAATGCTACTCCCGATGCACATCTTCGTTGCCTACCTCATAGGGGCCTGGAGGGGCTGGAACAGGAAGCTCCTCGGGCTGTTCGTCATAGCCAACTCCGCTCCCGACTACAGCTTCATTCAGATGCTCCTCACCACCGGCGACTTCACGAGGACCTTCTTCAACAACGGCTTCGTCTCGTTCATCTACATGCTCCCCTTCGGTCCGCTTGGAGTTCTGGGCAACGGCCTGCACCTGCTCGCGGACTTCTTTACAGGAGGAATTCCTTTTCTTCCCGATGGCATTTGGTACGGCTTTCCAAGGCTCGGCTGGCACCTCTGGGGCAAGTTCATACTCGTCCCATGGGAAGTTCCGATAGCGGTTGCCGGCCTCTACGCGGCCTACAGGCTCGGAGCGGGTAAGGTTCTCTACTCGCTCTCGGCGTTCCTGCTCGGCTACGCCGTCTTCATCGCCCTCAGTCCGCTCTACCTAATCAACCCGTTCCTCTCGACGGGGCTCAGCTTCCTCGTCCTCTGGTACCTCTACGAGAAGGTGGAGATAATAGACCTGCTGGAGGGCAAGATGGTGAGAAAAGCGGAGGGGGCTAAAGCCTAGCCCTCTCGAATTCTTCCTTTCTGTCGAGGGGTTTCGTCGCGTCTATGCCCCACTTGGCGGTTAAGCTCTTCTCAGCGGAAGGGTCGAGGGAGCTGCCGCGGGCGTTGGGGACTATCACGAGGTCCTTATCTGCCTGGAAGCGTGTCGCTATCGCCCACTCCACGTCGCGGTCATCGTAGATGTCTATGTCCTCGTCAACGACAACCACGTGTTTAAGGCTCGGGTGGCCGGCGAAGGCCGCTAAAATCGCGTTCTTGCCGTCGCCGTCGTGCTGTTTGGTTATTGAAACAACGGCGTGGAGCCACATGGCTCCTCCTTCCGTCAGACGAACGCCGTGAACCTTTGGAACCACGCGCTTGACGCTCGCGTATATTTGAGGCTCCTTTGGAAGGCCCATGAGCATGAAGTGCTCGTAGCCACCTGGCAGGAGGGCGTGGAAAATAGGCTCATCAACGTGGTACATCCTCTCAAAGACGACCAGCGGCTGCTTCCTCACGTAGTCGTAGGTTCCCGTTATGTCCACGAACGGCCCCTCATCGACAAGCTCCGGAGTTATCTTCGCCTCGAAGACGAACTCGCTCTCGACCGGCACGGGAATCCCTCCCAGCTCGACGACCTCAACCGGCTTCCCGAAGGCGAGCTCGCTGAGTTTGGAGGCTATCTCAAGCTCGCTGATTCCGTAGGCGGTGCTGGTAGCTCCGGCCAGGAGAAGGTGAATTGGATTTCCCACGACGATTCTAACGTCCAGCTCTTCCCCGTGCTCGGCCCTGTCCTTCCACATGGCGTAGAGGTGCCTCGGGACGAGCCTTATCGCAGCGGTTCTCTCGTCCCTGACCATCATTCTGTGGAATGACATGTTGACGAAGCCGCTATCGTCCTTTGCGATGACCATCGCCGAGGTGAAGTAAGGCCCGCCGTCTTTAGGATAGTACTTCGGAACCGGAAGCTCGAGGAGGGAGAAATCGTCTGTAGAGTTCTTCAGAAAGGGGGCGCTTTCAGCGGTTCTGTATGGTGAGGGATTTTCCATCGCCTCCGCGAGCATGTGAATTAGGTTCTCTTGTTTGGTGTTCAGAAACCCGGCTATTCTCTCGCGGGTGCTCCATATGTTTCCAGCGACCCTCCAGCCGTCAACGTCCTCGAAGAGAACCGGCCTGTCGCGATACCTGAGGAGGTATCTGGTTATCCCGAGCTCCTTGCTCACGGGTTCCTTTATGACGATCAGGTCATCGAAGGTTCGAAGAATTTCCTCCAGCATGCCACCACCTTAGGTCGTTGTTCCAAAAGGTCTATAAAGCCTTTTTCCAGAGTTGCTTTGATTGGCCATGCCCATGGTTGTCCTCAGGATCCCGGACGGTTCAGCACTGGTCAAAATCGAAAAGGCGGATCCAAGCGTTTATTTCAAGATCTACGACCTGCTCACCTACAAGAAGGACTACGGCAAATGGGAGAAGCCTGAGAGCCTCTACGACCCCTACGAGAAGACCTTTCCTGTGGGCCTGCTCCCGCGGGTCAAGAAGTTCCTCAACAGCAAGGGCTACCGCGTCCGCGTGAAGGACGAGAGGAAGATCAGGGGAGTCAAGCTCAACTCAAGCTGGAACGAGAGCTACAAGCTGAGGCGCTATCAGGGGAGAGCTGTAAGGAAGGCCCTGAAGGAGAAGATGGGCGTTTTAGCTTTGCCCGTCGGGAGCGGAAAGACGGTCGTCGGGCTGAGAATAATCCACGAGCTCGACCTTTCAGCGCTCATCGTCGTCCACACGAAGGAGCTCCTTTACCAGTGGGCCGAGAAGGTGGAGGAACTCCTCGGCGTCAAAGCCGGAATCGTCGGCGACAACAAGTGGAACGAGGAGAACGTAACGGTAGCAATGATACAGACCCTCCTTTCGAGGGGCGTTGAGGAGCTGAAGAACGACTACGCAATAGTCATGTTCGACGAGTGCCACAGGACTTCAGCGGCTGAAAAGTTCTACCAGCTGGGGATAAGCCTCCCGCAGGTTTACCGCTTCGGGCTCTCGGCGACGCCGTGGAGGCGCGTTCGCGGGGAGGAGATAAAGATTGAGGCCGTCGTCGGGCCGATAATCTACGAGGTAAGGGCCGAGGACCTGATAAGGGAAGGCTTTCTAGCAAAGCCTCGCTTCGAGGTGATAACCTACGAGTCGAGCATGCCGTCCTTCAGCGAGCGCTATAAGGAGCTCTACGAGGACGTCGTTATGAACAACGACGAGAGGAACAGGGCGATAGTGGCGAAGGCCAAGGAGCTCGTCAGGAAGGGCCACCGCGTCCTCATCGACGTAAAGCGCATAGAGCACGGCAAAATCCTGAAGGAGATGCTCGAAAAAGAGGGGATCAAGGCGGAGTTCCTGAGCTCCCAGAGCCAGAACCGCTGGGAGGTTCTCGAGGCGTACAAGAACGGCGAGATTCCGGTTTTGATCTCAACTCTCCTCAAGGAGGGGGTCGATATCCCGGAGATCTCCGCCATAATCCTAGCAGGGGGAGGAAAGAGCGACATCATGACTATACAGACCATAGGGAGGGCCCTGAGGCCGAAGAAGGGCATGAGGGCGGTTATAGTTGACGTCGCCGACGACGATCCCCTGCTCTACACGCACTTCATCGAGAGGCAGAAAGCGCTCAAGCAGTACTACGGAAGGTACTACGACAGGGAATCAAAGCTCAACGAGACAGTCTCCAAAAAGCGCCGCCCTCGTCAAAGCCCTTGAGTACCTGTTAAAGATGTCGCGTTTGGCCTTTGCAAGGCCCTTCTCATCGGTTTTGAATTCGATTTGCCCGTAATCGATGTGCCACAGGACGAGGTTCTCTGGAGGAGCCGGCGGAACCTTCTTCCTGTAAGTTCCCTCGAGCATTGCCCCGACCTCCTCGACGTCAAGAAGACCGAGCCCGCAGAAGCGGAGCGCGTTGACGATCCTCCGAACCATCTCCCAGAGGAAGCTTTTTCCAGTGATTTCAATCACGTGGTAACCCTGTCTCTGGATGATGCCGATGTGAGTTATCTCCCTGACCGGATCCCTGCCGGGTTCTAGCCTCGCGAAAGCTGAGAAATCGTGAAGGCCCTCGAAGAGCTTTGCACACTCGGCCATGCTGAGAACGTCAAAGCCTTCGTCTATGAGGTAATAGCGGTAGGTCTTCGACCTCGCCCAGAACCTCGGGTGGAAGTCGTCGGGAACCTCGGCAACGCCGAGAACCCAGAGATCGTGGAGGTGGTGGTTAAGCACATCTGGCCTCGCCAGATCGGCCCTTTCTCCCGGGATAAAGGAGACCACGTTGAAGAACGCCGAGACACCACGGTCCGTCCGGGAAGCGCCCTTAAAGTCGTTTTCCTCGGGGCCATCTATGATCCTGAGTTTTGTCAGAACGCGGATGAGCTCTCCCTCGACCGTTCTAACGCCAGGCTGTCTCTGAAAGCCGTAGAAGGCGGTGCCGTCGTAGGCAACTCTGAGGGCGAGCTTCATAAGATCACCCTAAAACTGGTGGGGCCGCCGGGATTTGAACCCGGGTCACGGGCTCCCAAAGCCCGCAGGATGGGCCAAGCTACCCTACGGCCCCCTGCCCGGGGAATAAGGGCCCTGCAAAGCTTATAAACTTTGCGGGCTTTAGTTCCTTGGCTGGGGGTAACGTTATGCAGGGAAGCGAGAGACCAAAGGTATCGATAGTGATTCCCACGTACAACGAGCGGGACAACCTTGAGGAGCTCTTCGAGAGGATATCGAGGGCAATGAAGGGGGAAGGCTACGACTTCGAGATCGTGGTCGTGGACGACGACTCCCCCGACGAAACGTGGAAAAGGGCGATGGAGCTGGCTGAAAGGTATCCCGTCAAGGTTATCAGGAGAACGGACGAGAAGGGGCTTTCCTCCGCTGTAATCAGGGGTTTTAAGGAGGCAAGCGGCGACGTGTTTGTCGTTATGGACGCCGACCTTCAACACCCGCCCGAGAAGATCCCGGAGCTCGTTAAGGCCATAGAGAACGGGGCCGACGTGGCGATAGCGAGCCGCTACGTTCCGGGCGGGGGCGTGGAGAACTGGTACTGGTACAGGAAGCTCATCTCCCGGGGCGCGATAATGATAGGAAGACTCGCTCTCCCGAGAATCAGGGGAATAAAGGATCCAGTGAGCGGTTTCTTCGCCCTCCGGAGGGAAGTCGTCGAGAACGTTGAGCTCAATCCGATCGGCTTCAAGATCCTCATGGAGATACTGATCAAAGGGAACTACCGAAAGGCCGTTGAGGTGCCCTTCAAGTTCGGCCTCAGGAAGGCCGGTGAAAGCAAACTCGGCGGAAAGACCATCGTATCCTACCTCAAGCACGTCTACCGCCTGATGCGCTGGTCGGGGGAGCTCGACAGGCTCGTGAAGTTCAGCGTCGTTGGTCTCTCGGGAATCCTCGTAAACGAGGGGTTCCTGTGGTTCTTCGTCTCGGAGCTGGGCATGGACAAGATAATCGCCAACGTCCCGGCAACCGAACTCGCCATACTGAACAACTTCCTGTGGAACGATCTCTGGACGTTCAGGGACCTCAGAAAAGCCCCTCTGTGGAAGAGGCTCGCGAGCTTCCACGTGGCGGCGTTGATGGGGGCGCTCGTGCAGTGGGCGATATACGCGCCGCTCGTCTACCTCGGCATTAACTACCTCATAGCGAACCTCCTCGGCATAGGAGCGTCTTTCGTCGTCCGCTTCCTCTTCAACAGAAACGTGACGTGGGGATAAGGGAAAACGGGGATCACTCCCCGTACTTCCTCTTCTTCGCGGCCTCGACAAGGCCCTTAAAGACCGGCGCCGGGTTCATGGGTCTCGACTTGAACTCCGGGTGGAACTGGGTCGCTATGAAGTAGCTGTGCCCCGGCAGCTCAAGTATCTCCATCCTCCTCTCGTCATCTCCAGCTATACCGCTGAAGACGAGGCCCGCCTCCTCAAACTTCTCGATGTAGTCGGGGTTGACCTCCCAGCGATGCCTGTGCCTCTCGTAGACTATCTCCCTACCGTAGAGCCTCTTTGCGAGGGTGTTCGGCTTTATGTGAACCGGATAAGCTCCGAGCCTCATCGTCCCGCCGAGCCTGTCGAGGTCCCTCTGCTCCGGCATCAGGTCAACGACCGGATACGGCGTCCCCGGGTCTATCTCCGTCGAGTGCGCCCCCTTGAGCCCGAGGACGTTCCTCGCGAACTCAACAACCGTCAGCTGGAAGCCGAAGCAGATTCCGAGGAAAGGAACGTCGTTCTCCCTCGCGTAGCGTATCGCCATCATCTTGCCCTCGCTTCCACGAGCGCCAAAGCCACCTGGGACAATTACCCCGTCAACGCCCTCAAGGAGCTTAACACCTTCCCTCTCGACGTCCTCGGCCTCTATCCACCTGATTTTGACCTTGACGTCGTTGGCGACGCTCGAGTGCTTCAGGGCTTCCTTAATGCTGAGGTAGGAGTCAGATAGCTTGACGTACTTCCCAACTATTGCAATCTCGACCTCCTTATCGAGGCCCTTGTACTTCTCCACCATCTCGCGCCACTTCTCGAGGTCCGGCTCCCCCTCTGGAAGGCCGAGCCTCTTCACGAGGTACCTCGCGAGCCCCTCCTTTTCGAGCATTAAAGGCACTTCGTAGGTGTCCTCGACGTCGTAGGCACTAATTACTGCCTCCTCGGGGACGTTGGTGAAGAGGCTTATCTTCCTCCTCGCGCTTTCCTCAAGGGGCTCCTCGGAGCGAGCCACTATCGCGTCGGGCTGGATTCCGAGGGAACGGAGCTCTTTAACGCTGTGCTGAGTGGGCTTTGTTTTCTGCTCGCCGACCACCTTGAGCTTGGGGACATACGTAACGTGGACGAAGGCGACGTTTTCTCTTCCTTCCTCAAGCTGCATCTGTCTGGCTGCCTCGAGGAAGGGCATTCCCTCGATGTCTCCAACGGTTCCGCCGATTTCAACGATAACGACGTCGTAGTCCCTCGCTATTCTCCTTATGCGCTCCTTTATCTCGTTGGTGATGTGCGGAATCACCTGAACCGTCGCGCCGAGGTATTCGCCCTTCCGCTCCTTCTCGATGACGGCCGAGTAGACCTTCCCCGTGGTTATGTTGTGGTCGAAGCTCAGGCTCGTGTCGAGAAAGCGCTCGTAGTTGCCGAGGTCGAGGTCAACCTCACCGCCGTCGTCGAGGACGAAAACCTCGCCGTGCTGGTAGGGGTTCATGGTTCCGGCGTCGTAGTTGAGGTAGGGGTCGATCTTGATGTTCGTCGTTCTAAAGCCCCTTGCCTTCATGAGCATGCCGAGAGAAGCGCTGGTGATTCCCTTCCCGAGACCGCTAACGACACCACCCGTAACAAAGATGAACTTCGTCATGGCAAAACCCCCGACCGTTATGTGGGTCATTGAGCCGGGGGTGTTTAAAAAGTTAAGGGAGAGAAGGGGTCACTTTCTCCTCCTGAGGAGGAGCGGGATTATTGCGAGGCCGACTATGGCGGCCGGACCGCAGAGTATCGTGCCCTTCTTGGTGGTGCTCGTGGTTGTTGGAGCTGGTGTAGTGGTGCTGGTCGTGGTAGTCGTTGTGGTGGTAGTGGTCGTAGTGGTTGTGCTTGTCGTCGTTGTGGTGGTAATGGTTGTGGTAGTCGTAGTGGTGCTCGAAGTGGTGGTTGTGGTAGTTGTTGTAGTTGTTGATGTTGTCGTCGTGGTCGGGCTGGTTGTGGTTGTTGTGGTGGTTGTAGTAGTTGTGGTCGTCGTCTGGGGTGCGAAGTTCAGCTTGAGGGTCTTGGTGACCTTGTTTCCGTAGAAGTCAACGGCCGTGACCCTGATCTCGTAGTTCGACTTCTCGAGCGGCGGGATCTGGAAGAGGAAGTACTTGTTCGTGGGCTTTCCGCTGGCGGGCTCGGCCGGGAAGCGGGTGGTGTTTCCGTAGGCGAAGAGCTTTCCGCTCTTCTCGTCGTAGATCTCGGCGTAGAGGTCGCGGATGCCGATGTTGTCGGAGGCGCTGACGTAGAGCTTTATGACCTTGCCCGGCACGGGCTTGCTCGGGAGGGTGTAGGCTATCGAGAGGTCCGGGGCCTTGGTGTCCTTCTCGAGGTCAACGACGAGCTGCCAGGTTCCGAGCGGGACCGTGACGTTGAGGAGCATGTAGTGCTTGTCACCGATGGTTCTCTCGCCGAGCACCTTGTAGGTGATGTTGGTGGCGTTGGGATCGACCTTGGCCCCCTCGGGGACAACCACCGTCAGGGGTCCGGTAATCGGCTTGTACTCGTTTATGAACTTGATCGCGGTTCCGTCGCTTCCCTCGTGCCTGAAGACTATGAACTTCTGGGGAACAGGGAGGGATGCGAAGTCCCCGAAGACGGTTCCGAACATCTCCTCGACGGGCTTCATCTCGACGGTTCCGTTTTCGTAAATCGTTATGAGGTTCGAACCGTACCAGGTCGGGCTCCTTCCGGGCCTGCTCGGCGGGTTGGTTTCCTTGTCGGGGGCACCGGTTGAGGTCAGCGTGGCGAACCAGTGCTTCCTGCCCTCCTTGTCGATGAAGATGACCGTCTTGTCGTGGTGGATGTGGCCGCTCAGGACGAGCGCTATGTTGTACTTCTCGACGTCCTGGAGGAAGCGCCTGGCTATGTCCTCGCTCGTGTGCTCCGGCCCGCCTATCCAGTACCAGCTGACGTGAGGCGCTATCTCGGCCCAGGACTCGTTGTCGAAGGCGGTTCCGTTGATGTAGCCTCCCTTCTTGCCTAGGGACGCGCTGTACCAGAACGGGTGGTGGACGAGCACTATCGGAACCTTGTCCGGGTGCTCCTCGAGGACCTTCTCCATCCACTCGAGCTGGGCCATGTCGGGATGACCCTCGTCGCCCCTGCTGTCAAGGCCGATTATGAGGAACTTCCCTATTATCCTGTAGAAGTACCTCGGGCCGATGAGCTTCGTGAAAACCGTCGGCGGATCGTCGTGGTTGCCCTTGATGTTGATGACGAGCCTTCCGCCGGCTGAGGTCCTCTCCAGTATGTCGAGCATTATCTGATAGCCGGCGTAGTCACCGGCAGTATCAACGTCGTCACCCGTGTTGATTATGAGCGTTGCGTTGGGGTTCATCGTCCAGTAGGTGTAGGCGCTGTCGGTGGCAACTGCACTGTGAAGGGGTATGACGTTGGAGCAGTTCTTCTCGAGCTTGAAGATGTCCCTCTGGAAGAAGTCACCGCAGACGTAGCCTATCTTCGAACCGCTGGTTATGTGGGTGTCGCTGACCTGGGCTATGTTGAGAACCGCCGGGTACTCCTTGAAGACGTAGACGCCGTTCGGAATTACGGTTTCACCTGAAGGTGTGTGGACGATCAGGAAGTAGTCATCGGGTACGACGTCTTCTGGGATCTTGGCCGTTATGACGCCGCCGTTCATGAAGGTCTCGAGCTCGTAGGGGCCGTGAAGGATGGAGACTATCTCGACCTTGGTTATGTTCACTCCCGCCTTCGGAACGAGGGTTATCTCCGATCCAGGTGTCGCTATGGCCGGTGCACCGGGCGCCGGCTCCACGAGGGCGGTGCTGTACGCGTAGCTGACGGTGGAGGCTGCGGTGGTTGTCCTCACCCCGCTCAATCCGAAGATGGCTCCAATAAGGAGGAGCACGACCAAAAACGCGACCTTCCTCATAGCATCACCACGAAAAATGAGCGAAAAAATCGATATAAACTTTGTCCCACTCGGCTCATCCCCGCCGGTAGAGGCCGACAACCTCACCCCAGGCCAGGACGTGACCCTTCATCTCCCTCTCAAGGTCTCCCCTCGAAGAACCGGGCTTGAGGCTGAGCTCCGTGTCGAGGGCGTAGACCTTGAAGTGATAGTGGTGCGCCTTGCCCGGCGGTGGACAGGGCCCGTTGTAGCCGATCCTCCCGAAGTCGTTCCTTCCCTGGACGATGTGGATCGGCTCGTCGGTTTCCCCCTTCTTGGGTATCCACGACGGGATCTCCCCGAGCGGCGGGATGTTCCAGGCTATCCAGTGGGTGAACGTTCCTCCCGGCGCGTCGAGATCGTCCACTATAACGACGAGGGACTTCGTCCCCTCTGGAATTTTGCCGACATAGATCGGCGGGTTCGTGTCGTCGCCATCGCAGGTGTACTCCCTCGGTATGAAGCCTCCGTCGTGGAAGACGGATCCAACTTCGAGGGTCTTGGCTTCCATCTTCCCACCCCCACCGGTTATGCAACCGGCGGACAGGACCAGCAGCACGAGCAGGGGAACCAGCCACCTCATGGTCTCAACTACTCTTTCCTCCGTAAAAGCCTTTAGCCCTGCCACCAACCGATAACCATGAAGAAGATTCACCTCATCTACCGGAGGATTCCCAACAGGGTTCTTGAGCGGGACGACGAGGTTGTGGCAGATTTGGGCAACGTGCTCGTTGCCAAGGCTCGCTTTGAGGGAATGCTCGCCCCGCTGAGGGTGAACGGCGTGGAAGTTATCAGAAACGGCTACACCATGCTCTACTTCGCCTTCGTCGGGGAGAACTACGACGTTCTGAAAGTCTACGACGAACGGGGCAACTTCAGGGGGCTTTACGTCGATGTCTTAGCTTACACGAAGCGCGAGGGGAACACCTTGGAGATGCTCGACCTCTTCCTCGACGTATTCATCTTCCCCGATGGAAGGGCTTATCTCCTCGACGAGGACGAGCTTGAGATGGCCCTCAACTACGGGCTGATCGACAAAGAAACCTTCGACTTCGCCTACTCCGTCGCGAGGAGGATAGTGGAGAAAGCCAGGCGTGGAGAGTTTCCGCCCGAAATCGTGTGGAAATACTAGGGCGGGTTCGGAAGGGAGTCGAGGAGTATGTTGATGTAGGCGACGACGTGGGAAGCCAGATAGCTCTTCCTCCCAACGCTCACCCTCTCCGCTATCCCATCGAGGAAGGCCTCGTCCTCTTTGCTCAGCCCCCTGTGGTCGCCGAGGACGAAGGCCACGTTACCGGAGAAGTCAGCCTCAGTTGCTGGCTTCCCCTCCTCGTGGAGGTAGTAGAGCTTTGAGTTCTTGAGCGTCAGCCTGATAACGTCCTCAAAAGTTTTGTTGCTGATGTATAAACCCGGATAAACCTCGATCTCCTTTCCAGGTTCCCTCAGCCCCTCGCCGGCCTTGAGGGCCTTCATTATGAGCTTCGCCGTGCTCCTCTCGTCGGGGTTGAGGCGGACTTTGAGCTTTTGCCCCTCGAAGCGTATCGCCTTTGGAGGGTCTGGCGGGCCGTAGAGGAGGAGCCAGACGCGCACGTTTTTCCTGAAGCCGTGCGAGAGCAGGAATGCGGAGTTAAGGAACCTGCAGAGAACGTCTATCCTGCCGCTCGTCCCCGGCAGATCGCTCAGCTTGAAGTCCGCCCTCGTGTGGGCCTCGTTGGCTTTGATTATGAAGGTCCTCATGGGAGTTGCTTGGGAAACGGGTTTAAAGGGCTTTGGCCTACCGATCCCGGGTGGTGGGATGAAGTTCCTGAAGGAGACGAAAGACGGAACGCTCCTCTTCGTTTACGTCCAGCCGAAGGCGAAGAAGAACGAGATCGAGGGAATCGACGAGTGGCGTGGAAGATTGAAGGTCAGGGTGAAGGCCCCGCCCGTTGGCGGAAAGGCAAACAAAGAGCTGGTTAAGTTCCTCTCGAAGCTCCTCGGCGCGGAGGTTGAACTCGTTAGGGGAGAGACGAGCAGGGAGAAGGATCTACTGGTCAGGCTGAGCGCGGAGGAGGTAAGGAGGAAGCTCAACCTGTAACCAAAACCTGAACACTAATTACGATTAGCAAATTTGTAGGCGGCAATACCGAGTGAAAAACGCTTGAGTGGACACCTCTAACGGTTCGTTACATCTACGCCCCGACGGACAAGGAGCATGGGAAATTTGAAGGACTTTGAAGATGCAAAGTTCCCCCAGAAAGAAAGTTTAGGTACCAAAAACCTAAAAAAGTGGAACCCTAAATTTCTCATATGCCGGACAAGACCCTCGTCAAAAGGTACATCCTTAACTTCCACGAGAGGGACTTTAAAGGGATAATCCCAAGGGAGCTGATGGTAAAAACGCTTCCCGGAAGGGCAACGGTCATAATCGGCCCGAGGAGAGCTGGGAAGACCTATTATCTCTTCTCCCTTATTGACCGAAACGCTCCCGAGAGGTACCTCTACGTTGACTTTGAGCATCCAGTCTTTCACCCGATGATCCCGAGAGACTTCATAGACGTTCTCGACGCCTACCACGAGCTCTATCCTGAGATAGAGAAGCCGGTCGTTATGCTCGACGAGGTTCAGGCCGTTCCGGACTGGGAGAGAATCGTCCGCTATCTCCTCGACGAAGGCTACACCGTATACGTTACGGGCTCGTCCTCAAAGCTCCTCTCCCGCGAGGTGGCGACGCACTTGAGGGGCCGCTCGCTCACATACACTCTCTTCCCGCTCTCCTTCAGGGAGTTCCTGCGCTTTAAGGAGGTCGAGTACCGGGGAAGAGAGTTCTACAGGAACACACCAAAGATAAACCGCCTTTTGGAAGAGTACCTTCACTTTGGGGCATATCCAGAGGTCGCCCTCGCCCCGGAAGACGTGAGGGAGCTCATCCTGAAGGACTACCTCGACGTTCTCATAAAGAAGGACGTCCTCGAGAGACACCGCGTTAAGAACGTCCATCTCCTCAACGAGATGCTCTACTTCTCCCTCAGGGCGTACTCAAAGTACGTCTCCTTCGACTCCCTCTACCGGCTCTTCAAGGGCAGGCTGAAGGTGACGAAGAGGACGATAGCCAACTACTTCGCCTACCTTGAGGAGGCCTTCGCGCTCTTCCTCGTGAGGAAGTACGGGCGCTCGCCCAAGGGAAGAATCGTTGCCCCGAGGAAGCTCTACCTGATTGATACGGGCTTGGCCCTCTTCGGGGAGAAGGATTTGGCGAGGGACGTTGAAAACACCGTTTTCCTTGAGCTGATGAGGAGGTACTCCCTAAGGCCGGGCGTTGAGGTGACCTACTGGAAGGACGAAGCGGGCAGGGAGGTCGACTTCGTCGTCTCGGAGAACGGAAAAGTTAAGGAGCTGATTCAGGTCAGCCTCGGGCTCGACGATGAGAGGACGAGGAAGAGGGAGTTTTTAGCTTTGCTTCACGCTGCCAAAAGGCTCGGCTGCGAGAACCTGAAGGTAATAACGCTTGAGGAGGAGGGCGTGGAGGAGGTCTCACTCTACGGCATGAGCGGGCGGATTGAGCTTGTCCCCCTCGCGAAGTGGCTCCTCGGAGGGGAAAGCCTTATCTCACATGAAGGCGAAGTTTGAGGGGGTGGTGTCCTTGTCGCTTCTACCGTTGGCAGGGATGTTCATCTTCGGAGGGAAGAAAGAAAAGAAAAAGGGAAAGAGCTACAAGGAAATCCTGAAGGAAGCAGAAGAAAGGTTTGGAGTACCTGCTGACACCATAGATGAACTTGCTAACATATATGTATTTAATGCGGGCCTCCCGAGGCTTGTACGCCACGCACATCCGGAAAAAGATCTGGAGCACGTCATGAAGATAACAGGGTCCATAGACCGAGGAAACAATATATATATCCTCAATCCTAGACGCAAAGTGGCGCAAAAAAGCAATGGAGGTTAATGATCCGCGGGCAGTCAAGTTCGTCCTTCTTCACCCGTTTATCGCACTGATACTCTCCCACCACAGTTCAGCGGAGACGAGCACAATAGGAAAGGCAGTTAGCGATGCGCTGAACGTGTTCTACGGACAAATGGGAAGGACGTACGAGGACGCGAAGAAAGAGCAGGACAAGATAATAGATTACATAATTACAATGGTAGAATTTAACCACATCCCAATAGTGAGGGAGAAACTAAGAGAGCAGCTGAAACAGGGCCTCCCAAAGGCATTTAAAATCGTGGATAAACTTCTCCCAGACAATAGCAAAGAACACGCAATGATTCTAAGGGACGCGCTAGACTACGATGTACAAAATCCCGTTCACATCCTCAAGCAGGCAGGCATCGACATAGAGCCGGAACTTGAAGAATTCAGGCAGTTCTTGGCGGAGATCAGCGGGAAGAAGATAGAGGCGGCGAAGTTCAAGCAGGTGCAGAAAGAGGTAGAGAAGGAGCTGAGGGCGAAGGGAGTACCGGAAGAAATGATAAAGGCGGCAACGGTCAGGTACTTCGAAGAGGCCCTGAACGCAATGGACCACGAAGTGTACAGGAACCTGGGCGGAGTGCCCGTGGAGTATATCAAGAAGATAAGGAACATGGCGCTGGCGAAGAAGCTGGCGGCGGAGCACATATTCACCGTCTGGGGAAAGGAAGGCATACGCCCGGTGTCGCTGGAAGAGGCTCCCGAGCAGCACAGGAAGCTCATAGAGGAGTACGCGAAGGAACTCTACGAAGCCGCGGAGCACCTGGCAGAGGCGCACGGGAAGGGGGAGCTATCGGAGAAGTCGGTATTCAATGTCATCGCGGCAAACATGAGTCTGGCCGGCAGAATCTACGAAATGACCGGCAGGCTCATGTCGGAACCATCGGCGCTGGTGGAAATTCCGGAGGAGCACAGAGCGGCACTGAAGCTCCTGATGAAAAAGAACCCGGGCACGCACATGCTCAGGATGGACCGCCTGAAGGAGTACAAGGAAACGATAAAGATGCACCTCGAAAAGACGAGGCCGATACTGGTGAAACGCTGCGAATGAGTGGGTTCTCAGCTTCCCTGGGGGTAGAGTCTGGCTTTTCTCGTTTTCACAAACGTTAAATAGTAGGCTTACATATCTACTACTCAGGTGACCCTACTATGAGCATCACGAAAGTAACCCGCAACTACCAGATAACAATCCCGGCAGAGATTAGAAAGGCCCTTGGCATAAGGGAGGGAGAACTCCTTGAAGTCAACATCGAGGGAGACAGAATAGTCCTTCGGAGGTTCAAAAGGGAAAGGAAGCGCCTGAAACTCGGCAGGAACGTAACCCCCGAGGAGATAGAGAAGTCCATTGAGGAGGGCATGATGGAATGCATGGGGTCATAGACACGAACGTCCTCATCTACGACACCTTCGAGGACACGGAGTTCCACAAAAGGGCGGAGGAGGTACTTGAATCCCTCGACAGGTGGTACGTTCCGGCGATAGTCGTGCAGGAGTACGTGTGGTTCTTCAAAAACAACGGCTTTTCGGCGGAAGAAGCGCTCGAGGCCCTCAAGGGGTACACAGAGGATCCAAGATTCAAGGGATTGAGTGAAGACCCTCAACTAATCGAAAGCGCTCTGGACTTAGTGGTAGCCGAAAAACTCTCGCTCTCACATTTCAACGACGCGGTAATTCTTCTTCACACCCTGGAGAGGGGAACCCTCGTTACCTTCGACGTCAAGCTGAGAAACCTGGCAAAAAGAAAAGGGGTTGTTGTTCTCCCAGAGGAGCTTTAATCACTTCAAAATCCCCAAGCTTTTGTTCGTCTTCTTTATGCTCTCCCACTTGTCTGCGAGCTCAAACATGGCCCTTATCGCGTCGATATTCTCCGGAACCACGTCGCTCTCCTGGTGGACGGCCTGAATGTAGAACAGCCTGTTTCCACGCACGTTTATGCTCTCCTTCCAGACGGCTATCTCGTAGAGGTTGTTCCACTCGCGGTGCAGGTCCCTTGCAAACTCTATGAGCTGGGCTGTGCTCTCGAATCCCTTCTCCTTCTCGAAGAGCAGAACGCGCGTGGTGTTCTCAAAGATATCGATGACGTCCTTCGCCTCGACCGGCTTCTTCAGCTCAACCATCACGCTGTGAACGTGCATGAGAGTAGTCGGGACGACGAAGGCGCTCGTCTCGATGTTAATCGGTATAACCGTCTGGACGTCCGGCCCGTGGTGCGAAGGCACCGTAACGCTCGGCGTTATGGCGTTTATTGGACCGCGCTTCGTGTCGTTGGGGTCGGCAGCCCTTCTAATCATGACCGCGTAAACGTAGTCTATGTACTCCTGAATGGCCGAGAGGGTTCTGGTTAAACCCGTTGTGTTGCAGGAGACGACGCGGACGTAGTCCTTTCCCAAGGCCTTCTCGTAGTTGGCCTGGGCCACGAAGGAAACCTCGGCAACGTTCGCCTTCTCACCGCCCTGGAATACGGCCTTAACTCCGGCCTTCTCGTAAATTGCCTTGTTCTTTGCCCCCATTCCCCCAGGGGTGGCGTCAACGATTACGTCAACCTCGCCGAGAAGATCCTCCAGCGTTCCGGAAACCTCGAAGCCTGCCTTCTCAAAGCGCGGGAGGAACTCCTCGCTCGCTGCATAGACCGGGATTCCGAGCTCTTTCGCGCGGTATGCCTCGAAGTCCGGCTTGGTCTTGGTTACGCCGATGAGCTTCATATCGTCCTGTTTGGTTACGGCGTAAGCTACCCTCTTACCTATCGTGCCGTAGCCGTTTATTCCGACCTTGACCCTGGCCATGGCAACCACCAGGAGTTTTACAGCGATAAAATACTTAAGCGTTGCTTTCACCGCCGGTGAAAACAGGCGAAAAGGTGATAAACCGGAAGATCGATCAGAATCGGCGGTTCACCATGATACCCCCGCAGGTTAGGGAGATCATCGAGGAGATGAGGGCGGAAAGGATTAGGGGGGCCAGCTGGCTCGCGAAGAGGGGAGCCGAGGCCTACCTGCTTCTCTCGGAGCTTCTCGCGGGAGAGGAACTTGAAAGGGCGCTCGCGGAGATGAGGAGAGAGATACCCTCCGTAAACCCCACAATGGCGTCCCTCTACAACCTCTCCCGGTTCATACCCGTTACACCCTCCCCAGAGCTCGTAAAAACTAGAGCGGAGGAGTTCCTCCGGCTTATGGACGAGGCGAGGAGGGAGATCGGCAACATCGGAAGCGAGCTGATTGACGAGGGTGACGTGGTGATAACCCACTCCTTCTCATCGGCCGTCCTGGAGGTGCTCCGGTCCGCGTGGAGAAAGGGAAAGCGGTTCAGGGTCATACTGACCGAGAGCGCGCCCGACTACGAGGGGATAGCCCTCGCAAACGAGCTGGACTCCCTCAACATCCCCCACGAGGTCATAACCGACGCCCAGCTCGGCCTCTTCGCCAGGAGATCGACCCTCGCGCTCGTTGGGGCCGACAACGTGACGAGGGATGGGGCCGTCCTCAACAAAGCAGGAACGTACCTCCTGGCTTTGGCATGTCACGACGCGGCTGTTCCATTCTACGTCGCCGCCGAGAGCTTCAAGTTCAACCCGGAACTGAACGCGGAGGATGTGGAGATAGTGGAGCGGCCCTACCACCGGCAGGGCCACAGGGTGAGGAACTACCTCTTCGATGTGACCCCATGGAAGTACATCCGGGGGATCATAACCGAACTGGGTATCCTCGTGCCCCCCAAAGAGATTTAGCTGAGAAACCTCTCGATTTCGTCCCAGAGCCTCTCCGCCAGCTCTCGCTTGTCCATCTTCGGCAGTTTCTTAACTTCATCGCGGGTGACGAGAAGGACCTTGTTCTCCTCGCTTCCGAACGCTTTGAGCGTATTCGTAACCACGAGGTCGCTCCCCGCGCGCTCAATCTGCTTTCTGGCTTCCTCAATGAGCTTTTCCTCGCCCGTCTCGGCCTTGAAGCCCACGAGGAATACATCTGGCTGAAGCTCTTTAACGCGGTCTATTATCTTCGGCGTCGGCTCGAGTTCGAGGGTTAAACTCCTACCGCTCTTGATTTTTGTATTGGCCCTGTTCTTAACGCGGAAGTCGCTTACGGCGGCGGCCAGAACTACAACGTCGTATTTCTTCGCCCTCAGCTCGCTCTCTATCGCCTCGAGCATCTCCTCGACGGTCTCGACTTCAATCTGGTTCTCGACGAAGCTCGGGACGCTTCCCTTCGTCCTGATGAGCGTAACCTCCGCTCCCCTGAAGTCCGCCTCTTCGGCTATGGCAACTCCCATTCTGCCGCTGCTCGCGTTGGTGATGTAGCGAATCGGGTCTATGTACTCTCTCGTCGCGCCTGCCGTAACTAAAACGCGCTTCCCCTCAAGGCTCTTGGGGTGGAGCTTCCTGATGACGCGGTAGACTATCTCGTCTATCGAAGCGACCTTAGCTTTCCCCTCCTCGAAGCGCGGACCTATAAACTCGACACCAAGTTTTTTGAGCTTCTCGATGTTCTCAACGACTATCGGGTGCTCGTACATCGTTGAGTGCATGGCCGGGGCTATCATAATCGGCGTGTGGGCGAAGGCGGTCGTTACAACGGTCGTGACGGGTGTATCGTCTATGCCGCAGGCTATCTTGCCTATGGTGTTCGCGGTCGCGGGACAGACGAGAATCAGGTCGGCCTTGTTCTCGTGGTCTCCAGCAAGTTCAACGTGCTCTATGAAGCCCGTGATTTCAGTCACGACGGGGTTTCCGGTGGCGAACTCCATCGCGTAGGGGTGGATTATTTTTTGAGCGTTCTCGCTCATCACCGCGTGAACCTCGGCGCCGTGCCTTATCAGTTCCCTGGCCAGCTTGACGCACTCAACCGCGGCTATGCTCCCGGGAATCGCGAGAACGATTTTCTTACCGACGAGCTTTCTGCTCTTGGTCGCGTAGATAAGCCTGACGTGGTGAAGCATCGGAACCACCGATAAGACTAAACCCTACCCGCTATAAAACTTCTTCATGGAACATCAAGAAACGTTAAGCCATGAGAACTCGCGCTCCAGCAACTTCAGCTCCCTCTCATCGAAGGTCCTGGGGTCGAGGATGAGAACAAGCAGGGCTTTCTTGGAGAGGACGTTGTCCTTCAGGCTGGTGAGGAACTTGAAGACCGTTTCAAATCCGTTCTCCAGGATCAGGTACTCAACGCCCTCAAGGATCACGGCGGTGCTCTCGTCGGTTCGCTCTATCAGGTAGTGCATAAGCGGGGCAAGTCGGGTCGGCTCAATCCTGTTCTCTCCGCCCACCTTTGTGATCCACAGGGTTGGGATGCCGAACTCGTTGAACCTCTCGGCGTTTCTCGCAACGGCCAGCAACTTCCAGCCGCCCAGGAGCTGGAGAAGACGCTGAAGGGGTATCGAAGCGTTGAAGAGATACCCACCGGATCTAAGTACTTTGGTCCCCTCGAAGACCTTGCTCGGAACGGATTTAAGCCTGAGCTTCCCGTAGATCGGCCGAACCGTTACCAGAATCCAGGCCAGGCCAACGGCCACGAGAACGTCGTCGAAGACCTTCATGAACTCAGTTGTGATGATATCGTTGAGGACGTTGACGAGGTAGCCGGACCAGAATATCAAGAACCCGACCATCATGTTGTTGATCTCCCTCTCACCGAGACTCGCACCGAGCCTCTTCCGTATCCTCATCGCCATTACAACCGTGATCGTCAGCACTGAAAACGCGATTACCTCTGCGAGAAGCTTGATGTGCGCATAGCTCACTGTCCCCATGGTAGCCGGTTTGAGGCACTCTTTAAAAGTTTTTCTGAGCGGATAGTACGGATATACCCATGGGGACCCGTACTGTCAATAAAACTATTGAGGATAATAAAAAGGGATGAACCCCCGGTCGTGTTATGGGCTAACGAGCCGGTGTCATGACTATCTTCGTGAGAGAATTTCTCTCTACTATTCCGGGTTGGTACGAACGTCTGAGGTCGAAGTTACCAAAGTGCGTGCCAAGGATCGTTTCAATGCCCTCCTCCGGGAGGTCGCCCCGGGTTATAACGGTCACCTTGACGGGAACGTAGGGGCCCCTCTCACGGGAGTACTCCATCAGAACGACGACGGGATAGCTCTTGGCGTGGATGTGAATCGAATTTAAAAACGCCTGCCCGACGAGCATCGTCTCGCTATCGCGGAGAACGCTGACTTCCAGGGGCTCACCATAGGCCCTCGCGATCATGAAGAGTATCTCCTCGATCTCATCCTCCGGGACGACTATCCTCACGGAAACGGTGCCCCTGAGCTCGTTGTAAAGAACCCACCTGAGGTAAAGACCCGCACTCGTAACCGGGTTCATTACAGCGTTGAGCTTTTCAATTGGAACTTCAAGATCAAGCTCTCCCATGATGACATCACCAAATGTAACGCTTAACGATTAGAGTAACTCGCGACACACCACATATGATCCTTATTGGCTCATTTCGCGATAATGATTTTAAAAGTTTTGGTGGGCAGAAGGAAAATTGAAAATAGATTTGAACCCGGAGGGTCGGCCACTTATTTTACCAGCCGAATTTGAAGGTGTTATTATAGCGGGTTCTTTGGGATCAGTTACCCCTCATACTATATAAACTTTTCCCCAAAAATTGTGGCTTTTACAACATAATTTTGGAAATTTTACAGAAATTAGGATTCTTCTCGAACGGCGTCCTCCCTGAACTTGCTGACCTCGTCCTGACTGCCGACCCACACGACGATCACGGGTTCAACGGTTATCATGCCGTCGTTTATCATCGGTTTGATCTCGCAGATGGCTTTCTCTATCTTGTAGCCCCTGTCAACGACCTCGATCATAACGGGAAGGTCAGTTGAGAGCCTCATTATGTCCCCCGAGTGAATGCGACTTTTCTTACCGAACCCGTATATGCCGCGGTAAACGGTCGCTCCCGCCATCCCCATCTCCCTGAGCTTCTCGACTATCGCTTTGTAAAGGGGCCTCCCCTTCCAGCGGTCGTTCTCTCCAATATATATCTTAAGACGAAGGGTGTTCCAGTGCTCGACCTCAACCATGGGATCACCTCCTGCTGAGAAGGAAACCTAAGAGCACTAAGGCTATCGTGATTATAACGTTTGCCGCAACGTTAAGGCCGGCTATGAGGTACTCCCTCTCCCGGAGGAGGGAGAACGTCTCGTAGGAGAAGGTCGAAAACGTGCTCAACCCGCCGCAGAAACCGGTGCCGAGAAAAGCCCTCCAATCGCTCGGCACGTCAAATCCCCAGAACAGAAGGCCGTAGAGGTAGCCGAGGATGAAGCTGGCGAGTCCATTGACCATGAGGGTTCCAACGGGAAAGTCCCTGTAAACGGGAAGCAGTCCCGACAGGTAGAACCTGAAGAGGGCCCCGAGGGCACCCCCTGTTGCCACGGCAAAGGCTATCTTCGCGTTCATCCCTGAACCCTCCTGGAAGCCTTCCAAAACGGGGGGTCAGTCCTTTTTAAAGTTTAGGTAGTACCTGACCTTCTCCTCAACGGACGAGTAGTCCCTCTCCCCCATCCCCAGCTTTTCCCTGAGCCTCTTGTTCTGGGCGATCATGGCGGAGACCTGTATCGCGAGGTTCTGGTTGTCAAGGGCAACGTAGTAGGTCTTGAACTTCAGGGGCGACCAGAGACCTTCGAGGCTGTAGAGCCTGCGCTCCAGATCGTCAAGCTTCCGCTGTAACCCCTCGATATCCCCTTCGGTAGCGGATCCTTCAATGAAATCTCCCATCAACAGGATCTTGAGGGCATCCTCCACGCGGAAACCGTATCTTTTGGCGAGCGCTTCAATCCGGGCGTAGACGTCATCATCCAGTTCCAGCCTAAGTCTCCTGAACCTTCCCGCTCGAACCGTCACCCTTACCATCGAGCATCGCCTCAAGCTTTCTGTTCTCCTCACTGAGCTCGGCCCTCACCTTCTTGAGGAAGGCCCTGTCCTCCTTCGCGGTTTTCTCGAACTCAACCAGCGAGCGGTAGTGGGCCTCCATCTCCCGAAGCTTTTTCTCAACTTCGTCGACCCGCTCCGTTAGGTACCTGAACCTCAGCTCCCGGAGGGTAATCTCAAGCCTCTCAAGATCGGCGTCCGGATCGAGGGGCCGCCTCCTGAGCCTCTCCTTTATCCGGGCGAACTCCTCCGGACTGACCTCAAGTTCTATCTCTCCTCCAGACAAAACCTATTACCCCCCTCTTCTTTCCCCGGGGCTTTAATGGGAGGGGAAGCCCCTTAAGGGCCTCCACCGTGCCTCTAACTGCCCTGATTTCCTCATCGCTCGGCCGCTCCTCCGACCGGTAGTCAAACTTCTCGATAAAGCTAGTTATGAGCCCATGAAGTTTCTCAAGCTTTTTGATCTGGACCGTCCGAAGGCGCTCCTTTAGATGGGGGTCCTCGATCAGCTCGGCGATCATTGAGTAATGCCTCCTGCAGAGCACCGCACTGGAATTCTCGTACTCGTCCAGCAGCTCCTCCAGCCTCTCCGCGAAGGACTCCACGAGTATTCTCTCCTTCTCCTCAAGGAGGGAACAGAGGTAGCACTCCCCCTCATGGAAAGTGGAGTTCTCCTCCAGCGTCGAGATGTACGTTCTGAGCATGTCCTCGTAAATGGTCGCTACGCCCAAACCCCCGTAGAGCGGGTTGGAATGTGCTACCTCGAAGAGCTTCCACGCGTGGTAAGGACAGAGCCCCAGGCTTTCTCTGAACTTCCGTCTCAAGGAGGGATCGTTGACGCCCTCGTACAGGATGTTCTCAATGACGCCGCGCTCGAATTTATCGAGGCCTCTGCAAACCGGGCAGCCATACCCTCGAAGGCCCTCACGGAGGTGCAACCCTATCAGATCCATGACCACCACGTTGCTAGAGGTACCTTGCCATTGAATCGAGCACTGCCAGCGCGCGGTAGGTGTTCTGGAAGTTCGAGATTCCCAGCTCAAGGCTCCTCCTGAAGCCACCGTTGGGATTCTGGAGCTGGCGGATAAACCATATGTGCCTCCTCGGGCAGGTGGGAGTCTCGTTCTGAAGCTCAAGGCCCCTCGTGGCGTAGAAGGTCGGCTCAAGGTACGGTGGAAGGCTGTATGGCACCTCGGTGAAGCCACCCCAGTCGCCGCAGAGCTCACAGTTCCTGAAGTGCGGACTCTTGGGCGGGCGGTAGCCGAGGGTGTAGAGGGTAAAGAGCGCCTGGTAGGTCATGGTCGTGGTCGGTTGCTTGACGCCGTAACCGTTTCCGTTCCTAAAGCGCATCACGAAGGCCCTAATCGCGTCCTTTTCCGCAGAGTCGAACTTCAGGCCGATCTGATCGAACGCCTTGGTAACCCAGTAGGTGGCTTCGAGCGGGGTCGCCGTCCCGAACTCCTCGCTTCCCCCTAGTCCAACGGCGAACTTGCCTTCTGTGGGGTTGTACTTGGTGAACACTATGTCGCTCTTCTCCCTCGCGAGGTCCCTGGCTCCAAGGAGGGCGAGGCCCTCGAGTGCCATCGCTATTGCCACCACCGCAGTCTGGGGCTGGATTGCATTGCTCAGGAACTCTATGGTCATCTCGGGTTCCGGGAACTCCACATTCAGAAGCCTGTGTATCTTGACCGCGTAGTAGGTGTCGTTCACGTTGGTGTCGTCGAGGACGCTAACGAAGCAGTAGCCGCCATCCTCGTGGCGCCTCTCCTTAACGTAGCGTAAGACGGCATCAACGTCAACGTAACGTCCGAGTTCGTACAGCTTCGAGCCCATTCTACCGCCTCCTTCCGTGGTAGAACAGGCGTCATCAGCCCGAGCGGGCGGTTCGGGCTCGAAGCCCCGGGCGGACGCCATCGCCCGTCCCCCTATTGGAGGGTCGCTTAAAAACGTTTTCGTTCGACCCTCAACGTTAAAAGGATCGGGGGAGAACCTGAGGGGGATGCATCATGGTAACGTTCGTTCCCTTCGGCGAAAAACCAAACAGAGAAGGCGTGGAGTACGCGAGAAAACTCCTGCTGAGGGAGGGGCTCATCGATGACGCCAGGATTGTGGAAGCCAGAAACGTTGAGGGGCTCGCGAGGGAGGTTCAGCCGGATTGCTGCTACATCGTGGGGGAGCACCTCGCCACCTACGGGATCGCAACGAAACTCAAACCTTCTTCAATCCTGAGCCTGGACGCCCACACCGACCTCATGCACGATTACCTCGACCACGGTTCGTGGCTGGCCTACGCCCTTGAAAACGGGATCGTGAACAGGGCCGCCGTTGTTGGGGCCGTGCTGATGATACCGACGACGAACAGAACCCGGCTGTGGAGGAGAAGGGTGCGGATTTACCCGGCCCTCCCGAGAACGCGGAAAACCGGGCGGGGATGGAGGGCGTACGTAAACCTCACCAACCACGGAGTTGACGGAGTGCTCGACGACGCCCTCAGGTACCTCGGAGAGGAGATATACCTGACGATAGATCTCGACGTCCTGAGGCCGGAATACCGGATAGCGAGGTTTCAGCACGGGGAGCTAACACTGGAGGAGCTCCTGGAGCTGATTGAGGGCATCAAGGAACGCTTTAAGGTGGTTGCCTTTGATCTAGCCGAGATCTCCGACAGGATAAAGAGGTCAAAGCCGGGCAAAAAAGCCCTCGTTGAGGTGTTCTCCGCGCTGAGGTGGTGAAGGTGAAGGGACCAACGGAGGAGGAGATCAGAAAGGTGATAATGCCCCTCATGCTGTCGGGTGCGAAGATGCTCGACAGGCACTGCCCCAAATGCGGCTCACCCCTCTTCGAAAAAGACGGAAGGGTTTTCTGTCCCGTCTGCGAATACAGGGCCAAGCAGAGACGGGAAGAGGTCAGGGAATTCGAGGAGATACTGCTTGAAAAGCTCAACGAGCTTGCCTCAAACCTTCCGGACGATCCGGATGAGCTTGAGAAACGCTTAAGTGTGATGGAGAGGATAATAGACCTGATTGAAAAGTACAGAAGGCTGGAGGGATCGGCGTGAAGAACAGAAGGGTTTTAAAAGCTCTTGAAACCGGCCCCAAAACCGTTGAGGAGATAGCGGAGGAAACGGGCCTCTGGGTGATGGAAGTAAGGAGGTACCTCCTCCGGTTCGCGGAAGGGGGAAAGGTTGAGAGCTTCGAGAAGGACGGAAAGATCCTCTGGAAGATACGGGAGAGGAAACCCGAAGAGGAGGAGTTCAAGTACGTCTGAAGATTTTCTTTTATGTCCCTTATGTTCTTGGGAAACCCAATAACGGAGAAGAGAAGGAGAGAGGCTCAAAGCGGCTTGGCCTTCTCCCAGTACTCGTTGAACTTGCCCTCAAAGAGCGCCCTGACGCGGAAGTCCTTGATCCATATCTGGGTCTCGTAGTTGAAGTAGCGCGCGGCCATGTCCTCGAGGGCGAAGAAGACCTCGTCGTCGCAGATGAGCATCGGCAGGTCGAACTTGTCGGCCACTCTGAGCTCGATCTTGCCGGCCTTGGCGTAGTCGAGCAGCTTGGAGGACTTGAGCCTCGGGAGGAGGTTCTCGGCGACGACTATCTTGACCTTAACGCCCCTGTCAACCGCTGCTATGATGTCCTTGTCGAGGTTAACCGCTATGTAGCCGTCGTCGGCGAGGAGTATCTTCTCCTGAACGCCCTCGAACATCTCCTTGGTCTTGAGGGTGGCGTTCCTGATTCCCCTGACAACCCAGACGCGCTCAACGCCGTACTTCGGAATCTCGGTCTCGATGAGCGGGGTCATGAGCTCGAGGAGTTCTTCCTTCGCCTTCTTCTTGGCCTCAAGCTCCTCGGCAACCCTCTGCTGCCACTCCTCGATGAACTTCTCGAGGATGTTCTGCGGGTGAACCGGCCTGTACTTGTTGACCTTGCCCGGCTGGCTTATGGCAAAACCCTTCTTCTCAAGGCTCCTGAGAACGTCGTAGGTTCTCGGCGCGGGAACCTCTGAAACGCTGGCCAGCTCCGCTGGGGTTAGTACTCCGAACCCTACCAGGGCCACGTACGCCCTTGCCTCGTACAGGTTCAACTCGAAGTGCTCCTGGAGGAGCTCTACCATCCTGTCCTTCACCATCTTTACCACCACCAAAATTTCTTGTTTATAATGTCCGCATAAGCCCATATAAATTTTTTCCCTCTTTTGAGTCGGGGGCAAATGTGAGAAGTATCCCGTAATGAAATAACTCCTATGGATCTTATTTGAAGTGCATGGAGATGCAACATGATTACTATGGCAATTTCTTGACTTTAAAGGTTTTCGGTGGGGAAAATATCCGCCCGAAAAAACAGCGTTACTATTAAGCAAAAGGGAAAAGAAAAGGGTTACAGAAAGAGACAGGGGGTTAACTGCATCCTTCCTTTCTAATCTCGCATGCTATCTCACGGTACAGTTCGTTCAGAACTTCAAGGTAATTCAGCTTACCCTCTTCGATTAGGTCCATCTTCTCCTCCAGCTCTCTCGTTTTCTCCTCGCTCACCAGCTCGCGGTACTTGCTGATGAGGTAGTGGTAGACCTTGATGCCCTTCTCCGTTGGAACGAGCTTCTTCCTACCCCTAGTCTCGAAAACGTAGTACCTCTGGAGGAGCGTCTGGACTATCTTCGCATACGTTGACGGCCTCCCTATGCCGCGCTCCTTCATAAGGGCTATTATGTCGCCCTGGGTGTAGAGGGAAACCTTCGGCGCCTTCCACTTCTTGAACTCAACCACTTTGAGCTTTGCCCCGGGCTCAAGCTTCGGCAGCTGTCTCAACGGCGGGCTTCTGAGTTTCGTCCAGCCGTCCTTGAGGATCTCGACGTAGCCCTCGAGCTCCACCTTTCCAACGCCCGCGTTTATCACCGCCCTCTCGTGAAGAATAACCGCCGGGACCATCTGGCTCGTCATAAAGCGCCTGAAGATCATGTCGTAGAGCCTGTAATGGTTGCGCGTGAGGTTCCTCGGGAGCTGGATTACGCCGTCGCGGATGAGCTGCATCAACCTGCCGGTGTCGATGGGCCTCGTCGGCCTTATGGCCTCGTGCGTGCCCTCTTCACCCCATGGCCTCGGCTTGAAGTACTCCTCGCCGAGCTCGCTTGTGATGTACTCTTTGGCGATTTCTATGCCCGTGCTGCTGACGTGAGTTGAGTCGGTTCTGTGGTAAGTACAGTTGTGGGAAACCGCGCCGTTTGCGATGAAGTTCTCGGTTGTCGTGGTGAAGTCGTAGAGCTTTCCGGTGTAGTGCTCCTCGTCAACGTCCACAACCTTAACCCACGTTACGTTGGCCTCAACGAGAGAGCGTAGATAATCTTTGACTTCGTTATCTTCCACGTACTCAAGGACTTTGGCAAGCTTATTCCTTGGCACGCTTCCGGGCTTCTTCAGCCAGTTCCAGATATCAATGCCTTCCTCTCTAAGGAGCCTCGCTTTGGTACCGTTGGGGAATATTAGCTCTTTGATTAGAGCTCCAATGGGTATCGTATCAGATTCGTTGGGTTTCCTCGTTCTCCTGTATGCAGAATAAGTTTCCTCGAACTGGGCCCTCCTAATCCTGAGGTACGGGTAGATTTTCTCCCGGAAGATGCCGAGACTGCGGTTGCTTATTATGAGGTCCCAGACCCCAGTTCTTTTGTCCCGCTTGAGGTAGTTGAGGATGCCAACCTGGTAGAGATAAACGCTGAGCTTCTTGAGAACGTCTCCGCGCTTCGATGTAAGGAGGGCTCTGAAATTAACTCCCCTCTTGTCATGGAGCAGAGAAAACGTTCCGTCCGTGTCAAAGTAGCCAGCAATCATTGCGTTGAGCATCTTTTCAGGTATCGTGAAGATTATGGGATTGAGTTCGCCAGAGCGACCACCGAGGCGCCTGAAGAGCTCCACAAGGATTGAGTTTGAAAAGCCGACTTGATTGGTAGTCTCGAACACGTGGAGGAACGGAAACGTCTCCTCAAGGATTTCCTTGACCTGCTTGAGGGGGGTTTGGGATATGAGGACTTTGCTGCCCCTGAGCGTTCCGTCCCCCAGAACCAAGCCGAAAACGTACCAGAAGTTCTCATCAAGCTTGAAGTTGGGAATCCTCCTGCTTCCTGCCCTCTGGCGGTAAATTGATACGACATGGGGCTCGTAGTCGTCCACTCCCCACTCCACAAGTTTCGCCAGCGGAACGACGCGGTTGCGGAGGTACTTGTACTTCGTGCTGGTCTTGATTCTCTCCCTAACGAGGGGTGCGATTTTTGAGTCAAAGTACTCCCCCTTAAGCTCAACCATAACATCAGTTATTCCAAGTTCAATTAGCATCTCGAGGAGGGTGTATTCCCTCGTTCCCTTGTGCCCAGTGTTGTAAGCGAAGGCAACGTAATCCCCGGGCTCGATATTCTTCGTGGAAACCCAGCCAAGCTTTCCATCGCGAAGCACCAAGAGACCATGATCAGGAGTCGCCCTTATCTCGTGCCCGTTCTGGAGCCGTACAACCTTCAAAGGCCCGTTCCAGTTAATCTCCCAGAACTTTGTGGCCTTTGCGTTCTTGGCTTTCAAACCGTTTACTGCGAGGAGATTTCCTTCTTTACTCCTGACGGCATCTTTAATCCTCATAATTCTCCCATCTGCGAGGGTAACCACTGTATCTGGGGTAACACAGAGACCTGCTTCGAACAGATCCTGAGCCAATCTCATCGTCTCCGGGGCCGAAAGCTTGAGGAAGGTGGAAGCATCGCGGAGCATCGCGTCGGTCGTGTACGGCGGGGCGGGGTTGAGCTCCCTCTCCTCGAGCTGGACCTCCTCCACCGTGACGTACTCCGGTGGCTCGACGTCCTTGCCGTCCTTTCCGAGCTCGACCGTTACCTGAAGGCCGTTTTCAAGCGTTAAGCCGAGGAAGTAAACCTCGCTCTCGGTAAACTCCTTGTACCGCTCGATGATCCAGCCGAGGACCGGCGTCTGAACCCTTCCGGCGGAGAGATTCCTGTTCTCAAAGACCCTCTGGAGCTCCTGGCTGAGCTCAAAGCCTATCCACCTGTCCTCTATGCGCCTCACCATCTGGGCCTCTACCCTCGCCTCGTTGACGTCCCTCGCCTCACGTATTGCCTTCATTATGGCCGGCCGCGTGACCTCGTGGAACTCAACGCGCTTGATGTTGGGGGTGTAAGGAGCAAGAACGTTCCTTATGTCCCAGGCTATCTTCTCACCCTCCGTGTCCGGATCGGTTGCTATGAGGATCTCATCAACCTCCTGGGCTATCTCGCGCATTGCTTTGACGTTCTCGAGGGCATCGTGGACGTTTCTAGAGCCACAGCGCGGACAAACGCCCCGCTCCTCCCAGTCCACGAACTGGTAGCCGCAGTCGCGGCAGCGCTTTATGGTATCGTAAACGGGTATGAACTTGAGCATGTCCCCCTCGCGTTCTATCAGAACACCGTGGTAGCCCTCGTTCGTGACCAGGTCGAACATGTGCCCCCCGCTCGCCAAAATCGTCAGCATCTTATCGCCCACGCTGACCTCGTAGGCAACGAGCTCACCGATTCTCGTCTTGCTAGGCCTGCCGAAGAAGTTGGCTATCGTCCTGGCCTTGTTGGGGCTCTCCACGATCATGAGGGCCGATTTAACGAGGTCCTTGACCTTCGAGCTTATCTTGCCCTCCATAACCAGCTTTACCTTCTCCCTGTCCTCATCTATCTCCTTCAGGAGTTTCTCAAGGTCGAGCTCCTCGAAGGGCACCATCTTGAACTCGGTGAAGCGCCAGCGCATCTGCCTCACGAGGCCGTTGAAGACCTTCTCGTTGTCCACTATGAGGACGCTGAGTCCCTTCGTTATTCCGCCCGCGAAGAGCCTGCTCGTCCTCCCGGTTGCCTGGATGTACGTCCTAACATCTGGAATCTCGATGAACCACTTGCCCTCTTCCTTCACAAGGCTGACGAAGGGGTCCTCCGCGAGCCTTTTGAGAACATCCTCCTTTTTCAGGACCTCGCGCAGGAACTCGACGAGCTCGCGGAAGACGTTGAGAACCGTCTTGTGGAAGTCGTTCTCGATGGGAAGGCCCTCCGCCAAGGCCTCCTCAATCTTCAGGAGCTCGAACTGCGGGATGTTTCTAATCAGCCTTCTGAGCCTCGCATGTAGCTTTTCGGCCTTCCTCCTGTCCTCGTCGTCGAGGAAGTCCATGACCTCGCTGAGCAGACCGAGGGCGCGGTATATGGTGGGCCTCTCAAGGTCTATGCTAAAGCGGAACTTGGGAACGCCTGTGAAAACGGCGTAGCGGATTAGGTGGGGCAAATCCAGACCCCTGACTATCGAGCCGTAGTAGGTTGCAACGCCAACGAGGTAATCCGCTTCGCCATTCTCAAACCTCTCAACGGCCTTCTTGTTCTTCGAGCTCGCGAGTTCAACGGCGAAGCCCCTCTCCTTAAGATAGTCCACGAGCTCCTCGGCGTAGCTCAGCCCCTGGTCGATGGGGACAAAGATGAGGCCGCCCTTCCCGAGTTTCCTGAGGAGCTCCTCCACGTGCTCCTTGACGTCCTTACTCGGCTTTAAATAGCTGTCCACGACGTTCCTCAGCGCGCTCCTTCCGGAACCGACCTCGAAGCCGAGCAGTTCGCGGTAGAGCTTTATCCTGTCGCCCCTCGCCGAACCGGTTGCCGAGGCGATGATCATGATTCCGATGTCGTTCTTCCTCTTGAACTCCTCGATCTCGCGCTGGATTTTCTCTATCGCCTCGTTGAGCTCCTTAAGCCTGTCGTTTTTGTCCTGGGAGTTTCCGTTGAGGTATCTCGCCATCTGCTTCTTGAGCCTTATGATTTCCCAGGCCTTGCCGATGATTTCCTCGGTGAAGCCGAGGAGCAAAAGCGAGCGGTCTATGTTCTTGCTCGCCTTGAGGAAGGCATCGACGTCGTCGACGAAGATGAAATCGAAGTGCCTCCCCTTCAGCTTCTCGTCGAAGTTTCTAGCTAACCACTGGGCGCTCGTTATGAGTATGTCGTAGTCCCCGCTTTCGATTTTGGCGAGCATCTCTTCCTTTTCCTTCTTCCTGAGGTTGCCGTGGTAGTAGGCGAGGTTAACATTGAGCCCCGTTCTCTCGATTATCGCCTGAACCTTTCTTATGGTCTGGATTACCAGGGGCGTCGTGGGAACGACTATGTAGCTCTTCTTGCCCTTCGTGGCGTAGTAGACGGACATGAAAGCTCCAAAGGTGCTCTTGCCCATTCCGGTTGGAGCGATTATCGAGAAGCTCCTTCCCTTGAGGAGCCTTTTGACCCACGTCCTCTGGGCGCTCCAGAAGGTAAAACCGGTTGCCTTCCGGAAGAAGTCCTCTATCTCACGGGTTTCGCTCTCAAGGCGGTATATTCTCTCCCAATCCTTTAACCTGCTTGCGTTAAGAAGGGCGTCCCTAACGGCGGAAACAAGCTCAAAATAAGAGTCAATCGCGATTGGCTCATTTAAACAGCTCTCGCACGGGTTTCTCATGGAGAGCCTCTCGTCGGATATCCTGCCCCTGCAGTTGGGGCACATCTCCCGGTACAGGGCCTTCATGGTCTCACCCCACCGATCTTATTCTTAAACGTTGAAACTCCGATTTAAGCCTTTCTGTGACGGCGTAATCGGGGAACAGGGCGGAGTACTCGTCCAACAGAACCTCTATCCGCTTTAGTTTCCTGCCTTCTGGGTCTTTTTCGAGCAGTTTAAAGGCCTCGTAAAAGAGCTTCGCTGCGTCGCTGCCGCTCTCGTCGGTTTCAAGGGCGTGCTCAAGCTCCCTAAGGAGAACCTTCCATCTCAGCTCGGGGACGGAGTTGAGCATTGAATACGCACAGCCTTCACCGAATGGTTCCTCACCAGGACAGTCAAAGTAAAAACCCCTTTCGTAGGCTATTTCAACCGCGCGGACGTGTTCGCAGTTCCCTCCCCTGGGGCACGTGCAGAAGCTCGAATCACCATCGACTTCAACGTAGTAGGGGTAATCCTCGAGAACCTTGCCGTAGAGCCGATCGCCGGATTTCACGACCCAGAGAACCCTTCCGGAGTAGTAGAGCCCCTCCCCATCCATGATAACCACAGAGGTTAGTAAGAAACGCCACTTAAAAAGCTATCGTAAATGAAGAAAAATCAGAGCTCGAGGCTGAGCCTCCTGACTATCGGGTTCTCGGCCTCTTCGGGGCTTATCTCCTCGATGCTCTCAATCCATATCTTGGTCCTCGGGACGCGGTGCTTGCTCCCTATCTCGGAGTAGACGAGCTCGACGACGTGCTCCGGCTTGAGAGCGCGGTACTCCTTGGTGAAGGGCTGCTTGAGCTTACCCCTCTGGAAGATTCCCTTAACGCGGTAGACCTTGACCTCCATTTCCATCCCCTCCTTCAGCGGGCCTTTGAAGGTGAACTTTTAAGCTTTATCCGAGGAAGCCTAAAGCCTCTTCAATCTTCACTATCTCGGGGCCGGTCGTCAAATGCCCGACGACGACGCCGTGCGAGTTGGCTATCATGCACGAGCCGACGAAGGGAACGCCCATGTTGGCGGTTCCGACGTATACATCGACCTTGAAGAGGTCGCTCAGCCACTCGAGCTCCTCGTCGGTCGCCTCGGGGTGCACGAGACCGCCCCTGTTCGTGACGACGCCGACGCTTCCAACCGCCGTGTAGTCGGCTATAACGCCTCTCTCAACAGGAACGCCGAGAATATCTTCAATCTTCCTCGCTTCCTCCCTTGTGAAGTCCTTGCTGACCAGAGCGCCTTTGTCGTTCGCTAAAATCAGGTTTCCGAAGGCGGTGAGCCTGCTCTGGAAGGGGACGACCTCCATGTCAATCCCGTACTCCCTGAGCTGGGCGTTTATGAAGTCGAGCTCGGCGTCCCAGATGTACCAGGGAACTATCAGTGCGTTGGAGTTGCCGGCAACGAATATGCCGACGATGCGCGACTTCATAACGCTCGTCTCGATGAGCGGGACCTTCAAAACTTCCCTGAGGACCTCTAGCTTCTTCTCGCCGAGGCCCTCCCTAATCACCGCTACCCTGTCGGTGGCGAAGCCGTAAACGCCGAGATATGGAGAGTTTTCAAAATCGAGCCTCTCGATGTGCATCTCTTCACCTCTAAAAAGTGGTTAAAATCAGGCCAGGGAGACCTTTGCAACCCTCTTGCCGTCAACTTCCTCAACGACGACCTTAACGCGGAGCTTGTTGGGTGGCTTCTCCGCCCCGCGCTCCCAGAGCTTCTCGTTGACGGCCGGGTCGAGCTTGACCTCCTCGGCCTTGGCGTGCCTCGCTATCCACTCGCGGACGAATTTGGCCGCTCTCGGGGCCCTCTTCCAGCGCGGAACGCGCTTCTTTATCTTCCTGATGGGAACGACGAATATGACCTCCTCACCGGGCTTGATCATTTAGACCACCTCACTCCTTGAGCTTGGTTCTCCTCCAGTGTCTCCTCTTCGGGTGGGTCATAACCTTCCTGTTCGTCTTAACGATAACCCAGACGGGAACGCGCCTGTTCTGCTTCGCGGCCTTAGCGAGCCTCAGCTTCTTTGCAAGCGGCTTGTTTCTCGCCATAGCTACACCTCCCGGTTTGCTAAAGTCATCGTGAATGCCTAACGTTCCTTCAGTTACCCGTTTTTAAGCTTTTTTGTGAGGCGCGAGAAAAGTTGGAAAAAAGGGTCAGGGCTCAGAATATCAGCGGAGCGCGGTACTCTCCCCAGACTTCCCTTAAAACGTCCGTAACCTCGCCGAGTGTCGCGAGGTGCCTGTGGGCCTCGATGATGTAGGGCATGAGGTTCTCGTCGTCGGTTTCGGCCGCGTTCCTGAGCTTGTCGAGAGCTTCTTCAACCTTCTTGTTGTCCCTCTCGGAGCGGAGCTTCTTAAGGCGCTCAATCTGCTTCTCGCGGATGCTCGGGTCGACCTTGAGTATCTCGACCTCAAGGGGCTCATCCGTCTGGAACTTGTTGACGCCGACGATTATCCTCTTGCCTTCCTCTATTTCCTTCTGGTACTTGTAGGCGGCATCTGCAATCTCCTTCTGGATGTAGCCCCTCTCGATTGCCCTCATCATTCCGCCCATCTTCTGAATCTTCTCGATGTACTTCAGGGCCTCCTCGTAGATGTGGTCGGTGAGCCACTCGATGTAGTAGGAACCCCCGAGCGGGTCAACGGTGTCAACGACACCGCTCTCGTAGGCGATAATCTGCTGGGTCCTCAGGGCAATCCTCACGCTCTTCTCGGTCGGGAGCGAGAGGGCCTCATCGTAGGAGTTGGTGTGTAAACTCTGGGTTCCGCCGAGAACCGCCGCGAGGGCCTGAATGGCAACGCGGACGATGTTGTTCTCGGGCTGTTGAGCGGTAAGCGTTGAACCTGCCGTCTGGGTGTGGAAGCGGAGCATCATGGAGCGCGGGTTCTTGGCGTTGAACCACTCCTTCATGATGTATGCCCAGAGCCTCCTCGCGGCTCTGAACTTGGCAATCTCCTCGAGGAAGTTGTTGTGAGCGTTGAAGAAGAAGCTCAGCCTCCCGGCGAATTTATCAACGTCCATACCGCGCTCGATGACGGCCTTGACGTACTCTATACCGTCGGCCAGGGTGAATGCAACCTCCTGGACCGCGTTGGCGCCGGCCTCTCTGATGTGGTAGCCGCTTATGCTTATCGAGTTCCACTTCGGTATGTTCTCGGCACAGTACATTATGATGTCCGTTGTAAGGCGCATGCTCGGCTGGGGCGGAAAGATGTAGGTTCCCCTCGCTATGTATTCCTTCAGGATGTCGTTCTGAACCGTTCCGCGGAGCTTCTCCTGCGGAACGCCCTGCTCTTCAGCAACCAGAATGTACATCGCGAGCAGATTAGCGGCGGTCGAGTTAATCGTCATGCTCGTTGAGACCTTGTCGAGCGGAATACCGTCGAAGAGAATCCTCATGTCCCAGAGCGAATCAATGGCAACGCCGACCTTTCCGACTTCGCCTTCGGCCATCGGGTGGTCGGAGTCGTAGCCGAGCTGGGTCGGCAGGTCAAAGGCGACGCTCAAACCGGTCTGTCCCTGCTCGAGGAGGTACTTGTAGCGCTTGTTGCTCTCCTCGGCGGTGGCGTAGCCCGCGTACTGCCTCATCGTCCAGAATCTGCCACGGTACATCGTTGCGTAGACGCCGCGCGTGAAGGGATACTCACCCGGAAAGCCGAGCTTCTCGAGGTAGTCCCAGTCCTCGCCGAGGTCAGCGGGAGTGTAGAGCCTCTTAATTTCGAAACCATCATCCGTCATGAACTTCTCCTTTCTCTCAGGGGCCTTCTGGAGGAACTTCGTGACTGTTGTTTCCTCCCAGCGCTTCTCCTCCTCGCGAATCTTGGCGAGCTTCTCCTTATCGAAGGTCATGCGAACCACCTAATCCCATTTGAATTCCGACCTATAAAAACCTTTTACATAGCGAAAGGAAGCATTTGGCATTGGATAAAAAGTCCAGTTTGAGAGGTTCGAAAACCTGACAAAACGTCGAATGGGAAGGGGCATTGTTTTGAACATTGTTCCGAATCGAAACAAAAAACCTAATAAACAACGAAATCTTAAACAAAAAATCGAAAACCTTGCGGAGGTGATGCAATGCAAACCCTGGTTCGGAGGGCGCGCTCCAAGTGGGTCACGGGGCTGAGGCCCAAACTGGAGGAAGCCTTTTCTCGCGGGGCCGTTGAGGGAACCCTCGTTGGGAGAGCCGTGATAGAGGGCATTGACATGGTTGAGGTCGTTGAGGTAAAGCTCGCCCCCGGAAAGCCGGAGGGGCCGTCCTTCGAGATCTCCGGTAGAATCGTGACCTTCAAGTTCCCCGTGGAGAAGGGGGAGAGCCTTGACGACGTCTACTACCCCCTGATGGGTATGCTCAACAGGGTCTAAAGCTTTAAGCTCCCTCCCCAAGTTTTTCTGATGCTCGTCAAAGGTATAGGCCTCGACAGCTCGGCTCGCTTCACCTTCCAGAGCCACGCCCACAGCGACCACTTCGTTAGCGGGGAGGTTATATTCGCGACCAGAGCAACTAAGTTCCTCAGCCACCTCCGCAAGGGCGGGTTCTACCGCGAAGTTAGATTCAGAAGGACCGTCTACATCGGCGATGTTAAGGCGAAGCTTTATCCTGCAGGCCACATGCTCGGCTCGGCCGGAATAAAGCTCTGGCTCGACACTGGAACACTCTTCTACACCGGCGACACCAAGTGGTTCAAGCTGAGAACGGCAGAGAAGAGTCGCTTCCCGAGGGCGGACTTTCTGATAATCGAGGCGACCTTCGGCGTCCCAGCCTTCACGTTCCCCTCGCCGAGGGAAGCTGAAAAGAAGCTAATCGCCTTCGTCGAGGAAGCCATTGACAGGGGAAAGAGGCCCGTTCTCTACGTGAACCAGACCGGGAAGGCGCAAGAGGTTATGAAGATACTCGACGTCCACGGGATAACCGTAAGGCCCTCGCGCGAGATGCTGAAAGTGGCGAGGGTTTACTCCAAGTTCGGGGTTCGCTTCGGCAACATCGAGAGTGATGGCGATGTAATCCTCCGCTCCTACCGCTCGCCGAGGGTCGAGAACTCTTTAAGCCCCTGGGAGCTGACTGTTTCCGGCTTCGGAAGGCTGAGGCTCAGCAACCACGCCGACTTCTGGGAGCTGGTGAGGATCGTCGAGAGAGTTAAGCCTGAGAGAATCTTCACCGTCTACGGCTTTGCCCGGGAGTTCGCGGAAATTCTGAGGGGGCTCGGCTACGAGACCCGTTATCTGCAACCGGATTCAACAGTCGAGCTGGAAGGCTGACAGGTATGTGCCTACTCTGAAAGTCTTTCGTTGAAATTTTGGCAAATTTGGGACCAAAACCTTAATATATTCGAAAAACACTAAGAATATCCGGAAAATACTCGACACCCCGGCGAACTGATAGGAGTGGGTGGCGGGCTCGCGGCAGTGCTCCCGTGGCCGGAGTTCGGGAGGATAAAATAAGCACAAAAGGAATTAGGGGGTGATGCACAAGCGGGAGCTTTCCGCTTTTTCAGCCTTTTCTAATGCATTACCCGTTTTCTATGCGATCTCCTCAGAAAATTTAGTCACCTTTTGTTCAGTAAATCGAAAAGTTTATAAAGGGTTCCTTTTTAGTAACTATCGGTAACCAAAATAAAGGCCGTCGAGAGGTGATGCCCGATGGTCTGGAGAAGGGACCGCTACTGGGATCCATTCGACATAATGAGGGAAATCCAGGAGGAGATTGACGCCATATTCAGGGACTTCATGCGCGGACCGAGGCTCTGGAGAACCGAGCCCAGGGAGAGCATTGCCGTCAGCGAGACATGGAGAGAGCCCTTCGTGGACATCTTCGACAGGGGAGACAGGTTCGTCATCACCGTTGAGCTCCCAGGAGTCAGGAAGGAGGACATCAAGCTCAGGGTTACCGAGGACACCGTCTACATCGAGGCCCAGATAAAGCGCGAGAAGGAGCTCGAGGAGGAGGGCGCGATAAGAATCGAGCGCTACTACAGCGGCTACAGGAGGGCCATCAGGCTTCCGGAGGAAGTCATTCCCGAGAAGGCGAAGGCCCGCTACAACAACGGCGTCCTCGAAATCGAGCTTCCCAAGAAGGCCCCAAAGAAGCCCGAGGGAGAAGGCTTCGAGGTCAAGATTGAGTGAAGTTACTCTTTCGTTGTTTTTCATTTGAAGAGGCTCCGCCCCTAGGTAAAATAAACTCATCACAATCATCGCTCACAAAACGGAGGTGGTGTATATGAGCGAGAGGAAGGAGATCAAGCTTAAGGTTGCGTCCGCTTATCAGAGGGACGTAGGTAGGGGAATCGTCAGGATTGACAGGAAGGCCATGCGCGAGCTCGGCGTCCAGCCCGGCGACATAGTTGAGATTATCGGAACCAAGAACACCGCAGCGGTCGTCTGGCCGGCTTATCCAGAGGACGAGGGACTCAACATCATCAGAATGGACGGAACCATCAGGAAGAACGCCGGCGTTGGACTCGGCGACGAGGTTACGGTTAGGAAGGCCGACGTCAAGGAGGCGAAGAAGGTCATAGTCGCTCCAACCGAGCCGATTCGCTTTGGAAGGGACTTCGTTGAGTGGCTCCACAGCAGGCTCGTCGGCAGGCCCGTCGTCAGGGGAGACTACATAAAGGTCGGAATCCTCGGTCAGGAGCTGACTTTCGTCGTTACCGCGACGACTCCAGCCGGAATAGTCCAGATAACCGAGTTCACCGACTTCCAGGTTAGCGAGAAGCCCGTTAAGGAGGTCAGCAAGGCGGCAGCGCTTGGCGTTACCTACGAGGACATCGGCGGCCTGAAGGACGTCATCCAGAAGGTCAGGGAGATGATTGAGCTCCCGCTCAAGCACCCGGAGATATTCGAGAAGCTCGGCATCGAGCCCCCGAAGGGTGTCCTGCTTTACGGTCCGCCGGGAACCGGTAAGACGCTCCTTGCAAAGGCCGTCGCCAACGAAGCCAACGCCCACTTCATAGCCATCAACGGGCCTGAGATAATGAGCAAGTACTACGGCGAGAGCGAAGAGAGGCTCAGGGAGGTCTTCAAGGAGGCCGAGGAGAACGCACCGGCGATAATCTTCATAGACGAGATTGATGCAATAGCTCCCAAGAGAGAGGAGACCCACGGCGAGGTTGAGAAGCGCGTCGTCAGCCAGCTCCTGACGCTGATGGACGGCCTCAAGAGCAGGGGCAAGGTCATAGTCATCGGTGCCACCAACAGGCCCGACGCGATTGACCCGGCTCTCAGGAGGCCCGGAAGGTTTGACAGGGAGCTTGAGGTCGGCGTCCCGGACAAACAGGGTAGAAAGGAGATCCTCCAGATACACACCAGGGGAATGCCCATCGAGCCGGAGTTCAGGAGGAGCAAGGTCCTGGAGATACTCGAGAAGCTCCGCGGCGACGAGAGGTTCAGGGACGTTATCGACAGGGCTATAGAGAAGGTCGAGAAGGCGAAGGACGAGGAGGAGATAAAGAAGGCACTGAAGGAGCTCGACGAGAGGCTCTACGAGGAGATCAGGGCAAAGCTCATCGACGCGCTCCTCGAGGAGCTGGCTGAAGTAACGCACGGATTCGTCGGAGCCGACCTCGCGGCGTTGGCCAGAGAGGCGGCAATGGCCGCGCTCAGGAGGCTCATCAAGGAGGGCAAGATCGACTTCGAGGCCGAGAGCATACCCAGGGAAGTCCTCGAGGAGCTCAAGGTCACCAGGAAGGACTTCTACGAGGCGCTCAAGATGGTCGAGCCGTCGGCGCTCAGGGAGGTCCTCCTCGAGGTGCCGAACGTCCGCTGGGAGGACATCGGAGGCCTTGAGGACGTCAAACAGGAGCTCAGGGAGGCAGTAGAATGGCCACTCAAGTACCCGGAGGCATTCATGGGACTCGGAATCACCCCGCCGAAGGGAATCCTGCTCTACGGTCCGCCGGGAACAGGTAAGACCCTCCTCGCCAAGGCCGTGGCGAACGAGAGCGAGGCCAACTTCATCGCCATCAAGGGTCCAGAGGTGCTCAGCAAGTGGGTCGGCGAGAGCGAGAAGAACATCAGGGAGATATTCAGGAAGGCTCGCCAGGCGGCTCCGACGGTGATATTCATCGACGAGATTGACGCAATAGCTCCGCGCAGGGGAACCGACGTCAACCGCGTAACCGACAGGCTCATCAACCAGCTCCTCACCGAGATGGACGGAATCCAGGAGAACAGCGGTGTCGTCGTCATCGGTGCCACCAACAGGCCGGACATCATCGACCCGGCCCTGCTCAGGCCAGGAAGGTTCGACAGGCTGATACTCGTGCCAGCGCCGGACGAGAAGGCCAGGCTGGAGATATTCAAGGTGCACACCAGGAAGGTCCCGCTCGCGGAGGACGTGAACCTTGAAGAGCTCGCCAAGAGAACAGAGGGCTACACCGGTGCCGACATAGAGGCCGTCGTCAGAGAGGCCGCGATGCTCGCCATGAGGAGAGCGCTCCAGGAGGGCATCATCAAGCCCGGCATGAAGGCCGACGAAATCAGGAGAAAGGTCAAGGTCACCATGAAGGACTTCGAGGAGGCCCTGAAGAAGATTGGGCCGTCGGTGAGTAAGGAGACGATGGAGTACTACAGGAAGATACAGGAGCAGTTCAAGCAGTCCCGCGGTTGACCGCGTGGCACCTTCACATTTTTAACTTCTTCCTTTCTACCCTCTGAGGTGGTTCGATGAGGAGGAAGATTGCGGTTTTGGTTTTTCTGGCGGTATTTCTGATGATGTACCTCTACCCCCTCTCGATAGTTCCGCTCCTGCTCCTCGCGAGGGAGTGGGAGGAATTCCGGGAGGAGTGGAGAAAGTCGGCCCTCTTAATAGGGCTCTCAATACCGCTCTACGGGGCGAAAATTGCCCTCGGCATCTCCGGCTGGGCTAAGACCCTTGGGATAACGCCGATTCACGTTTCGCTTGCAATATGGTGGGGTGTTTATCTTTCGTTCACGGTGCTCCAAACGCTGGCGGTTTACTACGTCTACCGCGTCGGAAAGGGGCTGGGCGACTACGCGAGAACCGGTGGGCTCGTAATGCTGATTGCCGTTCCGCTACACCTGCTCAGCCTCAAGCTCTACTTCATCCTCACGTGGACCGGGTTGCTCCTCTTCCTGCTCGGTCTTGAAAAGGGAAAGGAGGTGATATGATGATTTACGGAGTTTTGCTCAGCATACCGGAAAAGCTGGTGCAGAAGTATGAGGACCAGGTCAGGAAGACGATCGGCTACGGCATAGCCAGGGGTGACATAATAAGCTTCACCGAGGCCAAGTACAAGGGCGACGTCGCCTTCGTGATGCTCGCCCGCTCGAGGAGGGCCGCTGAGAGAACGTTCTCCGAGCTCTCGGAGCTTCCGATCTACGTCAAGGTCATAGAGATCGAGGGCGAGAGCTGATTCTTTAACTTTTTTAGGGGATGGAGATGAAGCTCGTCCTCGGGGAAGGACTCAGGAAAAAATTGATCGAGAAGGCACGAGGCTCTCCCGTTGAGGTGTGCGGATTTCTCTTCGGGAAAAAGACGGATGAGATGCTCCAGGTCGTTGAAGTTAGGTTCGTTCCAAACAGACTGAACTCTCCAAGGGCTTTTGAGATGGAGCCCGAGGCGATGCTGGAGGCACTCGAATGGGGTGAGGAGAGGAAACTCGATGTCGTCGGGATCTTCCACTCCCATCTCGGCTGTCCGGCCGTGCCGAGCGAAAGGGATCTAAGGGGGATGCTGCTCTGGCCTGTGGTGTGGCTGATCTTCTCGGACGTTGAGGGACTGAGGGCGTGGGTTCTGGAGAATGAACAAACGAGGGAAGTGGAAATAGAAGTTGGAGGAGGGGAGGAGCGTCAGGCTATGAGCTCGACCTCGTAGGCGATAGCGTTGAACTCGCTCATCTTTTCCTTGGCTATTCTCTCCGCCTTTTCTACGTCGTTCGCAGGAACGACAATCTCCCAGGGCATTTCCTTTTCCCGGTAGTAGAGTATCCTCGCCAGCATGGACATCACCTCAGTGTATCACCAAGCGTGAAAAACGCTGAGGCCCAATTTAAAAGCTTTGCTGAATATTAACGATCATCGATGAACAGAAAAGTGATGACATCAGTGAACTGAAGAGAGCCTGTGATCATAAATGTCCAGCGGGCGAAAGAGGGGGAAGGAATAAGTGAAAGCGACGCAGAACTTATTCAATCGAGCCTTTCGAGTTCAAAAACGCGGGCGTTCCTGGCTTTAAGTTCCCTTACCGCGATCCTGCGGGCGAGGTCGGCGTTTTCCGCCTCAAAGGTTATCCTCTTTCCGTGGTATCTCCCCCCGTGGAGGGTCACGGCCCACTTCATGGTTTCACCGACTTATTGTCATTTGTTCAAACTTTATAAGTTTAACGGGCGGTGATATGGACATTTCGTCAAAAAACGAAAGGTCACCGGAGGCCAATCCGCCTGAGGTAGGCCATCACGTTCTCCACGTCGTTGGCTATGACGACCTCAAAGAGGCCCTTGAGCCTGGCGAGGTTGTCGTCGGCGTAGAAGAGCCTGTCGTCTTCGGTCCAGAGGACGACCTTTAGGCCGAGGGAGCGGGCCCACTGAATGGCCTGAAGGGTCTTCTCGAAGCCGAGGAGATAGACTGCCTCCATCGGAACGTTGATCGACCAGAGGTTGAGCTCTTCCTTGAGCCTCGGAAGCAGAGAAACGACCTCCTCCCTGTTTATCAAAAGCCCCATCGTCGTCTCCCTATCGAACTTCCGGTATTCCCTGAGGGCCTCAACGTCGAAGGACGATATCATAACGCGCCCGGGGTTGTTGGCCCTGACGATCTCGGCGACCCTCTCAACCGCGTCCCTGTCCTTGAGCTCTACGTTTATGAGGGCATCGTCTGGAAGGGCCTCAAAGACCTCCTCTAAGGTAGGGATCCTCTCGCCCCCGCCGAGATCCGCCTTCTTCAGCTCCTCGAGGGTCATGTCCTTCTGCCTTCCGCTCATGTCGCTCGTCCTGTCTATGGTCTCGTCGTGCATCACGACAACGTGCCCATCCTTGGTCAGCCAGACGTCCAGCTCAACACCGTCAGCTCCTGCTTCAATCGCCTTTCTGAAGGCAAGCAGGCTGTTCTCGGGGAACTTCCCCATGAAACCCCTGTGGCCCAGAACTATAACCTTCTCCCTGTCCCACATGCGAGTTCCCTCAAACCCGATGGTCACTTGGGCGATATAAACCTTTTCAGTCTCGCGGGGTCGTCAGAGATGACCCCATCAGCCACGCCGAGAACCCGGGGAACGAGCTCGACTTCGTTCATCCGATAGTTCCAGAGCAGTATTTTCAGGTTTCTCCGCCTGTAGAGGTTGAGAAGGCCCAAAAAGCCCCGGAACCCAATGTATCGCACGAGATCAAGGGGGACGTGGATGGAATACGAGTTGGCCCTGAGGCTGAGGAAGAGGCTCCGTGCGTTCGTTATTGAGAACCCCACACGGCAATCGGGACAGGCCCTCCCGATCCTGTGCACCCACTCGAAAACGTCAACGGATAATATGGCCCTTCCGAGCATTCCCTCCCTTTCAAGCTCCCGCAGAAGGGGTTCCAGGGCCAGGATTTCCTTGATGTCCGCGTTTATGATCGGTGGAGAAAGCCGGAGAACGTCCCGAACGCGGGGGATGAGCTTTCCGAGGGGATGGAGGCGAACGAGCTCCCGATATGTTAAATCGCCCACGGAGTACAGCCTTCCATCGGCCATAAAAACTTCGTCGTGGAGGACGACGGGTTTGCCGTCGCGGGTCATTCTCACGTCGAACTCAATCCCCTCGGCATGGACAAGGGCCCTCCTGAATGCAGGAAGCGTGTTCTCCAAAGGCCCCCTGAAGCCCCTGTGACCGAGGATAATTGGCTTTCCAGTGCGCCCGGGCCTCATCTTCCCAACCTCAGACACATGCCTCAAAATCCTTAAAAGTTATTGCCACCAACTAAGTCCCCCCTCCAGCCCCCATAATCAATCCGGAGGTGAAACGGGTGCAGTTCAAATACTCCCGCATATTCCTGCTCGGCTTCGGTTTCTTCGGTATAAGCATAATATGGGCCCTCTACAACGCCTACATACCGATATTCCTTCAGGACACCTTTGGGATGAGCAGAACCGTGACGGGCTTCATAATGACGATAGACAACCTCTTCGCGGTCCTACTGCTCCCGTTCCTCGGGGCCTTGAGCGACATGACCCGGACGAAGCTCGGGAGGAGAAAGCCCTACATCCTCCTCGGTGCTCCCTCCGCTGCCCTGATGTTCGCGCTGATCCCCATAGCCAGGGAGCACGGCAACTTGGCCCTATTCATGGGGACGATAATCCTCATGAACTTCTTCATGGCCCTCTTCCGCTCGCCGGTCGTTGCCTTCATGCCCGACATAACACCGAGCGAAAAGAGGAGCCAGGCCAATGGCATAATCAACTTCATGGGCGGTCTCGGGGCCCTGCTCGCGTACTTCGGCGGGAAGGTTCTCTACGAGATGAACTACGCCTATCCCTTCTACTTCGGAGCCGCGATAATGCTCCTTGCGAACCTCCTGGTGGTTCTCTTCGTGCCGGAGCCGGAGGAGTACAGGGTTCCGGGGAAGGGCATAAACCTAAGGAAGCTTCTCTCTGAGACTTCACGCAAGAGCTTCGGTGAGCTGAAGGAAAACCTCAGGGACGTTTTCGCAAGCCACGAAAAGAGCCTGCTCGCGATCCTTCTCGCGATATTCTTCTGGTTCGTGGCCTTTAACTCCCTCGAGACATTCTTCACGAGCTACGTCAAGTACCACCTCTACGGCGTACCCGTTGGTGCCCCCGAAACCGAGCTGACGAGGAAGATCGAGAGCACGGGGGCGTTTATGCTCGGCGTCTTCAGCCTGAGCTTCATGCTCTTCGCCATTCCGGCGGGCTTCATTGGAGCGAGGCTCGGCAGAAAGAAGACGATAACGCTGGGCCTCCTGATGGTCGTCATCATAATGCTCGGGGCGTTCTTCATAGGGGAAACCTCAAGGCCATCGAGCCCGAGCCTCTCGGACCCGGTCATAATGACCTTCATGGGGCTGTTCTTCCTCGGCGGAATCGGCTGGGCTATGGTCAACGTGAACTCCCTGCCAATGGTCGTGGACATGACGACGGAGGAAAAGCTGGGTGGCTACACCGGTCTCTACTACTTCTTCAGCCAGGCCGCTAATCTCCTCGCCCCTCCACTCGCGGGAGCGTTCCTCGACCTCATCGGCTACGAAACGCTCCTGCCCTTTGCGATGGCCTTCTTCGTCCTGGCGCTTGCGACGGTGCAGTTCGTCAGGAGGGGCGACGTGGTCAGATCAGCGGGAGATGCATTGGACTACGTTCCGGACATGGACTGAGCCTTGTCTCTTTTTTACACATCCTAAATGCGGTTACCCTATTATTGGGCCTGCGTTTTTGAGCGCTGGTAGGGTACTAAATATCCGGAGTCTTTCCCGGATTCGGAGTTCGAGAAGTCCACAATGTGAAAATCCCCTCATTGTCCGAAAATGTCTCCTTTACTGCCGCCCATACATGAACTCAAAATCCTTAAAAGCCCCTTCGAGCAAACCTTTTACAACTATTTAGGCTGGTATGAAGGAGTTCAAGCCATGTACATGGATCTGGAATCCTGACATCCTGTGGTGTAGAGGTGGTTGAAATGAGGAGGGAATTCAGCTGGGGAACGGTTCTCGGTCTGGCGCTCTTAGGTTTCAGCATGAGCACGGGGTGGGCCCTTAACAAGGGGCTGTCCTTCAAACTGCTCCAGAATGGCTACACAAACTCGGCCTTCGTTATCGGTGCGGTCCTCTCGCTCCAGGGCCTCATGGGAATATTCGTTCCTATCCTGATGGGATATTACAGCGATATAAGCCGCTTTGGAAAGGGCAGGAGGACGCCGTTCATACTCGCGGGCGGTATATTCGCCGGTCTGTTCGCACTTGGCATCTATTTCAGCTACGTATCAAAGGTTCCACTGCTCGCCTTTGCGGCGATGCTCGCTCTGTTCTACTTTGCCATGTACTTCTACGTGGCTCAATACAGGTCTCTAATGCCGGACGTCATACCAAGCGGCGAGCGCGGAAAGGCGAGCGGTGTTATAACGCTCTTCGAGTGGGCCGGCAACCTCTTCCTCTTCGGTAGCCTTGCCTTCCTGATAATCAAGGCCACGAAGATCACGGGCATCGACAACGAGATCAACGCCCTCATCGCAGCGGGCTACATGTGGATCCCCTTCGCCGTCGTCGCGGGCTTTCTAATGATCTCCGCCCTCATAGTCTACGCCAAGGTCAAGGAACCGGCATTCCCCGAGGAGATTCCCGAGGAGGGGCTTTTTGACTACCTTCGTTCAATCGTCGCCGACAGGGACTTCCTCAAGTTCTACTCGGCCCAAATACTGTGGTGGATGAGCTTTGAGTTCGTCGCCGTGTTCCTCTTCGGGATCCTCGAATCCGTTCTGGGAACGCAGAACGTTACAGCCCTCGGAAACGCCATAATGGCCCTCTTCAACGTCACCGTCCTCGTCGGTGCACTGGTGGGAGGAGTTCTCTACGACAAAGTTGGGCGGAGGAAATCGATCCTCCTCGGTGGGATTATATTCCTCCTGCCGTTCCTTGCTGGATGGTTCGTTTATACCAAGATCCAGATAACGGCCCTCATCGGCGTCGCCGGAATCGGCTGGGGAATGCTCATGGCAACATCATGGCCTGTCATCGGCGACCTGCTCACCAAGTACGAGCGTGAGGCCTTCAACGGGCGCTACTACGGCTTCTTTGAGGCCACCAAGTCCTTCCCGATTCTCATCGCGGGCATCGTGGGAGGAGCGATAGTCCAGCTCGCCGGCGGTAACTACAAGGTGCTCTTCCCAGTAGGCGCGATCTTCGTTCTCATAGCCCTTCCCCTGATCTGGGGAATGAAGAACCTCGACGAGACCTCAAAGGCCAAGCCCGGAATTGAAGGACTGGAAGAGGCTGAGCTGGAGGTATGAGTATGGTGTGGCCGATCGTTTTGATTTTTGTCCTCATACTTTTCCTGGCCTTCTCGGCCTTCGTTGGCTACAAGATGGTCAAGCCGCCCCGCTTCGTCGGCGATTGGACGCCAAAGGATCTCGGCTACGACTACGAGGAGGTAACGATAGAAACCAGGGACGGACTAAAGCTGAGCGGCTGGTGGATCCCCAACGGCGAGAAAACGGTAATCCCCCTACACGGCTACACGAGGAGCAGGTGGGACGACGTCTACATGAAGCAGACCACAGAGTTCCTCCTAAAGGAAGGCTACAGCGTCCTGACCTTCGACTTTCGGGCTCACGGAAAGAGCGAAGGAAAGTACACGACGGTTGGAGAGAAAGAGCTGATCGACGTTCTCTCTGCAATAGACTGGCTGAAGAGCAACCATCCTGAGAAAGCGGAAAAAATCGGCCTCGTCGGGTTCTCGATGGGCGCGGTGGTCACGATAATGGCCCTAGCCGAGGACGAGAGGGTAACCTGCGGCGTGGCCGACTCGCCGCCGGTGTACATGGACAGAACCGGGGCCAGGGGGCTCAAATACTTCGCCAACCTTCCGGAGTGGCTCTACACCTTCGTCAAGCCCTTCACAAAGCTCTTCAGCGGTGCGAAGGAGCTGGACGTCCTCCAGTACGCAGACAGGGTGAAGAAGCCCCTCCTGCTGATAGCGGGAGAAAAGGACCCCCTCGTCAAGCCGGAGGAGGTAAAGGAGTTCTACGAGAGGAACAGGCAGATAAACCCGAACGTCGAGCTCTGGATCAGCGATGCGCCGCACGTCAGGACCCTGAAGTTCCACCCGGAGGAGTGGAAGGAAAGGGTCGGAAGGTTCCTCGAAAAGTGGCTGAAGTAGCTTCACTCCATTCTTTTTATCCCCCTGTTGTAGAGGAGCACCGCTATCAAGAGCGTTCCAAAGGCCCCGACTGAAAGCCAGAGCAGATCGGGCGCGATCTCCTCTGCGGGGCGGTGGTAGAGCTCCAGAAGGCGGAGGTCCTTCAGGGCCCTTCCGAGAGGGAGGTAGTTCGCTATTGGTCTCGCCCAGCCGGGGAGTATGCTCTCCGGGATGACTATTCCGGCGAGGAAGAGGAGGGGCATTGAGATCAGGTTGACGAGGGCGTTCGTCGCCTTTATGCTCCCAGTTGCCATCGCTATCGCCAGTCCAAGGCCCATGGAGAAGACCGCCGCGAGGAAGATGAGCGCCCAGCCGATGAGGCCCGGAAAGACTGTCTCCCCAAAGACCAGCCTCGCGTAGGCTATGCCTATCAGTATGCTGATGGTTATGACTACGAAAGTTGAGAGCATCTTTCCGGCCAGGAAGTCCCACGCGGTTGCGGGTGAGGCCGCTATGCGCCTCAGAGTCCCGTGCTCGATCTCCTCAAGTGTTCCCGAGCCGATCATTATCATCGTTGCAAAGAGGAACTGTATGCCTATGAAGCTCGTGACGTAGAACTGGATCGGAGACGGCGACTCTCCTGCAACCTGACTCTCCCTGAGGTCGAGGGGGTTCGTCAGGCCGAGGAGGTACTTCTTCAGGTCTTCAAAGGTGAGGTTGCCCATTTCCTCGGTCAGAACGTACTTCTCCATGTAGCTGAGGGTGATGTTGAGCCTCCTCTCAGCAACCCGCCGTTCAAACTCCGAGAGGAAGCCCTTCACCGTCCCGCTGACTATCTGGTAGTTCTGCGGATCGCTCCGGTCGAAGTAGGCGTAGACCCTCGCCGGAAAGCCCCTGGAAAGGTTCTCCCCGAAACCCTCCGGAAACACAAGGAGGGCGTCGATCCTTCTCTGCTCCAGGGCCTTCAGTGCACTTTCCTCATCCCCGTACTCTCGTATCTTAAAGATGTGAACTCCGTCGATTGTGACGTTCCTCATTATCTCCACCACATCCCCGGCCGTGAAGGGCGCGCTCTCGTTGTGGTACACGACGCCGAGGTCGACCTTCACCGGCGGGTTGTGGCCACCCCATATGCCCCCGAGCAGGGTTATCCACATGAGGGGAAAGACGAACACCCAGAACAGGGCCATCTTCTCCCGCCTTATCTCCCGGAGATCCTTCAGGATTATTCCCTTAACCGCCCTGGCCTTCATTCCAGACCCCTCCCGGTGAGCTTCAGAAAGACGTCCTCAAGCGTCGGCTCCTCGACCCTTATCGTCCTTATCTCGCTGCCCGCCCCGACGAGGAGCTCGACGAGCCTCGGAAGGGCTGTCTTAGCGTTCCGCACCGACACCCGGAGGGCGTTTTCGCGCTCGACCACCCGCTGGAATTCCCTCCTCACGAGCTCGGTCCCCCTCAGGAGGCCCTCCACGTGGATGACGCTCTCCTCCCCGGCGAGGGCCTTCAGCTCCTCGGGCGTTCCGACCGCTATGACCCTTCCCTCGTTCATTATCGCCACCCTGTCGGCGAGGGCTTCTGCCTCCTCCATGTAGTGGGTCGCTATCAGGACTGTTTTTCCTTCCGACTTGAACCGTTTTATGATTTCCCAGAGCTCCCTCCTCGAAGGAACGTCGAGACCGGTCGAAGGCTCGTCAAGGATGAGAATTTTCGGCTCGTAGAGGAGGGCTATCGCCAGGTTGAGGCGTCTCTTAAAGCCCCCGCTCAGCTCCTTGGCCTTTTTCTTCGCGGGTAGGGAGAATCTGTTCATCAGCTCCATTATCCTCTCGCCCGGGGCATCGTAGAGGTCGGCGTAGAAGCTCAGGTTCTCCTCAACGGTCAGGAGGTCGTAGGCTATGCTCTCCTGGGGCACGTAGCCGATCAGCCGGGCCGTTTCCTTTGAGAGGGGCCTTCCAAACACCCTTATCTCGCCGGAATCGTAGCCGAGTCCCTCGGCGAGGATCCTTATGAGGGTCGTTTTTCCGGCGCCGTTGGGCCCGAGAAGCGCGAGTATCTCCCCCTCATCAACCTCAAGGTCAACGCCTTTAAGGGCAAGGAACCCACCGTAGCTCTTCCTCAGCCCCCGGATTTCGATGGCCTTCATGGGCATCCCCTACAAATAGAAACGGCATGGGGGATATAAAGGGGCCGGAAACTCTGGAATTCAGAACGGCCTCGGCTAACCCTCTTCTCATCACCGTCAGCGTGGCTAACGCTCGTCATCGGCCGGGAAGATTAGCACCAAGACCTTAAAAAGGGAACGCGAGGAAGGGGTTGGGGGATGACGAGCGTTTACCGGTCGGATCGCTACCGGATGAAGAGACTGGCACTGGCCGACCCCAAAAAAGGAAAGAGTCAGTAGTCGACTTCTCCCCTTTCCTTGAGCTCCCTGTACATGCGCCAGCTGATTATCGGCCTCTTCGCGGCAAGAACGTCGTCAACGCGCCTCACGGCGGTGTTGTGCGGGGCGCTCTTGACGACCTCGGGATTGGTGTAGGCCTCCTCGCTTATCCTCTTCAGCGCCTCGACGTAGGCGTCGAGCTCCTCTTTACTGACCGTCTCGGTCGGCTCAATCATCAGGGCCTCGTGCACAATCAGCGGGAAGTAAACCGTCGGCGCGTGCATTCCGAAGTCGAGCAGTCTCTTCGCCACATCCATCGCGGTAACTCCGGTTTCCTTCTTCATAGGTTCAGCGGAGAAGACGGTTTCGTGCTTCCTAAGCTTCTTGCCGGGCAACTCGTAGCCCCTTGTCCCCAAAAGCTTCCTCGTCAGGTAGTTGGCGTTGAGAACGGCTATCTCGCTCACGTTCTTCAGCCCTTCTCTTCCCATGACCTTGAGGTAAACGAGGGCCCTCACCATGACCGCGAAGTTGCCGTAGAGCTCCTTCACCTTTCCGATGCTCTTGGGCACGTCGTAGTCGAGGTAGTAGCGGTCGTTCTCCTCGTCATAATTCACCAGCGGAACGGGCAGATAGTCCTTGAGGAAGTCCTTAACTCCGACCGGTCCGCTTCCCGGTCCGCCTCCACCGTGGGGCGTCGAGAACGTCTTGTGCAGGTTGAGATGGACAACGTCGAAGCCCATGTCGCCGGGCCTGACCTTTCCGAGGACGGCGTTTAAGTTGGCACCATCGTAGTAGAGAAGCCCGCCGGCCTTGTGGACTATCTTGGCTATCTCGAGTATCTCGTCCTCGAAGATGCCGAGGGTGTTGGGGTTGGTGAGCATCAATCCAGCCGTCCTCTCGCCGACCGCGTTCTCAAGGGCCTCCAGGTCCATTGTCCCCTCTTCCGTCGAGGGAATCTCAATGACCTTGAAGCCGGCCATCGCCGCGCTGGCCGGGTTCGTTCCATGGGCGGAATCGGCAACAAGCATCTCGTCCCTCTGGGGTTCGCCGTTGTCTAAGTGATAGGCACGGATTATGGAAACGCCGGTAAACTCGCCGTTTGCTCCGGCAGCGGGCTGTAAAGTAAAGCGGTCCATACCGGTTATCTCCTTGAGCCACTGCTCCAGCTCCCACATTATCCTGAGCGCGCCCTGGACGGTTCTCTCGTCCTGATACGGGTGGACGTAGGCGACCCCGGGGTGACCGGCTATCTCCTCGTTTATCTTGGGGTTGTACTTCATGGTGCACGAGCCGAGCGGGTAGATACCGGAATCAACGCCGTAGTTCATCTCGCTTAAGCGGGTGTAATGCTTCACTATCTCCGGCTCGCTCAGCTCCGGAAGGTTGAGAGTGCTCTTCCTTTTTAGCTTCTCGGGAATTTCGACATCAACGTCCTCAATCGGCTTCGGCAACGTATAGCCGACCCTTCCCTCTCTCGAAAGCTCGAAGATGAGGGGTTCGTCCCACTTAGCCTGGCGGAACATGTCAATCAGCCTCCTCCGGCTTTATAACCTCAACAAGGCCAACGTCAAAATCTCCGTTTAGGGTTACGATTTTCCTAATCCCAAACTTCAGAGCGGTGGCCAAAATCAAAGCGTCGTTGGGCAGGAGCCTCTTCTCCTCAATCAGCTCGTTCGCGAGTTCGACGGTTTCCTCATCAACCTCGAGGATTTTGAGCCCCTGGGCGAGGCCCATCTCGATGAAGTTGGCATAGAAAGCCCTGTAGTATTCCAGCAGGCCTTCGTCTCGTCTGAGTTCCCGCTTCACGTCGTAGGAGGAGTATCTGCCCTTCTTCTCGATGTATTTTGCAACAATCAGGTGATAGGCCACTTCCGCGAAGATTATCGGGTTTATGGCAAGCTGATACTCGCTCTTTAGTCGGGAGAGAGCGTCTTTAACCCTCTCGTTCCCCCGGAGGAGCTCGATGATTACGTTGCTGTCAACGAGCACTCGCTCTCTCAAGGAGGTAGTCATGGTAGGCCTCCTCCAGCACCTCTAACGGGACTTTGCTCTTCACCTTTCCAAAGCTGGCCTCTATGAAGTCCTCCTCGATGATGACTCTGACTCTCTGCCCCTCGCGGAGCTTAACCGGCTTGATGGGCCGCAAGGTCCCCTTCTCATACACCGCCTCAACGACCTCGCTCACCGCCCAGTCACCTCCTTGAGGGCCTCGATTAGGGCATCTACCCATTCCTTTCTCGTTGTCTCGGTCGCCGAGAAGAGCGCTGTCTCGCCCAGCTCAGGAAAGTGCTCCCTGATGTAGTAGCCGCCGTGTATTCCCCTCGCCAGAAGGGCCTCGTGTATCTCGCCGTAGGGCTTTTCGAAGCGAGCCGGCACGTCCTTGAAGTAGAGGCCTTCGAAGGGAACCCCAGCAACCTCGCTCAGCCTTCTCTTCAAGTAGGCGGTGTTCTTGAGTATGACCTCGCCGAGCTCCTTCAGGCCCTTCGGCCCGAGGCTGGCCAGGTGTATGGCGGAAGCAACGGCAACGAGTGCCTCGTTGGAGCAGATGTTCGACGTAGCTTTAGCGCGCCTGATGTGCTGCTCCCTCGTCTGGAGCGTCATGACGAATGCCCTCTTTCCTTCGGCATCTTTCGTCATTCCGATTATCCTGCCCGGCATCTGGCGGATTATTTTCTTGTCGTCCCTGACTGCAAAAACACCGGCCCTCGGTCCGCCGAAGTTCATGGGGTTGCCCAGATAAGATGCCTCGCCGACCGCTATGTCCGCCCCGAGTTCGCCGGGGGCCTCAAAGATTCCGAGCATCGTCGGGTCGGCCCCAACGACGAAGTAGGCTCCTGCTTCCTTGGCTATCTCGCCTATCTCCCTCACGTTCTCTTCAACGAGACCGAAGAAGTTGGCCATCTCGACGTAAACTCCGGCCGCGTTTTCAACTGCCTCCTTGAGCTTCTCGATGTCGAGCCTACCGCTCTCGTCCCAGGGGACCTCGACTATCTCAAGGTTCGCACCGCGCGTGTAGGTCTCGATGACGGCCCTCTTCTCCGGGCTTATCGCCTTCGGAATCACGAAGCGCTTCCTCTTTCCCCTGTGGAGCCTAACCGTCATCAAAGCGGCCTCAGCTATTGCCGTCCCCCAGTCGTACATCGAGGAGTTGACGACAGGCAGGCCGTAGAGCTCGGCCATCATGCTCTGGTACTCAAAGAGAGCCTGGAGCATCCCCTGGCTTATCTCGGGCTGGTAGGGTGTGTAGGCGGTCAGGAACTCGCTCCTCTCGATGAGGTACTTAACGTGAGCCGGGACGTAGTGGAAGTATGTTCCAGCTCCGAGGAAGCTCGGCATATCGAGAACGGTTTTGTTCTTCGAGAGGACCTCGTTGAGCTCGAGAAAGACCTCGTACTCGCTCTTTCCTTCGGGGAGGTTGAACTCCTTAACCATTCCCTCCGGGACGTCCGAGAAGAGCTCTTCGATTGAGCTGAAGCCGATTTCCCTCAACATTTCATCCCTCTGGGCGAGGTTGGGAAGGTAGTGCTTTCCCATGGCAATCACCTCGAAAGGTTAAGACGGTCGTTTAAAAGTAGGGGCGCTTTGAATATATGCTTTGTGCTCAAAAAAAGAAAGAATCAGCCGGTGACGCCGACGTCCTCGAAGAACTTCTCCATGAGCCCAGCGATGGCCCTTATGTCGTACTGCATGGTCTCGTAGACCGCCCACTGAACCTTGGTGTAGGTTCTGCCGTCGAGGGTCCTGAAGGTGCTCGGCGAGTTGGGATCGAAGCTGGTGTGGAGTTCGATGTTCCTAATGGCCCATCCATCGACGTCGTCATCAAGCCAGTCGTCCTTGTCAACGTGGGTGTAGATGTAGACGGTGTCCCCCGGGACGGTAACCTTCGTGTCGACGAGCGGGTTCGGGTCCTGGGCGTACCTGGCTATGAGGTTCCAGTTCCCGTCGTAGATCTCGACGTAGCCGAGGGTCCTGAAGTAGGCGTTCTGCATATCGATGTCCTTGAAGACTATGGTTATCGAGCTCGCCCCCTTGAACTCGAGCTTGAGGACGCTCCAGTCACCTTTCTTGAGTTCCTTGGTCCAGAAGTAGCTCCCCAGGTGGCCGCGCTCGCTCCAGAGGTTGATGTCCTTCCCGGTAGAGTAGAGCATGTAGCGCCAGGCGTTGTGGGCTATCAGATCGGCGTAGGCCCAGGCAACACCGTTGGCAAGGCTCATGTGGCCGTTCTCGTTGTCGGCCACGTAGATGTCCTCACCAACGATGAACCTCTTCTTCTCCTCAGGGATCTGCCACCACTTTATCGGCGTGAGGTCGAGGGGGACGCGGTCGTGGAGTATGTCATCGGCCACCGTCGGCGAAACCTCGTTCTCGACGAAGTCGTGGGCGTTCTCTATGTATTTGAACTGTTCGAGATCCTCGAAGAGGTGGGGAGTGGTGTGGGCAACCAGCATGCTCATGTCCTCAAGGATGTGAACCGCCCTGCCGAGGTATAGCATCGCCTCGTCCCTCTTGCCCTCCTTCCAGAGCTGAACCGCCTTCTCGTAGAGCTTCTGGGCCATATCCGCTCCGGAACTGTCGCGGTCGCCGAAGAGGTCAACGGTCACGAGCTCCGCGTGGTCCATCGGGTCGAGGAAGTGGTACTGGCTCTGGAGCGTGTAGGTCTTTCCGTTGAACTCTATGCTCCCGCCGCGCCAGTCCTCGTCGTACGCGCCGTAGAGGAGCTTATCCTTGTACTGCATGAGGATCTTCCCTAGGGCCGGGTTGTCCCTGTAAACGGCCTGTATCGCCTTGTAGGTCAGCTTCTGGTGGACGTTCATGGGATCGTCGAGGGTCGGGCCGTTCGTGGGCCAGGCAGAGACTATTCCCATCCCACCCAGAACTACTAGTACAAGTAAAGCAACTTTCAACTCCTTCATTTTATCACCTCCGGAAAGGGGGCAGCCGGCATATCCCACGGGGGTTAATAAATCTTCCGCATGGCAAAAGCTTTTAGAAGTCCACGGCAACGGCCTTTTGGTTGGGGGATGGAGATGATAGTTGCCTTTGACTTCGACGGAACGCTCATCGACAGCTACTCGTGCATAGAGGAAGCCTTTAGACGGACACTTGAGAAACGCTACCGCTGGCTTCCGGGGAAGGGGCTTTGGGCGAAGTTGCTGACCAGAATCGAGCACCAGTTCGAGAGGCCGAGCCTCGGCGGTCATAAAAAGACCCACAGGCCGCCTTTCTTCCTGAGGACGAAGTTCTTTGAAACCTGGTTCATCGAGAGGGCGAAGCTAAGCAAGCCACTGGACGACGCCCCGGAGCTTTTGAAAAGGCTCAAGGAGGAAGGCCATACGGTTATTTCCTTCTCGGCCGAGGACTTCATAGACGGCATGAAGGTCAAACGGCTGAAAATGGCCGGCCTCTACGACCTCTTCGACGACGTCATCGTTTTCGGCAGAACCATGACTCTCGACGAGGCTTTTAAGCTCGTCCGCGAAAAGTACGGGAACGAGACCTTCATCTGGGTGGACGACAAGCCTTGGCGCTTCATCGGAAGGGGCGACGAGAACACGGAGTTCGTTTGGTACTACTTCCCGTTTACGGCAAAATTCGTTGAGAAGAACCGCGAGAAGCTCGCCCTAATCCCGCACCTCCACGTCATCAGGGATCTGTGGAGCGTCCTCGACGTAATTGAGAGGGTGAAACAGGACAGGGGGGCGAAGTGAGGAATGCTCTCCCGGCGCTTCTGGCTGGTTGTGCTGCTTCCCGCACTTGCCTTTCTGCTGCTCTTCTTCTACTACCCCATAGCACTGATCCTGAAGGACGGGCTCTCGATATCGGCCATCTCCTCCGTGCTCTCAAACCCCTACTACCGGCACGTCATCGCCTTCACGATACTCCAGGCCATCGGCTCGACGCTCCTGACCCTGCTCATCGGCCTCCCCGGGGCGTACCTCTTCGCCAAGTATGACTTCCCGGGAAAGAGGACGCTGAAGGCCGTTCTGACGGTTCCCTTCGTGATGCCCAGCATAATGGTGGCTTTGGGCTTCATACTCCTCTTCGGCAGGGAGGGCTTCTTCACTTCCCTCCTCGGGAGGAACCCGGGGATACTCTACTCGTGGAAGGCCATTCTCCTGGCCCACGCGTTCTACAACTTCCCCGTCGTGGTTCGGATGGTGTCGTCGCTGTGGGAGAGGATAAACCCCCACTACGAGGAAGCGGCGATGAGCCTCGGCGCGAGGGGTTTCAGGCTCTTTCGAACGGTCACCCTGCCGATGCTCTCTCCAGCCATTATAGCCTCGGCCCTGCTCACCTTCATCTTCTCCTTCCTGAGCTTTTCAATTCCACTCATCCTCGGCGGTTACAGGTACAGCACGATAGAGGTCGCGATATTCACGTCGATAATAACACTCCTCGACTTCAGAACTGGAGCGGCCCTCGCCGTCATCCAGATGACCCTGAGCTTCACCTTCATGTACCTCTACCTCAAGAGCCTCGACAGGTACTCAAAGGCCGAGGAGCAGAGGATCCTCCGCGAGCCGAAGAGGCTGAAACTCAAGGACATGGTGAGCCTCAAAGGCCTCGGAATAGCCCTGTATTCCATCATCGTCTTCGTCTTCATACTCTCCCCACTCCTCGCGGTCGTCTACGATTCCGTCACCTGGAACGGGAAGTTCACCCTTGAGTTCTACCGCCGGCTCTTCGACAGCTCGTACAACCCCATATTCGGCTCGGACAGTTTACACGCGATAGCGTGGACCTTCGCCTTCGGCTTCGCGACGGTTCTGCTGGCGACGCTCATAGCGCTCGCGATAGCGTACTCCTCCCTCCGCTGGGATCTACCGGGAAAGACGCTCGTGGACGTTCTGGCAACGCTACCATTGGGCTCTTCGGCGATAATAATCGGCCTCGGCTACATCAAGGCCTTCCACCGGCCGCCTTTGCTCCTCCTCGGAAGTCCGTACCTAATCGTGGCCGCCCACACGGTTATCGCCTATCCCTTCGCCCTGAGGGCGGTTTCCTCTTCCCTAAGGAAGGTGAAGGCCAGCCTCCGCGAGGCTGCTATGAGCCTTGGAGCAACGGACTTCAAGGCCTTCCTCAAGGTTGAGCTACCTCTGGCCTTCGGCGGTGTTCTCGTCGGGGCGGTTTTTTCCTTTGCGATGAGCATAGCGGAGCTCGGAGCAACTTACATGATCTACCAGCCAGAGTACACCACGATAACCATAGCCATCTACCGCTACCTCGGTTCGAGACAGTTCGGCTCGGCCTCGGCGATGGCGGTTATCCTAATGCTCGTCAGCCTGGCCGGGTTTCTCCTGATAGAGAGAACGGGTGAGGAGGTATGGTGAGGCTTCTCCTGAAGAACGTGAGGCTGTCGAGGGAGGGCTTTGAGCTCCACATTCCAGAGCTCGAGGTGAAGGAAGGCGAGTTCTTCACGCTCCTCGGGCCGAGCGGCTGCGGAAAGACGACCACGCTGAGGATCATAGCGGGCTTTGAAAAGGCCGAAGGAAGGGTTTACTTTGGCGATGAAGACGTAACGGATAAGCCCCCCTACGAGAGGAACATCGGGATAGTCTTTCAGGACTACGCCCTCTTCCCGCACATGACCGTTTTTGACAACGTGGCCTTTGGCTTGAGGATGATGGGTTTTCCTGAGGAAGATGTCAGGAGGGAGGTTAAGGAGGTTCTCTCCCTCGTTGGCCTCGAAGGCTTCGAGAACCGCTATCCAGAGCAGCTCAGCGGCGGCCAGCAGCAGAGGGTGGCTTTAGCGAGGGCCCTCGTCATAAGGCCGAAGTTGCTCCTCCTCGACGAGCCGCTGAGCAACCTCGACGCCAAGATAAGGGAGAGGCTCAGGGGGGTGGTCAAAAGGATCCAGCGCGAGCTCGGCATAACGACGATCTACGTTACCCACGACCAGGAGGAGGCGATGGCGATAAGCGACAGGATAGCGGTGATGCGGAACGGGAGGATAGTCCAGATCGGCGAACCGCTGGAGCTCTATTACAGGCCGAAGGACGAGTTCGTCGCGACTTTCCTCGGCATCGGGAACCTCTTGGAGCTGGAATCAAGGAACGGGCGTGCTTGCATAGGTGAGCTCTGCTTCGAAACGGGGGTTGAGGGGAGGGTCAAGGTCTTCTTCCGGCCGGAGAGCGTTCTCATCACCGAAGGAGAAACCGCTGAGGTAATGGACTACGAGCTCCTGCCCGGGAGGATGAGGCTGTTCCTCAGCGTCTCCGGGGAAAGGATAACGGCGGAGAGGTTCATCAACGAGCTCCCCTTCGATCCGAGAGAAGTTCCAAAAAAAGTTGGGATTAAGATAAAAAACTACGCTATCCTCTCTCCTTGATGATCTCCTCGGGGGACTTGCCCTGGATCATGAGCTCGACCCACTCCCTGACCCAGCGGTCGTGGTTGGCCTTTATCTCCTCGGGGCTGGGGTTGAGGATCTTCTCCGGCTTTACGGCGTACTTGAAAACGTCCGGCAGGGTGGCGTTTTTGCTGGCCGGGAACATCCAGTTGTGGAGGGGTATCTCGTTCTGGAACTGGTTGGTGAGCATGAACTCGATGAACTTCTCGGCCAGCTCCCTGTGCTTGGTTCCCTTAACTATGCCAACGCCCTCGATCTGGACGTAGGCCGTTCCGTTGAGGAGTATGGCGCCTATGTTCGGCTCGGTGCCGTTGCTGTAGTAGGCGCTGTAAGCCGGATCGGTGGCGTAGCTCACGAAGAGAGGAGCTTCACCTTTGTCCCACATCTCCCAGCCGGCGTCCCAGCCCTCGGTTATCTGGTAGATCTGGGGCTTGAGCTTCTCCCAGTAGTAGAGCCAGCCGGGATCGCCGTAAGCTGCTATCGTCCAGAGGAGAAACGCCATACCCGTTGAACTCGTCCTCGGATCCTCAACGATAAGGCTCTTCCTCCACTCGGGCTTGAGGAGATCTTCAAAGGTCCTCGGCGGGTTCTTGACTTCATCCTTCTTGTAGACTATCGCTATCGCCCCGTAGTCGTAGGGAATCAGGTGGTACGTCGGATCGAGGCCCTTAACGAGCTCTTCCGGAACGAGGTCGATGTTCTTCGGCTTGTAGACCTCAAGGACCCCCGCCTTTATGGCCTTAGCCGCGAGGCTGTTGTCTATTCCTATAACCACATCTGCCCTCGGGTGGTCCTTCTCAAGGATCAGCCTGTTGAGGACTTTCCCAGCGTCGCCAAGGGTTACGAGGTTCACCTTGACGTTGTACTCCTTCTCGAACTTCGGTATCGTGACCTTGGCAACGCTCTGAAAGCTGTCGTAGGCGTAAACCGTCAGGGTTTCCTTTGGCTTCTCCTCGTTTTTCGAGCCTATGCATCCGAGGCCGAACACGAGCACGGCCACGAGGATTATTCCAGCCAGCGTTTTGCCCCTCATCACCACCACCTTAAAACATGGTTTTGGGTTTCAATAACCGGTTTAGTGAACGGTTAATAAACTTTGCTGGTCGGATTTGGTTCCAGGGGGTTTTTAATCGGGGTATGTTTTTGAAGATGTTTCGGAATAGTAACGAAATGGCATAATTTGGACGGAATTTGTGGTGAGATGCCGAAACTATTTTAAAGCAGTTCGTCATAGAAGATCAATGTCCCGTCTTGTCCCGGGTTGGTTCGTTATTTACCCGGGTACCCAATAAAGGGGGTGATTGAATGGAACAGAGGGATCAATGGGCAACAAAGATCGGTTTGATTTTGGCCATGGCTGGAAACGCGGTTGGCCTTGGTAACTTCGTCAGGTTCCCAACCCAGGTCGCCCAGAACGGTGGCGGCGCCTTCATGGTGCCGTATTTCATAGCACTGTTCTTCCTCGGTATCCCAGTGATGTGGATTGAGTGGGTGGCAGGTCGCTACGGTGGCAAATATGGCCACGGTACCCTCGGTCCAACATACTACCTCATGGCAAGGGAGAGCGTCAAGCCGAGAAGCGCCCTCTGGTGGGGTGTCATCAGCGGTATGCTGGCCTTTTCGCTGACCATACTCCTCAACAGCTACTACCTGCACCTCATAGGCTGGTCGGCGGCATATTCATGGTTCAGCATAACCGGGGCGTACTTCGGCAAGAACACCGGTGATTTCTTCGTCCAGTACCTCAGCAATCACACGGAGGTGTTCCTGTTCTGGGGCATCACCGTTATACTGCTGGCGATAGCGGTCGGTCAGGGTGTCAGCAAGGGTATCGAGAGATGGGTCAAGGTAATGATGCCGTTGCTCTACATATTCGCAATCATAATGGTCGGCTACGTCTTTGTACTCGGCTCCCCGGTTGACCCCAACTGGAGCACCATAGACGGCTTCAAGTTCATCTGGAGCCCGAACTGGGCTTACCTCAAGGAGCACTTCGCGGCGGTCATGCTCGCGGCAACGGGACAGATATTCTTCACCCTCTCGCTAGGTATGGGTATCATCCAGAACTACGCCAGCTACCTCGGCCCCAAGGATGACGTTGCTCTCTCAGGTATAGCAACTGTTTCACTCAACGAGTTCGCAGAGGTTGTCCTCGGCGGTTCAATAGCCATACCGCTCGCAACGGCTTACTTCACCAAGATAGTCTCCCCAGACCTCGTCGCCAAGGCCTTTAAAGACGCCCCGAGCTTCCTCATACAGATGGGAGTTCCCCAGAACATAGCAACCTCGGGAGACAAGAGCGCAATTGCAAACTACCTCAGCCAGCACTGGGGAGAGATCATGCAGTACCTCACCCAGCACAAGGACATCGGCCTGAAGGCCATTGGAAACACCTTCGGACTCGGCTTCTCGTACACGAGCCTACCGAACGCGTTCGTCAGCATGGGCGATGCAGGAAGGATCTTCGGTGCACTGTGGTTCCTCCTGCTCTGGTTCGCGGGCTTCACCTCTGCAATAGCCATGTACAACTACGTCGTGGCTCTCCTCGAAGAGGACCTCGGCATAAAGAGGAACGTCGGAACATGGATCACCTTCATAATATACCTCATCGCAGGACTGCCGGTCATCTACATCAGCGGCTACATGGACCAGGTTGACGCATGGGTGAGCTTCCAGCTGACCCTGCTGGCGCTCTTCGACATCATCGTCGCGGTGTACCTCTTCAAGCCCGACAACTTCTGGAAGGAGCTCCACGAGGGGGCATGGATGAAGGTCCCAGAGTGGTACAAGCCAATAATCCTCTACATCGCGCCGCTGCTCCTCATGATACCGCTCCTCGGAATGGTCAAGAGCCTCATAGGAACGACCCTTGAGTGGCCTGCCAGGATTGCAATAATCCTCATGTGGATCCTCGGATTCGTCGAGAGCTACTACTCCATCAAGAAGAAGTACGGCGAGGAGCTCGAGAAGAACGAGGTAATCATAAAGGTCTGAGGTGGTGACGATGGGAAGCTGGGTAATCTACATGCTCTTTGCCTGGTTTGTTATTTTTGCCCTCATGTACTGGAGCATCGGAAGGCTCCTCCAGGCCGAGAAGGCACAAGGGTCTTAAGGCCCTTCCTTCTTTTCAACTTTTGGAGGTGCTAACGTGAAGAGCAAGGACATTCTGCTCGACACAGCGGAGGTTCTCGAATCCACCCTCGATAGAATAGACAAGCTCACGATCCTCACTGAGAAGGAAAAGGCCAGGGTAAAGGAGAAGATAAAGGAAGCCGCGGAGAACTTCAGGAGAATAGCGGAGGAAGTCGAGAAGGACAACGAGGAGCTGGCCGAGTTCTTCTACAAGAAGGCCAAGGAGTTCAAGCTCATGAGCACGGACAAAGCCATAGAGAAGGAAGGCAAGAAGAAGTATCTGAAGCTCGCCGATAGAATACTCCTCTACTCACGCTCGGCAGAGTACGACTTCAAACCGGAAAGGCTGGCGGAGCTCAAGAAGGTCTACCGGAGGTATCTGTTCGGAATGACGGCTTTCTTCGTGCTCACGGGCTTTTACCTCAACCAGTTTTTGGCCATAACCGCCCTAATCCTCGCGATTCCAATAATCCTCTCGATGCTCTCCCTTCAGAGGAGGGGTTACCTCGGACTTCTACTGGCGTATTCGGCAATACCTATCCCAGTAATCGTGGGCGTAATGGCCCTGAGGTACAGCATATACAACCTTATAACCCCCGAAAAAATACAGGAGATAGCGGCCAAATTTGGAAAGAGCCCCAGCTTCGTCCAAGGATACCTTATATTCCTGACAATCCTTGCAGCGGTGGAGCTCTACCTCATCGGGAGTGCAATCGTCGGCCTCTACAAACACCGCCACGCGTTCCTCTAGAGCTGCTCCACGAACCTTCTCAACCTTTTTATTGAAATCCTGCTCTTCTTCGCGAGCTCCTCAAGGTCCGCACGGAGGAGATCATCCGGCGTCTTTATCCCAGCCCTGTTAAGCCTAGCAAGGGTTTTTGGTCCTATGCCCTTAACGTCTATGAGGCGCTTCAAGCGCGGGCGTTTCTCCTCGGCCTTAGGCTTTCCGGACTTTTCAACCCTCTCGACCCTTTTGGTGAGCCTCGTGTCGAGCCTCTTCGCGAGGGGAACCTTCGGCTTTCTCCTCTTCACGAAGGCGAGCGAACTCGCGTAAAATCTCTCCACCCGTTCTTTGACATCTGGAGTTTCAACGGCTTTTCCTCGGGTGCTGTTCCCGCTCTCTGTCCCTTCAGCACGTTCCTCTGCGGAAACTTCGTTCTCATCTGGAGTCCCTGAGGTAGATTCCTCCTCAGGCGGAACCTCCAGCGGTTCGACGAACTCTTCAAGCTCAGGTGGATTGTCGCTGACGTAGTGGGCAACTATCACCGGCCTGAAGGGGTTGTCGCGCTCCTCAAGCTCCTCGAGGAGTGAAACGTCCATCTCGCCGGTCCTGAAGTACCTGACGACCTCGTTGGCGAGCCTGTGGAAGTCCCTGCTGTGGAGCAGAACGCGCCTCCCGGCGTAGGCCTTCGCCTGGCCCGTCGTTATGAGGAACTGCCAGTCGCTCGCCTCAAGGATTAGAAGCTCCCTCGCGAGCTGTTCCATCGCCCTGTCTCCGAGCTTATCCTTACCGTAAAAGCGGCTCGCCAGCGCGACCATACGCTCCTCCGCACGGTAGATTTCCTCCCACGTCCACTCCGTTTCCGGATTCCACCACGTCGAGTGATCCGCGTTGGCACCCCACGAGCCTTCGGGAAGTTCAACCTCAAGCCTCTCCTCGGAGTAGTTCGAGAGGAAGGCCGAAAGCGTCGTCGTTTTGATTCCCCTCTCGGCAAGAAGCTCAAGAACCCTGCCAAGCCACTTAACTCCCTCGTACCACCAGTGGCCAAAGAGCTCGGTGTCGTAGGGGGCAACGATTATCCCCTTCTCACCTGTCTCCTTCTCGAACCTCGCGAGCAGGTCCTCGACGAGGGAAACGAAGTGTCTCGCGTGCTCTTCAACCCGCTCAAGGGCCTTCTCGGGGTCGTAGAAGTCCTTCTCGCCCAGATCAACGTCCTTACCGGTTACGCGCCAGTACTGGTTGCCGCTCCGCTCGGCCTTCCTGTGGAACTCCCGGTAATAGAAGTCGCCGGGGTAGCCGTAGTGGGCGCTCCAGACCTGATGGCCCGTCTCGCGGTTCCTCGCGAAGACCGCAACGTTTGACCCCTTGACCCAGTAGGGCCTGAGCGTCGCGAGAGAACCAGTAGGAACCGGGGCGCCATAGGAGTCGCCCACCGGTCCGTTATCAACGAGGTTGCTCTCGACGAAGAAGTATTCGATTCCAAACTCCTCGAGGAACTTCTCTATACCCTTCCTCTCGACGGTTCTTCCTCCGGGGAGAGGCCATTCTCCACCCGGCCTGTAGGCGCACTCGGAAACCCACATTCCCCTTGGCCTCTTCCCGAAGTGCTTCTCGTAGGTCGCCACTCCGTTGGCTATCTGGGAGCGTATCGACTCCTCCCTCCAGAGGAGGGGCAGGTAGGCGTGTGTCGCGGGAGAGGTTATGATTTCAAGGTAGCCCTCTCCCTGAAGTTCCCGGAACTTACCAATTATATCGCCGTTTATGGCCTTCCAGTAGGAGTAAACGCGCTCGAAGTGGCGGAGGACTTCTTTAACGGGCTTCTCGGGGTACTTGCCAGATTCGAGGTCCTCCCTGGTTCTCTCGATTTTTCTGAGGAGGTACTTCTCGAACTCGGCCTTGATGTAGTCGTCGGCCAGCTGTTCCATCAGGACGGGCGTTATGTTCACGACGAGCTGGAAGCGAACGCCCGAGTCCCTCAACCGCTCGAACTCCATGAGCAAGGGGAGATAGCTCTCGCTCATCGCCTCGTAGAGCCACTCCTCGCCGAAGGGCCACTTGCCGTGCTTCCTGACGTAGGGGATGTGAGTGTGAAGGACGAAGGTCAGATAGCCTTTCATCTGTATCACCGGGAGTGTTATCGAGCCCGGAGTATTTAACCTTATCCGGAACAGGTCTGTCATTATGGACAGTTATGTGCATGGAAAACGTTTTATCCCCCAATCCCAAAGAAAACTCGGTGGTGCTATGAGACTTGACGAGCTTACGGGCACGGAGGGCGGCTTCATTGCGGGGGCCCTGGCTGTGGTTCTTCTTGGAGCAATAATCTCAGTTCTCTCAATGCCCATCAGAGACATCATGAAGCTCGCCTACTTGATCTACGACATCGGAATCGTCGGCCTCTCCTTCGGGCTTCTGAACGAGGCCTTTGAAGGGGAAAGAAGCGACGCGATTAGAGCAGCTTTTGCAATCGCGGGAACGATCCTTCTGCTCGCCCTCAGGCTTTAACCTTTTAACTCCACACCTCTACTCTTTTCGGGTGAGAGAATGAAGGAAGAGATGAGCAGCGTTGATATTCGCTACGTTGTTCGAGAACTTCAGTGGCTCGTCGGCTCTCGCGTGGACAAGGTCTACCACGACGGCGACGAGATAAGAATAAAGCTCCGCACGAAGGAGGGGAGAGCTGATTTAATCCTCCAGGCTGGAAAGAGGTTTCATTTAACGAGCTACGTCAAGGAGGCGCCGAAACAGCCTTCGAGCTTCACGATGCTCCTCAGAAAGCACCTGAGCGGGGGCTTTATAGACGCGATAGAGCAACACCAGTTCGACAGGATTGTCAAGATTCGTGTTGGTGACTACACGCTCATCGGCGAGCTCTTCAGGAGGGGCAACATCGTTCTGGTTGATTCCGAAAACAGGATTGTTGCCGCTTTAAGGTACGAGGAGTACAAGGACAGGGCGATAAAGCCCAAGGCAGAATACAAGTTCCCACCCGCAAGAGAGAACCCGCTTGAGATCAGCTTCGAGCGCTTCCTTGAGCTTATGCGAGAGAACGAGGAGCTTGAGCTCGTCAGAGCTCTGGCGAGGAAGCTCAACATGGGCGGGATGTACGCGGAGGAGATTTCAATAAGGGCCGGCTTCGAGAAAACCACCCCTGTGAAGGAGCTGAGCGATGAGGACCTGCGAAAGGTCTACGAGGCAATGATGGGAACCTTCAACGACGAACCGAGGCCGAACATCGTCTACAAGGACGGCAGCATGCACGACGTCGTCCCAATCGAGCTGAAAATATATGAGGGGCTTGAGAAGCACTATTTTAAAACGTTCAGCGAGGCCCTCGACGAATATTTTGGAAAGCTCACAATCGAGAAGGCCAAAATCGAGAGGACGAGGAAGCTCGAAAACAAGAAGAGGCAGTTGCTGGCAACGCTGAGGAAGCAGGAGGAGATGCTGAAGGGCTTCGAAAAGGCAATGAACGAGAACCAGGAGATAGGGGATTTAATCTACGCGAACTACGCCCTCATAGAGAGGCTTTTGGAGGAGTTCAGGAAGGCAACGGAAAAACTCGGCTGGGAGGAGTTCAAAAAGAGAATAGAGGCGGGCAAAAAAGAGGGCAACAGAGTTGCGCTGATGGTAAAATCCATCGACCCGAAGGAGAAGGCCGTAACGATTGAGCTGGAAGGGAAGAAGGTTAAGCTTTACCTCAACAAAAGCATAGGCGAGAACGCCGAGCTCTACTACGAGAAGGCCAAGAAGTTCAGGCACAAGTACGAGGGTGCCTTGAAGGCCTACGAAGATACCAAGAGGAAGCTCGACGAAGTCGAGAAGCTCATCGAGGAGGAGATGAGGAAGGAACTCAACGTCAAGAGAATCGAGAGGAGAAAGAAGAAGTGGTTCGAGAAGTTCCGCTGGTTCGTTTCAAGTGAGGGCTTTCTTGTCCTGGCTGGAAAGGACGCGAGCACCAACGAGGTTCTCATAAAGAAGCACATGACCGAGAACGACCTCTACTGTCATGCAGATGTTTACGGCGCTCCCCACGTCGTCATCAAGGACGGGCAGAAGGCCGGAGAGAGGACAATCTTTGAGGCCTGCCAGTTCGCAGTTTCGATGAGTCGCGCTTGGAGTCAGGGGCTGTATGGAGCGGACGCCTACTGGGCGTATCCCAATCAGGTGACGAAGCAAGCGCCGAGCGGTGAGTACCTCGGCAAGGGCGCCTTCATGGTTTACGGAAAGAGGAACTGGCTCCGCGGGCTTCCGCTCAAGCTGGCGGTGGGAGTCATAAACTACGATGGGGAAGACTACGTCGTCTGCGCGCCCGTTGACGCGATTAAGGCCCACACGAACAGGTACATCGTCATAAGACCCGGCAGGCTCAAGAAGGGCGAGCTCGTCAAGAAGATTCGTGGAATCCTCGAGAAGTGGGGCTACAAGGTGCGCGAGGAGGATTTGAACGCGATTCTTCCGCCGGGAGGGGGAGAAATAGTGGAGGTGGTGGGATAACTACCTCTTCCCTCCACCACCCCCAATGGCACCGATCAGAAAGCCGATCCAGGCCAGATAGTAGCCGGTGTAGAGGATATCAAAGAGCCTGTCCCTGAAGACCATGTACCAGGCGGCGGTGAAGAGGCCCATGCCGATCAGCCCAAGGACGTGGCCGCCTTTGCCCCCGGTCAGGCCCAGCAAGGCTCCGAGGGTTATGAAGAGCATCCCGAGGAAGTACATCCCGAGGAAGCTGATCGTTTTTCCCGATTCGTCGTGCTCCGCGAGGTACTGAAACGTCTTGAGGAAGTCGTCGAGGTTTGAATACGTAGCCTCTGCCATCTTGTAGAAGGACACTGACTCGTGTCCCAGCATGGTGCTGTGGAACCAGGGCATGAAAATAGCGAAGAGGACTATTAGTGCTCCTGCAAACCCCACTATGCGCATTTTTACCACCGAAACGATACAGGATGAGCAATTTTAAAAAACTTTGCCCGGCGTAACCGGCGGATTTTTGCCGAAGGATTTTCTAAAATTTGTCAATTTATCGAAGAAATTTGCAAAAGGCTTATATAACCACCCAAATTTTTTGGGATCACAACTCAACCAGGAGGTGAATTAAATGGCTGAATTCGGTGTCCTTTCACTCCTTCCACCGCTGGTGGCCATCATACTGGCCATATGGACAAAAAGGGTCGTGCTGGCCCTGTTCGCTGGGGTATGGGTTGGAGGCTGGATGGTGTCTGGATGGAATCCCATTACCGGAACCACCCAGACCCTGGACTGGATCGTTGCGAGCGCAACCGACGACTGGAACGCCAAAATCCTGCTCTTTGACTTCTTGATCGGTGCGGGTGTTGGGCTGGTCTACAAATCTGGAGGCGCCTTCGCCGTTGGGCAGGCCCTGGCCGGGAGGGTTCGCTCAAGCAGGGGAGCCTCGGTGATGGGCTGGTTACTAGGGGTCCTCATATTCTTTGACGACTACGCCAACACGATAATAGTCGGCAACACGATGAGGCCCATAACCGACAGGACGCGCGTTTCCAGGGAGATGCTGGCGTATATCGACGACTCCACCGCGGCGCCCGTGGCGGGACTGGCGCTGGTCTCAACGTGGATAGGCTACGAGGTCGGTCTCATAGGGGACGCCTTCAAGGAGCTCCACGCCGATCTAACGTCCGTCGGCGGGGCCTACGGGGCCTGGCTCCACAGCGTGCCATTCAGGTTCTACTCGATCTTCGCGATAATCCTAGTATTCCTCGTGGCCTACTTCCACAGGCACTACGGGCCGATGCTCCAGGCTGAAATGAGGGCCCGGACAACGGGGAAGGTGCTCCGCGATGGGGCCAAACCGCTCATGACGACCGAGATAGACCTTGGAATACCCAAGGAAAACGGGAGCGTGCACTTTTTCATCTGGCCGATCCTAGCGCTCGTCTTCGTGACCCTGCTGGGGATGTGGTACAGCGGTGGGGGCTACACCGCCTACGCAGAGGGCGGCATAAAGTCAGTCCTCGGAAACGCGGACTCAGCCCTGGCACTCCTCTGGGGCAGCTTCGCCATGGTAGTGGTGGCCTTTGCCCTGGTCGTCGGAACGAGGCAGATGAGCGTTGAAGAGGCCGAGGAAGCTATCATAAGGGGAATGAAGCAGATGGTGATAGCCAACACGATACTCCTGCTGGCGTGGAGCATAAAAAGCGCTACCGGGGCCGTTGGGACCGCCCAGTACGTTGTGAACATGGCGAACAGTGCCGGCATAAGCGGAAACTGGGTCCCTCTGATAGTGTTCGTCATCGCGATGTTCATCTCCTTCACCACGGGAACGAGCTGGGGAACCTTCAGCATAATGATGCCGATAGCGATTCCCCTAGCCTACGGGGTCAGCGGAGAACTCGGACCCGCGGTCTTTGCGAGCATCGGAGCGGTCTTCGCGGGCGGAATCTTCGGCGACCACTGCTCCCCGATAAGCGATACAACGATAATGAGCTCGATGTTCAGTGGGTCCGACCACATAGACCACGTCAGGACGCAGGTTCCCTACGCGGTCACGGCCTCGGCCGTGGGGATAGTGCTCTATATCCTCTTCGGCCTCGGGCTGACGAGCGTTGCAGTCCTGCTTCCAATAGGCCTAGTGCTCTTAATCGGAGCTTGGTATGTGCTCAGCGAGTGGTACGGCGGGAAGTACGGCGTTCCCCACGGAAAGGTGCCGGTGTACGTTGTCGAGGAGTGACGCCGCTTTCCTTTCCCTTTTCTAAACCCTTTTAAAAGCCCCCTCCAACTCCTCCCGGGGTGAGGCAATGCTGGTTAGGTCCTTCGTTCCAGCCCACATAACGGCCTTCTTCGTGCCGGTCTTTCACGATGATCCGCTCAAAGCCGGCTCCCTCGGGGCGGGAATAAACCTCGACAAGGGAACCAACGTCTTCGCGAGCATCGAAACCGGAACGCTGGAGAGGCACATCCATATAGCCTTCAACGGTGAGCCCGTAAAGAGGGAAGATGCAATAATCAGCTACTCAGTCGCGGGGAAACTCGTTCCAGAGGATTTCCTCGGCGAGGTCGAGATATGGCAGTACTTCGACTTCCCCAACGGTCACGGCTTCGGCAACAGCGCTGGGGGCGCTCTCGGCACGGCCCTCGCTTTGAGCTACGCCTTCGGGGGGACGTGGCTTAAAGCGGCTCAAACGGCTCACGAGGCAGAGGTGGTTCACAAAGGAGGTCTCGGCGATGTCATAGCCCAGCTCGCGGGGGGGATAGAAGTTCGGATCAAAGCGGGCGCCCCGGGGATCGGCGTCGTTGACAACCTCTTCTTCGAGGACTACCGCGTTCTGGTCGTTCCGCTCGGGAAGCTCTCCACGAGGGAGGTACTCGACGGCGACGTCGTGAAGGCCATAGAAGTCGAAGGGAGGAAGGCTCTGGAGGAGCTCCTGAAGGAGCCAGCTCCGAAGAGACTCATGGTTCTGGCGAGGGCCTTCGCCGAGAGGACAGGCCTGCTCACCGGCGAGCTCCTTGAGCTGGCGAAGGAACTCGACAGGGTTTTAAAGCTTCCGAGCTCGATGATAATGCTCGGAAAGGGCCTCTTCGCGCTTGTCCGGGAGAAAGAAATCGAGAACGCTAAGGTCCTTCTGGCTGACCTCGGGGTTCCCTACGATATCGCCGAAATCCACGAGGGGAAGCCCAAGGTCGAGAGATGGTTTGAGGGGGGATCGGGATGAAGGTTGCCCTATTCCTGATTGCCATAGCCTTCATAATAGCCGCCACCTATGCAAACCTCAAGAAGGAGCACAAACTCGGGGTTATCCTGTCGGGAATCGCAGGGGGCTTGGCCGTGTGGTTGCTCTTCTACGGCAAGCTGAATCCAGTTGTGACGTTCGCGATAGGCTTCGTCCTCACGGCGGCCTTTGAGTGGGCGAGGTTCTTCCAGGGGAAGCGCTGAGTTTTTATCCCCTTCACCGTATTTTAGCCGGTGGTGAGAGTGGGCGACATGAAGTATTTAGAGCTGGCCGAGCTTTACCGGAGGCTTGAGAAGACCACGCTCAAAACGCTCAAGACGAAATTTGTGGCGGACTTCCTCAAGAAGACGCCCGACGATCTGCTCGAGATAGTTCCATACCTTATTCTCGGCAAGGTCTTCCCCGATTGGGACGAGCGCGAGCTCGGCGTCGGTGAGAAACTCCTCATAAGGGCCGTTTCGATGGCGACGGGCGTTCCCGAGAAGGAAATCGAGAACTCGATTAAGGACACGGGGGATTTGGGCGAGAGTGTGGCTTTGGCTCTAAAGAAGAGAAAGCAGAAGAGCTTCTTCAGCCAGCCCCTCACGATAAAGCGCGTTTACAACACCTTCGTCAAGGTTGCCGAGGCGAGCGGAGAGGGGAGCCAGGACAGGAAGATGAAGTACCTGGCCAATCTCTTCATGGACGCGACGCCCGAGGAGGGCAAATACCTGGCAAGAACAGTCCTCGGGACGATGAGAACCGGCGTCGCCGAGGGAATCCTGCGCGATGCCATAGCAGAGGCCTTCAAGGTGAAGCCCGAGCTGGTAGAGAGGGCCTACATGCTCACGAGCGACTTCGGCTACGTGACAAGGGTTGCCAAGCTCGAGGGGAACGAGGGGCTCTCAAAGGTTAGCATACAGATTGGGAAGCCGATAAGGCCGATGCTAGCTCAAAACGCCGCCAACGTCAAGGAAGCGCTAATCGAGATGGGCGGTGAGGCAGCCTTCGAGATTAAGTACGACGGCGCGCGCGTTCAGGTCCACCGCGACGGGGACAGGGTGATAATCTACTCGAGGAGACTTGAGAACGTCACCCGCTCGATTCCCGAGATAGTTGAGGCGGTGAAGGCCTCACTGAGGCCTTCCAAGGTCATAGTTGAGGGCGAGCTTGTTGCGGTAGGCGAGAACGGTCGTCCAAGGCCCTTCCAGTACGTCCTGAGGCGCTTTAGGAGGAAGTACAACATCGAGGAGATGATCGAGAAGATTCCGCTCGAGCTCAACCTCTTCGACATCCTCTACGTTGAAGGGGAGAGCCTCATCGACACGAAGTTCGCCGAGAGGAGAAAGAAGCTCGAGGAGAGCGTCGAGGAAAGCGATAAGATAAAGCTCGCCGAACAGCTCGTTACGAAGAAGGTCGACGAGGCCGAGGAGTTCTACAAACGCGCTCTGGAGCTCGGCCACGAGGGGCTAATGGCGAAGAGGCTGGACTCCGTCTACGAGCCCGGAAACCGCGGTAAGAAGTGGCTGAAGATCAAGCCCACGATGGAGAACCTCGACCTCGTCATTATCGGAGCCGAGTGGGGCGAGGGAAGAAGAGCCCACCTCCTCGGTTCCTTCCTCGTTGCGGCCTACGATCCGGAGAGCGGTGAGTTCGTCCCGGTGGGCAAGGTCGGGAGCGGTTTCACCGATGAAGACTTGATCGAGTTCACCAAGATGCTCAAGCCCCTGATCGTCAGGGAGGAAGGGAAGTTCGTCGAGATACAGCCGAAGGTCGTCATCGAAGTAACGTATCAGGAGATACAGAAGAGCCCCAAGTATAAGAGCGGTTTCGCGTTAAGGTTCCCGCGCTACGTGGCGCTGAGGGAAGATAAAAGCCCGGAGGAGGCGGACACCATAGAGAGGGTCGCCCAGCTCTACGAGCTCCAAGAGAAGTTCAAGGCGAAGAGGTGAGCTCTTCATCCACCGCAACCGGAGAGGGCAGGGGCAGCTCTTTTACCTCTTCTTCCTCCCTCGGGATCAGTTCCTCCACGAGAGGAGCGGTTCTCAGGACGTCAACGATGAGGAGGGCAACCATGAGCAGACCGAGCCCCATGAGCGCCTTCAGGTATGGCCCGCGATACCCGCCCACAAAGACGAGGAGCGGCAGGTCGTAGAGGGAGTGGTAGAGGGAAGCCCTCAGGTAGCCGGACCAGCTCTCTTTAACGAGGTAGTGGGTGACAGTCACGAAGGTGAGGGCCACGTGAAAGGCGACGAGGAAGACACGGTAGAGGGCCATGAGGTGCTCTCCAACGATCAGGAGGATCAGGGCGTAGAGGGACCCCTCGATGAGGCCGAAGAAGAACGCCGCGCCGATGGTCTTCTTCCAGAGCTTCCACTTCTCCTCGCGGTAGAGCTTGACCGGGAGAAGCTTTGAAAACTCCTCTATGGGCCCGACGAAGATACCCAGGAGGAAAAATCCCGCGAGCGAATTGGAGATGAGGAACGGGAACTCCATTATCGAGGCAACGAGGATCGCTAGGAGACCGAGGAGAAACGAGATCGTCTTCCAAGACATTGCCGGGAGTTTTTCCCACGCTTCCCTGACCTTACGGTAGGTTACGATGAAAACCAAAACCTGAAGGGGGGCCACCGCGTAGATGTAATACCTCAGTATCCCGAGATCGACCACGTTACCACCGTGTGAAAGAAGGGAAGAAACCTTAAAAAGTTTATCACTTCAGCCTTATGGCGTCGAGGTTGTTCGGTGCCCTCGTGGAGAGGTTGAACTTCTTGTGCAGGCTCGAGGCCAGGTCAAGGCACTTGTGCGGCTCGCCGTGAACTGTTATGACGCGCTCGGGCCTCGGCCTCAAGCGGGCGACGTAGCTTATGAGCTCCCTCCTGTCCGCGTGGCCCGAGAAGCCGTCTATCGTGTGAACCTCCATGTTGACCTGGACCACCTCAGTCCTGCCGTCCTCGCCGACGAGCGGTATCTCGCGTAAGCCCCTCTGCACCTGCCTTCCGAGGGTTCCCTCGGCCTGGTAGCTGACGAAGATTATGCTGTTCTTCTCGTCCGGGGCGAGTTGCTTGAAGTACTCGACGCTCGGCCCGCCGACGAGCATGCCCGAGGTGGCGATGATTATCGCGGGTTCGCCACTGTCTATGATATCCTGCCTCTCGCGCGAGTTGGCGACGCTCTTGAATATCGGGTTGAGGAACGGGTTGTAACCCTCGTGGAAGATCTGCTCGCGCAGGCGTCTGCTAAGGTACTCCGGATAGGCAGTGTGGATTGCAGTTGCCTCCCAGATCATTCCGTCGAGGTAGATGGGAACGTCTATGCCGCCGACGCGCGCGTACTCCTCGAGGACCATCATTATCTCCTGGGCCCTACCGACGGCCATGGCCGGAATGAGAACCTTTCCACCGCGCTTTATCGTGTGGTGGATGACCTCTATGAGCCTCTTCTCGGCCTCCTCCCTCGGCATCTGGTAGTCGTTGCTTCCGCCGTAGGTGGACTCCATAACCAAGGTCTCGACGCGCGGGAACCTGCTCACAGCCGGTTCGAGCAACCTTGTGGGTATGAACTTGAAGTCGCCCGTTACCGCTATGTTGTGCAAACCGTTGCCGATGTGGAGGTGAACTATCGCCGAGCCGAGTATATGGCCGGCGTTGTGGAGGGTCAGCCTTATGTCCGGGGCTATGTCGCGAACCTCGCCGTAGTCGAGGGTTATGGTGTGCTTTATGACCTCCTTTATGTCTCTCGGCCTGTAGAGCGGCTCCATTCCGTTCATGTGCTGGATCTCGATGAAGTCCTGCTGGAGGAGGGTCATTAAATCTCTCGTCGGTGGCGTCGTGTAAATCGGCCCGTCGAAGAGCTTGTAGCGGAAGAGGTACGGCAGCATTCCGCTGTGGTCGAGGTGGGCGTGGGTGATGATGATTGCATCGAGAAGGCCCTCGTCGAGGACGTAGCGGAATTCTGGAGCGTCAAAGTGCGGAAACGCTTTGAGCGGGTCCCTCATCGCGGCTATGTTCACGCCGAAGTCAACGAGGACGTAGCTCTCGTCCGTCTGGACGAGGAGGGCGCTCCTTCCCACCTCACGGAAGCCACCCAAACCGGTGATCCTGATCCACCTGCTCTTGTACTCGGGCTTGCGGTAGATCGTCCGCCCTACCTGCCTCAGGAACTTCCTCCTGTCCTTGCTCTCGGTCTGGAGGATCTGCCTTATGGAGTATATCGTCTGGCTCTGGATCGGGGGAGTTCTTATCGCCTTCGGCGCCCAGTGGACTTTCTGCGTGATGAGGCGAAGCGTCTCGCCGTTCTTCCCTATCACCAGGCCGGGCTTTCTGGCCTCTATGATGACCTCGCCGACAGAGGGGTCGAAGCTTATGTTGGTTATCTCCGCCTCCGGCGGGACGATCTGCTTTATCATCTCCTCCGCCTTCTCGGGCGGAATCAGAATGTCCGGATCCGGGCGGACGCTTATCCTCTTCTTGAGCACTTTGGCGAGGTTCCTTATCAGATCGCCGTCGCGCATTATCGCCTCCGGATTCTTGACGTAGATGACCAGCTCCGGACCCTCGAACTCGACCTCGGTTACCTTGGCCTCCCTCGGCACCATCTGGTTGATGACGGCCCTTATGTCCTTGAGTATGTCCTCGACGAAAGTTTCTCTCCTGATCAAGTCCACCACCTCACTTCAGAACCGGTTCAAGCTCACGGTAGCCTTCCTTCGTGATCGTGACGACGGTGACGCCCTCACCGGTGTAAACGTCCCTCCTCATGGCGGCCTTAACGGCTCTAACCGCCAGATCAACGCCCTCCTCAAGGTCCATTCCATCGGAGAAGTTCTCCTCAAGGAGGGCAAGCGCGAACTCCATACCAGAACCGGCCGCTATAAAGCGCTCCTCGGTAACGCCTCCCGCGGCGTCTATCGAGTAAAGCCTCGGCCTCACGTCGTACCCCCCGATCAAGAACCAGGCAAAGTAGGGGAGGTACCTGCTCCCGTGCAGAACGTTCGAAACGAGCGTTGCCATGGCTTTAACCGACATCTCCCTGCCGACCCTCGCGCGGTAGAGCTTTGCCTCAGCGCGAAGAAGCCTGACGAGGCTGAGTATGTCTCCAACGAGACCGGCACCGGCTATGGCCAGATGGTCGTCTACCTGAAAAACCTTGGTTACCTCCTTCGACGTCACCATGTTGCCCAGCGTTGCCCTTCTGTCCGCTGCGAGCACGACGCCGTCCCTACACACCACGCCAACGGTCGTGGTGCCCTTCATTGCACTCGGACTCCCGTTCAACAGTAACACCCCTGTATGGTCTGTGTAGAACAGAAAAACCTCAAACCCCGGTTTGGAAAAGGGGTATTTAAAGATTTCGAAAGGCTCAGAAGGTGTAGTAGTCCACTCCCTTGCCCTCTCCCCTGTCCCTTCTCCTCCTGCTCTCCTCGAAGTTCCGGTAGTAATCGACCATGTAGGGCGTTATGCTGGGCCTGACCTTCTTGAGAGCCATCTCGAAGTCCTTCCTCGAAACCTTGAGGCTCTCCAGGAACTCTTCGCTCTGCTTCTCCACCACGTCCCTTGGAAGCCTCGAAACGGCCCTTCTGAGGGCTATCAGCGCCGCCTCCCTGACCAGGGCCTCTATGTCTGCTCCCGAATATCCTTCCGTTTTCTTTGCCAGCTCCTCGAGGTTGACATCTTCCGCCAAGGGAACGCGCCTCGTGTGCACCTTGAATATCTCCAGCCTGGCCTTCTCGTCCGGTGCCGGCACGAGTATCAGCCTGTCAAAGCGCCCGGGCCTCAGCAGGGCCGGGTCAATGATGTCCGGCCTGTTGGTGGCACCGATGACAACCACACCACTGTTCTCCTGAATACCATCCATCTCAGTCAACAGCTGATTGATCAGGGTGTCGAGGTGCCTTCCGCCCTCGTAGCTTCCCCTCGCCGGAGCTATCGCGTCGATCTCGTCGATGAAGACGACCGTCGGAGCAGCCTGTCTCGCCTTCCGGAATATCTCCCTTATCCTCTTCTCTGTCTCGCCGACCCACTTGCTCAGCACTTCTGGCCCTCTAATCGCTATGAAGTTGGCCTCGCTCTCGTTCGCCACCGCCTTTGCAAGGAGCGTCTTACCCGTCCCGGGCGGACCGTAGAGGAGTATTCCCTTCGGCGGGGTTATGCCGAGCCTCTCGAAGGCCTTGGGATACTTGAGCGGCCACTCCACCGCCTCCCTGAGCTCCTGCTTGACGTCTTCGAGGCCCCCTATGTCGTCCCAGCGGACGTTTGGAACCTCTATGAGAACCTCCCTGAGCGCCGATGGCTCGACCATCTTGAGGGCCTCGTAGAAGTCCTCCTCGCGAACCCTGAGCTCCTGCAGAACCTCCGGGGGAATGCGCTCCTGCTCCGGGCTCACCTTGCCCTCCTGGATGAGCCTCCTGAGGACGACCATCGCCGCCTCTCTCGCCAGAGCCGCTAAGTCGGCTCCAACGAAGCCGTGCGTTCTGTCCGCTATCCTGTCGAGCATTCTGTCTATCAGCTTCGCCTTGACCTCGGAGTAGAGCTCGCCGCTTCCCTTCAGGATCTCCTTGATCTCCCTCCCGCTCTGGGCGGCCTCAACGAGGGGCTTCAGTTTTCCAACTTCCTCGGCGAACTTACCGCCCCGCCTTGCGAGCTCTTCAAGGACCGCGAGGACTTCCTCCTTGTCGAATGAAGGCTCCAGCGGCATTCCCCTGGTGTGTATCTGGAGTATCTCCTTCCTGCCCTGCTTGTCCGGAACGCCGACCTCTATCTCCCTGTCAAACCTTCCAGGTCTCCTCAAAGCCGGGTCAATCGCGTCGGGCCTGTTGGTGGCCGCTATCACTATCACCTTGCCCCTGCCCTTCAGGCCGTCCATCAGCGTGAGTAACTGGCTTACAACCCTCTTCTCGACCTCTCCAACAACCTCCTCCCTCTTCGGAGCTATCGCGTCAATCTCATCGATGAAGATGATGCTCGGGGCGTTTTCCTCGGCCTCCTTGAAGATCTCCCTCAGCCTCTCCTCGCTCTCGCCGTAGAACTTGCTCATTATCTCCGGCCCGTTGATGGCTATGAAGTGTGCGTTTGCCTCGTTCGCCACCGCCTTGGCGAGGAGGGTCTTACCGGTTCCCGGCGGACCGTAGAGGAGAACCCCCTTGGGCGGCTCTATTCCAAGCCTCTCGAAGAGCTCCGGGTGCTTGAGGGGCAGCTCGACCATCTCGCGGATCTTCTGTATTGCGTCGCTCAGGCCGCCGATGTCCTCGTAGGTAACCTCGGGGATGCTCTCCTCCCTCACCTCAACCGCCTGCGGGAGAACCTCAACCTCGGTGTTGTAGGTTATCTGGACTATGCCCTTGGGGACGGTGCTCACCACAACGAACTTCAGCTCGCCGAAGCCGATCGGCATGGCCTCGAAGAGGCCCCTGATGAGGTCATCGAGCGGACTTCCGTAGTAACCGGTCTCACCCCTGCTGCTCGCGACCACTATGTCCCCTTTCACGACCGGCCTCCCGAGGAGGTTCTGCTTGACGATGTCGCCGGGTATCTGGAGTATGACGCCCTTCTGGGCCGGCGCGAGGACGACCTTCTTCGCCTCCTGGACCTGCGCCTTCCTCACCGTCACGTAGTCGCCTATGCTTACTCCGGCGTTCTTCCTGATGTAACCGTCCATCCTTATTATATCGAGACCCCTGTCGTCGGGGTGGGCGTTGGCCACTATCGCGGCGGTTGAGCGCGAACCTATGAGCTCGACTATGTCGCCGGTACCGACGCCGAGCTTCCGCTGGTACTGCTTGTCGAACCTGACTATTCCCCTGCCCACGTCCACCTTCAGGGCCTCTGCAACCCTGAGCTTTATTTCATCCACGTTCTCCTCGCCCCTTCCAAAGATCACAGCCCGCACCTCCTAAGTTTTCTCACGACGATGATCCTACGCTCCAGGGGTATAAAACACCTCCGCTACCTCTTCCTCCTTTGCCTCTCAATGGCCTCTTCGAGCGTCATGTTTCCAAGGGCAACCTCCCTGGCGAGCCGGGTGGATATCGTTATGTTGCCGCTCAGTTCCCTGCTCCTCCTCTTGATGTCCTCGATTTCCCGCTTCGTTGGCTCCCTGACCTCAAGCAGCTCGCCGATCGTCGCTTCCCTGCCCTCCCTGAGGGCGATGTTTATCGAGGCAACTATGTCCTGAACGCCCGGGGCCTCGGTGTTCCCGACCCTCGGCGTTGTTCTCGCCTCGTTCACGAGTATAACCCTGTAATCGTAGCCGAGGGCCTGGCCGAGGGCCTTGAGGGTTAAGGTTCTCTGCCTCCTCGCACCGTGACCTATCTTTATCCTTGCCTCAGGGTACTTCTCGAGCAGCTCAAGAACGACCGAGACGTCCCTCGGATCCCTCATCCTGTGAACCTCGAGAACCCTGTTGTCGGCCACGACGCTGAGGCCCGGTCTCTCACCGGGGTCTATTGCGATGAAAATCCGCCTGAACCTCTCCCGCCCCTCGAGAAAAGCCAACAGCTCGTCTATGAAGCCCTCATCCCTCGCGAGGATCTTGGCCGGAAAATCGACCTTCCCCCAGCTGACCTCATCGACGAGAACGACCTCGACGTCGAAGGGGATCCTCTCGCCCGGTCTAAGGCTGTGGAACCCTATTCCATAGGCCTTGAGGGTCTTCACGATGGTGTAGTAGGCCCTCGCGTCCTCGGTGATGACCGCAACCCTCATTACCAACCCCTGACCCGATGTCGGGGAAAAGCCTTAAATCTTTCACCCCCAAATAGATCTGAGGTAGGCTCCATGTTCCCGCCCAAGAAGAAGGTTAAAGTCGAGGACGATGAGGATTACCTCGAGGAGGAGCTCTGGGAGGAGGACGACTTCGAGGAAGAAGACTGGGAAGATGAGTGGGAGGACGAGGACTGGGACGAGGACGAAGACTGGTAGAGAGACTCTTCGTATTCCCTCTGGATTTTTACGCCCATCTCAAATATTTCGCGGGACTTCTCCAAGAGCTTTGGATCGTTTTCCTTCTTCGCCTCGCCCAGCATTTCAAAGGCGAGGAACTTGAGCAGGCGGGCGAGGATGTAATCGCTGTCCGGGGTCAGAACGGCCTCGGCGAGCTCCCTCTCAAGCAATCCCCTCACGGCAAGCTCCCTGAGAACCAGCAGCTTTTTCACGGGGCTCCTTATCTTACAGGAGAGGGAACCAATTTCCCCAAGCCTTCCATCCTCGATCATCCTGAGGGCGAGCAGATACGCGAGATCCTCCGTTTTTCCGGCCTTTCCGGCGAGCTCAAGGGCCTTCTCGATAACACCGGCCCGGAGGTATATCAGTCCTGCCTCCTCGAGGAGCTCATCCCTCAGCGGCCCTTCGACGAGCTCCGCCCAGTACTCGAGCTCGGCAACGTTGGCCATATCCCCGAGCAGCTGGAGGTAGTCACGCAGATAGCCGGCTTCCACCGTCCCAAACTCAAAGTAGGGCCTCTCCGGGGGGCTCCGCCGGACCTCGGTGAGGGAAACCACCTCGTTCCTGAACTCGCCCTTCATCCTGAGTATCTCGCCGCCGGGCATCAGCTTGCCGTCCTTGAGGCTTATTCCGCCGGGAAGGGGCTTTAAAACCTCGACGTCACTCTCATCAAGGCCGAGCTCGCTGAGGCTTATCTCCGCCCCCCTCTCCACTATCGCCCTCGCTAAAACAGTTGAAACCGTGCGAAGGGCCTTTTTCCGTGTGAATTCCCCCCTGATTTTCCTGGCGACCTCAATGGCCAGCTTGAACTTCCCCTCCCTTGAAAAAATGTAGGATAGGTTCGCGAGGGCATCGTCCCTCAGGGAATCCGTCGAGATCATCCCTGCTATCTCAACGGCCTTCTCCGGGTTCCCCCGGGCGTAGGCTTCCGCGACCCATCGGAGGGCGTAGTCCCTCCAGTAGGGCTCCTCGATGCTCTCCGCGACGAGCAGTGCCGTGTCCAGCTTTCCCTTGGCGATGAGCGCCTTAACGTCGATCAACCGCTCATCCATCTCAACCCCTCAGCCCGGGGAACCATACCTTCTTTCCTTTCTTTTCCTTCTCCTCGTCCCACTCGGCGAGTATCTTCACAGCCTCGCTCGCCACCAAAGCCGCTTCCTTCTCACCGGCCTTTCCGAACTCGTTCGTAACGCGGTTCGCGAAGACGGCGCAGACGCAGCCGGCCCTGAGCCCGTAGATGTTGGCGAGGGTGTAGAGCGTGGCCGCCTCCATCTCGAAGTTCGTGACGTTGGCCTGCCTGAGGTCATCGACTAAATTCTTTGCGAAGCTTGGGAAGTAGCCGTTCAGACCCGGCCTGCCCTGGCCGAGGTAGAAGCTGTCCGTCGAGGCCGTGATGCCGATGTGGTATCTAACGCCCAAGCTCTCGGCAGCCTCGATAAGCGCGAGCGTCACCTCAAGGTCCGCAACGGCCGGGTATTCAACGCGGACGTACTGCTTTGAGGTTCCCTCAAGCCTCACGGCGGCCTTGGCTATAATCAGGTCGCCTATCTCCATCCCCGGCTGGATTGCGCCGGTGGAGCCCACCCTTATGAAGGTGTCAGCCCCTATCGCCGCGAGCTCCTCGATGGCGATGGCGGTCGAGGGCCCGCCTATTCCCGTCGAGGTGACGCTTATTGGAACGCCCTTGTATCTGCCGGTGTGCGTTCTGTACTCGCGGTGGAAGGCTATCTCCTTAGCTTCGTCCCACAGGGAGCTTATCTTCGGAACCCTCTCCGGGTCGCCCGGCAGGAGAACGTAGCGCGCGACGTCGCCGGGCTTGCAGGCTATGTGGTACTGGTAGCCTTCCTCGGTCTGCGGCCTCTCGGCTGAAATGAACTTCTCCACCATGGCAACCACCTTTTTAAGTTTCGATGTCCTTTATTCCACACCATCCCTAAAAAAGGTGATGCTATGCTGCGCTGTTCCCGTTGCGGGAGAACTTATCCAGAAACCTTTCGCCTTACCTGCAACTGCGGGGGAACGCTTCTCGTTGAGCGGGACTTAAAGGCATTCACACCGGAGCCGTTCCTTGACGTGAGGCGCTACCGCAGGCATCTGCCCGTTAACGGGGTAGTCGTCCCAGTTCCAGCGGTTACGCCTGTAAGCGGGCTCGAAATCAACGGCGTTAGGGCCTTCTTTAAGCTCGAGTACCTCCAGCCGAGCGGTTCATTCAAGGACAGGGGCACCTGGGTTACGGTTTCAAAGTTGCTCGACGAGGGCATCACAGAGGTCGTCCTCGATAGCTCCGGCAACGCCGCGCTGAGCTTCGCGCTCTACGGTCTTGCAAATGGAATCCGCGTTCATGCCTTCGTCTCCTACGATACGAGTCCCGGCAAGCTCTCGCTCCTCCAGGGGCTCGGTGCTGTTGTTCACTACGTTGACGGCGACAGAATGGCCGTCCACGAGCGCGCGGTCGAGTTCTCCGAGCGGAGCGGAGTTACCTACGTCTCCCACTGGCTCAACCCCTACTTCCTGGAGGGCACTAAGACAATCGCCTTTGAGCTTTACGAGCAACTCGGCGTTCCCGACTGGATTCTTGCCCCAACCGGAAGCAGAACCCTCTTCCTTGGCCTCTGGAAGGGCTTTTCCGAGCTAAAAGCGATGGGGAAATTGGTAGACTTCCAAGGCTCGTCGCGGTTCAGGCTTCCGGCTACGAGAGCCTCTGCGAGCGCTCGGCAGTGAAAAACATCCTCGCTGAAGGTATAGCCATTCCCGAACCTCCGAGACTCAACGGGATGAAAAAGGCGCTGAATGAAACCGACGGGCTCTGCGTGAGCGTTGACGAGCTTGAAACGATGGGCGCGCTCAGCTGGCTTAAGAGACGTGGCTTCCTGGTCGAATCAACATCTGCCGTTGTCCTCTCCGCGCTGTGGAAGCTCATTGAAACGGGTCTGGTTGAAAAGGGGCACTCGTTGTTCTGCCCCTGACGGGTTCGGGTTTAGAGCTGATTTAGTCCAAGTCTTTCCGCTGTGTACCTGTAAACAGGGTCTGTGAACCGATATACGCCCACTTCATCTTTTTCCACTATGAACAGTTCGTTGATCAATGCGTTGAGGAGGCGGTGAAGGCTGTCCTTCGATATTCCCGTTCTTTCAAGCTCACTCCACGTTGCCCCGTATGCGAGCTTCTTCACAACGAGCCTTGCTTTTTGACTCCTCCCCTTGAGCAAGTTTTCCAGCTCTTTCTCCGCTTCCCTGACCGCTTTCTCGAAAACGACTTTGACTGCATTTTCGTGGGGCAATCCGAGGCATCTTCTGAGACCGTAGAGATTGAGCCATCCAGGGAGTGTTCCCAAGCTATGGATTGTCGATGCGATTTCCCTTTCGTTGAAGGGCACTCCACACCCCCTGAACCCGTTCTCAAGGAACTCTGCCGCCTTCCACTCCGGCCATGGGTGAAGCGTTATTTCGAAGGGAATTCTACCGAACAGGCTGTCTCTATGTCCCTGGCGAAGTAGTTTTCTGACGACTCCGGCATAGGAACCGGTAAACAGAATGAGAAGGGAGTCGTTTTCGTTGAAGGCTGTTCCCAATGCACCGAGCATACTCTCCACTCCCTGTGTCACGTTTTGAATCTCGTCGAGTATGAGGACGGTGTTCTCGACGCTTAAGAGGGCATCCTCAAGGGCGTGTTTTGCCGGGGCATACTCCTTCAACTTCAGGGTCGCCCCGATTCCGCTGGCGTGCACCCTCACCTCCGAAAGGTACTTCGACAGTCTCTTGATTGTTGAAGCCGGCATTTTCCCGAGGATTTTCTCAGTGGCCCTCCGTGAAGTTCGGGCAGTTCTCAGGTCCACGAATACAACTTGATAGTCATTTTTCTCGCTAAATTCCGAAGCGGCCGCCCATGCGAGGCTTGTTTTCCCGACCATCCGAGGACCGAGTATTACGGCCCAGCTCCCGGCTTCCATTGCACCCATCAACTGTTCAAGTTCATAATCTCTCCCAAAAAGGTCTTTTCTGCTCTTTCGTGGTCTCTGGTCAAAATAGTGTTTGCGTTTTTGTTTTTTCATCCGATACCCCCCGAACATGTTCGAGGGGTATCTAAATAAACGTTTTGGCTACTAAACTAACCCAAGGTATTTAAACTCTCGCGCCAACTAACTCCGGAGGTGGTGGCGATGATAAGGTACCCAGCAGTAGCGGGAAGCTTCTATCCTGCCGACGAGGAGCTCGTGCTCATGCTCGAGAGGTTCTTCAGCGACCTCGGCGAGGAGGGAAGCGAGAGACGGATAACCGCCGGAGTGGCACCCCACGCGGGCTACATCTTCTCGGGCTATACGGCATCGAGGACATACAAGGCCATCTTCGAGGACGGCCTGCCGGAAACCTTCGTAATCCTCGGGCCCAATCATACAGGCCTCGGCTCGCCGATAGCGGTCTATCCCGAGGGTGAGTGGCTGACCCCGCTCGGGAGCATCGAGGTCGATGCCGAGATGGCAAAGGAGATAGCGAAGCTCTCCGGAATAGCTGATTTAGACGACCTCGCCCACAAGTACGAGCACTCCATCGAGGTTCAGGTGCCCTTCATCCAGTACCTTGCCGAGCTCGCGGGGAAAGAGGTCCGGATCGTTCCCATAACCCTCGGCATTCAGGACGAAGAAGTTTCGAGGGCCCTCGGAAAAGCAATATTCGAGGCGAGCGAGGAACTCGGCAGGGACGTCGTGGTAATAGCGAGCACGGACTTCATGCACTACGGCCCGGCCTACGGCTACGTGCCCTTCAGAGCCAGGGCCGACGAGCTCCCGCACAGGATAAAGGAGTGGGACTTCAGGCTGATACGGAGAATCCTCGACTTCGACGTTGATGGTCTCTTCAGGGAGCTCCGCGAGATGAGGCACACGATGTGCGGCCCCGGGGCCGTTGGAACTGCCATCGTTTACTCCCGCCTCGCAGGGGCGCTTGAGGCTGAGCTTTTGCACTACACGACGAGCTACGAGGTCAGCAGGAGCACCGAGGCGATAGTCGGCTACGCGAGCATCGTGATGAGGAGGTGAAGTTTTAAGAGTTGCTAGCTTATTTTCTACCATGAACCTCGACGATGCCGTGAGAAAAATCCTCCAGCTCGGCGGCGACCGGGTGAAGTTCATCATCCTCTTCGGCTCCCGCGCGAGGGGCGAGGCGAGGAAGGACAGCGACGTCGATTTGTGCGTCTACTACGAGGGCACTCCCAAGGAGGCCTTTGAGTTCAGGATGCACGTTCTCGGGGTTCTCCCAGAGGAATACGACGTCCAGATTTTCCAGCTCCTCCCAGTCTATCTCAGAAAGGAGTGCCTCAGAGGAAAGGTTCTCTTCTGCAGGGACGAGACGTTCCTCTACGACCTCGCCTACGAGACGATAAAGGAGTGGGAGGACTTCAAGCGCTACTACTACGACTACCTCGGCCTGGAGGCGATAGAATGAGGATTGAGCTCATACGCTCAAAGCTTGAGGAGGTAATGGAGAGCTTAAGGCTCGTTGAGGAGAACCTACCCGATGACTTTGAGACCTTTGAGTCCCTTGGGCTCATCAAGGATGGGATATACAAGAGGATTGAGTTTGCAATCCAGAACGTCATCGACATCTGCGCGATAATAAACTCCGACCTGAGGCTCGCGATGCCCGAAAGGGAGGAGGACGTTTTTGAGGGGCTGGTAAGAGCGGGGATAATCCCTCGGGAAATGGCCGAGAAGCTCAGGCTCATGAAAGGCTTTCGAAACATCCTCGTCCACAGATATGGGCGAATAAACGACGAGCTTGCCTTCGAGGTCCTTCACGAGCATTTGGGAGATATCTACGAGTTCGTTGAGCTGATAGAGAAATTTTTGGAGGGTTAAAAATGAGGGTTTTAGCATCCGCCCCAGCTAAAATTATCCTCTTCGGCGAGCACAGCGTCGTCTACGGCAAGCCAGCGATAGCGGCCGCGATAAACCTTAGAACCTACGTGTGGGCCGAGTTCAACGACAGGGGAGCAATCCGGATAGAGGCCAAGGACATACGCGTTCCTGGTTTGACAGTTTCCTTCTCCGAGGATGAGATTTACTTCGAGAGCGACTACGGAAAGGCCGCAGAGGTCCTCAGCTACGTCCGCCAGGCGATAGAGCTCGTGAAGGAGGAAGCGGACAAGAACGGGAGGGGAATCACCGTCTCGATAACGTCCCAGATTCCCGTTGGGGCTGGCCTCGGTTCTTCCGCCGCCGTTGCAGTTGCCACAATCGGAGCGGTTTCAAGGCTTCTCGGCCTCGAACTGACCAACGAGGAAATCGGAAGGCTCGGCCACAGGGTTGAACTCCTCGTTCAGGGGGCATCGAGCGGCATCGACCCCACGGTCTCGGCGATAGGTGGCTTCATCCACTACGAAAAGGGTAACTTTGAGCACCTGCCCTTCATGGAGCTTCCAATCGTGGTTGGCTACACGGGCTCAAGCGGTTCAACGAAGGAACTGGTCGCGATGGTGAGGAGAACGAGGGAGGAGATGCCGGAGATAGTCGAGCCGATACTCCTCTCGATGGGCAAGATTGTGGAGAGGGCGAGGGAGATCCTCCTCTCCGACCTCGATGAAGAGGTTCGCTTCGAGAGGCTTGGAAGGCTGATGAACATCAACCACGGGCTTTTGGATGCACTCGGCGTTTCGACCAAAAAGCTCAGCGAGCTGGTCTATGCGGCCAGAACTGCTGGAGCTTTGGGAGCCAAGATAACCGGGGCCGGTGGCGGCGGCTGTATGTATGCGTTGGCCCCTGACAGGCAGAGCGAAGTGGCAACGGCCATAACGATAGCTGGCGGAACTCCGATGATAACCGAGATAAGCAGGGAGGGCCTCAGGATAGAGGAGGTGATCCCGTGATAATCGTCAAGATCGGCGGCAGCGTCTTCAGCGACAAGAAAGGGGATCCAGAGAACTTCGACCACGAAACCGTGAAACGGCTCGCGGAGGAGATCGGAAGGTTCTATCCTGAGAAGAGGTTCTTGATCGTTCACGGTGGCGGGAGCTTCGGCCACCACCACGCCAAAAAATACCGGATCAGGGACGGCCTTCCCGAGGACTTCGAGAAAGCTAGGGAAAGGATGATCGGCTTCACGAGAACGCACCAGTCCATGCTGAGGGCCAACGGCAACTTCATCGACCACTTTCTGGAGATAGGCCTTCCCGCTTTCCCCGTTTCAACGTCTTCCGTCTTCATAACCGAGAACGGGGAGGTTGCCTACGGCGACGTTGAGGTCATAAAGAAGCTCCTCGAGCTGCGCTTTATCCCGGTTCTCTTCGGTGACGTGTCGGTCGATCTGGCGAAGGGCATAGACATCCTCTCGGGCGACCAGATCATAACATACCTCGCCAAGATGTTCAAACCGGAGAAGGTGATCTTCCTGATGGACGTTGACGGGATCTACGATGGAAAACCCGGCGAGGGACAACTTTTGCAGAACATCGGCGTGGACGAGGTCGATTCACTCCTCGATAGGCTGGACTGCTCGGCAAGGGACGTTACCGGCGGGATCTGCAACAAGCTCAGGGAGGCCAAGAAGATCGCCCGCTTTTCCGAGGTCTGGTTCGTGAACGGAAAAGTGGCCGGAAGACTGAGCGGGGCGATTAGAGGGGACGGCTTCGGAACGGTTTTGAGGTGATGGGTATGTTCGCGGAGATACTCACCGTCGGGGACGAGCTCCTCACTGGGAACACAGTTGACAGCAACTCGGCCTTCATTGCCAAAAGACTCACGGAAAGGGGCTACTGGGTCAGGAGAATAACGACGGTCGGGGACGACGTCGGGGAGATAAAAGCGGCCGTTCAGGAGATCCTGGGGAGAAAGCCCGAAGTCCTCGTGATCTCGGGCGGCCTCGGGCCGACTCACGACGACGTTACGATGTTAGCGGTTGCGGAAGCCCTTGGAAAAAGGCTCGTCCTCTGCGAGGAGTGCCTGGAGAGGATCAGGGAATTCTACGAGAGGCTCCACCGCGAGGGCTACATAGACGATCCCGGGCTGAACGAAGCGAGGAGGAAGATGGCCTACCTGCCTGAGGGGGCGGAACCGCTCGAGAACGGCGAAGGTGCCGCACCGGGGGCATACATAGAACACGGGGGAACCAAGATTTTCGTTCTCCCGGGGATGCCCAGGGAGATGAAGGCGATGCTCGAAAACGAGGTCCTGCCGAGGCTTGGAGGAAGGAAGTTCGTCCAGCTCAAGTTCTTAGCTGAGATAACCGACGAGAGCAAGCTGGCACCGATCCTGAGTGAGGCCCTGGAGAGGTTCGACGTGAGGATACACTCCTCGCCGAAGGGCTTTGGCAGGTACATAGGCATCATAATCTTCGCGGAATCGAAGGAAGAGGCCGAGAAGGTCGTGGAGTTCCTCGAGGAGAAGGGGATCTCCCTCCAGCGGTGGAAGCTCTGAGGAAAAGTTCAACGTTTTCAGCCCTTTTCTGTAAAAATTTTTCGTCGTTTTCCTGAAATCTGAAGGTTCTCCACCTCCAGCACCGAAAGCTGGAAGCCCCTTTGCCCTTTTTCGTTAAACGGGAGTGTTTTAGGATTTTGGGAAAATTAAAGCTGTTTGTGAACCCAAAAGGTTTATTAGAAACCGTTCACTACTGATCGTTGGTGATCCACCATGGATGGTTACTGGGGAAAGATTCTGCGCGTTAACCTTACGACCGGGGAAATAAAGGTCGAGCCGCTCCCGGAGCACTTCCCGAGAAAGTACCTCGGCGGCGTTGGATTTGGAACGAGACTTCTCTACGACGAGGTTCCAGCAAAAGCTGACCCGCTCGGACCCGAGAACAAGATGATCATCACGCCGGGTCTCTTCGTTGGGACGGGAATCGGAACCGGTTCCAAGACCGCTTTCAACTTCAAGAGCCCGCTTACTGGAGGATACGGCCGCTCGATGGCCGGAGCCAAGATGGGCGAGGAGCTCAAGAAGGCCGGCTACGACGTTCTCATAATCGAGGGCCAGAGTGAAGAGCCGGTTCTTCTCTACATCAAGGACGATGAGGTCAAGCTCGTTCCGGCAAACGAGTACTGGGGCCTCACCACCGGCGAGGCGAGAAAGAAGGCCAAGGAGGAGTATCCCGGCTTCGCGACTGCCTTCATTGGTCCCGCTGGTGAGAACCTCAGCCTTATTGCAACGATAGACACCGACGAGAGGCAGGCCGGTAGAGGTGGCCCCGGAGCGGTTCTCGGAAGCAAGAAGCTCAAGGGAATCGTCGTCAAGGGCACCAAGAAGGTCCCGATCGCCCAGCCCGAGAAGCTCCGCGAGCTCATCAAAAAGTGGGCTCTAATCTTCAAGGACCACCCGGCAACTAAGGCCGATATGGAGTACGGAAGCGGCGAGTTCCTCGACTGGATGAACAGGGAGAGGGGAACCTTCCCGACCAGGAACTGGCAGATGGGCTTCTTCAAGAAGGCCTACGAGAGGGCCAAGGAAGAAGGGAGAGAGCACATCTACATCGACCCCTACTACTGGGCGCCCAAGTACCGCGTCGGAAGAAGACCCTGCCCGCTCTGTAACAAGCCGTGCAGCCAGTACGTTAAGGTCGAGAGCGAGAAGTGGGGCACCTTCATGACCGACGGTCCGGAGTACGAGACCCTCTACTCCTTCGGTGGAGCCCTTGAGCTCGACGACTTCGAGACCGTTGCCTACCTCAACTACCTCGCGGACGAGCTCGGTCTTGATACCATCTCCGCCGGTGTCACAATCGCCTGGGCCATGGAGGCCTACGAGAGGGGCCTTCTCACGAAGGAAGAGGCAGACGGCCTTGAGCTGACCTTCGGCAACGGCGAGGCTGCTGTCGAGGCGCTCAAGAAGATGGCCTACCGCGAGGGCAACCTCGGAAAGCTTTTGGCCGACGGTGTCAGGAGGGCAAGCGAGAGGCTCGGCAGGGGAAGCGAGAAGTTCGCGCTCCACGTCAAGGGCATGGAGCCCCCTGCCTACGACGTCCGCGGCATAAAGGGAATGGCTTTGGCTTTCGCGGTCAACGTCCGCGGCGCCGACCACCTCACCAGCGGTGCCTACGGAACCGAGCTCGTCGGCAAGTGGTGGAAGTTCGAGGGCGTTGACAGGACCAAGGCAGAGAACAAGGGCTTCGAGATTGCCTTCCACGAGAACCTCATGGCCATATACGACGCCACCGGTGTCTGTAAGTTCTCGAGGCACATGTACTTCCTTGAGGGCTTCCCCGAGCTCGTCGAAGCGGTTACCGGCATGAACATCGGCGAGGCCGAGCTGATGGTCATCGGCGAGAGGATAATGAACATCGCAAGGGCATTCAACGTCCGCGAGGGCTTCACCAGGAAGGACGACACGCTCCCGTACAGGATTATGTGGGAGCCGATTCCGGAGGGACCGAGCAAAGGTTTACACGTCCCGCCGTGGGAGCTCGACAGGATGCTCGACGAGTACTACCAGGCAAGGGGCTGGAGCAGGGACGGAATCCCGACCAAGGCCAAGCTCATGGCCCTCGACCTGCCGGACATCGCGAAGGACATCGGAGCAGGAATCTGATTTCCTGCCCTTTATTTTGTGTCTCTTTTTCCACAAGGAGTTAAATATAAGAATCCGACCGAGTATTTTGCCCTTGGTGTGAGTCATGGAGAAAAAGCTAACGGATTTCATAGGCGCATCTCCCCAAGAGAGTAAGGCCCTAACCCGCGAGGAGCTTGAGAGAGTCCTCAAGAAGGCCGCGGATTTAATCAGGACGAGGGTCGATTACAAGTACATCCTTCTTCTGCTTTTCTTGAAGAGGTTAAGCGACGAGTGGGAGAAGGAGTTTGAGGAGTACGTTAAGAAGCTCATGGAGGAAGGGCTGGATAGAAAGACAGCCGAGGAACTTGCTCTTCAGGATAAAGAGGCATACACCATCAACTACCCACCGGAATACCTCTGGAGAAAGCTCCGCGAGAAGGACATCGAGAACCTCCCCCAGAACCTCTCGCAGGCCCTCAAGAAGCTCGCCGAGCTCAACCCCAACCTGAGGGGTGTCGTTGACCGCTTTGACTTCATGGAGTTCATGCTCCACAGGGACAACGCCGAGATACTCAGACAGCTCTTCGAGTTATTCAGTGGGCTCAACCTAAAGAATGCTTCACCGGACGTTCTCGGTGATGCCTACGAGTGGATTCTCCGCTACTTTGCCCCCCAGAAGGCCAAGGAGGGGGAAGTGTATACCCCAAGGGAAGTCATAAGGCTTCTCGTTGAAATCCTCAAACCAAAGCCGGGTGAGGAAGTTTACGACCCGGCGATGGGCTCCGGGGGAATGCTGATAGGTGCCTACCTCTACGTCAAAGAGAAACATGGCGAGAGCGAGGCCAAAAAGCTCTTCCTCTACGGCCAGGAGGTCAACCCGACCACCTACGCCTTAGCGGAGATGAACATGATACTCCACGGCATCAAGTCGCCGAAGCTTGCCGTCGGCGATACACTTCTCAGGCCCGCCTTCAAGGAGGGAAACAAGCTCAAGCGCTTCAATGTGGTCATAGCAAACCCCCCGTGGAACCAGGACGGTTATGGGGAGGCCACACTCAAAAAGGCGGAGTTCAAGGAGGAGCGCTTCAAGTACGGCTATCCTCCCAACAACTCGGCCGACTGGGCGTGGATACAGCACATGCTCGCGAGCGCAAGAGATGAAGACGGCAGGGTCGGGATTGTAATAGACAATGGCGCGCTCTTCAGGGGAGGCGCTGAAAAGAAGATTAGAGCAAAGGTACTCAAGGACGACCTGGTTGAGGCGGTAATTTTGCTCCCCGAGAAGCTCTTCTACAACACCGGCGCGCCAGGGGCCATAATGATATTCAACCGGAACAAGCCCACCGAGAGAAGGGGGAAGGTTCTCTTCATCAATGCATCCCAGGAATATGAAAAGCACCCGGAGGTAAGGAAGCTCAACCGCCTCGGTGATGGGCACATAAGGAAAATCGTTGATGCATTTGAGAAGTTCGAGGACGTTGAGGGCTTTGCGCGGGTCGTTGAGCTGGATGAGATAAAGGAGAACGACCACAACCTCAACGTCACCCTCTACGTTTTCCCGATGGAGGAAGAGGAAGAAATTGACGTTAAGGCCGAGTGGGAGGAGCTGAAGAGGATTAACGAGGAGCTCGCGAAGGTGGATGAGAAGATTGAGGGGTATTTGAAGGAGCTGGGGTATTGGGGGAAGGGTTATTAAATCTCCCTGTCTAAATTAATTGGGTGAGGAAAATGGCCACAAAAAAGAAGAAGTCCACAACCAAAAAGCCTAGGCGCATTCGTATTCACAACCCGCTCACCGGAAAGTATTATCTCGCTGAGATTCAGCCCAACGGACAGTATAGAATAGTTGGGCTTTGGCACCCCCCAAAGAGGTCGAAGAAAAAGAAAAAATCCGTATGGAGCCTCCTAGGTTGATGGGTCATGATTAAGGTGTTCATAGACACGAACACCATAGTCCACTGGCTTGTTATCAAGAAAATGATGGAAGAGCACGGGAAGGAAATCTTGGAGAAATACAAAAGACTTAAGCAGTCTTACGAGTTCGTTGAGGCTGTTCTTTCGAGGAAGTTTAAAAATGCGGAGTTTTACATTTCCCGCTTAACCCTTGCGGAGATGACCAAAGCAATCCTTGATTTTATCGTGTACGAGAAGATGCGCCTCGACGGGGTTGCGGCCATTTATGGAATGAAGTACTTTAAGGACTATCTCTTAACAGATGAGGAATTCGACAGCTTTCTTGAAGGTATTATTGAGGCCTTCAATGTTCTTGAGAGCGAACTGAACGTGCTAGAGGACGACCTCTCCGATTTGGAATACTACCCCTTCTTTGTGGCGAGGGCGGGACTGAGAACACAGGACGCAATTCTACTGACGACGGCCATACGGCATGAGATGGACTACTTTGTTACAATGGATAGGGACTTTCATGATTTGCTGGAGGACAAGCGAATAAGGGACAGGACGAGGAAGTTCTTCGAGGAGAGAAATTTTAGAATCGTGAGACCGGGAAGGATGATGCAGATTTTGGAGGAGATAACCAATGAGTGAGGGGGCCGAGAAGATATTTGGGGCGTTTATGGTGTTTCTAGTTATAGCAATTGCCGGTTGGATGATGCTTGATATCGATATCGTGAGACCTCTGGGTGTTGGGTGGTTTATACTTGGGGTTTTGGTGGCCATAGGGATTTTAGTTGGGATAATTGTAAAGTTACTCGGTGAGTAAACTATGCAAGCTAAAACCAAACTCAAGAAAACTCCAATCGGCGAGATTCCTAGGGATTGGAAAGTTGTGAGAGTTCGGGAGATCTTTGATGTAAAGACCGGAACAACCCCCTCAACAAAACAAACAGACTATTGGGAAAATGGAGAGATGAATTGGATAACACCAACTGACCTGAGCAAACTAAATGGTAACATTTACATGGGAGATAGTGAGAGAAAAATCACTAAAAAAGCGCTTGAAGATTATAACCTAAGTCTCCTCCCTAAAGGCTCACTTATATTGTCAACGAGAGCCCCCGTGGGTTATATTGCTGTTCTCACGGAAGAGGCCACATTTAATCAGGGATGCAAAGGACTTGTCCCCAAGGATCAGAACAAAATCATTCCAGAATTTTATGCTTACTATTTTAAATTCAAGCGACAACACTTAGAAAGTTTAAGTGGTGGAAGTACCTTCAAGGAACTTGCTAAGGCCATGCTTGAACGCTTCTTAGTTCCTCTCCCACCCCGCCTCGAGCAGAAGAAAATCGCCGAAATCCTGAGAACTGTTGATGAAGCGATTGAAAAAACAGACTTGGCAATCGAAAAGACGGAGCGCTTAAAGAAGGGCTTGATGCTGAGGCTTTTGACCAAAGGAATCAAGCACGAGAGGTTTAAGAAAACAGAGATTGGAGAGATTCCGGAGGAGTGGAGGGTTGTTAGGCTTGAGGAAATAACTAGAAGGATTAAAAGAGGACCATCCAAGAAAACAGATGACAACGAAACAGGTGTGGTTTATGTAACTTCTGACTATATAGACGACCATGGAAACCTTAATTTTGATAATCCTAAATACTTATCTTTAGAAAAGATCGACAGGCTAGACAAATATTTGTTAGAGGAAGGCGACTTGATTATCAATTGTGTAAACAGCCTTGAGAAAATTGGGAAAGTTGCCGTTTTTGAAGGTTATTCTAAAAAAGCGATTGTCGGTTTTAATAACTTTGCTTTGACACTTGTATCCACGGTTAATCCATATTATGTTAAATATTTCTTCCTATCCTACAAGGGCAAGGCTCTCATTAAATCAATATCTAAAGCAGCTGTACAACAAGTTAGTTTTAGCTCGAAGGACTTACTACGTTTAAAAATCCCCCTTCCTCCTCTCCCCGAACAAAAACAAATCGCCGAAATCCTCTCTACCGTTGATAAAAAGCTCGAACTCTTAAGGAAGCGCAGGGAGAAGCTTGAGCTGGTGAAACGCGGGCTGATGAAGGGTTTGCTGACGGGAAGGAGGAGGGTTAGCGTGTGATCCTTGATACATTTTCGTTTACTCCCATTGAGATTTCCCTAGCGATTGTAGCTTTTAGTGCGATTCTCTACTATTTTGGCCGGCTAATAGCCGACACGCATGTTGAACAAGCTGATAAACCTGTTCTTTACGTTGCAGGATTTATCTTCGTTGTGTTCTTTATCTTAATTCCTGGTGGAGTTGTGTACTGTCTCAAAAATTACCTCGCGTGGATACCTAACATCGCACTTGTGCTTCTTCAAATTGGGATGTTCTCAATGCTTTCTTGGGCATTGACGACTTACGAATATTTTCTTAAGCACAGTCTTTTGGACGTGTTCCAAGAGAGATACCGAGAGAAACTAGAGGAAGTCAAAAAAGATAATACCCTTCTGGGGGACATTATTGTAGTCTACGAGACAATGAAAAATAACAAAGATCCAGTTTCAACATTCTCAAGTATATTTGAGGCCAATAGAAAAATCTCTAGCAATTACGTCTTTTTAATGTTAGTATCAATAATTTCCATTTTTTCACTATATAGAGCAATCTCAGAGCGCTCTGTGGTCCTTATTGTAGCTACTTCAGTACTGGGGATATTTCTCTTCACAATGATGGCACTTGTTTATGGGTTCAGTACTGCATATTATCCCCCCGCAGTCATTCACCTAAGAAACGGACAGATTCTCCAAGGCAAGCTTCTAAAATTCGGGGATTTTGTATATTTACTTGATCCTGAGCAAAAAGTTAAATTTTTCATAAATAAGCAGGAGATTATGTATTTAGAGGAGAGCTTATTCAAAAATCAATTCCCAATTTCTCAATCCGAGGACCAAGTTCGAATGAAAACTCTAGAAGAACACAATGAAAAAGTATAAGTACTATTGTATGTAAAAACACGATGTTGTGTGTGGAGGTTGGGGCGCTCTTAGCCCTAGCAGCTTCAGTAGACCTAGCGACTACAGTACTGCTAATACAGCTTGTAAAGGAGGTGATTGAGGTGGCCATGTGGCTATCTACATCACTACAGTGGGAGAAGGGCGGAGTGGCGGTCCCCCTCTGGGCTCGGAGGTACTAGGGGATCGTCATACAGGGCCAAGAGCGTCTTACCCTCGCTTCCCAGAGGGTGTGGGGGTTCGACTCCCCCACCTCCGCCCACAGGAATTCAATATCAAGAAAAATCAGGTGAAGTTCTGACTTGCATGAATATTTAAAACCAAGAGAGTTTATCCATAAACATCCAACCTCTCTAGTGCCCACGTTGTTTACGAATAAACAGGTGTCCCCTATGCCCGCTCAAACCCCCGAATACCTCCAGTGTGAGAAGCCCATCATCGAGCGACTGGAATCGAAGGGCTGGACTTACCGGAGGGGCATTGAGGTTCTTGAAAACGAAAACGAGCCCCTCTTAATCTCAAGGCTGAAGCGTGCGATAGTGAGGATAAACAAAGTCAGTGAGAAGGAAGCGGAGGAGGCTATCAACCTTCTCAAGGCCGCTCCCTTCGGCGTTGAAGGTTCCCGCAGGGTTCTTGACTATCTCAAGAACGGCGTTCCCGTGAAGGATGAAGAAACCGGTGAGCCCAAGAGGCTGATGCTCATTGACTATGAAAACCTCCAAAACAATGAGTTCCTCGTTGCCAACCAGGTCGGCTACCCGTTTAAAACTAAGATACCCGATGTAATCCTCTACGTCAACGGCATCCCCCTCGTTATAATAGAGTGCAAAAAGCTCGACGTGAGCTGGAAGAAGGCCTACGAGCAGATTAAGGGCTATGAAAAGGAGATGCCGGAGCTCTTCAAGTACGTGCAGGTTGGCGTCGCGGTCGGGGACAAACCCGTCTATTTCCCCATAGTGCCGTGGCTGAGCAGTGTTCCGGTCTACGAATGGAAGTGGGGCAACTTCGACCCCCTGGATGACCTCGTCGAACTTCTAAAGCCCGAAACCCTCCTCGACATCCTCCGCTACTTCACCTTCTACCGCGAGAGTGGCGGGGCTTTCACCAAGGTTCTGCCGAGGTACATGCAGTACAGGGCCGTTAGGGAGATAGTAAACCTCGCCGTTGGCTACGCAAGGGGAGAAACCGAAAGGAACCGGGGTCTAATCTGGCACTGGCAAGGTAGCGGGAAAACTCTGACGATGATATTCTCAGCCTACAAAATCAAGCGCCTGCTCGGCAACCCCACGATTTTCTTCATCGTTGACAGGAGGGAACTTGAGAGACAGCTGAGCGGCGAGCTTAAAGCCGTGGGGCTGAGCTTTGAAGTTATAGATTCAATCGAGAAGCTCAAGGAAGTCCTAACCCACGCCGATGGAAAGAGGGGAATATTCATCACGCTCATCCATAAGTTCCGGCCAGAGGAACTTGAGGATGTCCTTACAGAGCTCAAAAAGAAGAGCCGTAGGCAGAGGACGATAATGAACCGCCGGGACGTCGTGGTTCTCATAGACGAAGGACACAGAACCCAGTACGGCGAGCTTGCTTCGACTATGCGCTCGATACTCAAGAGCGCGTCCTTCTTCGCCTTTACCGGAACCCCAATAGCAAAGAAAGGGCGCGACACCTACGCCACCTTCGGCTATAAGGACAGGCCCTACCTCGACAGGTACTTCATAACGCAGTCCATAGAGGATGGCTTTACTGTGAAGATAGCCTACCAGGCGAGGCTTGAGGAGGACGTTCATCTAAAGAGGGAGCTCCTTGAGGCGTTTCTCTCATCGAAGCTGGAGGAAATCCCAGAGGAGTACCGCGGAAGGGTAGAGGAGAAGCTCAAGAAGAGGCTCAACGCGATAAGGGTATTCCTGAAAAACCCGAAGAGGATCGAAATGATAGCCCAGGATATAGCAAGGCACTATAAGGAGAGCGTGGAGCCATTTAAAGCAATGGTCGTCGCCGTTGATAGGGAGTCCTGCGTCTTATACAAGCGCGCTCTCGACAAGTATTTGCCAAGGGGGTACACCGAGATCGTGATGACGTTCAACCGGGACGACAGTGAGGTTATCAAGGAATATCAAAAAGAGCTTGAAGAGCGTTTCCCGGGAAAGGACATGGCTGAAATCCGCGAGAGAATTCGTGAGGATTTCAGGAACAAGGAAATTCCAAAAATCCTGATAGTTACCGATATGCTCCTCACGGGCTTCGACGCACCAATCCTCCAGACAATGTATCTGGACCAGCCCCTCAAGGAGCACCGGCTTCTTCAGGCGATAGCGAGGACCAACAGGCCCTTCATCAAGAACGGTGAGAACATCAAGCCCTTCGGCCTCGTTATAGATTACGTGGGCATATTCAAGGAGTTGAAGAGAGCGCTGGAAATCTATGATGAAGTTGATATCGAAGGGGCCGCTTACAGCGTCGAAGAGATAAAGGAAGAGCTCAGGAAAAAGATCGCCAAGGCTATGGGATACTTTGATGGTCTTGAGCCGGGAAGAGATAGGGAGACCATAATGAACGCAGTCGAGACACTGTTTAGAAACAACAAGGGCGAAGAGTTCCAGAGGCTGTACAGGGAGATAAGGCACCACTACAAGCTCCTCATGGAGGACAGAGATGAGTTCAGGGAGGCCTTCAAATGGCTCACGGAGGTCTATTATGCATACAGAGCGAAGGTTGATGGCGTTCCGCCGGAAGTCGAACTCAAAGCCGACGAATTCTTCAGGGAGGCTCTCAAGTTCATACACGAGACAGTGGACATAGAGGAGATAAAGACGGACTTTCCAATAATGGAACTTGACGAGGAGTTCCTCAAGAAAGTAATGAGGGAAAGGGATAAGCGGAAGGCATTTACTAACCTCCTATTCTCGGTCAGACACTACGTAAACACTCACAAGGGACCTTTAACGGAGGACTTGGTTGAGCAGGTAGAGAGGATAATCGAAGCCTGGAGACATAAAAAGGAAGAAATCGAGAAGCTCTATGAGGAGCTCCTTGGAATAGCAGGGGAAATAGAAAAGCGCTCGCAGGAGCAGAGAAAGCTCGGTTTGAACGAGCTCGAATACGCCATTCTGATGGTGCTCAAGAAGCACGTAAAGACCAATACTAACGAGCTGATCAAAGGGATCAGAAAGTTGCTCAAGGAGACCGAGGGGCTTAGGTTCCCCCGTTGGACAGAGAAAACTGAGGTCGTCAGCGAAGTCTCGCGGAAAATTATGCTCTTCATTGTAAGGGAATATAAGGAGGAATGCGACGACATCATCAAGACGCGTAACGAGCTCCTAGAGGTGCTCAAAAGGTGGGGATAGAGTACCGCGTAATTCTGAGGGACGTTAAGTATCCCCGCATCGAGATAAGCTCCCTGGGGGAGGTTAAGGTAATAGTCCCACCAAATGCAGACGCCGAGGATCTGGTGAAGAGAAAGAAGGAGTGGATAGAGAAGAAGCTAAGGGAAATCGAAGAAGCCAAGATGAAGTTTCTCCCGCTTTCCAATAAGCTCCTACTCGACGGTGAGTTCTACGAACTCATCGAGTCAGAGGAGTTTGGGGTTAATTCAAAGTTTCACGTGGTTCTCCTGCCCAAGGACGATTTGGGAATGCTAAAAAGATGGCTGAAGAGTCAGCTGAGAGAAGAGTTGGAATTTAAGGTGAGACTCTTCTCATCGGTCTTTGGGGTAAAGTACAGAAAAATATACATCCGCTTTCAGAAGACGAAGTGGGCAAGCTGTTCTGAGAAAGGAAATCTAAGCTTTAACCTAATGCTTATGGCGCTGCCAGAGGAACTCAGGGACTACATCATAATACACGAGGTGGCCCACCTCAAGTTCCAAAAGCACTCTCGCGCGTTTTGGGAACTCGTAAGGCAGTATTACCCCGACTACAAACATGCCCAGAGAGAACTGAGAGAGTACTGGCTTGCGCTCCAGTATAATAAAATCTGGAATAGACTGAGGGAAATTTAGCGCTGCTTAAAGTTTTTATCCCCTCCCCTCTTATTCTCCCCGGTGAGCAAAATGGACGAGAAGTTAAAGGCCTGCAAGAACTGCCGCTGGTTCGGGCCGATTGACTCCTACTTCCTGACCTACGGGATGTGCAGGAAGCACATGAAGACAGTCCACATGAACTTCGTCTGCGACGACTGGGAGCCGCTATGGGGAACGGAAAAGGAGAAAGAGTGAGATCACCCGCCCTTCGATCTCGACTCCTGCCTCTTCTGGGCGACCTTCTTCTTCCTGTCCGAGATCTTGCTCTTCCTCTTCTCGACCTTCTGGGAGATAGTGCTCTCGATGTCCCGCTTGAAGGCCCACTTGAGGAGGGGAGGCGTTATCAGCACCGATACGGTTATGAATATCAGCGTTGCGGCTATGAACTCCGGTGCGTCCTTCTGGGGAATCGCCCCTCCCTGTATCGCCACCATTAAATCGACGAGGGCAACCTCCGTCCTCGGTATCGAGCCTACCCCCATCTGGAGGGACATCCAGAAGTTCTCCCTCGTGAGCAGGAAGTCCCTTCCCCTTCCCCAGGCCGTTATCCATGCTCCGAAGCCCCTGCCAACGACCTTTCCGATTATCGCTATCGTCGAGAGCACCGCGGCGAGTTTGATCGCGTTCCCGTTCTCGAAGACCTTGAGGTTGAGCATCGCCCCTGTGTGCACGAAGAAGAAGGGCACGAGGAGACCGTAGCCTATCGCCCTGACGTCCTCCATCATCCTCTTGCCCTCTGGCAGTTTGGAGAGGATCAGGCCCATCATGAAGGCACCCTCGATGGCGGCGGCGAACCAGCCCTCGGCGAGGGCCGCGAAGAGAAACATCATGCCTATCGCCATTCCGAGGATGCCCTTCTCCACGTGGAGCCGCTCGGCGAAGCGGATGTAGTAGTCAATGAGATACCAGCCGATGACGCCGGTTATTATGAAGAACGCCACTATCTTGACGCTCAGGTTGATCAAACCGCCGCTTCCAACTGCAAAGATAACCAGCGCTATGCCGAGGAAGTCGTCCATGACGCTTGCGCTCAGCGATGCCGCCCCAACCTCGCTCCTGAGAACGCCTAAATCCATCATAACCCTGACCGTTAGACCTATGCTCGTCGCCGTTAGAAGAACGCCGCCGGCGAAGGCTTCCCTGCTCGGATAACCCATGGCCATGAGGGCGTACCAGCCCATGATCAGCGGAACGAAAACACCCATGACGGTTGATATCGTGGCCGTCACGCCCGTGCGCTTGAGCTGCTGGATGTCGGTATCGAGGGCGCCCAGAAAGAGGAGGAATATTATACCGAGCTTCGCGAGAAACTTCGAGATCTCCGTTGCCATCGTCTCAAAGCCCTGGCCCGTGGTGATCGGCAGGTACTGGGGGGCGACTATTCCGAAGTAGACGAGGTTCCCGAGGAGCATTCCCATGAGGAGTTCTCCGAGGACACCGGGCAGCTCAAACCTCTCGATTATACTGTCCCCGATCTTCGCCAGGATCAGGGAGACTCCGATTGTGAAGAGGATCCATGTTGCGTCCATTTCACATCACCCACCCTCAGCAGTCTAAGGAACTCGTCAACCAGGATACGGAGGCTCACTTCCCCGACGAGCCTGTCGCCCTCGACGACGGCCAGAACCTGAGTCCTGTAGCGCCTCATTTTGAGCAGGGCATCGAGAACCGTCGAGTCCTCCTCGATCGTGAGAACGTTTCTCTCGGCAACGTCGCCCGCTTTCTCAGCCCCTCCGAGTATTGACCTCAGGGTCCTGCTGGTCATTCCGAGCTTGAACTTGTGGGCCTCGGGGGGAAGGAGGATGTCTATGACGTCGAGGTACCTGATGACGCCTTCGAGCCTCATGCTCTCCCTGTCCTCAACGACCCAGACGTGGTGCCTCGTCCTGAGGATTTTAAGAACCGTGAGGATGGGGGTATCAACGGTAACGATGGGCATTGAGGCTATCGGAGGCATTATGTCGTCCAGCTTCATGGAATGAAAACTCTGAAGGGCCCTTTCAACGTCATGCACAGCTACCACCGGTTTTCCAGGTGTGAAAAACTCCCTTTAAGCTTTTCTGGTCATTCCCAGCCCATAGTGAACGTTTAAGATCATGTGGGGCCCCCTCCTGTACCATGCGACCACTAACTTTTTAGTTCGTAGAACGGATTATCCACAAACGGTGATCCGTATGGTAGAGAGGATATCCACTGGAATACCGGGACTCGATGAGATGCTCGGGGGAGGCCTGATAGCGGGAAGGGCCTATCTCGTCGAAGGACCTCCCGGAGCAGGTAAGACCATACTGGCGATGCACTTCGCCATGGCCGGTGTTGAGAGGGGCGAGAACGCCCTTTACGTAACCCTTGAAGAGCCCGCGGATCAGCTAAAGGAGGACATGGCGGGACTCGGTTTCAACGTTGGAAGCGAGAACTTCAAGATAGTGGACGCGACCCCCGTGAACCCCGAGAGAAGCATCGTGTTCTCAGAGAGCCCGGACATCGAATTCGGGGAGAGCTTTGAGAGACTTCTCAACTCCCTGAGCGCGGAGCTCAGAAAAAGGGAATACCGGAGGGTGGTCGTCGATCCGATAACCATGGTCAAGCTAACCGTGCCGGACGAGCTCGAATACAGGAAGATATTCCTCTCCTTCCTCAAGACCCTCAGGCGGTACAACGTCACCGTTCTGATGACGTCGGAGCTCGAGAAAAGCGACGTGGAGAAGTACCTCGTCAGCGGCGTGATCAGGCTCACCAGGGTCGTCTCGGGGGACAAACCCGTCAGGGCCATTCAGATAACCAAGTTCAGGGGTTCGGCCTTCGACGAGGCCATGAGGCCGTACCGGATAACGAGCAGGGGAATACAGATCTTCCCTGGGGAGACCGTGTTCGTTTAAAAGAAAAGAAACGCTCACTCCCCGAAGATCAGCTCCCTGAGCTTTGACGGCAGCTCCTCTATCTTAACCCTTACCTGCTCCCTCGTGTCGCGGTCGCGAATCGTCACCGTGTTGTCCTCGGGCGTCTGGTTGTCTATGGTCACGCAGTAGGGCGTTCCAATCTCGTCGTACCTTAGATAGCGCTTTCCGATTGTGTCCTTCTCGTCGTAGACGACTATAAAGCCAGCTTTCTGGAGCTTCCTGAAGACGTCGTAGGCTATGCTCTTCAGCGGTTCCTTGGCGACGAGGGGCAGAACTGCAACCTCAATCGGCGCCATGTCCTTCTTGAGCTTTAGATAAGTCCTGTCCTCCTCGATGACGAGACTGTTCTCGAGGAGCAGGTAGAAGGGCCTATCTATTCCGAAACTCGGCTCGAGGACGTGCGGGACTATCTTCTCGCCGGTTATTTTCTCCTCGACTTCCCTTATTATGAAGTCGTCTCTCTCCAGCTCGTAGCCCTCTATCGTGATTTTGCCCTCTTTCTCAAGGATTCCGACCAGCTCGCGCTTCTTCTCCTCGTCCCAGCCCTTGATGAGCTCGTTTATCCTCTTGGCGTCTTTCCTCAGCTTCGGACCAACGCGCTTGAGGTTGAGGGAAACCTCCAGCTTCCTCACGATTTTCGGCTCGTCGTAGTGGATGAGCACCGTCAAATCTGCCCCGCTCTCGCGCATGTGCCTGCTTAAGTCGTAGTCTCCCCTGTTGGCTATTCCAACGCATTCCACCCAGCCGAAGCGCTCGCTGTGGATTTCCGCGTCCCAGGTGTCGCGCGAGTAGTGGGCACGCTCCTCCGGTAGCTGCTGGCGGAAGCGTATCTTTTCTTCTGGAATGCCGATGTCGAGGAGGGTTCTCTTGACCATGACCATGTAGTAGGCGAAGAAGGTGTTCATAATGTAGCCTTTCTTTACAGCTTCCTCGGCGGTGAGCTCAATCTCGCCAAGGCCCTTGAGCTGGTGCTCTATCGGGTAGAGCCTCAAAACCTCGTCCTTAACCTCGTCGAAGTGCGGGTGCTCTGTCTCCTTCGGGTTGAAGAATATCTCGGCCTCTGCCTGCGTGAACTCCCTGAGCCTCAACATTCCCTGCCTCGGTGAAATCTCGTTCCTGTAAGCTTTCCCAATCTGGAAGACGCCGAAGGGGAGCTTGTTCCTCGCGAAGGCGTTCAGCCTTTTGAAGTTCACGAACATTCCCTGGGCCGTCTCTGGCCTTAAGTAACCTTTCTGGTCGCCGTAGGGGCCGATTTTCGTCTCAAACATGAGGTTGAAGTACCACACATCGGACAGCTCGCCGCCGCACTCGGGACAGCGGATGTCGTGTTCTCTAATAAGCTTCGTGAGTTCCTCAGCTGATAACCCCTCGACGTCCATGCCAAGGGCTTCCTCGACGAGGTGGTCGGCTCTAAACCTGGCGCCGCACTTCTTACACTCGACGAGCGGGTCGACGAACTTCTCGACGTGTCCGCTCGCTATGAATACCTTCTCCGGCGTTATGTCAGGCGTTTCGAGCTCGAAGAAGCCCTCCCTCTGGAAAGCTTCCCTTATTTTCTGCTCTATCTTCCTCTTTATCGTCGCGCCGAGCGGGCCGTAGTCGTAGAATCCGCGTGAACCGCCGTAGATTTCAAAGCTGCCCCACGCGAAGCCTCGCCTCCTCATCAGATCCTGGAGAACCTCGTACTTGTCCTGCTCCCCCATGCTCTACCACCTGAGAGTTGAGCGAGACAATTTCATAAAAAGGTTTTGGGGCTTTCCCTGGAATTCTGACGATGCCGAAAAACGGAAAGAGTTATAAACCGTTTCCGTCGTTTAGGCTATGAGCTTTGATTGTTTGGAGGTGCGTGAAAATGGCGGAAAGACCACTCGATGTTATTCACAGGTCCCTTGACAAGGACGTCCTCGTGCTCCTCAAGAGGGGTGGCGAGTTCAGGGGCAAGCTCATCGGTTACGACATCCACCTGAACGTTGTCCTCGCCGGAGCCGACTACATACAGGACGGCGAGGTCGTTAAGAGCTACGGTAAAATCGTCGTGAGGGGAGACAACGTTCTCGCGATCTCCCCGGTCGATATCGAGTGAGCAGACTTAGCGAGGTGAGACCATGGGAGCGGGCACAGAGCCAAAGGGTAAGCGGAATCGTACTCCGACCCACATAAGGTGCAGGCGCTGTGGTAGAAGAGCTTTCAACGTCAAGAAGGGCTACTGCGCCGCCTGCGGCTTCGGCAGGAGCAGGAGAATGAGGAAGTACCGCTGGAGCCACAAGTGGAAGAAGAAGAGGAACCTCCCCTACTGAACCCTTTTCTTTTCCATGCGATGATGACCCTTTAACCGGCTGACTGTGATGAGCTGGACCCGTGCCTGAGCCCAAGGCTTAGAAAAGCATTGCCGAGATACTAAACTTCCCCGGCGTACTCCTCAAGCTCCTCGGCGCTTGCCCTTCCGAGCATTCCGGGATGGACTTTCTTTTTCATTGCCTTTGCGAGAAACTCTGCGTCAGCTTCAAGGAATTTTTTGAGCCGTTCAATGTCAATCCCCGCCGGAACCTTTATCGTTATCTCCTCCATGCTCCCACCTAAAGGGAATTCGATGGAGTTGTATAAATCCCTATCAAAGCTTTATCCTCCCCCCACAATCGCCTTGAACCTCTTCGCGTCCCGGCACATGTCGGTGTTGTTGAAGAAGACGAAGCTCTCACTCCTGTTCCAGCCGAGGACGCGCTCTCGAACTTTTTGCAGTTCCTCGTCGCTGTAGGAGTGCCGGTAAATTATCCGCCCGTTCTCGTAGCGCCCGTGAAGGCGGTAGTAGTTCGTCTCGCCGCTGTGGAGCGGAATCCTCACGAGCGGGTCTGTTACGTCTATGACGTCGAAGGCCCTAACGAAGCGCTTAATCCCCTCCTCGCTCCAGCCCCTCAGCTCAACGGCTATCTCGAAGTTTCCCCTGTCAATCATCTCGAAGAACCTTTCCGCGTTGGTGAAGCTCTCCTCGCTCTCTTTAAAGCTCCGGGGGAGCTGGATGAGAATGAAGCGCGCGCCGAGGGTTTCGGCCTCTTTGAGCGTTACCCGCCAGAAGTGAAGGACGTCGCTCGTTGGCCTCAAAAGGCCGACGTTTTTGCCCGGCTTCACGTTGCTCCTCCGCCACGTCGGGCTGTTTGGGGGATGCGTTACGCCCTGAAAGGCCTTCACCGCGAAAGTAAAACCTTCTGGTGCCTCTTTCCTCCAGCGCTCGAGGGTTTTCTCCCCAAGGATTCTGTAAAAGGTCTGCTGAACCTCAACCGCGTCGAAGTCCCGGAAATACTTCGCCCTTCCCTCGCAGAAGCCACACGTTCCAACCTTAATCATCTCCATCACTCCAGCGGTTCCCTTCCGTAGCGCAGGAAGTTCAGGTATGCCTCGTCCTCGCCAACTATCGCGCTCAGGATTGCGTCAACGTAGGCGTCGAACTCCCTCTTCTTGATTACGACCGAGTGGTGCGCGTATTCGAGCGGAATCACGTACTCATCTTCGGCCACAGAGAGGATTTTTGCCAGCGTTTCCTCGAAGTCCTGCCCCTCCGGAACCTCGAGGAGATAAATCAATCCCCCGTCTGCGAAGCGGACGTAGGCCGGGTTAATTCTCGCGCCCTCTATCTTCCTCCCGTCGAGGACGAGAATCTCGCGAAGGTTCTCGAAAAAGCCGTGCTCCATGAGGTCGAGGATTAACTGAGCGAGGGCCTCCTTCTTGCCGACCTTCGACGAGAAGCGCAGGTAACCGCTCTTATCGGTCAGCGAAGCTACGACGGGCGTGTCCACCATTATTGGAACTTTTTTCAGCTTCTCCCTCTCTGCTACCGTCCCTATGACGTCGGAGCGGTAGAAGGTCTTGGCTATCGAGGCTATCTCGTTTCCCAAAAGCCTGTCAAGGGCGTGGAGGTATTCAAGGTATTCGAAGAGGACTATCAGGTTTTCGGCATCCACAACCCACCAGATTTTTCCGCGAATGCTCCTCGAGCCCTTCTCCTCCAGTATCTTGAAGATTGACTTTCCTTCTCTCCCGCGGGCGAGCAGAGATGGACCCGAGATGACGCCCTTTTTGAGCTCCCGCTTCCACTCGTTCCATTGTTTGTTTAGGTAGTCAAGGAAGTCCAGCGAGGCCTCCAAGAGCGTCCTCCCGTGTCTTTCATAGAGCTGGTTCGTGGTCGAGTTCGCGTAGCTCGGCGGTCTTATGAGTGCCCCGCTTATCGTGCCGTCCATGAGCACGAGGTCCGACATTTCCCCGACGAGGGCACCCATTCTTTTTTCTAAGGTATCCATGTGAACCCTTATCCTGTCGTCCGCGTTGCTGTAGGGGAAGAGCGCCCCGATGTCGTTCCAGTAGTAGAGGTCATCGCCGACCGCCGATGCGGAGACGGCGTAGATTATCGCCCCGCTGAGCCTCTTGGCCATTCTACTGCCGTCAACGGCGTAAACCTTAGCTTTCTTCGGCTCGGGTAAGCTCTCCCAGCGGTAGTGCTTCCTCACGAGGGGAACGAGCTTTCCGAGCTCTTTCCTGCTCTCCCTGAGGAAGTGCCTGATTTCCTCGAGGTGCCGGTCGTCAATACGCTCCAAGGCTCTCCACCTCCACCCTTGCTTCACCGGCGTTGGTAACCCTTATCACGTAGTCGGCCGCGTCCTTCAGCTCTTCGTCGTGAGAGACGATGATTACCTGCGGTATCTTCCTCAGCTGGCTTGATATAATCTCCACGAGCTTCTTCCTCCTCTCCTCGTCGAGGAATGGCGTCGGCTCGTCCAGTATGAGGAGCTCAAGGTTGCCCACCTTGTAGAGCGAGAGGGCAAGGCGGAAGGCCAGACCGAGCGCTATTCTCTCCCCACCGCTGAGGAAGTCTATTCCCACCTCGTTGCCCGCGTAGAGGACTTTGAGCTCAATCCTCTCCTTTCCGTACTTCTTCTCGCGCCTCAGCCTTATCCCCTGATACTTGCCCTCGGTCATCTCCGAGAACAGCTCTCCGGCCAGCTTCTGCACCTCTTCAAGGCCCCTCAGCTCTTCCTCCGCCTTCAGCCGGGCTATCTTCTCCCTGAAGGCCGTTATATCCGAGAGGGCCTTCTCGACGAGCTCGAGCTCTTTCTCGGCCTTTTCAATCTCCCAGAGGTTCGCCTTCAGCTCGTCTATTAAGCGAGCTATCTCGTCCCTCAGGCTTTCCGCCCCTTCACGCTCGGCCCTCGCCCTCTCAAGGACTCTCGATTTCTCAAGGTATTCCCTCTCGGCCCTCTCGAAGTCCTCCTCCGAGAAGTCCTCTCTGGCTTCCTCCAGCTCTTCTCTCGCCTTTCCGAGCTCGGCCTTCAGGCGCTCCATGTTCGCCCTTGATTCATCGGCCTTCCTCCGCTCGACGTCGAGCTTCCTCTCGAGGACCTCAATCCTCCTTGGAACGTCCTTCAGCGAGAGGAACTCGCGGTAGGGCTTCTCGAGCTCCCCAATCCTCTCCTCAACCTCCTCGAAGGACTTAAACCCCCTCTCGGAGAGCCTCTTTAGAATGTCAGCCTTTCTCTCCTCGAGGGCGTGAAGTTCCTTCTCTACTTCTTCCTTTTCCTTCTCAAGGCCCTCAAGCTCCTCAAGCCTCTCCCTCACGCCCCGGATTTCCTTCTTGAGACCGATGAGTTTCTCCTTCGTTTCCTCGAAGAGTTCGGCGTCCCTCTCAAGCTCCTCAACGCCGAGCTCCTCAAGCTTTTCCTCCGCCTCCCTGAGCAAATCGGCCGTCTTCTTGAGGCGGATTAGCTTTGGCTCTTTCGCGAGGAGCTTCCTGAGCTCAACCTCGCGCTTTTTCAGCCCTTCGAGTTCCTCCTCAAGGGTTTTAACTTCCCCCTCAATCCTCGATATCTCAGCCCTGTATTCTGCCAAGATTTCGCCTTCCTCGTGCTCGTCTATGGGCCTTCTGCAAAGGGGGCAGATTTTGGCCCCTTCCAGCCTCTCCATGTTGGCCATAAGCTCCGCCTTTTTCCCCTTCAGCGAGGCTATCTTCTCCCTGACCTTCGAAATCTCCTCCTGGAGTTTTTCAAGCTCCTCCTTGGCTTCCTCGATTTCTTTGAGTTCCTTCTCAAGCTTCTCGACGGTGTAGCCGGCCCTCTCGAGTTCCTTCCTGTGCTTCTCGGCCTCACCGAGGATTGACAGGGCACGCTGGTAGAGCCTGTGCCTCTCCTTGAGCCTCTCGTATTCCCTCCTCGTCTCAGCCTCTTTCTTCTTCAGCTCCTCAAGCTTTTTCTCCAGCTCAGCACGCTTCGCCGTTTCCCTCTCGAGGGAGCGGAGCTTCTCCCTCAGCGAGGAAAGCCCAACCTCAACCTTCGAAAGCTCGTCCTTCAGTTTGAGAAGTCTGCCGAGCTCGGTGTATTCCTCTGCGAGGGGCTTCAGCTCCTCGAGTCTCGCCTTCTTCTCCTCCAGCTCCTCGAGCTCGAGCTTCAGCTCCCCTATCCTCTTCTCCCTCTCCCTCAAAAGTTTCTCCTCGCTCGCCAGCGATTTTTCGAGGAGAGCTATCCTCTTCTCAAGGCTGGTTATCAGCTCTTTCCTCTCCTTCATCTCTTGATAGAGCTTGGAAAGCTTCTCCACCTCGGCCGAAAGCTCCCTTTCCCTCTTCCTCAGCTCGCTAATCTTTCTCAGCGTCTCGGCAAACCTCTTCTCGGCATCCCTGAGGTTCTCCTCGATTTCGGCTTTCCTCTCGATGAGCCTCTTGAGGTTCTCCTTCCTCCTCTTCAGCTCGCGGATTACATCGGCCGAGTTCCTCTCGGCGTTCTCGTAGTCCTCTATGCCGAGAACCTTGCGCAGAACCTTCTCCATGACCTCGCGGTTGGTGATTATGCCCTCAATCTCGCCCTGTCGAATGTAGAGCGCGTTCGTGTAGATCTGCAGGGGGTAAACGTTCCGCTCGACCCAGCGCGCTATATCTGAGCTCTTCTCCGCGATGAGCCGTCCGTTCTCGAGGAGCTCGCTCTTCTTCGTTGTTCTGGTTATGCGGTAGGTTTTGCCGTTGTGCTCGAATTCCAGGCTCAGGGAAAGCTCACCGGTTCCGACGCGAGCGTTGGCCTTCAGGTAACCCTTCGGGAAGCTCGGGTGTCCGAGGTAAAGCGAGGCGAAGATGGCCTCAAGGATTGAGCTCTTTCCCGCTCCATTCTGGCCGATTATCAGGTTTATGCCGTCGCTGAACTCGACAACGCTTTTCCTGTGGGCCCTGAAGTTCCGAATCTCGATTTTCCTGACCCTCATCGCTTACCACCCCTCAGCCACGCGTCGAGGCTCGACGGCTTTGCCGGCTTCGGTTTCTTTCCGGTCTTCTTTTCGGGTTTTGACTTTTCCTGTTTCTCCCTCTTCGGAGTTGCCTTCACGTGCTTTTCCTCTTTCGACCGTTTCTTTTCGACGTTTTCCGGTTTCTTCGGCTCTTCCGCTGGTTTGAGGGCCCTTGCATTCATCTCCGCCGGAACGCCGAGGCGGTACTTCTCAAGGAGCCAGTCCATGAACTCGTCGAGCGGGAACTCCTTGGTTTCACCCCTCATGTGGAGGAAGAGCTCCCTCTCCCACTCGGTCAGTATCTCCTCGCCCACGCGCTCCTTCGAGATTATCGCCTCGCCCGTGACCCTGCTCCTGAAAGCGTAGTAGGCTATGCCTGAATCCTTCAGCAGGTCGTTGAACTCCGCCAAACTAACGCCACCCTTCACCGTCCCCTCGAGGTAGATGATTGCCACGGCATCTTTCGGAATCAGCCCCGCTACCTCCTCGACCTTCCGCCTGAGCTCGGCCTTTGAGTTTCCCGAGACCGTAACGCGGTAGAAGGGCCTCGTTTCGACCTCGACGAACTCCGGCCGGAAGTCTTCAACGATGTAGAAGCCCTTCGGCTGGTTGTTTTCCCTGACCTTCGGCTTTCTGTCCCTCTCGCCGTAAACTATTATGTGGCTCGCCTCCCTCACGTCGGTTCTCTCGAGCGAACCGGGATAAACGACTGGCCCGTTCAACCCGGTCTGCTCCGGTTCGGCTATTTTCCTCACGTGTATGTGCCCGAGGGCGTAGTAGGAGAAGCCCTCGGGGAGTTCGCTCAGCCTCAGGTCAAAGGCGTCTTGATAGGGCGTGTCCTTCGCGAGGTAGTCAACGGCCTGGTGGAGCATCAAGATGTCCCCCTTCTTGAAGAGGGCCTTCAGGACGTTGGTGTTGCCCCTTATGAGCTGCCAGCGCGTGTGGTGTCTCAGGCCGTAGATTTTGAGGTCTCCAACTTCGGCCCAGACGAGGTAGCGGTCCGCTATTTTCTTGCTCCGCAGGAACTCGTCTTTCTTTTCCTCCCTCCTGAGGCCGAGGGTCCTTAGAAGGCCCAGGTGTTCGAGCAGGTCGAAGATGGAAGCTTCCCGAATCGTCTTGTCGTGGTTGCCCTCGATGGCGAAGACCGGGATTTCCTTCTTCCTCGGGATTTCGAGTATCTCAACCGCATCGCGCAGGGCCTTCGGCGACGGCCTGCTCACATGGAAGAGGTCTCCGGCGATGAGTATGAAGTCCACGTTCGCTTTAACGGCCTCCTCAACCGCCTCGCGGAAGGCCCTAACGTAGTCCTCGTAGCGGAAGGGCTGGTTGAACTGCTCCCTGCCGAGATGGGCATCGGCTATGTGCGCGAACCTCATCTTAACACCTCACAGCGGGAGGGCGCTTATGGCCTCTTCCTCGCTAACCTCTTCCTCCTTCCCATCGAGCCACTCCTCGACGATATCTATGTCCCTTCCTCCATAGTGGCCGTTGAAATCCTTCTCGAAGTTATAAATCTTCACCATCGCCGGAATCGTGATGGCGTAGCCGACTATAACCGCTTCACCGACGCCGAGGGAGGCTATATCGCTCAGCAGGTCCTCGCTTATCTGCTCACTCGCCTGCTGGACGTAGCGCTGGTCGTTGGGCTCAACCAGCTTGAGGATTATCTTGGTGTTGGTCTGGCTGAGTATGTCGTCGTCCAGCTTCTTCGGCCTCTGGGACACTATGCCCAAACCAACCCCGAACTTCCTGCCCTCTCGCGCTATCTTGCCGAGCCACAGGGTTGCGGGGTTCTTCTCACCCCGTGGAGCGAATATGTGTGCCTCCTCAACTATGACGAGAATTGGCTTCTTCACGGCCGGGTAAGCTTCCAGTATCTCCCTCGCGGTGAGCCTGTCGCTCGTTCTGACGGCTTTGATGTACTCGATGCGGTTCTTGAGGATTCCCCTCAAAACGAAGCTCGCGAGCGTTATCATCTGCTCCTCTTCCATTCCGCTGAGGTCTATGACGTTCACCATGCCGGGCCTTATCTCGCCGAGCACATCTACCGGGCTTATGAACTCGCCGAAGTTGGCCTTCAGCTCGCCTATGTAGTCCTTCAGCCTTATCAGGGAGTCCAAATCCCTCGCCTGAATCTTCCTCGGCGTCTCTATGCCCTTCTCGTTGTAGTAGTAGATTACCTTGTCGTCGGTGTTCTCGTAAACGCGTATCCACTCCTCTATCTTGTCCTCCATCGCCTCAAGGAATGGCAGACCACCGACGACCTTTCCGTCCCTTCTCATCTCCTCCTTGACCGTCCTATAAATCAGCCCGAGGAAGCGCCTCTGAAGGCTCGCGTTTTCGGCTATGCCGAGAAGCGTTGCCAGCTCGCTCAGCCTTATCCTTCCGGGGTCTATCGTGGCCTTTATCGGGTTGACGCGCGCCCCGGGCCAGCTCAACCTCTGATACTCGCCGTGGGGGTCGAGGATAACGACGGTCGCGTTCACGTTGTCCACGAGCTCCTTGGTGAGAACCGCTATGGTATTGGATTTACCGGCTCCGGTAACGGCCAAGACCGCGAAGTGTCTTGAAACGAGCCTGTTGGCGTCGAGGCGGACCTCTATGTTGGCCCTCGCGATGAGCTTTCCAATTCTGAGGTGCCCGTTGGCGAAGATTCTCTCCAAGTCCTCGTCTCTGGCCAGATAAACTCTCTCGCCCGGCTTTATGGGGACGCGGTTGGGGGCGGGCTTTACCATAAACTCGCCGTCCCTCGTTCTGAGAACGCCGAGAACCTTGGCATTAGCTAATATCTCCTCGCTCTTGTCGAGGATTCCGCGCGAGAAAACGTTGACGGTTTTTTCAACGTAGTCGTAGCTTCCCCTTCCGGCTTCCATAAGCCAGTTGAGGTTTCTGATGGACTTGAGGAGAGCCAAAACCTCGTCTCCCTCGCGGTTTTTGACGACGAGGAACTCCCCGAAGCGCGGGAGCTCGTTCTTGGGGTTGACTATGAACGTGAAGTGGTCGGTGCTCGATTCACCGAACACTATTCCAACCGAAGCGTCGCGCCCTTCCATATTACCACCTTGAGTTGATTTTCCGGCGAGGACAAAAACCTTTCGATGCCGAAAGGGTTTTTATTGGCTTCCCCAATCCACCACGCCCGATGACGAGCTACTCCCGGCTGAGCGGTGATGAGCCACCTACCGGCCGAGGGCTTTTAAGGCCAACACCGAAGTTCCAACCATGAGAATCCTCCTCGTCACGGGAAAACTCGCCGAACCGCTCGTGAGGAAGTATGGAAAAGGTTGCGACGTCCTCGTTACGCCGGTCAGCGTCGCGGCTTTCCTGACGCCAGAGCTGATAGTCCGCTACCTGAAGAGAGCCGGTGTGAGGAGCGAGGACTACGACCTAATTCTGATTCCCGGCCTTGTCAGGGGTTCAGCTCAACCCATCGAGGACGAAATCGGAATTCCAACCTTTAAGGGGCCGAGGAACGCGATGGATTTACCGGCCGTGCTGAGGGCATTGGAGAAGGGCTTCAGGCTGAGCAGGGAAAAGCCGGCGGACGAGCTCTTCTCCCTCGACGGCCTGAAGAAGGTCGAGGACATCAGGAATAAGACTAAGGACAGGCGCTACATCGAGAGGGCCCTTAAAAGGCCCGGGAACGTCCTCATCGGCAACCTTCCCGCGGGAAGGGACTTCCCGACGAGGATTCTCGGCGAGGTCGTTGACGCCCCGAGACTCGGCATAGCTGGAACCGTTGAGAAGGCCCTCTACTACCTCCGCGAGGGGGCCGACATAATCGACATCGGAATGGTTGCCGGAGAGACGAACCTCGATTTCATCGAATCCCTCCCAGAAATCCGCGGGAGACTTAAAGAGAGGGGCTTCGACGTTCCAATCAGCTTCGATTCTCTCAACACCGCTGAAATCGAGAAAGCTTTGAACTACGCCGACCTTTTCCTGAGCGTTGATGAGAGCAACATCGAGGAACTCGTCACCGATAAGCCGGTCGTTCTAATCCCGACGAACCAGAGGAGGGGTTTCTTCCCGGCTAAACCCTCGGAGAGGGTCGAGTTTCTCGAGAGGCTCAAGGAAAAAGCTCTGGATTTGGGCTACAAAACCCTAATCCCCGATTTAATCCTCGAGCAGGTTCCCCACCTGGCGCGCTCGGTTACAGCCTTCCAGCTCTACCGCGAGAGGAACCCGGACGACGTTCTCCTCGCTGGAGTCGGAAACGTGATTGAGCTCTACGACGCGGACAGCGTGGGAATTAACGCCTTGCTCGCTGGAATCGCTAAGGAGCTTTCGATAAGCCTTCTCCTTACGACGGAGACGAGCGCAAAGGCTAAAGGCTCAGTCAGGGAGCTGAGAAGGGCTGTGGACATGAACCTCTTCGAAACCCCAAAGGACCTCGGCCTCGATCTGCTCATCCTGAAGGAGAAGAGAACCAGGGAGTGGCGCTTCGAGCCGGCTCAGGGGGTTGTTGAGGCGAGGGAAAGGCCCGTCCAGCTCGAACCGGTTTACTTCCGCATTTGGGTTGAGGGCGGGAGAATCTGGGTGAACGCCTACCGGGGAACAAAAGCTGTTCTAACTCTCGTCGGCGACGAGCCGAACGCGATAATAGACACGATTCTTGAGCGCTTCGAGATAAGCCCGAGGCACGCCTTCTACCTCGGCCGGGAGCTGGAGAGGGCCTACACGGCCTTAAAATTGAGGAGGAGCTACGTTCAGGAGGTCGAGCTCTTTTCGGACTTCTACCTGGGTGAAAATGAAAGGCGTTAGCGCCTTCTCACCGCTGCGAGAAGGGCGAGGAAAAGCATCGCGCCGGGCCCGCAGGTTTTTCCGGAGCCAGTTGCGGAACTGGATTTCTGACCTGATGTCCCGGTTTGACTCCGAGTCGTTCCGGTGGAAGTTGGCTCGTAGGAAACCTCCACCCCGTCAAAGTAGATGTGGGACTTCATCGGGCTGTCGTCCCAGCCGCCTATTACGAGCTGGAAGTGGGTCGAGCGGCCAAACTGCTCCGTTGGTACGTTTTTGAGCAATTCTCCCGACTCCCAGAATTCCACGTGATCCGGGTAGAGGACTACCTTGAAGGTCCGGTAATCCCTGGGAATTCTCCTGGTCTCACTCACAGCCCCTCCTGGCAGGTCGTAGGCTATCTTGTCCGATGGCCAGCTGATGTAACGCATCCCGAAGTATTTCCCCGAGTCGAGGTCGTAGATCCTGAACCACATCTCTGCCGTCCCCGGATCGGTGAACTTCCACCTTCCGGAGAACGTCACGGAGCGCCAGTTCTCAATCGTGATAACCCGACTCCGGAGAAAGGCGTGCTCCTTGCGATAATCCTTGAACCTGCTGCCGTAGGTCTCGAAAACCGCGGCACCGTCTTCCTCGCTGAACCTGTTTCCGCTTCCCGCGATGTCTATGCTCCATTTTCCCGAGACGTCTCCCGAGCTGAAATCGTCGTGGAAGGCTATCTTTTCAGAGGAACTTCCCGCACTTACAAACGAAAGCGTCAAAACGCACGAAAGAAACAGAAAAAGAAGCAAAGATCGACCCGCACCCAATTTTCTCACCTCCTGCGCAGATAAACCAGTAGGAGCAGCACGGCCGCAAGGGCCAACAGAGCGTAGTAGGGCAATTTGATGCCACTTCCCCCTTCGGGAGTACCGGGAACGGTTTCAGTCTGACTTTCGGTTGGGGTTGGCGTTTCCGTTGGTGTCTCGTTTTCCTCCACGCTGAGCTTTTTGGCAACAACAAAGACCGAGAGCGCAGGTACCCTGACGTGGTAGTGGAGGTACTCCCCATCCCCGTACTCTAAAACGGGCCGGTACTCAGTCCAGCCGTAGCCGTGGCGAAGGAGGACAACATCTCCCGGGCTGACGTTGTTGTTCTCAAACCACCTCCTCGGCACCCTGAAGTAGAGGGTAACGTTGTTAACGCTCCAGTTCGAGGGATGGGTGACGTTGAACGTCGAGTACACGAGATAGCCCTCCACTCTCCCTCCAGGGTTCTGGGACACTGCTACTACACCCTTCAGCTTCCCCTCTGAGACGAGGGAAATCATCTGAAGATCCGTGTCGAACTCGAGCACGATGAATCCTGAGCTATCCACGAGGGTGCCCGCGACTTTCTTAGTAACGATGGGCGGTGTTACCGTCTCAACCGTGAAGGTCCTGGACTCACTGAGGTTTCCGATGAGGCACGTGACCTCAAGCGTGTGGTTTCCTGGCGCGACGGCGTCCGTCGGAACGAAGATGCCCCGTCCGGTTTTTCCGTCTAACCTCCACTCGATCGCACACGCCGCGGGGGCGGTTACGGTTATCGCATCCCCGAGTCTGAGCTTCAGCGGTGCCGCGTTGAGTTCCAGGTTTTCAACCCTGCCCCTCACAACCGTGATAAAGTCGTTTGAGGTTCCCACGGAGGCATTTCCGGTTACGTTTACCTCGGTTGAGTTCAGGGGAACGAAGGAGGGCCTAATCTCGATGAAGTTCCCGTAGCGACCGACGCGGGTCACGTTGGCGAGGGTGAGGCTCGCGTTCGTGAAGATGCTTACGCTAACCTTATCCTCCGTGGGGTAGGCGTTGAGGATTCCAGTGGCAAAGATGACTACCCTACCCCAGTCCATCGAGACGTTCCAGCGAGGCTTCCCCGCAAAATAGCCAGAGAGGAGCGTCCCGACCATGCCCTCCTCACGGAGCGCAGCCAAGAGCCTGTTCGCGCTATCCGCCGTTGGCCTCATGGTTATCGTCACGTTCCCGAGCATCTCCCCAATTCTAACGCCCTCAACTCTGGTGCTCATCCATAGCAGGGTTCCGTTGAAGAGCGATGCTATCGGAAGGCTCTCTGTTGAAACCAGGTAGCTGGCGTTGTAAACGTCCACATCGCCCAGGGAGAGCGAGACCCTGCCAACGCCCGTCCCAACGGCTCCGCCTCCTAAGAGGGTCACGTTTGAGTCTTCCGGATGCACCGTGAAGTTACCCGGAGGATCGAGGACGTATATCGTTTTGGTTCCTGGAACCGGGGCAAGGGCCAGGTAGGTAACGAACTGGGACATATCAAAGGTGTAGACGACGATGGCAGCGACGCCCTTTCCGACCTTGTTCTTGTAGGCCTCCTGCTCCTCCGGGGTCAGGCCCTTATAGTAGCTCGTCTTCTTCAGCTCATCGAGGACCGCCTCCTTGGCGGCCTCCTTCAGGGCCTTCTTCAGTGCCGCGGTGCCTATCGCCTCGCTTCCGCTGACTATCGCCTCCGGGTTCTGTGTTATCGCGCCCTTCATGACCTTTCCGAGGTTGTAGTAGAGGTTCGCATTGCTCACCTCTATTATCGTCTCCAAGAGGAGGAGCTGAAGGTCCTCATCGAGGGCTATCGCCTTCACGAACTTCCCGAGGACCCGGGCCTGCTCGGCGGCGGGCAGTTCGTTGAGGTTCTCCAGGCTGTTGTAGTACTCCCTGTCCATTCCGTAGTTCTTCTCAAGCCGGGCGAAGGTGTCTATGCCAACGGGCGCTATAACCGTCTCGTTGCTTGACAGGAGCTCGGCATCGACCTCGCTCCTCCTGGGACTGGCGTTTATGGACTCGAAGCTCTCGGAATCCGTCTGGAAGTCTATGGTCTCGGCTAGGTTCACAACCTTGAGCACGGTGTGTGCGAGGGCAAGGGTAAGCGTATCAGCGGGAACGTCGATTCCAAGCACCCCGAGGACGGCGTTCAGTGTGGAGGCGAACAGCTTGAGGTAGCTTCCGACCGTCGAGGGCTTGAAACCCACTATGATCCTGTAGTGGGGTACCGTCCTCTGGGGCTCGCGGCTGTCCCCGGCTATCGCCCTCATCGTGAAGCCCGGAGGTATGAAGTGGTACCACCTGAAGCCCTCACCCGGACCGTAGGAGCCCTGGACGAAGTAGTCGTAGTACACGTTCCCGTTGGTGTTGTGCATGGTAACGTACGTCTTTTCGTTCTTGACGGCAACAATCCTGACGTCCACGGGGTTCATACGCACAGTCAGGGGCACGAACGTCTTGTTCAGAGCCTTTACGGGCCTCTTTTTGTAGTTCAGGCTGGGGGTAGAGTAGTCCCTCCCATTTTCGTCGGAGTAGTAGAAGTCGGCGCTGATGAGATAATCGCCGGTGAAATTGACTGGGGGTATCATGATCGGGGGCAGATCCGGCCACCAGTCTATGAAGACATCCATTCCAGTCTTCTCAACCCCAACGGGGGCGCTTCCGAGCAGGTGGAACGAATCGGGATCCGTGTCCCACAGGCTGGATGAATCGTTGAATATCTCAACGGTGTTCATGCGGAGTGTCTTCTTTCCCGGATACTTCTCTGGGATGTGTTCCTTGACACTTATCCACCTCACGTTGGCGTCGGTGTCACCAACGTTCTCGTAGCCCATGTCAAAGTGGTGGCTCTCAGCGGCCTCGACGACGTCGTCGCCGTCACCGTCGTAGGGGGGATCGTGGTGGCAGGACTGGGGATAACCCCTACAGTACTTCCGGGAATACGAATACATGCTGTATCCCGTTATCTTGAAGACCGGGCCGAGGGTGAATCCCACCGTAACCGGTACCTCCGCCCTCAGCACGTTGTCGGAGTCATAAAGTCTGACCCAGGCCGTGAACCTGCCAAAGCTCGGGAGTTCATCGGGCAGAACGTCCCACGTCAGGGTTTCCCAGTTGTACTCCACTATCGGAAGGGAGAACCTGAGGGACAGCGAACCGTTGGGGGGAATGTATGCTAAGGCCTCAACATTACCGGTGTGCCTCTCCACGTACTCCGGCAGGTCGAGCACGAGCCTTGCGCTCCCGTTTATCAGGCCGGTGTTCTTGAGCACGACTGTGACGTTGGCGAACCTGTCCCGGTTTGGCCAGCTCTTCAAGAAGCCCTCTTCCACGGGTATGTACTTGATCCGGTAGAGGCTGTAGATGTTCGTGGCGTTGGTGGCGCTCACGTTCTCTATCACGATCTCGGCGTTGGCAAAGTACACCCTCACGGCACTCGTCAGGTTTTTGCCCGTGGAATCGACCGCAGTAAACCTCAGCGTTCCCCAGCCCGTCAGGTTCATCCCGACCGTGTCTAAGAGAACATAGCCGTCGTAGGTGTCCGAGTCAACGTTCACCTCAGCAATCGTCTCAACGCTCCCGTTCATGTCCAGGGAGTAGCGCACCTGGGACAGGCCCTCCCTCGATACCGCCCTTCCGGCGAGGGTCACGACGCCTTTGACCGAGCCTTTTTCGAGGGGATGCACGTTCAACGAGGCCGAAAGCAGGCTGGAACCCCAGTCAGCACCCACGGAGGTCGAGTTGCGGAGGATGACGGGCTTCCAGTTCAGGGCGAGAATGTCGTAATCGTCCCTCACCTCACCGTCGCGCGTGTACATAAAACCATCGGGGTAGCTGAGCACCATCCTCGGCTCGGTCCCTCCCCAGTCAATGAAGCGGAACACGGGTGAAAAGCGGCCCTCGATGAGCACGTCCCTGTAGTTTACCAGCGAGTCGAACTCCATGCCCGGCATCATCGTGGAGTTGAGGAGCAGGCCGAGGTCGTTGTTCTGGATCAGGCTCTTAGTAAGGCTCAGATAACCGGGACCGGCTCCACCGCTGAAGCGAACACCGAGGGAGTTCCCCAGTACGGTGTCGTGGGTTATTGAGAGCCGGTTCCCCCTTGCGTAGGCCGTTCCTCCGGTGTTCACGTCTATTCCAACGTCGTTTCCGTAGATCACGTTGTTCTCTATCATTCCCGTGACGTTGTGAGTCACCACGCCGATCCCGTTGTCCCTGATGTAGGAGTCCCTGATGAGAATTCTCGCGCTCTGAAGGCTTATCCCAACGTTGTTGTCGTAGATCTCGCTCCCGGTCACGTTGACCTCACTGGCCCCCATTATTCCGTACTCGAAGCCGTGAACTCTGGAGTTCTCGACCGAGATCGCACCGTAGTCAGTCATCCCAAGCCCGGTACCGCTCCCGTTGCCCTCCAACTCGCTGTTGATCAGCTCAATCCTTCCCACACAGTCCACAGTACCCTGGACCTTTGAGTCGGAGACGGTTACCCACGAGAGGTAGTCGAAGCTCAGTCTGCCGTGGACATCATCCCGGGCGAAGATCGCCCTCGTTCCGTAGCCGCCCACGTCCCCGTTCAGAACGCTGTCGGTTACCGCTGAGAGGCCGCTTTCGAGCCTTAAGGATGCCCTGAAAGCCCCGAGGTTCGAATAGGGGTAACCTGAGGGGAGGATTACGCGAACTGCTATGAGGTTCCTGCCCGGCATTAGGTAAGGGGCAACGTCAGCGCTCCCCGAGTGCGGCAGGACGCGAAGGCCGAGCAGGCCAAAGGACAGGTGCCCGACCTTCCTGTCGTGGACGACCCGGCGACCGTTCACGTACACATCGACCCTTCCGAAGGCCGAGTACTTGAGAATCGCCTTGGCCGGGAGCTCATCCACGCTGAAGGTTCTCTTCAGATAGAGGGTCCTGAACGTTCCGACGGCTGTGCCCGAACCCCACCCGCTCGGAGCGGTTGATGAGCGGGCGAAGAAGGGACCGTCACCCGGGATCATGCCAGTGCTATCCGGGGAGTAATACCAATCCCCCGAGGGGTACATCGTGCTGTAATACCACCCGGCCGTGGCGCCAAAGGCGGACGTTTCCACCGGCGGGCTGAGGGATTCCTCCCCCGTGTTGAGGCTCAGCTCGCCGTTGATTACGCTTCCCCTGATCAGAAGCCACCGGGAGTCCGTTACGAGAGAGGAGTTCTCAAGCCTCGAGTTGAATATCACTATGTGGGCGTTTCCCCCGGGGGAGTAACCCTCAACGTCCACGTTCCGCAGAACGCTTGCGTCTTCATCAGAGGGGTTCGTGGCCGGGATTCCGTCCTCGTCCTCCACACGAAGAGTTCCGCTTCCGTAAGCGACTATATTGCCCCCATCGACGGTGTAATCAACGATCGAGAGAACGCCCTTTATCTCAGCGTGAACGTTTCTCAGTGAGCCCTCCCTGAGCGACGCCTTCCTTCCCCTGCTCACCAGAACCTCAAGGTAGTCGAGATCACCCCTGACGTCCCCACTGAGGTTGCTGTCCTGGAGCGAGAGCGTGGCAAGTTTCCTGACCAGAACGCCCCTCCCGGCCACGCTGGAGTTCCGGAACGTCAGGATCTTCCCTCCCGCGTTCACAAGCACCGCGTAGCCGCTCTTGGGTTCTATCGAGGAGCTCTCAAAGGCCGCACTTCCACCGTTGATGATCACGGTTCCACCGATCACGGTGAGGTTCGTGAAAACACCCTCCCCCGGCAGGTAGCCGAAGCCTGCGTCGATGAAAAGGGCCGCGTCCCTCGGGTTTTCCACGAGGATGTTCCTGAAGGCCACGTTTCTTCCGTTGTCGTCCACCAAATGAATTCCGTAGTCGCAGTCCTGAAGGGTGACGTTCTCGATGGTCCCCCCGTCCATACCGGTAAGGGCGATTCCGCTTCCGCCGGTCACCACCGTGTTGGTCACCTTCCCTGATCCGAGGATGGAAAGGCCCCCGTTTACGATGCTGGAGTCTATTTTAAGCTCCGTAAACTCGAAGCTGAACTCGCCGTAGAGAACCGAGTTCGAGACGAGAGCTGTGCCCTCGACAAAGCTGCCCGCCCCGCTGTTTTCAAGGGTCGAACCCCTCATCTCAAGCCTTCCCAGACCTCCCGAGAACCCGCTCGCGTTCCCGATCAGGGAACCATCGAAGGCCCTCATCACCCCGTTCAGCCGAACGCTCCCGCCGAGGTGAATCCTGCAGCCCCTAAGGGTCAGGTTTCCCGTGTCGGTCACAATAAGGCCGCCGTTAACGCTGAACTCGTGTCCGATGCACTCCTCCGTGTCGTTCACTATCCAATCGCCCTCGCGCGGGGGCCCGACGAAAACCCTCTCGGTGGTTTCGGCGGTAAGGCCGCATCCGCTCACAGCCTTGACTGCTACTGTGTTCTCTCCCCGCTCGAGGAAGCTTGTCAGGTTCACAGTGCCGTTGAACTCCACCCAGGGGCCGCCGTTGATTGAGTAGTAGAGTCCCCTCAGGGGCACTCCGTTGACTACCTCCGCGGACATCACGACATCATCGTCCCGGTAATAAACGTCCCCGACTTCTACCGAGAGATCAGGGCTCTCCGCCTTTCTGCAGGCAACGAGTGTTCCCTCTGCCTTTATCTCCCCGCCGCAGTAGTCGGTGGCGGTTACCTCGATGACAACGGGCTCACCCTCCTCAGCCCCCTTCAGAACCGCATCCCTTATATCCCACAGATCAACGAGGAAGCGGCCTTCTATCACGTAGAGCCTCTCAACCTTTCCGAAGGGTCCGGCAACGTCTTTGTGACCAGTGATCTCGATCTCCGGCTCAAAGGTTCTCTCTACCTCCATCCCCCTGATCGAGGCGCGGTAGGTGTAGACCCTCGCGAGGGCACTCGTCACGAAGGTGAAGTTCACTGGGAAGCGCAGGGAGCTCACCTCTCCCGGTGGATGCAGTTCGAGGCTGGTTTTCTTGCCAAAGCACGTTCCCTCCACCGAGAAGGTCCTCACCGGCATGGAGACACCGCGGCGGTAAACGTCCACCGCGAAAACCGAGAAGCTGTATTCCCCTCCCGGAACGACCTCCACCTTTGCCCTGCAGGAGTTTTCCAAAACCTCCATTTCCACCGGCTCGCCGTTCCAGAGGAGGCGGCACTCTGTTAGGGGAACGCTTGAGAATACGTCCACGGTGACCTCATGAACATCGCCCGGGAGGATCGTTCCGTTCTCGGGCGTTGAACCGGTGTAGTTGAGCGCGAACTCGGGCAGCGGAACCGTGAAGGCAACTTCAACAGGACTCCCGCCGTTTCCGTATCTATCAAAGGTCCTCGCGTACAGGACGTGTCTTCCATGGCCAAGCCTCATCGAGAACCGCATCTCCCCACCGGGTTCCCCGGTCAGGTTGGCCACGAGGGACGAGTTCCAGTCAAGAACCCGCTCTCCCCTTTCGTTCTCCATCTCCTTAGGGTCAAGGTAAAGCTCAACCCTCTGGAAGTCGTCGTCCCGCGGGTTCAGCCAAGTTACCACGAACCCGGAACTGTTGGTCGTGACCTTCAGCTCACCAACCGGCGCCGGAGGAGTTGTATCAACGACCCTAACGGCGAGCGTTAGCTCAACGCGATTCAGGGCGGCGTCGTAAATGACCACTTTATAGACGTCAGTTCCCACATCGTTAGTTCTGACCGGGAATTCAAAGGGAACACCGCTCCGATAGCTTCCCCCACGCACGGGAGGCTCCAGAAGGCCCGGCTTTGGATTCAGGTAAACCCTGTAACTCATAGGATGTGCGTCGGTGACGTTGAACTCGAAGAACGCGGTGGAGAGCCTCTCCGCCCTGAAGATCATCCCCCCAAGGCGGCTCATGTTAACGGCGCGCGTCCACTGGATTAGCGGGGGCGTTGAGTCAACCTCAACGGTTCTGACATCGCTAACGCCGGTGTTGTTCCCGAGGTCGGTTCCGTAAACCCTGAAGGAGTAACTGCCGTCAGCGTGGCAGAGTTCACCGGTAAAGGCCCAGTGCCTGCCCGACCCGCTCATCGTGACGTTTACACCGTTGAACTCGAGCAGGGCTTCGCTCAGTTCTTCGCTCGCGTTTACAGCGATGGTCATCGTACACGAACCTACGAGGGATGAATCCGCAGGCGTCGGCGAAACGAAGGAAAGAACCGGCGGTGTCGTATCGATGGTGAAAGTTCTGCGTTCCGTCTCGTTAAGGTTTCCCCCGGCGTCCCATGCCTCAACGTAAAACCGGTACATGCCATCCGGCAGGAACACCGACGCGCTCCACTCCGTTCCGGATCCCGTCATCTCGTAGCCGGTTCCGTTTATAACGAGGATCGCCCTCGATAGATTTTCGCTTGAACTCAGCTTGAACTCCACGAGGTTCCTGTTCAGGATTGAGCCGTTCTCGGGGGTGGGGGAAAGAAGAACAAGCCTCGGAGGCGTCGTGTCCCTCACATGAATCCGCACGGTTGCCTCGTTCTCCCATCCAAAGGTGTCGTTTGCCCATACCTTGTACTCCACGATCCCGGGTTCAACTGCCCGAAACTCCATCCTCAAGGTTGTGTTGGTGGAGTAGCCGTCTTCCACCTGCAGAACACCGTCCCGGTAAATCCTATAGGCATCCGGATGGACGTCGTACAGGCTCACGTTCAGAGTTACCAGAGAACCCTCGCTCACGGCGGTGGGACACTCTATGGCAATCTCCGGCGGGTTTCCGTCCGACTCAAAGGTCAGTCCTTTGCTCACTGTCTTCCGCCCAGTCAGGTCCATGCCGTAAACCCTTAGGGAGTGATGGCCGTCCGTAAGCGATACGTTCAGGCTCCAGTTTTTCCCGGAACCGAGCATCGTGTGATTAACGCCGTCAAGCTCCAGCACCGCCAGAGAGAGTTCACCGCTCGCCCTCGCCCTGACCATCACCCAGCTTCCCTTTATCTTTGAGCCGTTCCCGGGCTCTAAGACAACGATCTCGGGCAGGCTTTCCAGCTTCATTACGCGCACCAGCCACCAGTGTTCCGCAACGCCGTTCCCATTTTCAGCCCTCACGCTGACGTTCCAGAGGCCTGGAATCAGGCTGGAGTTCTCGTACGTGGACTCGCTGGTTTCCTCATTGAGGACGACGGTCCCATTAACGGCCCAGCTGACGTTCGCGATCCTGTTGAGGGTTATAGAAAACGACGCCGTTTCGTTCTCCCTCAGCTCCACTTCCCTCTCCTCCGGCGAAAACGAGAGTATCCTCAGTCTCTCCTCCACCCTGAAGCACATTTGAGGCGTTCTGTTCTCGTTTCCGAAGGAATCCCTCGCACGAATGTACCAGCAGAAGACCTTTCCGGCGAAGTTTTCATCCGTGGTTATCGTCCCGTTGCTCCAGCCATCGGCGATCTGGAGCGGGCTTTCCGTCCACGTGAACTCTCCATCAACGAGGGTCGCGTTCGTAACCAGAACCGCCCCCTCAAGGTGGGCATCGGTCCACTTCGCAAAGACCTCGGCTTTATCACCGACTATCACCTCGTCCTCAGCCTGACCGTACTCCAAGAATTCAGGGGCCGTTGCGTCTATTTCTACAGCCCTCTCTTCCGTGGAGCCATTAATTCCCCCTGCAGAGCCGTAGACGCGGAAGGTGTAGGTACCGTCGGTTAGGTTTTCCATCAGGGCCCACCAGTTCCGTCCAGAACCTTCCATGCTCTTGTTGACGCCGTTCCACTCGAGGGTAACCCTGCTGAGGTCGAGCGAGGAGGTAACGTTGATGATGATCTTCCTCACGTTGAGCCTTGCCCCGTTCTCGGGGGTGGGCCTGACAAAGGTAATCGTGAGGTTTGGTCTGGGATAGACGTACCACGCCCAGAACTGGCTTGCCGAACCGTTTGAGTTCACGACAACGGCCCTGAGGCCGTGTTCTCCCTCACCCACGTCGGAGTTCTTGTAGGTAGATGTCTCAACGTTCTTCTCCGTCTTCACGATACTTCCATCGAGGTACCAGGTGACGTTTACGATCTGGTTCGCGGTTACGGAGAACTCGACCGTATCGCCGACGTAGCTCTCAACGGGACTCTCCGGGGAGTATGAGACTATTTCCAGGGGTGCGTAAACCCTGAAGCACCCCATCGGCGTCGTGTTCACGTGCCCGAGAACGTCCTCGCCGGTTATCCTCCAGCAGTAGAGGCCCGGCTCGAGGCCGTCCGTGGAGATCGTGAAGTTACTCCAGCCATCAGCGCCCTCAAAGCTCACATCCCCTGAGTTATCCCACGAGCCCGATACATTCGTGTAAAGAACGGCCCCAGAGAGGTGTGGATCTTTCCAGAGGGCGTGAACGTGTACCTCCCTACCGGGGGGAACGCCCATCTCATCCTGACCAACGTTCGAATACTCCGGAGCCTTGGTATCAACTTCGAAACTCCTCTCCTCGCTCGTCCCGTTATTACCGGCAGTGTCCATGCCGTGAACTCTGAATGTGTGTGAGCCATCAGAAACGCTCATCCGGTAATACCAGCCCCTCCCCGAGCCGAGCATAGTATGGTTCTCTCCGTCAAACTCAAGAACAGCCCGCGAGAGGTTTTCGCTCGACGTTACGTTTATCACGACGGTTGAGTTTCCAAGCAGAGAGCCGTTCCCGGGCGTTGGATCAACGAAGCTTATGACCGGAGGAGTAACGTCGGTTTTCTCCAAGGCGAGCGGTGCAAAGATACCGGGTCCGGTTAAGTTCGCCTCGACGAGGTTCCTGCTGGCGTCGAGACGATGCCCGCTCGTTCCATCGAGCGTCCAGCCCTCAGTGAAGCGCCAAATCCTGAGGCTGTCTTCCACGAGGCCATCGAGAGAAGAATCCTCGTAATAGACGCCCAGGTAAAGCCAGCTGTCCACGTCTATCTCCAGGTACTCCCCAATGTCGCCGTATCCATCCGGCGGCGCAGGGCGGTTCTCCGGAGAAACCGCTCTCACGAGACAGTTCTCGGGGCAGGTAATCTCGGTTGGAACTTCGTTTATCCTGTTCCCACTCAGCGAGCCCTTGAACTCTCCAACAACGTTTATCGCCCACGCTCTGGACTCGTTCGGGTTCGTTGTCAGTTCGTTGCCCTCAATGGAGGAATCGCCCGCGAGGTAAAGGTAGAGGGCGTATCCGGAGTTCTCGCTAACTCCCCCGATGGAGACGGTGTTGTTGGAAACGCGTGCTGAAGTGTAGAACACCTCTATCCCGTCCGCGCTGTCGCCTAAAACCTCAACAGCGTTGCCGTAAACGTCGCTTGGTGTTTCCCCCTCGTACAGGTATATCCCCACTCCCTGAAAGCCCGAAACACTGACCTCGCTGTCCCTGACGACGTTGTTCCCGCCGTAGCTGAGGTATATCCCGTAATGCTCGCTCTCCTCCGTCTCCGCAATTCTGACCGTGACGTTTTCAACGGTGCAGTTCACGCCGCCGTCCACCCAGATGCCGATGTTCGATAGGGCGGTGGTAACGTTGAAGCCCCTCACCGTAACGTTGTCCGAGCTCACGTAGAAGACGGGTTTCATTCCCTTCTCCACTCCCGAGCCATCACCGCTGACCACCGCACCTTCAGCAGTTTCCACTGTAAGGGGCTTGCTGATCTTCACGCTCTCACCGTATCTGCCGGCGAGGACCACGACCCTGCCACCCTTGACCGCGTTCTTCAGGCCATCCTCAAGCGGCGTCTCGCTGGGGTTGAAGCTTCCTCCCTCGTACCACCAGCCGCTCTCGTTTACGTAGACGGTTTGAGATGGAACCTGGGTCGTTGCCGTGTCGTTCACCCAGGTGGTGTTCACGTTTCCCGAGTGATCCCTCGTGAGAATTCCAATCGTGTGCGTTTCCCCGGGGGAAAGTCCATCCAGCAGCCATTCGCCCTCGTCCGTCTCGCCCCGGAATTTTCCGTCGATGTACACCAGGGCGGTATCGAAGTCTTCGTCCCGGGGATTGTCCCACGTCCAGCGGATGTAGTCCACGCCCACCTCATGGGAGAGGTTTTCAACGGTCCCGGGGGGAGTATCGTCCTCCTCGCTCGCGTTCACGTAGAAGCTCACCCTCGATTCCGCCAGCTCGTCGCCGGCAATGGCGTAAACCACGAGCCGGTTTTCACCGCCCTGAGCAGTTATGGTCGTGTTCGGCTTGAACGTGACGTTTTCCCCGCCGTTGAGGGAGTACCTCCACTCCTGAACGGGTTTGTTGGCGGTAACGTTCAGGTCTATCGTGTACGTACTGTAAACCCTCTCCTCCGGCGAGAGGATGGCTATCTCAAGGTTCTCTTCCGTCGGTGTATAGCCGTATTCAACCGCTATATCATCGAAGTACAGGTGGGAATCAACCGGGGTATCGTCCCAGCCCCCTATTACGAGCTGGAAGTGTGTGACGCCCTTCATCCCCGCCGTGTACACGGTTTTCACGAGCACGCCGCCCTCCCAGTACTCAAAGCGGTCCTCGTACAGAACCACCCTGAAATCGATGTAATCCCTCGGAATCGTCCGGTAGTCGGTTATCGAGCCCTCCGGTCTGTCGTAAGCTATCTTGTCCGACGGCCAGCTGACGTAGCGAACGCCCACGTAGTTCCCGGAGTCGGCATCGTAGATTCTAAGCCACATCTCTGCCGTCCCAGGATCGGTGAACTTCCACCTTCCCGAGAACACCACGTAGCTCCAGTTGCCCACCGTGATCACGGAACTCCTTAAGAAGGCGTGCTCGGTGGCGTAGTTCCCGGTCCTGCCCCCGTGGGTAACGAACTGGGCCTCCCCGTTTGCCTCGAGGTACCTGTTTCCATCGCCAGCGACCTCCTCGGTCCACTTATCCGTGTCGAGAACGTTGTCGTTGAAGTCGTCCTGGAAAACGTACGTATCCTGGGCCTGAACGGGGCGGGGAAAAGCCACGAAACCCACGTTTAGGTAGGAGCCGATTAAAAGATAGAGCAGAAAGAGCGTGCGCTTTTTCACGTGGATCACCCCCAACGCAAGAAGAGCCGGGCTGCACAGACACGGAAGCGTTATTAGAACGAGTTATTAGAGCCCACAGTCCGGGCTCCCCTTACGTTCATGTTCAAAGTTAGTCCTTCAAAGTATAATAATTTTTTGGTTCAATACTGAAATGTTGGAAAAGCTACAATAGGCGCTTCCTGGGCAATTACGACCAGTGAGGTATATCCCTGCCGGAACGTTTTTCTGATCCCGAGACGAGATCTGAGGGGTGAGAGGATGGAGGAGATCGAGCTCGCGAGGAAGTTTTACGCGGACGAGTACCAGGACTCGGTTCTCTATTCGAGCCTCGCGAAAGTGGAGAAGGACGAGAGGTTGAGGAACGAGTTCCTGAGGCTTTCGAACATAGAGGCGAAGCACGCCAAGTTCTGGCACGATTTCCTCAGGAGGAGAAACGCTGAAGTTCCGAGGGTCAGGGTTGGACGCCTTAAGATAACGTCCGTAAGGCTGCTCCGGAAACTCCTCGGTCCCGGCGCCGTCGCATCGCTCCTCGAGATGGGGGAGAACTCGGCCATCGAGAAGTACTACCGCTTTCTAACGAGCTTCGATTTAAGCGAGGAGGAGAGGATCGAGCTGTCGAAGGTTATCCTCGATGAGCTGGAACACGAGCACTTCTTCGCCGAGACCAAAAGGCGCTTCCATGCGGAGAACGTCAGGGACTTAGTCCTCGGGATGAACGATGGCCTGGTGGAGCTCCTCGGGGCCGTTACGGGGCTTTCGGCCGTCTACGTGAACTCTCCGAGGGTTGTAGGTATAAGCGGCCTCATCGTCGGCGTCGCAGGGGCCCTCTCTATGGCAATAGGGGCCTTCATATCCGTTAGATCCCAGAGGCAGGTCAACGAGAGCGTGAGAAGGCGCATGGAGGTTCTCTTCAAGGTGTCCCCCGAGCGGGCGAAGGAGGAGCTCTTCGAAAAGCTGACCGAAGTCGGAATACCCGAGGACGTCGCGGGGGAGGTGGCCGAGAGGCTCTCCTCCAACCACGACGCAATAATGAGGCTCCTCGTGGGGGAAGGGGGTGAAGAAAACGAGGTTCGGTCTGCGGTCTACACCGGACTGGCGTACCTGCTCGGTGTTCTCTTTCCGGTACTCCCGTACTTCTTGGCCCCGTCTTCCCTCGTGGCACTTCCAATCTCGATAGGCCTCGCCGGGGCCGCGCTCGCGGTGGTCGCGACTCTAATAGCCCTCCTCTCGGGCATCTCCCTGAAGACCAAGATAGCCGAGATGGTCTCGACAGGGCTTGGAGCGGCCTTCCTGAGCTACCTCTTCGGAAGGCTCATGGAGAACCTGTTCCACGTCTCGGCCCTCTGATTCCCTTTTTTGAAATACAGAAGAAAACGGAGAAAGAGCGAAAAGAGGCAACGATCAGACCGGCGTGACGTGGCCCCACTTCTCGAGGGCGCGAGCGAGCTCCTTGTGGGTCTTGGCGTACTCGTCGAGCGGGATTCCCTGCATTATGGCGTCGATGGCCTGTCTTACCGCCCTCGCTCCCGCTCCCGGTCCGTCCGGGTGGCCGAGGGTTCCACCGCCGAGCTGTAAAACAATGTCCTTTCCGAGGGCCTCTATGACCGGCTCGATGTTGCCCGGGTGGAGACCGCCTGAGCTGGTCGGGAAGGCTGGCTTCATGCCGTAGAACTTCTGCTCGAGGTGGAAGACGTCGTTCTCGTCCGGGGTGTAGGTTTCCTCCCTGAGAATCCTCGCGTTCTGGATGACGTCCCATTTTCCACCCTCGAGCTTTCCGGCGCCGGCGGTTCCAACGTGGAGCTGGTCAATTCCTATAATCCTGTAGAGCTTGGCCAGGACGAACATCGAGATGCCGTGGTACTTGTTCCTCGTGAAGGCCGCGTGCATCGCCCTGTGGCCGTGAATGGCCAGCCCGTAGTCGGCCGCCAGGTCGCGGATGTACTCGAGCGCTCCCCAGCCGGTTATGACGACGTCAACCATCGCGTGCTTGAGTCCGAGGTCTGCCAGAATCTCAAGGCGCCTCTCCATCTCGCGAACGTCTGCGGTGATGTTGGCGAACCAGGTCTTCTTCTCGCCGGTCTCGTTCTCGACCTTGTCGATGACCCTCGCCACTATCTCCGCCCTCTCGTCGAAGCGGTTGTACCAGGGGCTCGTGAGGTTCTCGTCGTCCTTCATGTAGTCCGCACCGTTGGAGAGGAGCTCGTAGGCTAGCTTTTCAAACTCCTCCGGCGAGTAGCCTACCTTGGGCTTGGGGACGACGCCGTAGAGGGGTCTGTCATAGATTTCGAGCATCTTCCTGACGCCCTCGATACCGAAGGCCGGCCCGTTGAAGTTCCTGAGGACTATCTCGGGAATGTAGAGGTCCTCAAGGCGAAGACCCTTAACGCGCTTCATTCCGAAGACGTTTCCGGCTATACTCGCGAGAAGGCCCGGTAAATTCCACTCCTCGAAGGCGTGGAACGGGTAGGCGATCCTGACGATCCAGCTTCCGTCGCCCATGTCGATGAAGTCGTAGGCCTTAGCTGAAAGGTCGGCCCAGCGCTCCTGCTCGTACCAGGGGTAAAGGGTCGTCCAGGTTCCGGTCGAGCTCTCGGCGGCGACTGCACCTGCGGCCGCCTCGATGGTGTATCCCTCAGCAGGGGTAACGCGGAAAACCGCTATTATGTCCCTCTTCTTGTTCGGCTCGTAGCCCTTGTCCACGTAGTAGTCGTATATCTTGTCGAACTTCTCAACCATTTCCAACCACCTCAACGGATTTTTCTCCCTTCCGGCTATTAAGCCTTCCGGCAAGGGGCAAAAAACTTGGAAAGCTGGGTTTATTAAGCTTTCGCCCCAGATCTGGGCAGAGAAAAGAAAAGGGGTCAGCCCCTGCGGAGAACGATCAGGCTCACGGGCGGGACGTCAAGGCTGTTGCTGTAGCTCCCGCTCCCGGGCCACACCTCCTCCCACGTTCCAGGGGGAAGGGGTATCTCCGCCCGTGCCTCCCCGTTGTTGGCCACAACGAGAACCTCGTTCCCGTGTCCGCGGAAAAATGCAATTACGCCGTCTTTCGCCATGTAAAAGCTTATCTTGCTGCTGGTCAGGGCGGGGACGCTCTCCCTTAGCTTTCCAAGGCTCCTGTAGTGCTCAACGAGGCTGGTGTTGCACTCGTCCCACTGGAGTGGATAGCGCTGCTCGTCGTAGTGGTTTTTGTCCCCCAGAAAGCCGCACTCGTCGCCCTGGAACGTCACAGGCATGCCCGGCAGCGTGTAGAGCAGGGCGGAGAGGAGCTTGAGCCTTTTAACGGCTTCGGGCTTTGGCTCCTCTCCAAGTTCCCCGCCGCCGAGATCGGTCAGGGCCCTCGACGTGTCGTGGGAATCGACGAGGTTGAAGCCCATGGCAACCACGTTTTCACCGTACGAGGCGTAGTACTTCCCGAGCAGGTTGAGGGCCGTTTTTCCGCTGAGGGTTCCCCGGGCGTAGGGCAGGAGGATGTCCCTTCCGAGGGCGTAGTTCATGAGGGAGTCGAATTTATCTCCCCTAACCCACTCGGGCGAGAGCGTCCAGATCTCCCCTACGAGGTAGGCGTCGGGATGCCTCTCCTTGATCCTCTCCCTGAACTCGCGGAAGAACTCGTCGGCGTTCACGAGGTCCGCGGGGGTGTCCACTCTGATCCCGTCGAAGCCGAAGTCGAGCCACTTCATTGCCGCGCCAAAGAGGTAATCCTTCACCTCGGGGTTCGTCGTGTTCAGCTTTGGAAGGCTTCCCAGCCCCCACCAGCCCTCGTAGGCGCTCCCGTCACCGAGCTTGAAGGGCCAGCGCTTTATGAAGTACCAGTGCCAGTAGGGGCTCTTCCTGCCGTTTTTCCACACGTCAAGGAACTGCTCCGCCCCGATTCCGCTGTGATCCGGCACGAAGTCAAAGATCACCCTTATACCCCTCCTGTGGGCCTCGGTGAGGAAGAGCTTGAGCTCGGCCTCGGTTCCGAACTTCGGATCAACCCGGTAGTAGTCGTAGGTGTCGTAGCCGTGAACGCTGCCCGAGAGAAAGATCGGGTTCAGGTAGATGAGCTTCACTCCAAGGGAGCTGAGGTAATCGAGTTTCTCAGTTATGCCCGCTATGTCCCCTCCGAAGTACTGGTGGCAGCAGTGAAGCGGCGTTATCGGATCGCTCCAGTTGGAGAGGATCGGCTTTTCGTTCGTCATCTGGTTGTAGATCAGCTCGTCGTGGTCGAGTGCGAGGGCATCGTTGCTCCGGTTGCCGTTGAAGAACCTGTCCGGGAAGATCTGGTAGCCAATGGCCCTGCTGACCCACTCGAGCTGGGGGAAGCGGTTCGTGCCGTCGAAGTGGAAGTACTTGGCTTTGGAGCTGTTGAGGACCACGAACTCGGTTCCGTTCACATCGAGCACGAAGTGGTAGTCGAAGGCCCTCACAGGAAGCTCGGCGCGCCAGACCTCACCGGAATCCCACCAGACCTGCTTCTCCATCGTGAAGTTCCCGATGGTAGTTACCAGAACCGCCGAATCAACCAGCCCGGGATCGACCTCGAAGCGCACCACGGTTCTGTTGTCGGCTATTGAGAGGTACGCCGGATCGAGGGGATTGTGCTCGATCTTCAGCGCCGATTCGCCCTTTACCACCTTTATCGCGTTCTTCCCGCCGTAGCCGTCATCGACGTAGCCATCTGCCGTTGGATCTGCCTTGGACATGTCCTCTATCCAGTGGCCGTCGACGTAGAACTTGTACTCGTAGGTTCCCGGCTTGAGGCAGATCCTGAGGTACCACTTCCCGTCCGGCTTTTTGTGCATCAGCCACTGGCTCCAGCCGTTGAAAGTGCCCCTGAGGCTGACCATCTTCACCGTCTTGTTTCCCGGGTCATAGACGAACTCCACCGGAACCTTGCCCGGCGGACAGGAACCGGAGGAACCCGAGAGGTAGATGACCCTGTACTCGCGGGCCGGAGTGGGGGTCGTTGTCGCGGTCGCTGTGGATTCAGTGGTAGTTGTGGTTGTGATTGATGTTGTTGAGGTTGTAGTTGTTGAGTACTGCGTGGAGGTCGTTGATTCAGTCGTCGTGGAGGGGACCGCCGTGGTGGACGATTGGCTAATTGGACTCGAACTCGTTTTCGAGGTTCCTCCACCGAGACAGCCGGCGGCGAGAACCCCGCCGATCAGGAGAAGGAGGAGCGCGAGGGCAACCTTTCTACCCACATGTATCACCTGGAGTGAGTAAAGGAAAGGGTATATTAGGGTTTTGCTCACCCGAGTTCTACGAGTGGGTCGCCGGTGTTCACGGTGTCCCCTTCCTTCACGTAGATTTTCTTCACAACGCCATCTTTCGGAGCCGGAATCTCGTTCTCCATCTTCATGGCCTCAAGCACAACCAAACCCTGGCCAGTCTTGACCTCCTGCCCCTCGCTCACGAGAACCCTCAGGATTTTCCCGGGCATTGGGGCGGTAACTGTGTTGGGCGAGGCACTCGCGGGGGCCGGCGAAGGAGCCGGCGCCGGAGCGGAGACAGGAACCGACGCAGGAGCTGCTGATGGAGCGCTGACCTGAACCGGAACGGCCCCCTGAACCCCCGATAGGTATCTGAGCGCGTTCAAATCTACGCCCTCGATACCGACCTCGAACTCGACACCGTTGACGTATATCTTCACCTTCGAGGCCTTCTTGGGCGGTTCGACCTTCACCCGCCCTTCAGCCCTCACCCTGAAGAACTCGAGGGCTACCTCTGGGAAGAGGCAGTAGGTTAGAACGTCCTCCTCCTTGTGGAGGTAACCGAGTTCCTCGAGCTTCCTCCTGCACTCCTCGAGTTGGGGCTTGAGCAGGCTTCCCGGCCTCTCGGTTATCGGCTCCTCGTCGCCGAGAACGAGCCTTTTGAGTTCCGGGTTTATCTCCGCCGGCGGCCTTCCGTAGAGTCCCCTGATGTAGTCCTTGACCCCCTGTGTTATCTGCTTGTATCGGCCAAAGAGGACGTTGAGGACGGCCTGCGTTCCAACTATCTGGCTCGTCGGCGTCACGAGCGGTGGCCAGCCCAAATCTTCCCTAACGCGCGGAATCTCCTCGAGAACCTCATCGAGCCTGTCGAGGGCGTTCATCTCCTTGAGCTGGGCGATGAGGTTGGAGAACATTCCGCCGGGAACCTGGTACTTGAGGACGTAGGGGTTCACCATGAGCGTCTCCTTGTGAAGTAACCCCCAGTACTTCTCCTCGAGCAGTTTCTTGAGGTAGCGGGAAACCCGGTGGATTAGCTCCCTGTCGAGGTGGCTTCCTACCGCCTCGGGAAGGGCGTGCCATATCGTCTGTATTCCAGGCTGGGCGGTTCCAAAGGCGAGCGGGCTTATGGCGGTGTCTATGTAGTCGGCTCCGGCTTCCACCGCCTTCAGGTAGGTCGCCACCGCCATTCCAGTGGTCGAGTGGGTGTGGACGTTAACCGGGACGCCGTAGGTCTCCTTTATCTCGCTGACCAGCTCGTAGGCCTTCCAGGGAGTCAAAAGGCCCGCCATGTCCTTAATCGTTATGACATCAACGTCAAGCCTTAGGAGCTCCTCGACCTTCTTCATGTAGTACTCCAGCGTGAAGACTTTGCCGGTTGTGTAAGCTATCGCCCCCTGAACCTCCGCCCCAACTTCTTTGGCCTTTTTTATTGCCACTTCCATGTTCCTGACGTCGTTGAGGGCGTCGAAAATCCTGAATATGTCTATTCCGTTCTTGTGGGCAAGCTCCACGAACTTCTCGACGACGTCGTCCTGATAATGCCTGTAACCGACGACGTTCTGACCCCTCAGCAGCATTTGGAGCTTCGTCTTCCTTATGTGCTCCCTGAGGAGCCTTAACCTCTCCCAGGGGTCTTCCTTGAGATAGCGTATGCAGACGTCGAAGGTGGCCCCGCCCCAAACCTCCATCGAGTAGAAGCCTATTTTGTCCATTGTCTCCGCTACCTTAAGCATATCCTCCGTCGTCATCCTCGTCGCTATGAGCGACTGATGAGCGTCACGGAAAGTCGTGTCTATAATCTCAACCCTCGCCAACTCCATCACCTCCCGTGTCCAGAAAAGTACACGGCCTTAAAAGCCTTACGACAGAAAAAGAAGAAGAGTTAGACAATCGCCGAAATCAGAGCAGGCCCTCTGCCTTCGCCGCCTCCTCAGGGTCCTCGTTCCTGTGGACTACCCTGAGAAGGGCCTTTATGAAGGGCTCCGGGTTCTCGCGCTGGAAGATGTTCCTTCCGACGACCGCTCCAGAGCCACCGGCCTCTATGACCTCCCACACGAGCTTGAGGAAATCAACGGGGTTTTCCGTCTTCGCTCCTCCGCTAAGGAGAACGGGAACGCCAGCTGCTGCATCGACGACCTTTGCAAAGGTCTCCTTTGAGCCGGTCCAGTAGGTCTTTATCATGTCCGCACCGCTCTCTGCTGCAGCTCTCGCACCGTACATGACGACGCGGTAGTCCTCTTTCTTTCCGTACTTTTCGTTGATGTACGGGCCCCTTGGATAGGCGAACTGCACAACCGGGAAGCCGAGGTCGTGGGCGTAGCTCGCTATCTCCGCGAACTGACGCATCATGACGTCCTCCTGAGGTGAACCCCAGTAGACGGTCGCCGCTATCGCGTCGGCGCCGAGCTTCACGGCATCCTCAACGAAGCCGAGCTGGCTCTGGAGGAGCTGTTCCTCCTTGGGGCGGAGATTGGTCTTACTGGTGAGCTTTATCATCAAACCGACGTTGGGCTTGACCTCATCGCCGGCGATCCTCGCGATTCCGGGGAGCATCATCACGCCGTCTATCCCGGCCCTGACAACCTTGCGGAGGATTATCCTCGGGTTAACGTGCTCCCAGTGCTCCTCAAAATCGGTCGGTCCGTGCTCGAAGCCGTGGTCCATCGCGAAGATTAGGGCCCTTCCGTCCCTTCTAAAAAACCGCCGGAGTCTCCTCCGGATACCAACGCTCTGGTAGGGATCCATTTGCATCACCGTGAGTGATATATTGATTTGAGGGATTTAAGGTTTTCCCCGGAAACGGTTTAAAGGGTTTCGACGAGTGATGAATGGGTGTTCGACGTGAGGTGGAACGTGATAAGGCTCACGGAGGTCGGTTCTACCAACGATTACGCAAGGGAGATCGCGGAGGACGTGCCGGAAGGCACCGTTGTCGTAGCGAGGAGGCAGAGGTCCGGAAAGGGGCGAAAGGGGAGGAAATGGGCCTCCCCCGAAGGTGGCCTCTGGATGACGGCGATTCTGAAGCCGAGATCCAACCCGGAGCACCTGCCCAAGCTCGTTTTCGTTGGTGCATTGGCGGTACTCGACACGCTTCACGAATACGGGATCAGGGGCGAGCTGAAGTGGCCGAACGACGTCCTCGTTAATGGCAGGAAGATAGCCGGAATCCTGAGCGAGTGCAGGTTCGGCCGCTTCGCCCTCATAGGTATCGGACTCAACGCGAACAACGAGATTCCCGATGAACTCAAGGAGAGCGCGGTTTCGATGGGGGAAATCCTGGGAAGGAACGTCGATCTGGAGGAACTGCTGGAGAAACTTCTGAGAAACCTGTCACGCTGGTACGGTCTGTTCAGGAGCGGAAGACACGGGGAGATACTGAAGGCCGTAAGGAACAGGAGTGCCGTGCTCGGGAAGAGGGTAAGGATCATCGAAGAAGGAAAGGTGATCGCCGAGGGAACCGCGGTGGATATAGACGAATCCGGGGCACTGATGGTCGAGGGGGCGGAAGGCACCGTCAGGGTTCTCTACGGAGACGTGTCCCTGCGCTTCGGATAGTTTTTGTCTTTTTGACGAAAATTTTGTGGAAAACTTAAAGACTGTTCTTGTCACCTATTGAGTTTGGGCTATTCATCAAATAGGCCCGGGGGATGATCATGGGAATGCTGAGGAGGTATCTAGACTACCCGGTTCTGTGGAAGATACTCTACGGTTTGATTCTTGGTGCCATCTTTGGACTGGTCGCTGGCCACTTCGGCTGGACCGACTTCGTGGCAACGTACATCAAGCCCTTCGGTGACCTGTTCGTCAGGCTGCTGAAGATGCTCGTGATGCCGATCATACTGGCATCGCTCGTCGTCGGTGCGGCCAGCATAAGCCCCGCCCGCCTCGGTCGCGTCGGCCTCAAGATAATACTCTACTACCTCGCAACCTCAGCGATGGCGGTGTTCTTCGGCCTCATCGTCGGCAGGCTCTTCAACGTTGGAGCGAACGTCCACCTCGGCTCGGGAACGGGCAAGGCCATCGAGGCTAAAAGCCCCTCCCTCGTCCAGACGCTCCTCAACATAGTGCCCACCAACCCGTTCGCCTCACTGACCAGCGGAGCGGTTCTCCAGGTAATCTTCTTCGCCATAATCCTGGGAATAGCGATAACCTACCTCATGAACAGGCGGGAGGAGCGCGTTAGAAAGTCGGCGGAAACCCTTCTCCGGGTCTTCGACGGCCTGGCCGAGGCTATGTACCTCATCGTCGGCGGCGTCATGCAGTACGCGCCGATAGGCGTCTTCGCGCTGATAGCCTACGTGATGGCCAGGGAAGGTCTGAAGGTCGTCGGCCCGCTCACCAAAGTGGTCGTTGCGGTTTACCTCGGCCTCTTCCTGCAGATCGTCATAACGTACTTCATCCTGCTCAAGATCTTCGGCATCGACCCGCTCAAGTTCATCAAGAAGGCCAAAGATGCCATGCTCACCGCCTTCGTCACGAGGAGCTCGAGCGGGACCCTGCCCGTCACGATGCGCGTCGCCGACGAGGAGATGGGCGTTGACAGGGGAATTTACTCCTTCACCCTTCCGTTAGGTGCCACGATAAACATGGACGGAACCGCGCTCTATCAGGGGGTAACTGTTCTCTTCGTCGCCAACGCCATCGGCCACCCGCTCACGCTGAGCCAGCAGCTGATAGTGGTTCTTACAGCGGTGCTCGCCTCGATAGGAACTGCCGGTGTTCCCGGTGCCGGAGCGATAATGCTCGCGATGGTCCTCCAGAGCGTCGGCCTCGACCTCAGCCCCGGAAGCCCCGTTGCCTTAGCTTATGCAATGATACTCGGCATCGACGCGATACTCGACATGGGCAGGACGATGGTTAACGTCACCGGCGACCTGACCGGGACGGTGATAGTTGCCAAGACCGAGGGGGAGCTCGACGAGAGCAGGTGGTAGCTCCCCACTAATTCTTTTTTGGATAAAGTTAAATACCCCCACCGGAACGGTAGTTAGTGGTCTTCAAGACCCACTCAAGGAGGTATTGGAATGGACAGACGACTGCTTGGAGTTCTTTTGATTGGAATACTCCTCATCCCCCTCGCGGGAGTCTCCGCGGAAGGGACGAATGAAAACGCGTTCGTTCAGGATTACACCTTCTACATCCAGCTTGACAAGAACGGTAACGCCAACATAACGCTCATCACCGTCTGGAAAGGGCCCAAGGATAAGATACACGAGCTCATAGAGAAGCTCCTCAACCAGACCAACGGGAGCGTCGAGAACGCCACCAAGCTCTACGCCCAGCAGATGCTCCAGGGCTACATTCAGGGACTGGGGGAGTCGGGCCTCAGAACCGAGAACCAGACGATAGAGGTCAAGGGCATCAGGGAGGGCAACAACATAACGGTGATATTCCGGGCAAAGGCCGAAGGTGTTGCGAAGTACTACTCCCACGGCAACTTCTGGGAGGTTCTTATCGACCCGACGAGGGGCTACTCTCACATCGCGTCTCCCGACATAAGCTACCCGTACAGGGTGATACTCCACAACAAGTTCGTCATCGAGCTGCCGCCGAACGCGACACTACTCTCGTACCCCCTCCCGTACAGGAGGACGTACAACCAGAGCTACTTTGAGGTCACCCCCAAGGTGGAGGGCAACAAGGTCATCGTCGAGTCGGTTATAGACCTCGAGCCATACCTCAAGGTTGAGGGCTACCAGTGGCTCTTCGGCGACTACAAGGGCTTCTCCATAACCTACCAGACGCCATACAGGGGCCAGGAGGAGTACCCGAGGAGCGTCCTCAACGAGAACGTCACCGTTGAAGTCCTCAAGAACGGCACCGTCGTGCTGACCCTCAGGGACGAGTACGTTGAGCCGAGGAACGCGGTTCTGGCCCAGAAGATCCAGATCCTCCAGTACGGCGTCAGGAACTTTGAGCAGGCCCTGCTGAAGAACTACGTCCAGATGTTCAAGAACATGGGCGCCGACGTTCTCGGGGCCGGTGTGAACGTGAAGAACGTTAACACAACGGGACCGCTCCTCGTTGAGGCGAGGTTCATCCTCAACAACTACACCAAGCTGGAAAACGGCACCTACGTTCTCCACCTCGACCCGACGATGGGGCTGATGAGCAGGATCTACCTGCGCTCAAACGCCGAGTTCAACTACACCTTCTTCGCGGAGGTCAAGCTCCCAGACGGGTGGAAGTTCGTTGCCTACCCCAACTCAACAACCCGGGACATACACGGGAACACCTTCAAACTGGACGTCAAGCTCGAAGGGAACAGGCTCCTGATAAAGGCGAACACGTACATCTACTACGGGGCATCGGACGAGGACGTGCAGCACCTCCTTGAGGAGTTCAGCGGAATAGACGTAAAGTTCAAGCCCGGCAAGTCGAGCGGATGGAGCCTCTGCGGGCCGGGCGCGATAGCGGTTTTAGCGGTTGTTCCCCTCCTTTTTAGGAGAAGGAGGAACTGACCCGATCCCCTCTTTTTTTCAACAAATTTTTAAAGTCCACAACCAATTGAAGTTGGAATACGCCCCGGGGGAGATGCCTTTGAGAACCGTTACCCTCATAGTGGCGGTTCTGCTGGCGGGTCTTTTCCTTCTAAGCCCCGTAGCCGCGGTCAGCTCTCCGGGAAAGGCCAGCTTAGCCATAAAACCCGAAAAGCCCGTGGACGTTAAGGTCCTCAGAGAGGCCGTCTCTCTGCTGAGGGAGCGCATCAACCTGACGGGGATTTCCGATTTCCGGGTTGAACTGGAAGAGACCGGGGAAGGCCACCTCATCAGAATAAAAGCAGAGGACGTGACCCCGGAAGAAGTGGGGGCTATCAAAAGGATCGCCGAAAGCTTTGGAAGGCTTTACATCGAGTTCAACGGCGTCGTTGTGGGGAGGAGCGTTAACGTCACCGGTTACAGACTTGAACCGAAGATGTGCCCCACCTGCTGGAGGGTTGATTTCACGGTCCCTCCGGAGGTCACGGCGAGGTTTAAGGAGGTGGCCTCTGGTAAGCTTGGGTGGCCGACTGATATTTACCTCGACCCGCCGGTGAATTCGCTCCTCGTTGTTTCACCCAGGGTTTACCAGGAGATGAACTCTCAGGACTTCATGGGAGAACCGAAAAAGGGGACTCCAAAACCGCTCGTTGAAAGGCTCAAGGAGGCGTTCAACATTACGGTAATCGAGTACCAGAACCAGAGTGCTGGGGAGATCGTTGATAACGCCACGGCCTTGGGCAAGGATAAGATTATCCTCGCCGACGTGCCAGAAAAACTGTACACCGAGGTCAAAGGAACCCTCTCCTCCAGAAAGATTAACATCGAGGTTTCTTACTACGCCCTTCAGACTGGAGAGGGCACCAAGAACTTCGTCAAGAGGATCCTCAACCTCTACGGGCCCTACGTCCTGAGGTTCGATCCCGCCGAAGATAGCACAACCCGGCTCACCATCAGCGGGGTCGGGAAGGACAGAAAAGCCACCCTCGAGGAGGCGAAGAAGCTGTACCTCGACTTCAAAATGGGATCCCTGCCCGTTACATTCCGGGTTGTGGATGTATCCCTCAGTTCAACTCCATCCGGAACGAGCACGAGCTCGGGCACAATGACGGCGAAGGTTGCCGATGATTCAAAACAGTGCGGCCCCGCGTCAATAGTTCTCCTCGCCCTTCTCCCACTGATCAGAAGACGCTGAGCCAGCAAACTTTATTTATTCCCTTCCCCCTATTCTTTCAGGGTGAAAATCATGGGACTGCTTGAAGACAAGGCCCTCGTCGAGGCTGCGCTCTTCGTTTCTGGAAGGCCCCTAAGCCTGAAGGAGCTCTCAAAGGCCCTGGGAATAAAATCCCTCGACTACCTCGAAAAGCTCATCGAGCTCATAGCGGCGGAGTACGCCGAGAGGAAGAGCGCCATAGAGGTCGTAAGGGTTCTCGGGGATAAGTTCGTTATGCAGGTGAAGCAGGAGTACAGCCAGAGGGTTATCCACCTCATGCCGAGGCCCGACTTGAGGACGGGCGAGCTGAAGACCCTCGCGCTAATAGCTTATCTCCAGCCGATAGAGCAGAGCAAGATAGTAAAGTTGAGGGGAAGCCAGGCCTACGAGCACATAAAGAAGCTGATAGAGATGGGCCTCATCTACGCCGAGCCCTACGAGAGGACCAAGATCCTCGGAACAACGCAGAAGTTCGCCGAACTCTACGGCTTTCCCGAGAACGATCCAAACGTCATAAAGGAGGCCTTCAAGAGGGTCATCCACGCCGAGTACACCGACATCATTGAGAAGCTCGAGGGTGGCAAGAAAGAAAACGAAAAAGCCGAGGTTCAGAATTCCTGAGCCCCTCAGTATCTCTTTCTCCTTTAGAAGGCAGGAAAGCCCTTCTCTGCACCCGGGGAACCCTCAGAGAAAGGTTTAAATACCCAACCTGCCAATTACCATTTAGGTGAGTTCTATGGCGGTGCTCACAAAGGAGGCAATCCTTGAGCTCATCCGGTCCAAAACCGGAATGAGCGAGAGGGAGATAGACCTCAAGATAAGGGAGATAATGAAGCGCGAGGGCATTGGAGAGCATGCCGCTGCACTGCTCCTCGCTGAGGAGCTCGGCATAAACCTCGAAGGCGAGGAAGAGGCACTCCACATAGCGGATCTCGTCCCGGGGATGAGCGGCGTCAACATAGTGGGCAGGGTCCTTAGGAAGTATCCACCGAGGGAGTACACCAGGAGGGACGGGAGCAGAGGGGTGGTGGCCAACCTGATAATCTACGACGCCACCGGCAAGGCGAGGCTCGTTCTCTGGGATTCGCAGGTCGGGAAGTACTACAACGAGATCAACGTCGGAGACGTCGTCAAGGTCATAAACCCGAGCGTCAGGGAGGGCAGGAACGGGATAGAGCTCCACGTGAACTTCAGGAGCAGGGTCATAATCAACCCGAGCGACGATCCAAGGGTGGAGGAGATACCGCCCCTCGAGGAGGTCAGGAGCTACAACTACAGGCGCGTTAAGATTGCAGAGCTCGAAGGGGGAGAGCGCTTCGTTGAGCTCAGGGGAACCATCGCGAGGGTCTACCGCGTAACGGTTTACAACGCCTGTCCGCAGTGCAGGAGGAAAGTGGACTACGACCCGGCCACCGAGTCATGGGTGTGCATTGAACACGGCGAGGTTGAACCAGTGAAGATGACCGTCCTCGACTTCGGACTCGACGACGGAAGCGGTTACATCAGGGTGACGCTCTTCGGCGACGAGGCGGCGGATCTGCTCGGCGAGGATCCGGCCGTGATCGAGGAGATGCAGAAGGAACTGATCGATGCGGGGGCGACGCTGAAAGAAGCCGCCAGGAAGCTGGCCGAGGAGAAGTTCTACACGATACTCGGAAGGGAGATAGTCGTGAGGGGCAACGTCATCGACGACAAGTTCTTCGGGCTGATCCTCAAGGCCTTCACGTGGGACGACCTCGACTTCAAGCGCGAGATAGCGATGGAGAGGGCCCAGCTGAAGGAGGCCCTGAAGATGCTCGATGGCGGCGAGGGGTGAGGTAGATGGAAGCCGAAACCCGTTTCAGGAGAAGAAAACCGGCCGTTGAGAGGAAGATAGCGGAAATAAGGGAGGACGACACGAGGGTTGCGCTCATCGGAAAGGCCTTCAAGGTGGACAAGATGGACTACACCTTCTGGCTCGACGACGGAACCGGGGTCATACTCATCGAAAGCGAGGACAACGTCCTGCCCGAGAACGGCCAGCTCGTCAGGGTCATAGGCAGGGTCATCAGGGACGAGAGCGTCCACATCTACGGTGAGGTGATCCAGGACTTCACCGGCGTCGATCTGGAGGCCCTGGAGGAGATAAGGGAGCTCGAGAGGAAGTACCTCCCCAGGATAGAGGAGATGGCCACCTTCTTCGGGGGTGAGGAGGAATGAAGAAGAGACTCCCTGCTAGCAGGGTCTACCTCAAGGACGTCATCGATGGCTACTACGTCAAGAGCGACGGTGACCTCGAGCCCAACTACCTCATCACGAAGGACGCCAGAAAGGTCTACCGCGTCAAGGTCGTCGCGACCGTGGTGAGGGAACCCTTCATAAGCGACGACGAAACCTACGGCAAGTTCCAGATCGACGATGGAACTGCGACGATATGGGTTCTCGCCTTCAGGGACAACACCCGCTTCGTGAAGCTCGTCAAGAAGGGTGACCTCGTTCAGGTCATCGGGAAAGTTGCTGAGTGGCGCGACGACAAGCAGATACTCGTCGAGGGCGTCGCCAAGGTTCACCCGAACATGATGGTGCTCCACCGCTTTGAGACCCTCAAGGAGAAGGCCGAGCACGTCCGCAAGGCGAGGATAGCCTTCGACATCTACGACCGCTACGGCATAACGGCCAAGGCCAAGGTCATCGCGAGGAACAAGGGTGTGAGCGAGGATCTCCTCATGACGATCGACGAGCTCTACACCCTCATGCTCGAGCAGAGGAGCATGGAACTGGAGGAGGAGCTCTTCGAGGAGGAAGAGGAAAAGCCAGCAGAGAACCCGGAGCTCGAAAAGGCCAAGGAGGCAGTTATGAAGCTCCTCAGGGAGAAGGGCAAGCCCCTCTCGCACAAGTTCATAGTGAAGAAGCTCTCCAAGGAGTTCGACGAGGAGATCGTAGAGGAGGCCATAACCAGACTCCTGGCGGAGGGAGAAATATACGAGCCGGAGACCGGCTACTACGAACCCCTCTGACCTTTCAATATTGTTCGCGCATCGTCCTTATGACCGGATCGTGGATCAGCGTTGACGTTATGCTGTCGACCATCCTGAAGAACTCGTCCCTTCCCTTCTCAAGACCCATGTTCTCGATCCTTATGAGCCTGCACTCCCTTCCGAGGACCCACTTTCCGAGGATTATCTTCTCCCTTCCGTCCTTGACCGCGTCTATCCTCACGAGACCGTAGGGTATGTCGGCCGTCCACCAGTTGGCCTTGAAGGTAATCCTCCACCCCGCGCTCCTGATGACCTCTGCCAGCTTTTCCATAGTCTCGCCCGGCCCGTGGGGCGTCTTGAAGGTGACGACCGTCCAGAGGCCGTCTTCATCAAGCTTCCTAACGATCTCATCCCTAAACTCCATGCTATCACCTCACATCAAAGCGGCTATCAGGAAGGCGAAAACCGCAAGGAAAATGCTCGCCTTGAGCAATAACTGTGACCTGTGGGCGGTTTCCCTGTCCTGGCTCCTGAGGATCAGGTAAACCGCGTAAAGGATTATCAGATCGACGGGAACCATGGCGTAGTAGCCGACGCCGACACCTGCCTTAACGGGGAGGAAAGAAGCTATCACCGTCGCGATCCCGAAAAGCGAGGCCACGTAAGCGGCCTTTCTGCGGCCGATTAGTATGGGTAACGTTTTAGCGCCCTTCTTAAGGTCCCCCTCGACGTCCTCTATGTCCTTGACGATCTCCCTCGCAACGTTAACGAGAAAGGCACAAACCGCCAGCGTTCCAGCCAAACCGAACTTCCCCACCGCGATGGCACCGTAGAGGGGGGTGGCTCCTGTAAGGGCCGCAACCGCTAGGTTCCCTATGAACGGGAGGGGCTTGAGCTTCCAGGCGTAGAGGAACATCGTGACGTACGCGAGGAGCGCGAAGGCGAAGGCCTCAACCGATATCAGCAGGGCGGAGAGGAGTCCAAGGGCGAAGAGAAACATGGCGTACCAGAAGGCGGTTCTCCTGTCCATGGCGCCCCTCGGGAGGGGCCTCTCCGGGCGGTTTATCCTGTCGATCTCGTAGTCGAAGTAGTCGTTGATGGTGTTTCCTCCCGCACAGCCGAGGGCAACGACGAGGAACACGAGAAGGAGAACCCTCCACCCGGGGAGGGAACCGAGTGCGACAATTGAACCCAGAACACCAACTAACCCGGCTAAAGTGCAGTTGTGGGGTCGGGTTATCTCCACGAAGGCCCTCAGCTCCATTAGACGCACCTAACAAACCCTAACTGGAGAACTTAAAAAGGTTTGCTAAAGCTCCTCGCGCCTGAGGAGGGCGAGTTCTTCCCCCGTCTCCGTGACCCTTATCCTTCCAAAACGGACCTCGACTGCCCGGGAGAGCTCGTCCTCGCCGAGGGGGGTCAGGACTTCGAGCAAACCCTCGCTGAGGCGGGGCCACTTGATGATGCCAAGGCCGAGGCAGAAGCCGAGCTCGTCTATGAAGCCGACCAGCAGGTTGCTCAGGGTCTCGAAGTCGATCGCCTTGATAACGGACCTGTTGTAGGGCCTCCTCCCCGAGTCGGCCTTAACGACGGTGTAGGTTTCCTTCCCCTTCCAGCCGGCCAGAACGATCCAGTCGTGAAGGCTCTCAAGGAGGTCTTTCTCCTCCCCCGTCAGGGGCCTTCCCGAGAACATCGACGTCCCCGAGACGCGCAGGACGGAGAGATCCACCATAAGGGGAGATGAGCCGGAGAAATATGCCCTCCACTTGGCGGTTCTTATAGCGCGTCTCTCCTCCTGGGAATGGGGCCTAACTTTGTCGCTCCTCCTCAGGAGAACCGTCTCGGTCAGCGGCGAGGAAACCTCGATGAGTTCCTCTATTGCCCTTTCCCTCTCGCCGGTGGACTCTATGAAAACGGTCAGATCCGGCCGAACGGCCTCGATCTTGAGCCTCTTGAGCTCGAAACCGGGCCCGGTCACAAAGCCGGTCGTGTCTACGAGAACCACATCCGCGAGGGATTTCGCAACGTCGACGAGCCTCTTAACGCCAACGACGGTTTCACCTATGTACTGGGCCGGAGTTGTTATTCCTATGAAGTAATGAAGGTAAGGCGCGAGTTCGGAGAGGCTGGGGAAATTCTCCTCGGCTATGCCGAGGCTTATCGTTGCGGGGGGGAGTATGCCCTTCTGGCCGAGATCGCTGTCCACGATACCAACGCGGTATCCAAGGTTCACGAGCCCGTTGGCGACGAAGGTTAAGGACGTCGTTTTACCGCTGTCCACGTCGCCGATGAACATTACCACAGGCCTCTCGAGGCCGGCTATCGTCTCCACGAGCTCAACCCTATCCTCGGGCACGTCGGTGGTGTAGATTGCCTTGTTTGAGCCCACGCCTTCCATCCTCTCCCCCCGCTGGAGTTGTGGGAAAGCCTTATAAAAGTCTCTGCCCCTCAAACTAGTGTTAGGTTTGACAAAATAAAACCAAAACCTCTAATTGAGTCAAGTTTCATGGATCGGAGGTGGAAAGATGGAAAGGAATTCCCTAACGAGCAGACAGCTAAAGCTTCTCAAAAAACTCTACGAGGAGGGCAGGCCCCTGGAGGTTCATACTGTCGAGAAAACGCAGGACGAACTGGCGAGCGAGCTGGGCATAACGAGGCAGGCCCTGAGCAACCACCTCAAGGTCCTCAAGGAGCTCGGCTACATCAGGACCGGCAGGGGCTTCATAGACCTCACCGAGAAGGCCCTCGAACTCCTCGGGGAGAAGAAGGGGGACGTTTTCATCTTCGTCAGGATAGAGCCTACCAAGAGGAGGCAGGTGTACGAAAACGTGAGGAAGCTCAAGATAAAGAGGATCTACCGCGTCACCGGCGACATAGACCTCGTGATAGAGGCCGACAAGAGCAAGCTGGACGAGATTTTAGAGGAGATAGCGTCTCTCGACGGCGTGAAGGAGACGATAACCCACGTCGTGCTCGAGGTTCTATGACCTCATTTTCCTTTCCATGAGTCTCTTCAGCTCATCGAGGTTCTTTCCGAACTTGGCCGAGATCGGGACGAAGGTTTCCGGTATCTCGCCGAAGGGAACTCCGAACTTCTCGGCCAGATAGCCGATAACGGCCTGAACGTTCTTCACCCTGTCGATCTTGTTGACCGCAACCACAGTGGGTATTTCGAGCTCCCGCAGGAACTGGAAGAACTCGACATCTATGGGTATCTCTCCCCTCTTTTCCCACCTCTCTATTATCTCGGGCGCGGCCTTTCCATCGACGACGAGAACCGCGAGCTCTATATCATCGGCGTTGTCCTCTATGAAGCGGACTATCTCGTCCTTGATCCTCTCCTGGACCTCCCGGGGAAGGCCACTCATAAAGCCAAAGCCGGGCATATCAACGATCCTCTTGTTGCGCCACACGACCTCAACGGGCTTCCTGGTCACACCGGGCCTCTTACCGCGCTTCACCTTCTTTCCCGTGAGTCTGAAGATCAGGGTACTCTTACCGACGTTCGATCTCCCCACGAAGATTATCATCTCGCTCACCCTCCGGGGCCTCGCTTCTTCCCTAATAAAACCTTGCGGAAAAGTTAAGTATCTTTAAAGCCCAATTCAAGCGGTGGTGATAATGGTACCCTCAGGCGACCGGGCCAATCAGCTGATAAACAAGTTCGTGATCTCCCTCACCACCGGAAGGATACTCGGCTACGTGACGGACATAAACGTGGAGGTTGAGGGAACCAAGTTCTACTTCATCCTCAAGATGAAGATCGTTGAGAACCTTGGAAAGGGGCAGGGCGTGTTCACGAACGAAACGAAGGTACGGATAGAGCCGAGCGACATCGTGAACGTCGGGCCTGACGTCATCGTTCTAGGCGACGGCAAAGTCCCCCCTCTGAGGGAGATAGAACGCCTCTACCAGCTTCAGAGCGAATACGAAGAGGTGGTAAGCCAGCTCAGGGAGAAGGAGGCACTCCTAAAGAGCCTCAAGGAGGAGAACGCCCAGCTGAGGAGACAGCTCGACGAGGCCCAGAGGGAGATAAGACGCTGCGAGGTCATGAAGGAGGACTTCGAACACCTCAAGGAGCAGCTGATAAGGCAGGAGGGCCAGCTGGAGATGGCGAGGGAGTACATAAAGCTCCTCGAGGGAATAAGACACGACATAGACCAGATGCGGGACCTTCTCGAAAAGCTCGTTGGAGAGGTCCTCGAAAACACCGTGAGGGGCGTAATAGACGAGGAACTGAACGCCAGAGGCCTCAAGAAGACCGGCTTCCTCTGATCGAAAGATTTTTTAAGATGCCGGAAAACCTCTCCCGGGCGGGGGTAGCCGAGCCTGGCCAAAGGCGCGGGATTTAGGGTCCCGTCCCGCAGGGGTTCCGGGGTTCAAATCCCCGCCCCCGCACCAGAAACTTTTCTCGAAAGATCTTCAATGGATTGGCATAACATCGAGTAATTTTCCGTTTTCCACTGCCTATCCGGAGCACCTTTTCTCAATTTCCCGGGCACCTTATGGTGAGAACATTGTCCTCCTTCGGCTTTTCACCCCACTTACCAACGAAGCGGGGCCGATTTTCATTATCGCCCGCCCCCAGCCCCCAATTTACCGAAAGCTTTATATAGTTTCTATGGCCAAAAGAATACTGAAAAACCCTTTATGGAGGTGTGGGAAATGGCCGAGTTGCCGATTGCCCCAATTGACAGACTTATAAGGAAGGCTGGCGCCGAGAGGGTCAGCGAGGAGGCCGCCAAGGTCCTCGCCGAGTACCTCGAGGAGTACGCGATCGAGATCGCCAGGAAGGCCAACGAGTTCGCCAGGCACGCTGGCAGGAAGACCGTCAAGGCCGAGGACATCAAGCTCGCCATCAGAACCTGATGGCTTTTTTCTGGCTTTTCTACCCATTTCTGAACCGTTACCGTTTTAAGCCCCCTCTCCACGCTTTCGACCATGCCGGAAATAGCGATCAGGATGACAAGGCGCAACCACAACGCCTTCGTCCACCTTCTCGGCGCCCTGGAGAGCCAGGGCTTTGATCTGAGCGGGCTTCTCATAACTAAGGACTTCAACGAGATTCTGAAGGCAAGACCGAAGGTCGTCCTTTACTCCTTCTTCACGGAGGAGATATGGGGCGACCTCCCCCGGGAAGTCCGGCTTTTGAAGGAGAGGGGAGCGCTCCTCGTTGCCGGCGGCTACCACGCGATAGCGATGCCGAAGCACACGCTCAATGAACTGGGGTTTGACATAGCGGTCATCGGCGAGGGGGAGGAGGTGATCTACCGGCTTTTAACAACCCTAAAGGGGACGGGCTATCGGATAACCCCGGAGCTGGCAAACGTAACTGGTCTCGCCTTCTATCTAAACGGCGAGTTCACCTTTACCGGCTTCGCGAAGGTCGAGGACTTCTGGCGATTTCCGCCGTATCCGGAGAGCTTAAGGCTCATTTCGCCGATAGAGATAAGCAGGGGCTGCCCCTTCCGCTGCTACTACTGTCAAACCCCCTACATCAAGGGCTTCCGCATGAGGCACAGACCCATAGACCAGATTGTGAAGTACTCGAGGAGAATGAAGGACATGCGCTACATAACGCCCAACGCCTTCGCCTACGGTTCTCCTGGGGCTATACTCAAGCTCAACAAGCTCGAAGCTCTGCTCAAGGCCCTCCAGCACCTCAGGAAAGAGGGGAGAAGGCTATTCTACGGAACGTTTCCGAGCGAAGTAAGGCCTGAATTCGTCCTTCCTGAGACGCTCGAGTTGCTCATTGACTACGCGGACAATAGAAGACTTGCCATCGGGGCGCAGAGCGGGGACGACGCGATGCTGAAGGCCATGCACAGGCTCCACAGGGTTGAACACGTTCAGCGGGCCGTTGAGTACATGCTCGAGTACGGCTTCGAGCCGGTCGTTGACTTCATCGTCGGCCTGCCAAACGAGAGCGAGGAGAGCCAGAGAAAGAGCATCGAGCTTATGAAGTGGATCATGCGTAAGGGCGGGAAGGTTCGCGCCCACTACTTCATGCCCCTGCCCGGAACCCCCTGGACGCGGTGCAGGCCCTCTCCCCTAAGTGAGGAGATGAAGAAGTTCTTGGGCAGGATGGCGGCAAAGGGCAAAATAGAGGGCTCGTGGGGGATTCAGATAGATCTCTCCAGGAGGCTCCAGAAGCTCATCGAGGAGTTCTACGAGGAACCGATGAGCTATCACGGGAAAATAAGAGAAAGCTGCTGAGCTATCTCCTCCTGAGCAGAGGTAGAAAGGCAAAGAGCGCTATTATTCCCGGTCCGCAGATGCCGCCGCTTTTCGCGGGTTTTTTGGAGGACGTTGATGAAGTTCCTCCCTGCCGAACCGTTGAGGTTGTTATTGAGCTCGCTGTGGTAGATGCAGTGCTTTCAGAAGCTCCCGAAGACGTCGCGTTCCCACCCGATCTCTCCAGATAGGCCATTCCTTTTTCGAAGTCCACGTAGAGCACCAGCTCATCCCCCGGGTTTATAGGGGCTGTGGTGTTGAACTCCCGGAGCTTGAAGTCTCCCTGGATCTGGGGAGTAACCGAGATGTTGTAGGTGTCGGGAAGAACCGTCAGGTTGGAGCTGTGGTCTATTACGAAGTCGGCGGAGTAGTGTTTGCCCCTCAACTTCACAAAGGCACCAAAGCTCGGGATGATTACCTCGAGCCTCGCCCACGGGTAAATCCAAACGGTTTCAGGGGCCCACTCGCTTACCGTTCCGTTGCCGTCACGGACTTTCAGGAGGTCCTTTGCATTCCTCTCCTCTACCTCCGGAGCTCCGAGGTTCTCGAGCTCGACGGGGGAGGACTCGATATCGCCGAGGGGCCGTATCATGTTGCCGTAGGGGAAGTTCGAGGGGAGGCTCATCACGAGGAGTCTGTCGTAGTCACCCTGTTCTGAGCCGGGGATTAGATAGGTTCCGACAGCTAACACGCGATCGTCCAGCCAGACCGCGTTCGCAATGCTCTCCCCCGTGGTGTACGGGTAAAATGAGAGCTTTACGCCCCTTAGAGGCTCTCCATCCGGGCTCAGGAGGAGCAGTTCACCCTCGTCGGTCGTGATCGCAAGCCCTTCACTCGAAGCTGAGACTGAATAGATGTGAACCTTGAGGCGCCGGGCCCACTTAACGTTTCCCTCCCTATCCATCATGAAAACGATCGAACCAGCGGCACCGATGAGGCTCCCGTTGAAGCTCAAGAGTGTCTTAACGCTGAGCGCCCGGCTCGTTTCTTGAAGCTCAACGTCGCCCCCGCTCGAGAGCCGAACCAGCCAGAGCCTGGCCCTCTGAACGTCGCACTCGCCGGGTATGGCTATCCTTCCGAGGGCGAAGACCCTGTTCCCCAAGACGGTGACGCTGTTAAAGGCCGTGTAGTAGCCGTTCTCATAGGCTTTGACCCACACAGGGTTCCCACTGGCATCAAACTTAACGAGAAATGCCGAGGCAACAGTGCCGGTCCTGAACTCGAGCCCCTTGCTCAAGCCCCCAGCGTAAAGGCCGTCGTTTCCAACGGCTATCGATGATAGGAAATCGTCCTTGTCAGTCCCGATTATCTTCTGCCAGAGCATGCGGCCATCGGAGGAAAACGCAATTATAAAGCCGTCCTTCTTTGACCTCCCGTCTATTACGACCCCCGCAATGTAGAGTCTACCCCTGGAATCCACAGCCGCCCCTGTGATACCGTTCACATCTCCTCCCGCCTGCCACACCTTTGACCATTTTATGTTCCCATCGCGGTCGAGCTTCATCACAAAAACTCCCCACCTGCCAGAGGGAGTGTCGGTGGTGGTGCCGATCACAACGATGCCATCACCAAGGGGAAGGACGTACTCCCCGGATGCCCATTCACGACCGAGGTAGCCCCTGATCCAGCCGTCAAAATGGGCCCCGTAGACCTGACCCGCCAGGAAGATCAGCAGGAGGAGCGCCAAGGGGCGCCTCATGGGATCACCCCCACTGTTATAATGTTGTGTGGAAAGATTTATAACCCTTGAGATGTTCTTCCGGCGAGGCGGCATGTACGCCGAAAACTATAAAAGATTCCTGGAGCTTATAGAGAAACTGCGAGAGTTTGAAGGTGCCCTCATCGTGGAGGGCCTGCGAGACGAGGTGGCTCTGAGGAATCTGGGGGTCAGAGCGGAGATAATAAGGCTATCACGCTTACCGCTCGCCGAAATCGCTCTCATCGCCTCACGTTACCGGGAAGTCATGATCCTTACCGACTTCGACAGAAAGGGTGAAGAGCTCGCTAGGAAGCTCGTTTCCTATCTCGAGGGCTACCCGTGCCGGGTGGACGCCGAGACGAGAAGGGAACTCAAGCGCATAGCAAGGAAGGACATCAAGGGCGTTGAGGACCTCTACGGCCTCTATCTGAAGGTCGTCTCCGTTTCTGACCCCCGGTTGGAGGGGTTTCAATGAAGAGGAAGAAGCACGTCCTGCACCAGATTTTGTCCGAAAAGAGGAAGGCAGAAAGAATAAGGGGTGGTAACATGTCAGCCAAGGATGAATTTGGAACGACCAAGTATATTATCTACGCCGAGTTTGAAGCGAACGGTGTTGTTGAAAGGCCCGACGTCGTCGGTGCCATCTTCGGTCAAACTGAGGGTCTTCTCGGCGACGATCTCGACCTGAGGGAGCTCCAGAAGACCGGAAGGATAGGCAGGATTCGCGTTGAGGTTCACACCAAGGCCGGAAAGACCTACGGAACGATAACAGTCCCGTCGAGCCTCGACAGGGTTGAAACCGCCATTCTCGCGGCTGCCCTCGAAACCATCGACCGCGTGGGTCCGGCAGAGGCCCACATAAAGGTCCTCCGCATAGAGGACGTCAGGGCGACCAAGAGGAAGTACATCATCGAGAGGGCCAAGGAGATACTCGAGACCCTCATGGAGGAGGAGATCCCCGAGACCCAGGAGCTCACCGAGGAGGTCAAGAAGGCAGTCAGGGCTAAGGAGCTCATCGAGTACGGGCCGGAGAAGCTTCCAGCCGGACCTCACGTCCCGTTCTCGGACTCGATCATCGTCGTTGAAGGCAGGGCCGATGTGCTCAACCTGCTCAAGCACGGCATAAAGAACGCCATAGCGGTCGAGGGGACCTCGATTCCTGAAACCATAATCAAGCTCAGCAAGGAGAGGATCGTTACCGCCTTCACCGACGGCGACCGCGGCGGCGAGCTCATCCTCAAGGAGCTCCTCCAGGTTGCCGATGTGGACTACGTTGCCCGCGCCCCGGAGGGGAAGGAGGTCGAGGAACTCACCAAGAAGGAGATAGTCAAGGCCCTGAGGAGCAAGATCCCGGCAGAGCAGGTCATCACCGAGATGTTCCACAAGGGCAAGAACTTCTACGAGATCCTGAAGGAAAAGGAGAAGACCGCACCGGTCAAGGAGGTCAAGCCGGCACCGAAGCCCGAGCCAAAGCCTCAGCCCGTTGAGCAGAAGCCTAGGGAAGAGAGGATAATCCGGCCCATCCAGCAGGCAAAGAGCCCGGAGATAGAGAAGTTCGAGAAGTTCATAGAGCGCGTTAAGAAGGAGCAGACCGCCATACTCCTCGACGAGAACATGAACGTCATCGCCGAGATCCCGGTCAGGGACCTGCTCACGACCATCTCGAACAGGGACAACGTTTACGCCATCGTCTTCAACGGGATAATCACCCAGCGGCTCATAGACATAGTCAGCGAGAACAACGTCCGCTACCTCGTTGGCGCGAGGAAGGCCAACGTCGTCAGAAGGCCCGTCAACCTCAAGATACTGACCTTCGCGGAGTGATTTTCCTTAACTTTATAACCCCTCCGCCTCTTCTTTTTCCGGTGATGTGAATGGTGGAGCAGCTGATCTGGAAGTACGCGCTCATCAACGCCTACACCCACAAGGGAAAGGCGAACCCAAAAGCTGTTATCGGAAAGGTTCTCGGCGAGAACCCCGAGCTGAGACCAAAAGCCAGGGAGATAATCCCTCTCGTGAACGAGATAGTCGAGAAGGTGAATAACCTCTCCCTTGAGGAGCAGGAGGCGAAGCTGAGGGAAATTTACCCCGAGTTCTTTGAGGAGAAGAAGGCCAAGAAGGAGGAGAAGAAGGGCCTTCCCCCGCTTCCCAAGGCGGAGAAGGGAAAGGTCGTCACTCGCTTCGCGCCCAACCCCGACGGTGCCTTCCACCTCGGAAACGCCCGCGCCGCTATTCTGAGCCACGAGTACGCGAGGATGTACGACGGCAAGTTCATACTCCGCTTCGACGACACCGACCCAAAGGTCAAGAGGCCGGAGCCGATTTTCTACGAGTGGATTAAAGAAGATTTGGAGTGGCTCGGCTTCAAGATTGACGAGATACACATAGCGAGCGACAGGCTCGAGATATACTACGACTACGCTGAAAAGCTGATAAGGATGGGCAAGGCCTACGTCTGCACCTGCCCGCCGGAGAAGTTCCGCGAACTGAGAGACAAGGGCATCGCCTGCCCCCACCGGGACGAGCCGGTTGAGGTTCAGCTTGAACGCTGGAGGAAGATGCTGGACGGAGAGTACAGGGAGGGCGAAGCGGTCGTCAGAATAAAGACCGACCTCAAGCATCCGAATCCCGCCGTCAGGGACTGGCCCGCTTTGAGAATAATAGACAACCCCAACCACCCGAGGACGGGTGATAAATACCGCGTCTGGCCCCTCTACAACTTCGCATCAGCGATAGACGACCACGAGCTTGGCGTTACGCACATCTTCCGCGGGCAGGAGCACGCCGAGAACGAGACGAGGCAGAGGTACGTTTACGAGTACCTCGGCTGGGAGTATCCAGTTACGGTGCACCACGGCAGGCTGAGCATCGAGGGCGTTATTCTCAGCAAGTCCAAGACGAGGAAGGGCATAGAGGAAGGTAAATACCTCGGCTGGGACGACCCGAGGCTCGGAACGATTAGGGCCCTGAGGAGGCGCGGAATAAGGCCCGAGGCGATAAGGGAGCTAATCATCGAGGTTGGCCTGAAGAGGAGCGACACAACGGTAAGCTGGGACAACCTCGCGGCGATAAACAGGCGCATAATCGAGCCGATAGCTAACCGCTACTTCTTCGTCGCGGACCCGGTTCCGATGTGGATTGAGGGGGCCGAAGAGTTCGTGGCCGAGATTCCGCTCCACCCCGACCACCCCGAGAGGGGCGTTAGGAGACTCAAATTCGTCCCCGGAAAGCCGGTTTACGTCTCCAAGGACGACATGGAGCTCTTCAAGCCCGGCAACTTCGTTCGCCTTAAGGACCTTTTCAACGTCGAAATCCTTGAGGTGAGTGAAGAGGGCATCAAGGCGAGGTTCCACAGCGTTGACTATGAGGTGGCGAAAAAGAACAGGTGGAGGATGGTTCACTGGGTTACAGAGGGCAAGCCCTGCGAGGTCTGGGTTCCCGAGGGAGAGGAGCTAATCATCAGGGAGGGACTCCTTGAGGGCGACGCCGACGTTAAGGTCGACGACATAGTCCAGTTCGAGCGCTTCGGCTTCGTGAGAATAGACGAGGTAAAAGATGGAAAGGTCAGGGCGATTTTCGCCCACAAGTGATTCACTCCGGTCCCTGGGGGACTATCTTTTCTCCCATTATTCCCAGGAGGCCTATGAAGAGCGCGAGCACCACCGACGCGTAGTAGATGCCACCGAGCTTTATGTCGTAGTAGACCTGCGCTATGAAGCCCGCTATAAAGAGTATCAGCGATATCAGGACGACGGCGACGTTGATCGTGCTGGGCTTCTCCTTGCCGATCATTATCGGGTAGGCCTCGAAGATCGACGTCAGGAGGAGAGAAGTCGTAACTGCCTTGAGGAACATGTCGGCAATGTTGGGCGGAGAGTCAAAGATTCCAATAACGGTAACTATGCCCATGAAGTAGAGGGCCGCCTTCGACCTGCCGAACTTCATCAGCGATTCTGTTATCTGAACCCCGATCTCAGCAGCCGGGAGGAGACTGGTGAGTCCGGCCATGAATATGGTCAACCCGAGGAACGCGAGCAGCATCGGGTGGTTTGAGAGTATCTTGGGCAGGTCACCCATGAGCGTTATCGCCTGCTCCTCACCACCGTTGGCGTATATGAGGAACTCCTCCGGCCGGTAGGGTGTGACAGCGTAGATGACGGCAAAGGTGGAGAGGAGGCCTATTATGAACTGGATGAAGACACCGGTTCCGATGATGAGCTTGGGGTTGAAGCGCTCGTTGATGAAGCTGCCGAGCATGAGGTAGAATCCGAAACCGAGGCCAACGCCGTAAATGGCACGCTCAGCGGCCGCACGGACCATCTCTAGGGATATCGGGTTCCTAGCGGTGAGCATGTTCTTCGCTATGCTCAGGTACATGGCGTTCTTGGGAACCTGGGTCTTGAAGAGGATCACTAGGACGGGAACGAGTATCACGAGGATGAAAGCTCCAATGGCCATTATCGTGAATGTCTTCTCCTTGGCGCGGGTTATGACGACGAGGATCAAGGCGATCATTATGAGCTTTGCAACGAGCCTTCCAACGGCCCCGGTTCCAAGGACTGGTGAGAGAAGCACGAGACCGGTGTTAGCGGTGTAGTACGATAGGAACATCACGCCAACCGCGAAGATCGCCAGTATCATTCCGGGTTTTCTCGAAACCTTCGTGTACAGTTCCGTGAAGTAGTAGCCGGACTTCATGACCCTCTCTGCCTCAAGAATGGCCAGGTACGTCAGTATGGCCAAAAAGATCACGTGCAGTATCAGTCCAGTCAGGCCGTACTTGAGCCACATCTGCGGAAACAGTCCTATCGTTCCTATGCCAGTCGCGAAACCAGCGACCAAAACCATCAGGTACAGGGTCCACTTTTTAATTTGATCCATCTCAACACCCCCTGGAGATTTCTCAAACTTATGGGCCAGTTGAACTTAAAATTCTTGCCGTTCTCATCGCACGAATTGGGGAGTGCAGCAGAACAGTTTGTAACAGAACACTTCCCCCAATAGGGGCAAAAGAGGGTAAAAAGGATAACAAAAATTCGTTCACATGACTCCTCAGTCAAGGCCCCTCCACTTCACGAGGCCGAGCAGGAACCTGTGGGGCAGCTTCTCGTGATGCGGATGCACCCTGATCGCGTAGTGCCAGCAGGGATCGCCGAGGTGCCTCAGGGCACTCCCCTCGTAGGTGTAGACCCACTCGTCACCCTCACTCCTCGGATGCCTCAGCTCGACGATGTGGGGCTTTTCGATTTCATAGCCCCTGGCCCTGACCCCGTAGTAGAGCTCGACCTTTACGTCCTCCGGTGAGAGGCCGTCGAGGTAAATCCTGACCGTCAATCTCTGCCCTTCAACCCGCGCGTCCCTTATCTCAACATTGTCCCAGGCTCCGGTAACCCGCTCCTTCCAGGCGGCTATCTCCTTGGCCCCCCTGTAGTTGTCCCTCGTCAGCCAGATGTAGTTGCTCATGGCCTTTGAGTAGAACTTGTCCATGTACTCCTTGACCATCCTGTGGGTGCTGAAGCGCGGGGCGATGCTCTTTATGCTCTCCTTCATCATGTAGATCCATCTGGAGCGGTTGCCGTAGTACGTCGGTACGACCTCGTCCTCGAGTAGGCGGTAGAGGCTCTCCGCGTCCTTGGGATCGTCCTCCTCGGTCTCCGGTTCCGTGCTCTCCTCACCTATGACCCAGCCGTTCTTGCCGTTGTAGCCCTCGACCCACCAGCCGTCGTAGATGCTCAGGTTCAGAACACCGTTCAGGCCGGCCTTCATCCCGCTCGTTCCGCTGGCTTCAAGGGGTCTGCGTGGGTTGTTGAGCCAGACGTCCACGCCGGCCACCATGAGCCTCGCGCTTCCCATGTCGTAGTTCTCGATGACGAAGATCTTCCCCCTGAATTCGGGCATTTTGCTGACCTCATAAACCCTCCTGAGAAAAGCCTTACCGCCTTCGTCCATCGGGTGGGCCTTTCCTCCGAAGACTATGTAGACCGGCCTCTCCGGGTCGTTCAGTATGCGCTTCAGCTTCTCCAGATCGCTGAGTATCAGGGTGGCGCGCTTGTATGTGGCGAAGCGCCTCGCGAAGCCGATTATGAGGGCGTTCTCGTCCATAGCGGGAATCGGATCGTCCACGCCGAGCCTCTGGTTCCTCTCAATGGCCTTTCTCCGGAGGAGCTCTATGAACTGTCTCTTTGCCTCGAGGTGGGCCTCCCAGAGCTCCTCGTCCGGGATCCTCTCAACCGCGTACCAGATACCCTCTATGTTCGTGTGCTCGCGCCAGACCTTGCCGATGTAGCGGTCGAAGAGCTTCCTCATCTCGTTGTGCACCCACGTCATCGTGTGCACGCCGTTGGTTATGCCCTCGATTGGTATCTCGTTCAGTGGAACCCCAGGCCAGAGGTTCTGCCACATCCGCTTGCTAACCTCCGCGTGCAGCTTGCTGACACCGTTCACGTAGCTCGACGTCCTGATCGCGAGCAGGGTCATGTTGAGCTGGTCGCCTTCCCTGCCGAGTTCGAGTAGTTCCTCCCTGCCCTCAAGGAATCCGGCGAGCCGTTTCCGAACCTCCTCAATCGGGAACCTGTCGTGGCCGGCCGGAACGGGCGTGTGCGTCGTGAAGACCGTCGTCCCCCTGACAACGCTCAGAGCCTCGGTGAAGGTGAGGCCTTCATCCATGAGCCACGCGATCCTCTGGAGGTTTGCGAAGGCGGGATGACCCTCGTTGAGGTGGACGACGCCGGGTTCTATTCCCAAAGCCTTCAGCAGTCTCATTCCGCCGATGCCGAGGAGGATTTCCTGCTTTATCCTCTTGTCCATCTCGGCGTTGTAGAGGTAGTCGCAGATGGTTCTGTCGTCTTTGCTGTTCTCGGGAACGTCGGTATCGAGGAGATAGATCTTCACCCTGCCGACCTGGACTTCAAAGGCCCTCGCGTAGACCGTCCTGTCCCCTATGGGAACCTCTATTAGGAGCCTTTCCCCGTTCCTGTCGAGGACGGGCTTTATCGGCATCTCCTCAGGTCTGTACTCCGGGAAAACCTCAATCTGGTTGCCGTTCTCGTCGATCTCCTGTCGGAAATAGCCGTGCTTATAGAGCAGGCCGACGGCTATGAATGGAAGCCCGAGATCGCTCGCGGTCTTGACGTGGTCTCCAGCCAAGATACCGAGCCCGCCGGAGTAAATCGGCAGGCTCTTGCTTATGCCGTACTCCATACACAGGTACACTATCGGCTTGTCCCACTTGGGGTAGTTGGTCGAGAACCAGGTCGAGCTCGGGTTCATGTAGGCCTGAAACTGCTCCATAACGAGCTCGTAGAGGTTCATGAAATCGTCGTCCTTGACGAGCTCCCGGAAGCGCTCTCCCGGTGTGTCAAGGAGCAGTTTAACTGGATTTTTATAGCTCCTCCAGTGCTCCGGGTCTATGTACTCCCAGAGCTTCGTCGCACGTCTGTTCCAGCTCCACCAGTAGTTATAGGCGAGATCAACGAGTTCCCCGAGGGGGTAGGGGAGCTTTCTCCTTATTGAATCCGCAACGCTACCGGCCATGGCAACCACCGTGTATCATCCTTGGTGATACTAAGCTGTTCCGACCTTTAAAACCCTGCCGCTCGGCGTTCGACGAAAAGGGAAGAAAAAACGTCAGGAACCCTCGAAGGCAAAGGGACTGATGTAGTCCCCGTACTTCTCCCTGGCCTCAAGGAGCCTCTTCCGCTCCTCCTCAAGAACCCGGAAGAGCTCCTCGGGGACTTCCTTAACCTTCTCGCGGTATATTTTCTCGATGCGCTCAATCTTCGCGAGCAGTTCCGGAACCCTTATCGTGAACTGCTTCTCGTAGGCTTCCCTGCTGTAGTCCTTGTTGAGAACCTCCTTGAAGAGCCTTGCCAAGTCCTCGTACTTCGGGATGTAGCCTATCGGCGTCTCGATTGCATCGACGTCGCCATGAACTCTTAACTCCATCCACTTGAGCCAGACGGCTTTGTCGAGCTTGTGGTTGAGCCAGTTGCCGTTCTCGTCGCGGAGGAAGTAGTTGACGGCGAATATCTTCGGCGTTTTCCTCAGCTTCTCGCCGAACCTCAGGTAGTTCTCGATGTACTCGCCGAGCGGGACGCTCATGAAGTCGAGTATGGCCATCGGGTTGAAGGCTCTAACCCCTTCCTTTCCAAGCGTCGCCGCCGTTGTCTCGCTCTCAAGCGATGCCCCCATCGTTATTACTCCGTGCTTCCAGTCGAAGGCTTCCCTCACCGGGGGCCAGGTGTCCTTGTCCCTGCCACCGAAAATCATTCCGCCGACCTCGACTCCGCAGGGGTTGTGGAGCGCCTCAAGGTCGACGTTCGGGAAGTGCTCGAGCGAAACGGTGAAGCGCGCGTTCTTGTGGCTCGGCGGTATCTCGTTGCCCTCTTTGTCCGTCTTGCCCTTCCACCACTTTCCGCTGTGGTTCTCTCCCTCTTCCGGAATTTCAACGCCCATCTCGTTCCAGTAGGGCTTTCCGTCCTTAATGAGGACGTTCGAGAAGATTATCTCGACCGGTGAGTGCAGGACCTTCCAGATTATCGGGTCATCCTCCGGATTGACGCCCTGGATTATGCCGAAAACGCCCTTCTCGACGTTGGCACCGCGGGCGACGCCGTTGACCGGGAGGATGAAGGTCAAATCGTCTCCGACTATGTTCTCCCAGGGAATCATCGCCGTTGAGGTCTTACCGCACATGCTCGGATATGCGCCGGTGAAGTAGGTCTTCCTGCCGTTCGGACCGTTTACGCGCATCAGGAACATATGCTCGCTGAGCCAGCCCTCTTTAACGGCCTTCTGGATGGTGAGCCTGAAGGCGAGCTTCTTAAGGCCGATTGTATTTCCTCCGTACTGGGTGTTGACGGAGTAAACGGTATCGTCCACGAGGTCGATGTAAATCCTTCTCTTGTCCAAGTTCTTGCTGGTCTTCCTCTCGTCGAGCTCTCCCGCCGAGTGGACGAAGCGGAAGAACTTCGCGTTCCTTCCCAGCCTTTTGAACTCCTCGTAGCCCTTTCTGTAGAGTATGAACTCGGAGTGAGCGACGTAGGCCGAGTCGGTGAGCTGAACTGCCGGAATGGTGAATATGGAGTTCTTGGGCCCGAGAACGAAGAAGCAGATGAACAGCTCTTTTCCGCGCATGACGCCCCTCATGAGCTCCCTTATCTCCTTCAGGCCCTCGTCGCGGTCCTTGGTGTTGAGGAAGGGAATCTCCTTTCCACCGGGGACGAGGAGCTTGGTGTTGGCCTTGTCCCTCGCCTGGTCGTAGTAGTTGTCGTAGTGAACCGTGTGGTTCGGCGTTTCGAGCATCTTCTCTTCTCCATAGTAGAGGGCCTTCCAGCGGACGTAATGCTCGTCCTCTTCGCTGTCGGTGCAGACGAAAACCTTGCTCGGCTCGAGCCACTCAATCCACTCCGCCAAAAAAGCGTGAAGCTCGGGGTTGTCTATCGCCTTAACCTTCTCGAACTGTTCTTCGGGGAGGAGTTCCTTGAGCTTATCGAGAGCCTCCATTTTTACCGCCTCCTCCCCCTCTTGGTCGATGTATTAAAATAGTTTGCCGGCGAAGTTAAGTACTCCGAAGAATATTTAAGGACATCAGCCAACAGGTTTTACTGTACTGGCCAGGGAAACCTTGAAAAGCTGTAACACTCACGGTGATACAGGAGGTGGTATCGTGGAGCTTTATTATTCCGAGAAGTTCAACCCGGAGGAGCTGGCTCTTCTCGGGAGGGCCATAGGAACCGTCGCCCACGGAACGACGATAGTCGGAAGGGACGGGAGAGCGCTCTCGAGGTACGGTAAGAGGGCTATGGTTGTCGGCATAGTGAGCACTGGATCGACCATAATGGACGTTCGCCTCATACCCCTCATAGCTCTCAAGGACTTCGCCCACAAGAAGGGCCTTCCGCTGGCGTACGTTTACTACTATCGCGGGGTGCGCGTCGAGGTTAGCGGTCTCGACGTCGACGAGATAAAGACGATCCTCGACAGCAGGAGCTTCATCGAGGCCCATCCTAGCGACATCGGGGCCACCGTGTACTACCCCAACGCCCTCGACGACTTCATGAACGACCTTCTCAAAAAGTACAGGTTCAAACTGGATAAAAGGGTTCTCGTGGATGCTATGAACACGCCGGCGGTTCTCTTCTTCCCGAGGCTCTCGGAGGCCCTCGGCATGGAGGTCGACATAATAAACGACATGATGACCAGCTACCTGCCCCCCAAACCGAAGGAGGTGTTCCTTCACAAGCTGAGGAAGGAGAACTACGACCTTGGCCTGAGGTTCCGGCCCGATGGGATCGTCGAGGTGCACGCTAACGGGGAAGAGCTCGAGTTCGGCAGCATGTGGACTCTCCTGGAGCACCTGAAGAAGAACCTTTGAGTTTTTCCCTCCATGACAACCATTAAAAACCACTCCCCCCACTTACTCCAGGTTCTGGAGGTGAAAGCGGTGGGTATATTCGTGGTCATCGAGGGCATCGATGGCGCCGGTAAGTCAACGCAGGCAAAGCTGCTCGCGAAGTGGTTTGAAAGGAAAGGTTACGAGGTCGTGCTCACCAAGGAACCAACGGACACTGCCTTTGGAAAGCTGATAAGGAAGCTCGTTCTCACTGGCGGACGGGAGGGTATAATCGACGGGGCTCGAATAAGCCATGAGGCGGAGGCCCTGCTCTTCGCGGCGGATAGGGCCGAACACGTTCACAAACTGATAAGGCCCGCTTTGGAATCGGGAAAGGTCGTCATCTCCGACCGTTACTTCTACTCATCACTCGCCTACCAGTGGGCGAGGGGGCTCGACCTCCAGTGGCTTATAGACCTCAACAGGTTCGCCGTTCGGCCGGATCTCGTGGTTCTCCTCGACCTCCCGGTTAAGGAGAGCATGAGGAGGATAAACGGGAGGAGCATTAAGACCGAGTTCGACAAAATACTGGAACTTCAGAAAAAGGTCAGGGAGAACTACCTCAAGCTGGCGGAGATGTTTCCGGAGATAAGGATCGTGAACGCCCAGAACAGCATCGAGGACATTCACAGGGACATAGTGGGCCTCGTTGAGCAGGAGATCCTCTCGGGGATCTAGACTCAAGGAGGCAGGCAAGAGCGCTTAAACTGTACATGTCCCCTGCAGTTCGATTTATTTTTGGCGCTCTCTGGTGTCTTTTGTGGAGTGAAACAATAACCAGGCAAGCTTTTGGGAAAAAGCTTGACCAAAAGTGTCAAACCTTCACAAGGGGCAAGGATAGAGTGCATGCCTTTCCAAGTGATCCGTTGGTTTTTGGGTTTGTTTTAATAAGGGCTCTTGGGAAAGGGGTTTAAACTTGAAACGCGCCCGAAGGGCGCTAATGGAAAAACACGCTCGAGAACGGCGAGTTTGAGAGCAAACCCACTCGAAAATGAACCCGTCTAAAAGCATGCCCACTTTGATGAAACTTTTCACCAGAAAAGTTTCTCCGCCAGCGCTTGCGCAAGCAAGGGCTGTTGTGGTGCGGTGGCCGGGATTTGAACCCGGGTCACCGGCTTGGAAGGCCGGTGTCCTAGACCAGGCTAGACTACCACCGCGCGGCCCTGCGCGATGTTAGTACCGGACGAGCATTTAAAAAGTTTACGCGTGAGGGGAGCCCCTCCCCGAAGGCTTCGCTGAACATTTCTGTGCGCCAAAAGCCTGAAAAGCGCAGGGAATTATTCTTAAACTTTTCGTAAGTTCTATAAACCTCCTCCCGCAGTCTAATCACGAAAAGCTTATATAGGTGAACCGGAAGGCGATGGGTGTGGCGGTCATTCTTGTAAAAAACTATAAGGGGGCATTTCTCGGTGGCGGGGAAAAAAGAGTTTAGCGTGTTTATGCACGAGCTGGTTCCCGAGCACAGGGTTATCAGCGAGGAGGAGAAGGAGGAGCTCCTCAGAAGGTATCGCATTAGGCTCTCCCAGCTTCCGCAGATCAAGGCGTCTGATCCTGCGGTCGTTGAGCTCGGCGCAAAGCCTGGAGACGTTATAGAAATCAAAAGAAAAAGCCCGACGGCCGGAGTTTACCTCTACTACCGGCTGGTCGTGGAAGACTGATTCTGAGGTGGGATCATGAGCGCGAGAGGAGTTACTGTGGTTGATGTCACTCCCGACGATCTCTGGATTGTTATGGAGTCGTACTGGAAGGAAAAGGGTCTCGTCAGACAGCACCTCGATTCTTACAACGCCTTCATCGAGCACGGCCTTCAGGAGGTCATAAACGAGTTCGGCGGCGTCAAACCGGACATCCCCAACTTCGAGGTGAAGTTCGGAAAGATACGCCTCGGCGAGCCGATCTTCCAGGAGGCCCAGGGGCAGAGGAGACCCCTTTACCCGATGGACGCGAGGATAAGAAACCTCACATACTCCGCCCCGCTGTTCCTTGAGCTGATTCCCGTTGTAAACGGCATAGAGCAGGAACCCGTTGAGGTCCGCATTGGAGAACTCCCCCTCATGCTGAAGTCAAAAGCCTGCAGGCTCTACGGCCTCAGCGACGAGGAGTTAATTGAGCTCGGCGAGGACCCGAAGGACCCGGGAGGATACTTCATCATCAACGGTTCGGAGAGGGTTATCGTTTCTATCGAGGATTTGGCTCCGAACAAGACCCTCGTTGAGAGGGACGAGAGGCAGAACAAGGTGGTTGCCAAGGTCTTCTCGTACAGGCACGGTTACAGGGCCCTGATAACGGTCGAGAGCAGAAAGGACGGCATCCTTTACGTTTCTATCCCGAACGTTCCAAAGCCGGTCAAGTTCGTCTACGTGATGCGCGCCCTCGGTCTCCTCAGCGATAAGGAGATCGTCGAGGCCATAAGCGAGGACCCGAGGATCCAGCAGGTTCTCTTCAACAACCTCGAGGACGCGAGCGACATAAGAACGCAGGAGGAAGCCCTTGACTTCATTGGAAGGCTCTCCCTGCCGGGCCAGCCGAAGGAGTACCGGCTAAGGAGGGCCGAGCACATCATAGACAACAACCTCCTCCCGCACATGGGCGTTGAGCCAGAGAACAGGAAGGCCAAAGCCTACTACCTCGGCATGATGGCCCTCAAGGTCCTCGAACTGGCCCTCGGCCTGCGCGGTGAGGACGACAAGGATCACTACGCCAACAAGAGGCTTAAGCTGGCTGGAGACCTCCTCAAGGACCTCTTCCGCGTCGCCTTCGGACAGCTCGTCAAGGACATGCAGTACCAGATGACGAAGACGTACCAGAGGAAGGGCGAGCGCTACACCTTCGAGAACATCCAGCGCTTCGTGAGGAACTCGGTCAGACCGGACGTTCTGAGCGAGAGAATTGAGCACGCCTTAGCCACCGGCTCCTGGCCGGGCGGAAGAACCGGTGTGAGCCAGCTTTTGGATAGGACAAACTACATCTCGACCCTCTCGCACCTCAGGCGCGTAACTTCACCGCTCAGCAGAGACCAGCCCCACTTCGAGGCGAGAGATCTGCACGGAACCCACTGGGGCAGGATCTGTCCCACCGAGACGCCGGAAGGCCCGAACTGTGGTCTGGTTAAGAACTTGGCTTTGATGGCCCAGATAACCACCGGAATTCCCGAGGAGGAAGTCAGGGAGTACCTCCTCAAGCTCGGCGTCGTTCCGATAGAGGAGAGAAGACCCTCACCCGGACTTTACCGTGTCTACCTCAACGGAGTTCTCATAGGGACGATAGAGGACGGAAAAGCCCTCGTCCAGACCATAAGGTCCGACAGAAGGGCAGGAAAGATAAGCGACGTGATCAACGTCGCCATCTATGAGGAGGAGGACGTGAGGGAAATATACGTCAACAGCGACGACGGCAGGGTTAGGAGACCCCTGATCATAGTGGAAAACGGCAAACCAAAGCTCACCCGCGAGCACGTCGAGGCGATAAAGAACGGTCAGCTCGAGTGGAGCGACCTGATAAGGATGGGCGTTATTGAGTACCTCGACGCTGAGGAAGAGGAGAACGCCTACGTGGCAACCTGGCCCTGGGAGGTAACTGAAGAGCACACCCACCTCGAGCTCATGCCGGCCGCGATACTCGGAATACCGGCTTCGCTCGTTCCATACCCGGAGCACAACGCGGCCCCGCGTAACACCTACGGCGCTGGTATGGCCAAGCAGAGCCTCGGTCTCGGCTGGGCCAACTTCAGGATTAGAGTTGACACCCGCGGTCACCTCATGCACTATCCCCAGGTTCCGCTCGTCAACTCGCGCATAATGAAAGCCGTCGGTTTCGAGGAGAGGCCGGCCGGCCAGAACTTCGTCGTTGCGGTGCTCAGCTATCAGGGCTACAACATGGAGGATGCAATCATAATAAACAAGGCCTCAATCGAGCGCGGTCTCGCGAGGTCGACGTTCTTCAGGACGTACGAGGCCGAGGAGAAGAGATATCTCGGCGGTCAGATGGACCGCTTTGAAAAGCCCGACCCGACGATCAAGGGCTACCTCGGCGACAGGTACTACCGCAACCTCGACGAGGACGGCATAATCTTCCCAGAGTCAAAGGTCGAAGGAAAGGACGTTCTCGTCGGCAGAACTTCACCTCCGAGGTTCCTTGAGGAGCAGAGCGGCCTCGGGGGAATAGCCCTCCAGGAGAGAAGGGAAACCAGCGTCGCGGTGAGGCCGAGCGAGAAGGGTATAGTCGACAAGGTCATAATAACCGAGACCGGCGACGGAACCAAGCTCGTCAAGGTTACCGTTAGGGACCTGCGCATTCCGGAACTGGGTGACAAGTTCGCATCAAGGCACGGACAGAAGGGTGTTATCGGTTTGATCGTCCCGCAGGAGGACATGCCCTGGACTGAGAACGGAATAGTGCCCGATCTGATAGTGAACCCGCACGGTATTCCGAGCCGTATGACCGTCGGACAGCTCATAGAGGCCATAGGCGGAAAGGTCGCCTCACTCAAGGGAAGGCGCGTTGACGGAACCGCTTTCATCGGTGAGCCAGAGGAGAGGCTCAGGAAGGAGCTCGAAGAGCTCGGTTTCAAGCACACCGGCAGGGAGGTCATGTACGACGGCATAACCGGAAGGAGACTTGAGGCGGACATATTCGTCGGCGTTATCTACTACCAGAGGCTCCACCACATGGTTGCCGACAAGATGCACGCGCGCTCAAGGGGTCCGGTTCAGGTTCTCACCAAGCAGCCGACCGAGGGAAGGGCTCGCGAAGGCGGTCTCAGGTTCGGTGAGATGGAGCGTGACGTCCTCGTCGGGCACGGCGCTGCGATGCTGCTCATCGAGAGGTTGCTTGAAGAGAGCGACAAAACGGAGGTATGGGTCTGCGAGAACTGCGGCCATATAGCCCTTGAGGACAAGCGTCGCGGCAAGGTCTACTGCCCGGTCTGCGGTGAGGAGGAGAGGATAAGCAAGGTCGAGATGAGCTACGCGTTTAAACTGCTCCTCGACGAGCTGAAGGCGATGGTTATTAGGCCCTCCCTCAGGTTGAAGGATAGGGTGTGATGGCCATGCAGTCCATGAAGAAGGTTATCGGTAGTATCGAGTTCGGAATACTCTCACCTCAGGAAATCAGGAAGATGAGCGCGGCCGAGATAACCGTTCCAGATACATACGACGATGACGGTTATCCGATTGAAGGCGGCCTCATGGACAAGAGACTTGGCGTCATCGATCCCGGCCTCAGGTGCGAGACCTGCGGGGCAAGGGCCGGCGAGTGCCCGGGACACTTCGGCCACATCGAGCTCGCGAGACCGGTCGTCCACGTCGGCTTTGCCAAAACGATCCAGAGGGTTCTTGAGAGCACCTGCCGCGAGTGCGGCAGGATAAAGCTCACCGACGAGGAGATAGAGGAATACATGAAGAAGTTCGAGGTGATCGGCGACAGGAAGAAGGACAAGGACCGGCTCATCAAGGAGATCCACAAGAAGGCCAAGGAGAGGATGGTCTGCCCGCACTGTGGAGCGCCACAGTTCCCGATCAAGTTCGAGAGGCCGACCATCTACTACGAGCTCAGGCGCGACGAGGAGGGCAACGAGTACAAGCACAGGATGATGCCCAGCGAGATAAGGGACAGGCTTGAGAGGATCCCGGATAAGGACCTGCCGCTCCTCGGCCTCCACCCCGAGAAAAGCAGGCCCGAGTGGATGATCCTAACCGTTCTCCCGGTTCCGCCCGTTACGATGAGGCCCTCGATCACGCTCGAAAGCGGCATCAGAGCCGAGGACGACTTAACCCACAAGCTGGTCGACATAATCCGTATCAACAACAGGCTCAAGAGCAACATCGAGGCAGGAGCGCCGCAGCTCATCATTGAGGACCTCTGGGACCTCCTCCAGTACCACGTCACCACCTACATCAACAACGAGACCTCCGGAGTTCCCCCGGCAAAGCACAAGAGCGGAAGACCCCTCAAGACCCTCGCCCAGAGGCTCAAGGGTAAGGAGGGCCGCTTTAGAGGAAACCTCAGCGGTAAGCGCGTCAACTTCTCTGCCCGTACCGTTATCAGCCCAGACCCGATGATAAGCATCAACGAGGTCGGCGTTCCCCTCGCGATAGCGATGGAGCTCACCGTTCCCGAAAAGGTCACGGAGTTCAACTTCGAGAAGCTCAGGCAGAGGGTCCTCAACGGCCCGGAGAAGTATCCCGGAGCAAACTACGTCATCGATCCCGAAGGCAGGAGAATCCGTCTCATGGAGAACAACCTCGAGATAATAGCCGAAAGACTTGACATAGGCTGGACCGTTGAGAGACACCTTGAAGACGGTGACATAGTCCTCTTCAACAGACAGCCTTCACTCCACAGGATGAGCATAATGGCCCACCGCGTTCGCGTCATGCCCTACAAGACCTTCCGCCTCAATTTGCCCGTCTGCCCGCCCTACAACGCCGATTTCGACGGTGACGAGATGAACCTGCACGTGCCCCAGACCGAGGAGGCGCAGGCGGAAGCGAAGATCCTCATGGAGGTCCAGAACCACATAATCTCGCCGCGTTACGGAGGGCCGCTCATCGCTGGAATTCAGGACCACATCTCCGGCGGTTATTTGCTCACCCGTGAGGGGGCGTACTTCACGCGCTCAGAGGTCGAGCAGATGCTCACCTTCGCCGGTGTTGACGTGGACGAGCTTCCAGAGCCCGATAAGGTGGAGAACGGCGTCGAGCTCTGGAGCGGAAAGACGATATTCTCGCTCCTCCTGCCCGACGATCTCACCATCTGGTACCGCAACAAGCTCTGCGACGAGCCCGAGCGCTGTGAGGCCCTTGAGAAGCTCATAGAGGAGAAGCTCGTTCCCGATCCGGAGGAGGTTAGAAAGCTCGCCTACGACGGTTTCGTCTACATCCAGAACGGAAAGCTCCTCAGCGGTGCGATAGACAAGAAGGCCTACGGTAGGGAGGACGGAAAGCTCCTCGACCTCATAGTGAGGGAGTACGGCGTCGAGAGGGCCAGGCAGTTCCTCGACCAGGTTACCAAGCTGACGATATGGGTCATAACCCACAAGGGCTTCACCACAGCCATAGACGACGAGGACCTGCCGCAGGAGGCCCTGGACAGGATCAAGGAGATAATCCGCGAGGCGGAGGAGAGGGTTCAGAGGCTCATCGAAGCCTACAAGCGCGGCGAACTCGAACCTCTCCCGGGCAAGACCCTCGAGGAGACCCTCGAGAGCAAGATAATGGCCGTCTTGGCGGAGGCACGTGACAACGCAGGTAAGGTCGCAGAGAGATACCTCGGTATGAACAACCACGCCGTCATAATGGCCAAGACGGGAGCGAGGGGTAAGATACTCAACATCACCCAGATGGCGGCGATGCTTGGCCAGCAGTCAATCCGTGGTAAGAGACTCTACCGCGGCTACCGCGGAAGGGTTTTAACTCACTTCAAGCCAGGAGATTTGGGGGCGAGAGCGAGGGGCTTCGTCGTGAACTCGTACAAGAGCGGTCTCACTCCGCAGGAGTACTTCTTCCACGCCATGGGTGGTAGAGAGGGACTGGTTGACACAGCGGTCAGGACGGCTCAGAGCGGTTACATGCAGAGGAGGCTAATCAACGCCCTCCAGGACCTCAAGGTCGACTACGACGGAACCGTTAGAGACCCGACCGGAATCATCGTCCAGTTCCGCTATGGAGAGGACGGCGTTGATCCCATGAGGAGCTGGCAGGGCAGGACGATCGACGTGGACAGGATAATCGTTAGAAACCTGCTCAAATCGAGGAGCGGGAGGTGATTGGCATGGTTGCCGCGAAGACGATTAAAACCCTCGTCTGGAAGTCCGAGCTTCCCGATAACATCAAGGAGGAGCTCTACAACAAGCTCATCGAGTACAACAAGAAGTACAAGCTCAAGAAGGCAGAGGTCGAGGCGATCATCGAAGATGCCGTTAACGAGTACAAGAGGGCACTCGTAGAGCCTGGAGAGCCGATAGGAACGGTCGCAGCTCAATCGATAGGCGAGCCCTCAACCCAGATGACCCTCAACACCTTCCACTACGCCGGTGTCGCCGAGATAAACGTCACCCTCGGTCTGCCGAGGATCATCGAGATAGTCGATGCGAGGAAGAATCCATCCACCCCCGTCATGACGGTTTTCCTCGACGAGGATCACAGGCACGACCTCGAGAAGGCGAGGGAAGTCGCGAGGAGAATAGAGGGAACCACGATAGAGAACCTCGCGAGGGAGATGAGCATAGACATCCTCAACTTCGAGTTCATCGTTGAGCTCGACCCCGAGAGGCTTGAGAAAAGCGGGCTTGACATGGAGAGGATCCTCAAGAAGCTCTCCGGCTCGTTCAAGAGCGCCGAGTTCGAGGCGGACGGATACTCGCTCATAGTGAGGCCAAAGAAGGTAACGAAGCTCTCAGACCTCAGAAAGCTCGCCGAAAAGGTTAAAAAGCACCGCCTTAAAGGCCTGTCTGGCGTCGGAAAGACCATCATAAGAAAGGAAGGCGACGAGTACGTCATCTACACCGAGGGCTCGAACTTCAAGCAGGTGCTCAAGGTTCCGGGCGTTGACCCAACGAGGACGAGGACGAACAACATCTGGGAAATCGCGGACGTACTCGGCATAGAGGCCGCTCGCAATGCTATCATCGAGGAAATCGTCAACACGATGCGCGAGCAGGGTCTCGAGGTCGACATCAGGCACATAATGCTCGTCGCCGACATGATGACGCTCGACGGGGTTATAAGGCCGATAGGAAGGCACGGAATAGTCGGCGAGAAGTCGAGCGTCCTGGCGAGGGCGGCCTTCGAGATCACAACGCAGCACCTGTTCGAGGCCGCCGAGAGGGGAGAGGTCGATCCGCTCAACGGTGTCGTTGAGAACGTGCTCATCGGCCAGCCCGTGCCAGTCGGTACGGGAATCGTTAGGCTGACAATGAGTCTCCCCCTGAGACCGCAAAGGGAGTAGGGAGGTGTAGTTGATGGTTGATTTCGCCTTTGAGCTTAGGAAGGTCCAAGATACCGGAAAGCTGGTCATGGGAGCGAAGAAGAGCATACACTACGCCAAGATCGGCGGGGCCAAGATGATTATCGTGGCGAAGAACGCGAGGCCGGACATCAAGGAGGACATCTACTACTACGCCAAGCTCAGTGGAATTCCAGTTTATGAGTTCGAGGGAACCAGCGTCGAGCTCGGAACGCTCCTCGGAAGACCCCACACCGTTTCGGCTCTCGCGGTGATAGACCCCGGTGAGAGCAGAATACTCGCGCTTGCTGGGGGTAAGGAGTAATGCCGCTCAAGCTGAACACGGACCAGATAAAGTACATAGCCCTCTTCGAGAGCATGACCGGGGCGACGGTGCTCGACTGCCTCATCGACACCAACAGGAACAGGCTCATCTTCGTGATCAAGAAGGGCGAGATGGGCCTCGCCCTGGGCAAGAAGGGAGCGAACGTCAAGCGCGTTCAGAACATGATAGGCAAGGAGATAGAGCTCATCGAGCACTCCGAGAACCCCGAAGAGTTCCTGAGGAACATTTATAAAAGCCTCGGGGTTAAGGTTAAAAAGATCCACATCACGGAGAAGAGAGACGGAAAAAAGGTCGCCCTCCTCGACATAAGCCCGCGCGAGAAACCTCGCGCGATCGGAAGGGGCGGCCAGAACATAAACCTCGTGAAACAGCTGATGGAGAGACACCACGGTATTAGCGATGTTGTGGTAATATGAGGTGATGATCATGGCTGGAAAGAAGGCCCCGTATGGTGAATTCGCCGGCAGGAAGCTCAAGCTCAAGAGGAAGAAGTTCCGCTGGAGCGACATCCGCTACAAGAGAAGGGTTCTCAGGCTCAAAGAGAAGAGCGACCCGCTCGAGGGAGCCCCGCAGGCGAAGGGAATAGTCCTCGAGAAGATCGCCGTTGAGGCAAAGCAGCCGAACTCGGCCATGCGTAAGGCCGTTAGGGTTCAGCTCATCAAGAACGGTAAGGTCGTCACCGCCTTCACCCCGGGTGACGGTGCCATAAACCACATCGACGAGCACGACGAGGTCATCATCGAGGGAATCGGTGGTCCTAAGGGCGGTTCGATGGGTGACATTCCGGGAATCAGGTACAAGGTCGTCAAGGTCAACAGGGTTTCCCTTAAGGAGCTCGTCAAGGGCAGGAAGGAGAAGCCGAGGAGGTGAAGCGAATGGCCAAGGCAATCACAGAGCGCTTTTTCATTCCGAAGGAGCTCAAGGTCATGGGCAGGTGGAGCGTTGAGGACGTTACCGTCAACGACCCCTCCCTGAGGCCCTACATAGCCCTCGAACCGAGGATCCTCCCCCACAGCCACGGCAGGCACGCCAAGAAGCCCTTCGGCAAGGCCCAGGTTCACATCGTTGAGAGGCTCATCAACAAGGTCATGAGGAGCGGTGCCAGCCACTACAAGGCCGGCGGTCACTTCATGAGGCGCGAGCACCGCTCGATAATGAGCAAGAAGATGAAAGCTTACGAGGTCGTCAAGGAGGCATTCATGATTATCGAGCGCAGGACCAAGCAGAACCCCATTCAGGTCCTCATAAGGGCCATCGAGAACTCCGCCCCGAGGGAGGACACCACCACCATCGCCTTCGGTGGAATCCGCTACCACATGGCCGTTGACGTCTCCCCGCTCAGGAGGCTCGACATAGCTTTGAAGAACATCGCCCTCGGCGCGAGCATAAAGTGCTACCGCAACAAGACAACTTTCGCCCAGGCTCTTGCCGAGGAGATAATCGCCGCCGCCAACAGGGACCCGAAGAGCTTCGCCTACAGCAAGAAGGAAGAAATCGAGAGGATCGCCCAGTCCTCCCGCTGAGGGCTGGAGCTTTTCTCACAATTCCCACTATTTTCTGCTTTCTTGTGTGTTTGTCGGAAGGTTTTTATGCTTGAGAGGTAAGACTATTTTGGTGAATGTAAGATGACAACTGTAAGAGTTTCTTCAAAAGGTCAGATAGTCTTACCCAAAGCCATTCGCGAAAAGTTCGGCATCAAAGAGGGCGACGAGCTTGAGGTTCTTGACTTTGGGAACGAGATAGTTATAGTTCCTGTGAAGAAGGACATTGAACTCATGGGAATACTGAAGTCTGACAAGCCGCTCAAGGAAATAATGAGAGAAGTAAGGGCCGAGGAAGAAGAGCTGGAGGCCAGAAAATGGAAGTTGAGAGAGTAGTGCTCGACAGCTACGCTATCCTTGCCTATCTCCTTCACGAGAGAGGTGCGGAACGAGTCAGGGATTTACTAAGAAAAGCCGAAAGGGGGGAAGTGGAGGTCTATATGAACGTTGTAAACCTCGGTGAAGTTTATTACATCGTAGCACGCAGAAAGGGAGTTGATATCGCAGATTTTATTATAGCCAATTTGTTGAAAAGCCCGATTTTATTTGTTCACGTTGATGAGCGTCTTTCCCTCATTGCGGGCAGGATAAAGGCCTTTCACAAGTTGAGTTATGCGGATGCTTTTGCCGCAGCTACCGCGATAGATCTCGACGCTGTTCTTTTGACCGGAGACGACGAGTTCAAGAGCGTTGAGGATAAGGTCAAGATTGAGTGGCTTTGACCTTTTCTCCAGATATTATACCCTTCGGGAGAAGGGAAATCTATAAGTACCCGGAGGGAGAAGGGAAATGGATGTCATTACTGCCCTTGGAGTGTATTCTGCCATTGGCATCATGATTGGAAGTTATGATGTAATAGTTGGCCTCTTTGAGCCAGAGCGAAAGATTGAAGACTACGAAACTGCAAAAGAAATTCAGGCTCAAAAGGACAACCTCATCAAGGGCATACTCTTCACGTCGCTCGTGACTTTGCCCTCATTCTCCTTCTGGGTTTCTTTTGGCCCTGTTCTTTCTGAAGACTATGCTAACAGTACTTGGGCCCAGCTACTTTTCTTTGTATTCTTCCTCGGTGCTTGGGCGAGGCTAATATATAAGCTGTATCTCTGGAAAAGGCTCGGTGACATGTATAAGGAAATACTTCTCCAAAAGGCCATTGCCAAGGGCGTAGAACTCGGAATGAAAAAGGCAAAGGAGGGCTAACTCCTCTCATCAACCTTCTCAAAGGGGTTGTATATCCTCAGTCCCTCAATCTTCTCAAAGTCTTTAACGTTCCTCGTAACAAGGGTTAAATTGTGAACGAGCGCCGTCGCCGCTATAACCGCATCGGGGAGCTTTATGCTCACCTTCCGCCTGAGCTCAATGGCAACGTCTGCTATCTCGTCAGTGAGGGGTATGATGTTGGCAAAGCTTATGAATTCCTTCGACTTCTCAAAGCCCTCCGGAGTGTGCCCCTTCCAGCCGAGGAACTCTATCTTCGTGATTATGGAAATATTAAAGCTCTTTCTGAGTATTTCCTCAACCTTCGAGAGCTCTTCCTCTGGAATTGCGTCCGCAAGGTAGTAGATGAGAATGTTGGTGTCAATCAAAAATCCCTCTCCCATTCTTCCCTCAGCTCCCTGAGGCTCTCCCCAAGGTTTTTCTTTTCCCTGTAAATTCCGCGGTACTTCGATGGCTCAAAGAACTCGGCCTTAATCTTCTCCCAGAGTTCAGGAGGAATTATAACGCCCTTAATCTTCCCGTGCTCGTCGTAAATGTACTCAACACCCTCCATACCTACACCGGAAGAAGTTTTGTTCCACGCATATTTAATCCCTTCGCTTCAGGAGAAGGGAAATGGACTGCCATTAATTGGTTTGTGTGATGAAATTCTGTCCCTCATCTAATGGACGAGGCTTTCGGGGAAAATTCAATCGTCCCACTTACAGTTGCTAAACCTCACCCTGAATGAGTCCCTATCTTTATCGATTCTCGGTGAAAATCTGGCGTAATAGCTGTCGTAGGCGAAGTCGTCGAAGACCATTCGGCCGCCACCTCTCACCTGCAGGGGCGTTCCTTTCCCAGTAACCTCAACTCTCAGCACTCCGCCGTTTCTGGGTAAAAATCTGAACCCCCTAATAACGCCCCGGAATGGTCTCACTGTGATAGCACTCTCCCAGAAGTCCAGAAGCACAGGCGAGAGCCGACCCTTTATTTTTATGAACTCACCCCGTTTGAAAATAATCTCCCCTGTGAGTTGCTTCTCGATGGGAACGTACATGAGCGACTCACGTCCCGCCCTACAAAGCCGACAGCGGACTGGAAAATTTATCACTGCCCTGGAGAGAACCCCAAAGTCCACAACCAGGTAAACCACTCCCCAGTAGGTTTCCTCCCCATCATCGCACGGCACTTCCCGCCCTGCTTCAGGTGTTATAGTCCGTGCGTATCCGCCGAGAATTCTGGCGACTGCTCTATACGTTCCCTCATCGTCCAGGGGCTCGATTAAAGGGGTGGCATTCTTTAGAACTTCCACTTTGTCTATGGTGGTCTCGATAGCAGGTTCTACCTCAATCTCCTGCCCTATCCTGAACACTTCAAAGGGGTCCCTCAGGCCACCAGAGGTTATGTCCGAAAGCGTTGTATCGTCAATGTAGAGGTTTAGCTCCATGTCTGCGCCACCGATTTCAATTATATCAATTATATCAGACTCTCCCCCACCATGTTTCCCGGCTTCTCAACTCCGAAGAACTTCAGAACCGTCGGCGCTATGTCCATGAGGCTCGACTCGTCGAGCTTAACCTCCTCAAACCCCCAGAGAATCAGCGGGACCTTCATCACAGGCTCGTTCATCGAGCCGTGCATGCCCTTGACCCAGTGGCTTGCCCCCTTTATCCCCTTGCACATCCTGTGGGAGCAGAACCAGTAGCCGGGTTTGGCAGAGACTATCAGCTCCCCGCTGTTCGGGCTGTTGAGATGAGGTAGGTCCTCGCGGAAGAAGACGGCCTTAACTCCCGGCGCCCTCCTCAGGACTTCAAAGGCTTCCTCGGCCTCGTTTGGGTTTCTCAGATAAACGTGAACGCCTCCGCCGGAGGAAACGCGGAGCGTTTCAATCCCGTGCTTTCTCAAATAGACCTTTAAGTTCACCCACGTGTGAACCTCCTCCTGCCCGTGGTCGGCGAAGATTATAAAAGCGTACTCGTCCTTGAGGCGCTCCCAGAGGGTTCTGACCGCGGTATCAACCGTCTCAACGGCCTTTAGAGAGCCTTCACTCAACGGCCCGTGGTCGTGGCTCATTCCATCTATCGAGGCGAAGTGAACGAGCAGCAAATCCGGTTTGCACTCCTCATATAGGTAAAGGGCCGAGTTTAGAACCCACACGTCTTTCCTCCAGTCACGCCCGTGCTGTCTGTACATCTTGTCGCTCGCAAAGAACGGCGGAAAAATCCTCACGTCGGTTCCGCTGAAGGGGGGCATCGTGTAGCCCGAAACGCTCGCCGTTCTAACCCCCCTCTGGCGGAGCAGGTCAACGATTGTTGGGGCCTTTATGACCTTGTGGGGATTGAAGGCAACCTCGTAGTCGTAGAAGTTCACCTTTCTGTCGGTTAGCCTGTCGTAGTAGCCGTTCTCAACGACGCCGTGGTCCCTCGGCCAGACCCCGGTCATCACGCTCGTGTGCACTAAATCCGTCAGCGTCGGGAAGATGGAATCCACAACGGCGAAGCTCCCGGTTTCAGCCAACTCGCTCAGGAACGGCATGTGCTTGAGGTTGTAAACCCCGTTTCCGTCGAGGCTTATGAGGGCGAGCTTTTTTCTCATGACGTCCAATTACATTGGGGAAATTTAAACTTTGTCTATTGGGAATTCTTGTTGAGAACTCCTTGAATGAAAGCTACTAAAATGTCTCCGGATATTGGGGTTGTGTAATCGTCTGAAGAACCCAATTGAAGGCTAAATTTTGTAAATCCATCAAAATATAGTGGCTTCTCTCTTCCCTCCTTTCCAATCAAGAGGCCGTCCCTGTGAGGAGTTAATGATACTAATTTTTTATACGGAATTGTGAGGGTCCGCTTTTGTCCGACAAATACTATCCTAGAATTCGTCACAACGAATGAACCAACGTCTACTAGGTCTATTTTTTCAAATTTATATGGTACCGATGTGCCTCCACCTATATAAACCCCTTTTGCAACTCTAAATCCCCCTCCTCCATAGTTGCGAATGGTATAACGCCGGGGTTCGTAGAATGAGATATCCGGAAGTCCAAGATATATAATTTCGTTTTTCTTTGGGATGATTGGGGCAGAAACAACAAGTTTAGCATCATCCAAAAATTCCCCAGACTGCAATGACTCTATGAGCACCTTATGGAATAGGTGCTGGGAAATTACTCTATTCCACTCTTCAATAGTCCTGGGTTTATTGGGAATTTCGGCAAGATATGAGTAATTATTTGCATCAAACCAATTTAGTTTGTATCTCTTTCCAAGCACTTTCTCAAATCTCGTGCCACAATAAGGACACTCAAGTATCTTTATCTTCCTTTTTAAAATAGACCCTATTATCTTGTATTTCTCTTCAAGTGTAGCCTTTTGACAGACGGGACAGGGGTAACTTTCTTCCATTAACATCACCCAGTAGGTATGTTGACCGGTCTTAAATAAACATTTAGGATACCAAAGCTGTGGTGTCAGTCCTGACTTTTTTCTTTTATAAGCTGAGGGGTCACTCTGGGTCAGAAAACATGCGCCGAAAGGCTTATGAATTTGACCATATTAACACTAATGGCATTGATTAATGGGGGTTCTTAATGCCAGTGAAAAATACGGAAAATTCGGGAGCCTTGAGGTGGCTGTAACTAAAACTATGAAACTTTAGATTAAAAGAAGCTGGAAGTGAGAAGCAATGAAGCGGTCGGTAACAGTAAGACTCCAGCCCTCAAAGGAGCAGGAGAAAATCCTTTTTGAGTTGGCTTACTCCACCGCAGTAGTCTGGAACAAACTCAATTACAAACGCTTAAGACAGTTCAAAGAATTCGGCAAAATCGATTTTAATGGAACGGAAAAAGAGGCTTATCATGAGTTCAAAAACTGGATTGGTGGTTCAACGGTTCAACAATTAGCCCGAAAGAACGCTGAAGCGTGGCGTTCATTCTTCTCGCTTAACAGGAAGAAAAAGAATGGCGAACTTCCCGAATGGTTCAAGCCAAGACCACCAAAATTCATTAGAGAGAAGAACAGGCGGAAACTCTTCATAATTCCTCTCAGGAACGACCAGTATCAGGTTAAGGGAAATGTTCTCGAATTGAGAAGACTTGGTAAGTTCGGAAAACTCAAAATCCAGTTCAAAGGAAGAATACACTTGAAGGGGAAACAGGGACGCTTGGAAATCACTTACGACTCCGTTAAACGGAAGTGGTATGCCCACGTAAGCCTCACAGTCGAGGAAAGACTTGAAAGTGAGGAATGGGTTGCACTCTCAAGAACTCCTAAGGGAGACCTCTCAGCTGGCATCGACCTTGGAGTAAACAACCTGATGGCCATCTACGTTGAGAATGGAGAGAGCTTCCTCGTGAATGGAAGGCCGCTCAAAAGCATTGACTTTTACTGGAGAAGAAAAATCGCCGAGTATCAGTCAAAACTCAACAAGTCTGGAGCTAAAACTAGTAGAAAACTCAAGAAAATGCACGATAAAGCGAAACTTCAGACTGAACATTACATTAACACGGCAGTTAGACAAACGGTTAGGAAACTCTATGAGTTGGGTGTTTCTAAGATTGTGATTGGTTACCCAAAGGGAATAGCTCGGAACTCTAACAAGGGCAAAAAGCAAAACTTCCTCCTCTCCCATGTCTGGCGGTTTAATTATGCTATCAAACGCTTGACGGAAGTTGCGGAAGAGTATGGTATTCAAGTCGTGCTTGTTAATGAGGCTTTCACTTCTCAATCCTGCCCTCTCTGTGGCCAACGCCACTCTAACGGGAGGATTTTTAGAGGTTTATTCAAGTGCCACAGGGAGGGCGTTGTAATGAATGCAGATTTGGTGGGGGCTTTTAACATTTTGAAGAAGGTAGTGAAAACCATAACCCCGAGCCTCCCGGCTTTATCGGGAGGTAGGGGTAATCGGGGGAAGGCCCTCCCGGAGGGGTTCGAAGAACCCGCTCTAACGGGTTCCCTAGTGAAAACCCCTCAAACCTCCCCACCAACGGCGAGGGTTCCAACAGTTTAATCCCTTGCCATTGACGGGGAGGAGGTCAGGTGCACTCATCACCGCTCGGTGGGATGGAGCGGTCATCATTCACCGGGCTTCATTGGTCAAGGCGGTATAAATTTCTTCCGAGCCACTCATCTAGGGTCTTCTGCCTCGCGAGGCTTCCTAAGATGTAGCTCCTCTTGAGGTACTCCTCGAAGGGGTGCTCAAGCCTTCTCCGTATCGCGTCGAGTGCCTCGTTGAGAGTCTCGAAGTGGCCGATTTGATTGTTTAAAGCTTTCTTCACGCCGAGGCGAATCTGCCAGACGCCAACCGGGGCGTAGTACTCGGGCGTAACTTCCCTGAAGACAACAACCCTCGCCTGCCTCCTTCTCGCCCTGAGGGCCTCCAAAACGCTCAAGCGGGCGGCGTGATAGGCTCCAGCAGTTTCCTTGACGTACTCCTTCCTCCCGCGGAAGTCCTCGTAGTCGTGAATCACGCTCGGCCTCTCGCTACCGAAGAGCGACCCCTTGAGCCAGACCTCCAAAAGCTCGAAGGCGTAAGACTGGGGCATCAGCAGAACGGCGTAGCGGTTGCCGAGGAAGCGGTAGAAGTAGACCTCGTAGTCGTTTATCTCCGGGTAGTGCAGAATCTCGCGCCTCAGGTTCTTGCCTATGGTATCTTGAACCGCTGTGATGCTCCACCGCGTCGGGACGAGCTTCCTCTCAATTCCAAGTAGTCCAGCGGAGAGGAGCCTTATGATGTAGTATTCATCGAAGCCCCAGTCGTAGAGGCGCATTATGGCCTGCTCAGCCCTCAGCTCGTCGCTCACCACGTAGTCGGTTCTCCTCGGGATTTTCGGGTTCTCGGTCAGCTCGAAGTCGAGGAGTTCCGCTTTGGGCCCGATGGGCGGGGCAAACTCGCTCGGCAGAACCTTGAGCACCGGCTTTTTCTTCAGCAGAATCTCACTGTCCACCGGTTTTATTGACATCGCCAGCTCCTGGACTTCGCTCAGAATTCTCCCGCTCTTCCTTACGTTCACATCGGCCTTCGTCTCGCCCATGACCAAAAGCGAGCGGTAGTAGAGTATGTCGCGAATCGTCTTGTTCTCCCACTTGAGGGGGCTGTCGAGGTGGCTGGTGTTGCCCTCTATCGGGGGAACGAGCGGGCCGATTCGAACCTTTGGGTAGCCGTACTCACCGACGAATAGGCTCGGCGGGGAGGAGCCGAAGAGGTGGCGCTTGTTGAGCTTCTGCTCGACAGTTCGGGCTACCCTAAAGCGCTCGAGAATCGGACAGGTTGGCCTCCCGCAGAGGAGCTTCCGGCCCTTGCAGACCGCGCAGAGCTTTGAGTTGAAGAGCTCGACCATCGTGATTGGTTCGTCCGATCACGTTTTAGCCTTTTCCTTCGAAGCCGTTCCGGAAACAAGGGTTCGAAGTTCATGGTTTTTATATCCCGATTAGTACTACACCGGAGTTAAATCCATTCGCTTAACTTTTGTTCCCATGCACATGAGAGCGTTTTCCTAAACTTTTATATACGACAATGTACTTAGTTGTCGTGAGGTGCTTCTATGTACGGGAACTGGGGTAAGTTTCTGCGCGTGAACCTCTCCACGGGAGAGGTCAAGGTTGAGGAGTACGACGAGGAGCTGGCCAAGAAGTGGGTCGGCAGCAGGGGACTGGCGATATACTACCTCCTAAGGGACATGGACCCGAAGGTCGATCCGCTGAGCCCGGAGAACATCATGGTGATAACACCCGGCCCGCTGAGCGGAACCAGCGCGCCGACCGGCGGCAGGTACAACGTCGTCACGAAGAGCCCGGCGACGGGATTCATAACAATGGCCAACTCAGGAGGCTACTTCGGCGCCGAACTCAAGTTTGCCGGATGGGACGGGATCATAATCGAAGGAAAGGCCGAGAGCCCGGTTTACATCTACATAAAGGACGAAAATGTCGAGATCAGGGACGCCTCACACCTGTGGGGCAAGGTCGTGAGTGAGACCGAGGAGACGCTGAGGAAAGAAATCGGTAGCAAGAAGATCAGAATCCTGAGCATAGGCCCGGCCGGAGAGAACCTCGTCAAGTTCGCGGCCATAATGAACGACGGCCACAGGGCGGCGGGCAGGGGCGGCGTCGGTGCCGTCATGGGAAGCAAGAACCTCAAGGCAATAGTTGCCGAGGGAAGCAAGAGGGTCCCCATAGCGGACAAGCAGAAGTTCATGCTCACCGTCAGGGAGAAGATAAACAAGCTCAAGAACGACCCTGTCGCAGGCGGCGGCCTGCCCAACTACGGAACCGCGGTTCTCGTGAACATCATCAACGAGAACGGACTCTACCCGACGAGGAACTTCCAGACCGGTGTCTTCGAGCACGCCTACGAGCAGAGCGGTGAGGCGATGGCCAAGAAGTACCTCATAAGGAACCAGCCGTGCTACGCCTGTCCGATAGGCTGTGGAAGGGTTAACAAGCTGCCAACCGTTGGCGTTACCGAAGGCCCCGAGTACGAGAGCATATGGGCCCTCGGTGCAAACCTGGGCATAAACGACCTGGCGAGCATAATCGAGGCCAACCACCAGTGTGACGAGTTCGGCCTCGACACGATCTCAACCGGTGGAACTCTCGCTGCCGCCATGGAGCTCTACGAGAAGGGCTACCTAACCGACGACGACCTTGGCGACGCTCCGCCCTTCAGGTGGGGCAACACCGAGGTTCTGCACTACTACATCGAGAAGATAGCGAAGAGAGAAGGACTTGGAGACAAACTCGCCGAGGGAAGCTACCGCTTCGCCGAGATGTACGGCCACCCGGAGTACTCGATGAGCGTCAAGAAGCTTGAGCTTCCCGCCTATGACCCGAGGGGAGCCGAGGGACACGGCCTCGGTTACGCGACCAACAACCGCGGTGGATGCCACATCAAGAACTACATGATAAGCCCCGAGATCTTAGGTTACCCGTACAAGATGGACCCGCACGACATAAGCGACGACAAGGTGAAGATGCTCATCCTCTTCCAGGACCTCAGCGCGCTCATAGATGCGGCCGGCCTGTGCCTCTTCACGACCTTCGGACTCGGTGCGGACGACTACCGCGACATGCTCAACGCTGCTTTGGGCTGGGACTTCTCCACCGAGGACTACCTCAAGGTCGGAGAGAGGATCTGGAACGCGGAGAGGATCTTCAACCTCAAGGCCGGCCTCGACCCGCTCAAGGACGACACCCTGCCGAAGAGGTTCCTAGAGGAGCCGATGCCGGAGGGTCCGAACAAGGGCCACGTCGTTCGCCTGAAGGAGATGCTGCCGAGATACTACGCGCTCCGCGGCTGGACCGAGGACGGAAGGGTCCCGCCCGAGAAGGCGGAAGAGCTCGGCATCAAGGAGTTCCTCTGATTTTCCCATTTTTGTCCAGCAATTTTTTAATAGCCTCGCGCTGAGGAACTTGTTCAGGTGGTATTGTATGGTAAAAGTCAAGGTATTCGCGACTCTTATCGACATCGTCGGGAAACGAATGCTCGAAATCGAGGGCGTTAAAACCGTTGGGGAACTGCTGGATGAACTCGACCGGCGGTTTCCGGGGGTCAAAAAGGAGCTCGAAGATGGCTACCTGATTCTCGTGAACGGAAAGAACATCGAGCACCTCCAGGGGCTTGAGACGCCGATCAAGGACGACGATACCGTCAGCGTTTTCCCGCCGGCGGGGGGCGGTTGAAGTGGCGAGGGAAGTCGGTAAGGAGTACACCTTCACGCTGTGGGACGGGAAGGTCATAGTCAGACCAAAGCTCGATATGAAGTACCTGTACATAGAGGTAACCAGCAGGTGCAACCTGAAGTGCGAGATGTGCTTCAAGCAGTACTGGGAGGACGAAGAGGGCGACATGGACTGGGAGCTCTTCCTCAAGATACTCAACGACGCGGAGGAGTTTCCGGAGCTCAGGATGGTCTACCTCGGGGGAATAGGTGAGCCCTCGGTTCACCCCCGCTTCATGGACATGGTCCGGGAAGTTAAGAGGAGGGGCTTTGCCCTCGGAATGAGCACGAACGGAACACTGCTGACGGACAAAATGCTCCGGGAGTTCGCGGAGCTCGGGGTTGAGCTGATCTACTTTTCCATGGACACCGTGCCAACGGCCCAGAACGCGATAACCCTCGGGCACATCGCCGCGGCCGTTACCGCGGACAAGATAAGGAAGCTCGTGAAATACCGGGAAGAGACCGGGACGCACAGGCCGAGCATAGGGGTCGAGGTGGTCGTCACCAAGGAGAACTACATGGAGCTGCCGGAGCTCGCGCGCTATCTCCTCGATCTCGGCGTCGATTCGATGCTGGTTTCGAACCTCCTTCCACTGACGGAGGAGCAAACCAAGGACATAGTCTACGATGGGAGCGTTGACATGAAGCCGATCCTCGACGAGCTGTACAGGATCGCCCACAACGGCCTCTCCATAAAGCTGCCGTACTTTGAGCTGAAAACCGAGAGGCAGTGCGATTTTGACGAGAACAACGTGGCGGTCGTCAGATGGGACGGGGAGGTTGCGCCCTGCTACCGCTTCCTCCACAGCTATTACGAGTATATCTTCGGCAGGAAAAAGAAGGTGAACGCCTACTCCTTCGGAAACGTGAGGGAGAAGAGCCTTGCGGAGATCTGGACGAGCGAGAGGTACACGTGGTTCCGCTTTACGATGAAGAACTACATGTACCCATCCTGCACCGACTGCCCCCTCGTAGATGCCTGTGACTTCGTGAAGACGACTGACATCGATTGCTGGGGCAACGAGCCGAGCTGTGCAGACTGCCTCTGGTCGAGGCGGATCGTGCAGTGCCCCATTCCCCAGTACAACTTCGGGAAGTTCTATTAGCAAAAAGCTTAAAAACCCCCGATTGCTCATATACCTCGGGCGTGCCGCGGTAGCCTAGCCTGGTAGGGCGCCGGCCTGCTAAGCCGGTGGGCGGTGCCCACCGGGGTTCAAATCCCCGCCGCGGCGCCAAATTTTCTCGGGTTCAATGCCGGGATAGCCTAGAGGCGAGGCGAGGGACTGCAGATCCCTTCCACCCGGGTTCAAATCCCGGTCCCGGCTCCACCCTTTTCAGAACCTTCTCCTTCCCCATCTCCGCCGGTATTCCCTCTCAAGGTCTTCATCCCTGAAGCGCTTGGGAATTCTCTCGCTCAGGTGGGATCTCCTCACTTCAACCCTCGCTTTCCTCGCTATGCCCCTGAACCTTCCGATTTCACCGGGTTCGAGGAAGGTAATGGCCTTTCCCCTCTTCCCCATCCTGCCCGTTCTTCCTATTCTGTGAATGTACTGCTCCGGGTTCATTGGAAGGGAGTAGTTTATCACGTGGCTTATCTCCCTGACGTCGAGGCCCCTCGCGGCAACATCCGTGGCAACGAGAACGTTGATCTTCCCCTCCTTAAAGCGGTTGAAGGTTCTCTCCCTCGCGGCCTGGCTCATGTCCCCGTTGAGGGCATCGGCCCTGAAACCGTCCCTCCTCAGCCTCTCGCTCAGTTCCCGGGTCTCCCTCTTGGTGTGGCAGAAGATTATGCCGTAAAACCCTTCCTCAAGAACCTCTTTCAGCTTCTCGTACTTTCTCGCGGGAAGGACTTCCACGTACTCCTGATCGACCATCTCGGGCACTATCTCGTCCCTGCTCACGAGAACGACTTCGGGGTTCCGCATGTACTTCTTTGCCAGGAGGAGAATCCCCATCGGCATCGTCGCCGAGAACATGAGGATCCTCTTCTCCTCGGGTGCGCGCCTCATTATCTCCTCGATGTCATCAACGAAACCCATGTCGAGCATTCTATCAGCCTCGTCAAGCACGAAGAACCTCACCGAGCTGAGGTCCAGAGTGCCCCTGTTCAGGTGATCGAGCACCCTACCGGGCGTTCCGACGACCACGTGAACGCCCCTCTCGAGGGCCCTTATCTGCGGCCCTATCGGCTGGCCGCCGTAGATGGCGTAGACGTAAACCCTCTTCTTCCCGCGGAGGCTTTTGATCTCGTCCGCAACCTGGAGGGCAAGCTCCCTCGTGGGGGTGAGTATTATCGCCTGCACTGTTTTCTCCTTCGGATCGATTGCCTCGATTATAGGGAGTGCAAAGGCGGCAGTTTTGCCGGTTCCCGTCTGAGACTGACCGATTATATCAACGTCGCCCTCAAGAAGACGGGGGATTACTTCCCTCTGGATGTCGGTTGGGGTTTCAAAACCCTTCCTTTTAACGGCCTCTAAACTTGATTCTGACAAGCCCAATTCTTCAAAACTCATCTTTACAAACTCCTTACTTTGCTCAGACGCACTCCTTCTCAGGCGGAACGCGTCGAGAAGAAACGCGATCTGGCGGGCCGGGGGGGATTCGAACCCCCGACCTGCGGATTAAGAGTCCGCCGCTCTAACCAGGCTAAGCTACCGGCCCTCAACCCGAAACCATAGACGGGAGTTGATTTATAAATTTTTTGGTGTCGTCCGAGGGAAAACTTTATAAATCCTCCTCGAGCCTTATAATTGGCAACGCGGGGGTTGCCGAGCCTGGTCAAAGGCGCGGGATTGAGGGTCCCGTCCCGTAGGGGTTCCGGGGTTCAAATCCCCGCCCCCGCACCAGAAACTTTTGCCAAGCAAAAGTTTCATCAAAGTTCGTGATTCTCTTTTGAAAAAGCCTATTCTTTGAGTGGATTTCCTCCTGAGTTGCTCGTTTGGAGTGAATTCCTTTAGGGGCACCTTTTAAAGGGATTCAAGTGTTTTTGAGCTCCTTCGGAGCGCGGTTTTAGTAGAACCCGCGCGTAAAAAGCCTTAACCTAGTGAATTCAAACTTCAAATGGCGGACTTGATTTTGAAATCCCCTTACAAAGGAAGCTTTAACGAGAAATCACGAGCTTTTGGTCAAGCTTTTCCCAAAAGCTTCAGCGCTGGCGGAAGATGATGTGCTTTTTTTAAAAGTGCAAGTTTTAGTATGGGTTTCTTTTTGACTGCTCTTTGGGAGGGTTTTACTCCATAAACGGCGTCCAAAAGAAGCGTCCCAACGGAGCGCGATAAAAAGTAAACCCGAGTGAGAAAGCTCCCAAAATCCGGGAATTCACACTCTAAAAGGGCCGTTAAAAGCGCAAACACTCCAAAAGAAGCCCTCGGTAAAGGAATCACCAACTTTGATGAAACTTTGCATGGCAAAGTTTCCTTGGTTAAGCTTTCCCAAAAGCTTCCTGCGAAAGCAATTTAAGTTTCGGAACTATGGGAACAGGGGTGATAGAATGAAGGTTCACTACGAGTGCTTCTCCTGCATAGCCACTCAATGCCAGAGGATCGTTGAGATGGGGACGGATGACCTGAGCGTTAGAAGGAAGGGCGTCCTCAGAGCGGCGAAGGCGATAGCGAAGATGGACGAGAGCTCCGTACCAGCGATAATCGGGAGCGAGGTTTTCCTTGAGGTTTACCTCGCCATCGGGAACGACGACCCCTTCCGTGAGTACAAGGAGCTCTCGAACAGCCTGGCCGAGAGGGTCGCATCGGACTTGGAGAAAAAGCAGCCGGATCTGAAGACAGCCCTAAAGCTCGCCATAATCGGCAACATAATCGATTTCGCCGTTGGATACACCCCGGAGGAGATAGAGCGTGACGTCGAGGAACACCTCCGGGAGGAACTATACGTGGATCACTCGGAGGAGCTCTTCAAAGCCCTGGAATCGGCCAAGGTTCTGCTGTACATCACGGACAACTGCGGCGAGATATACTTCGACAGGCTTTTCCTCAGGAAGATAAAAGAGGAGTTTCCACACCTTGATATCTACGTTGCGGGCAAGGAGGGACCGATAATAAACGACGCCACTGTTGAGGACCTCAAACGGGCCGGTCTGGATGAAGTCGGGAAAGTTATCTCAACAGGGACGAGAATCGTCGGTGTGCCCTTCGGCATGATCTCAGAGGAGTTCACGGAGGTCTTCGAGAGGGCCGACGTGATAATAGCCAAGGGGCAGGGAAACTTCGAGACCCTCAGTGAGAGGAAAGATAGGAGGGTGTTCTACCTTCTGAAGGCCAAGTGCAGGCCGATAGCGAGGGAATTGGGGGTTCCACAGGGTTCTCTGCTCTGCGTCAGGGGCTGAAGGCGAATTCCAGCACGGGATCCGCTATGTGGTAGGTAATGTTCCTGCCGCGGATCCGTTTCTCTACAAACGAGGCCTTGAGGAGCGCTTCAATAAGTCGGGCAAGGGTTGCGTCCGTTATCTCTCTGCGTTCCACCCTTTCGAGTTCCCTCTTTATCCCGCTCCACGTGTTTCTTCCACGGGCTATTGCACGAAGAATCGTCAGATACCTCCTTCTCGCCAGAGGCCTTTTCTCGAGGAAGCGTTCAAGCTCTCTCAGGGCCATCTTAGACGCCTCCGCAAGGACCCTTTCCACGGTCTCCCTGTTCGGTTCTTTCCCGAGGGACATCACCCCGAACTTAACGAGCCACCCGACTATCCCGTCAAGCCTGTCCACGGCATATTCGAGAACGTCCTCCTCTGGCTCAATCCCGACCTGTTCAAAGCCTTTGTGCAGAAAATCGAGGCTTTTCTCCCTCGAAAAGCGGGAAAGTTCTACCTCGCGGTAGATTCGTCCATAGAGGGGAGCATCGGGGTTTTCAGTGCCGACGAAATCGTATAGAAGTCCAACCTCACTCCCCGTAAGCACAAAGCTCGTTTCACCATAGTCGTAAAAGTGGGCTATGAGTGAGGCAAGCTCTTTCCCCGCCGGTCCCCTGATCTCCTGAACCTCATCAAACGCTATTACAAACCCCTCGCTCTCAAGGGCCGAGATCACAGAATACAGGGTTTCAGGGTTTTTCCAAGAAAGAGAAACGCCAACACCGGAAATCCTCACTCCGTTTATGAGCTGCATCCTGTTTTTCAACCTCTTAAGGACAGGAGCGTTTTTCGAAATGTACTCATTTAGGGCCGCCTGAAAGCGGAGATAAAGCTCGCGTCGCGAGTTGGGATTAACGCCCCTCATATCAACTATGATGTGGGGGAACTCTGACTCGTTTAGAGCCACCCGCAGGAGAGAAGTCTTTCCAAGCCGGCGTATCCCCTTTATCAGAATTAACGGTTCCCGCGAAGTCAGGGCGTCCAGGAGTTCCTTAAGTTCCTTCTCCCTGTCATAAAGGTCCTCCCTCCTGACCTTTGGTCGTTCGTCAAAATACAAACTACCACCCCGATAGTATACTATCACCCCGATAGTTAAAAGCGTTTAGGTCGGCCGCTTCTCTTCCTCAGGAAACCTCCAGTTTTTCGTGATCTTAACCACGTTCCTGATAAGCGCCCTCTCCCCTCGGTTTCTCTCGATCAGCTTTTCGAGGAAGGAAACCAGCTCGTCGTAGGTTTTTCTCTCGACCGGGAAAGGCACGCGGTCCTTTCCGCCAACGGCGTATGTGAACTTGAAGGGATCGATCGGATGTGTCACCCTGTCCTTCCAGCTTGGCTTTACCTCGTAGACCAGCTCTGCCACGAGCGAAAGGGCCCTGAGCGTGCTCGGCCCGAGCCCCTTAATGAGGAGGAACTCCTCGTAGTTTCCGACGCTCATATCTCTGGCAAATTCGAGGGCTCTTCTGTTGAGTTCCAGCTTTCCAAGGCTCTCGTAGCGCTTTAAAATCGCCCTCTCGTCAGGGTCCCTGGGGCGGTAGTAGACCAGCGGACGGTAGCCCTTCGCGATGGCCCTTACCGTCTCAAATTCGCGTTCAATTCTCTCGGGCCTCTCGCTTACGATGTCGAGAAGGGTCTTCTGGAACTCTCTGGATTGGCTGGAGACCGTGTTAAGGGCTATCTCGGCTTTGACGCCGGCTATCGCCTTGTGGGGGTCGAGGGTGAAGGTTTCGGCGTCAAACCAGTGGTAACGCCTCGCGAGTTTGGCTTTCTCGTTCATCCCCTGCTGTATCACCGCCCAGTTGCCCTCTTCATCGAGGAAGAAGGCGTGGTGGTAGAGCTGGTAGCCCGTCTGGAAGGCAACGGTGTCGACTTTAGCGACGAGCCGGGACGTTCTGATGTAGGGCTCTGGATCAAGGTCGTAAAGTTCCGCTATGGTTTTCAGCTCCTCCGGCGTTCTTCTGCTCGCCTTCCCCTTCCCTCCGGCGACCTTAACGCCGAGTTCCTCATGCGAGAGGGCTTCCTTTATCATGCCCACCGTTACCGTTGTCGAGCCCGAGGAGTCCCAGTCCATGCCGATGAGGTTGTTGAAGGCCTGAAACCAGATCGGGTCGGAGAGCCTCTCAAGTAAGCCCCTCGTGCCGTACTCGTCAACGGCGAGGATCAGGACTAATCTCGTCAGCTTCCTCATTCTCTGGGCGAGCCACGCGGGGACGTGGCCACCGTGGAGGGGCAGCTCCGCAACGTTCCTCATCCTTCCTTAATACTCGCTCAGGAGTTTTAACGGTTGCCTCGCAGGATCTTCGCACAGTCCACCAAAAAGTGCAGATCTCCCGGAAAAAGGTAGTCAAATGGAAAGGAAAGCCTTTTTATCCCTCGCTTCGATATCGATCTGCAGGTTTTGATCTCACGGAGGGTTGGAGATGGGAGTTGAAAAGGTACCAAAGTACGACATACCGACCGTTAAGGTGGACTACGTTTTTATCGAGCTCGACAAGATGAAGCCTCACGAGCAGCTCGTTCAGAAGGAGCTCGAGGACTTCATCGAGAGCGTCACCGGCTCAGGTATCTTCTGGAAGCCGATGCTCCTCGCGAAGATTCCGGGAACGGACGAGTACCTTATCGTTGACGGCCACCACCGCTGGGCCGGCCTTCAGAAGCTCGGCGCGAAGAGGGCTCCTTCAGTCATACTCGACTACTTCAGCGACGACGTTAAAGTCTACACCTGGTACCCGGCCTTCAAGGGCGACCTCAACGAGGTCATTGAGAGACTCAAGAAGGAGGGCCTTGAGGTCGTTGAGGACCCGGAGGCAGAGGAGAAGGCCGAGCGCGGGGAGATTGCCTTCGCCATAGTCGGCGAGAAGAGCTTCGCAATCCCTGGCTCGCTGGAGGAGCAGAAGAAGGTCAGTAAGGTTCTCGACGAGATGAACCAGGAGGGCAGGATAGAGCTCATCTACTACGGCCTCAAGGAGGACGCGAGGGAGGACATGGCCAAGGGCGAGATTGACTACGTCTTCATCAGAAAGGCCCCGACCAAGGAGGACGTCATGGAGCTCGTCAAGCGCGGGGAAGTCTTCTCACCGAAGACAACCAGGCACGTGCTTCCCTTCAACCCGGACAAGATCGACGTCAAGCTTGAAGAGCTGTTCTGAAAGTTTTTAAGTTCCGCCCCTTTCTTTCTTTGCCCGATGACGAAGGATTAACCGGCTGATAAGTGATGACATCGGCCTTGACCGAGGGCCTGCATGTGCACCTACATAGCCACTTACAAAAAAGGTACTTATATCCAGAGGCCCTACTCACAGCGGGGAAAAGCATGGTCGTGAAGGCACTCGCCTCGATGCTCATTCAGGCATGGGCCGGCAACTCCTACTCTCCCCCCCTCCGGAGTCTCGGCTACTTCAACATAGTCGGCTCCCGGGAGGCCGTTAGGGAGGGAAGCGTTCTTCTCGTAACCCGGCCGGGGAGAGATGTGCCTCCGGGATGGAAAGCCCTTTTCGTGAGCACGGTCCCCGGCTTCATAGGCCCCCGGGAGCTCCCGAAACTCCTCCACAGCATAATAGGGGAACTGAAGAAGAACCCCGGGACTGCGGTCGTCCTCGAGTGCCCGGAGTACCTGGTTCTCCACAACGGGTTCAGAAGCTTTCTCAGGTTTTTAAACGCCCTTCGAGACCACGTGATGCTCACCGGAGGGAGGCTTTACCTCATCACCGACCCCTCGGTCTGGAGGGAGAGGGAGTTCGCGCTCCTCCGCCGGATGGAGGGTTGAGCCACCTGTCCAGTTTGAGTGGATTTCTCCTTATGTCCTTGAGTGTCGAGACGTAGAGCCGCCTTCCATCGATCGAACGCTTTATCCTGAGCTCCCCAGCGCTTTCGAGGAACCGCATTGCGTCCCTAATCAAGTCCGGGCGTATTCCGCTCGACTTCAGGGTCTCCCAGAAGGGTTCCCTATCTGCGTATCTGGAGGCCTTCTTCACGATTGCCCAGGCCACCTGGATCCTCCGCTCACCCCTCGCCACCCGGTAAGCCTTCAGTAGGGCCCTAAGAGTTTCCATCCGCGTCCCTCATAGGGCTATCGGAGACAACGTATAAAACCGTTTCCCGGATGCAATGTTTTTAAACTCCTGGGAGTATATAGATCGGGCGATGATAATGAGAACCAGAACCCTAAGACCCCTAGCCCTCACCCTTCTCGTTCTCATGTTCCTTCCAGCGGTGCTCGCGTCGCCCAATCAGAAGACCGTCTACGTGGCCAAGTTCGAGGGCGTGATCACGAGCTACTCGGTGGATCAGTTCTCGCGGTACATCGAAATAGCGGAGAAAAACAACGCCGAGGCCCTGATCATCGAGATCGACACGCCCGGCGGAAGCGGCCAGGCCATGCAGGAGATAATCCAGAGGATCAAGGAATCGACCGTCCCGGTGATAATATACGTTTACCCGCCGGGCGCTATAGCGGCCTCGGCCGGAACCTACATAGCCCTGGGCTCCCACCTCATAGCGATGGCCCCCTCAACGAGCATAGGCGCCTGCGAACCGATCCTCGGTTACGCCTCCAACGGGAGCATAATCAGGGCCCCCGCGAAGATAAGGAACTTCTACATAGCCTACATCAAGAGCCTGGCCGAGGCGAGCGGGAGGAACGTAACCGCCGCTGAGAAGTTCATAACGGAGGATCTGAGCCTTACCCCGGAGGAGGCCCTTAAGGCCCACGTTATCGAGGTCATAGCCGATGACGTGCCCGATCTGCTTAAAAAGGCCAACGGAATGAAGACCAAAATCCCGGTGAAGGGAAAGGGCTACGTAACGCTCAACTTCACCAACGTCAGGGTCGTGACGATAGGGCCTTCCTTCAAGGACGAGGTCGTGAGGTACATCTCGGACCCGACGATAGCCTACGTCCTCATCAACATCGGAATCCTCGGGCTTATCTTCGGCTTCCTCACGCCCGGATGGCACGTCCCAGAAACTGTGGGTGCGATACTCCTCGTTCTCGGCATCATAGGCCTCGGCTACTTCGGCTACAACGCCGCTGGGCTGGTGCTCATAATCCTCGCGGTGATATTCTTCATAGCGGAGGCACTGACGCCGACCTTTGGCCTGTTTACGGTGGCAGGGGCGATAACCATGATACTTGGAGGAATACTGCTGTTCGGCGGCGGAAACGAGTACCTCATACAGCGCTCGACGTTCTCCACCCTCCGGGCGGTCATAATCGCAATAGCGGTTCTGCTGGCATTGTTCTTTGCCTTCGGAGTTAGTGCAGTGATAAAGGACAGGAAGAGGAAGGCCCAGACCGGAAAGGAGGAACTGCTCGGGGAAGTCGGCCGCGTCGTTCAGGAGCTCAACCCCGAGGGGATGATAAAGATCCGGGGTGAACTCTGGAAGGCCGAGAGCAAGACCGGAGAGAGGATAGGAGTTGGGGAAAAGGTTAGGGTTGTGGAAGTCAGGGGATTGACCCTCATCGTTGTCCGCGAGGGGAACGCCCCCGATGATAGGAAGGAGGTGTGAAGGATGGCAAGTTTGGGGACCATAATTCTTGGAACGATTTTGCTTTTTGTTTTGATAGTACTGGCCAGCGCCATAAAGATAGTCAAGGAGTACGAGAGGGCCGTTATATTCCGTCTCGGTAGGGTCGTCGGTGCCAGGGGACCGGGACTGTTCTTCATAATCCCGATTTTCGAAAAGGCCGTCATAGTCGACCTCAGGACGAGGGTCCTCGACGTTCCGGTCCAGGAGACCATAACCAAGGACAACGTTCCGGTTAAGGTGAACGCGGTCGTGTACTTCAGGGTCGTCGATCCGGTGAAGGCCGTTACCCAGGTTGCCAACTACATCGTCGCGACGAGCCAGATCGCCCAGACAACGCTGAGGAGCGTCATCGGCCAGGCCCACCTAGACGAGCTGCTCAGCGAGAGGGATAAACTGAACATGGAGCTCCAGAAGATCATCGACGAGGCGACCGATCCCTGGGGAATCAAGGTAACGACCGTTGAGATAAAGGACGTGGAACTGCCCGCCGGAATGCAGAGGGCCATGGCAAAGCAGGCGGAGGCGGAGAGGGAGAGAAGGGCCAGGATCACCCTGGCGGAAGCCGAGAGACAGGCAGCCGAAAAGCTCCGCGAGGCGGCGCAGATAATAAGCGAACACCCCATGGCGCTCCAGCTCAGAACGCTCCAGACGATAAGCGACGTGGCCAGCGACAAGAGCAACGTCATAGTTCTGCCGCTTCCGATGGAGATGCTCAAGCTCTTCAAGAGCTTCGCCGATGCCGGAGAGGCCGTGAAGAAGATGGCCGAGAAGAAGGCCTCCGAGTGAGGCCAACTTTTTTAAACTCTTTTCTGTCAATTCCAGCGAATTTCAGTGGAAAATTTATACAGGTGTGTTGCCATGACCGAGGCTAAGGCTTCCTTGATCGATAAAATGCTTGAGTCCGGAGCGGTTCTCTTCGGCCACTTCGTGCTGTCCTCGGGGAAGGAGAGCGATTACTACATCAACGTCAAGAAGGTCGTAACCGATCCGGAGGCCCTGGAGACGATAGCTGAGCTGATTAGGGCCCTCACCGGGGAGAAGGGAATCGTCTTTGACCGCGTCGCCGGCCCGGAGCTTGGAGCGGTTCCGATAGCGACTGCAGTGTCTCTCAGGACGAGAAAGCCCCTCGTCATAGTCAGGAAAAAGCCCAAAGGCCACGGCACGGGAAGCCAGGTCGAGGGGGATATTGAGGAGGGGGACAAAATCCTTTTGGTCGAAGACGTGACGACCACGGGGGGAAGCGTTCTTCGGGCCGCGGAAGTCCTTGAGTCCCTCGGAGCGAGAATAGCGGCCATAGCGGTTGTGGTTGACAGGGAAGAGGGGGCTGAGGAGAGGATAACCTCGAAGGGCTACGCATTTCTGCCGATAATCAGGGTTTCGGAGATCCTTGAAAGAAAAGAAACGGTCAAAGGGCAGGAGTCGGATTAGAGGGAGGGATTAAACGTAGTCCTCAAGGGTTTTGGCCTTCACCATGATGTTTGCCTTTTCCCGGCCGTAGAACACCTCAACCAGGCCGTCGGACTCAAGTTTCTTCACCGTTGAGAGAAGTGCCGGCATCGGGGTTTCGAGTTCCGAACTCAGGTGCTGGAGGGCAACGGCCCTCTTTTTCGTTGCCAGAACCTTGTAAACGAAATCCTTGCTCCTGCCGAGCATGGGAAGAGCACCGATAATAGTTATCGCTCTACATAAATAAACTTTACTGGACAAAAATCGTCACCGCGACGGGCCAAGGGTTTATAAACCAAAACCCGGTAGAGGGCTTCAATGGCGATCGAGGGAACCGTTAGGAAGCTCAACGAGGACGGTTTAGGAGTTGTGAAGACCGGGCGGAGGAGAATCCTCGTCCCGTTCTCGGCCCCTGGGGACAGGGTTAGGATCGAGAAAACGCGAAAGAAGAAAAGAAAACTCATAGCTGAGCGGTTTGAGGTCATCGAACCCTCCCCGATGAGGAAAGAACCCGAATGCAGGTACTTTGGAAGGTGCGGCGGCTGCCTGCTCCAGCATCTGGACTACGGGGACCAGCTCGAGTTCAAGAAGTCCAAGCTCAGCTCGATTCTAAACGAAAACGTCGATGTTATCCCTTCACCAAAGATATTTGGCCATAGAAACAGGATTGATGTTGTCATTTCGACAAAAGGGATAGGCTTTAGGCGGTACGGCACCTGGTGGGACGTCGTGGACATCGAGTGGTGCCCTGTCTTCGGCCGCTCCTCGAAGAGGGTTTTGAAGTCCCTCCGCGAGTTCATCGAGGATCATGACGTGAGCCTCTACGAGATCGGAAAAAACGAGGGGTTTCTGAGGTACATCGTGATCCGGGAGGGCAAGTTCACGGGGGAGCTCATGGTGAACCTCGTGACGGCCCCGGGGAAGCTTCCCGAGGACTTTCCCGAGTACTTCGCATACGCGGATTCACTCTACTGGAGCGTTAACAGGACGCCCAGCGACGTTTCCTACGGTGAGATCGAGCGATTCTGGGGCGGCGAATTCATACGGGAGGAGCTCGACGGAACCCTTTACCTGATCCACCCGAACAGCTTCTTCCAGACCAACAGCTACGGGGCCGTTGAGCTGCTGCGCGAGGTGGCAAAGAGGGTCGATGGGGAGAGGGTTCTTGACCTTTATTCCGGCGTCGGAACGTTCGGCGTTTACCTGGCGAAGAGGGGCTTTAGAGTTGAGGGCATCGAGATCAATCCCTTCGCGGTCAAAATGGCCAACAGAAACGCCGAGCTGAACGGAGTAAACGCGAGTTTCCGGGTCGGTGCCGACAGGGACGTCGAAAGTCTGAGGGCGTACGACACCGTTATCGTCGATCCACCCAGGGCGGGTTTGCACCCGAAACTCGTTGAGAGACTGGTCCAAAACGGGCCCGAGCAGCTGGTCTACGTCTCGTGCAATCCCAAAACCCTCGCCCGGGACCTCGATAAACTTAAGAGGGTTTACACCGTAAGTGATATAATAGGTCTCGACATGTTTCCACACACACCCCACGTCGAGGCGGTGGTCGAGTTAAAACGTCAGTGATTCAATTGAAGAACCGCTAAGTTAATAAATCATAACGTCCTAGTTCGATATTAGGTAGGAGGTGGAAAAGTTGCTGGATGAGAGGGACATGGTAATAATCGAGATGCTTACCAAGGACGCGAGGACGCCCTTCACCGAGATCGCCAAAGTGCTGGGAATAAGCGAGACGGCCGTCAGGAAGCGCGTAAGGGCCCTTGAGGAGGCAGGCGTTATAAAGCAGTACACCATCGTCATCGATCCATCAAAGCTCGGCTACAACCTCGTGAGCCTAACCGGGATCGACACGCTCCCGGAGAAGATATTCGAAGTCGCCAGCAAGCTCAAGGAGTTCGATTTCGTGAGGAACGTCTACCTCACGAGCGGCGACCACATGATAATGGCCGAGATATGGGCCAAGGACGGCAACGATCTCTCGGACATCATATCGAACAAGATCGGAAAGATCGACGGCGTCATCAAGGTCTGCCCGGCGATAATCCTCGAGCGGCTGAAATGATCTTTTCATTTTTCTTTCAAAACAAAGAAGAGAATCAGCCCAGGGCCGCTTCTGGAACGGCACCGTAGGTGAAGAGTTTCTCAAGCTGTTTGCCCGACACGCTCAGGTCTATGAACACGAAGTTATCGGACGTTGAAATCTTGATGCTCCGCAGGATCTCAACGATGGGGGAGTTCGCCTGCTGGGAGAACTTGAGGTCGAGAAGCGAGACAAAGCCCCTCAACTGTTTTGCCAGGCTGGAGGCGTCTGCTGAACTGTCGGTCTCAAGGGCCAGCTTGAAGGAGTATGTATCGCCAGTCAGGGTGAGCTTAAAGGCGCCGTACCTGATGCTCTCCTCAACGCTTCCGAGGGAAATCGGCGTAATTTCCTTGGATTCACGCTCCGGCGCAGTGAGGTTCATAAGCTCCCGAAAGTCGTAGACAACCACCAGGTTTCCCGAGCCGACCTTCTCAACGATCCCACTGTACTGCTTGGCCCACTTCCCGTGGCCGTTTATCAGATCGATCATTTCCTCGATCGTGACCCTATCCCCAACGATGATGTAGCTGTCGCTGACGGCAACCCCCCAGTTCTCGCGATCGAAGTATTCATCGACGCCCATGTAAGTGGTGTGGGAGACCGTCTCGTTGAGGCTCTCAATCTTTTTCCTGACCTTCTCAACGTCCACGCTCCCCTCGACGTATACCGCCATCTTCGGCCGCTGGTTCCCCTCGTCGTAGCCCCTCACAACGAAAATCGCCCTGGACAGCGTCGCGATGTCAACGCCCGTCTCGTTCAGAACGTTCTCCCTCAAAGACTCGTACTTTGGATAGAGGCTGATGTTCTTCATGAGCTCCTCAAAGGCGGCCTCTTTTACCGTGTTCATGTCAAAAACGCCCGCCACCACGGCATCAGAGGGAACCAGCTCAAGCCAGCTCTTCTCCCTGCTCCCGCCGATACAGCCGCTGGAAGCGATTCCCGCAACAAGAACAAAGAGAACGATCACCGCGTAGATTGTTCTGCCCCTCATGGGGTCACCCCAAAGAACGTTGGGCCGCTTCGTATTTATACCTTTTCCACGGGGGTTAGAAAGAAAGGTTCATAAGCGAGGAAGCCGATGATCCCTGACTCAAGAGGGGTGATATCGTGAAGGTTGGTGTCGTCTTCGGGATTAGCGAGCTGGCCGATCCCAGGGCATTCGAGAAGAAGGCCTCGGAATTCCTCAGCCGTCTCGCGGGGGAGCACGAGGTAATGGGCGGCCTCTTCGTATCGACCAAGTCCGACTTCAGGAGGCTCAAGGAGGAAGTTGACTTCAACGAGGCGGACGTGCTCGTGCTCTACCCCTTAACAGGGGGAACCGAAAACGGGCTCAAAGAGTTCGCCGTTTACAGGAAACCCGTCATAATTTACGGTGATCCCTTCAACAACTCGATAGCGGCTGGCATTGAGCTGAGGGAGTACTTCAGGGAAAGGCTCATTCCGGCCACCCTCGTTAAGGAGGAAGACGAGCTGAAGGCGGCTTTGCTTGGATACGAAGACTCGGCCGAGCTCTTTGAGAGGTTTCTGAGGGCGCGCCTTGGCCTGATCGGCAGGGTATCCCCGTGGCTCATCAACGAGCGCTTCGAGCTCCCCTACGTCCACGTAAGCCTGAAGAAGTTCTACGAGTACTATGAAGCCATCAGCGACGAGGAGGGCCTTAGAACAATAGAGGGGATCATTGAGAAGGCCCGCGAGATAAAGGAACCGGGCAGGAAATCCCTCGCCAAGGCGGGACGGGTTTACCTTGCCCTCAAAAAGATCGTCGAGGACTACCGGCTGGACGGCTTCACGATCGGCTGCTTTGACCTCATTGGAAAGATAGGAACGACGCCCTGTTTGGCATTAGCGATGTTCAACACCGAGGGAATCCCCGCGGCCTGCGAGGGCGAGCTGAACTCACTCCTCGGCATGCTCATCGTCAGGCGGTTCTTCGACAGACCGGCCTTCATGGGCAACGTGGCGGACTACGGTGATGACTACGTTATCCTGGCCCACTGCACGGCCCCCCTCCTCGGGGAATACATCCTGAGAACTCACTTTGAGAGCGGAACCGGAGTCGGAGTCGCCGTGGAGATGCCGAAGGGGAAGGCCTCGCTCCTGAAGGTGCGTGGAAGAAAGGCCATAGTTGCCGGCGTCGAGGTGGTCGGAACGGAGAGGAGCGAGAGCCGGTGCAGGACGCAGGTCAGGCTTAGGGTTGAAGAGGCCAAGGACTTCGTGGACGGAACGATAGGAAACCACCACCTCCTAGCATACGTGGACAGCGAGGAGCTTGCAGACCTGCTGAGCGAACTCGGCTTCGAGGTCATGCTCTATTAGCTTTTCTTTCTGTCCACCCTTCCAAGGGAAATGGAAAAGCAGAAAAGGGATCAGAGCTTCTTGCCGAAGAACCTCAGGAAGAGCACCGTGGCAACTCCGATGGCAACAGGTATCGGGTGCAGGGAGGCCGAAAGCAGACCCACGACGCCAGCAAGGGCCCTCAGCTCTTTTCTCAGGTGCTTTCCAAACCAGCCGGTGAGGGCTATGGCCAGCAGGTACATCACCATCAGCGTCGCCCCGAAGTCGAAGATCACTGTCAGGGCCGTTTCCACCGTCCACTTCTGCACGGTTATGATGAACATCTCCGGGTGGGTGAAGTAGATGTACGGCCCTATGTAGCCGGCCAGCGCGTACTTGACGGCGTTCATTGCGGTCTTCCAGAAGTCGCCACCGGCTAACGCGGAACCGGCGTAGCTGGCCAGCGCCACCGGCGGCGTTATGTCGGCGAGGATTCCGAAGTAGAACACGAAGAAGTGGGCGGCGAGGAGGGCTATGCTCGTTCCGTAGCCGGGGACGTTGAGGTTGTAGGGCTGAAGGCTTGAGACGGCGTTGTATATAGCCGGAGCGGCGACAAGAGAAGTTATGATGTAGTTGGCGGTCGTCGGCACGCCCATTCCGAGTATGAGGCTGAACACCATCGTCAGGATGAGGAGGAGCCAGAGGTTGCCGGCTGTTAGGTCGACGAGGCGGTAGCCGAGGCTCGTGATCAGGCCCGTCATCGTCAGAACTCCCTGGATCAGGCCCGCGCTCGCCGCGGCGAGCATGACGCTCGTGCTGGTTTTGCCCGCGTCGATCATGGATTCGTAGGTCGCCCTGTACATCTCATTGCCTTCCTCGCTCTTGGAGATGTAGCCAACGATCATCGAGAAGACTATTCCCATGACGCCGCTGAGCAGGAGTATCTGCTCCTTGTTCATCCCGAGGTACTTGACCATTGCCACGAAGAATATGAAGAGCAGGCTGATGTAGAGCTTCTCGTTGAACTCAACCAGATCGGTGAAGAAGGCCATAGCCACCAGGGCAAGGCCCAGGAGAACCAGAACCCCGGCGACTAGGGTGGCGGTTGCCGTCCCGGTGAACATGAGGAGGGTAGTTATCAGTACCACCGCAACGTAAAGGCCCTCGTGCCCCTTGATCTTGTCCTTGGCTATCCACGCAACCCAGATGGCGATACCGAGTGAAGAAATCGCCGAGATGTGCGGGGCGATTCCCCAGACGAGGGCAACGGTTATGACGGCGATGGGCAGGAGGATGTAGAGCTTCCGGACGAAGTACCTGAGCGGAGCGAAGTGCTCGGTGGGCATTCCTCTGAGGCCGAGCCTCTTGGTTTCGAGGTCTATGAAGAGGTACACTCCGGAGTAGTAGACCAAGGCAGGTATAACTGCGGCTATTATGAGCTTGTTGTAGGGCACGCCGAGGAACTCCGCCATTATGAACGCTGCCGCACCCATTATCGGGGGCATGAGCTGGCCGCCCGTTGATGCAACCGGTTCAACCGCACCGGCTATCTCGGGGGGATACCCGGCCTTTTTCATCAAGGGGATCGTGAAGGTACCCGTCGTGAGGACGTTGGCGACGCTCGACCCGCTGACCGTGCCCATAAGACCGCTCGCCACGACCGCCGCTTTGGCCGGCCCACCGGGTCTCTTGCCGAACAGGGTTATCATGAACTCCGTTATGTAATCGCTGATGCCTATCTTGAGCAGGAACGCTCCAAAGAACACGAAGGCGAAGACGTATATCGTCATGACGAAGAAGGGAATGCCGAAGATTCCCTCGTCAAAGTAGAGCTGCTGGGTGAAGCGGATCCAGTCGAAGTTTATGTTGTAGATGCCGTACACCAAAAACACCGTAACGACGAGGGGAAGAACCCACCCGAGGACCCTCCTCGTTGCTTCCAGGACGAGGATTATTGCGAGGATCCCGAAGAAGACGTCCCTCATGTAAACGTTCGCGAATTCTGTGTACCTCGGGTAGACCTTGAAGAGGTAAAACGCGGACACAACGCCAAGGGCCGCAAGTATGTAATCGTAGAACTGCACCTTTTCGAGGTGCTTTCTGTCCTTTTTAATGGGGTACAGCAGGTAAGTGATCAGCAGGATCATGGCCATGACGAAGGCTTCACCCTGCTTCGTCTGGAAAGTGGTCTTCAGAAAGCCTATCTTTATCCCCATGCGGGAGAACATGTCGTAGAGGGTGTAGTTGAAGTTGAATATAAACAGGATTTCATAGATACCGATCAATACTGCAGCAACTGTTATGACCTTTTCGAGGTGCGGGGGAAGCTTTCTGGTTCTCTCGATGACCACCTCGACCTTTTCAACCTGCTCCTCCTTGTTTTCAACCATATCAACACCTCCCAACAACTTTCTGGATCAGCATACATCTCTCCACACGGAAGTGAACGAGCGCCTCCGACTTCGGCTGGAGCACCAGGTGGCCGTCAACGTATATCCTGGCCCGGTTGAGGGGGATGAACCAGAAGTCCAGGCTCTTCCCGAGGGGAATGTCTATCCTCTTGACGTAGAACCCGTCCTTCATGAACTGTATGTCCTCGGGAAGGCCAGCCCCAAAGTCCTTCCACCACATCTCCCGGGCGTAGATTCCGCTGGAGTTCACCTGGAGGACCTCTATCACGGTGCTCCGCTCTACGCTATGGATGTAACGGATGGTAACGTTGTGAACCCCCAGAGAATAAACCCGCTCGTGGGTACCGTCGCTTATGACGAGACAGTTAACTGGAAGCAGGAAAATAGGTATGATTGCAAGGACAAAAAAGAAAAGAAACTTTTTCAACTACCCTCACCCGCTGGGCGGTTTAAGGTTGTTAGGAACCTGAATGCCCTTCTCCTGGTAGTACTTGTAGGCTCCGGGGTGGAGCGGTATGCTCATACCGTCGAGTGCCGTGTCGAGGCTTATGTACTTGGTCTTGGCGTGAACCTTGTGGAGCTCGTCGAGGTTGTCGAAGAGTATCTTGGTCATCTTGTAAACGGTGTCCTCTGGGAGGTCAGCGCTGACGGCGAGCATCGCCTTAACGGCGAGGGTCGGGGTGTCCTCCTGCATTCCTTTGTAGGTGTCCTTCGGGAGAACCTGCCTGACGTAGAAGATGTAGCCCTCCTGGTGGAGCTTGTTGAGTATGTCGTCCGGAATTGGAAGAACCCTGACCGGGGTCTGCTGGGCGATCTGGTCAACGGCAGGGGTTGGAGCTCCGGAAACTATAACGGCCGCATCGATCTGGCCGAGCTTAAGGCTCTGTGCGGCCTCGCTGAACTTCTGGTTCACCTTCTCAATGCTGTCCCAGACGCCGGCGGCCTTGAGTATCTGCTCGGCGGCCACTTGGGTACCGCTTCCCGGGGCACCGATGGCGACCTTCTTGCCCTTGAGGTCCTCAAGGCTCTTTATGTTGCTGTCCGCCTTAACCACGAACTGAACGGTCTCAGGATAGAGCGCCGCGACACCGCGGATGTTCTTCACGGGCTGGTCCTTGAACATGTAGAGGCCGTGGTAGGCGTAGTAAGCAACGTCGTTCTGAAGGATGGCTGCCTGAGCCTTACCCTCACCGATTGCCTTGGCGTTCGTAACGCTCGCTCCACTCGTAACTGCCTTTGCCTTTATTCCGTTCTTATTCAATATCTCCGCGTACTTGGAACCGAGGGGGAAGTAGACACCGCTGGTACCTCCGGTGTATATGGTTATTGTCTGGGTCTTCTCCCCCTGAATACAACCAACGGCGACGGTTGCCAGCACCAACGCCATTATCAATCCAACTGCGGCCCATCTCATTCTTCATTCCTCCCAAACATTGTTCAAACAACTAAAGCGTACATTAACGTCAAGTATTGTGTCGGTGATCAGTTATATACTTTACGTTTACCAACGGGTAAATCGTATGGATTTCATCAAACGATGCCCTCAATAAAATTTTGCGTAGATAAACCGGGTTATGTCAAAATGAACTTCGAAACGTTACAAAGGAGGACGCCGCTGTTTGACATGAAAATGTACAAAGACAGCGCCAGCACCAAAGGTTTAAAAGCAAACCTGACAACCCCCCACTGAAAAATCCTCGGAGGCGGGGAGATGATACTTCAGGTTGCACTCGACGTTACAGATATAGATCAGGCTCTTTCTATCGCGGAGAAGGCCGCCCGTGGCGGGGCCCACTGGCTTGAGGTTGGAACACCGCTCATCAAAAAGGAAGGCATGCGCGCGGTGGAGCTTCTCAAGAGGCGCTTTCCGGACAGGAAGATCGTCGCCGACCTGAAGACGATGGACACTGGAGCTTTGGAAGTTGAGATGGCCGCGAGGCACGGTGCGGACGTCGTTTCTATTCTCGGTGTTGCCGACGACAAAACCATCAAGGACGCGGTCGACGTCGCCAGGAGATACGGAATCAGGGTTATGGTTGACCTGATAGGGGTTAAGGACAAGGTTAAGCGTGCCAAAGAGCTCGAAAAGATGGGCGTCCACTACATCCTCGTGCATACCGGCATAGACGAGCAGGTCCAGGGCAAGAGCCCCTTAGAGGATCTCGAAAAGGTCGTTAAGGCTGTGAGCGTTCCCGTGGCAGTTGCCGGCGGGCTGAACCTCGAGACGATTCCGAAGGTTATAGAGCTCGGTGCAACCATAATAATCGTCGGCAGCGCCATAACGAAGGCCAAAGACCCGGAGAAGGTTACGCGGCAGATCATAGACCTCTTCTGGGGCGAGTACATGATGACCATAAGGAAGGCCATGCTCGACATACTCGACCACATCAAGGGCGTTGCCGAGAGCCTCAAGCTCGAACAGGTTCGCGGCTTCGTCGATGCCATGATCGGGGCCAACAAGATATTCATCTACGGGGCCGGGAGGAGCGGTCTGGTAGGCAAGGCCTTCGCGATGAGGCTCATGCACCTCGACTTCAACGTCTACGTCGTCGGCGAGACCATAACGCCGGCCTTCGAGCCCGGGGATCTGCTCATAGCCATCAGCGGATCCGGCGAAACGCAGAGCATCGTTGACGCGGCGAGAATAGCCAAGGAGCAGGGGGGCAAGATAGCGGCGATAACGTCCTACGCCAACTCAACCCTCGGAAAGCTCGCCGATGTGGTCGTCGAGATCCCGGGAAGGGCGAAGACGGACGTACCGACGGACTATATAGCGAGGCAGATGCTCACCCAGTACAAGTGGATCGCCCCGATGGGAACCCTCTTCGAGGACTCGACCATGATATTCCTCGACGGGATAATAGCGCTCCTCATGGCAACGTTCCAGAAGACCGAGAAGGACATGAAGAGAAAGCACGCCACCCTCGAATGATTTATTAACTCCTTTCCCCTTTTCCTATCGGGAGGGGCGGTGATAGGTTTCACCCACGTTTTTGTTGGAATAGGCGGGGCCGGCTCAAAGGTCGTCAATGCCATCAACCTCGACTCGATAAAGGTCACGGTGAACCCCGGGAGATACCTGCTGAGAACGGAGGAGTACCTGAGGAGGATTCCCCTCTTTTTCTCGGCCGTTCCCGAAGATTCCATCCTCTGGATCCTAACGGAGGACAAGCCGATCAACGTGGAGATCCTGGAAACAATAATCAACAGCGTTCCCGAGGGCACAACGAAACTGGCCTACGTTTTCACACCCGCGAGGGAACTCGTTGAGGAGGAGAAACCCCCCTGGGCCGGGCCCTTTGACACGGTCTTCTACGACTCCCTCTGGGAGTTCTTCGACGAAAGGAAACCCCTGAGCGAGGCCTACGAGGAGGCGTCCGGCTCAATAGCCCGGGCCCTCAGCGCACTTATTCGGAACCTGGAGGGCCAGATGCTCATAAACGTGGACTACGCCGACTTTTTTTCGGTGGTTCGGGGAGGCAACGTCGGTATAATAAGGCTCCTTCGCAGTGTGGATCTGAGCTGGCACTGGGGAATCTGGGACAGGGGGATCGTCATAACCCTCGCCCGGGACGACGTTGCCCTGAAGGAGGCCCACGAGATTCTTGCGATGTTCCAGGAGATCCTGAGGAAGAAGGACGTAATCTGGGGGATGGTGACCGACAAAGACGTTAAAAACAGGATGGAGGTAATAGCACTCCTCGTCAAGGAGTGGGGTGAAGGCAATGATAAAGGCGGTGCTCTTTGACATCGATCACACCTTGCTCACCGAGATGCCCCTCATCCAGCTCTTCCTCCCGCAGGTATACGAGAAGCTCTCCAAGAAACTCGGAATAAACAAGGAGGAGGCGAGGAAGAGATTCCTCGATGAGATCCTCGGGAGGAGGGAGACCTACGAGTGGCACGACTGGAACTTCTTCTTCCGACTCTTCGATTTGGATCTGAGGTACGAGGACCTGCTGAGGAGGTACCCCCACAAGCTCCACGTTTACCCGGACACGGTTCCGGTTCTCGGGTGGCTGCGCGGGGAGGACATAAAGCTGGGCGTCGTCACCAGCGGGCCGGAATACCAGAGGCTTAAGCTCGAACTTACGGGCCTCTCAAAATACTTCGACGTCGTGATAACAAGGGACGATGTGAACGCCATAAAACCAGAGCCCAAGATCTTCCTCAGGGCCCTTGAAGAGCTCAACGTTGCCCCGGAAGAGGCCCTAATGGTTGGGGATTCCCTCTGGCAGGACGTGTACGGGGGAAAGAACGTGGGCATGAAAACCGTGTGGATAGCGAGGGAAGGCGGCGAGGACTTTCACTTCCCGGACTTTAAAATCGGAACCCTTCACGAGCTCAGGAAAGTGTTGGAGGTGGTGTGAATGGGAAAGGTGTTCGAGGCCGAGGGCGTGTTTGTGAAATACGAGGAGAAGAGGGTGAAGCTTGAAAACGGCCACGAGCTGATCCACAGGAGCGAAGAACCAACTGAACTCTGGTGGAGGCTCAAAGAGGCCATCAAAGGCAGAAAAGTCCGGATCGTCGTTCACGAGGTGGAAGAATGATAGCCCACCTCATAAACACGGACGTCGGGAACAGGGGAATTCTTTCCCTTTATCTTGACTACCGGAGGGAAAACTTCGACTTCCTCAAGAACGCCGCCAGAATTATACTTGAAAACCCCGAGAGGGTTCTGATAGTGACGGGCTTCCCCATACCCCCTGAAAACGTTCCCGAGACGGACGGTCCCCCCGGGGCACTGGCGATCGCAAAGGCCGTCGAGATGATCGGCGGCCGCGCCGAGATCCTGAGCTACCCGGAGGTCGAGGCCGCGCTCGGGGAGTTCAAGGTCAGCTTTGCAGGATCGCCCAGGCCAGAGGACTACTCCGTTATAGTGGCGGTTGAGACGCCCGGGCGGGGAAAGGATGGGAAAGCGAGGTCGATGAGCGGAGTTCCCGTTGAGAGGGAAATCTTCGACTGGATTTTCATCGAGGCCCGGGAACTGGGCGTTCCGACGATAGGCATCGGGGACGGCGGCAACGAGGTCGGGATGGGCAAGATAAAGGATCTCGTGCTCAGGCACATCCCCAGGGGCGATCTCATAGCCAGCACCGTCGAAACCGACGAGCTCGTAATCTCCGCAGTTTCGAACTGGGGTGCCTACGGACTCGTTGCCCAGCTCTCCCTCGAAACCGGGAAAAACCTTCTCTCGGGCTGGGATGAGGGGAAGGTCGTTAGAGCGCTCGTAAAGGCGGGAATAATCGACGGGGTCTCAAAAAAGGTGGAGGAGAGCGTCGACGGGATATCGATGGAGATACATCGCAGAATGGTTGAGCTTTTAAAGGCAATTGTGAGCGAATCCATCGGGTGAGGTTATGAAGCTTGAGGAGTTCATACCCGACGCCAGGACCCGGGCGCTCATAGAGAGGACGCGCGAGTTCGCGAGGGGCTTCTTTGAGCGGGAGGGAACGCACGGCTTCAGCCACGTGGAGAGGGTTTTCAACCTCTGCATGCACATAGGCAAAGAGGAAGGGGCTGACCTTGAAGTCCTCGCCCTCGCTTCGCTCCTCCACGACATAGCGAGGCCCCTTGAGGACGCCGGAAAGGTTGAGGATCATGCATTGGAAGGGGCGAAGATAGCGAGGCGCTTTCTCCTGAGCCTTGGTTATCCAGAGGAGAAGGCCGAGGCGGTTGCTCACGCAATCGAGGCCCATCGCTTTTCCCGCGGACCGGAGCCGAGGACTCTCGAGGCGAAGATACTCAGCGACGCGGACAAGCTCGACGCGATAGGGGCCATTGGAATTGCTCGCGTTTTCATGTACTCCGGCGAGCACGGGAGAGATATCGAGGCATCGCTGAGGCACTTCGAGGAGAAAATCCTCAAGCTCAAGGACTTGATGTACACTGAAACGGCAAAGCGCATCGCCGAGGACAGACACCGCTTTACGGTCGGCTTCATCGAGAGAATCCGGCGGGAAATCGAAGGCGAGCTTTAGGCCATAATAACCTTTTTAAATGGCTTCCAAAATTTAGTTTAGCCGTTCAAGGTCATTCTGCGGGAGGTGAGCGAATGAAGGCCCCGATCTGTGAGGTTTGCCTAAAGACGGACGGTATTCTGTGCCCGGCTGACGAGAAGAAGCTCCAGGAAGGTATAATCTCCGAGCTCGACGTTAAGGTCGCGAGACTGCTCTACAAGCTTCTCGGGGATGTGGACGTCGAGTTCAAGAAGGCCGTCGAGGCCGGGGATCTAATCGTCATAGTCGTTGGCAAAGGAGACGTGCCCGTTGTCATAGGCAAGGGAGGAAAGAACATAAAGGCCCTCGTGAAGGAGCTCGGAAAGCGCGTCAGGGTCATCGAGGGAATCGAAGCCGAGACCACCGATGACATAAAGAAGCTCGCGACCGACCTCTTCTACCCGGCGAGCGTTTTCGGCGTCAACGTTGTGTACAGGCCGGGAGGGGAGAAGTACTACAAGATACTCGTCGCGACGAGGGAGAAGAAGAGGCTTCCCGAGAAACCGGAGCTCCTCGAGAGCATTCTGGCCCAGGTCCTCGGGAAGGACGTGAAGATCTCTTTCATCTGAGTCCTTTCCTTTTCAGTACTGTTTTCACGAACTCCCTAGCCGTAAGCACGTAAAAATAGTGGTTCGCAATTCTTGCTCGGCCCGTTCTGGAGTCATCCTTTAAGACAAAGTTCCCAAAGTGCTTCGTGTTCTCGGTGATGAGGTACTTTGCTTTGGACGCGAAAACTGCCTCAAGGAATTTCACATCGTCGGGGTCTTGGAGTTTTACAAGAGTCTTCTTATCGCTCAGAGCGTGTTTGGGCTCAAGAAACCTCGAATTAGAGCGGATTATGCCCAGTATCCTATTGGCTTTATCCACGAGGTCCCAATACGTTTCGGGAGTTGCGAACTCCATCGCTATCGAGAACAGAGTAATCTCCATCTCATCGAGGATTTCAGGAGTAACGTAGTTTTCAATCTCCTTGGTTTTTAGCATTTCCAGAATCTTCCACGCCGGGCTTCTGGCTTCGTCTTTGGATTTAAGCGCGCTCACTAAAATCGACGTGTCAATGACGGTTCGGAGTTTTGGCATTGGCTCACACCAAACCGGCTTTCCTGAGTTTCTCTTCTATCCTCTTGTATTTCCTGAAGTTTTTCTTTCCAGCATCGAGGAGCTTTTCCAGTGACTGGTCTATCCCAACGGATTTATCCGATTTGGGTGCGAGTTTGTCAAGCTTCCCGGAGCGAGAAGCTTCGATGAGGCTCTTAAGCTCGAAGAACCACAGAACGTCCTCGGGCTTCTCACCTATTTTCTTCGCTATGCTCTCGGCCATGAGCTTTGTAACCTCGCTGGAAGTGGTCACGGTCTCGCTCATCCTCTCACCATTTCAAACTTCGTTTGGGAATAGATTAAGGTTTTGGTACAATCGAATACCTTTAAAAGCTCGCCCCTACTCCTTCTGGGGATGGCCATGTACAGGACGCACTACTCGAGCGAGATAACCGAGGAACTCAACGGCCAGCGCGTTAAAGTGGCCGGCTGGGTGTGGGAAGTCAAGGATTTGGGCGGAATCAAGTTCCTCTGGCTCAGGGACAGGGAGGGGATAGTCCAGATTACTGCCCCGAAGAAGAAGGTTGACCCCGAGATATTCAAGCTCATTCCGAAGCTCAACAGCGAAGACGTCGTCGCGGTCGAGGGAACTGTTAACTTCACGCCCAAGGCGAAGCTCGGCTTTGAGATTCTCCCGGAGAAGCTTGAGATCCTCAGCAGGGCGGAGGCACCTCTACCCCTCGACCCGACGGGGAAGGTCAAGGCCGAGCTCGACACCCGCCTGGACAACCGCTTCATGGACGTCAGAAGGCCCGAGGTAATGGCGATTTTCAAGATACGCTCGAGCGTCTTCAAGGCGATAAGGGATTTCTTCCACGAGAACGGCTTCATCGAGATTCACACGCCCAAGATTATTGCGACGGCAACCGAGGGTGGAACGGAGCTCTTTCCGATGAAATACTTCGAGAAGGACGCTTTTCTCGCCCAGAGCCCACAGCTCTACAAGCAGATTATGATGGCAAGCGGTCTGGACAGGGTTTACGAGATAGCGCCGATTTTCAGGGCGGAGGAGCACAACACGACGAGGCACCTCAACGAGGCGTGGAGCGTTGATGCAGAGATGGCCTTCATCGAAAGCGAGGAGGAGGTAATGGCGCTCCTTGAGAGGCTAGTGGCTTATACGATCAACTACGTCCGCGAGCACAACGCGAAGGAACTCGAAACCCTCAACTTCGAGCTGGAGGAGCCGAAACTGCCCTTCCCGAGGCTGAGCTACGATAAGGCCCTTGAGATTTTGGCGGACCTCGGCAAAACTATAGAGTGGGGCGAGGACATAGACACCGAGGGCGAGAGGCTACTCGGAAAGTACATGATGGAGAACGAGGAGGCACCGCTCTACTTCCTCTACAAGTATCCGAGCGAGGCCAAGCCCTTTTACATCATGAAGTACGACGATAAGCCCGAAATCTGCAGGGCCTTCGATTTGGAGTACAGGGGCGTCGAGATAACCTCCGGTGGCCAGAGGGAACACCGCGTTGACGTCCTCGTCGAGCAGATTAAGGAGAAGGGACTCAATCCAGAGAGCTTCGAGTTCTACCTCAAGGCCTTCCGCTACGGAATGCCGCCGCACGGTGGCTTCGGCCTCGGCGCCGAGAGGCTGATAAAGCAGATGCTCGATTTGCCAAACATCAGGGAGGTCATACTCTTCCCGAGGGACAGGAAGAGACTGGTTCCGTGAGCAAAACCCCTTTATACTTTTCTGCCCTTTTTATTCCAGCATCAACGGGAGGGAGTGAAATGGGTTCAAAGAAAGTCCTTCCAATCCTGCTGATCTTTCTCCTGCTGCCGGTTTACGCACCGCAGGTGCACGCTGAGAGAAGCTGGAGTGCCGAGATCTCGCCGATAGTCCTCGGACTTGGGGACAGCGTCAGGATAGCGAACTACACGATCCAGTTCTACGACGTCAGCACGAACTGGAGCCTCGTAACGATCAGGGTCTCGTATGCCAGCGGCGTTCAGCTGCTGTTCCTCCGGGAGGGGGAGGTGGGCTACTTCCCGTCACGGGACTCCGAGGTCTTCGCGGTGGCGCTCAACTCGATAGACAGGGAGAACGGCCTCATAGTCATCTCCATCACATCTCCCCTCGTCCGGGTCAGGGAAAACCTCCAGATGGTCCCGAACGAGACGGTTGTTATAAACAAGAACGTGATGATACGCCTTCTCGCCTCGTGGCAGAACGGGGCAACAATCGGGGTTAAACTGCCCCCGCTGACGGACTTCAAGGTCTTCAACCTGACCGTGGGTGAATCAAGGGGCTTTGACTACCAGCTTGCCCCCGGGGTAATGTACACGGACTACCTCAGGGTTGAGCTCCAGAGCGCTTCAAAGGACGTTGCCTGGCTGAACGTTTACCTTCCAAAGCTCGACGCCGAAAACCTGACCCTTCAGCAGATCCCCGCCGGCAACGGTTCGAAGCCGGTAAAAACCGAACCAACGGTCTTTGTCGAGGCCTACAAAGGCTACGTGCCCGTAAACCAGCCGGTTAAGGTGGAGACCCCGCTCGGCACCGCAGTCGTCAGGTTAACGGCCTTCAGCCTGAGCGGTGGCCTCAACCTGCCAACCACCTCGAGCTTTCTGGCCTTAGTGAACTTCACCGCCGCAAACGGGAGCGTGCTGTCAAAGAGGGTAAACGTCCCCATCGGCTCGGGCCCGGTTGCGGTCGAAGGCGTTCCGCTCATGCTCGCGGTGTACAGTGCCGATTCAGAGCACGGCAGGGCCCTCATCGGGATCTTTGCCCCGCAGGGCTCAACCGTTTACAGACCTCCGGAACCGGCCAACGTTTCGGTCTCAATAAGCGCGGTTCCCACGGAGCTAATGGTCGGCGGCGAGGTGGCAGTTTACATAAACGTCGCCAACAACGGGCCCGGAGAGGCCAGGAACCTCGCGATAGCCGCGCCTGTGCCGAGCGGATTTGAACTCGTCGGTAAGGAAACCGGCTGGTCCATCGGCGACCTGAAACCGTACTCGAAGGTTCCTGCGATCGTTTACATCCTCAGGCCCACAAAACCGGGGGAGTTCACGATCTCTGGGGTCGTCGCCACCTACTACGACGAGAGCGGGAACAAGGTTCAGGTCAAATCCACGCCGGACATACACGTCAAAGTCTACGGTGTTCCAGACCTCCAGGTCACGATACTCGGTTCGAACTCAACCTTTGGCGGAAACTGGGGCCATTACGTCCACACCGAGAACATGAGCCCGGTTCTTCTCCTCATAAACGTCAGCGCCGCTGGAACCGACGGCAGGTTTGAGTACATCACCGATGTGGAGCTCCACATAAGCTACCCGAGAGGAGTCGTCGGGCCCGCTTTGATAGGACTGGGGAACCTGAGCGCGGGAAGGAACATCGAGAAGGCCCTTCAGATAAGGGTTCTTGAAACGGGCCGCTTCCCGATAAGGGCGTCCCTGACCTACCGCGATCCGCTCGGGGGCGAACACGAGCTCGACCTCGGCACGGTTCTCGTCGTCGATACGGTTCCGCCGAAGGTTATCGTTAAGGAGAAGGTCATCCACGTCTACCCGAGTGAGAACGAGCTTCCGGAGTTCGTTAACCAGACCCTCAAGAACTCCACGAACGCAAAGGCCCTGGCGGAGGAGCTCTCGAACGTCATAAAACCCTACCTGCCCAAAGAAACCAACCACTGGAAGATCGCCACGATAGTCCTGCTGATCCTCGTCCTGATCCTCGGATACCTCGCCTACGGCTACTACCGCGAGGTTCAGACCTTCAGGAGGTTCCTCCTCAGGAAGAGGAAGAGCAGACCCGGAGGACTTCCTAAGAAATGGAAGAGGGACGAGCTGGAAGTGCTCCTCAGAGAGCTCCGCCTAGAACTCGTCCGAGAGAGCCTGCCCTCGGAGAGGAAGCCCCCGGAGGGGTGACCCTTTAATTTTTAAATTCCATTCCAAGCCCTTTTGGTGGTGCTCATGTTCAGGTACAAGCAGGTTATAGTCTCTCGGAAGGACCTCAAGCTCAGCAAGGGCAAGTTCGCGGTCCAGGTGGCTCACGGGGCCGTTACCGCCGCTCTAAAGGCCCAGAAAGAGAAGCCCGAGTGGTTTAAAGCATGGTTCAACGAGGGGCAGAAGAAGGTCGTCGTCAAGGCTGAGAACCTTGAGGAGCTGTTCCAGCTCAAGGAGAAGGCGGAAAGGTTCGGACTTCCGACGGCGCTCATAAGGGACGCCGGACTAACGGAAATTCCGCCCGGAACGGTCACGGTTCTTGCAATCGGGCCCGGCCCTGAGGAGCTGGTCGATAAGGTTACTGGTCATTTAAAGCTGGTGTGAACGGAAGCCTTTTAATCACCTGACCGTTTTTAATCTTCGGTGGGAACGTGAGGTTAAAGAAGCTCGTCGTCAAGAACTTCAAAAGCCTCAGGGACTGCGAGATAGAGCTCAATAAGTTCAATGTCCTCATCGGACCTAACGCCTCAGGTAAAACGAACCTCGTTGAGGTATTCAAGCTCCTCAGAAAAATCTACCTTGAGCGGGACGATAATCCTTTCTTGGAGTGGTGGGGCTACAACAACGTCGTCTGGGCCGGAAAGGAGGAGCTTCCGATAACAGTCGGAATGCTCTTCGACGTTGATGGCTACGACGTTTACTTTGAGACTACTTTTACTGGGACGGGTGGGAGTTTTAGGATTTTGAAGGAGGTTCTTGAAGTTAAGGGGTATCTAACTCTCGAGAAGAAAGGCCCCAGTGTTCATCTTAAGTACTCTGAAAGATTCTACTGGGCAACAAAAGAAGTCCCGGGGCTGATTAATAACCTGTTTATCCCTCCAGAGCCCGAGCTCATGCTGGAAGCCCCAGGTTCAAGCTCTCTCCTTGGTCTCTTATCTCCTGAAAAGCCTGAAGAGGCGTTTTTCTCGGAGGTCTTAGGGAAATTGTTTGGAGCCCTGCCGTTAATCAAGACGAGATATGCTAGTAAAAAGGAAATTTTCGTAGTCTCCCCTAAAATAGGAGAGGATCTCGTAATTTCTCGCTTTGTGAAAGGGTTCCTTCTGTTGGTATCTTCGCCCCTGCTCAGACAGCTAAACATAAGAAGTGCCAAAAACCCGCAGTATCCCCGCAAAGAAACCACCCTCAAAGAAGATGCCTCAAACCTCATCCCTCTTCTCTACAACCTCTGGCTCCGCGAGGGGAGGCTGCCCGATGAGATAAGCAAGCCTCTATCCATAGCGTTTCCAAATACGAGGGTGTTCTTCCAGCTGACGGAGGATGGAAGGGTCATGATGAAGGTCTTTGAGAACGACCTTGAACTCGCACCCCCAAGCATCTCGGACGGATTCTACAAAGTCCTTGCGATACTGACTGCGGCCTATCTAAAACCACCTCTCCTGATAATAGACGAAATAGAGAACTCCCTCCACCCAGAAACCCTTGAGCTCATAATCGACACGCTCAAAGAAAGCGAGAGCCAGGTTATAATAACCACGCACTCCCCGGTTGTCGTTGATATTGTCGAGCCCTCTGACCTTGTGCTTGTTGATAAAGAGGAGGGTGAGACAATCTTTAGAAGGATAAGAAACCCTGAGAAAATCAAGAAGTTCCTCAACGAGAAGGGCATCACTCTCAGCGAGGGGTGGCTCTACGGCTCGCTCTTTGAAAACGACGAGCAGTGATGGGCATGACAAAGGAGATAGTGATAATAACCGAGGACGCCTACGGGGGAGAGTTCTTCAAACGTCTTCTGAACAGATTGAACCGCGAAGGGTTTACCAACGTTAGGCTCAAGAAGATAACGGGAAGAAAAAATCCCATCCATGCTCCCATCCTTTGTAACTCAAAGCTTAACAGGATTATAACAGCGGCTGAACTCGCCAGACCCGATCTTATCCTCGTGGTTTACGATGGGGATGGCCCTTCTAATTATGACTCCCGGAAGAATGACGTACAGAAACACATTCCTAAGAAGAGGATAAAAACACCCGTTAAAATCCTTATCTTTGAGTACGAAATAGAGGAATGGATTTGCAGGAGTTTGGGCTACAGCTGGAGCACTAAGCCGTCTGACGAGCTGAAACGACGAGAGAGATACGCCAAACACAAATTGCCTGACTATGTGAACAAGCTCGACTTTGATAGGCTCAGGAGAAACTGCAGGTCATTCCAGGAGTTTCTGAAGATTGTGGGTGAGTGAAATGGACTACCGCGAGTTCTTCTCCCGGTTCCGGCACCTGAGCGAGAAGCCCGGGATAGGGGGTAGAATCAAGATCCTTCCCGAGGATTTCGTTGTCATCGAAGAACCCCTCCCCCAAATCTTCGAGGGGAGGAAGCACGCGATTTTCCTCCTCAAAAAGCGCAACTGGGACACTATGGCCGTGATAAAGGAGATAGCCAAGCGCGCCGGGATAAGCCACCGCGATATAGGCTTCGCTGGAACCAAAGACAGACACGCGGTAACTTACCAGTACATAAGCGTGCCCGCAGAAGCTAAGGAAAAAGTTGAGTCAGTTCAGATCCGAGACATCGAGCTGAGGTTCGTCTCCTACGGCAGGTTCATAAAGCTCGGCCACCTGCTCGGCAACAGGTTTAGGATAATCGTCCGTGACGTCGAAGAGGACGCCTTTGAAAGGGCTAAGGAGATAATCCATGAGCTCCGCGAGAAAGGTGGCTTCCCCAACTACTTCGGCTACCAGCGCTTCGGCGAGAGGAGGGTGGTAAACCACCTGATTGGAAAGCTCCTCCTCCGGGGAGAGTTTGAAGAAGCTGCAAGGCTCTTCCTCGGCTACGCCGACGGGAGCATGGAGGGTGATGAAGCCAGAAAGAACTTCTGGGAGACGGGCGACGTTGATAGGGCTTTGGAGGAGTTCCCGCGCTTCCTCCGCTACGAGAGGACCCTGCTTTACACCTACAAGAAGACCGGAAGCTGGAGAAAGGCCTTCTTATCTCTCCCGCTCCCGATAATGCGCATCTTTATCCACGCTTATCAGAGCTACCTCTTCAACCTATACCTGCCGAGGAGGAGCGAGGAGCTACCTCTCAACGAACCGCTCGTCGGCGATGTGGTTGTCCAAGTGAAGGGCGGAATCCCTTACCGCGACAGAACCTACCGAGTCACCGAGACTAACATCAACTTCGTCCGCGAGAAGGTGAGAAGGGGCGAGGCCATGGTTTCGGGTCCGCTCTTCGGCTTCGCGATGAGAGGGGCTAAGGGAATTCCGGGTGAACTCGAGAGGGAAATCCTTGAGGAGGAAGGGATAACCCTTGAAACATTCAAAAAGCTCCCAAAGCCGATGGCCGAACCCGGAGGTAGGAGGGAACTCCTGATCCGTCCCCTCGGCATGACCTACGGCTACGTTCCCGGAACTGGAATGTGCTTCAGATTCTTCCTTCCGAAGGGGGTTTACGCGACCAGCGTCCTGCGCGAGATCATGAAAGACCACTGAAGGAAAGGTTTAAAAACGCAATCCGTCTTTCTACCTTGACAAACCGGATGAACGATGAGGTTTCGGAGGGATGAAGGATGGCGAAGCCGAGCTACGTGAAGTTTGAGGTTCCCCAGGAGCTTGCCGAGAAGGCCCTTGAGGCCGTTGAGATTGCTCGCGACACCGGAAGGATAAGGAAGGGCACCAACGAGACCACCAAGGCCGTCGAGAGGGGCCAGGCCAAGCTCGTTATCATTGCCGAGGACGTTGATCCAGAGGAGATAGTTGCCCACCTCCCGCCGCTGTGCGAGGAGAAGGAGATCCCGTACATCTACGTTCCGAGCAAGAAGGAGCTCGGTGCGGCCGCCGGGCTTGAGGTTGCCGCTGCGAGCGTTGCCATCATTGAGCCCGGCAAGGCCCGCGAGCTCGTTGAGGACATCGCCATGAAGGTCAAGGAGCTCATGAAGTGAGCTCCTTTTCCTTCCTTCACACGTGGAAAGGTTTAAGTTCATCTCGCGAGGTTGAGTTTTAAGGGGTGTGAGGTATGAGCGACGAAGGATATCCCGCCGAGGTCATCGAGATCGTTGCAAGAACCGGTGTCACCGGCGGCGTTACCCAGGTAAAGGTTAGAATACTCGAGGGACGCGACAAGGGTCGCGTCATCAGGAGGAACGTTAAAGGCCCGGTCCGCGTCGGCGACATAGTCATCCTCAGGGAGACCGAAAGAGAGGCGAGAGAGATCAGGAGGAGGCGTTGAAGATGGCCCGCTGGAACGTCTGCTCCTACTGCGGAAGGGAGTTCGAGCCGGGAACTGGCAAAATGTTCGTCAGGAACGACGGCAGAGTGCTCTTCTTCTGCTCCAGCAAGTGCGAGAAGTACTACTTCATGGGGCGCAACCCGAGGAAGCTCAAGTGGACCAAGGCCTTCCAAGAGGCCAGGCTCCAGAGAGCCAAGAGGAGGAAGTGATTTCTTTCTTTTCTTCGTAATTTTGCGTATTCTCGTGCCGTAACAAGCACGTAATTTCCATTCTGCAAAACGTTTAAATATATGGATACCCTACACGATTACAACAACCCGCTGGGGGAGTTGAATGCGAGGGAAGATAGTATTGTTTGTACTAGGAGTTCTGATCGGCGGCCTCTTAGTTTTCTTGGCGCATCCATTCCATCCTTCCCATACCTCTCCTGAGAACATTCCCTCAGCAGCCCCCATAGTTGAGGTGTATAGGGGAGCAAATTATACCGCCTATCTATTCTACACCAAAAGCGGTCTGCCCATCGATAAAGGTCAACTTGCCAAGAAAATCGAAGCATTACTCGACATAACCGCTCCAAACGTCAAATGGCAAACTTACGCCATTCCCGACCTTCCCAAAGACGTCGTTCTCATTGGATACGGAATAAAGGTAACCAAGGACGGCCGGACCGCAAGTTACATCCTCGCAACGAGAGAGAATTCTCTTCCCCAAGAAAATCCCAGGGCAGAACTCCTCAAGTGGGCCCAGAAGAAACCGGTTTTTGCCCCCAAAATCCCAATCGGAACCTACGGACCACCCAAGGGCTGGGTGGCCAAGATAACGACCAGCACCGGCGAGGAAAGAATACTGAGCGGGCAGGTAAGCCCCTACTGGTACGATATCGGTCCCGCTGAGATGCAACTCAATTATCCCCCGTATGGCAATATAAAAATGAAGTTCCACCTCTACGCCCTCCTACACGACGGTGATCCCCAGCACATTAGCCTTCTCCTCGCCCCCGGCAAAAACGGGGACGGATGGTACAGGATTGAGCCAGGATACTGGATAAGGCACGTACTGGGTAACAGTAATTACGGCGATTATATAACGGATATGGCGAAGATAATCCACGACTGGAACCTCGATCCAGCCCTCAAACCAGAAATAGACACCGCATACATCCCCACGACCACCAAGGGTCATCGGGAAATCCAGATACCCTTAGGATACCCTCCCTCGCTGAATTTCACAATAACGATTCCTGACTCGAAGATGCTTCCAGCGGTTGCCAGTTCGACCCAGAAGGCAGGATGGCTCCTAGAGTTCAACTCCAACTCTGATGATGCGAAGTACTCCTTCAGTACCAACGTCTATTCAACGGCCAAGGTGAAGCAGTCTGTACTGCTCGACGGCCACTGGCATAGCATTGTCAAGGTGACGTTCCAAGTATCGTTCAAGAACTCCGGTAATTTCCTCGGCTGGAGGAAGGATCACAAAGCATTAATGGCTCTAACGTGGAACCTGAAGGTTGATAACCTCTAAATGCATATTTTTCAATTTTAGGAGTGTTCTGCCAAGTCAAATGATTATCCAGCATCATCAGGAAGTACAAATTAAATTTCAGTCCCTTTTTGCAATTACCGAAATTCAGTCAAAAAATACACAAGAACTATTTAAGTTCTCTACTAGATTTTTATTTGTAGTTTTTGTAGCAAAAATATCAGCGTGGATAGCTTGTTGTAATTGATTACAACCACCATAAAATTACCTATCATAATAGAAAGGTTTATAAAGAATAGTGTTAAACCCACTAAGGGCACGGAATAGTGCCCATACACTTTGGAGGTGGAAAAATGAGGCTAAGGAAAAGCCTCTTGGCTCTGGGAATGTTTTTTTTTTAGTAGTGGCGGCAGTATTTCCTTCGACTTTTGTAGCAGGAATGTCAACGGCTGCCAGCGACAGAAACGAATATACTGGGCATGCAACATGGTATAGTGCAAGCAACACTATAACAAGATATGAAGATACCATACGGGGTGGATACGTCCAAGATGTCAAAGTCTCTATACCATGGGATGGCCATGTAGCTGCCAGTGTATCGATTCTTGCCCACCATCTGTATTTCATAGACGATGATGGAAAAATTTATGACTTCCCAATAGCAGTGGGAGCTACGGATTACAATAGAGGAACCCAAAGTACGATATCCTATCCCGGAGGAACAACTACAAAAGAAAAGTATAGCGTGAGTTTCGTTAATGACGGGTATTCAAAACATGTAATTTACTCGGGAACGACCTCAGGAGAGAGCAGGGGCGGGGTAATTGTTAAGGTTACGGCAACCGATGAAGTTTCAGCCAAGATGAAAGCTGAAGCCAAAGTTAAGGCGGGGCTTGATGTACTCGGAAGCGGATGGGAAACGGCATTGGAACTCTCCTCAGAGGTCGTTAAGAAGGTCTCTGGTACGCAGGAATACTATGTTGAAGTCAGCTTTACATTGAAGCACTATTACCTTGAGGTGGACTATAAAGGGTATCTTGTCCATGAGGTTACAACGTATGGAAATGGTCCGGCCTGCCCAACATTGGCGCCAAATCTGCCAGAGATCTCTAAAAACAGCGTGATTTCACCCCTTGGATGTGTTTATTCCAAGGTGAACACTAAACCATTTGATCTCAGCAGGATCGTATACTTCTGGAGCTTTGCAGGTGGGGTTGATATTTCAAGTCTAGGAGCTAATCAGGGGTTCCCAATAGTGTACGAGGAGGTGAGTGAATGAAGCATCTTTCTTTTTTTATTGTTTTCATCATCATTAGTACTATGATATCCCCAAATTCTGCAATTGCATCTTCAATTACCACTATTCATTCTGTTCCAGTTGCAATTTGGCCAATGAATGAAAACTTTTCAATAGTTCCCCTCAACGCTCCTTCTTGCTATCCGTTTTCGACTTTTGGCATCGCGACCGTGAACTTTACGAACTCAACTGATGTAATCTACGCCTATGGAGGAGGATGGATATATGCGGGATGCAAGAACGTGACCCATCCCCTCATCACAATAAAAGGTGCAACTTTTTATAGGTTTAAAGGGATTAATGGTTCTCCTAACGAGACGTATATTGAGATTAAAGGTTCTATGTTTATCCCCGAGCCATATCGGGTAGCCTTGGGATTTTTCTCAACCAACGTAACGTTCAAGTATCTCCAATATAACGCTACCCATGTGCTCGTTGAAGTCAGGATATCAAACATTACGGTATGGCCCGATGGGGAGAGAATCCTAAACACAACGGACCCCACCGCGATTGGATGGCCAAAGAACCTAACCCTTAGGTATTTGGTTGAGAGTAAGACAGGAGAAGGATACATTCTCTCGAACTCCACAAAGACGTATATCGGCCTGTTTCCGCTGTACCCATCTCCGTACCTTGATAAAAAGCGCTATTTCGACGCGATACTAACAAACACGGAAAAGTTAATTGAGGAAGTTTCAGAAAATCCATGGATTGTTACGAACGTTATCGAGAAGGCCAAATTGAGTTCAACCAAGAACGAGAGCCTCTATTCGAGACTTATAACTCAGCTTGCGTATAATCTAACTGCACGCGTGTTATACCCAACTGATTCATACATCGGGCTTCCCCTTCGTATTGGCACTGATTACATTAAAAACGGAACGATAGCTGTTCCTGAAGTTACAGCATGGACAGGACATTCTTACATTGTGGAAACCCTTGCCGTGTCTCACAGGGTTCTTCCCTACAAGCTTCGGCTTGAGGCTATTAAGAGGTACATTTATCAGAATGACAGCACTCTTTTGAAAGAACTCATACTAAACTCCACCAACATAACAAGAACCATGAGCCCGTACTTGTTGTATTCGTTTGGAAGAAAAACATATGGAGTCGTCGATGTACACGTGCCTCCAGATGATTCCATGCTTTTAACATTGCCCCTACCCCCCTCGATGAAGAAAAAACTTGGAGCCTCTTATATCTTGATAAAGGCCGTAAAGGGTGGCTCGACACAGTACATTCACGTTGAGTACACTCCCTCAATTCTCTCCCCCGAGAGGATACGAGAAGACTGGAAAGTCATCGGCCAGTGCTCGGCATATCTCCGCTCCCGACTTGTGAACAGGTTTCTTGAAATCCTTAACAACGCATCAACCAACGGTTTCAACGTCACGGTCTTCACAGGGATGTACACGTTCGTGAAGAACCAACTCAAAATGTGCGGTTTCAACGAGTCCACGTTAGCTAATGGAACAATCACTGCAACGTCAGGGACAGAGATGAAAGAAGGCAAAAAAGCCGAGAAAAAGCACAGATGGAGTATATGCGGGCCAGGCACTGCGATCTTGTTCTCCTTGCTTGGAATCAGGCTGATGAAGACAAAAGGAAAAAAACAAGAAAATGAGGAGGTGAAAAGATGAGGTTTTACAAGCTATTTCTTTCTTTTTCTATTTTGTCAGTTTTCATATTGGGATCTTTTTATATGCCCTCAGTAATTGCTGAAAACTTTACCCCAAATACCGTTCCCTTAATTTCAGATGATCGGGATATAAACTTCATCGTTCTCTGGCCTCTCGACGAGAACTTCAAAATAGTCCAGTTTAACATCAGCTCGTGCACTCCCTACCCCTATCTGAAAAATCGCCTGATAGGTTATTATATAAACGCCACAGAAGCTCTGGAGATAAGGGCCAACGTTTATATCGGGTGCTCCAACGTCTCGGGGATTAAGGTGGAAGTTCTCTCACCTAAGATCACGCGGAAGAAAGAGAACTTCATGTACGTTACCGTTCCGGTCAGCTACCTCCAGACCATCAAGGAAAACGCCTTTAACTTCGTCCAGAGCGTGAAGTCAAATCCATGGACAATAAAGGAGATTGTCGAGAAGACCAAGCTCGCTAACAAGAGTGACTATATATGATAGCTTTTTATTCCCTGGAAGATGTAGAGATAAGTACTCAAGGCACAACTGGAGAGATGGTAAGCTAAGGGGGAACTGGACATGAGAATAGAAAGGGGTTTTGCCACTGTTTTTCTTGTTTTTCTTCTTTTTGTTCAGGCATTCTTAACTGTCCCCACCTTTGTCTCGGCTCAAGACACCGGCAACGAGAACACAACGTTCCCGGTCGTTATCTGGCCGTTGAACGGAAGCTTCAAAGTGATACCATACCACGCAAACGATTGCGTTCTATATCAGGAAAACAGAACATTAGGATACATAGTTAACTCAACTTCGGCGGTCTTTGTTAAGGCGAACATCTACGTTAACTGCAAAAACGTTACCGACGTTAGGGTTGTCGTAGCGGGAAAACACAGCAAAACGAAAAACAACTACACAACGACAACGGTGATGCTCAACATCTACATGAACACGCCGTTTCCGGCCGTTGAGGAACTCCGCTCCAAAAACCTGACGATAGAGTATGATTATTACAACGAGAGATATGCACTTGTAAAGGTAACCTTTTCCAACCTGACCGTTTCCCCGGACATTGGATGGGTATTCAGCTCTTTTGACCCGGCCAAATATGGCTGGCCGAGGGATATAAAGCTCTCGTTTCTCGTGAACAGGAACAACGGCGACTCATACCTGCTCGACAACGGTTCGAAGAGGTACGTTGGAAACCTCCCACTTCTGATGCCCCAATTTGACATCGTGAATTACCTCAATAGCGCGGTTAAGAATGCACAGGCTTTTGTCCGGCAGGTGAAGAAGAACCCCTGGGTGATTGGGAACATCATAAACAAGGCGAAGATGAGCTCCGGCTTCAACGCTTCGAAAATAATATCCAACGCAACGTTGAAGTTTAGAGACAGGATATTCAGCGTTAAGGGCACTTACCTCGGACTTCCAATAAAAGTGGTTGCAGAGGGAAACGGAACCTCTGTCTATGCCCCCGCGGTTAACTTCTCAAGGATCCTGCCTAAACCATGGGTGAACATAAGCGGAATACATAGCAACGAGACAGTGGAGGTCATAGTAAAATACCTTAAAACTGGGAACACCAGTGCTCTTGAGGATGCAATTAGGAACATTCTGTACATGAGGGAGATCCATCTTCCGGGTCTATTCGCAAACCATTTAATCGCCGCCTACATTCCCCCGAGACGGGGAGATACAATTGTTCTGCCACTGAGCAGGGAGTACGAAAAGCAACTAAACGCATCCTACATTCTATCCTACATCACTTTAAGTTCCGGTGGATATCTTCACGTTAAGTACGACCCCAGGGTCCTCAACCCTCGGAAGGCGGAGGAGAACTGGAGGAAGTACGGCTCATGCGTTCCCCTTATAGAGAGCGATCTCTTTCAGAGCCTCTCGAACTTTATGAACGACGCACTTGCAACGGGGAAGATAAATCAGACCAAGCTCGAGGATGTTTACCTGACAGTTAAGAAAGATGTGACAAGGTGTCTCGGCCATCCGGCCGAGGAAACGCCATCCAAGGAGAGACGGCAAGTTCCAGCTTCACGTCAACGATTCCCCCACTGAAACGTCTACAAAAAACAAAAGGAAAGACATCTGCGGTCCGGCCCTCATCATAGGCCTCTCGATAATCCCGCTGCTGAGGAGGAAGAAAAAATGAAGGCCCTAATAAAGAACGCGTTTTCAGACTACCTCCACGTCGAGGTGCTGGCGGTGATTTTGGCTGCCATAATGGTCGCGGCTGTTACATCATACATAGCGGCTGACTCCGTCTACAAGGCCTCAATAATCGGGGGCTCGGTGACCCCTATCCTCGGGGCCCCTGGCCACCTCTCGGGTCAGGTGCAGGAGAAGCCGCCGGAATACTACGCCTCCAAGTACCTCGCGATGAAGGAGAAGATTGCAAACCTTTTTGGAGCCCTCGTGTGGTCGAACTCCAGCCTGCTCTCTTCCGTTTACGTTGTGGCCGTGATGATAGCCCTCTTTCCCATGATGTACAAGACGAGGTCTTCATTCGTCCCCCTGCTCTTCAGGGAGAGGGCTTCGCCAGCTAAAGCAGCTTTAATAGGCTTTACCGCTTCTCTCGTTCTCTTTCTGCTTCTGGCGTTCTCAGCGCTCTTTCCCATAGAAATTGTCTCAATTAAGTGGCTCTCCGGAATAAGCCGTCACTCCCTTATCCTGCTGGCCTCAATCCTCATTTCCCTCCTCCTGACGGCAACGCTCGCCGTTTACTCGACCTACATCCTGTGGGGCAGGCTCGACCTCTCAATAGTCTTCACCCTGCTCCTGACGTTCCTCCTCTCCGGGAAGCTCGGCTTTGAATGGAGGACCGTGTGGACATACCTTGGGGTTTCGGCCGGACTGTTTGTCTTCATGCTCTACTCCCTTCACAGGAGGTTGATGAACGTATGAGGTGGTGGAAAACCATCGCGATCATAGCGGCACTCTCTCTACTGCTCTCGGCCTCCGTTACCGTCCTTGGAATCTCCTACTGGAGCCCCCTTGAATCTTCGATGCACGCAGAGATAAGGCTCGACCAGGCAGATCAGCTCCTGAAGTTCGGCAAAGCCGTTGATAAAAACGTCACATACAGTTTCGACGTTTTCTGGCCTATGAAAGCCGGAAAAACTGAATTGAGCTTGAACTTAGCCAACGTTGACTGCCCCAAGAACGCAGACTACACGATTAAAGTCGTCACAATGGATGGAAAGGTCTTCCAGGGATCGGGACCGGTGAGATTCGAGTTCGAGAGGAGGGACCCCTTCCTGTACATCCATGTCAGTGTGGACATCCCAAATTCCTGCCGGGTTCTTCCGAGCAGAAACGGTCCGGAGGTGGTTGTGAATGTCAGTGTCGGATGAGCCCGTAGTCAGCGTTAGAGACCTTACGGTCAGGTTCCGCTACAACGTGGCCCTCGATAACCTGAGCCTCGAAATTAAGAGGGGCCGAATTCTCCTTCTCGGCTCAAACGGCTCGGGAAAGACCACCCTGATGAGGGTCCTATCGGGCCTTCTGAGACCCACAACTGGAAAAGTCAAAGTCCTCGGGCTGGATCCCTTCAAGGAGAGCGGAAGGCTTTACTCAAGGATGCTCTACGTGAGGGACGTTGAGGATCTCCCCTATATGATGAGGGTTTCTACCGTGGTGGAACTCCTCTCCGATGTCTACGGAAGTGGGAAGGTTAGAAAGGCCGTTAAGACCCTCGGACTGGAAAAACACCTCTTCAAGCGGATCGGCGAGCTCTCCAAAGGTTTGCGGAGGAGGGTTTCAATGATTGAACCCCTCGCAAGCGGCAGGGAGCTCATCCTGATGGACGAGCCCTTCAGCGGCCTCGACGCTGACAGCAGGGTAATTATTGCAAAGGCCCTCTCCAACCTGCCCGAGGAAATGACCTTAGTGATAGCGAGCCACATTCCCCTTAACATGGGGATAGATCAAATGGTCGTTCTGGAGGGCGGGAAGCTGAGCTACAACGGGCCATACAATCGCGAAGTCGCACGGAAGTACCTTGCATGGATGGAAGAGCTAACGGGCTGATGCAAAAACATATTAATCCCCTTGCCCCTCATATTTTGGTGTTGCCGATGGCCGACAAACAGATAGAAAGAACCCTCGTTATTCTGAAGCCCGATGCAGTTGTCCGCGGGTTGATGGGCGAAATCATAAGCCGCTTTGAGAAGAGGGGCCTCAAGATAGTGGGAATGAAGATGATATGGATCGACCGCGAGCTCGCTGAAAAGCACTACGAGGAGCACAGGGGCAAGCCCTTCTTCGAGGCTCTGATAGACTACATCACCAAGGCTCCAAGCGTCGTGATGGTCGTTGAGGGGCGCTATGCAATAAGCGTCGTCAGGAAGATGGCCGGCGCGACCGACCCGAAGGACGCAGAGCCGGGGAGCATAAGGGGTGACTACGGCCTCGACGTCGGGGATGCGATATACAACGTTATCCACGCATCAGACAGCCCCGAGAGCGCGGAGAGGGAGATAAGCCTATACTTCAAGCCAGAGGAGCTCTACCGCTACTGCAAAGCCGCCGACTGGTTCTACCACACCCACGCGAGGGCAAGGAAGGAGTACCTCGACAGCATGGACTGTCTCGAGAGGTAAGGGCTAATCCACAACCAATTTCCGTTGCTTTCCCTTCTTCTCCTTGAAGAATTCCGCATATTCCTTTGCAAGAGCCCTGCAATCGTCCTTTAGAGCCCTTCTCGTTAGTGAAACCGTCAGCTTCAGAGCGGTGTAGTATGAGAGCAGGACGAGGATCAGTAGGACCAATGCAGTTGTAATGCCCCTCCCGAGCAGGATTCCGATCGGAACCGCGGAGAGGTAGAGCAAGTGGAGGAAAACGTCGAGCCTTAAGCCGGGCTCCGGAACCCCGGCAAGGCACTCAATTAACTCCCTCCACCGCGGAAATTCCCGGAGTAATCCCCCGACTAAAAGGGTTCCCTTAACCTTGTAGGCACTGTAACCGGTTTCATCGCTCAGACACTCAAGCCCGAGTTTTTCGGAAAGTTCTTTGAGCTCACCGGAGCAGGGGACAGCTTTAATGGCCCGGAGGGGATCTTTCCCACCAAACAATGCAAGGAGTGCGTAGACTGCCAGTCCGGGGATTGCCAAAGCTGGCCACGCACTCGCGGAGAGTCCGAGTCCGAAGGCAGTGATTGCCCAGAAAAACGCGGAAATGGCTGGGAACTCGTCAATTTCAAAGACGTTTCTGCCCCTAAGCCCGATGTAAGCGAGCATAATCAACCACGCGATGAACGTCTGTAGTCCGATGAATTCGGACGCTGTGAAATCGCCGAGAGGAGTTGGGACGTAAACGTAATCGCCGAACCCGCCGTAGAGGCCGTTGGCCATCTCGTATGTCAGAAGAGGTAGCAGGAAAAACACCGCCAGCTCCGACTTCCGGTCCTTTAGCTTTCCAAGGGCGAGGGCCGTTCCAAGACCGAAAACGAGGCCAAATGCGAGGGCTATCATTTGACCACCGCCTCGATTGCTCTCACTCGTTATTGATGATCGTCCCGAACCCTTTAAAAGGCCAGCCCTGAGTTATGCTCAGGTGATGAAGATGACAAAGAGGATTAGGCAGCCCATCATAGCGGTTCTCGGGCATGTAGATCACGGAAAGACGACGCTCCTCGACAGGATCAGGCGCACCAATGTAGCCGCCAAGGAAGCGGGCGGAATAACCCAGCACATCGGAGCGACCGAGGTTCCGATTGACGTGGTAAAGCAGCTCGCCGGACCGCTCATAAAGCTCTGGAAGGGCGAGATAAAGCTTCCGGGACTTCTCTTTATTGACACGCCCGGCCACGAAGCCTTCACGAGCCTGCGCGCGAGGGGAGGAAGCTTGGCCGATCTGGCCGTCCTCGTCGTTGATATCAACGAGGGCTTCCAGCCCCAGACGATAGAGAGCATCGAGATACTCAGGAGGTACAGGACGCCCTTCATAGTCGCCGCCAACAAGATAGACAGGATAAAGGGCTGGGTCGTTGAAGAGGACGAACCCTTCCTGATAAACGTCAAGAAGCAGGATCAGAGGGCAATTCAGGAGCTCGAAACCAAGCTCTGGGAGCTCATCGGCAAGTTCTACGAGCTCGGATTCAACGCCAACCGCTTTGACAGGGTTCAGGACTTCACGCGCGAGCTGGCGATAGTTCCGATCTCCGCCAAATACGGCATAGGCGTTCCCGAACTGCTCGTCCTCATAGCCGGCCTAAGCCAGAAGTACCTGGAGGAGAAGCTCAAGATAGAGGTCGAGGGGCCGGCGCGCGGAACGATCCTAGAGGTTCGCGAGGAGCTAGGCCTCGGAACAACGATAGACGTCATCATCTACGACGGAACGCTGAGGAAGGACGACACAATCGTCGTCGGCGGAAAGGACAAGGCGATAGTGACCAAAATCCGCGCCCTGCTCAAGCCCAAGCCCCTCGACGAGATACGCGATCCAAGGTTCCGCTTCGACCAGGTTGACGAGGTTACAGCCGCTGCCGGTGTGAAGATAGCCGCACCGGGCCTGGATGAAGCGCTGGCCGGCTCACCTGTTATAGCCGCGAGGAGCGAGGAGGAAATCGAGAGGGCAAAGCAGGAGATACTCAACCAGATCCAGAGCGTCGTCATAAGCACCGGCAAAGTTGGCGTCATCGTCAAGGCCGACACCCTCGGAAGCCTCGAAGCTTTGAGCAAGGAGCTCCAGGAGAAGGGCATTCCGATAAGGAAGGCTGACGTCGGAAACATCAGCAAGACCGACGTTATGGAAGCCTTGAGCGTCCGCGAGGAGGAGCCGAAGTACGGCGTCGTCCTCGGCTTCAACGTCAAGGTTAACGAGGACGCGGAGGAGGTCGCGAAGGCCAAGGGAGTGCCGATTTTCGTCGGGAACATCATTTACAAGCTCATAGAGGACTACGAGGCCTGGGTGAAGGCGGAGGAAGAGAAGAAGAAGCGCGAGCTCCTCAAGAACGTCACCTTCCCGGGCGTCATCAGGCTCTACCCCGACGAGCGCTACGTCTTCAGGAGGAGCAAGCCGGCAATAGTGGGCGTTGAAGTCCTTGAGGGCAGGATAAGGCCCGGAGTTACGCTCATTAAGGAGACGGGCGAAAGGGTCGGCGTCATTAAGTCCATCAAGAACAAGAACGACTTCGTTCAGGAGGCGAGGAAGGGAGACGCAGTCGCCATAGCCATCGAGGGGGCGATAGTTGGCAGGCACATCCACCCCGGCGAGACCCTCTACGTTGACCTGAGCAAGAACGACGTCATAATCCTCGCCAAGCAGCTCAGAAGCGAGCTGGACGAGAGCGATCTCAAGGCCCTTAAGATGATAGCAAGGATAAAGGCCAAGGAGGATCCCTTCTGGAGGGCCGTTTGATTCCACTATGTTTTTATGTCCCTCTTCCAATTTTGAGTGGTGATCCCTGTGGAGCGGAGACATCTGAAATGCCCTCTGTGCGGCGGCACCGAGTTCCAGGTTGAGGAGGGTAAGCTTGACAGCAAGTGGGGATTCACCGCCCACAAGGTCAAGATCGTTATCTGCAAGAACTGCGGCTACGTGATGCTGTTCTACAAGGGCAGAACCATATGGGACTTCGATTGAAGGGAAGGGCCAAAGGAATCAAAGCCCTCCCTGGAGCCAGCCGACGAGCTTGAGGCTGGCACCCTTCTCAATTTCTCCCCTCAGCCTCTCCTTTAGCGCAAACGCCCTGACCCTTCCGAGGGGCTCGTTGCTGAGGAGCATAATGTAGCCGCCCCCGCAGGGGGTTGAGACCTCCTCCAAATCAAGCACGTGAGCCGTCATGACGTAGTCGTCTATGAAAGCCCCCTGAACGCTTACCGCCGCTGGGAGAAGTATCTCGGCCTCGTTGAGGTCAATGACAACCTCCTTTCCATCGGGAAGCCTGGTCGTGGTCCTCTCAATCACCCCGGCTGTTCCCGAGTAAACGAAGAACGAGAGACCCACGCGAATCCTTTCCGAGCCAAGATACTTCTCCCTGTTCTCAACGTAGTCCGCAGCGTAGAAGACGAGAGCAGGGGAGTGCTCGTTGACGACCGTTCCCGCAATGTCGGCCTCTGGCCATTCTTTCCACTCAAGCACTTCCTTGACCTCGAAGTCTACTTTCTCCCCGCTGAGAACGGGGAAGGCCGTGACGGGAGTTCGGTCAACTTTAACGACCCTCAGCCAGAGCTCCCGTGCAAGGGGAACATCGACGATCTCGAATTCGAACTTTCTGGAACCGATGAGCTTTTTCTTCTCGAAGGCGGCCTTTCTGGTAGGATACTTCCCCGCAAGGGCGGCCTCTATCAGCCCTATCCCCCAATCCTGACTGAGGCAGAGGGAGTCCATGTGAGTTCCGTGCGGAATTCCGTCAATGAATTTTAATCTCTTTTTCCTGCCGAGAACCATCAACTCCCACCGGAAGGCGTGTTCCGATGACCCTTAAAAATTTAACGAGAGAGCAGCACGACCGCCTCGACGTGGGACGTGTGCGGGAACATGTCCACAAGAATCGCTTCCTCCACGCGGTAAGCCTTTTTCAGGTGGTTCTCGTAATCGAGCTTAAAGGCCTTAGGATTGCAGGAGACGTAAACGACCCTCTCAACCCCGCTCTTCACCAGCAGTTCCCCGGCTTCCTTCAGGCCTTTCCGCGGTGGGTCCACTATCACGGTGTCGTAGTCACCTATCGGGGTCTCTTCAGCCCTTCCAACGCGGAATTGGGCGTTTACCCCGTTCAGCTTGGCGTTTCTGTTGGCCATTTCGACCGCGAAGGGGTTGATCTCGATGCCCTCAACTCTAAAGCCCCTCTTCGCCAGGTAAACGCCGAACGTTCCGACGCCCGAGTAAAGATCAAGAACCCTCTCCCCGTCGGTGAAGTTCTCAACGGCCCTGAGGAGAAGCTCAAGGGCATAGCTGTTGGTCTGGAAGAAGCTGTTGGGGTGTATGAGATACGTTACGTCGCCGATTCTCTCCCGTATGAATGGGTTCCCATCGACGAGCTCCGGCTCCCCGCGCGGGTCGTCCCCCTCGTCGGCCTTTAGGCTCCAGTAAAGGGAATCCGCGAAGGAGAAGTAGTCCCTAAAGGCCTCAGCCGTTTCTTCAGAGGGCCTGCGATGGGCTATGAGGTTCGCCATGACCTCCCCGGTGAACTTGCCCTCCCTGACCTGGAGGTAGTGAACGTCACCGGTTTTCCGCGTCAGGCTCCACGGCCGGAGTCCCGTTTCCTTCAGAAAATTGCGGAGAACGCGCAGGTATTCGGGGGTTTTCTTCGAGAAGACCGGGCACTCCGAAAGGTCCACAACGCCAAGGGGGTTCCCATACTCCTTGAGGCCAGCGCCGTTGGTCGTCACGATGAAGTTGCTCACGTTGCGGAAGCCCCAGATTTTGGGCGAGCCCTTAATTTCGGCCCTTATTCCGGTGATTCGCTCGAAGAGCTCAGCCTTGAGTTCGAGCTGGGCCCCGTAGTTCAGCCCCTGCCAGAGACAGCCACCGCACTTCCCGAAGTGCCTGCACCTTGGATGGACCCTCAGAGGGGAAGGCTCCAGAAGCTCAAAGTTCCTCGCGATTAACCTGCCGAAGCGCCTTCTCGTCGATTTAACCTTAATCCCGTCGCCGAGGTAAGCGAAGGGGACGTAAACGGTTTTGTTCCCAGCTTGAAGAACCCCGAGGCCGTCGTCGCTCAATGTCTCTACCTTACCTTTCAGCATGTTCCCCTCTCACCGTCAGGGTTTTTATAACCAGCGCCCATCTTAGACGGGGGTGATAACGTGAAGCCAAAGGTCTTCATCACACGCGCGATTCCCGAGAACGGCATCGAGCTTTTGAGGGAGCACTTCGAGGTCGAGGTCTGGCCGGAGGAGCGAGAAATTCCCCGGGAGGTTCTCATCGAGAAGGTCCGCGATGTCGATGCCCTCGTCACGATGCTCAGCGAGAGGATTGACAGAGAGGTCTTCGACAACGCCCCGAAGCTCAGAATCGTCGCGAACTACGCTGTGGGCTACGACAACATAGACGTCGAAGAGGCAACGCGGAGGGGAATCTACGTAACGAACACTCCCGATGTCCTCACCGATGCCACCGCTGATTTCGCGTGGACTCTTCTCCTAGCGACGGCGAGGAGGTTAATCGAGGCCGATAACTTCACGCGCTCCGGCGAGTGGAAGAAGCGCGGTATCGCCTGGCACCCGCGCTGGTTCCTGGGCTACGACGTTTACGGCAAAACCATCGGAATCATCGGCTTCGGTAGAATCGGGCAGGCGGTGGCGAAACGTGCCAGAGGCTTCGGCATGAGAATCCTCTACTACTCCCGCACGAGGAAGCCGGAGGCGGAGAAGGAACTCAACGCGGAGTTCAAGCCCCTCGACGAGCTTTTGGCCGAGAGCGACTTCGTGGTTCTGGCCGTTCCACTGACGAAGGAAACCTACCACATGATAGGCGAGAATGAACTTAGGCTCATGAAGGAAACGGCAATTCTCGTGAACATAGCGCGCGGAAAGGTCGTTGACACGGAAGCGCTCATCAGGGCCCTTAAGGAGGGCTGGATTGCCGGAGCTGGTTTAGACGTCTACGAGGAGGAGCCGTACTACAACGAAGAGCTCTTCGGCCTGAAGAACGTGGTTTTAGCCCCTCACATCGGTAGCGCAACATTTGGGGCGAGGGAGGGCATGGCCGAGCTCGTGGCGAGGAACCTCATCGCGTTCAAGAAAGGCCAGATCCCGCCGACGCTCGTGAACAAAGAAGTTGTTAAGGTCAGAGCGCCCGGTTTCCGGTGAGGGTCATGGAGTGTCTCGTCGTCGGCCACCTGGTCATAGACAGGATAGTGAGGGACGGGAGGAGCGAGACGAGGATAGGGGGCGGTGCCTACTACTCGGCCCTGGCTTTATCCAGGTTCTGCAGGGTGAAGGTGGTGACGAGCGTCGGACGGGACTTTCCGAGGGAATGGCTTGAGGGGCTCAGGGAAAGGGGCATCTCGCTCGAGGTAGTCCCATCGGAGGAGAGCACGTCCTACGAGCTCCATTACATTGACGGCAACAGGAGGGTTTTAACCCTGCTCTCACGGGCCGAGCCGATCGAGAACGTTACCGCCGGGGACTTTGATCTGATACTCCTCAACCCCGTCGCCGGGGAGGTATCCCCCGAGCTGGTGAGGGAACTCGCCGGAAGGGGCTTTCTCGCGGCCGATGTCCAGGGCTTCATCCGCGAGCCGGTCCCAGGCCCCCTGCGTCTGAAAACCATCGACGGGACGTTTCTGCGGGGAATGAATGTTCTCCACTCCGATGTGGGCGAGTTCAAGCATGTTAGAGGGATAAACCCTTCAGACGTCGAGGTTCTCCTGCTCTCCGACGGGCCGAACCCCGGAACAGCTTACTTCAAGGGGAGAGAGTACCGGTTCAAACCCGTGAAAATGGACGTGCCGGAATCAACCGGAGCGGGCGACGTTTTCCTGGCCTCTTTCTCGTACTTCTACCTGAGATGCCCCTTCGTGCAGGCCCTCAAGAGGGCGACCGCCTTCACGGCGCTGTTCCTGAAGAGGAGGGACTTCGATGCAGAAGACGAGGAAATCGGAAGGATGGCCATGAGGGTGAGCGTTGAGAAAGTGTCTTCACAAGGGTTATAACCCCAGCGGAAAACGTAAATCGGTGGTGGGAGTGGACTTCAAGGTGGGTGAGAGGAAGATAGGCTGGCACAAGGACTTCGACAGCTCGCATTTCCTTGCCCTACCCTACGACAGCAAATGCCTCAGAATTCACGGGCACACCTACAACGTGGACGTTGAGATCTGGGGCGAGCTGAACGAGAACGGCATGATCTTCGACTTCAACCACCTGAGCAACCTCGTGAAGAGACTCGACCACAGGATCCTGGTAAGCGAGGAGTGGGTCGTCGAGAGGAAAAACGGGAAGATCACCGTGGAGAAGAACGGCAAGAGGCTCGAACTGCCGGAGGAGGAGGCAGTGATCCTCGACAAGCCCAACGTTACCGCGGAGTACATAGCGGAATGGTTCGCCGAGAGAATAGCGGAAAAGGCCGGAAAGAACGTAAAACGGATCCTCGTGCGGATCTGGGAGGATCCCAGGAGCTATGCCGAAATCACCCTTGAACGCTGACCTTTCCGCAGCGTTCCTCCAGCTTCTTCAGAGTCTCGCCACTTTTTTCGAGGAGGTCCCTGAAGTACCGCTCCGGGAACGTCTTCGCGGCCTCCTCAGCAAGCCGGTTGATCAGCTTTAGGTACGCGAAGGCGAGCTCACAGTCTTCTTCTCCCGAGAGCACTCCGCCCATGTCCACGATGTAGCCCACGAAGTTGTGAAGGAGCAGCTTCCACTGGTCTTCAAAGCCGTTCTCGATGAGCCAGCCCTTTAGGGTGAGGAAAAGCTTGATCGAGGGTTTGATCGTAGCCTTGTCTCCGTACCGCCGGTACCTGATCATCAGGTACTGGAACACCGACAGGAGGGAGTTTCCAACGATCGCCTTGTCCAGTCCCTTCGCCTCGACGAACTCCTCAAACTCCCTCAGTCCTTTCCCGCCGCTTTCAGCAAACGAAGCCGCAAGACCAAGGTACTGACTCGAATACCGGGAGAAATCGACGTCCTCAAGCTCCACGAGCTCGGGGAGCACAGCCATTACAGCGTTCTTGGCTTCCACTTTCCACACCCAAAGGGTTAAAGGGCCGGGCGGCTTATTAGGGTTTAGGTGATCTCCGTGGAGTTCTCAACGGGAAGGAACTTTCTGTTCCGCGTGCCGGAGGGGGAGGATCTACTCGAATTCGTGAACCGCTTTGCAGAGGCCAGGGAAATAAAAACCGGCATTGTGAGCGCAATTGGAAGCCTGAGAAACCCGAAGATAGGCTATTTCGACGAAGAAACCAACGATTACAGGGTTATCGAGCTGGAGGGAACGTTCGAGCTGGTTTCACTGACCGGAAACCTGAGCCTCAGGAACGGAAAACCTTTCGCACACATCCACGTTGCCTTGGGGGACGGGGAAGGCAGGCTTTACGGCGGGCACCTCGTTGAGGGAAGGGTCTTCGTCGCGGAGGTCTTCATCCAGGAGCTGAAGGGGCTTCCCCTTGAGAGAAAGGAGAGGGAAAACGGCCTAAGCCTCTGGGACGAGGTTTCTGAGTAGCGCGTAGTGCCAGATGACGATTCCAAAAACACCCACGAACTCGGCCACCGCCACACCCCTGAAGTGAGTCTTGGCCCAGAGGGCTAAAGCCCATCCCCCCGCAAACAGGAGGAACGTCAAAACTCCGAAGCTCCTTTTCCCCGACGTGTACAGGCCAATTCCAATCAGCAGCATGCCCAAGCTCGCAGTCACGAAAAATCCCCAGCTGACGTAGTAGTGGGGTGAGGTACCCTCCGGGAAGAGGCCTATTCCCGCGAGAAATACAAGACCGACCGCGAACACCGCCACCCCAATCCGCTGGAGGGTTCCTTTGAGCTCTCTCCACAGACCGCTTACGTAATAAAGGCCGAGGATGGCCGAGAGTATCAAGCCAAGGTTCATCACCCAGTTGTAGCTCAAACCAACCCTCCCGAGGTCGCTGATAGCGTTCTCAGTAACCCTCCACCACGACCTGTGAATTACGATAGCCACGAAAACCCCCGAGAGGCCAACAACAGGGGAGAGAAACCCCGCGATCAGGTGGCTTCGTCTCATGGTCCCACCATACATCATGGGCATCAACGATATAAACGGTTTGCGCGAACTGTGAACGACCGATGATGAAACGTCAGCACGCTGAACGCTGATGAGAAGGGACTTCCCTGAGGTGAAAAAGATGGACCGTTACGTTCTGCTCGTTAAAGCCCCGAAGGGGGCTGAGGTAAGCGAATTCCGGGAGGAAGTTAAAGCCCTCGCAGAAAAACACGGCCTCAAGGCCGAGCTCCACAGGTGCATAGGACTCACGGTAGATGGAGTAATAATCTACAACAATGGCATCGTCCTGATAAAGCGGAAGTACGAGCCCTTTAAGGATCATTTTGCCCTTCCCGGCGGTTTCGTCGAGTACGGCGAGACCGCTGAAGAGGCCCTGAAGAGGGAGATGAAGGAAGAAACCGGCTTGAACGTCAGAATACTCAGACTGGTGGGCGTTTACTCCGACCCAAATCGCGATCCCAGAGGACACACCGTTTCGGTCGCCTTTCTCTGCATCGGTGAAGGAGAACTTAAAGCCGGCGACGATGCGAAGGAAGTCGAGGTTGTTCCGATTGATGAGGTTGAGAAACTTCCACTGGCCTTTGACCACGCGAAGATTTTGAGAGATGCACTGCACCCAAAGGACTGCTGGTGAGTGCCATGAAGCTCGAATACCCCTCCTTCGGGAGGATAGTGGTTGACGGGAGAACCTACGAGCACGACATCGTGGTTTACCCGAGCGGAAGGGTTGAGAAGAGAAAGAAGTGGCTGAGCAAAAACAAACACGGAACGAGCCACAAACTCGACCCCGACGAGCTCATGGAGTACCTGACTGAGGACTTTGAGGTTCTACTCGTCGGCACCGGCTACTACGGCTACCTCTCGCTACTCCCCGAGAGCAGGGAGCTGGTGAAGGACAAGGAAGTCTATGAGCTCCCCACCGGGAAAGCGGTAGAGCTATTCAACGAGCTCAACGAAAAGAAAAGGGTTCTCGGAATCTTCCACGTCACCTGCTGAGATTCCAAAGCAACAGCGCATCGACGAGGAGCACGAAGGGGAGCGAGAGGAACCCGGGAAGCTTAAGCCCGGATTAATAACCATTTCCGTGTGAACGGGGATTCAAGGAAACCCCTAAATAGAATGGCACCCTACCATATGTAGTCCAAACCCGTACGGCTTTCCTTTTCTGCCGGGGTTTGGACCGGGGGTGCAGGTATGAGAAAACGTCTGCGGCTTCTCTTTTTCCTTCTCCTGACCGGGTTAGTGCTCATCAGCGGATGCGTTGGGCCAGAATCCGGGACGGGAGGAGAAACCACGAAAAGCACTCCCTCCGAAACCGAAACGCAAGAATCAACGACCCACACAACAACCTCAGCAACTCAAACCCCCGCGACCACCTCAAGCACAACTCCCTCGGAGACAACAACGGAGACCCAGACTTCAACCGTAACCGAAACGCCAACTGAAACGCAAACCGAGACACCAACGCCAACCGAGACGCCCTCATCGAACGCGAGCCTTCAGTACGACGAGGATGGAAAAGTTCTCTGCGATGAAAGCTCGGACCCCGATTCCGGTTGCGAGGCCGGGGAGACCAACGGGAACGGAACCGGGCCGGGCTTCTCGATAGGGCTTCTCAACGTCACGCTCGAGCCTGTGATAATCCCCGTTTACAGGCTCACCGCCAACTTTACCTACGCCGGGCCACTCTGGAGCGACGCCTTCGAGCCGAACGGGAAGGTTATAGAGCGGGTCTCGCTCCTAACGTCCTCGACCGACCCCGGAAGGAGCGTTAAGTTCACGATAACCTTCGAGAACGAGAGCCTGGCCAACGCCTACGTCCACATCCCGGTTTTCATAGACCTCTCGGGCAGGAAGTACACCTACCAGCCAACGGTTCTCCGCTTTGATGAAGGCGACGAGTTCGGGAGAATCTGGGAGTTACACCTTTACTCCACGGGCTTCACCCTCTACGAGCTGACCGGCGAAGGGCCGGTTGAAGTGGGGGCCGGAAACGTCCAGCTCGACGGGAGGCGCGTTAGTTTCACCGTTGAGAACTTCTCGGAAATTTTCCCCGACAGGGTTTACCTCAGAATCTACGGGAGCACGATGGCCGACAAGAGCCCGAGCCTCGTCTATCCATACACCGGGAGCTTCGTAATCGAGGCCGGGAAGGGCTGGATTGACTACTACTCACCGGCCAGCTTCTTCACGCCGGAGGGCAAGCTCTACATGGAGGCGAGGGGCTACGACCTCATGATAAGGCTCTATCTCGACGACCGCAAGTATCGCGACATGATGCCGATGAAGGTCTTCTTCGACAGCACCGACAACGGTAAAGCTGACTGGATTGCCTACGTTGACGAGGACTCCTTTAAGTTAAGGGACGCGCACGGAAGCGTCTACCGCGAGGGGGAGGTTAAAACTTACATCGAAAACGACCGGCACGTCGTCGAGTTCACCATCGAGAACTTCTTCTCCCTCGTCCCCTGGCGCTACTTCCGCCTCTGGTTCGCGGGTCAGGTTTACGCGCCTTCGCTGAAGCCCCGCTTCCCATCTCATAGCAACCTGTGGGTGAACGCCACCAACGGGCTCAGCATAGAGAAAGACGTCGACCGCTACCTCGTCATCGTCGTCGAGGACGTCTACATAAAGGGCAACAAGGACAGCGCGGAGGGCGAGATTCAGCTCGTCTCGTGGGCCTTCCCGGTTTACTGGGAGCACGAGAACGACCTGAACTGGAAGTACGGGCCGATTTACGCCGTCGGCTATCCAGCAAAGCGCTGGGTCGAGGCGGACGACCACAGCCGGCTTTTATACCACGATGATGGGGCGATAAGCGTGGGCTACCCCTTCATCAACGGCTACCCGATTTTCGCGATGCCCCTTGACGAGGTTAGGGAATACAGGAAAATCTACGTCCACACAGCTGGCTGGGACATCGACAGCCCCGGAAAGTACGTCACGATGGGCGTCGGCTTCCTCGTTGATACTGCTTTGGGCCTCGCCACCGGCGAAATCGGAACCGCGATGAAGTACGGCTACAACGGGGTCATGTTCATCAACCAGCTCGTTACCGGAGAAAGCGCGAGCGAGTTCTACGGCTCAAGGATTCTGGCCGCTTTCGGAACCGAACCTGACATGGTTGGCTACTCCGGCTACACAATAGACGCGAGGGCCGATTACAGCGACGGCGTGCTCGTTGAGGTCTGGTCAACGGACGGCAACATGAGGGTTACCTACCTCGTCCAAACCGTGGAAGTCCCGAGGACGCTCCGCTACAACACCCTTCAGGCCTACCTCGACACCGTTCAGTTCACGAAGGATACTGAACTCGGCGACGACGAGTACTACCTCTACGCGAGCGGCTTCATCTCCTTCAAGCCAGAGGAAGTGGACGTTCCTGACGTAACGGCCGAGAGAACCACTGGAATGGCGCCGGTTCAGCCAGTCAACCGCTATCCAAAGTCCGGAGTGCTCTCGGGCAACAGGTTCACAGTAAGGCCGGAGATGCTTATTATCGGCCATACGAAGGCGGACGTGCCGTTCCTGTACCTCGAATACGACGGCTGGGAAGAAGATGCAGGAAACTGGGGCAACGACGACGACCCGATGGGGCAGGTTTCCATAACGCTCCTCTTCGACGATGACTACTTCGACTGGGAGCCGGATTCGGCGATTCCGACCAAGGAGTGGAGCCTTGAGCTCCCGAGCTGCGGCGTTTCGGGCGGTTGCTCAAAGGCGTGGTTCTGGGTCAGGGTGAAGCCCTGACTTTATTTTTTCTCAAGGTGCGCCCTCTTGACCTCAAGCACTCCCGAATAGTCCCACTCGTTCCACCGCTTTTCTACCTCGTCGAAGACTATTCTGGCCTTGAAGAACGGCGCGTCGCGGACGAAGGTCTCGAACTCACCGCCCTCTCCGGCCACGTGGATTTTGTACCTCTCGTGGAGCTTCACAAGCTCCTCCAGGGCCTTTTCGTCAATCCTCCGCCCGAGCCAGCGCTCGTCCAACCCGTAGGCCGAAACTCCGACCATTACGATGTCAAAGATTCCAATAAGCTCGCGCATGTAGTCGATTGGGTCCCTGTGCCACGCCGGGGCAAAGCTCTCAAGGCCGAGCTCCTTCGCGACCCTGTCAACCCTCTGCTTCTGGTACTCGCTGGCCAGAGCGCCGGCAACGACGCCGTCAATCTTCAGGCCCTCAAGGACGGCCTTCATGTCCTCTACTTCCTTCTCCTTCTCTCCGCTGGTGAACCCCTTGACGAGCGGAATCCCTATCGCCCTCGCCTGCAGTTCCGTGAGGTGAATGTTCGGCACGTGGTACATGTAGCTGTCTTCCCTCTCGCTCACCATCGAGACGAGGTACTTGACCTCGAACCCCTGCCTGAGCGCCCAGTAGAGGGCGTAGTTCGAATCCTTGCCCCCCGAGTAAAGGACCGCCACGCGCATTTCCACCACCGAAAGCTTTAAATTACCTGCGGTTAATTTAATCTTGGTTCTCCTGATGGGGCCTCTTCGAGGGCCTTAAAAAGGTGATGCCGATGACTCCAAAAACTGCAGTGATTCTCGCGGCAGGCCTAGGGACGAGGATGGGCGGAAGGCCAAAGGGCCTCATCAGGGTTGCCGGAAGGGAGATTCTGTACCGAACGATGCACCTCCTCCAGAGGAACGGCGTTGAGAGGTTCGTAATCGTCACCAACGAGCGGTACGCGCCCCTTTACCGCGAGTTCGTTGAGAGGAACGGCTTCAACGCCGAGCTCGTGATAAACCCCGAGCCCGAGAAGGGCAACGGGCACTCGCTCCACCTCGCCAAAGGCCACCTCTCCGGGCGTTTCGTCCTCGTCATGAGCGACCACGTCTACAGCGAAGCCTTCGTTGCGGAGGCCATAAAGGGAAACGGCCTCATAGCGGACCGAAGGCCAAGGTGGATTGACGTTGACGAGGCGACGAAGGTTAAGGTGAAGGACGGCCGGGTCGAGCGAATCGGGAAGGGCATTAAAGACTGGGACGCGGTTGATACCGGCTTCTTCGTCCTCGATGAAGGGATTTTCAAGGTGACGGAAGGGCTTGAAAACGAGAAAAACGGTGACTACTCCCTCAGCGAGGTCGTCGGGCGTGCTAAGCTTCCGGTTACGTTCGTCGACGGCCTCGGCTGGACCGATGTGGACACGCCGGAGGAGCTCAAGAGGGCCCGAAAGATGCTCGTCTTCACGGCAGTTAAGGGAACCGGCGACGGGTTCATCAGCCGACACCTCAACAGGAAAATCTCGACGAGAATCAGCTATCTCCTCGTTGAGAAGGTTACTCCAAACCAGATGACGGTCGTCACCTTCGCCCTCGGCGTGCTCTCGGCCTTCCTGACGCTCGTCAGCCTGCCCCTGGCCGGAATCCTCTACCAGCTGAGCTCAGTCCTCGACGGCGTTGACGGCGAGCTCGCGAGGGCCCAGCTGAGGACGAGCAGGCTCGGTGGCTACGTGGATTCAATCCTCGACCGCTACGTTGACGGCTCTTTCCTCGCGCTCCTGGCTTACTCAGCCCTGAAAGAGCCCTTATGGTATCTGGTCGCGCTCCTGGCTCTGCTCGGTTCGGTCATGGTGAGCTACTCGACCGAGCGCTTTAAGGGGGCCTTCTGCAGGGACGCCTACCGGGAAGTCCCGGCACTCAGAAAGCTCCCCGGGAAGAGGGACGAGAGGGTCTTCCTGACTATGCTGTTCCTGCTCGTTCCTTCGGGCCTCGCCGTCAGGGCGCTCTTCGCGCTCCTCGCAGTCCTGACGAACCTCCGCGTCGGGGCGACGGTTTACCTCATATCCAGAAAGGTTTCGCGACCAAAAACTATTTAACCACTGTAAAATATTTGAGAACAACGAAAAGGAGGTGGGTGAAATGGTCAGGGTTGTTATACTCGGCCAGGGTTACGTTGCAAGCATATTCGCGAGCGGTCTCGAGAAGATAAAGGCCGGAAAGCTCGAACCCTACGGCGTCCCGCTGGCGGACGAGCTCCCAATTAAGATTAAGGACATCGAAATCGTCGGTTCCTACGACGTTGACAAGGCCAAGGTCGGCAAGGACCTCCACGAGGTAGTCAGGGCCTACGACCCCGAGGCCCCGGAGAGCCTCAAGGGCATAACCATAAGGAAGGGTGTCCACCTCGGAAGCCTTAGGAACCTCCCGCTCGAGGCTACCGGTCTCGACGACGAGATGACCCTCAGCGAGGCCGTTGAGCACCTCGTCAGCGAGTGGAAGGAGCTCAAGGCGGAGGTCTTCGTCAACGTCTGCACCACCGAGGCCTTCGTTCCCTTCGAGAAGAAGGAGGAGCTTGAGAAGGCCATCGCCGAGGACAGGAAGGACAGGCTCACAGCCACCCAGGTCTACGCCTATGCAGTGGCAAAGTACGCGAAGGAAGTCGGCGGTGCCGCCTTCGTCAACGCGATTCCAACCCTCATCGCTAACGACCCGGCCTTCGTCGAGCTCGCGAAGGAGAGCAACCTCGTCATCTTCGGCGACGACGGAGCCACCGGCGCCACCCCGCTGACGGCTGACATCTTGGCTCACCTCGCCCAGAGGAACCGCTACGTCCTCGATATAGCCCAGTTCAACATCGGAGGAAACCAGGACTTCCTGGCTCTCACCGACAAGGAGCGCAACAAGAGCAAGGAGTTCACCAAGAGCTCCATCGTCAAGGACCTCCTCGGTTACGATGCACCACACTACATCAAGCCGACCGGCTTCCTTGAGCCCCTCGGCGACAAGAAGTTCATCGCCATGCACATCGAGTACGTCAGCTTCAACGGCGCCCACGACGAGCTCGTCATAACTGGAAGGATAAACGACAGCCCGGCTCTGGCAGGTCTGCTCGTCGACTTGGTGAGACTCGGAAAGATAGCGGTCGAGAAGAAGGCCTTCGGAACGGTTTACGAGGTCAACGCCTTCTACATGAAGAACCCGGGACCGAAGGAGATGCACAACATCCCGCGCATCATCGCCCACGAGAAGATGCGCATCTGGGCCGGACTCCAGCCCAAGTGGCTCTGACGGCAAGCTTTTAACTCCCTTTTCCTACTTTTCTCGGTGGGTGAGCATGAGCTGGAAGAGGGGAGCGTATCCTGAGTTCAGCCTTGAGGACATCATAGCCGCGCTGTTCCTCCTGAAAGAACCCGTTGGAAGAAAGTTCATGGCGGAGTTGCTCGACCTCGGCGAGGGGAGCGTAAGGACCATTCTGAGGAAACTCTCATCGCTGGGGCTCATTCGATCAACCCAGCGGGGCCACAGCCTGAGCGAGAAGGGCAGGGAACTGGCGGGAGAGCTCGAAAAACACTTCTCCGAAGTTTATCGGGCGGGCAAGATCGAGGGTTTTCCCGCCTACGCGATAGTCGTGAAAAACCCTCCCGAGTTCAAGAGCATTGAGCTTCGCGATGAAGCCATAAGGTTCTTCGCGAAAGGAGCAATGATTCTCGTCGTTAAAAACGGCGAGATAGTTTTCCCCGAGGACGGCCGGCCGCTGAGGGAGACTATGCCAGAACTCGCCGAGAGGCTCTCGGTTCTTAGGCCCGAAGAGGGGGACATGGTCGTCGTCACCTGGGCCGAAAACCCGGCCGATGCCATGAAGAGCGCCTACCACGTTGCCATCGTCCTCAAAGGAGATCTGATACCCGAGGAGCTCAGGGGACTCGTGAGGTGACGAAATGAGCAGGCTCATCCTTGCCCTTGACGTCTACGAGCGCGGGAGGGCCCTTGAGATAGCCCGAGAAACGGCGGACTACCTCTGGGCGATTAAGGTGAACTGGCCCCTCATCATCGGTTCCGGGCTGGACATAATCACGGAACTCAAGGAGGAGACCGGCCTTCCGGTCATAGCCGACCTGAAGCTCGCGGACATTCCAAACACCAACCGGCTGATAGCGGGGAAGGTTTTCGAGGCCGGGGCGGATTACATCATAGCGCACGGCTTCGTCGGGAGCGACAGCGTTAAAGCGGTTATGGAGCTCGGAAAGACGATAATCGTCGTCGAGATGAGCCACCCGGGGGCGAGGGAGTTCATCCAGCCAGTGACTGATAGTCTAATAGAGCTCGCCAACCGGCTCGAGCCCTTTGGGATTATAGCCCCGGCCACGAGGCCCGAGCGCGTCAATTACATTCGCTCGAAGCTCAAGCCGGGAATCAAAATCCTGACTCCAGGAGTTGGCGCCCAGGGTGGAAAGGCGGGCGAGGTTTTAAAGGCCGGTGCCGACTACATCATCGTGGGCCGTTCGATTTACGCGAGCGATAACCCGAGGGAAAGCGCGAGACGGATTTACGAGGAGGTGAGAGCGTGGAGCTGAAGGTCAAGCACCCCCTCAGCAAGAAGGAGGTAAAGGCCATAATCCGTGAGATGGCCGAGATTTTCGGCGAGGAGATAGCCGAGAAGATGCTGAGCAAGAAGGACCGCGTTGAAGTAGCTGAGTTCGACAAGACCACCGAAATCCTTCTCGTCAACGGAAAGCCCTTCTTCATAAGGCGCAAGGGCCTGATTTTCCCGCTTGTCATAGCGCTCTACGAGCTGTCCAACGAGGAAGACCTGAGGAAGTGGCCGAGGCGCGTTGTCGTTGATGAGGGGGCGGTTCCATACATCATCAACGGCGCTGACGTCATGGCCGCTGGCATAGTTGACGCCGATGAGAACATCAAGGAGGGCGACTTCGTCTTCGTGGTTGAAGAGCAGTACGGAAGGCCACTCGCGATAGGCATAGCCCTCATGAGCGGTAAGGCGATGAAGGAGAAGCCCAAGGGGAAGGCAGTGAAGAACATCCACCACGCCAAGGATAAAATCTGGAACGTCACGGTGGGATGAGATGGGGGAATCTAAAGGCCGGAGAATTCGCGTTTTAGCCGGTGGGGTCTTCGATATCCTCCACGTCGGTCACATTCACTTTTTGAAGCAGGCGAAAGAGCTTGGCGACGAGCTTATAGTCATAGTCGCCCACGACGAGACCGTTAGGAGGAACAAGCGGAGGAATCCAATCAATCCGGCCGAGGACAGGGCGGAACTGCTGAAGGCGATAAAATACGTGGACGAGGTTTACATCGGCTCTCCCGGCGGGATAGACTTCGAGCTCGTGAAGCGCATAAACCCGGACGTGATAGCAATCGGCCCGGACCAGAACTTCAACTGCGAGAAGCTCAAGGAGGAGCTGAGGAGGCACGGGATAGAGGCCGAGGTGATAAGGGTTCCATACCTCTACAAGGACGACCGGGCGAAGACCACTAAAATAATAAGGAGAATAGTCGAAGAGTTCTGCGAGTGATTAAAGCCGGAACTTCTCCATGTACTCCCTGAGGAAGTCCGGGTCCTCCCTTCTAACCGCACTCATGAGCTCCTCAAATTTCTTCTCTCCGAGTGCGAGGCGGAGGTAGTAGTAGAGGTTGACAGCGTCTTCAACTATTATGCTCTGCCTCCTTCCCTCTTCCCCATAGAGCTCTATCAGCTTTCGGTTTATATCGAGGCTTATGTAGAGGGTCTTCTGCTTCTTCTGGGATTTGAGATCCGCCCTCTCCTTCTGCTTCTTGGGCTTAGAAGGTTTCGTTAGGTCATCAACTGAACCGGAAAACAGTTTGGGAATCTTACTCTCCCTCGGCAATTGAGATCACCTCTTCGGTCAGCTTCTCAAAGGCCCGGGCCGCACGCCCGTCGGGCTCATAATCAAATATGCTCAGGCCCTCCCCCTGGGCTTTCTCTAGGGCTATCGCCTTGGGGATCGTCGTTAGTATGGGCGCGTCAGGATACGCTTCCTTGAGTTCCTTGAGCCTCATCTGGGGCACCTTGGTCTGGCGTGTGAACTTGTTGGGGACCAGGCCCATCAGAGTCAGGTTTTCGTTCGTTTCCTCCCTTATCATAGCCATGAGGTTGAACATGAGCTGCATCCCGATGACACCGAAGTAGCTGAGCTCCAGCGGGATGAGCACGTAGTCCGAGGCTGTGAGGGAGTTCACGAGAAAGATGCCCATGCTCGGGGGATTGTCTATCAAAACGTAGTCGTAATCGGGCAGAACCGGTGCTATCGCCTTCACGAGGCGTCTTTCACGGTTGTAGGCGTTTATGATCTCTATCTCCTTGGCGGAAAGGTTGAGGTGGCTGGGTATGAGGTGGAGGTTCGGCGTTACCTCTACTATGGCATCCTCAACGCTGCTCTCCCTGCTCATAAGGGTCCCAACGTTGTTGTTCTCGTACTTGAGGACGTCCATGCCGATTAAACCGAAGGTCAGGTTGAACTGCGGGTCAACGTCGATGAGAAGAACCTTCCTACCGGCCCTCGCGAGGCCGTAGCCGAGGTTCATGGTGAGGGTCGTCTTTCCAACTCCTCCCTTCTGGTTGGCCACGCTGATTACAACGGCCATACTACCACCCGCTCTCTAAGTTTAACCGGTCAGGTTTGGAATTCAAAAGATAAAAACCTTATGCAATTAAATAAAAGAGGTGATCACAACTCGTCGATGCCGGAGAGTATCTGTTCAATGCGCTTTTTGTACCCGTCGTCGGCCTTGGCAACGGACTTGTCCTTACCCGCGATTATGGCGTAGAGATCCTTTGAGGACTTTGATTTCTCGGCGAATGGGAACGGTTCGGGTTCAGGGATAACGACCGAGTCGGATTTAGTCGTCAACGCGGTCTCACCGCCGAGGATGTGCGGACTCTCAACGCCCGTCATTATCACCATTGCCCTTACCACTTTGCCCATGTCCTCATCAACGCGGGCACCCCACTTGATCTCGGACTTGGCCCCGAGGTTGTTGTAAACTACCTCCATGGCCTCGTTGATCTCGCCGAGGTTCACGTCCGGGCCAACGGTGAAGTGGACGAGTGCCTTGTTGCCGCTGCCGAACTTAACGTCGAGCATCTTGTTCTCAAGGGCAGCTTTTACCGCTTCCACCGCCCTCTTCTTGGAGTCGCTCTCGCCTATACCTATGAGAGCAGCGCCCCCATCCTTCATGACGCTGTAAACGTCCGCGAAGTCGATGTTAACCATGGAAGGGAGCTTTATCGTTTCGGTTATTCCCTTGACCATCCTGGCTATTATCTCGTCGGCAAACCTGAAGGCGGCGCTTATCGGCAGGTTCGGCACGAGTTTGAGGAGCTTGTCGTTCTCGATGATTATCACAGTGTCCGAGTACTGAAGGAGAGCCTTGATTCCGGCGCGGGCCTTTTCGAGGCGAACGGTACCTTCGGTCTTGAAGGGGAACGTCACGACGCTAACAACAAGGGGCTCGCGGAAGCGCCCGCTGTTCCTGGCGTGCTCCTTTATAACCTTTGCAACGACTGGAGCGGCACCGGTACCTGTTCCGTTGCCCATTCCGGCGGTTATGAAGACAAGATCGACGTCACCGACGGTTTTCGCTATCTCGTGGGCGCTCGCTTCGGCGGCTTTGTAGCCTATTCTCGGGTCTCCGCCCGAACCCTTTCCGTGGGTTATCTCCCTTCCGAGGAGGAGCTTTTTGTGGGCCTTCACCCTCGCCAGGTGCTGGGCGTCGGTGTTCATGGCTATAAGCTCGGCGCCCTCAACACCCAGCTCGTAGAGCCTGGTTATCGTGTTGTTACCCGAACCGCCAACACCAACGATTGCTATCTTTATGAAATCGTCAAAATCCTCGCCAAAAAAGTCCGCTTTTTTCTCCACTTCCTTGCCCTCATCAAGGTCCAGTTTTATTCCGGCCTGCTCCAGGAGCTTAAACACCATATTCCTTACCCCCTCTCCGGAGTTATTTAATTACATATTCAGGAACCTCGTCCCCTTGCAGCTTAGTGCTCATTTCTTTTTTGAGGAATTCTCTGAGTGCTGCTCTGATGACTTCGCTCCTGTTGGGATAAACACCGCGTCTAACGAGCTGATCCATGGCGTTGACAAAGCTCTGGGGCACTTGAACGCTTATGATGCGCATCTTTGTCATACGCTGTACCACCCATGGCAGTGGGTCGCTACTTTAGTTAGTGCTTTAAGTAGTTAAATACTTTGCGCCTTGTTAATAATATTAGCGTATTAAAAATCTCAAAAAAGTTTTGAAAAATTGATTGTATACAACAAATGTTTTGGATGTCCACAGCCGGACACGACAACCGTTATAAGCGGGAAGCAGTAGGCCGAAGGGGGAGGAAGATGAAGGAGTTCGAAATAACGGCGGTGGAAGTTGAGGACGTTGAGGAGGTGATCCCCCTAATCGGGGGAAACGTCCAGATCGTCAGCGCCCCCTGCTACGAGGCCGTTGTGTATGCTGCCTTACTGACAGTGAGGGCTTTTGAGAGGGGAACGAACCACGCAAAAACCCTCGGAGGAGAGCTGCTTCTCAGGCTCTCGGGCAGGTTGCAGATAAAGGACGCGATCAGGGAGAACGGCGTTAAGGTGGGTCTCAACTACCTTGTCGTGTTTGGGAATGGTCACCTGGAGTCAAAACTCCAGGAGCTGGGGTTGAGAAAAGCCGAGCCAGTTCACTGCGATCCCGGGGAGCTAAAACCCCTGATGGAGAAATCCGCACTGGTGGAGGCCCTATAAGCGGAACCCCTTAAACTTTATAAGGGGCCCCCTTCGAGTTCGAATGCCGGGGTGATATCTCCATGAAATACAAAAGAAGAAAATACTTCATGGCTGGCAGGATCAACCTCATACAGAGATCTAAGATTAGGGAGCTCTTCGAAAAGGCAAGGAAGATGGAAAACGTCATCTCTCTGGGAATCGGTGAGCCCGATTTTGACACTCCAGATGTCATAAAGGAGGCCGCCAAGAGGGCCCTTGATGAGGGCTACACCCACTACACCCCCAACGCGGGCATTCCCGAGTTCAGGGAGGCTATAGCCGAGTACTACCGCGAGTTCTATAAGATAGACGTTGATATTGACAGCATCATAGTCACCGCCGGCGCCTACGAGGCGACGTATCTCGCCTTCGAGTCCCTCCTCGAGGAGGGAGACGACGTTATAATCCCGGATCCCGCGTTCGTCTGCTATGTTGAGGACGCAAAGATAGCCGAGGCGGGAATAATCCGCATTCCCCTGCGCGAGGAGAACAGGTTTAGAATCGATCCCGATGAGCTGGTCGAGCTGATCACAAAGCGCACGAGAATGATAGTCATGAACTACCCCAACAACCCGACGGGCGCGACCCTCGACAAGGAAACCGCAAAGGCGATAGCCCAGATAGCGGAAGACTACAACATATACATACTCAGCGACGAACCGTACGAGCACTTTCTCTACGAAGGGGCCAAGCACTATCCGATGATAAAGTACGCCCCGTACAACACAATCCTCGCCAACAGCTTCTCCAAGACCTTCGCCATGACCGGCTGGCGTCTCGGCTTCGCCATAGCCCCACCCCAGGTTATCAAGGACATGATAAAGCTCCACGCGTACGTTATCGGGAACGTTACCTCCTTCATCCAGATCGCGGGCATAACAGCCCTGAGGGACAGGAGAAGCTGGGAGGCCGTCGAGAACATGAGAAAGATCTACGCAGAGAGGAGAAAGCTTGTCCTCCGCTACCTGAACGAGATGCCGCACATAGAGCCCTTCAGGCCGAAGGGGGCCTTTTACGTGTGGGCGAAGATCGATCCAGAGCTGGACATGAGCAGCGAGGACTTTGCCGAGTGGCTCCTGGAGAACGCGGGTGTCGTGGTTATTCCAGGGACTGCCTTTGGAAAACACGGCGAGGGATGGGTCAGGATAAGCTACGCAACGAAGAAGGAGCAGCTGATAGAGGCGATGGAGAGAATGAAGGGGGCCCTTGAAAAGCTGTGAGGTGAGCCCCTTGGACCCTCTGATTTACATTTCCGTGATGGTCTTTCTGGCGGAGCTCGGTGACAAAACCCAGCTGGCGACGATGGCCTTTGCGACCAAGTACGGGTGGAAAAAGGCCTTTGCCGGGGCGATAATCGGCCTTGCACTCATCAACCTCCTAGGGGCCGTTGCGGGCGAGAAGCTGGGTGAGCTTTTGCCGCAGGAGGTAATACACAGGGGGGCCGGGGCACTCTTCATCATAATAGGTATTTTAATGATGGCCGGAAAGCTGTGAGGTGGTAGTGTGAAGCTCATCCCCCGGCCAAAAACGGCCGTCGTGGTTTCCTTTTACGCCATGGCCCTCTACTTCATCGGCATAGGGGTTCTCTCCGCCGGCTACACCCTCCAGGTGGTTGGGGCCACTCTAGTCGGTGGGATCCACGCCCTCCTCGGATGGGGTGTCCAGAGGGGGGAAGAATGGAGCATAGGATTCGGAAAGTATCTATCCTTCGTCGATCTTATATTCTCGATACTCTGGATGATGCTCGGCGTTCTGCCCCAGGGCGCGACACTCTTCTTCCTTTCGGCCCTCGTTCTGGTTCTTCTGAGCGATCCGGAGGTTGAAGGACAGATCCTCGGCAGAATCTACTGATGACCACCGGCGAGCTTGGATCGCTGGTTCGTTGCAAAAAAGTTGCATACCACCAAACACGAAAAAGGGTTGCAGGGTTCGAAAGTCTTTTAAATAGTCTCCATAAGCTCCCTTCAGCGTGTTGGGGTTAGGGAGGACAGTGGGGGCGAAATATGGCCTGGCACGTCTTCATTCCCGATTCCCTCCTTGAGGAAACCGACGACCCGAAAATCCGGACGTACAAGGTTGGGCAGGTTGCAAGGGCCTGCGCAATCTTCGGCGTCGAGCACATCTGGATTTACAGGGCAGGCGGAAGGGACGGGAAGTTCATAAAAACGGTCCTTGAGTACATGGAGACACCGCAGTACCTCAGGAAGAGGCTGTTTCCCCTGATGCCCGAGCTCCGCTATGTGGGCGTCGTCCCCCCGCTCAGGACGCCACATCACAAGCTCAAGGGAAAACCAAAGGTCGGGGAAATCCGCGAGGGCTACGCCTTCCGGAAGGGGAGGAAAATCTACGCGGACATCGGGCTCGACGAGCTGGCCATCGTTGAGGGGAACGTCGAAGGCAGGGCAACGTTCAGAATCGTGTCAACGAGGCCCCTCAAGGTCGTCCCGACGAAGCCGGTTGAATACTGGGGGTACAAAGTTCACCTGAGCGGGAAGCCCCTGGCGAAAACACTTAAAAAGGCTCACCTGGATTTGGCAATCGCGACCTCGAGGAAGGGTCGCGACGTGAGAAAGGTCAACCTTCCCCCGCTCGAAGGGGAGGTTGGTATCGCCTTTGGCTCGCCGAGGAAAGGCGTCATGGAGCTCCTCGGCGGAGAGTACGAGTTCGACTTCGTGCTCAACACGATTCCAAATCAGAAAACTAAAACCGTCCGCACCGAGGAGGCGCTCCTCGCCACGCTGGCGATATTCAATCTCATGAGGAGGGATTGAGATGGGAAAGGTTCACAGACCAAGGAGAGGTTCACTCGCCTTCAGCCCGAGAAAAAGGGCTAGGAGTGTAGTCCCGAGAATCAAGAAGTGGCCAAAGGACAGTGAGGTCAGGATGCTGGGCTTTGCTGGCTACAAGGCCGGAATGACCCACATCCTCATGATAGACGACAGCCCCGGGCTCACCAAGGGCAAGGAGATATTCGTGCCCGTGACCATAGTTGAGGTTCCGCCTCTCTTCGTCTACGGAATCAGGGCCTACAAGCAGGGCTACCTTGGCCTTGAGACCGCTACGGAGGTCTGGTTCCACGAGCTCAACGACAACGTCAAGAGGCGCATAAAGACCCTGCCGAAGAACTACGGCGAAGAGGACTTCAAGGCCAAGCTCGGTCAGCTCGAGGACCTCGTCAACGACGGTGAGATTGTCGACGTCAGGCTTCTCGTCCACACCCAGCCCTGGCTCATCAAGCTCAAGAAGAAGCCCGAGGTTATGGAGTACGCCATCGGTGGCGACGACGTCAAGGCCAAGTTCGACTACGCCAAGGAGAAGATAGGCAAGGAGCTCCGCGCGAGCGAGGTTCTTCATGAGGGAGAGCTCCTCGACGTCATAGCAGTCACCAAGGGTAAGGGAACCCAGGGCCCGGTCAAGCGCTGGGGAATCAAGGTCCAGTTCCACAAGGCCCAGAGGGCTGGAAAGGGCAGGCACGTTGGAAACCTCGGTCCGTGGCACCCGGCTCGCGTTATGTGGACCGTCCCGCAGGCCGGTCAGATGGGCTTCCACCACAGGACCGAGTTCAACAAGAGGCTCATAGCGATAGGCGAGAACGGAAAGCTCATCCTTAACGGCAACGAGATCGAGATAACCCCGAAGGGCGGCTTCCCGCACTACGGTGTGATAAGGAGCGACTTCCTCATGATTGAGGGTAGCGTTCCCGGAGCCTTCAAGAGGATAATCCGCGTTAGACCCGCCATAAGGCCGCCCAAGAAGAAGCCGCCCGTTGAGAGGCCCCAGATAACCTACGTCAGTAGGGAGTCCAAGCAGTGAGGTGAGATAAATGAAGGTTAAGGTCTTCAACCTCGAAGGCGAGCCCGTTGAGGAGATAGAGCTCCCCAAGGTGTTCAGCACTCCCTTCAGGCCCGACCTCATCAGGAGGGCTGTCATCGCTTCCTGGACCCACAGGATACAGCCCCAGGGAAGGGACCCGCTCGCTGGAAAGAGACGCGTTACCGAGAACATCGGTAAGGGCCACGGAATGGCGAGGGTTGAGAGGATAAAGACCCCGCCGAGGTTCGCAGCGTTTGTTCCCTTCGCTCGCGGTGGAAGGAGAACCCACCCGCCGAAGGTCGAGAAGATAATCTGGGAGGACATCAACAAGAAGGAGCGCAGACTGGCTATAATGAGCGCCATAGCCGCAACCGCCAACCCGGACCTCGTGAAGGCGAGGGGACACGTCACCGACAACGTTCCGGCCTTCCCGCTGGTCGTCGTTGACGACCTTGAGAAGGTCTTCAAGACCGCCCAGACCAGGGAGATATTCAAGAAGCTCGGAATATGGGACGACATCGAGAGGGCCAAGAGGAACACCAAGATAAGGGCCGGAAAGGGCAAGATGCGCGGAAGGAGGTATAAGAAGGCCAAAGGCCCGCTCATCGTCGTTGCCAAGAACGAGGGAATAGTCCAGGGAGCGAGGAACCACCCGGGCGTTGATGTGGTTACCGTTGACAACCTCGGCGTTGAGCTTCTCGCGCCCGGAACACACCCGGGAAGGCTTACGGTCTGGACTAAGGGCGCTATAGAGAGGCTTAGGGAGATCTACGGGTGATGAGAGATGGACCCCTATAAGGTTATCATAAGGCCGCTCGTTACCGAAAAGGCCGTTTCGCTCATCGAGAAGGAGAACAAGCTCACCTTCATAGTGGACAGAAAGGCAACCAAGGCGGACATCAAGAGGGCCGTGGAAGAGATGTTCAACGTTAAAGTCGAGAAGGTCAACACCCTCATAACAATGAAGGGAGAGAAAAAGGCCTACGTCAAGCTCAAGCCCGAATACAACGCGAGTGAGATAGCCGCAAGGTTGGGATTGTTCTGAGGTGATGTGAGATGGGAAAGAGTCTCATACAGCAGAGGAGGGGTAAGGGAACCACAACATTTCGCGCTCCCTCCCACCGCTATAGGGGAGCCGTTAAGTACGTTCCTCTCAACGTCGTGAAGGAGAAGACCCTCAGGGGAGTCGTCGAGGAGATCCTCCACGATCCCGGAAGGACTGCCCCGGTAGCTCGCGTTAAGTTCGAGGACGGAACCAAGAAGCTCATCCTCGCTCCGGAAGGGGTCCTCGTCGGCCAGGAAATCTACATCGGGCCAGAGGCTCCTGTGGCGATAGGCAACACCCTTCCGCTCTCCAAGATACCCGAGGGAACCTACGTCTACAACATCGAGGGCGTTCCCGGCGACGGTGGAAAGTACGTCAGAGCGGGCGGAACATACGCCCTCGTGGTTTCAAGGGAGAAGGAGAAGGTCATCGTTCAGCTTCCGAGCGGTGAGCTCAAGCAGTTCAAGCCCGAGTGCAGGGCAACCATAGGCGTCGTCGCCGGCGGTGGAAGGCTTGAGAAGCCAATAGTCAAGGCCGGTAAGGCCTACTACATCGCCAAAGCTCGCAACAGGTTCTGGCCCAAGCCGAGGGGTGTCAAGATGAACGCCGTCAACCACCCGCACGGTGGTAAGGAGCACCACATCGGCAGGCCGAGCACCGTTTCCCGTAGAGCCCCGCCCGGAAGGAAGGTCGGTCACATAGCCGCGAGAAGAACGGGTAGGAGGAAGTGAAGATGGCGAGAAAGAAGGAGTTTAGGTATAGGGGTTACACGCTCGATGAACTGCTCAACATGTCCCTTGAGGAGTTCGCCAAGCTCCTCCCGAGCAGGCAGAGGAGGAGCCTCAAGCGCGGCCTTTCCCCGGAGCAGAAGAAGCTCCTCAGGAAGATCAGGCTCGCCAAGAAGGGCAAGTACAGCAAGCCGATAAGGACGCACAGCAGGGACATGATAGTCCTCCCCGAGATGGTCGGGATTACGATTCACGTCTACAACGGCAAGGAGTTCGTGCCAATCGAGATAAAGCCCGAGATGATCGGCCACTACCTCGGTGAGTTCGCCCTCACGAGGAAGATAGTCCAGCACGGCTCACCGGGTGTCGGAGCTACCAGGTCCTCGATGTTCGTGGCGGTCAAGTGAGGTGGTATAGATGAGCAGGGGCAGGTTTTCCTACTCATTCCAAAATTTTGACCCCGAGAGGATGGCCAGAGCGAGCGGAAGAGACCTCAGGATTTCCCCCAAGCACAGCGTCGAGCTCCTCAGGGAGATAAGGGGCATGATGCTCAACGACGCCCTTCGCTACCTCGACGACGTCATAGCAAAGAGAAGGCCCGTTCCCATGAAGCGCTTCAACGACAGCCAGGGGCACAAGCCGGGCAAGGGCTTCGGTCCCGGTCGCTATCCGGTCAAGGTCGCCAAGGCCGTCAAGAAGATACTCCTCAACGCCAAGAACAACGCCGAGCAGAAGGGCCTCGACGTTGACAGGCTCAAGATAATCCACGCGGCAGCTCACAGGGGTCCGGTCCTCAGGGGCTACATCCCGAGGGCCTTCGGAAGGGCCACGCCCTTCAACGAGCAGACCACCCACATAGAGATAGTCGTCGAGGAGATTAGGAGGTGAGACCTTTGGCAATCGAGAGGTACTTCATCAAGGAAGGCGTTAAGGAGATGCTCATCGACGAGTACCTTGAGAAGGAACTCAGGAGAGCGGGCTACGGTGGAATAGACATCAAGAAGACCCCCCTCGGAACCAAGGTTATAATCTTTGCAGCGAGCCCCGGCTACGTCATCGGAAGGGGTGGAAGGAGAATAAGAGAGCTCACCAGAATCCTTGAGAGGCAGTTCGGCCTTGAGAACCCCCAGATCGAGGTCGAAGAGATCAAGAACCCCTACCTCAACGCCAAGGTTCAGGCGGTAAGGCTTGCCCAGGCCCTCGAGAGGGGAATCCACTTCAGGAGGGCAGCTTACTCAGCGATCAGGGCCATCATGAGGAACGGAGCGAGGGGTGTTGAGATTCGCTTGAGCGGAAAGCTCACCGGCGAAAGAGCGAAAAGCGTCAGGTTTTATCAGGGCTACCTTGCCAAGGTCGGCAACCCGGCCGAGACCCTCGTCAGCAAGGGCTACGCTCAGGCCCTGCTCAAGCTCGGCGTCATAGGCGTTAAGGTCGCCATAATGCCGCCCGAGGCCAGGTTGCCTGATGAGATCGAGGTCAAGGAGATAGTCGAGGAAGAGGTGAGCACCAATGAAGCCCAGTGAGATTAGGGAGATGACCATTGAGGAGATAGATGAGAAGATAAGGCAGCTCCGCCTCGAGCTCGCCAAAGAGAGGGGTATGCTCACCATGGGGACCTCCACCGAGAACCCCATGGTAATAAGGAACCTCAGGCGCGACATTGCGCGCCTGCTTACCATAAAGAAGGAGAAGCTTAGGGAGAAAAGGTGAGGTTAGGTGCCGAGGATTGTGAACCCTCTGGATGAGATGCTCTTTAAGGAGGTACTCAAGGAGCAGCAGAGGATTAGGGTCTACATCGAGAGGGCCCGCTACGGAAAGCTTAAGACCATAATCGAGGGCATAGACGAGAAGGAGTTCGATCTCGAGGAGATAGCAAAGAAGCTGAAGGCGAAGCTGGCATGCGGCGGAACCGTAAAGAAGGGAAGGATAGAGCTCCAGGGCGACCACAGGGACCGTATCAGGAAGTTGCTCGCAGACCTTGGATTTTCCGAGGAGCTCATAGAGGTCGAGTGACGCGGAAAAACATACTCTGGCACGAACTCATAGGCCTCAAAGCAAAGATTATAAGGGCATCTCATCCAGAGCTGGTCGGCATCGAGGGCTACGTCCTTGATGAAACCCGTAACACTCTCACAATAGTTGGAGATAGGGTCTGGACCGTTCCTAAGGACGTGGTCGAGATCGAGTTTGAAACGGCCGCCGGCGAAAGGGTTAGAGTTGATGGAAGGAACCTGGTGGGAAGACCTGAGATGAGGTTGAAGAAGAGGTGGCGGAAATGAGAGAGATCGGATTGAGGGTTCAGCCTCCCGCTGAGGTGTGTAACGATCCCAAGTGCCCCTGGCACGGGAACCTCAAAATCCACGGGAGATACTTCGAGGGTATAGTCGTCAGCGACAAGGGCAAGAAGACGGTCGTCGTCGAGAGGAGGCACTACAAGTACCTCAAGAAATACGAGCGTTACGAGCTCAGGAGGAGCAAGGTCCACGCCCACAACCCGGAGTGCATCAACGCAAAAACCGGCGACAAGGTCCTCATAGCCGAGACCAGGCCGATAAGCAAGACGAAGAGCTTCGTCGTCGTTGCGGTCCTTGAGAGGGCCGAGAGAGCGGAGGGGGTGTGAGGTATGGCCAAGAAGGGTGCCGGTGCGACCAGGGGAGTTAGCCCCGTCAGGCCAACTCGCGCTCTTCCGGTGGGGGCCTACCTCAAGGTCGCCGACAACAGCGGTGCCAAGGTCATCCAGATAATCGGCGTCGTTGGCTACAAGGGAACCAGGAGGAGGCTTGCCTCCGCTGGCGTTGGGGACATGGTCGTTGCGACCGTCAAGAAGGGAAGGCCTGACATAAGGCACCAGGTCGTTAGAGCGGTTGTCGTCAGGCAGAGGAAGGAGTACAGAAGGCTCGACGGCATGCGCGTCAAGTTCGAGGACAACGCAGCCGCTATAGTAACTCCCGAAGGCGTCCCGAGGGGAACCGAGATCAGGGGTGCCATAGCTAGAGAAGCCGCCGAGCGGTGGGTAAGGCTCGGCAGCATAGCGAGCATAGTTTTGTGAGGTGAGAGTTATGAAGCTTGACATGAAGCAGCCGAGAAAGCAGAGGAAGTTCCTCTACAACGCTCCCCTTCACCTGAGGCAGAAGATAATGAGCGCGACCCTCAGCGAGGAGCTCCGCGAGAAGTACGGCGTCAGGAACCTTCCGATCAGGGAGGGGGACAAGGTAAAGGTCATGCGCGGCGACTTCAAGGGCAAGGAAGGGAAGGTCGTCGAGGTCGACCTCAAGAGGTACAGGATCCACGTTGAGGGAGTCACCATGACCAAAACCGACGGGACCGAGGTTTTCTACCCGCTCCACCCGTCGAACGTTATGATAATCGAGCTCAACCTCGATGATGAGGAGAGGAAGAAGATAATCGAGAGGAGGGCTGGCTGATGGCGAGGAAAGGCGCGAAGAGGCACCTTAAGAGACTTGCCGCTCCAACTTCCTGGTACATTCACAGGAAGGCCTACAAGTGGGCCGTTCGCCCGAGTCCGGGCCCGCACAACATGCAGACGTCGATTCCGCTCCTCTACATAGTCAGGGACTACCTGGGCTACGCAAAGACCGCTAGAGAGGCGAGGAAGATCCTCAACGAGGGCAAGATCCTCGTTGACGGTCGCGTTAGGAAGGACTACAAGTTCCCGGTTGGAATCATGGACGTCGTCTCAATCCCCGAGACCGGCGAGCACTACCGCGTTCTGCCCAACAGGATCGGCAAGCTCATACTCCACCCGATAAGCGAGGAAGAGGCAAAGCTCAAGCCCTTCAGGATCAACAACAAGAGGATGGTCAAGGGGGCTAAAGTTCAGCTCAACCTCCACGACGGGAGCAACCACCTCGTGAGCCTCGCCGAGAAGGACAGCTTCAAGACATCGTACACGATCATCATGAAGGTGCCAGAGAGGGAGATCGTCGAGGTCATACCCTTCGAGGTCGGTGCCTACGTCTTCGTTACCCAGGGTAAGAACGTCGCCAGAAAGGGAAGGATCGTCGAGGTCAGGCACTTCCCGATGGGCTGGCCCGACGTCGTCACCATCGAGGACGAGAGCGGGGAGAAGTTCGACACCCTGAAGGAGTACGCCTTCGTCGTTGGTAAGGAGAAGCCGGAGATTTCCCTTCCGTGAGGTGAGATGAGATGCAGATCAACAGAGAGGCTATCCTTGCAGACTGGGAAGCTCACCCTATGAGGAGGCCGAGGATAGCTAAGCTTACCATAAACATCGGCGTCGGCGAGAGCGGTGAGCGCTTAACCAAGGCCGAAAAGATGCTCGAGCAGCTCGTCGGCCAGAAGCCGATAAGGAGGCGCGCGAAGCAGACCAACAGGGACTTCGGAATCAGGCGCGGTGAGCCGATAGCGGTCAAAGTTACACTCCGCGGCAAGAAGGCCTACGAGATGCTCGACAGACTTTTGGAGGCCGTTGACAGGAAGCTCAGCGTCGGCAACTTCGACGAGCACGGGAACTTCTGCTTTGGAATCCAGGAGCACATCAACATACCGGGCGTCGAGTACGACCCCGAGATAGGTATCTTCGGTATGGACGTCTGCGTCACCCTTGAGAGGCCCGGCTTTAGGGTCGCCAAGAGGAAGAGGCAGAGGAGAAAGATACCGGCCAAGCACAAGCTGACGAAGGAAGAGGGTATAGTCTTCGCTATTGAGGAGTTCAAGGTCAACGTGGAGGGATTGTGAGATGGCGAAGGCCGATTACAACAAGAGGAAGCCGAGGAAGTTTGGTAAGGGAGCGAGAAGGTGCATGCGCTGCGGCCAGTACGGCCCGATAATCAGGATCCACGGCCTGATGCTCTGCAGGCACTGCTTCCGCGAGGTCGCTCCAAAGCTCGGCTTCAAGAAGTATGAGTGAGGTGAGAGGAGATGACTCTGCTTGACCCACTTGCGAACGCTCTCTCCCACATAACCAACAGCGAGAGGGTTGGAAAGAAGGAAGTCTACATAAAGCCCGCCTCGAAGCTCATCGGCGAGGTCCTCAGGGTTATGCAGGAGAACGGCTACATCGGCGAGTTCGAGTTCATAGACGACGGAAGGGCAGGCATTTACAGGGTTCAGCTCATAGGCAAGATAAACAAGGCGGGAGCGATTAAGCCGAGGTTCCCTGTCAAGGCGAGGAACTACGAGTACTGGGAGAAGAGGTTCCTTCCGGCCTTCGAGTTCGGAATCCTCATTGTCTCGACCTCCCAGGGCGTTATGACCCACAAGGAGGCCCGTGAGAGGGGCATCGGCGGAAGGCTGATAGCCTACGTCTACTGAGGTGAGAGCGATGCCGATAGACGCGTGGATAAGGGAAGAGGTTGAGATCCCAGAGGGAGTCGAGGTCACCGTCGAGGGGAACACCGTCAAGGTCAAGGGGCCCAAGGGAGAGCTCGAGAGGGAGCTCAAGTACCCGGGCGTTAAGATATTCACCGAGGACGGCAAGGTCGTTGTTTACAAGGAGTTTCCGAAGAAGAAGGACATCGCCATCGCCAGAACCTTCAAGGCCCACATAGCCAACATGATTAAAGGCGTCACCGAGGGCTTCACCTACAAGCTCAAGGTCGTTTACAGCCACTTCCCGGTCACCGTCAAAGTCCAGGGCGACGAGGTCGTCATCGAGAACTTCCTCGGTGAGAAGAACCCGAGGAGGGCCAAGATCCTTCCGGGCGTTACGGTAAAGGTTCGCGGTCAGGAGATAACCGTCGAGGGCATAGACAAAGAGAAGGTTGGTCAGACGGCCGCGAATATCGAGCAGGCCACGAGGATAACGAAGTGGGACAGGCGTGTCTTCCAGGATGGTATTTACATAGTTGAGAAGGCTGGCAAGCCGATAAAGTTCTGAGGTGTGAGAAATGGACGAGAAGGCGAGACTCCTTAGGGTGAGGGCCAGGCTCAAGAGGAAGAAGCCCAAGTTCCTCCGTCAGGAGTGGTGGAGGTTCCCGAAGTTCAAGAACGACCCCAAGTGGAGAAGGCCCAAGGGAATCGACAGCAAGATGAGGCTCAAGAAGAAGGGCAAGCCCCGCTCACCGAGCATAGGCTGGAGCTCACCTAAAGCTGTCCGCGGGCTTCACCCGAGCGGTTACGAGGAAGTCCTCGTTCACAACGTCAAGGAGCTCGAGGCAATAGACCCGACCAGGCAGGCAGCGAGGATAGCTGGAACCGTCGGCGCGAGGAAGAGAGAACTGATAATCGCGAGGGCCAGGGAGCTCGGAATTAAGGTCCTCAACGCGAGGTGATGCTCATGCTTAAGATGCAGAGAAGAATTGCCGCCGAGATTTTGAAGTGCGGTGAGAACAGGATCTGGATCGACCCCGAGAGGATTGATGACGTTGCCGCTGCAATAACGAGGGAGGACATAAAGAGGCTCATCCACGACGGCGTCATCAAGAAGAAGCCCATCAAGGGCCAGAGCAGGGCCAGGGCGAGGGCCTTCCACGAGGCGAGGAAGAAAGGAAGACACAGGGGTCCCGGAAGCAGGAAGGGCAAGAAGACCGCCAGGATGGGCAAGAAGGAGCGCTGGATGATGACCATAAGGGCCCTCAGGAAGGAACTTAGAAAGCTCAAGGCCGAGGGCAAGCTCGACGCCCACACCTACAGGAGGCTCTACATCAGGGCCAAGGGCGGCCAGTTCAAGAACAAGAGGCAGCTCTACCTGTTCATGCAGGAGCACGGCATCTTGAAGGAGTGAGGTGAGATAAATGGCGAGAGGACCAAGGTATAGGGTTCCCTTCAGGAGGAGGAGAGAGGGTAAGACCAACTACCACAAGAGGCTCAAGCTCCTCAAGAGCAAGAAGCCGAGGCTCGTCGTGAGGAAGACCCTCAACCACCACATAGCGCAGATTATAGTCTACGACCCGAAGGGCGACAGGACTATAGTTTCCGCCCACACCAGGGAGCTCATCAGGGACTTCGGCTGGAAGGGCCACACCGGAAACACCCCGAGCGCCTACCTCCTCGGACTGCTCATCGGTTACAAGGCGAAGCAGGCCGGCGTTGAGGAGGCCATACTCGACATAGGCCTTCACCCGCCGACCAGGGGAAGCTCAATATTCGCCGTCCTCAAGGGAGCCGTTGACGCGGGCTTAAACGTCCCGCACAGCGAGGAGATATTCCCTGAGGACTACAGGATAAGGGGCGAGCACGTTGCAAACTACGCCAAGGCCCTCAAGGAGGAGGACGAGACCCTTTACAGGAAGCAGTTTGGTGGCTACCTCGTCAAGGGCCTTGAGCCCGAGAAGCTGCCGGAGCACTTTGAAGAGGTTAAGGCCAAGATAATCGAGAAGTTTGAGGGGGCGAGAGAATGAGCGACCCGAGAGAGATTGCCCAGAGGGTTCTTGAGGAGTGGGAGCCCAAAACGAAACTCGGCAAGCTTGTGAAGGAGGGCCAGATAACTGACATTCACGAGATATTCAGGAAGGGTTACCAGATAAAGGAGCCCGAGATAGTTGACGTCCTCCTTCCCGAGACCAACCTCAGGGAAAACCAGGAAGTGCTCGACATCGCTCTCACCGTCAGAATGACCGACAGCGGCAGGAGGATTCGCTTCCGCGTTCTTGCCGCTGTTGGCAACAGGGACGGCTACGTCGGCCTCGGAATCGGCCACGGAAGGGAAGTCGGCATAGCCATCAGGAAGGCCATCAGCTACGCCAAGATGAACATCATCGAGATCAAGCGCGGTTGCGGTTCATGGGAGTGCAGGTGCAGGAGGCCACACTCGATTCCGTTCGCCGTCGAGGGCAAAGAGGGTAGCGTCCGCGTCAAGCTCATGCCCGGACCGCGTGGTCTCGGACTCGTCATAGGTGACGTCGGCAAGAAGATACTGAGCCTGGCTGGCGTTCAGGACGTCTGGTCCCAGACCCTCGGTGAGACGAGGACAACGGTTAACTTCGCCAAGGCAGTTTTCAACGCCCTCTACAACACCAACCGCGTCGCCATACAGCCCGGTATGGAGGAGAAGTACGGTATCGTCGTTGGCAGGGCGATGCCCCAGAGCTTCACCCTTGAGTGAGGTGAGAGAAGATGGCAAAGCTTGCACTCATAAGGCTTAGGAGCGGGATTAGGGCGAGGGGAGAAGTGAGGGACACCCTCGCCATGCTTCGCCTTCACAGGATTAACCACCTCGTCATAGTCGACGACAACCCGAGCTACCGCGGAATGATACAGAAGGTCAAGGACTACATCACCTGGGGCGAGATAGACAAAGAAACTCTCGTCAAGCTCCTCAGGAAGAGGGGCAGGCTCGTCGGCAACAAGCCGATTACCGACGAGTACGTCCAGGAGAAGCTTGGAATGAGCCTTGAGGAGTTCGCCGAGAAGGTCATCAACGGCGAGATGAAGCTCAGGGATTTACCCAACATCAAGCCCGTCTTCAGGCTCCACCCGCCGAGGGGAGGACTGAAGGGAAGCAAGAAGCGCTCCTTCAAGGAAGGTGGGGCTTTAGGCTACAGGGGCGAGAAGATTAACGAGCTCATTGAGAGAATGCTCTGAGGTGGCGAGAGATGATTAGGAGGAGGAAGAAGGTTAGAAAACTCCGCGGAAGTCACACTCACGGATGGGGATGCAAGAAGAAGCACCGCGGCGGCGGAAGCAAGGGCGGTAAGGGAATGGCCGGTACCGGTAAGAGGAAGGACCAGAAGTTCACCTGGACCATCAAGTACGCCCCCGACCACCTCGGCAAGCGCGGCTTCCACAGGCCCAAGGCCGTTCAGTACATCCCCAAGGTCATCAACCTGAGCGACATCGACGAGAACTTCGAGCTCTTCAAGGACATGGGCGTCATCTACGAGGAGGAAGGAAAGCTCATCTTCGACGCCACCCAGCTCGGCGTTGACAAGGTTCTCGGTACCGGGAAGATCACCAGGGCGATAGTTGTCAAGGCCTACTACGTGACTCCAAAGGCCGAGGAGAAGATTAAGGAAGCGGGCGGCGAGGTCATCCTCGCCTGACCTCTTTCTCATTATATACAGCTACACCAAGGTGTTGAAAATGGGCGTCCGCGATGTGGTCTACGCCATCGAAAGGTGGTTCCCAGAGGTAGAGCGTCCCAAGAGGAGGGTCCCCCTCAAGGAGAAGTTCATGTGGACCGGTGTCGCTCTGCTGCTCTACTACATCCTCGCTGAAATCCCCCTCTACGGTCTCCCGTCGAGGATAGTCGATTACTTCTCCACGCTTCGTTTCGTGCTCGCCGGTAGGAACGGTTCGCTCCTCACCCTCGGTATCGGACCGATTGTTACCGCCGGTATCATACTCCAGCTTCTCGTCGGTTCCGAGATACTGAAGCTCGACCTCTCCGATCCCGAGGACAGGAGGTTTTACCAGGCCCTCCAGAGGCTGTTCTCGGTCTTCATGAGCTTCTTCGAGGCGGCCATCTATGTCCTGGCCGGTGCCTTCGGAAAGGTTGGGGTTGACATAACCGTCACCATAGCGATCCTGCTCATCCTCCAGCTCGGCCTCGGTTCAACGATACTCATCATGCTCGACGAGCTCGTCAGCAAGTGGGGAATAGGCAGCGGTATCAGCTTATTCATCGCCGCCGGAGTTTCGCAGCAGGTTATGGTGAAGTCCCTCAACCCGCTCCCGCTTCCGCAGAACCCCAACGAGCTCAGCGGTGCGATCCCTGCATTCATCCAGCACCTCATAAACGGCGACATCGGGGGCGCCATCTACAGACCGGGTTATCCTGACATGACGAACTTACTTGCAACCATAATCGTCTTCCTGATCGTCGTCTACCTGGAGAGCATGCGCGTTGAGATACCCCTCAGCTACGGCCGCGTTACCGTTCGCGGCAGGTACCCGATAAGGTTCATGTACGTCAGTAACATCCCGATAATCCTCACGATGGCACTCTACTCCAACATCCAGCTCTGGGCCAGACTGCTCGCTTCAAGGGGCTACACCTTCCTCGGCACGTTCAACGAGAACGGCTACCCAATCTCGGGCCTCGCCAAGTACACGGTTCCGCCCTACGACATATTCCAGCTGATCCACAACCCGGTTCACGCGCTCATCTACGCCATCCAGACGATATTCTGGTCGGTGCTCTTCGGCTTCCTCTGGGTTGAGCTGACGGGCCTCGACGCGAAGAGCATAGCCAGACAGCTCCAGCGCGCCGGCCTTCAGATCCCAGGATTCAGGCGCGACCCGAGGATCCTCGAGAGGGTCCTCCAGAGGTACATCCCGTACGTTACGTTCTGGGGTTCGTTCACCCTGGCAATAGTTGCAGTGCTTGCAAGCTTCCTCGGTGCACTCGGTACCGGAACGGGAATACTGCTGACGGTCGGCATACTCTACAGGTTCTACGAGGAGATAGCGAGGGAGCAGGCAACGGAGATGTTCCCCGCTTTGAGGAAGTTCTTCGCGAGCCGCTGATGTTTTGGATTTCCTTTTTCCTGCCCAAATCTTTTAAAGAGACCCCCCAATTTTTACCGGGATTGTTTAAAGCGGGTGGTGCTGATGCCGTTTGTGGTCATGATAACCGGCATTCCCGGAGTTGGTAAGAGCACGATAACCCGGCTCGCCCTCAAGAGGACGGCCATAAGGTTCAGACTCGTAAACTTCGGGGACCTTATGTTCGAGGAGGCCGTAAAGCAGGGACTCGTCGAGCACAGGGACGAGATGAGAAAGCTGGACCCCATGGTTCAGAAGCAGCTCCAGCTTCGCGCCGCGCAGAGGATCGTTGAGATAGCCCGGGATGAGCCGGTTCTACTCGACACCCACGCCACGATAAGAACGCCTATGGGCTACCTCCTCGGCTTCCCCAAGGAGGTTATAGAAACCATCAGGCCAAACTTCATAGTCATAATAGAGGCAACGCCGAGCGAGATACTCGGAAGGCGCCTCCGCGACCTCAAGAGGGACAGGGATGTTGAGACGGAGGAGCAGATACAGAGGCATCAGGACCTCAACAGGGCCGCGGCGATAAGCTACGCCATGCATTCCGATGCCCTTATAAAGATAATCGAGAACCACGAGGACAAGGGTCTTGAAGAGGCCGTGAACGAACTCGTTCAAGTCCTTAACCTGGCGGTGAGGGAGTATGATTGAGAGCATATACCAGTTCCTTGATAACCTCTTTGGCGGTTACATCGTCCAGCACCCCCTGCTGGCGATAACGATAGCGGGCTTCGTCATAGGCGGCTCGTACACCCTGCTCTACTACTTCATGACCGACGTCGAGAAGACCAGGAAGATACAGAGGATGGCCAAGGAAATCCAGAAGGAGATGAAAGAGGCCCAGAAGTCCGGGGACGAGAAGAGGATCAAAAAAGTTCAGCAGAAGCAGATGGAGCTCATGAAGATGCAGAGCGAGATGATGAAAGAGACCATGGTTCCGATGTTCCTCACCCTTCCGATATTCTGGATCTTCTTCGGCTGGCTGAGGAGATGGTACGCCGAGGTCGCGATAGTCAAAGCCCCCTTCAAGTTCTTCCTCTTCGACTGGTTCCACAGCATGTACCACTCGGCCCTCAAGCCGGACGAACTCGGCTACTTCGGCTGGTACATCCTTTCCAGCTACATAATCGGTATGGTGCTCAGGAAGTTCCTCGACATGGGTTAAATTTAAAAACGCTCCGCTGATAGGGGTTGCGAGGTGAGAATTATGAAGCCGATGTACCGCTCAAGGTCATGGAGGAGGAAGTACGTTAGGACTCCCGGAGGAAGGACAGTGATTCACTTCGAGAGGAGGAAGCCCAAGGTCGCCCACTGCGCCCTCTGCGGCAGACCGCTCAACGGCGTTCCGCGCGGGAGGCCGAGCGAGCTCAGGAAGCTCCCGAAGACCGCGAAGAGGCCCGAGAGGCCCTACCCGAACCTCTGCCCGAGCTGCATGAGGAAGGTCATGAAGGCCCAGGTTAGAGCTTCGATAGCCCTCTGAAGGTGTTTCCATGCCGAAGGGCTGCCTCGTCATAACCGTCAGCGGCCTAGCAGGTTCCGGAACAACAACCCTCTGCCGGAACCTCGCCAGGCACTACGGCTTCAAGCACGTTTACGCCGGGCTGATATTCCGGCAGATGGCGAAGGAAAGGGGAATGACCCTTGAGGAGTTTCAGAAGTACGTCGAACTCCACCCTGAGATAGACAGGGAAGTTGACAGGAGGCAGGTCGAGGCGGCCAAGGAGTGTAACGTCGTCATTGAGGGCAGACTCGCCGGCTGGATGGTGAAGAACGCGGACCTTAAGATATGGCTCGACGCTCCAATAATGGAGCGGGCCAAGAGGGTTGCAAGAAGGGAAGGCGTCTCCGTCGAGGAGGCCTTCGTCCAGATTGCCGAGAGGGAGAAACAGAACAGGAAAAGGTATTTAAACCTCTACGGTATCGACATCGAGGACAAATCGATTTACGATTTAATCATAAACACTGCCAAATGGGGTCCCGATGGGGTCTTCGCGATTGTGAAGGCCGCCATCGACCACCTTTACCCCGACGGCGACGCGGGGTCGGGTGAAAACCCGGAAAACAAAAAGAAGGAGGTGGGATGAATGCCAGCTATTGAGGTCGGAAGGATTGCCGTCGTTATTGCCGGAAGGAGGGCCGGACAGAAGGTCGTCGTTGCCGACGTAATCGACAAGAACTTCGTCCTCGTCACCGGCGCTGGCCTCAACAAGGTCAAGCGCAGGAGGATGAACGTCAAGCACCTCGAGCCCCTTCCGGAGAGAATCAACATCGAGCGCGGTGCCTCCGACGAGGAGATAAAGAAGGCCCTCGAAGAGGCCGGCATAAGCCTTGAGTGAGGGCTTTCCCTCACTCTTCTTCCAATAAGTTTCTTAACGCTCTCTCGCTAATTCTTCGGGGATTGGCATGATTGCACTCGTTACCGGCGCAACCGGTGGAATCGGAAGGCTTCTTGTGAAGGCGTTGCTTGATGAAGGTTACAGGGTCGTTGGCGTGGGAAGGAGACGGGAGAAGCTCGAGGAGCTGAAGGCCCTCGGTAACTTTGACTACATCGTCGAGGACCTGAGCGAGCCGGGCAGTACAGAAAGAATAGCGAAGGCCCTAAGAGAACTTGGAATAGGAGAACTCGACCTCCTCGTGAACAACGCCGGCTATGCACTCCGGAAGCCTATCCTCCAACATAGCGACGAGGAACTCGAGAGGCTCTTCAGGGTTAACGCGTTGGTTCCCGTTGAGCTCACGCGGGAGCTGTTGCCCCTCCTTAGGCCCGGCTCAACGGTCGTCTTCGTAATCAGCGGGGTCGCCTTCGTGAACGTTCCCGAGCTTCCGTCTTACTGCGCCGCCAAGGGTGCACTGCACTACCTCGCGGTGAACCTCGAGCGGGAGCTGAAGGGTAGGGGAATCCGAGTTATGCGCGTCTATCCAAAGCAGGTGAAGACGGAGTTCTTCACCCGAAACAACGTGCCCTACCCGAAGGGTTCAATAGAACCCGAAGACGTCGTTAGGGCAATAATGAATGGACTGAAGAAGGGTAAACGGGAGGTCTTCGTCCCCGGCTACCTCAAACTGGTCAAATACCTTCCAAACTGGCCGGTTTTCACGTACCGCTTCAGGTATTAGGTGGGTTTATTAAGTCTGACCTCAAACTCTATGGGGGTGAGTGAGGTGCAACTCCACGCCGTCATCTGGGAGGAAGAGGGCGTTTACGTCATTCGGGAGGTCTTCACAGGAGTTACGACTCAGGGAGAGACAATAGAGGAGGCAATTGAGAACCTCAAAGAGGCCGTTGAGCTGTACCTTGAGGAGTTTCCGGAGCTGAGAAATGAACTGGAGAAGGTAAAGTTCGTGGGCGATTTCCATGTCGAAGTTGCCAAGGCTCTCGGGTGAAGAAGTCGTTAAAGTGCTCACCAAAAAGTTCGGCTTCGAGGTGTCCCGTCAAAAGGGTAGCCACGTTGTCCTCGTTAAATACGTTGACGGCAGGAAAATAGGAACTGTGGTCCCGCTTCACAAAGAGTTAAAAGCCGGTACGTTGATTGGAGTCCTGAGACTTGCTCAAATAAGCAGGGAGGACTTTATCAAAGCGTTGGAAGACCCGTAGGTGATGCTCATGGCGAGGGACGAAGTGAGGAGAATCCTTCCGGCTGACATAAAGCGAGAGGTTCTGATTAAGGACGAGAAGGCCGAGACGAACCCGAAGTGGGGCTTTCCGCCCGAGAAGAGGCCGATTGAGATGCACATGCAGTTCGGCATAATCAACCTCGACAAGCCACCGGGGCCGACGAGCCACGAAGTTGTCGCGTGGATTAAGAAGCTCTTCAACCTGAGCAAGGCCGGCCACGGCGGAACCCTCGACCCCAAGGTCAGCGGCGTCTTACCGGTTGCCCTTGAGAGGGCCACGAGGGTCGTTCAAGCGCTCCTCCCTGCCGGTAAGGAGTACGTAGCTTTGATGCACCTTCACGGCGACGTTCCAGAGGACAAAATCCTCGCAGTCATGAAGGAGTTCCAGGGCGAGATAATCCAGAGGCCACCGCTGAGGAGTGCGGTGAAGAGGCGCCTGAGGACGAGGAAGGTCTACTACATCGACGTGCTCGAGATAGACGGCAGGGACGTGCTCTTCCGCGTTGGTGTCGAGGCGGGAACGTACATACGTTCGCTCATCCATCACATAGGCCTGGCCCTCGGCGTTGGAGCGCACATGGCAGAGCTGAGAAGGACGAGGAGCGGTCCCTTCAAGGAGGACGAGACGCTGGTGACGCTTCACGACTTGGTGGACTACTACCACTTCTGGAAGGAGGATGGCATTGAGGAGTACTTCAGGAAGGTGATACAGCCGATGGAAAAAGCGGTTGAACATCTGCCCAAGGTGTGGATAAGGGATTCTGCCGTTGCAGCAGTGACACACGGCGCGGACCTGGCCGTTCCGGGAATAGTCAAGCTCCACAAGGGCATAAAGAAGGGTGACCTCGTTGCGATAATGACCCTCAAGGACGAGCTGGTGGCACTTGGAAAAGCCACGATGACGAGCGGTGAGATGCTCCAGAGGAGCAAGGGCATAGCCGTCGATGTGGACAAGGTCTTCATGCCGAGGGACTGGTATCCCAAAATGTGGTAGCGGCCCTTGCTGACGCAAGCGCCGGCGGAAGATTTAGTGCCTTTTTAGAATTTTGCTGATTTTTCATTGGGGTTTTCTGTGTATCCCAGGGTAACGGGTGTTTCTCTCTTTGAAGGCGCCCGATGGGCGCTGATATTGAAGTCGAAACTATCTCAAAGGGCTTTAGTGTGATTTAACCCCATCTCAGCTTGCTCTTTTGTTAGTGCACGATTGACCTTTCGCCTATGAGTAAGAAGGGCACTCTTTGGTCAAGCTTTGCGGGAGCAAAGGTTGATAAACCCCTCAACGAAGCACCCCACATGAGCCACTACTACTCCGAGGAGCCGAACGTCCCTCTGAAGACGAAGACAATAGATGTCTGCATCAGGGGTTACTGCTTCAAGTTCATAACTGCCAGCGGTGTCTTCTCCTTCGGGAAGCTCGACAGGGGAACGGAGTTGCTCATAGAGAATATGGTTCTCGATATGAACTGGCGCGTCCTCGACTTGGGCTGTGGCTACGGGGCAATCGGGATAGTTGCATCGCGCTTTGTTGACTACGTCGTTATGACCGACGTGAACAGGCGCGCGGTCAGTATAGCGAGGAAAAACTTAAAAATCAACGGCGTTAGAAACGCCGAGGTCAGGTGGGGAAGCCTCTACGAGCCCGTTAAGGGCGAAAAATTCGACTCAATCATCACCAATCCCCCCGTGCACGCGGGAAAGGAAGTCCTGAGGGAAATAGTTATAAACGCTCCCCGGCATCTCAACGATGGTGGCCTCCTGCAACTGGTGATTAAGACGAAGCAGGGGGCAAAGTATATTAAGGCCCTCATGGATGAGCACTTCACCGAAGTGAGAGAGCTCGCGAAGGGGAGCGGTTACCGCGTGTACGCCGGGATTGCCTAGCCTGGGAAGGCGCGGGCCTTGAGAGCCCGTGGGCGTTTGCCCGCCGGGGTTCAAATCCCCGTCCCGGCGCCAAAATCCCTTTGATTCCCAAGAGGGATGGGAGGTGTATTGATAATGACCGAGAACTTCAGGCACATAGTCCGCGTTGCGGGCGTTGATCTGGATGGACACAAGCAGTTGAGATGGGCACTGACAGGGATTAAGGGAATAGGAATAAACTTCGCCACGATGGTGCTCAGGGTTGCTGGAATAGACCCCTACATGAAGACCGGTTACCTCACCGACGAGCAGGTCAAGCTGATAGAGAAGATCCTCGAGGACCCCGTTGCCCACGGAATCCCGGCCTGGGCCGTCAACAGGCCGAAGGACTACGAGACCGGTAAGGACATGCACCTCATTACAGCCAAGCTCGTTATGGCCTGGCGTGAGGACGTCAACAGGCTCAGGAGAATACGCGCCTACCGCGGCATAAGGCACGAGCTCGGCCTGCCGCTCCGCGGTCAGAGAACCAGGTCGAACTTCAGGCACGGAACCACAGTCGGCGTTAGCAGGAGGAAGAAGTGAGGTGGTGTAAATGGGAGACCCGAAGAAGCAGAGAAAGAAGTACGAGACTCCATCTCACCCCTGGATTAAGGAGAGGCTCGACCGCGAGAGGGTTCTGAAGAGGAAGTACGCCCTCAAGAACAAGAAGGAGCTCTGGCGCCACGAGACCCAGCTCAAAGAGTTCAGGCGTAGGGCGAGGAGGCTTCTCGCAGCGAGAGGCAAGCAGGCCGAGATCGAGAGACAGCAGCTCCTCCAGAGGCTCCACAGGCTCGGCCTCCTCCCGGCCGATGCCGTGCTCGATGACGTTCTCTCGCTCACCGTCGAGGACGTCCTTGAGAGAAGACTCCAGACCCTCGTCTACAAGAAGGGACTCGCGAGGACCATAAGGCAGGCCAGGCAGCTCATAGTCCACGGCCACATCGAGGTCAACGGCCAGATAATCCGCTCACCGGGCTACCTCGTGCTCCGCGAGGAGGAGGACACCATCACCTACGCCAAGAACTCACCCTTCGCCAAGGAATCTCACCCCGAGAGGATGGTTATTGAACAGGCCAAGCAGGGTGGTGAGGCATGACCGAGGGACAGGTTAACCTCAAGAAGAAGGAGAAGTGGGGAGTTGCCCACATCTACTCCTCCTACAACAACACCATCATCCACATCACCGACATAACCGGTGCAGAGACTGTAAGCAGATGGAGCGGTGGTATGGTCGTCAAGGCCGACAGGGACGAGCCCTCGCCGTACGCGGCGATGATAGCCGCCAGAAGGGCCGCCGAAGAGGCCATGGAGAAGGGCTTCGTCGGCGTCCACATAAAGGTCCGCGCCCCGGGAGGAAGCAAGAGCAAGAGCCCTGGACCTGGTGCTCAAGCGGCAATTAGAGCTCTCGCCAGGGCCGGCCTCAGAATCGGCAGGGTGGAGGACGTCACCCCGATACCGCACGACGGAACCAGGCCCAAGGGCGGTAGGCGCGGTAGGCGCGTCTGACCTCCACAACTTCCTTTTTTGGTGATGCCAATGGAGCCGAAGTTTGAAATTCTTGAAAGGCGTGGGGACGCCATCAAGTTCATCCTGCGGGGAGTTGATGTACCCTTTGCAAACGCCCTGAGGAGGACGATTCTCGCAGAGGTCCCCACCTTCGCCGTTGATGAGGTCGAGTTCTTTGAGAACGATTCGGCGCTCTTCGATGAGATAATCGCCCACAGATTGGCCATGATCCCCCTCACAACCCCCGTCGAGAGGTTCTCCCTCGATTCGCTCGATCTCGACGACTACACCGTTACCCTCTCACTCCAGGCGGAAGGACCAGGCATGGTGTATTCGGGCGACCTCAAAAGTGATGACGAAGGCGTAAAGCCCGCCAACCCCAACATTCCAATAGTCAAGCTCGCCGAGGGGCAGAAGCTCACATTCAACGCTTACGCCAGGCTCGGCCGCGGTAAAGACCACGCCAAGTGGCAGCCGGGCTTCGTTTACTACAAGTACCTCACCGAGATACACGTGAGCAAAGAGGTTCCCGACTGGGAAGAGCTCAAGGAGCTCGCCGAGAGGCGCGGATTGCCGGTGGAGGAGAAGGAGGACGAGATAGTCATAAAGACCACCAAAGCCTTCTACCTCCCAAGAAAGTTCGAGGAGTATGAGGGCGACAAGATCAGGGAAGAGATAATACCCGGGGCGTTCGTCTTTACCGTGGAAACGAACGGAGAGCTCCCCGTTGAGGAAATCGTGAGCATAGCGCTCAAGATACTCATGAGGAAGAGCGATAGATTTATAAACGAACTCCATAAATTAGCCGACTGACGCGGGGGTTGCCGAGCCTGGTCAAAGGCGGTGGACTCAAGATCCACTCCCGCAGGGGTTCCGGGGTTCAAATCCCCGCCCCCGCATCAGTTTCACGCTCACCCCATCCGCTGTCGGTTTCCCTGCGAGAGCGTTGAGGAGGTATGTTCATGGTCAAGAGAACCGGTCCAACCGATATCAACCTGAGAAGGCTCATTCGGGCACTCAGGAAGAAGTCGAACGAGGAAGGGGTTAAGATCTGGAAGGACATCGCGTGGAGGCTTGAGAGGCCGAGGAGGCAGAGGGCTGAAGTCAACGTCAGCAAGATAAACCGCTACACCAAGGAGGGCGACACCGTCATCGTTCCGGGGAGTGTCCTCGGTGCAGGAAAGCTCGAGCACAAGGTCACCGTTGCGGCATGGAAGTTCAGCGAGACCGCCAAGAGGAAGATAGTCGAAGCCGGTGGAGAGGTCATAACCATCGAGGAGCTTATGGAGAGAAACCCGAAGGGTAGTGGAGTAATCATAATGGAGTGATGGGCCATGAGGATTATTAACGCTGAAGGACTCATACTCGGAAGGCTCGCCTCGAAGGTTGCCAAGATGCTCCTCGAGGGCGAAGAGGTCGTCATAGTCAACGCCGAGAAGGCCATCATCACCGGAAACCGCGAGGACATCTTCGCCAAGTACAAGCAGAGGACCGAGCTCAGAACCAGGACCAACCCGAGGAGGGGTCCCTTCTATCCGAAGAGGAGCGACGAGATAGTCAGGAGAACCGTCAGGGGCATGCTCCCCTGGAAGACTGACCGCGGAAGGAAGGCCTTCAGGAGGCTCAAGGTCTACGTCGGCGTTCCCAAGGAGTTCGAGGGTAAGGAGCTTGAGACCATAAGCGAGGCCCACATGTCGAGGCTTGCCACGCCGAAGTACGTTACCGTTGGTGAAGTGGCGAAGTTCCTCGGTGGAAAGTTCTGAGGTGAGAAAGATGAGGGTCATCCAGACTGCTGGAAAGAGGAAAACCGCTATAGCGAGGGCCACCATAAGGGAAGGAAAGGGAAGGGTTAGGATCAACCACAAGCCCGTCGAGATAATCGAGCCCGAGATAGCGCGCTTCACCATCATGGAACCGCTCATCTTGGCTGGAGAGGAGATAGTCAGCAAGGTTGACATCGACGTCAAGGTCGAGGGCGGAGGCTTCATGGGCCAGGCCGAGGCCGCGCGCGTCGCCATTGCCCGCGCGCTTGTCGAGTGGACCAACGACATGAACCTGAAGGAAAAGTTTATGAAGTACGACAGAACTATGCTCGTTGGCGACAGCAGGAGAACCGAGCCCCACAAGCCCAACCGCTCTACCAAGGGTCCAAGAGCGAAAAGGCAGAAGTCATACCGTTGATGCCTTCCCTTTAACAATTTGAGGTGTTAGGAAAATGATAGTCCCCGTCAGGTGCTTCACCTGCGGAAAGGTGCTGGCGGACAAGTACTACGAGTTCAAGAAGAGGGTTGAGGCCGGGGAAGACCCTGGCAAGGTCCTCGACGACCTCGGCGTCGAGAGGTACTGCTGCAGGAGAACCCTGCTGAGCCACGTGGAGCTCATCGACCAGGTAATGGTTTATAAAGTCTACTAAAAACCGCAATTCTTGGGGGGCCGTGGGGTAGCTTGGTCTATCCTCCCGGCTTGGGGTGCCGGAGACCCGGGTTCAAATCCCGGCGGCCCCACCAAAATTTGCAGAGGACGTTTGGAGGGAGGGGGTAATGTTTAGGTACACCCGCTTTGAAAAGGCCCGCATCATCGGGGCGAGGGCTCTCCAGATCGCGCTCGGTGCCCCAGTCCTGGTGGACGTGCCGGAGGGTTCGACTCCACTGCAGGCCGCGATAATAGAGTTCGAGAAAGGGATAATCCCGATCACAGTAATCAGACCGAGCTGATGGAAGATGACGATCATAGAGAACGTTATCGGCAGGGTGGCCGTGCTCAGGGGCGGCAGGTATTCCGTTGAGGTTGACGTCATAACCAGCTCGGGCTTTGGCAGATTCGCCGCCCCGATTGACGAGGATCCCCACCTTTACATAGCCGAGGCGCACCGTGCCGTGAGTGAAGTCGATGAGATAATCGGGCCGGAGCTCATAGGCTTCGATGCCAGCGAGCAGGAACTGATAGACAGCTACCTCTGGGAGATCGACGGAACCGATGATTTCAGCCACATCGGTGCAAACACTGCCCTGGCCGTTTCGATCGCCGTTGCCAAAGCCGCCGCGAGCGTTAAGAGGCTTCCCCTTTACAGTTACATCGGCGGAACGTTTACGACCGAGCTGCCCGTTCCGATCCTCGCCTTTGCCGAGGATGAAACGTTCGAGTACTACGTGCTCGTCCGCGACATAATGGAGATAACGGACGTGGTGGACGCCGCCAACAAAGTTCTCGAGGCAACGGAAGCGATATCCCTGGAGGCGCTGTCAGAGGCAACCGAGAAAGCGGGCAAAGAGCTAGGTCTTGAGGTTTCCCTGGGCATCGCACTGAAATCCGAGGTCGAAACTGAAGAGCTATTGAACCTCGTCGAGGACAACAACGTTGCCTACGTCAAGCCCGTTGGGAGCGAGGAGCTCTTCCTCGAACTCATAGCCGGAACGCACGGGGTTTTCATCGATGGGGAGCACCTGTTCCGGGAGAAGGGGATCATAGACAGGCGCTATTACAACGCCCTCTCCATAAAGCCTATAAACCTCGGCACTCTCACAGACCTCTACAACCTCGTGAACGATGTTAAATCAGAGCGCATAACTCCCATTCTGGCGGAGGCCAGATACGAATCGGCCGACGAGGCCCTTCCCCACCTGGCCGTGGGCCTGAAGTGCCCGGCTATGATCCTGGGGAAGGACTCGGTGGCCAAGATGAACGAACTCAACCGCATTGCCGAGGACCTCGGCGAAAGGGGTAGGTTGATAACGTTTGAGGAATAACCGGAGGTGTGAAGGATGGAGGAATATCTCGTCCCACTTGATCAGTACCTCGCGGCTGGTGTCCACATAGGAACCCAGCAGAAGACCCAGGACATGAAGAAGTTCATCTACCGCGTCAGGCAGGACGGCCTCTACGTCCTCGACGTCAGGAAGACCGACGAGAGGCTCAGGATAGCGGGCAAGTTCCTGGCCAAGTTCGACCCGGAGAGCATCCTCGCTGTCAGCGTCAGGCTCTACGGCCAGAAGCCGGTCAAGAAGTTCGGTGAGGTTACAGGGGCCAGGACGATTCCGGGCCGTTTCCTCCCGGGAACCATGACCAACCCGCAGGTCAAGAACTTCTTCGAGCCGGACGTCATCATAGTCACCGACCCGAGGGCCGACCACCAGGCGATGAAGGAAGCGATCGAGGTTGGCATACCCATAGTTGCCCTCGTCGATACCGAGAACTTCCTCAGCTACGTTGATCTCGCGATTCCGACGAACAACAAGGGTAGAAAGGCTTTAGCGCTCATCTACTGGATACTCGCGAGGGAAATACTCTACAACAGGAAGGAAATCGAGAACAGGGAAGATTTCAAGGTCCCTGTTGAGGACTTCGAGATGAGGATCATCAGAACCTGAGGGGAAGGTTTTTAACTCCTCCTCCCTTTATTCCCCTCGCGCGGGGGTGCCCGAGCCTGGCCAAAGGGGCCGGACTTAAGATCCGGTGCCGCAGGGCTTCGCGGGTTCAAATCCCGTCCCCCGCACCAAAGGTTTAAAAATTCCGCGCTGGATGAAAGTTCAGTTCAAGATCATTGAGGTGGTCGAGATGGCGAGATTCCCAGAGGCTGAGGCAAGAATCTTCAGAAAGCTTATCTGCATGCGCTGCGGCGCCACAAACCCCTGGGGCGCCAAGAAGTGCAGAAAATGCGGCTATAAGGGGCTTAGACCAAAGGCCAGGGAGCCGCGCGGTGGCGGCCGCTGACGCCCCGTTTCAAAATTTTTATCAAGAAAATTTTACTCCGTTTCACCCTTTCTTTGGATTTCCTTTGAGCTTTGAGAGGGTCTCCTCAAGGAAGGCCAGCCCCTCTTCGAGAAGCTTCTCCCCCTGGGGCGTTAGCTCGTAGTATTTCCTGGAAGGCTTGCCGCTCAGGCCCTCCTGCCATTTCGCCTTTACGTAGCCGTCCTTCTCAAGCTTGTACAGAACAACGTACGAGCTCACGGTGGCGGGTTCAAAGCCAAAGGCCTTCTTTATCTCCTGCTTCAGCTCGTACGCATACATGGGTCTTTCCCTGAGAAGCTTGAGTATGTAGAGCCACAGGACTTCCTTGGTGATCTTATCCCGCAATCTTTCCATTGGACTGGGCATGGTCTCACCCGGTTAGTTCATCCTTACTAAATATTTCAGGCCGATATAATTTAAAGTTTTGGGCCAGAAAACTATTTTAATCCCGATCTCCTAATTTTGGGTGGTGGTGAGCATGCAGTTCGATCTAAACGGAATGATCGGTGATCTCGGCGTTGGGGGGATAACGGGCTTTATAACGGGCTACGCCCTCAAAAAGTTCATGAAAATCGTGATGACAATAATCGGAGCCTACGTCCTAAGCCTGTTCTGGCTCCAGCAGAAGGGCGTTATAACGATAAACACCGACAAACTCTTCAACTTGACCGGAAGCGTTACCTCTCAGGTGGTTAGCCTGGGTCAGAAAGTCCTCGGACTCCTTCCGGGAACGGGAGCCTTCGTTGCCGGTTTCTACCTGGGGTTCCAGAAAGGATAAAGAAAGATCAAACCTTCCCCCTGTACAGAATCTTGATGAGCTCCTCCGGGAGACCTTCCCTTTTGATTTTCTCCTCAACGAGCCGCTTCTCCTTTTCGTAGTCAACCTCGATGAACTTGGCGTGGAGCGTGTCAACGTCAACCAGGGCAAAGGTTGCCTTGTGGTTCTTGCCGGGTGGATAGCCGATGCTTCCGGGGCAGATAACCCTTCCGTACCTCGTTCTCGCGTTGACCGGGTACTTAGGTGATGCCACAAAGAGTATCTCGTAGTCCTTGACGGGCCTCATTATGGCCTCATAGTAGCTGGTCGGCTGGTCGGGAAGAACCTGTCCGCCGAAGGGGTTGAGCGGGCTTCCGTAAACGCCAAAGATATCGTTCTTTCCTATCTTATCCACGAGGTAAATCGGCAGATCCCTGATGAACTCCCTGCCCTCGTGGCCGAGCTTCTCCCATGTGTACTTCAGGGCCTTCTTGATGTAGGGCGGGTACTCAAGGTTGTCTATGTAGTCCGGGCCCTCGGCGTGCGGGTCGCTGGCCGCTATGACCTGGTCGAACTCACCTCGGATGACCTTGACGACGTTGTTCCTGATGAGGTCGTCGAGCGTGTCGAGAACCTCCCTCGGGTACGGGAAGAGGCCGACCACGTTTCCAAGAACGTAGTACTTCTCGATCTCATAACCTTCCTCCTTAAGGGCCTCAATCTTTTCAAGAGCCTTCGCCAGGGCTGGAAGGTTTCCGTTTATGTTCGCCAAAACAGCCACGTACACCATGCTACCACCTCCCGTTTTTCTTACCTAAAGGAACTAAAAACCTCAAGGTATTTAAACGTTTCGGGGACGGAACCCATTGAAAAACACCCTAAAGGGACTTCACAGAAAATAGCCGTTTAAAGCACGAACTTTCAAAATTGCATTTGAAAGAGTGAACCCGCGAAAAAGCTGGTGCGGTGGCCGGGATTTGAACCCGGGCCAGCGGCGTGGCAGGCCGCTGTCCTAGCCAGGCTAGACTACCACCGCACAGGCCCGGTTAATACTCAATCTTGGTGGATTTATAAATCTTTCGGTAAAGCTTTTTCAGAGGGGGAACAATTTACGTTGGTGGAATACGTGAAGAGGGCCCAAGGTTCCCTTGAATACCTGCTGATGGCCGTTGCTGCACTCATCGTCATTGCGGTTGCAGTTAAGTACACCCTGCCCGCATCCAAGGGGACCCCAATAACGGGAATAGCCTACATAGACCCCGAGCTCTCCCCCGAAAAGCCCGGCTACGATCACCCGGTGACCTGGGTTGTCTACAGGTATCCGGAGGGCTGTAAAGCCACGAAAAACTGCGACTTCTACGTCTCCGTGAACCTCCATTACTATCCAGATAGCAACAGGTACAAGGTGTGGGTCTACGCCAACGGTGACGAGAACAAGATCCGGGAGGTCCACGTTAGACTGTGCAACGGGAAATCGGCCACCTGGCACTTTCCAGACGACAAGGGAAAGACGAAAATCAGGGGGGTTAAGCTGACCGAGAAAGACTTCCCCTGCGAACTCTACGTCATGGCCTACATGAGGTGAGGGATTAAATTTATAAAGCGTTCACGAGAAGGGTTAGCGGGCAGTGCCCCGGTGGCCTAGTCTGGATAGGGCGCGAGGCTGCGGACCTCGAGGTCCGGGGTTCAAATCCCCGCCGGGGCGCCATCGAAACTTTGCCTTCGCAAAGTTTCATCAAAGCTGGTAGCTCCTTTTGGAAAGCGATATTTCGGGTGATTTTCTCATTGACTTGTCGTCTTGAGTGTGAGAACCCTTCCAATTGCTCCTTTTTGCAGAGGTTTACTTTTAGAATCGACGCCCGAAGGGCGTCAAGGGAGAGCAAACCCTCTTGTAGGGTGCTGTTTTTGTGGTCTCTAGTTGGAAAGAGCGATTTTGTGAGTAAAATCAATTTTATTGGGGCCCTTAGCGAGGAGCTACTAACTTTTGGTCAAACTTTTCCAAAAGCTTGCTTGTGAGTGTTTCAATCTTTAAACGGCGTCCTTTGGATGCCAAAAGCAAAGTTGAAACTGTTTTAAGTAACGCTTGACGCAAGGGACAAAAGTCCCGCAGAGTTTGACCAAGGGTCGATTCTTCTCACAAAATTGAAATTCAAAAAGAAGCCAAAAATCACGTTCTCAGCTTCGCCAGTGCATCTTCGGCCGCCTGGAGTATCTGGTAACCGACGGGCGAGGCCGTAAGGAGCGGATGGGTCGCTATCTGGAGGGTGTAGAGCTCGCTCGCCGTGAGCCTCTTCTGTATGGCCAAGGCAAGGATGTTTATCATCTCTCCGACGCTTTTGCCACCAGCTATCTGGGCCCCGAGTATCGCACCCCTGTCGCGGGAGAAGATGAGCTTGACAGTTACCATCGAGGTGTCCGGGAACTTCGCCGGGTGCCTGTCCGGGCCCTTGCCGTAGCCCACGATGACCTCGAATCCTTCCCTCTTTGCCTGCTCTTCCGTCAAACCGGCCGCGGCGAGGGTGAGGCCGGCAATGTGGGTTGAGTAGGCACCTATCGTCCTCCTGTTCTCCCTGACAATCTGGAGCTTGAAGAGATTCGCCCCTGCAATCCTCGCCTCGAAGGTGGCCGTTGAGGCAAGCATGAGCTGGTAGGGCTTGCCCGTGAAGAAGTCCCTGTGCTCCACGCAGTCTCCAACCGCGAAGATGTCGGGGTGAGAGGTTCTCATGTACTCGTCGGTCCAGACCCCGTAGCGAGTAACCTTGAGGCCGGCCTTAACTGCCAGCTCGACGTTGGGCCTGTAACCGGTGGAGAGGATTACCAAATCGGCAGGGATTTCCCTTCCGTCAAGGAGCCTAACCTTCTCCACCTTCCCGTTCCCGGCAAAGCCCTCAACCTGCTCGTAGGCAATGTTTATTCCGGCTTCCTTCAGCCTCTCCTCAATCATCTCGCTAAACTCCGGGTCAAAGGAGCCCCTCAGAAGCCTGCTCCTGACGACCAGAGTCACGTCCTTGCCGAGCTTCCTTATCTCGTCGCCAACTTCAAGGGCTATGAAGCCACCGCCGACGATGACGATTTTCTCGGCTTCCTCAACCCTCTCGCGGAGCTTCTTGAGGTACTCGTAGTCCTTGGGAACGGTGTATATCCCATCGAGGTCAACGCCCGGAAAGTCCGGCTTTGCAGGCTTCGAGCCCGTCGCCAAGACCAGCTTCTCCCAGGCTATCTCCTTCCCGGACTTGGTCCTGACGACCTTCCTCTTCGGGTCGATGTCGGTAACCTCGTCCGTCAGGATATCGACGCCGAGGGGCTCCAGGAACTTCTCAACCGGCAGTACGTCATCGTCAACGCTCTTCAGGGTTCCGAAGATGTAGGGAATTCCACAGGGAATCATGCCCACCTTTTCCCTCTTGATGACGAGGACGCTCCTGTCGGGGTAGAACTTCTTGGCCGAGATAGCAGTTGTGATACCTCCTGCAGAGGCTCCGATAATCACGACGTCGTACCTCATTCGCATCACCGGAAGAATTAGGCCGACCTACTATTAAACACTTTCTTTAACTTCCGGTTCCCAACGTAAGCACTTTTCGGGGGAGAAATGAAGGGAAGAGAACATCACTCGCCCGTTGCGCCCTTGAGGGCATCCTTGCACGGACAGCGACGCTCCTTGGGAATGTGCTCCACTGCCTTCATGAGGAGGAGCTTTATCTCCTCGCCCTTCTTCGCCATGAGCTCGACGACCTCGGTGTGGGTGAGTTTCTCCCTGCTGATTCCCGCGGCGTAGTTGGTGACTATGGCAACGCTCGCGTAGCACATCTCAAGCTCCCTCGCGAGAACAGCTTCCGGGCACTGAGTCATGCCAACGACGTCGGCGCCGAGTATCTTGAGCGCCCTTATCTCTGCCCTCGTCTCAAAGCGCGGTCCCTCCATGCAGGCGTAGGTTCCCGTCGGGTGGTAGGTGAAGCCGAGCTCCTTGGAGGCGGTGATGAGGGCCTTCCTGAGCTCGGGACAGTAGGGGTCGGTGAAATCCACGTGGGCGACGAACTTCCTGTCGTGGGGGCTGTCCTCACCGTCGTAGAAGGTGTAGTGCCTCGTCTTCGTGAAGTCCATGAGCTGGTCGAGGATTACGAAGTCGCCGGGCTTCATGTCAAGGTTGAGCGAACCAACGGCCGAAGTTGCCAGAATCCTTTCAACACCGAGCTCGTGGAGCGCCCAGATGTTGGCGTGGTAGTTTATCTTGTGGGGCGGAACGCTGTGCTTCTCCCCGTGCCTCGGCAGGAACGCTATCTCCTCGCCCTTGTACGTTCCTATCTTGACCCTTACCGTTCCGTAGGGGGTCTCAACGGTTTCCTCCCTTACGTTCTCAAGCAGTTTGGGGTCGTAGACTCCGGAGCCTCCAATAATAGCTATCCTGACCATGGCCATTCCTCCCTAAGGGCTGTAGATGATAGAACGGCGCGAGGGTTTAAAACTTTAGACTTCTCAAGATCCCCCTCTGCTCCTCCGGTGAAGCTCGGCCTTTCTCTCCAGCTCCCGCTCCGGGTGCTCCCCCAGGGAGCCCTCAAGGATTTTAACGAGTATTTCGCCCATGAGCCACGAGCCCCACTCAATGTCGGGAACGTTTTTAACGGCATCTATCGCCCCGTCTATGTCTCCCCTCCTGAGCTTTTCGAGTGCTATCGCCCCAAAGGCCAAGGACCTCAGGTAGGGATCGTCTATCGCCCTTCCGAACTCCTCGGCGGTTTCGAAGTCCCCGATCTTGGCGAGATACGTCGCAACCTTCACCAGAACCCTCTCGTTCTCGGCTTTTCGCCCCAGGAACTCCACGATGTTCCTGTATTCGGGAGAGGGCTTTCTCTCAAGCAGGGCGTCTAAGGTGGCCTTGGCAACCCCATCGAATTCCTCAGGGCTCAGACGGATTGAACTCAGGAAGGCTTCAAGCTCACGGGGCCTGTCAATGAGCAGTTTCGAAAGGTAAGAGGCTATGCCTCCCCTGTTGCCGGTTACCGAGTTCAGTATCTCCGCGGCCCCGAGTACATCGCCTCCCTCCACGAGACCCGTCAGAAAGGCCCTCAGGAGGTCCTTCCCCAGCCTTTCCGAGAGCTCCTTGGCAGCCTCGACGAACTTCTCGTAGGTTGCCTTAGGTACTCCGGAATCCCTCAGGCTCTTCGCGGTTTCCTCGAGAGCCGTTTCAAGCCAGTACTCGTTCTCTATCATAGGGAGAAGCGAGAGCACGCTCGCAAACTCTTCCCTGGCCAGATGCCCCCTTATCACCTCAACGATGGCCTGAGATCTCTCGGGTTCACTGGAGAATACGTTGAGAACCTTTCTCGCCATCTGAACGTCTCCCTCTTGAACGAGGCTCCTCACTATCTCA